>NZ_CP083746.1:1145000-2345000 GCF_020151015.1 Pseudomonas sp. p1(2021b)
CGGGGACCAGCCCTTAAGCTGGTTTGAGATTAGTGGAACGCTCTGGAAAGTGCGGCCATAGTGGGTGATAGCCCCGTACACGAAAATCTCTTGCCAGTGAAATCGAGTAGGACGGAGCACGAGAAACTTTGTCTGAACATGGGGGGACCATCCTCCAAGGCTAAATACTACTGACTGACCGATAGTGAACCAGTACCGTGAGGGAAAGGCGAAAAGAACCCCGGAGAGGGGAGTGAAATAGAACCTGAAACCGTATGCGTACAAGCAGTGGGAGCCTACTTTGTTAGGTGACTGCGTACCTTTTGTATAATGGGTCAGCGACTTATATTCAGTGGCGAGCTTAACCGAATAGGGGAGGCGTAGCGAAAGCGAGTCTTAATAGGGCGCTTAGTCGCTGGGTATAGACCCGAAACCGGGCGATCTATCCATGGGCAGGTTGAAGGTTAGGTAACACTGACTGGAGGACCGAACCGACTACCGTTGAAAAGTTAGCGGATGACCTGTGGATCGGAGTGAAAGGCTAATCAAGCTCGGAGATAGCTGGTTCTCCTCGAAAGCTATTTAGGTAGCGCCTCATGTATCACTCCAGGGGGTAGAGCACTGTTTCGGCTAGGGGGTCATCCCGACTTACCAAACCGATGCAAACTCCGAATACCTGGAAGTGCCGAGCATGGGAGACACACGGCGGGTGCTAACGTCCGTCGTGAAAAGGGAAACAACCCAGACCGTCAGCTAAGGTCCCAAAGTCATGGTTAAGTGGGAAACGATGTGGGAAGGCTTAGACAGCTAGGAGGTTGGCTTAGAAGCAGCCATCCTTTAAAGAAAGCGTAATAGCTCACTAGTCGAGTCGGCCTGCGCGGAAGATGTAACGGGGCTCAAACCATGCACCGAAGCTACGGGTATCACCTCAGGGTGATGCGGTAGAGGAGCGTTCTGTAAGCCTGTGAAGGTGAGTTGAGAAGCTTGCTGGAGGTATCAGAAGTGCGAATGCTGACATGAGTAACGACAATGCGAGTGAAAAACTCGCACGCCGAAAGACCAAGGTTTCCTGCGCAACGTTAATCGACGCAGGGTTAGTCGGTCCCTAAGGCGAGGCTGAAAAGCGTAGTCGATGGAAAACAGGTTAATATTCCTGTACTTCCAGTTATTGCGATGGAGGGACGGAGAAGGCTAGGCCAGCTTGGCGTTGGTTGTCCAAGTTTAAGGTGGTAGGCTGAAATCTTAGGCAAATCCGGGATTTCAAGGCCGAGAGCTGATGACGAGTTGCCTTAAGGCGACGAAGTGGTTGATGCCATGCTTCCAAGAAAAGCTCCTAAGCTTCAGATAACTGGGAACCGTACCCCAAACCGACACAGGTGGTCGGGTAGAGAATACCAAGGCGCTTGAGAGAACTCGGGTGAAGGAACTAGGCAAAATGGCACCGTAACTTCGGGAGAAGGTGCGCCGGCGAGGGTGAAGGACTTGCTCCGTAAGCCCATGCCGGTCGAAGATACCAGGCCGCTGCGACTGTTTATTAAAAACACAGCACTCTGCAAACACGAAAGTGGACGTATAGGGTGTGACGCCTGCCCGGTGCCGGAAGGTTAATTGATGGGGTTAGCGCAAGCGAAGCTCTTGATCGAAGCCCCGGTAAACGGCGGCCGTAACTATAACGGTCCTAAGGTAGCGAAATTCCTTGTCGGGTAAGTTCCGACCTGCACGAATGGCGTAACGATGGCGGCGCTGTCTCCACCCGAGACTCAGTGAAATTGAAATCGCTGTGAAGATGCAGTGTATCCGCGGCTAGACGGAAAGACCCCGTGAACCTTTACTATAGCTTTGCACTGGACTTTGAGCTTGCTTGTGTAGGATAGGTGGGAGGCTTTGAAGTGGGGACGCCAGTTCTCATGGAGCCATCCTTGAAATACCACCCTGGCAACCTTGAGGTTCTAACTCAGGTCCGTGATCCGGATCGAGGACAGTGTATGGTGGGTAGTTTGACTGGGGCGGTCTCCTCCCAAAGAGTAACGGAGGAGTACGAAGGTGCGCTCAGACCGGTCGGAAATCGGTCGCAGAGTATAAAGGCAAAAGCGCGCTTGACTGCGAGACCCACACGTCGAGCAGGTACGAAAGTAGGTCTTAGTGATCCGGTGGTTCTGTATGGAAGGGCCATCGCTCAACGGATAAAAGGTACTCCGGGGATAACAGGCTGATACCGCCCAAGAGTTCATATCGACGGCGGTGTTTGGCACCTCGATGTCGGCTCATCACATCCTGGGGCTGAAGCCGGTCCCAAGGGTATGGCTGTTCGCCATTTAAAGTGGTACGCGAGCTGGGTTTAGAACGTCGTGAGACAGTTCGGTCCCTATCTGCCGTGGACGTTTGAGATTTGAGAGGGGCTGCTCCTAGTACGAGAGGACCGGAGTGGACGAACCTCTGGTGTTCCGGTTGTCACGCCAGTGGCATTGCCGGGTAGCTATGTTCGGAAGAGATAACCGCTGAAAGCATCTAAGCGGGAAACTTGCCTCAAGATGAGATCTCACTGGGATCTTGAATCCCCTGAAGGGCCGTCGAAGACTACGACGTTGATAGGTCGGGTGTGTAAGCGCTGTGAGGCGTTGAGCTAACCGATACTAATTGCCCGTGAGGCTTGACCATATAACACCCAAGCAATTTGCTGTTACGAATTGCGGTGGTGAAGACGAACGCACCGAAAGTTTGCATCACAAATTCACATATCCGAATTGGCTGGCATGTCCATCTGGACGTTCTGGCAACAGAATTTCTTGACGACCATAGAGCATTGGAACCACCTGATCCCATCCCGAACTCAGCAGTGAAACGATGCATCGCCGATGGTAGTGTGGGGCTTCCCCATGTGAGAGTAGGTCATCGTCAAGATTCATTTCGCAAAACCCCTATCTGCGCGAGCAGGTAGGGGTTTTGTCTTTCCGCTCCCCGAAAGACGCGCGCCTCGCCCTGTAGGAGCGGCCTTGTGCCGCGAATCGGTCGCGCAGCGACCGCCAACCCTGCCGCCCCGATCCCCCTGGTGCACCGCGTCGCCTGGGCTTACGGCCGCTGCGCGACCGATTCGCGGCACAAGGCCGCTCCTACAAGGGGGCGCGTTTCATGCAAAAGCAAATCTCTTTTGCCTCACCGGCCGCTTATCCTCCCGCCGACAGCTGCGACAATTAATGCCGATAATTAACGTGACTTTCCTCCACGCAGCCTACGTCAAGGCTTAGGTTCCGAGGATCCTTACCTGCGGACATAGCGATGCCAGCGTACCGTGCTGCGCATTCCTGGACTTCACCACCGTCCTATCATTTGAGGTAGCAAGCAAGATGGCCAAGGCCGCCGATGTCGTTGTGCAATGCCTGGAAAACGAAGGTGTCGAGTATGTGTTCGGCATTCCCGGCGAGGAGAACCTCGACCTGCTGGAATCCCTGCGCAAGTCGAAGATCAAGCTGGTCCTGACCCGTCACGAGCAATCCGCAGGCTTCATGGCCGCCACCTACGGCCGCCTGACCGGCAAGACCGGGGTCAGCCTGTCGACCCTCGGCCCTGGCGCCACCAACCTGGTGACCGCTAGCGCCTATGCCTACCTGGGCGGTATGCCGATGATGATGATCACCGGGCAGAAGCCGATCAAGAAGTCCAAGCAGGGCCGTTTCCAGATCATCGACGTGTGCGGCATGATGGACCCCATCACCAAGTACACCCACCAGTTCGCATCGGCTGACAACATCCCGGCCCGCATGCGCGAAGCCTTCCGCCTGGCCGAAGAAGAAAAGCCCGGCGCCGTGCACCTGGAGCTGCCGGAAGACATCGCTGCCGAACAGACCGATGCCATGCCGATCCAGCCGAGCCTGCACCGCCGCCCACTGGCCGAGCACGTGGCCATCGAAGCGGCTATCGAGAAGCTGCGCACCGCCCGCAGCCCGATCCTGGTGATCGGTGCCGGCGCCAATCGCAAGATGACCGCCAAGGTCCTCAAGCAACTGATCGACAAGACCGGCATCCCGTTCGTCACCACCCAGCTGGGTAAAGGTGTGGTGGACGAGCGCCATTCGAGCTTCCTGGGCAACGCCGCGCTGTCGTCCGGCGACTTCGTGCACCGCGCCATCGAAGCGGCCGACCTGATCATCAACATCGGCCACGACGTCATCGAGAAACCACCATTCTTCATGGTGCGTGGCGGTACCGAAGTCATCCACGTCAACTTCCGCTCCGCTGAAGTCGATGCCGTGTACTTCCCGCAGATCGAAGTGATCGGCGACATCGCCAATGCTGTCTGGCAGATCGCCGAAGGCCTGGGCGACACCTCGCACTGGGACTTCACCCGCTTGCTGGCCATCCGCGAAGCCAACGAAGCGCAGATCGCCGAAGGCAAGGATGACGACCGCTTCCCGATCTACCCGCAGCGCCTGGTCGCCGATATCCGCCGCGTATTGCCGTCCGAAGGCATCGTGGCCCTGGACAACGGCATCTACAAGATCTGGTTCGCCCGCAACTACAAGGCTCACAAGCCTAACACCGTGCTGCTGGACAACGCCCTGGCGACCATGGGCGCTGGCCTGCCGTCGGCCATGGCGGCGCATCTGGTGTACCCGGACCGCCCGGTGATCTCGGTGTGCGGCGACGGCGGCTTCATGATGAACAGCCAGGAGCTGGAAACCGCGGTACGCCTGGGCATGCACATTACTGTGGTGATCCTGCGTGACGACGGTTACGGCATGATCCGCTGGAAGCAGGCCAACATGGGCTTCACCGACTTCGGCCTGGACTACGGCAACCCGGACTTCGTCAAATACGCCGAAGCGTACGGTGCCAACGGTCACCGCGTCGAAAGCGCCGAAGGCCTGCTGCCGCTGCTCGAGCACTGCATCAAGACCCCGGGCGTGCATGTGATCGACTGCCCGGTCGACTACAGCGAGAACGACCGCATCCTCAACCAGGAACTGCGTGAGCGTGCGCTGGCCGTATAAAGCCGTCATGCGTTGATCGCCGGCAAGCCGGTTCCCACAAAGGACATCAGAGTATCTTTGTGGGAATCGGTCTGTCCCGCGACTGCCATTATCGAGTCAACCCATCCCCCGTGTGTTAGGGTGCATCCAAACATCCTTTGGACGTAGCCTTATGCTCCCTGCCCTCAGCGAAAAAGAACTCGACCGCCTAGAAGACCTGCTGATCACCTACGGCAACGACTTCTCCGTGCTCAACCTGGCCGAGCTCGACGGGTTCTTCACTGCCCTGGCCAGCTCTCCGGTCAATATCCTTCCCGAACAATGGCTGCCGGCCGTTTCCGGCGGCAAGGTACCCAAGTTCAAGAAGCCGGCCGATGAAGAAGCCTACACCGCTCTGATGCTGCGTTATTACCATCAACGGGCCGGCGAATTGGCCGATCATCTCGATCACTTCGAGCCGCTGTTCGAGGAGAGCGAAGGCGAGGAGGGGCCGGCGATCATTCTGGAAGAATGGTGCTTCGGTTACATGCGTGGCACGCAGGTCGCGGGCTGGGACGAATTACCGCCCGAACAGGACCGGTTGCTCAAGGCCATTTCGCTGCATGGCCTGGAAGACAACTTCGAGCTGCTCGACTCCATGAGCTTCGATGAGCACCAGGCGTGCGTGCCTCAGGTCGTGGAGGCCGCGCGTAGCTTGTATCGGTATTTCAAACAGCGCAACTGACACGATCAAGCCGATACTTCCCGGTGTCGGCCGTTTCTTTCCTTGCTGTGAGACAAGTCCCATCTTGTGGGCTGTTCGCCACAGTGCACTTGCTGGGGGAATGCTCATCCCGCTAACCTGCCAGCCCTGATTCCAGCAATGCTCCGGTCATCGCAATAGGCGCATGGTCGTGGGAAGCGCTGTCCCGACCAGAGCGAAAGGACCAACGCTCCAACCCCAAAGCATGTTTCATGCAGGCGGTGCTGATCGCTGCCTGCTTCGAACACTGACGTTCATCCATCACGCAAGGAGGCTCGACCATGCAACAGAACTCATCCCCAACCACCGGGAATCTGCTCGGTACCTACGGTTACGGCAAGGCGCTGATCATCAGTCTGGTCATCATCGGTATCGTCTGCCTGGGCCTGGCCGCCTTCGTCGGCTTCCTGAGCACGATGCTGCCAACGGATGTGTCCGGCCCCATTTCTGTCGAAACCCGCCGCGGCGCCACCTTGCAGTTCGATGGGCCGCAAAGCCTCGTGACCTTTAGCATTGGCCTGCTGGCGGTACTCGCCCTGTGCATGTTCGGCCTGGCCATGTGGCAGAAGAAGCTGCGCAACGCTCGCTATGAAGTGTATGAAAAAGGTATCTGCCAGATCATCGGCACCCAGCGCGACTACGTGCCTTTCAGCGAGATGAACGACCTCTACCTGTTCGCCTCCGGGCAAACAGCCGTTGCCGGTTTGCACAACAACCTGGCGTACCGCCGCGATGCCAGCGAGCCGTTCCGTCGCGTCAACCCCCATCTCAAGGACCTCTATGCCTTCATCGACCTGGTGCGCGACCAGCACCTGAACGAGCGCCTGCCCAGTGCGCTCGCCACCCTGGAAAACGGCGGCGCGGTGCGTTTCAGCTACATCGACAGCGCCCAGGTGTGGGGCAAGCGTATGAAAGGCGACTTCTTCGCGCTGAATACCAAGACCCTCACCATCACCCGGGATGCTCTCGATGTGGATGGGCGTCGGGTGCCGATGTCCAGCCTACGCAACCTCGACCTCAACGCCTGGACCGAGCGGGTGGTGATCAAGGACGAAAGCGGGCAGACGGTACTGTCCACGGTAGGCAGCGGGATCATGAGCTTCGACGTATTCATCAATACCCTGCATAGCTTGCTGCAGGCGCCGAAAGCTCAAGCAGGGGAGGTGGCGCAGGCTTGATGTTCACCTTTGTGGGAGCGGGCCTGCGCACCACCTGCAGCGTCATTGACATGCTGGCGCAGGCGCTGAGGGCTCAGCAGCTGGGCTGATTCAACGGAGCAGGGTGAATATAAAGCAGCCTGGGCATTGCTGTTCCAGCCACTCCTTGGCCCGTTCGCTCAGAAAGTACCCACGATAGACATCCCCTTTGAAGAAATCGGCTTGCTCGTCGACCTTGAGCACCTTGAGATACTGGCCGAGGTCGGCAGGGTCATGCTGCGGGTCCTTGAGCAGGTTGAGCTTACCTACCACGAATGCCTGCCAGTACTCCGGCATACGTGCGGCAAGCTCAGGGTCATGGGGCAGGGAGTCGATGATCGAGGTCGGCCCGCCTTCCAGATCGAGGTATTCGGTAATGGGTTTGCTGGTATCCCAGTGCAGCCAGTCGATGCGCACGACATGGGTTTTCTCCAGGTGCTCGTAACGCCCGACCCCCTTCAGGCCGCTTTTCTCCAGGGCTTGCTTGACCGGCTGGGTGAGTACCAGCGAACCCGACCGGATATACGCAGCCGGCGTAGCGTCGCTTCGCATATCGCGCTGGTGCGTGGATATGCCTGGGGCTTGCGAGGGCTGATCGGTCTGAACGGGCTGGCCGTGTTGGCCGCGCTGCCGAGCTACGCTTACCGGCCGCACATGGGCGGCTACGTCTCGGTTTTGCTGTTCGGGCTGCTGGCTTTGCTGGTGATCAACACCCAGCGCTATCGGGAAATGCGCGTGCGCCTGGTGGGCTACCGGGACATTCGCAGGGCCAACCGGGAGGCGGCGAAAGCTGCGAGGTAACGTGTTGTCGCTGGCACCGGCTGCGCCAGTGTTCGCGGCCACGGCCGCTCCCTCAGGAACAGCGTGAACCTGAAGTCCGCGCAGTACCTCTGGGAGCGGAATCATCCGCGAAGAGGCCCGCCCAAACGAAAAAAGGCTGCCAATCGGCAGCCTTCTCTATGCTTCGCTCGGATATCAATCCCAGCTCAACGCCCCACCAGTCTGATACTCGATCACTCGCGTCTCGAAGAAGTTCTTCTCCTTCTTCAAGTCCATGATCTCGCTCATCCATGGGAACGGGTTGGTAGTCCCTGGATACTCTTCTTTCAGACCAATCTGGGTCAGGCGACGGTTGGCGATGAACTTGAGGTAGTCCTCCATCATCGCCGCGTTCATGCCCAATACGCCGCGAGGCATGGTGTCGCGGGCGTATTCGATCTCCAGCTGGGTACCCTGCAGGATCATCTGGGTCGCTTCTTCCTTCATCGCGGCGTCCCACAGGTGCGGGTTCTCGATCTTGATCTGGTTGATCACGTCGATGCCGAAGTTCAGGTGCATGGACTCGTCACGCAGGATGTACTGGAACTGCTCGGCGACGCCGGTCATCTTGTTGCGGCGACCCATGGACAGGATCTGGGTGAAGCCGCAGTAGAAGAAGATGCCTTCCAGCACGCAGTAGTAGGCGATCAGGTTGCGCAGCAGCTCCTTGTCGGTCTCGACGGTGCCGGTGTTGAATTCCGGGTCGGAGATGGCGCGGGTGTACTTCAGGCCCCAGGCGGCTTTCTTCGCGACCGACGGGATCTCGTGGTACATGTTGAAGATCTCGCCTTCATCCATGCCCAGCGACTCGATGCAGTACTGGTAGGCGTGGGTGTGGATCGCCTCTTCGAAGGCCTGGCGCAGGATGTACTGGCGGCACTCGGGGTTGGTGATCAGGCGGTACACGGCCAGGGCCAGGTTGTTGGCCACCAGGGAGTCGGCGGTGGAGAAGAAGCCAAGGTTGCGCATCACGATGCGGCGCTCGTCTTCGGTCAGGCCGTCCATGCTTTTCCACAGGGCGATGTCGGCGGTCATGTTGACCTCTTGCGGCATCCAGTGGTTGGCGCAGCCGTCGAGGTACTTCTGCCAGGCCCAGTCGTACTTGAACGGTACCAGCTGGTTCAGGTCGGCGCGGCAGTTGATCATGCGCTTTTCGTCGACGCGCACGCGAGCGGAGGAGCCTTCCAGCTCGGCCAGGCCCTCGGCGATGTCGAGTTCGTTCAGGGCAGCCTTGGCGCGCTTGACGGCATCGGAGTCGTCGGCGGTCGCTACGCGGGCTTCCTGGGCGGCGGCGTCGCCGGCGCTGTCCAGCTTGTCGAGGGTGGCGGCGGCAGCGTTGCCTTGTGCAGCGGCGTTGCCTTTGGCGGCGACTTCGCCGTCTTCCTTGTCGAATTCGTCCCAGCTCAGCATGGTTCCTGGCTCCTGCTAGAGGGTTGCGCGGGGCAACCGGTTGGATTTTAGAAAGGTGACGCCTGTGCTACGCAAGGCCCTTAGGGCAATACGGCGGGCAATGAGCGCGGGCGCTCGTCACGTTTGGAATTGTCGGGGTCAGCGCCTGTCCTTGCCTCGCAGGAGGGGCCAGGTCGCTTGGGAACAGTGTGGCAACGATAAAACGTGCGGGCCGGCCAAGCGTTGGGGTACGGCTTGTGTCACGCAGTCGATCATTGGCTAAACCCTTTTTCGAGGGGGGCGAAGTATAACGGAATTCGCGACCGATCGGAGCGACGCTCAACCGGCCTGCTGTAAATTTTCGACCGGTGTGGGGCGCATCCGTTCACGAATCACGCGTCGTTTCCACGGGGAAGAAGTGTAGCGGAAAAATCGCAGATGTGGTGTCTGAATTTTTGACTTGGCACAAAATATTGTGTTTTTGCGCAGGGGGAGGAAGCGGCAAAAAGCCGCGCCCAGGAGGCCGTAACCACCCGGGCGAGGGCTTAGTGGCAGCGGTAGCGCAGCGTCTGGACGATATGCGTCTTCGGATGCTGGCGCGCCTCTTCGACCGTGGTGAAACGGCCGGTTTCGGCGTTGCGGCCAATCTTGCGTACTACTGTTTTCTTCCGAGCCATCGTTTGTCTTCCATGTTGGGATAGAGGCCAGGTGCTTGGGAGCACCGGGTCCGGCTGTTTTATCCCTTGGCGAAACAGGTGTGCAGGGGGCACGACCTCTCGATGACGCGGATACAAAAATGCCGCAAGGGGCGCCCGAAGGCGCCTCCCGCGGCACTGGGTGTCACTGGCAGGCTTCGCAGTCTGGCTCGTCGATCGCGCAGGCCTTCGGCACCGGGGCTGGGCCCGCTGCCTGGACCGGGGCGCTGTCGCCGCCGCTGGAAACGGCGTTGAGCTTGCCGGTATTGATGGTCGACTTCTCGGTGCTGGTGGCGGCCAGGGCACGGAGGTAGTAGGTGGTCTTCAGACCACGGTACCAGGCCATGCGGTAGGTCACGTCCAGCTTCTTGCCCGAGGCGCCGGCGATGTACAGGTTCAGCGACTGGGCCTGGTCGATCCACTTCTGGCGACGGGAGGCGGCATCGACGATCCACTTGGTCTCGACTTCGAACGCGGTGGCGTACAGGTCCTTCAGCTCTTGCGGGATACGCTCGATCTGCTGCACCGAACCGTCGTAGTACTTCAGGTCGTTGATCATGACCGAGTCCCACAGGCCGCGGGCCTTCAGGTCGCGGACCAGGTACGGGTTGATCACGGTGAACTCGCCCGACAGGTTCGACTTGACGTACAGGTTCTGGTACGTCGGCTCGATCGACTGCGACACGCCGGTGATGTTGGCGATGGTCGCGGTCGGCGCGATGGCCATGATGTTCGAGTTGCGGATGCCTTTCTTGACGCGCTCGCGGATCGGTGCCCAGTCCAGGGACTCTTCCAGGTTGACGTCGATGTACTTGGCGCCACGGGCTTCGATCAGAATCTGCTGGCTGTCCAGCGGCAGTATGCCCTTGGACCACAGCGAGCCTTCGAAGGTCTGGTAGGCGCCGCGCTCGTCGGCCAGGTCACAGGAAGCCTGGATGGCGTAGTAGCTGACCGCTTCCATCGACTTGTCGGCGAACTCGACCGCAGCGTCCGAGCCGTACGGGATGTGCTGCAGGTACAGCGCGTCCTGGAAGCCCATGATGCCCAGGCCGACCGGGCGGTGCTTGAAGTTCGAGTTCTGCGCCTGGGGCACGGAGTAGTAGTTGATGTCGATCACGTTGTCTAGCATGCGCACGGCGGTCTTGACGGTACGCGCCAGCTTGGCGGTATCGAGCTTGCCGTCGACGATGTGGTTCGGCAGGTTGATCGAGCCCAGGTTGCACACCGCGATTTCGTCGGCGTTGGTGTTCAGGGTGATCTCGGTGCACAGGTTCGAGCTGTGGACCACGCCCACGTGCTGCTGCGGCGAGCGCAGGTTGCACGGGTCCTTGAAGGTCAGCCACGGGTGGCCGGTCTCGAACAGCATCGACAGCATCTTGCGCCACAGGTCCTTGGCCTGGACGACCTTGAACACCTTGATCTTGTTGTACTCGGTCAGGGCTTCGTAGTACTCGTAGCGCTCTTCGAAGGCCTTGCCGGTCAGGTCGTGCAGGTCAGGCACTTCCGAAGGCGAGAACAGGGTCCACTTGCCGTCGTCGAACACACGCTTCATGAACAGGTCCGGGATCCAGTTGGCGGTGTTCATGTCGTGGGTACGGCGACGGTCGTCACCGGTGTTCTTGCGCAGCTCGAGGAATTCCTCGATGTCCAAGTGCCAGGTTTCCAGGTAGGCGCAGACCGCGCCCTTGCGCTTGCCGCCCTGGTTGACCGCCACGGCGGTGTCGTTGACCACTTTCAGGAACGGCACGACGCCCTGCGACTTGCCGTTGGTGCCCTTGATGTACGAGCCCAGGGCGCGCACCGGGGTCCAGTCGTTGCCCAGGCCACCGGCGAATTTCGACAGCATGGCGTTGTCGTGGATGGCCTTGTAGATACCCGACAGGTCGTCCGGCACGGTGGTCAGGTAGCAGCTCGACAGCTGTGGACGCAGGGTGCCGGCGTTGAACAGGGTCGGGGTCGAGGCCATGTAGTCGAACGAGGACAGCAGGTTGTAGAACTCGATCGCACGGGCTTCCTTGTCCTTCTCCTGCAGCGCAAGGCCCATGGCCACGCGCATGAAGAACACCTGCGGCAGCTCGAAGCGCACGCCATCCTTGTGGATGAAGTAGCGGTCGTACAGGGTCTGCAGGCCCAGGTAGGTGAATTGCTGGTCACGCTCGTGGTCGATGGCCTTGCCCATGCGCTCCAGGTCGTAGCCCTTCAGTGCAGGGTCCAGCAGCTCGAACTCGACGCCTTTCTCGACGTAGGCCGGCAGGGCCTTGGCGTACAGCTCGGCCATCTCGTGGTGGGTGGCGCTGTCGGCGACGTTGAGGAAGCCCAGCGCCTCGGCGCGCAGGGTGTCCATCAGCAGGCGGGCGGTGACGAAGGAGTAGTTCGGCTCGCGTTCGACCAGGGTACGGGCAGTCATCACCAGGGCGGTGTTGACGTCCTTGATGGCCACGCCGTCGTACAGGTTCTTCAGGGTGTCGCGCTGGATCAGCTCGCCGTCGACCTCGGCCAGGCCTTCGCAGGCTTCGCTGATGATGGTGTTCAGGCGCGCCATGTCCAGCGGCGCCAGGCTGCCGTCGGCCAGGGTGATGCGGATGCTCGGGTGCGGCTCGACCACGGCATCGGTATGGGCGCGGGTGGCACGCTCCTTGGCACGTTGCTCACGGTAGATCACGTAGTCGCGGGCGACTTTCTGCTCGCCGGCGCGCATCAGGGCCAGTTCGACCTGGTCCTGGATTTCTTCGATGTGGATGGTGCCACCCGACGGCATGCGGCGCTTGAAGGTCGCGGTGACCTGCTCGGTCAGGCGCGCGACGGTGTCATGGATGCGCGACGAGGCAGCGGCCGTGCCGCCTTCAACTGCGAGGAACGCCTTGGTGATGGCAACGGTGATCTTGTCGTCGGTGTAGGGAACGACAGTGCCGTTGCGCTTGATCACGCGCAGTTGGCCTGGAGCCGTAGCAGCCAGATCCTGGTTCGAATCGGCGGCCTGCGGCACCTTCGCCTGCGGGTTCTCGCGAGTTGTGTCGGTTTGCATGGGTGGGTGTCTCCACAGTTTCTATATGTTCAGGCGCCTTTTGGGCGCCCACCGTTCCATCCACTAGCCTGGTGCCGGGTGGGGGACGCACATGCGCGCGCGTCCGCCCGCTCGGGCGTACCGACTTCGGGACAGACTCAGGAATAAGGGGCAATAACCTGCCGCTCCCTGGCCGAAGTCAAATGCTGTTGGCGCTGGGGCCAAAGCTGTTGCTCTCAATGCTTCCGCTGGAGCGGTTTGCTGGTGAAACCACGTTAAGTTCAGCCAGAAAAATCGCTTGAATTTCTGTGCCGACTGGTGTTGGCGATAGTGAGTCAAACCCAATATCTAGTGGTTCGCTGCGATGGGGATACAAGATAATGCGGTATTGGGGCCTTTGCAAGGCGAGCGTCTGTGGATAACTTGTGCGTACTTTGTGTGTGATCCGTGGGTATGCGCTGTAGGCCTTGTCCTAGCTGGTCTTCACTTTTTTTCTGCGTCCCGATGCCCCATCGCAGATTTTTTCGGGTGCGAACCCTATCACGAAAAGCACGCCGATCCAGGCCCTGCGACCGGCGCCTTGGCATGGTTGGCAGGGCCGGGTGCGGCACGTAGTATCGGCAGGCAGTGTTGCCTTTTGGTGACGCGGACACCGCCAACCCATCGGCAGCCCCAGAACAAGAATAAACAGCACAGGCGATTCATGGACCAGCCCAGCAATCGGATTTTGATCGTCGAGGACGACCAGCGCCTGGCGGAGCTCACCGCCGAATACCTGCAGGCCAACGGCTACGAGGTTGCGGTGGAAGGTGATGGCGGTCGGGCCGCGCGACGCATCGTCGACAGCCAGCCTGACCTGGTGATCCTCGACCTGATGCTGCCCGGTGAAGACGGCCTGAGCATCTGCCGGCGCGTGCGCGGCCAGTACGCAGGCCCCATCCTGATGCTCACCGCGCGCAGCGACGAGCTCGACCAGGTGCAGGGCCTGGACATGGGGGCCGACGACTATGTCTGCAAGCCTGTGCGCCCACGCGTGCTGCTGGCGCGCATCACCGCCCTGTTGCGGCGCAGTGAGGCGCCGGAGGCCAAGCGCCAGGCGCTGGCCTTCGGTGCCTTGCGTATCGACAGCCGCCTGCGCGAAGCCTGGCTGGGCGAACAGGCGATCGACCTGACCAGCGCCGAGTTCGACCTGCTCTGGCTGCTCGCCAGCAACGCCGGCCGGGTGCTGTCGCGCGAGGAGATCTTCACCTCCCTGCGTGGCGTCGGCTATGACGGCCAGGACCGTTCCATCGATGTGCGCATATCCAAGATCCGCCCCAAGATCGGGGACGACCCGATTCATCCCCGGCTGATCAAGACCCTGCGCAGCAAGGGCTACCTGTTCGTCGGCGAGGCCGCCCAGGCCGCGGCGCCATGAATTCGATCTTCCTGCGCATCTATGGCGGGATGCTGGCCGTGCTGGTGCTGGTGGCGATACTCGGCGTGCTCAGCCTGCACCTGGTCAACCAGGTGCGTGCCGAGCAACACCGCGAGCGGCTGGCGCAGGGCACGTTCAGCCTGATGGCCGACAACCTGGCCGTGCAGGACCCGGTGGAGCGCAAGCGCTCGCTACTGATCTGGGAGCGTTTGCTCGGCGTGCCGCTGGAGCTGCAGCCACCATCGGCGTTCACCCTCGACGGCAGCCAGCGCGCGCGGCTGCGCCGTGGGCTGGTGGTGGTGGAGAAAACCGGCGCCCACGCGGTGCGGGTGTTGCGCCAGATCGGCAACGAGGCGCAGTTGCTGGTGGCCGAGGTCAAGCAGGTCAGCGAACAGCTCGCTCGCGCCACCCTTTACCTGCTGGCGGACGAGCTGGTGCGCTACCCGGTGACCGAGCAGCAACGGCGCCTGGCCGAACTGAAGGAAAGCAAAGGCTTCGGCTTCAATGTCGCCCTGCAACGGCTGGAGCGGGTCGGCTTGGACGATGACCAGCGGCGCCGGGTGGAGGAGGGCGACACGGTGATGGCGCTGGGCAGGGATGGCGATTCGGTGCGTGTCTTCTCGGGGTTGACCGGGTCGCCCTGGGTGTTGGAAATCGGGCCGCTGTACCAGCTCAACCCGTATCCGCCACAGCTGTTGATCCTCATTGCCTTCCTTGGCCTGTGCCTGATCGGTCTGGTGGTGTACCTGCTGGTGCGTCAGCTGGAGCGGCGCCTGTCGGGGCTCGAAGTCGCCGCCACGCGCCTGGCCCAGGGCAGCCTGGACACACGCGTACCGGCCGGCGATGCCGACTCGGTGGGGCGGCTGGCCGAAGCCTTCAACGGCATGGCCGAGCACCTGCAGCGGTCATTGACCATGCAGCGCGAGCTGGTGCGGGCGGTCTCCCACGAGTTGCGCACACCCGTGGCGCGCCTGCGCTTCGGCCTGGAGATGATCGAGAGCGCCGGCACCGAACAGGCCAGGGCCAAGCATTTGGCTGGTATGGACAGCGATATCCAGGATCTGGACAAGCTGGTCGACGAGATGCTGACCTACGCCCGCCTGGAGCAGGGCACGCCGGCATTGAAGTTCCAGGCGGTGGACCTCGATGCTTTGCTGGCGCGGGTGATCCAGGAGCTCTCGCCCCTGCGCGCCGAGGTCAAGGTGATGCGTGGCGAGTGTTTGGGCGGCCAGGCGGACGGGGCCTGGGTCGATGCCGAACCCCGTTACCTGCATCGAGCCCTGCAGAACCTGGTGGGCAATGCCATGCGCCACGCCGAAAGCCAGGTGCGGCTGAGCTACCAGTTGGGCCAGGAGCGCTGCCGGATCGATGTCGAGGACGATGGGCCTGGGATCCCGGAGGGCGTGTGGGATCGCATCTTCACGCCTTTCACCCGGCTGGACGACAGCCGCACCCGGGCTTCAGGCGGGCATGGCCTGGGCCTGTCGATCGTGCGCCGGATCATCTATTGGCATGGCGGGCGGGCGATGGTGGGCCGCAGCCAGACGCTGGGCGGCGCCTGTTTCAGCCTTAGCTGGCCCAGCACCCGGGCGCCGTCCTGAGCCTTATACGCTGATCAGGCTGAGCAATGCCCCATCGCGGACGCTGAACTGGCCTTCGAGCTCCTGGCCGCTGCGCCACTGGGGCGACAGGTCGGTGAGCAGACGCAGCCGGGCCTGCCCGTCGGCGGACCATTCCAGCAGTTCGGCGTGTTCGAAATAGAAGCGCTGCCGGGTCAAGGGGTAGAGTGCCTTGAACAGGCTCTCTTTGAGCGAGAAGGTCAAGGTCACGGCCAGGCCGAGCTGACTGCGATCCAGGCGCTGCAGCTCCGCCGGGGTGAGGATTTCCCCCGCCAGCCGTTCAGCGCGCGCTTCGTCGAGCAGGGTTTCCTGATCCAGGCCCAGGCCCTGGGTATCGCCATCGGCGGCCACCACTGCCGCCGCCCAGCCCTTGCCGTGGGTGATCGAGCCGTGGACGCCGGTCGGCCAGATCGGCGAGCGGTCTTCATGGGTGCCCGGCACGTAGTCGCGCCCGTCCAGCTGCTGCAAGGCGGCGCGGGCGCAGACCCGGCCGGCCAGGTATTCGGCCTGGCGCTTGGCCACCGAGCGGTGCAGGCTGGCGCTCTGCTCGATGCCGGCACGCTGGAAATCGTCCGCGGCCAGGCGGGTGGGGTCGAAGGTGCAACTGACCAGCACCGCGCCTGAGACCGGGCGGGGCAGGGGCCAGTGGTGTTGGAGTGGAGTACAGCAAGTGGGAAGTCTGGTCATGGTGGCTATTGTGCCAGCGCTCGGTCACTTTGGGGCCGCGAAACGGCCCCGGCACTCCTCAGTCGAACACTTTCTTCAAGAATGCCTGCATATCCGCCCACGAACTCTCATCGGCCGACTTGCTGTAGCCGATATCCGGCCCACCATGCCCGCCATGGCTCAACCGGTCAGCGTCGGGGTTGGTGAACCCATGCTTGGCGCCGGGAATGCTGACGAACTCGAAGCTCGCTCCCGCCGCGTCCATTTCCTTCTTGAACGCCTCCACCTGCTGCTCGGTGACCATGCTGTCGGCCGCGCCATGTTCGACCAGTACCTTGGCCTTGACACTGCCAGGTGTCGCCGGAGCCTGGGTCGCCAATGCCCCATGGAAGCTCACCACTGCGGCCAGGGGCTCGCCGCGCCGGGCGGCGTCGAGCACCACCTTGCCACCGAAGCAGTAGCCGACAGCGGCCAGCTTGCCCTGGTCGGTGTAGGGCTGCAGGGCAAGCAGCTCGAGGCCTGCATCGAAGCGCCGGGCCGCAGCCTTGGGGTCTTTCATCGCGGCGGCCATGAACGCCTGGGCATCCTGAGGGTGTTCGGTGCTCTTGCCATCGCCGTACATGTCGATGGCCAGGGCGCTGTAACCGAGGGCCGCAAGGTCCCGGGCGCGGCGCTTGGCGTAGTCGTTCAACCCCCACCATTCATGCACCACGACGATGCCCGGGCGTTTGCCATCGAGCGCATCGTCATAGGCGTAGTAGCCCACCAGGCGCTGGCCGTCGGCATCCTGGTAGGGGATTTCGCGGGTCTGCACCGCCGCCTGGGCGAAGGTGGCGCTGCATAACAAGGCCAGGGCAAGCAGGGAGCGCATGGTCGGTACCTCCTCATTTCGGCAAAGAGCGGGCTCGTTCAGCCAGGGTTCAG
The DNA here is from genome assembly GCF_020151015.1 of Pseudomonas sp. p1(2021b). Taxonomy (NCBI): domain Bacteria; kingdom Pseudomonadati; phylum Pseudomonadota; class Gammaproteobacteria; order Pseudomonadales; family Pseudomonadaceae; genus Pseudomonas; species Pseudomonas sp. p1(2021b). The sequence goes on from NZ_CP083746.1 coordinate 1,162,418, forward strand.
CCAGGGTTCAGCGGCGGTTCAGGGCGCCCTCCCTACTCTAGCCCCCAGACCGAAACAACGCATCCAACTGGAGTACCAAACCCATGAAAACACTCAACACCCTGATGGTCGCCATGGCCGTTTGCGCCGCCAGCCTCACCGCCCAGGCCGCCGACGACACCTTCGCCAGCCTGACCTATGGCCAGACCAGCGACAAAGTGCGTAAGTCCGGCCTGCTGCAGCGCAACACCGGGCACCTGAACACCGACGGCATCATCGGCAAGGATGGTACCTGGGGCGTGCGCCTGGGCAAGATCAACGATGACGCCCGCTACTACATGACCTACGACAACGTCTCGGGTGACCACAGCGGCATCAAGCTGCGCCAGGAAAACCTGCTCGGCAGCTATGACAGGTTCCTGCCGGTGGGCGATACCACCAAGCTGTTCGGCGGCGCCAGCCTGGGCCTGACCAAGCTGACCCAGGAATCCTCGGGCTACAGCCGCGACACCGACATGGGCTACGCCGTGGGTCTGCAGGCTGGCGTGTTGCAACAGATCACCAACAATGCCTCGGTGGAGCTGGGCTACCGTTACCTGCGCAGCAATGCCAGCACCGAGCTGGCCGCACACGGCGGTCCCAAGGCCGGTACCCTGCGTCTGACCAGCAGCGCCCAGACCTACCTGTCGGCCAATTACACCTTCTGACTTGGCAGGGGCCCGGACATTCACTGGTATGCTGTGCCGGCCCTATCGCGGGACAAGCCCGCTCCCACAGGAATCGTCGTCGATACTTGGTGGGAGCGGGCTTGTCCCGCGATAGGGCTGTCAGGCAAAGAATCAAGGAGAGTGACATGAAATTGCTGGTGGTCGAGGACGAAGCGCTGCTGCGTCACCACCTGTACACGCGCCTGGGCGAAAGCGGGCACGTGGTCGAGGCGGTGGCCAATGCCGAAGAAGCGCTTTACCAGGCCGAGCAATACAACCACGACTTGGCCGTGGTCGATCTGGGCTTACCAGGCATGAGCGGGCTGGACCTGATCCGCCAGCTGCGCAGCCAGGGCAAGCGCTTCCCGATCCTGATCCTCACCGCGCGCGGCAACTGGCAGGACAAGGTCGAGGGCCTGGCCGCCGGCGCCGACGACTATGTGGTCAAGCCGTTCCAGTTCGAGGAGCTGGAGGCGCGCCTCAACGCCTTGCTGCGGCGCTCCAGCGGCTTCACCCAGTCGACGATCTCAGCCGGCCCGCTGGTGCTGGACCTCAACCGCAAGCAGGCGACGCTGGGTGAGCAACCGCTGGCCCTGACCGCCTATGAATACCGCATCCTCGAATACCTCATGCGCCATCACCAGCAGGTGGTGGCCAAGGACCGGCTGATGGAGCAGCTCTACCCCGATGACGAGGAACGTGGCCCCAACGTCATCGAAGTGCTGGTCGGCCGCCTGCGGCGCAAGCTCGAGGGCGATCGGGGCTTCAAGCCCATCGATACGGTGCGTGGCCTGGGCTACCTGTTCACCGAGCGTTGCCGATGATCCGCTCGCTGCGCCTGCGCCTGATGCTGGCGGCGGCGCTGCTGGCCCTGCTGTTCATGCTGGCCCTGTTGCCGGCCTTGCAGAAGGCCTTCAGCCTGGCCTTGCAGGAGTCGATCGAGCAGCGCCTGGCCTCGGATGTCACCACCCTCATCTCGGCGGCGCGCATCGAGAATGGCCAGCTGCAGATGCCCGAGCTGCTGCCCGACGAGCGCTACAACCTGCCCTATACCGGCTTGCGCGGCTACATCTTCGACCGTGACGGCACCCTGGTGTGGCGTTCGCGCGCGACCTCCGAACAACACATCAACTACCGCCCGCGCTACGACGGGCGCGGCAACGAATTCGACCGCATCCGCCAGGACGATGGCGAGGAATACTTCGTCTATGACGTGGAGATCAAGCTGCTCGGCGGCAAGAGTGCGGCCTACAGCATCGTCGCCCTGCAACCGGTGCGCGACTACCAGCACACCCTCGATGGCCTGCAGGAAAAACTCTACCTGGGCTTTGGCGCCGCGCTGCTGGTGCTGATGCTGCTGCTCTGGGCCGGCCTGACCTGGGGCCTGCGTTCGCTGCGCCAGCTGAGCGTGGAGCTGGACGAAGTGGAGGCCGGCGCGCGTGATGGCCTGAGCCGCGAACACCCCCGGGAGCTGTTGCGCCTGACCGGCTCGCTCAACCGCCTGCTGCGCAGTGAGCGCGAGCAGCGCCAACGCTACCGCGACTCGCTGGATGACCTGGCGCACAGCCTCAAGACCCCGCTGGCGGTGCTGCAGGGGGTCGGCGAGAGCCTCGGGCAGGGCAACAGCGAGCGCGAGCAGGCGCGGGTACTGCAAAGCCAGATCGAACGCATGAGCCAGCAGATCGACTACCAGCTGCAGCGCGCCAGCCTGCGCAAGAGCGGCCTGGTGCGTCATCGGGTGCAACTGCGGCCGGTGCTCGACAGCCTGTGCAGCACGTTGGACAAGGTCTATCGCGACAAGCGCGTGGCGGTCACCCTGGACATTCCCGAGCGGGCCTGGCTGCCGATGGAGCAAGGGGCTGCGCTGGAATTGTTCGGCAACCTGCTGGAAAACGCCTACCGCCTGAGCCTCGGCCTGGTGCGGGTGAGCCTGCAGCAGGCACCTGGGCAACTGACGTTGTGCGTCGAGGACGACGGCCCCGGTGTGCCGGCTGGCCAGCGTGAGCGCATTCTCCAGCGGGGCGAGCGGCTCGACCGCCAGCACCCGGGGCAGGGCATCGGCCTTGCGGTGGTCAAGGACATCATCGACAGCTACGACGCCGAGCTGAGCCTGGACGATTCGCCCTTGGGCGGCGCGGCCTTCCGCATCGTCTTCCACCTGGACTGAGCGTCGCCTGCATGGCGGGGCAAGCCGGCCCCCCGTTCCCAGGGCTGACAGCGCCCCTGTAGGAGCGGGCTTGTCCCGCGATGAACGCAACACCAATCGGGCGGATTCCCGCCATCTCCCGCGTTCCAACCCTGCCAGCGGGCGGAAATCCGCCAGCTTCCGCCTGTGTGCCTGCCCAGTCCTGGGGCAGGAAAAGCCCCTGAACATGGGCCCTGCACCCATTGCGAGCACTTTGGCATCGGCCTTGCTATTGACCTGGCATCGGCCTGCCCAGGCAGCTCGACCACAACGACAAATCCCTCCAGGTGCAGGAGGGTTCGCGCTTTAGGTGCCGCAACACCCTGGGAAGGGTGGGCTTGGCACACTTGAGGAAAATGAGCCATGACGACACGTCAGCCGCTGTACAAATCGCTGTATATCCAGGTGTTGGTCGCCATCACCATCGGTATCCTGCTCGGTCACTACTACCCGGAAACCGGCGTCGCCCTCAAACCCCTGGGTGACGGATTCGTCAAACTGATCAAGATGGTCATCGCCCCGATCATCTTCTGCACCGTCGTCAGCGGCATCGCTGGCATGCAGAGCATGAAGTCGGTCGGCAAGACCGGCGGCTACGCACTCCTGTATTTTGAAATCGTCTCCACCATCGCCCTGATCATCGGCCTGGTGGTGGTCAACGTGGTCCAGCCGGGCGCCGGCATGCACGTCGACGTCAGCACCTTGAACGCCAGCAGCGTGGCCGCGTATGCCGCCGCTGGCGCGCAACAGACCACCGTCGGCTTCCTGCTCAACATCATCCCCAACACCGTGGTCGGCGCCTTCGCCAACGGCGACATCCTGCAGGTGCTGATGTTCTCCGTGCTGTTCGGCTTCGCCCTGCACCGCCTGGGCAGCTACGGCAAGCCGGTACTGGACCTGATCGACCGCTTCGCCCATGTCATGTTCAACATCATCAACATGATCATGAAACTGGCCCCGATCGGTGCTTTCGGCGCCATGGCCTTCACCATCGGCCAGTACGGCGTGGGCTCGCTGGTGCAGCTGAGCTACCTGATGATCTGCTTCTATGTCACCTGCCTGCTGTTCATCCTGGTGGTACTGGGCAGTATCTGCCGCTTCCACGGCTTCAGCGTACTCAAGCTGATCCGCTACATTCGTGAAGAACTGATGATCGTGCTCGGCACGTCCTCCTCGGAGTCGGCGCTGCCACGCATGCTGGCCAAGATGGAGCGCCTGGGTGCGAAGAAGTCCGTGGTGGGCCTGGTGATCCCGACCGGCTACTCGTTCAACCTGGACGGCACCTCGATCTACCTGACCATGGCTGCTGTGTTCATCGCCCAGGCGACCGACACCACCATGGACATCACCCACCAGATCACCCTGCTGCTGGTGCTGCTGATTGCCTCCAAGGGCGCTGCGGGCGTCACCGGTTCCGGCTTCATCGTTCTGGCCGCTACCTTGTCGGCGGTGGGCCACCTGCCGGTTGCAGGCCTGGCGCTGATCCTGGGTATCGACCGCTTCATGTCCGAAGCCCGCGCCCTGACCAACCTGATCGGCAACGCCGTGGCCACCGTGGTCGTGGCCAAGTGGGTCAATGAGTTGGACACCGACCAGTTGCAGGCCGAACTGGCTTCCGGCGGCGCACCGCTGGTCGAAAGCCGCCCGCTCGACGACCTGGGCGTGGCAGAAGGTCCGGCACGTTGATCCAGGCATGAACTGAAAAGGCGACCTTCGGGTCGCCTTTTTCATGTCCGTGTCTGGCTGTGCTGGCGCTATCGCGGGGCAAGCCCGCTGCCACAGGTTTTGCATCGCCGCCCAGTGCGCAGCCCTCCCTGTGGGAGCGGGCTTGCCCCGCGATAGCGGTGGTTCATTCGACGCGCGTCTCGCCGCTGTACACCAATATCTCCCGGCACCGCCGACACAGGTACCGTCGCCCCTGGCGCACCAACTTGTGCCGCTGGGCCGTGAATGGGAAATCGCTCTCCGGGCACGGGCAACGGTAGATATAGCGTGTCACCACCCGCCGCTGCACTTCATAGTTGTGGCACCGGTTGGGCGGCAGCTCGTAGACCCCGCGCATGATCAACTGCCATTCCTCGCCATGGGCCTGGATGCGGTCGCCGAACACTTGGTGCGCGACCAGGTGCGCCACCTCATGGGCAACGGTCTGGCGCAGGAAGTCTTCCTGGTTCTCGCGGTACAGCTGCAGGTTGAAGCGCAGCAGGTTCTCGTGCAGATGGGCGACGCCGGCCTTCTGGCCGCGTAGCTTGAAGCTGACTTCCGGGCGGGGGAAGGGGCGTTTGAAGAAGGCTTCGGCTTGCTGGTAACAGGTTTCGACGCGTTGTTTGAGCAGCTCGGGCATGGCGGGGTGGTTCTCCTGGCCGGGGCATTATGCCGCAAGCGCCCCATGCCTGCCGAGCCACCGGTCAGCGCATAGCCAGAGGCCGCCTCGATGGCGGCCCCTGGTAATGCGCCTATGTCGCAATGTCTCTAATTGGTATAGACAGGCCCCACACCCAGCCCCCAGATGATCACCGTGGCGGCCATGATCGCCACCAGCACCACCAGGCCCACCGCCAGCACGGAGCTGGAGAACAGGAAGCCTTCATCGGTGGGGATGTTCATGAAGGTCGGCAGGCCGACGTAGAGCAGGTAGACCGTGTAGCAGATGGCTGCCGTGCCTACCAGCATGCCCAGCCAGAGGTGCGGGTAGAGCGCCGCCAGGCCGCCGATGAACAGCGGGGTGGCGGTATAGGTGGCAAAGGCCACGCACTGCGCCATGGACGGCGTGGCATCGTAGGTGCGGGCCATCCAGTGGATGAAGGCGCCCATCACCGCGACGCCGGCGAGCATCGCCAGGTAGGACATGATGCTCATCCATAGCGCGCTTTCCATGGTCAGCATCACCGCCGGTCGATCGCCGATGACCCAGCCGACCTGGGTGGTGCCGATGAAGGCCGACACGGCAGGGATCGCTGCCAGTATCAGCGTATGGGTCAGGTACATGTGGCTGATGCTTTCGTCCTCGCCACGGATCTCCTTCCACTCCTGGTCAGGGTGGGTAAACAGCCCCAGAACGTGATGGATCATGCCGGTCACTCCTATCGTCGTTGTCAAACGCCCCCCAAATGGAGCGCTTGCGGCCCGAGGCCCTGGACACCGATGCAAGCGGTCGTGTGGCCTTATCAGGCAGTATAGGAAGCCGTTGCCGGCAAAAAACCGGCTTTTTAGAGCAAATTGCGCTGTCAGGCGCGCCCTTGATTCTTTATCGGAATGGCCTACGCCTGTGCTCGGTTTGTGCGTAAAATAGCCCGCTTTTGTCACACCTCGCGGATCCAAGCGCTATGGGCACCCTCTCGGTCAACCAGAACAAACTGCAAAAACGCCTGCGTCGTCTCGCCGGCGAAGCCATCACCGACTACAACATGATCGAGGATGGCGACAAGGTCATGGTCTGCCTGTCCGGCGGCAAGGACAGCTACACCATGCTCGACGTTCTGTTGCACCTGCAGAAGGTGGCGCCGATCCAGTTCGAGATCGTCGCGGTGAACATGGACCAGAAGCAGCCAGGCTTCCCCGAGCATGTGCTGCCGGCCTACCTCAAGACCCTGGGCATCGAGTACCACATCGTCGAGAAGGACACCTACTCGGTGGTCAAGGAACTGATCCCCGAAGGCAAGACCACTTGCTCGCTGTGCTCGCGCCTGCGCCGTGGCACGCTCTATACCTTCGCCGACGAGATCGGCGCCACCAAGATGGCCCTGGGGCACCATCGCGACGACATCGTCGAGACCTTCTTCCTGAACATGTTCTTCAACGGCTCGCTCAAGGGCATGCCGCCGAAGCTGCGCGCCGACGACGGCCGCAACGTGGTCATCCGCCCGCTGGCCTACTGCAGCGAGAAGGACATCCAGGCCTACTCGGACATGAAGGAATTCCCGATCATCCCGTGCAACCTGTGCGGCTCCCAGGAGAACCTGCAGCGCCAGGTGGTCAAGGAAATGCTGCTGGAATGGGAGCGCAAGCACCCGGGCCGCACCGAGAACATCTTCCGGGCCCTGCAGAATGTGGCGCCGTCGCAACTGGCCGACCGCAACCTGTTCGACTTTACCAGCCTGAAGATCGACGAGAGCGCCACCCCGCGCTTTCTCGACGTGCTGAATATCTGATCCATGCGTGACTACCAGTGGCTGCATGAATACTGCCTGAACCGCTTCGGCTCGGCCCAGGCCCTCGAAGCCTTCCTGCCGCAGCCGCGTACCCCTGCGCAACTGCGCGACATCGGCGATGACCGCTACTTGTCGACGCTGGCCCTGCGCGTATTCCGCGCCGGGCTCAAGCACAGCCTGGTGGATGCCAAATGGCCCGCGTTCGAGCAGGTGTTCTTCGGCTTCGAGCCGCAGAAGGTGGTGCTGATGGGCGCCGAACACCTGGAGCGGCTGATGCAGGACGAACGAATCATTCGCCACCTGGGCAAGCTCAAGAGCGTGCCGCGCAATGCGCAGATGATCCTCGACATCGAGAAGGCGCACGGCAGTTTCGGCGCATTCATCGCCGACTGGCCAGTGACCGACATCGTCGGCTTGTGGAAGTACCTGGCCAAGCACGGCAACCAGCTAGGCGGGCTTTCGGCACCGCGCTTCCTGCGCATGGTCGGCAAGGACACCTTCATCCCCACCGATGACCTGAGCGCGGCCTTGATCGCCCAGGGGGTGATCGACAAGCAGCCCACCAGCCAACGCGACCTGGCATTGGTGCAGCAGGCCTTCAACCAATGGCATGCAGAAAGCGGGCGACCGCTGTGCCAGCTGTCGGTGATGCTGGCGCATACCGTCAACCATTGAGCCCAGAGTTGATCACGCAGATCCCCTGTGGGAGCGGGCTTGTCCCGCGATTGGGCTGCGCGGCAGCCCTAGCGCTCAAAGCCCTTCGCCGGCCAGCCGCCGCTCATGCTGGAACTTCCAGCGCACATACAGCAGCGCACTGACGAACAGCCCCAGGCTCACCAGCACCTCGATCCAGCCGAACACTGCCCGCGCCGGGTCGAACGCCGCCAGTACACCTTTGATGAAATAGAGATTCACCACGAAGCAGGTCCAGGCATGCGCCCGGGCGCCGCCCATCAGCATGCCAGGCAGCAATACGAGCAGCGGCACCAGTTCGATCGCCAGGATCACCTCGACCCGCGCCCCGTGCAGGTCGGCGAACCCCAGGTTGTTCACCACCAGCAGGGCGATCAGGCCGAAGAAGAAGGCCAGGCTCGATGCTCGCGTCAGGCGCAGACGCGGAGCCAGCCACTCCAGCGGCGGCAACACCTTAGGCTTTTTAGCCACGCGCGGCCTCCAAGGCTTTGGCGGTGTTCGCCAGGCGTTGGCCGAGCGCGCGGCACAGGGCGATCTCGTGCGGGTCGAGCTCACGCTTGCCGTCGGCACCGGCATGGTGGCTGGCGCCATAAGGCGTGCCGCCGCCGCGGGTCTCGAGCAACGCCGACTCGCTGTAGGGCAGGCCCAGCACCAGCATGCCGTGGTGCATCAGCGGCAGCATCATCGACAACAGGGTGGTTTCCTGGCCGCCGTGCAGGCTCGCGGTGGAGGTGAACACCGCTGCCGGCTTGCCGACCAGTTCGCCGCCCAGCCACAGGCTGCTGGTGCCGTCGAGGAAGTACTTCAGCGGCGCGGCCATGTTGCCGAAGCGTGTCGGGCTGCCCAGGGCCAGGCCCGCGCAATGGCGCAGATCGTCCAGGGTGGCATAGAGCGCGCCGCTGGCCGGAATGTCCGGCGCCACGGCTTCGCATTCGGTGGAAATCGCCGGCACGGTACGCAGGCGCGCCTCCAGGCCGCCCATCTCGACACCCCGGGCGATATGCCGGGCCATCTCGCTGGTCGAGCCATGGCGGCTGTAGTAGAGAACCAGGACGTAGGGCTCGCTCACGGCAGGATCTCCAGCACTTTCTCAGGCGGGCGGCCGATCACGGCCCTGTCGCCGACGACCAGGATCGGCCGTTCGATCAGTTTCGGGTGCTGGGCCATGGCTTCGATCAGCTGCGCGTCGGTCAATGCCGGGTTGGCCAGGTCCAGGGCCTTGTACTCATCCTCGCCGGTACGCAGCAACTGACGCGGGGCGATGCCCAGCTTGCCGAGCAGGGCCTTGAGCGTGGCGGTGTCCGGCGGGGTCTCCAGGTAGCGCACGATGGTCGGGGCCAGGCCGCGTGCTTCGAGCAGTTCCAGGGCGCCGCGGGATTTCGAGCAGCGCGGGTTATGATAGAGGGTCAGATCAGTCATGACGGGTCGCATCCAGCTGGGTGTGGCGGCTATTCTAACCGCAGCGACTGTGTAGTTTGCTTGAATCTTCTAGAAGGATTGACCCATGGCAAGGCGTTTGGCAGCTGTATTGGCCATCACTGCGAGCCTGTTGCTCGGCGGTTGCGGTGCGGATTACGGCGTGGACCAGCACGGTAATACGGTAAAGGCCGAGCAGATCGATGGGCACTGGGTGGTGCTCAACTACTGGGCCGAGTGGTGCGGCCCGTGCCGCACGGAAATCCCCGAGCTCAACGCAGCGGCCAAGCAGTGGGAGGCCCAGGGCATCAAGGTGGTGGGGGTCAACTTCGACGGGCTGCAGGGGCAGGACCTCAAGCAGGCGGCCGAGACCCTCGGCATCGCCTTCACCGTGCTCGCCCAGGACCCGGCCGAGCGCTACGAGCTGCCGCGCAGCGAGGCGCTGCCGGTGACCTACATCATCGACGACAAGGGCAAGGTGCGTGAGCAGTTGATGGGCGAGCAGACTTTCGAAGGGCTGCAGGCCAGGATCAAGGCGCTCAAGGGCGGCGCCTGATCGATTCCGGGGCTGCTTGGCAGCCCATCGCGGCACAAGGCCGCTCCTACAGGCTGGTGTAGGCGCGGCCTTGTGCCGCGAAAGGGGCGCGAAGCGCCCCCGATCATTTCAGCCTTCCTCAGGCCAGAACCGCAGCGGCTTGCCCTCGGCCGGCCAGAAGCGGATCTGCTCGATCGGCGAGACGTCCCAGCGCTGCACGGTCTCCAGCGCCTGCAGGAAGCGTTTTTCCTGGTCCATCAACGCCGGTGCGCACAGCTTGCGGGTCTTGCCGACCTTGCCGAAGCTGATGCGGTCGCCTTCCAGGGTATAGGGCGCGAACCAATGGTTGCAGCCAGCATTGCCATAGGCGCGGCCGTCCTCGCCCAGAATCAGGGTCAGGTGGCTGTAGTCGATCAGCGGACGTTCGCCGATCCACTCCAGCACATAGCCGTGCTCCTGCTGCAGGGGCGACGGTTCGGACGCACAACCCCCCAGTGCGGCGGCAGCCAATGCGGCGCTCAACAACTGTCTCACTGCGCGCTCCCCTGGCAAGCCGGGCACAGGTGCCGTTCGCCCTGGCTGCTCCAGCCCAGTTCGGCGATACGCGCGCTGGCGGCCGGCTGGCGAGCCTTCTTGCCAAGCTTGGCGTCCACGGCGAACTCGAAGTCCAGCTGGGCCTGGCAAGCGTCGCACGTGACCTGCCAGTTGAGGATCTCCAGCTCGTTGAACACCGGGCCGCTGGCCACGGCGACCCACTGGCCGCGAGGGTTGATCAGGTGGCGCACGCTTTCCACGGTCAGGCGCATGGACAGGTCCTTGCTGCCCTTGAGGGTCACCAGTAGGACATCGTCCTTGTGCATCGAGCCACCGTTGCCGGTCACCTGGTAGCGGCCGGGCACCAGGGCACGGCATTCGATCAGCGTGTGTTGCGGGTTGAATAGGGTGTAGCGGAAATCGTGTTCGACCATGGGTCCTCCAGAATTGCCGCGTATCCTAGCACTAACCCATGACCAGATTCTGCGCATCGCCTGCCGCCCAGCGGACGATATTGTCCAGGGTGGTGGCGGCGATGGCATCCAGGGCTTCGCGGGTAAGAAACGCCTGGTGCGCGGTGACGATCACGTTGGGGAAGGTCAGCAGCCGGGCCAGTACGTCATCTTGCAGCGGCAGGTCGGAACGGTCCTCGAAGAACAGCTGGGCTTCCTCTTCATAGACGTCCAGGCCCAGGTAGCCCAGCTGGCCGCTCTTGAGCGCGTCGACCAGGGCGGGGGTGTCGACCAGCGCGCCGCGCCCGGTGTTGATCAGCATGGCGCCGGGTTGCAGTTGGGCAAGGCTTTGCGCGTTGATCAGGTGGCGTGTCTGCTCGGTCAGCGGGCAGTGCAGGCTGATGATCCGCGCTTGGCGCAGCAGTTCGGGCAGCGGCAGGTAACGCGCTCCCAAGGCCAGCAGCGCCGGGTTGGGCGTGGGGTCGTAGGCGAGCAGCTGGCAGCCGAACCCCGCCATGATGCGGGCGGTAGTGCTGGCTGCTGAACAACAGGACGCGCATGGGGGCACCTCTAGGTATCGTGTTGCGCCCAGTGTAGCCAGTCCGAGCCCATGGACCTTGATCTATGGTGCGGTTACAGCACAGTTCCTGTGGGAGATTACGCTGTCGCGCAGAGAACAAGCGGCCAATGCTGCCCCTGTAGGAGCGGGCTTGTCCCGCGATCAAGGGCGAAGCCCTTGCCAGATGACGGTGATATCGGGTCGGGCCTAATTGCGCCTGACCTCAGGAACCTCGTAACCATCTGGCCCTAAGCTCAGGCGCTCAGCCGCGCCTGGGCCGCCAGCCGGGTAATGGCCCGGTCCAGCTCATCCAGGGCCTGTAGGGCCTGGGGGCTGTCCTGCTTGAGCAGGGTCTCGCTGCGTTGACAGGCCGCGCGCAACTGCGGCACGCCACAATAGCGCGAGGCGCCGTTGAGGCGGTGCACCTGTTCTATCATGGCCGTGCGGTCGCCGCGCTCGCGGGCGCTGCGGATCGAGTCGCGGTCGGTCTCCAGCGAGGCCAGCAGCATGGCCAGCATATCAGCGGCCAGGTCCGGCTTGCCCGCCGCCAGGCGCAGCCCTTCGTCAGGGTCGAGCACTTTCAGCTCGGTGCCGTCGGGCAGGCGCTCCTGCGCGCGTTCCGGTTGCTGCGGGGCCAGGCTCAGCCCGGTCCACTTCATCACCACCTGGGCCAGCTGGCGCTCGCTGATCGGCTTGGTCAGGTAGTCGTCCATGCCGCTATGCAACAAGGCGCGCTTCTCATTGGCCATGGCATGGGCGGTGAGGGCGACGATGGGCAGCGGGTTGCCGCTCTGGCTGGCTTCCCAGCGGCGGATCTGCTCGGTGCAGGCGCGGCCGTCCATGCCGGGCATCTGCACGTCCATCAGCACCAGGTCGAAGGGCTCGTTCTGCACGGCCTGCACTGCCGCGAAGCCATTGTCGAGTGCCAGCACCTCGGCGCCCAGTCCTTCGAGCAAGGTTTGCACCAACAACAGGTTGGCCGGGTTGTCGTCCACGCAAAGGATCTTCGGCGCCCGCTGGCTACCGCTGCTGCGTGGCTCGGCCAATGGCCGACGCGGCTGCACCAGTTCCAGCAGCAGACGGCGCAGCTTGCGTGTGCAGGCCGGTTTGGACAGCAACTGGCCATGGCCGTTGGGTAGGTAGGGATGGTACAGCGCGTGTTCGGTGGTCGGGCACAGCACCACGCACAGGCAGTCGAGGCGCTCGAGTTGCTGGTGGTAATGACCGAGCTGCTCCGGCGAGAGGCTGCCCAGGTTGGCCCCGAGCACGGCGAAGTCGAATGGCTGGCCCGCCTGGGCGGCGGCCTGGGCCCCTTGCAGCAACTGGTCGAAGGACGCGAACAGGCTGACGCTCAGGCCACAGTCCTCCAGTTGATGTTCCAGCGCCTGGCGAGCCAGCTCGTGGCCGTCGACGATGGCCGCGCGGCGCCCGAGCAGCGGCTGCAAGGGCTGCTCCTCGGCATCGTCATGGGCCCGGGGCAGGTTCAGGCTGATCCAGAACTGCGACCCTTCGCCTGGCGTGCTGTCGACGCCGATCTCACCGCCCATCTGTTCGATCAAGCGCTTGGAGATCACCAGCCCAAGGCCGGTGCCGCCGGGCTGGCGCGACAACGAGTTGTCGGCCTGGCTGAAGGCCTGGAACAGGGTGCGCACGTCCTGGGGCGACAGGCCGATGCCGGTGTCCTGCACGCTGATGCGCAGCTGCACGTTGTCTTCCTGCTCGTCCTCGAGCATGGCCCGTACCACGATGGTGCCTTCGCGGGTGAACTTGATCGCGTTGCTCACCAGGTTGGTGAGGATCTGCTTGAGCCGCAGCGGGTCGCCGACCAGCGACAAGGGCGTGTCGCGGTAGACCAGGCTGAGCAGCTCCAGCTGCTTGGCATGGGCGGCCGGGGCGAGAATGGTCAGGGTGTCCTGGATCAGGTCGCGCAGGTTGAAGGGAATGCTGTCGAGCACCAGTTTGCCGGCCTCGATCTTGGAGAAGTCGAGGATTTCGTTGATGATCCCCAGCAGATTGTCGGCGGATTTCTCGATGGTGTTCAGGTAGTCGAGCTGGCGCGGCGTCAGCTCGCTGCGTTGCAGCAGGTGGGTGAAGCCGAGGATGCCATTGAGCGGCGTGCGGATTTCATGGCTCATGTTGGCCAGGAACTCGGACTTGATGCGGCTGGCCTCCAGGGCCTCCTTGCGCGCCATGTCCAGCTCGATGTTCTGGATCTCGATGGTCTCCAGGTTCTGGCGCACGTCCTCGGTAGCCTGGTCGATGCTGTGCTGCAGCTCTTCATGGGCATTGTGCAAGGTCTCGGCCATGCGGTTGATGCCCGCGGCGAGCTCGTCCAGCTCGTGGCTGCCCATGGCCGGCAGGCGCTCCTCCAGGTTGCCGTCCTTCAGCTGGGTGACGGCGTGCTTGATGCGGCTGATCGGGTCGTTGATGGTGCGGCTCATGCGCAGGGCGAGCAGGGCGGTCAGTGCCAGGCAGCCGAGGATCAGCAGCACGCTGGTGAACAGGCTGCGGTAGCCGCGCAGCAAGGTGCCGTCGTGGGACAGTTCGATTTCCACCCAGCCCAGCAGGCGCTCGGCCTCGGCGGGCACGGCCTCGGTGGCCAGGTCGCGGTGATGGCCGAACACCGGCATCAGGTAACGGGTGGCATCGTTGCCGGTACGCTGCAGCAGCTGTGTGCCGGTGCCGCCGGTGGGCGCCAGGTTGAGCATGCTGGGGCCGGCATGGGCCAGGCGCGTGCGGTCCGGGGCAAGAAATGCCACGGCGCGCACGTCGGTTTGTTCCAGGGCCTGGGCGGCGATCCGTTCGAGCTGGGCCTGGGCCGGGTGGGCCAAGGCCGGCGCTGCCAGCGGGGCCAACTGTTCGGCGAGCATCTTGCCGCGTTGGAACAGCTGGGTGCGCAGCTCGTTCTGCTGCAGCCAGGTGAAATAGCTCCCCAACACCAATGCCATCAGGCCGGCGGGCAGCAGGGCCAACAGCAGGACCCGGCTTCTGATTCCCAAGCGATCGAGCACATCTGTCTCCTGTCATGTGCTTGCATGCCGTCATCATAGGGACGGCCCCAGGCGGAACGTTACCCCGGCAGCCGGCCTGATGCACTTATTTGTATCCATTTTATACAGCCAACGGCCCACTCAACGAGAATGCAGCCCTGGCGAGGGTGGCCAAAAGCCGTCACCGGTCGAAACCCGGTTGCCTTGGCGCGTCCGCATGGCCAATAATCGCGCAACTGAGAATCAATGTCACAAGCCAATGAATCCCGTAGCTGTTAACCAGTCCTCTATTCTCGCCATCGAGGACGACCCCGTACTTGGCGCCTACCTGAACGAGGAGCTGCAGCGTGACGGCTTCCAGGTGACCTGGTGCCGCAATGGCTTGGAGGGCCTGAAGGCCGCTGGTCGCCAGGTGTTCGATGTGGTCCTGATGGACATTCTGCTGCCCGGCCTCAATGGCCTGGATGCCCTGGCCCAATTGCGCAGGCACAGCGCCACCCCGGTGATCCTGATGTCGGCCCTGGGGGCCGAGGCCGACCGTATCACCGGTTTCCAGCGTGGCGCCGATGACTATCTGCCCAAGCCCTTCAGCATGGCCGAGCTGCGTGTTCGCATCGAGGCGATCCTGCGTCGCGTCGCCCTCGAGCGGCGTCACCAGGTTTCGCGCGAGGTGGCCAACGGTCAGCTGCGCTTCGACGATGCCGCCTGCGACGTCTGGCTCGATGGTCTGTGGGCTGGGCTGACACCTAGCGAATACCGTCTGCTCGATACCCTCAATCGCAGCCAGGACGAAGTACTGAGCAAGCCGTTCCTTTATCAGCAAGTCCTGCAGCGAGGCTATTCGCGTCACGACCGCAGCCTGGACATGCATGTCAGCCAGATCCGCCGCAAGCTCAAGGTGATCGGCTACCACGAACGGCAGATCCGCACGGTCTGGGGCAAGGGCTATATGCTCTGCGCCGGCGAGGCGGACTGACGGTGCTCGACCGCCACTCGTTGTTCTGGAAGCTGTCCATCCTTCTGGTGGGCTTCTGTTTGCTGATGATCGGCCTGAGCTATACCTGGGGCCGGCACATGGAAACCCGCAATGCCTACCTCGACGCATCGGCCCGCGAAGAACTGCTGGCTTGGGCCGGCGAAGCCGAGCGTGCCTGGCACGAAGGCGGGCGGGCCGGCGTCGACCGATGGCTGGCGCAGATGCGCGAGCAAGGGGCGGGCTGGGTCGGTGTGCTCGATGCCGAACTCCGGCCATTGGGCAGCGCCAGCCTGTCTCTTGCTGAGGTTCAGCAACTGACGCACCTGCGGGGTGTCGATTGGCCCATGAGTCGGCGCAGCATCAGCCAACCCTGGCTGCGCCTGCCGTTTCCCGGCGCACCGGAGCAGGGCATGCTGGTAATCGAGCTGCCGGAGCGCCTCAACCCTGGCCGCTACCGCCTGTTCTGGCAAGTGCTGACCAACGGCATCATCCCGGGCTTGTTCACCCTACTGCTATGCGTGGGCCTGTACCGCATGCTGATCGTGCCGCTGAACCAGTTGCGCGAGCAGGCCAATGCCTGGCGCGCCGACCAGCTCTCGGCACGCCTGGATTCGCGCACCATCGGCCGACACGACGAACTGGGCGAACTGGCCCGGGCCTTCGACCAGATGGCCGAGCGCCTGCAGGGCACCGTGGCCATGCAGCAGCAGATGTTGCGTGACCTGTCCCACGAGATGCGTACACCGCTCAGCCGCCTGCGCGTGGCCTGTGACGGTGAAACCGACCTGCAGCGCCTGGCTGAACGTGTGGGCCGTGAGGTGGACTGCATGCAGCAACTGGTGGAGAACACCCTGCAACTGGCCTGGCAGGATGCCGAGCGTGCGCCGATGAACCTCGAGCCGATCCAGCTCCAGGCGCTGTGGGACATGCTCGCTGAGGATGCGTGCTACGAAAGCGGCTGGGCGCCGGCGCGTTTGCGCTGTGAACTGCCGGCCGAATGCTGGGTGCACGGCAACCTCAACCATTTGGCCCAGGCCCTGGAGAACATGCTGCGCAACGCGATCCGCCATTCCCCCGAACAGGGGCTGGTGCGCCTGGGAGGCCAGCGTGAGGGCGGGTATTGGCGCATCGTCCTGGAAGACCAGGGAGGCGGGGTGGCCGAAGAAGACCTGGAACGCATCTTCGCCCCGTTCTCGCGCCTGGACGGCTCCCGCCCGGGCGACGGTGGTTTCGGTCTGGGCCTGAGCATCGCCCGCAGCGCGATCCAGCGCCAGGGTGGCACGCTGTGGGCAGAGAACGGCAAGCAAGGGCTGCGCCTGTGCATGCGCCTGCCCGCCATCACACCGTCCCCCTGCAGGAGCGGGCTTGCCCCGCGATCGGCTGCGTAGGACTGGGGGCGGCGCTCGATCCCACAGGTCCGCTTCCTTATGTCTTATAGCTATAAACACTGCAGATTGCGTGATATGGCGAGGAAACGTTTGCCGGTATGATAGTCGCCCCTGCCGTCCGGATTGTGAACTACGCCATGACCTTGCAGTACCCAACCATCGCCGATTGCGTCGGCAATACGCCTCTGGTTCGCCTGCAGCGTATCGCAGGCGAGACTACCAACACCCTCCTGCTCAAGCTCGAAGGCAACAATCCGGCAGGCTCCGTGAAGGACCGCCCAGCCTTGTCGATGATCACCCGCGCTGAACTGCGCGGCCAGATCAAGCCGGGCGACACCCTGATCGAAGCCACCTCCGGCAACACCGGTATCGCCCTGGCCATGGCCGCGGCGATCAAGGGCTACAAGATGATCCTGATCATGCCCGACAACTCCACCGCCGAGCGCAAGGCGGCGATGACCGCCTATGGCGCCGAATTGCTGCTGGTCAGCAAGGAGGAGGGCATGGAGGGCGCGCGCGACCTGGCCGACAAACTGCAGGCCGAAGGCCGCGGCCTGGTGCTCGACCAATTCGCCAACGGCGACAACCCGGTCGCCCACTACACCAGCACGGGCCCGGAGATCTGGCAGCAGACCCAGGGCAGCATCACCCACTTCATCAGCTCCATGGGCACCACCGGCACCATCATGGGCTGCTCGCAGTACCTCAAGGAGCAGAACCCGGCGGTGCAGATCGTCGGCCTGCAGCCGATGGAAGGCTCGGCCATCCCCGGCATCCGTCGCTGGCCCGAGCAATACCTGCCGAAGATCTTCGACGCCACCCGTGTCGACCGCGTGGTCGATATGTCCCAGGAAGAAGCCGAGCAGACCACCCGCCGTCTGGCCCGTGAAGAAGGCATTTTCTGTGGTGTGTCTTCCGGTGGTGCGGTTGCAGCCATGCTGCGCCTGTCCCGCGAGGTCGAGAATGCGGTCATGGTGGCGATCATCTGCGACCGTGGCGACCGCTACCTGTCCACCGGCCTGTTCGACGCAACCTGATGTCCAGAAAGAAAAGCAACGGCGGCCTGCGGTTCCAACCGGCCGGCGGCAACCGTGCGCCCCAGGTGCCGGTAGGCAAGAAACAACGCCTGGACATCGAACGCCTGGCCGGTGACGGCCGAGGCATCGCGTTCCTGGAAGGGCGTACCTGGTTCGTCAGCGGTGCCCTGGCAGGGGAGGCTGTCGAAGCCCGGGTGCTCGGTGCGCGCGGCAAGGTGGTCGAGGCACGCCTGGAGCGGGTGCTGCAGGCCAGCCCTGAACGGCGCGAAGCCCCTTGCCGGTATTACGCCCGCTGCGGTGGTTGCAATCTTCAGCACCTGCCCCACGAGGGGCAGGTGGCGCTCAAGCAGCGCCTGCTGGCCGAGCAGCTGCAGCGCGTGGCGGGGGTACAGCCTGAACAGTGGGCCGCACCGCTGGTGGGCCCTGAGTTCGGCTATCGGCGACGGGCGCGGGTGGCGGTGCGGTGGGACCCCAAGGCGCGCCGGCTGGACGTAGGTTTTCGCGCCGAGGCCAGCCAGGACATCGTCGCCATCGATGAGTGCCTGGTTCTGGTACAGCCCTTGCAAACGATTTTTCGCCAGTTGCCGGACGTGTTGCGCAGCCTGGGCAAACCTCAAGCGCTGGGGCATGTCGAGCTGTTCAGCGGTACCGCCGAGGCGGTGCTGGTGCGCCATGTCGCGTCGCTGCCGGCAGACGACCTGGCGCGTCTGGAGGCCTTCTGCGCAGCCGTCGGCGCCCAGCTGTGGTTGCAGGGCGAAGGCGAGCCGGCGCCGGTACGGGCAGGCCAGGTGCTGGGCTTTGTCCTCGAGCCTTGGGGGCTGGAGCTTGCCTGGCGGCCAGGGGACTTCGTGCAGGTCAACGCCCAGGTCAACACGGCGATGATCGAGCAAGCCCTGGCCTGGCTCGCGCCGCAACCTGAGGAGCGGGTGCTGGACCTGTTCTGCGGCCTGGGCAACTTCGCCCTGCCGTTGGCCCGGCAGGCCCGTGAAGTGGTGGCGGTGGAAGGTGTCCAGGCCATGGTCGAGCGGGCGGCGGCCAACGCCCGGGACAACAAAGTGCATAATGCACGCTTTTTTCAGGCCGATTTATCGCAGCCTTTGGATGGCGCCGGATGGGCCGCCGAGGGCTTTTCTGCGGTACTCTTGGATCCACCGCGCGACGGTGCCTTCGAGGTGGTGCAAAACATCGCACGTCTCAAGGCCAAGCGGTTGGTCTATGTGTCCTGCAACCCGGCCACGCTGGCGCGAGACGCCCAGGTGCTGGTAGGGCAGGGGTACCGGTTAACAAGGGCCGGGATTCTCGACATGTTTCCTCAGACGGCGCATGTCGAGGCCATGGCGTTATTCGAAGCGGGCTAGCCAGGCTGGCCCCTTGGTGCGGCGTCCAGGGAATGGGCGTCGTACGGTGATTGCCAGCGCATCCGTGGGGTGCGCTGTATGGAAAGGTAAAAGAAAGATGGTACAGGTGAGAGTGCACCAGCCGGTCAATACCGACGGCAGTATCAATCTCGAAGCATGGCTGGATCATGTGGTGAGCGTCGACTCGGCGCTGGACCGCAAGGCGCTCAAGGAGGCCTGCGATTTCGCCCAGGAAGTCGAGAAGAAGGGCAACCCGGCCAAGCATTCCTGGGCCGATGGCACGTCCAGCTTCCAGGCGGGCCTGGAGATCGCTGAAATCCTCGCGGACCTCAAGCTCGACCAGGACTCCCTCGTGGCGGCCGTGATCTATCGCTCGGTGCGCGAAGGCAAGGTGACCCTGGCCGAGGTCGGCCAGCGGTTCGGCCCGGTGGTCTCCAAGCTGATTGACGGTGTGCTGCGCATGGCGGCCATCAGCGCCAGCCTCAGCCCGCGCCAATCATTGGTGCTTGGCTCCCAGGCCCAGGTGGAGAACCTGCGCAAGATGCTGGTGGCCATGGTCGACGACGTGCGCGTCGCCCTGATCAAGCTGGCCGAACGTACCTGCGCCATCCGTGCGGTCAAGGCCGCCGATGACGAAAAACGCCTGCGCGTGGCGCGCGAGGTGTTCGACATCTATGCACCGCTCGCCCACCGTCTGGGCATCGGTCACATCAAGTGGGAACTGGAGGATTTGTCCTTCCGCTACCTCGAACCCGATCAGTACAAGCAGATCGCCAAGCTCTTGCACGAACGTCGCCTCGACCGCGAGCGCTTCATCACCGATGTGATGAACCAACTGCAGAACGAGCTGCTGGCCACCGGCGTCAACGCCGACATCAGCGGCCGGGCGAAACACATCTATTCCATCTGGCGCAAAATGCAGCGCAAGGGCCTGGAGTTCAGCCAGATCTATGACGTGCGTGCGGTGCGCGTACTGGTACCGGAGATCCGCGACTGCTACACCGCGCTCGGTATCGTCCATACCCTCTGGCGACACATCCCCAAGGAGTTCGACGACTACATCGCCAACCCCAAGGAAAACGGCTACCGCTCGTTGCACACCGCAGTGATCGGCCCGGAGGGCAAGGTGCTCGAGGTGCAGATCCGCACCCACGCCATGCACGAGGAAGCCGAGCTGGGCGTCTGCGCCCACTGGCGCTACAAGGGCACCGACGTCAAGTCCAGCTCCAACCACTACGAAGAGAAGATCTCCTGGCTGCGCCAGGTGCTCGAGTGGCACGAGGAGCTGGGCGACATCGGCGGCCTGGCCGAGCAACTGCGGGTCGATATCGAGCCGGACCGGGTCTATGTGTTCACCCCCGACGGCCATGCCATCGACCTGCCCAAGGGCGCCACGCCGTTGGACTTTGCCTACCGCGTGCACACCGAGATCGGCCACAACTGCCGGGGTGCCAAGATCAACGGCCGCATCGTACCGCTGAACTACAGCCTGCAGACCGGCGAGCAGGTGGAGATCATCACCAGCAAGCACGGCAGCCCGAGCCGTGACTGGCTGAACTCCAACCTGGGCTATGTCACCACCTCCCGGGCCCGGGCCAAGATCGTCCATTGGTTCAAGCTGCAGGCTCGCGACCAGAACGTCGCCGCCGGCAAGACCTTGCTCGAGCGTGAGCTGAGCCGCCTGGGCCTGCCCCAGGTCGACTTCGAGCGCCTGGCCGAGAAGGCCAACGTCAAGACCGCCGAGGACATGTTCGCCGCCCTGGGCGCTGGCGACCTGCGCCTGGCGCACATGGTCAATGCCGCCCAGCAGCTGCTCGAGCCCGAGCGCAACGAGCAGATCGAACTGATCCCGCGCAAGGCCAGCGGCACCCGTTCCGGCAAGCGTGGCGATATCCAGATCCAGGGCGTCGGCAACCTGCTCACGCAGATGGCCGGTTGCTGCCAGCCGCTGCCGGGCGACGCCATCGTCGGCTATATCACCCAGGGCCGTGGCGTGAGCATCCACCGCCAGGACTGCGCCTCGGTGCTGCAGCTGGCCGGCAAGGAGCCGGAGCGGATGATCCAGGTCAGCTGGGGGCCGATCCCGGTGCAGACCTACCCCGTCGACATCATCATCCGTGCCTACGACCGCCCAGGGCTGCTGCGCGACGTGTCGCAGGTACTGCTCAACGAGAAGATCAACGTGCTGGCGGTCAATACCCGCTCGAACAAGGAAGACAACACCGCCTTGATGTCGCTGACCATCGAGATCCCCGGCCTGGATGCCCTCGGGCGCCTGCTGGGCCGGATCTCGCAGTTGCCGAACATCATCGAGACGCGGCGTAACCGTACCCCTTGAGACCCTGGGGCCGCTTTGCGGCCCATCGCGGGGCAAGCCCGCTCCCACAGGGGTGCGCTGTACCTTGTAGGAGCGGGCTTGTCCCGCGATCGCAGGCGAAGCCTGCGCCGTATGAGAGAACCCGATGTCCTACACCCTCGACGACCTGCTGCACCTCATGGCCCGCCTGCGCGATCCGCAGCACGGCTGCCCCTGGGACCTGAAGCAGAACTACGCGAGCATCGTCCCGCACACCCTTGAAGAGGCCTACGAAGTCGCCGACACCATCGAGCGCGGCGACTTCGAACACCTGCAAGGCGAGTTGGGCGACCTGCTGTTCCAGGTGGTCTACTACAGCCAGCTGGCCCGGGAAGAAGGCCGCTTCGCCTTCGATGGCGTGGTCGATAGCATCACCCGCAAGCTGGTCCGCCGGCATCCACATGTCTTCCCCACGGGGGACCTGTACGCGCCGCTGGATACGCCCAGCCTGAGCGAGGCCCAGGTCAAGTCGCGCTGGGAAGAGATCAAGGCCCAGGAGCGTGCCGAGAAAAGCGAGCCCGAGCAGTTGTCGCTGCTCGACGACGTGCCAGCGGCATTGCCGGCCCTGTCGCGCGCGGCCAAGCTGCAAAAACGCGCGGCCACCGTCGGCTTCGACTGGCCTGACGCCTTGCCGGTGCTGGACAAGGTCCGTGAAGAACTGGATGAAGTGCTGCAGGCCATGGCTGACGGCGATGACGATGCCCTCGAGGATGAAATCGGCGACCTGCTGTTCGCCACCGTCAACCTCGCCCGGCACCTCAAGCACGACCCGGAAAACGCCCTGCGCCGGGCCAACCGCAAGTTCGAGCGACGTTTCCGCTTCATCGAACAGGCATTGCGCGACAGTGGCCGCCCGATCGAAGATTGTACCCTTGATGAGCTGGACGCCCTGTGGGGTGAAGCCAAGCGTCAGGAAAAGAACCTGCCCAGCTGCGGCTGAGCTGTTGCATAAGTGAGTGAATACATGAGCCTTTCCCTTCGCGACCAATTGCTCAAGGCCGGTCTGGTCAACCAGAAACAGGTCAAGCAGGTCAACAAAGCCGAGAAGAAACAGAAACGCCTGGAGCACAAGGGGCAGGTCGAAATCGACGACACCCAGCAGCGCCAAGCCAAGGAAGCCATGGCCGAGAAGGCCAGGAAAGACCAGGAGCTGAACCGCCAGCTGCAGGAAAAGGCCGAGCAGAAGGCCCGTGCCGCGCAGATCAAGCAGTTGATCGAGGCAACCCGGCTGCCCAAGCTCAACACCGAGGACTACTACAACTTCGTCGATGACAAGAAGGTCAAGCGCATCGCCGTCAATGCCCTGATGCGCACCAAGCTCAGCAATGGTGCCCTGGCGATCGTCTCCTTCGGCGGCGGTTACGAGGTGATCCCGCGCGAAGCCGCGGTGAAGATCCAGGAGCGTGACCCGCATCGTATCCTGCTGCTCAACACCCATGTCGAGGAAGCGGACGAGGACGATCCGTACGCGGCCTACAAGATTCCTGACGACCTCATGTGGTAATAAAAGCGCTCCTACAGAACTCGCACGATCCCTGTAGGAGCGGCCTTGTGCCGCGAAAGGGCCGCGAAGCGGCCCCTCTGTGTGCAGAGGTTCACTGCATACCGCGCTGGCTCTCCAGGCATTCCAGCTCGCTGCGATATTGCTGGGCCTCCTGTTCGGAGTGGAACATGCCCACCAGTTCGCCTTGCTGGTGCACGTCCCAGATCCGCAGGCCATGGGCCTGGCTTTCGTGGGACATTTTCGATTCGTCGCGTTCGGTTACTTGGACTGTCATCGGTAAACTCCACTTTCGATTGGCTGCGGCAACGTGTCGCAGGTCTCTTTTATAGAGTTTGTTAGCAGGCTAAGTAAATTAAAACGACGATGAAACAAGTTTCATCCTGGGACTGGTCTTGAGGCGGGTGATGGCTGCGAGATCGAGCTGACAGCGGCAAAATCTGTGGGAGATCACCCAGCCCTTTGAGCTGCGCTGTCGCGCAGAGAACAAGTGGCTAGTGCCGCCTTCTTCTGTAGGAGCGGGCTTGTCCCGCGATAGGGCCGGCCCAGGCAGCGACAAATCCCAGGTAAAAAGAAGCCCCGCATCAAGCGGGGCTCTCGGGTATTGCAGGCAATGGTGATCAGTTGCCCTTCACCGATTTGCCATCGACCGTACCGTCCTGCAGCACGATCACATATTCCTTGCCGTCGGTCTCGACCTGGCGCAGTTGCACCAGCAGGTAGTCCCAGTCCTTGGCGAACCACAGCTCGGTGATGCGCTTGCTCTGGCTCGGGTCGCGCACGCGCTCGACCTTCACGGCATCGACCTGGCCGGTCTTGGTGGTGACTTTCTCGGTGCCGAGCACGCGGAAGTCATAGGTGTCGATCTCGTCGCCATCGACCACCTGGTAGGTCATGCTTTTCTTGCCGGCGGCCACATCATGCTGCAGGGCCAGCTGATAAGAGGATTTGTCCAGCACACCACGGTTGAGCGGCAGGCTGACGGCATCGCCACGGTCGGAGCCGGTGACTTTCTTGCTGTTCCAGTCGAAGGTCAGGTCGACCTTCTTCGCCTTGCCCAGGCCGCCACGTTCGAAGTGGTACTTCTGCGGCAGCAGGGTGTCGTTGTCCAGGCGCAGGGTGCTTTGTTCGGTCAGGCTGGCGATCATCATGGAAGCCTTGAAATTAAGGTCCCAGGTACCGTTGGCATTCTTCACCAGGCTGCGCTCGGCGGTGCCACTCATGGGCAGCTGCTTCCAGTCGGCGGTGTAGCTGGCCGAGAAAGGCTTCAGATCAGCTGCCTGGAGCGGCAGGGCGAGTACAGCGAGAGCCAAGAGCAGGGCGCGACGCATAAATTCTCCTAGGGTCGAATCAAGTGACCGCTGGCCGCCAAGGGCTGGCCATCCAGTAATGCACCCTGTTCGCCCAGACGCAAGCGTCCTTCGGCGAACCAGCGCACCGCCAGCGGGTAGATCTGGTGTTCCTGGCGATGAACACGCTGGGCCAGGCTGTCGGGTGTATCGCCTGGCTCAACCGGTACCACTGCCTGTACGACCAAGGGGCCGCCATCGAGTTCCTCGGTGACGAAGTGTACGCTGCAACCATGCTCCGCGTCGCCCGCTTCCAGTGCCCGCTGGTGGGTGTGCAGCCCTTTGTACTTGGGCAGCAGCGACGGGTGGATGTTGAGCAGGCGGCTCTGGTAGTGGCGGACGAACCCGCCGCTCAGGATGCGCATGAAGCCGGCGAGCACCACCAGGTCCGGCTCGAAGCCGTCGATCAGCGCCATCAGCGCAGTATCGAAGGCTTCGCGGCCCTCGAAGTCGCCGTGCGCGAGCACAGCGGTTTCGATGCCGGCCGCCTGGGCGCGTTGCAGGCCGTAGGCATCGGCGCGATTGGAAATCACGCCGCGAATGCGTACGGGGCTGTCGTCGCCACGGTTGGCGTCGATCAGCGCTTGCAGGTTGCTGCCGGAACCCGACAGCAGTACCACGACATTACAGGTCTTGCTTGGCATCAGTGCGCCTTGAGATTCTGCAGCTCGACCTGGGCGGCACCGGCTGGTGCTTCGGCGATCTGGCCGATGACCCATGGCTGTTCGCCAGCGTCACGCAGCACTTGCAGGGCAGTGTCGACCTTGTCCTGCGCTACGCAGATGACCATGCCGACGCCGCAGTTCAGGACGCGATGCATCTCATGCTCGTCGACGTTGCCTTTTTCCTGCAGGAAGTCGAACACCGCCGGACGCTGCCAGCTGGCCACGTCGATCACGGCCTGGGCATTGGCCGGCAGCACGCGTGGGATGTTGTCCAGCAGGCCGCCGCCGGTGATGTGGGCCATGGCCTTGACCGCACCGGTGTCCTTGATCAGCTTGAGCAGCGGCTTGACATAGATACGGGTCGGCGCCATCAGCAGGTCGGCCAGTGGCTTGCCGTCGAGCTGGGTGTTCTCGATGTCGGTGCCGGATACTTCGAGGATCTTGCGGATCAGCGAGTAGCCGTTGGAGTGCGGGCCGGAGGACGGCAGGGCGATCAGGGCATCGCCGGTGGCGACCTTGGAGCCGTCGATGATCTCGGCCTT
Organism: Pseudomonas sp. p1(2021b); assembly: GCF_020151015.1. NCBI lineage: Bacteria > Pseudomonadati > Pseudomonadota > Gammaproteobacteria > Pseudomonadales > Pseudomonadaceae > Pseudomonas > Pseudomonas sp. p1(2021b). The sequence continues at coordinate 1,187,791 of NZ_CP083746.1, forward strand.
TTCCACCACGCCGACGCAGAAGCCGGCCAGATCGTAGTCCTCGCCCTCGTACATACCTGGCATTTCGGCGGTCTCACCACCGACCAGGGAGCAGCCGGCCAGCTCGCAGCCGGCGCCGATGCCGGTGACCACGGTGGCGGCCACATCGACGTTGAGCTTGCCGGTGGCATAGTAGTCGAGGAAGAACAGCGGCTCGGCACCGCAGACCACCAGGTCGTTGACGCACATGGCGACCAGGTCCTGGCCGATGCTGTCGTGCTTGTTCAGGTTCAGCGCCAGGCGCAGCTTGGTGCCCACGCCATCGGTGCCGGAGACCAGAACCGGCTGCTTGTAGCCGGCCGGGATCTCGCAGAGGGCGCCGAAGCCGCCCAGGCCACCCATGACTTCAGGGCGTGCGGTGCGCTTGGCCACGCCCTTGATGCGTTCGACCAGTGCTTCGCCGGCGTCGATGTCTACACCGGCGTCCTTGTAGCTCAGGGAGGGTTGCTTGCTCATTGATCCAGGCCTTTAGGAGGGAGGGATTCGGGAAAACGACCGCGACGGCCAAGGCCGGCTCGAAGGGCGGCGGCTGCCTGTACGTCACTGGTCTGCGAAGGCGCGCGATTTTATCAGGGTTGCCGGGCAGCGGCCATCCTCAGGCCGACGGGCAGGGCGTGAATCTGGCAAAAAACATCCTTTCACAGGCTGCGACTGGTTGCCGGGGCGGTGCCTGTATAAGGTAATAGGAATGGCGGTGGGCCGAATCGGCTGGCACGGCGGAGCGTTTTGCGCCGTGCCGGTGTCACAACGGCAGGTCGGGGCCCGGCGCCCCTTGGTCATCTGGACAGGAATCCTCCATGCGTTTTCTCAATCACCTGGCGGTCGCTTGCCTGGTCGTGGGCAGTGCCGTCGCACAGGCCGAAACCGTCTCCGGGCTCTACCAGGTCCGTGAGCCGATCGACGGGCAGGGCAGCGACGCCCGCGCCCAGGCCACCAGCAAGGCCCTGGACACCCTGGTACTGCGTCTGACCGGCGACCCCAAGGCGGCCCAGAGCCCAGGCCTTGCGGCATTGCGCAAAGATCCGCAGCAAATCATCAACCAGGTCGGCACCGAGGCGGGCCCTCCTGAGTCCCTGGTAGTGGAGTTCGACCCTGGCAGTACCGAGCGCGCCCTGCGCCAGGCCGGGCTGGCCCTGTGGGGCAGCAACCGGCCGTCGATCCTCGGTTGGTGGCTGAGCGACAGCGTCGAGGGCAGCAACCTGGTGGGGGACGGGCAGTCGGCCGCCGGCCCGTTGCGCCGTGCCGCCCAGCATCGCGGTCTGCCGCTGCGCTTGCCGCTGGGCGACCTGCAGGAACAGTTGGTGGCGAACGCCAAGCAACTAGAGGGCAGTGACCCGGCACCCTTGCGCGAAGCGTCCGAACGCTACAACGCCGATGCCATGCTGGCGGTGCATGCCCAGGAAGCAGACGGCAAGTGGCAGGGTAAATGGCAGCTGTGGCTGGGCGACCAGCGCGAGCAGGGGAGCGTCGAGGCCGCCGACCAGGCAGCCTTGGCCGATGCGGTGATGCTGGCGGTCAGCAGTCGCCTGGCCCCCCGCTACGTCACCCGCCCGGGGGCCAGCAGCCAGTTGCAGATCCAGGTGCAGGGCATGAACCTGCAGCGCTATGCCGAGCTCGGCCGCGTGCTCGAGCCTTACGGCCCACGCCTGCGCCAGGCCGAAGGCGATACCCTGACCTACAGCGTCACCGGCAACCGCGAACAACTGCGTGCCCAGTTGGGCCTGGCCAAGCTCCAGGAGCTGCCGCCCGAGCAGGCGCCTGCGCCGCTGCCCGATGCCGCTGCGGCGCCGCAGCCACCGGGCACGCCGCAGCCGGCCGCGCCCAAGCCGTTCGACGGCCTGCGCTTTCGCTGGTAGGGAGTACCACGCATGATCGATATGCGCCGTTGGGCGTGGCTGGGCATGGCGTTGCTGGTCGCCGTGCTCCTCTATTGCCTGCATAACATCCTGTCGCCGTTCCTGGTCGGCATCCTGCTTGCCTACCTTGCCGACCCGCTGGTCGACCGCCTGGAACGCCTGGGGCTGTCTCGGACCTGGGGCGTGGTGGTGGTGTTCAGTCTGTTCGCCCTGCTGTTCCTTGCCTTGCTGCTGGTGTTGGTGCCGATGTTGGCCAAGCAGTTGGTGCGCTTGTACGAACTGGCGCCGCAGATGCTCGATTGGCTGCAGCATGTGGCGCTGCCCTGGGTACAGGGCCGGCTGGGCCTGGCCGATGGCTTCTGGAAGTTCGACAAGATCAAGGCCGCTATTGGTGCGCACATGGGCCAGACCACCGATATTGTCGGCGTGGTGGTGTCCCAGGCCACGGCGTCGGGGCTGGCCTTGCTCGCCTGGCTGGCCAACCTGGTGCTGATCCCGGTGGTAGGGTTCTACCTGCTGCGCGATTGGGACGTGATGATGGCCAAGCTGCGCAGCCTGCTGCCTCGCCAGCGCGAAGCCCAGGTCATGGGCCTGGCAGGGGAGTGCCACGAGGTGCTGGGGGCCTTCGTTCGCGGCCAGTTGTTGGTGATGCTGGCGCTTGGCTTGATCTATGCCGGCGGCCTGATGCTGGTGGGCCTGGAGCTGGGGTTGCTGATCGGCCTGTTGGCCGGGCTTGCGGCCATCGTGCCGTACATGGGGTTCATCATCGGTATCGGCGCGGCATTGGTCGCGGGCCTGTTCCAGTTCGGCGGCGACCCCTACGCGATGCTCGGCATCGTCGCGGTGTTCATGGTCGGTCAGGCGCTCGAAGGCATGGTGCTGACGCCGCTGTTGGTAGGCGACCGTATCGGCCTGCACCCGGTTGCGGTGATCTTCGCGATCCTGGCCGGGGGCGAGTTGTTCGGCTTCACCGGCGTGCTACTGGCCTTACCGGTGGCGGCGGTGATCATGGTATTGCTGCGGCATGTGCATGACCTTTACAAGGAGTCGGACATGTACGCCGGGGATATCGACCCGAAGCTTTAGCCGGGTAGGGGCCGCGTCGCGGCCCTATTAGGCGCGCGCCTGCCGCGCGATCGAGGGCGAAGCCCTTGCCATGCAACCGGGCCGGCAAGGCCAAAGTGTCATGCAACCCATTGATTTTACTTGCCCTATTACCCTCACAGATTGTGCCGTCCGCGTTGCGGGTATAGACTTTGCACACTGTTCACCAAAGGCCCCCTGTGGTCCTCGCGACCGCCAGCCAGCATGAAACCGATCCAGTTGCCCCTGGGTGTGCGTCTGCGCGATGACGCCACCTTCATCAACTACTATCCGGGCGCCAATGCCGCGGCATTGGGTTACGTCGAACGGCTTTGCGAAGCCGACGCCGGCTGGACCGAGAGCCTCATCTATCTATGGGGCAAGCAGGGTGTTGGTCGCACGCACCTGCTCCAGGCCGCTACCCACCGTTTCCAGCAGCTGGGCGAGCCGGCTGTCTACCTGCCTCTGGCACAATTGCTCGACCGTGGCGTGACGTTGCTCGATTACCTGGAGCAATACGAACTGGTGTGTATCGACGATCTGCACGTGATCGCCGGCAAGGCCGATTGGGAAGAGGCCATGTTCCACCTGTTCAACCGCCTGCGCGACAGTGGTCGGCGCCTGCTGCTGGCAGCGTCCAGCTCACCGCGCGAGTTGCCGATCAAACTGCCCGACCTCAAGTCGCGCCTGACCCTGGCGTTGATCTTCCAGATGCGCGGCCTGTCCGACGAAGACAAGCTTCGTGCCTTGCAATTGCGGGCTTCGCGCCGCGGCCTGCACCTGACCGATGAAGTCGGTCATTTCATCCTCACCCGTGGCGCTCGCAGCATGAGTGCACTGTTCGATCTGCTCGAACGTCTCGACCAGGCTTCCCTCCAGGCGCAACGCAAGCTGACCATCCCGTTCCTCAAGGAAACCCTGGGTTGGTAGCACCCTGAAAACAGCGCCCCAGAGCCTGAAAACAGAAAAGTCACATTTTTTTCGATAAAATTTGCAAATGGCCATGATAGAGGGCATAGTTTCCCCCTTCTAAAGGATTACAGACACGGTCGTGCCCATGCTGACGCGCTTCGCACCCCTCGTGCCACTTGCACTCGTGACCCTGCTTTTTGGCTGCGCCTCCCAAGGCCCCGTTTCCCAGCCACAGGATCAACAATCGCTCGCCACCCATACCGCCGAGCTGATCAAGCCATCCGCCTCTTCCGTTTTCGGTGAAGAGCCGCTGGCCACTGAAGAAGACCTGGAAGCCTTTTCCAGCAACAGCAAGCCCTATGAGCTGCCGGCCTTGGCCGACAGTATCCTGGAGCGCGGCATGTCGCTGATCGGCACCCGTTACCGTTATGGCGGTACCTCGGAGAAGTCCGGTTTCGACTGCAGTGGTTTCATCGGCTACCTGTTCCGTGAGGAAGCAGGCGTGAAACTGCCGCGTTCGACCCGCGAGATGATCAACGTCGATGCGCCAAAAGTCGCTCGCAACAAGCTCAAGCCAGGTGACCTGCTGTTCTTCAGCACCAATGGCCGTGGCCGTGTGAGCCATGCCGGCATCTACCTGGGTGACAACCAGTTCATCCACTCCAGCAGCCGCCGCAGCGGCGGTGTGCGCATCGACAGCCTGGGCGATCGCTACTGGAGCAAGACCTTTATCGAGGCCAAGCGCGCCCTGGCCATGGCGCCGACCACGATCTCGCGCAACTGATATCAAAATGCTGTACCCTGCCGCGGCGGCGATGCTGAAAAGCTCGCCGCCGTGCGCATTTATAGAAAGCGTCTAATCTAATTCCTCAACTCTTTTGGCTTCGGCTGCGGCCGAACGGTTCCAGACAGGATGTTCTGACCATGGCGATGTTGGCGCGCTTCGCATTCCTTTCCCTGGCGGCATTGCTCGCGGCCTGCTCGAGCCGTGCCCCGGCACCTGCCCCGGTGGCCAAGCCGACGGTGACGTTCAACCAGCAACCGGCTTTTTCGCCTGTGGCGGAAGATGTGTTGTTCCGTGCCATCGGCTTGGTAGGCACGCCCTACCGCTGGGGTGGCAATACGCCGGACTCGGGGTTCGATTGCAGTGGGTTGATCGGCTATGTGTACCGAGATGCGGCGGGGATCAAGCTGCCGCGGTCGACGCGTGAAATGATCGTGATGCGGGCGCCTAATGTAGACATCAATGCGTTGCAGTCGGGTGACCTGGTGTTCTTCGCCACCGGTGGCGGCTCGCAGGTCAGCCATGCAGGGATCTACGTGGGTGAGGGGCGGTTCGTGCATGCACCCTCCAGCGGGGGGACGGTGCGGTTGGATTATCTATCCAACCGCTATTGGGCGCGGGCGTACCTGCAGGCCAAGCGAGTGTTGACGGCGGGGCATTTGGCGCAGAATCCTTGAGATCGTCAGTGACAGTGATGGTGAGCGCTCGGGCCAATCGCGGGACAAGCCCGCTCCCACAGAAGAAGGCGGCGCTAGCCACTTGTTCTCTGCGCGACAGCGCAGCCCAAAGGGCTGGGTGATCTCCACAGAGACCGCATAATTCTTGAGCTTGCGCCGTCCTTGTGGGAGCGGGCTTGCCCCGCGATAGGGCTAGAACAGCCAACCCATCAGCACGATTTTTCGCCGCTGTCGCCGCCACCGCGTTTGCTCTTTCCTGCGCGATAGCCCAGGCCCCACCACCAAAAACGAATACCTGCACGACCTAAAAGCCCAAGCCCAAGCCCTCAAGTCCCCCGACTCACCCGCCAAACCACATTCCCCACATCATCCGCCACCAAAACCCCGCCACGCCCATCATTGACCACGCCCACAGGCCTCCCCATCGCCTTCCCCTCACCATTCACAAACCCCGTCAGCACATCCACCGGCTTCCCGGCAGGCCTCCCCTCATCACTGAACGGCACGAAAATCACCTTGTACCCACTGTGCGGCTTGCGATTCCAAGACCCATGCTGCCCTACGAACGCCCCCTGTTCGAACGGTGCCGGTAACACCCCCGGCTGGGCGAACTCAAGCCCAAGCGATGCCGTGTGCGGCCCCACCGCATAATCCGGCACGATCGCCTGCGCCACTTTCGCCGGATCCTGCGGCTCGACCCGCAAATCCACATGTTGGCCGTAGTAGCTGTATGGCCAACCGTAGAACCCCCCATCCTTGACCGAGGTGATGTAGTCCGGCACCAGATCGCTACCGATCTCGTCACGCTCGTTGACGGCCGTCCACAGCACGCCTGTACGCGGCTCCCACGCCAACCCGTTGGGGTTGCGCAGGCCCGAGGCGAAGATCCGATGTTCGCCATTGGCTGGGTCCACCTCCCAGATCGCTGCCCGGCCCTGTTCCTTGTCCAGCCCGTTCTCGCCCACGTTGCTGTTGGAGCCGACCGTGACATACAGCTTCTTGCCGTCGCGACTGGCGATCACGTTCTTGGTCCAATGGTGATTCAGCGGCCCCCCAGGCAGGTCCACCACCGTGCGGCCTTCCTGGCGCAGTTGCATGGCGCCCGGCTCATAGTGAAAACGCAGCAGCCGGTCGGTATCGGCGACATACAGGTCCTTGCCCACCAATGCCATGCCGAACGGTGAGTTGAGCCCTTCGATGAAGGTCGTACGAATCTCCGCGACGCCATCGTGGTCGGCATCGCGCAGCAAGGTGATGCGATTGGCGCTGGGCACGCCTGCGCCGGCGCGCTCCATGACCTTGCGCATCACCCAGCCGCGAATCCCCTTGCCATCCTCGGGCTTGGCTGGGGCATTGGTTTCCGCCACCAGCACATCTCCGTTGGGCAACACATGCAGCCAGCGCGGGTGGTCGAGGTTGCTGGCGAAGGCAACCACCTGTGTACCGGTGGCCGACTTCGGCCTGGCGCCCTCCGGCCAGCCGGTGACCGGCGCGATATGGATGGTGGGGAGCAGCGTCTCTCGCGGCTCCGGCAGCTGCGGCGAAGGGCCGCTGCCGTCGCTGACGTCCAGGCGAGCGGACTCGCCGCAGGCACCGAGGCTGAAGATCAGGGCCAGTAGTATCGAAGTTCGCATCCTGTCCATGACCGGAGTCCTCATCGGAGTGTGTGAGAGTTGAGAGTCGGATGCGTTCGAGTAGGTTCATTCGCGGCGTGCAGACCTATCTACCACCGGGGCGACGGGGCATTGGCAACCATGGCAGGCCCTAGACCAGCCTGGACCTATCCTATGCTCGACCTCCAACACATAGTGCTGCACAACCTCAAGGTGCTCGGTACCGGGCGCGCGTTGACACAACTGACGGACGACTTCCTGGCGCATTTTCCCGACCCCTATCGGCTCGCCCAGCGTCACGCTAGGCAGATTTTGCGGCGCCACACCGGCAAGGACTGGGACCCGGATCTGGTCTGGTGGCACCAGTTCACCGATGCGGCCTCCAGCAGCCGGAGTTTCACCGGCTGGGCGCACAACCAGCGCCCGATCAAGTCCTTGCGTTTCACCGAGCTGATGATCGAGCGCTTCTCTGTAGGCTTCCAGGACGCCACGGACGAATTGGACCTTTACGGTGGCTTCTATTGCCAGGGGGCCTATGCGCAGCGGTTCGACGAACGTAACGAGGTCCCTATGCTGGCCCGGGAGGTTCAGAAGGATTTCTGGAAACTGGATTTCGCCCAGGTGGTACAGGACGAAGTGGAGGCGTTCTGGAGAACGCGTGCCGACGACTTCAGGGTACTGGCCAAGGTCAGCCTGTTGGCCCAGTGCAAGCAGGCCGAGCGGGACGGGAGGCTCACGGCGCAGGATGCCAGGCAGATTCGCGCCCTCGTCTCGAGTGTGCTCGCGTCCTCGGCGCCTATTCCGACGCTGGAGCTGCTGCGCACGGTGACGGAAGAAGGGGAAACCACGCTCAGTGTCTATCGCCCGAGTGTGGGCAGGGCTTGCCTGTATATCCTGCGCCCAGCCGATGGGCGCGTGTGGCTGTACATGCCGTATGACGAGCAGGCCTTGCGCGGGTTCGCCTCGGAGCTGGCCATGGCGCGCTGGTTGCGTAGCTGGGCGGCCACGACCGAAGGCATGCAGCGGCTCAGGAGCGCGGCGATCGCTGACGCGCACCTGGGCGATGGGCCTGAAGCGACTGAGGATGCCCTGCGCCAGCTGGCCGACAGCTCCAGCGATGCCGCGGCCTTGCAGTTGCTCCGGCAATCCAGCACAGCGGGCAGTCGCAAGCTGTTCACCCAGCTGCAGGAGGATGCCAGGAGCGACATGCGCCGCAACGCCGGGTTGATGGTCGATAACCAGCAATTGCGCAAGGCCATGCTCACCGGTTATCTGGCCGCCTTCATCAAGGTCAGCGCCTTGCTGGTGCCCTTGTCGCCCGGTATCAGCCTGGCATTGCTGGCGGCGTCGGTGACCAAGGTCTGGCTGGATGTGGATGCTGCAACCCATGCACGCAGCCGTACGGCACGGCAGGATGCCCTGCGCGGCGCCATCATCGATTCGATCTTCGCCGCGTTGAACATGATCGAGCTCGGCTTCGGTGCCAGCTATGCCACCCTGGCCTATCGCGCGGCATTTCATGAAACGGGCGTATCGCTGGCTGACTGGCAACCGCTTGCCGAGCCTCAAGGTTGGCTGCAAGACCAGCAAGCCAACGAAATCCTGTATGGCCTGCCACAAGGCCGCCAGATGTTGCGCGGCATCCACTTGGGCCCCAAGGGCGAGAGTTGGATCGAACTGCAAGGCCTGCCGTATCGCGTGCGCTACAGCACCGAGCTGAACACTTGGCTCATCGTGCCCCCCGACAACCCCTTCGCCTTCGCGCCGATACGCCCCGTGCGTCTGAATGAAGCGGGCGAATGGGAGTTGCTGGGCCCGCCGCGCCTCGCGGGAGGCGCGCCAGGGGATGGGCTTGCCCAGCAGTCGTCGGCCTTTTGGGATGAGTACATGCTCACCGATGAGCAGCGCAGCGAGTTTCTGTCCGACACCGCCATGGCCCGCCAGGAAAGCCTGTTCGAGCAGCTCGACATCCCCGAGCTGGCGAGCGATGCCGAGCCGTTGGTGGACGATGAAGGGTTCGACTATATCGACCACCATGGCGCCTCCACCTACACCTACAAGCATGATGGCCGCTTCAAGAATCACCTGATCGATACCTACACCATGGATGACTCCATCAATGATTACCTGCGTCAGGGGGTGCGCAACTTCAGCTATGGAGACGAAGCCAGCTATCTCGACAAACTGGCCGACTCCCTGGAGCGACTGCCTGCCGATGCCGAGGTTCCGTTGTATCGAGGGGGGTGCGGCGAGCGCGGTACCAGTGGCGTGCACTTTCGCAGCGGGCGTTTCAGCGAAGGGGATATTCTGGTCAACACCGACCTGACGTCCTTTACCGAAAACCCCTACATCATTCGTAAGTTCTCGGCCGATCCGGACAAGCTTTCGAGTCGCGGCCTGGAGGGCGTTTTCGACGACACCTCTGTAGTGTTCGAACTGCCAGCCGGTCGCTACCGCAGCGGCAGGCAGATCGCGCCGCTCTCTGCCCATGGCTATGAAGTCGAGACGCTGTTCCTGCCGGGAACGTATTTCCAGATCGACGAAGTCTCTGAAATCGTCGGTGTCGACTATCGGTTCGTCAAGGTCAGACTCAGGCAGGTAAGCAAGCCTCAAGGCGGCCCGGTATACGACCTGCGTAGCGGTGACCCGTTCGACAGAGGCGCCTATCTCGAACGGCTGGGAGCGCCACATCTGGTAGAGCGTTTCTTCGGGCCATGATTGGGGTATCGGGGCCTCGCTTCATTTGACGCTCCCGATCCAACCCTCTAACCTTCGCGACGTGTTTCAGGTGCCCTGCCAGCCAACGCTGGGCAGGGTGAAACTGGGAAGCCGGTGGGCGCCAGCGAAGGCGCGATCCCGGCGCTGCCCCCGCAACGGTAGGTGAGTCAAAGGCCGCGCAGGGCCACTGGGGACATGCCCCGGGAAGGCGCGCGGTACAGGGGCCCAAGGCCTCGCTCACGAGCCCGGAGACCGGCCTGTCACTGCCAACGGCATCACGGAGGGTGATGCGCGGTGCACCGTGGCGCGTCTGCCACGGCTCCTGCGCGTTCTCCGGCTGCCTGCCTATCGACCTGTCGTCGCCCGTGCGCGGTGACAGCCTGCGGAGAACCCTGATGAGCGATTCCACCGAGCGCGACGAACGTCACCTGGCGCGCATGCAGCGCAAGAAGGCGATCATCGACGAACGTATCGCCAATGCCCCCAACGAATGTGGCCTGCTGCTGGTGCTCACCGGCAACGGCAAGGGCAAGAGCAGCTCGGCCTTCGGCATGCTCGCCCGCGCATTGGGCCACGGCATGCAGTGTGGCGTGGTGCAGTTCATCAAAGGGCGCAACAGCACCGGCGAAGAGCTGTTCTTCCGCCGCTTCCCCGAACAGGTGCGCTACCACGTGATGGGCGAGGGCTTTACCTGGGAAACCCAGGATCGCCAGCGCGACATCGCCGCCGCCGAAGCCGCCTGGGCGGTTTCGCGCCAGATGCTGCAGGACCCTTCGCTGCAGTTCGTGGTGCTCGATGAACTGAACATCGCCCTCAAGCACGGTTATCTTGACCTCGACCAGGTACTGGCCGATATCCAGGCGCGCCCGCCGATGCAACACGTGATCGTCACCGGCCGTGCCGCCAAGCCGGAGATGATCGAGCTGGCCGACACCGTCACCGAAATGGGCATGGTCAAGCATGCCTTCCAGGCCGGAATCCGCGCCCAGAAGGGCGTGGAGCTATGAACCAGGTCCGGCACTGCCCGGCGGTGCTGATCGCGGCACCCGCGTCAGGCCAAGGCAAGACCACGGTCACCGCCGCCCTGGCGCGCCTGCACCGCAACCTGGGCCGCAAGGTCCGGGTCTTCAAGTGCGGGCCGGACTTCCTCGACCCGATGATCCTCGAACGCGCCAGCGGCGCACCGGTGTACCAGCTCGACCTGTGGATGATCGGCGCCGAGGAAAGCCGGCGCCTGCTCTGGGAGGCGGCGGGCGAGGCCGACTTGATCCTGATCGAAGGGGTCATGGGGCTGTTCGATGGCACCCCGTCGAGCGCTGACCTGGCACGTCATTTCGGCGTGCCGGTGCTGGCGGTGATCGATGGCACCGCCATGGCCCAGACCTTCGGCGCCCTGGCCCTGGGCCTGGCGCGCTACCAGCCCGACCTGCCCTTTGCCGGGGTGCTGGCCAACCGGGTCGGCAGCCTGCGCCACGCACAATTGCTCGAAGGCAGCCTGACCGAGGGCCTACGTTGGTACGGCGGTTTATCCCGCGAGCGCGGCATCGAGCTGCCCAGCCGCCACCTGGGGCTGGTCCAGGCCAGCGAACTCAACGACCTGGACATGCGCCTGGATGCTGCCGCCGATGCCCTGGGTGCCAGCTGTGACGCCGCCTTGCCGCCACCGGTGGCGTTCGACGCACCTGTGCCTGCGGCCAGCGCCGCGACCTTGGCCGGCGTGCGTATCGGCGTCGCCCGGGACGAAGCCTTCGCCTTCACCTATGGGGCCAACCTCGACCTGCTGCGCCGGTTGGGGGCGCAACTGCTGTTCTTCTCACCGGTACATGACCTTGAGCTGCCGCCGGTCGACAGCCTCTACCTGCCCGGCGGCTACCCGGAGTTGCACCACCGCGCCCTGGCCGGCAACGCGCCGATGCTGGAGGCGATCCGCGCCCACCACGCCCAGGGCAAACCCTTGTTGGCCGAATGCGGCGGCATGCTCTACCTGCTCGACGCCCTGACCGACGTGGCCGGCGAGCGGGCTGAGCTGCTCGGCCTGCTGCCGGGCGAGGCGGTGATGCAAAAGCGCCTGGCAGCCCTGGCCCTGCAAGCGGTGGAACTGCCCGAAGGCACCTTGCGTGGCCATACCTACCATCATTCGCTGACCACGACCACGCTCGAGCCGATCGCCCGTGGGCAAAGCCCCAACGGTGGGCGTGGCAACGAGGCGGTGTATCGCATCGGCCGCCTGACTGCGTCCTACGTGCACTTCTATTTCCCCTCCAACCCCGACGCGGCGGCGGCGCTGCTGCGACCATGAGCGAGCACGCCTTCTCCGATGCCGAGCGCGCTGCGGTCTACCGCGCCATCGGCGAGCGCCGCGACATGCGCCATTTCGCTGGCGGCGAGGTGGCGCCGGAGCTGCTCGCCCGCCTGCTGGCTGCAGCCCACCAGGCCCCCAGCGTCGGCCTGATGCAGCCGTGGCGTTTCATCCGCATCAGCGAACGCACGTTGCGTGAGCGTATCCAGGCGCTGGTGGAACAGGAGCGCGAGCGTACCGCCCAAGCCTTGGGCCAGCGCTCCGATGAATTCATGAAGCTCAAAGTCGAAGGCATCCAGGACTGTGCCGAAGTGCTGGTGGCCGCGCTGATGGATCACCGCGAAGCCCACATCTTCGGCCGGCGGACCTTGCCGGAAATGGACCTGGCGTCCCTGGCCTGCGCCATCCAGAACCTGTGGCTGGCGGCCCGCGCGGAAGGCCTGGGCATGGGTTGGGTGTCGTTGTTCGACCCCCAGGCCCTGGGCGAGCTGCTGGGCATGCCGGCGGGGGCCAAGCCGGTAGCGGTGCTATGCCTGGGCCCGGTGGTGGAGTTCTACCCGGCACCGATGCTGGTGCTGGAGCAATGGGCGCAGGAGCGGCCCTTGAGTGAAATGCTCTTCGAGAACCAATGGGGAGAACGGCGATGAGCGTGGCCTTGCTGACCGTGGCCGGGGTGGCCCTGGATGCCTTGCTGGGCGAGCCCAGGCGGTGGCACCCCCTGGTGGCCTTCGGCAACTTCGCCTCGCGCCTGGAACAGCGCCTCAATGCGGGCGGGCGGGGCTGGCGCAGCCATGGCGTCAGCGCCTGGTTCCTGGCTGTGGTGCCGCTGACGTTGCTGGTGCTGATCCTCTCCTGGCTGCCGGGTATCGGCTGGCTGGTGGAGGTGCTGGCGCTGTATTGTGCCCTGGGCCTGCGCAGCCTGGGCGAGCATGTGCTGCCTGTAGCCGAGGCCTTGCGCCGCGGTGACCTGGGCGAGGCACGCCGGCGCGTGGGTTACCTGGTCAGCCGCGAAACCCGCGAGCTGGACGAGCCCGCCGTGGCGCGCGCGGCCACCGAATCGGTGCTGGAAAACGGCAGCGACGCGGTGTTCGCCGCCCTGTTCTGGTTCGTCGTAGCCGGCGCTCCCGGGGTGGTGCTGTACCGCCTGAGCAATACCCTCGATGCCATGTGGGGCTATCGTAACGAACGGTTCGAGCGCTTCGGCTGGGCTGCGGCGCGTATCGACGATGGGCTCAATTATCTGCCTGCCCGATTGGTGGCACTGACCTACGCGCTGCTGGGCAAGACCCGCCTGGCCTTGGCCTGCTGGCGCAACCAGGCACCGCTGTGGGACAGCCCCAATGCAGGCCCGGTGATGGCCGCCGGTGCCGGCGCCTTGGGCGTAGCGCTGGGTGGCCCGGCGGTGTACCACGGCGAGCTGCACGAGCGCCCGCGCCTGGGCGAGGGGCCCATGGCCGATGCCGACGCCATCGAGCGTGGCTGGCGCCTGGTCCAGCGGGGTGTGTGGCTATGGCTGTTGCTGATCTGCCTGGGAGCCTACTGGAATGCTTGAACACGGTGGTCGCCTGCTGCGTGCAGTGCGCCGATACGGCATCGCCCGTGAACATTGGCTCGACCTGTCCAGCGGTATCGCGCCCTGGCCCTATGCGATACCACCGATTCCGCTGGACGCCTGGGCGCGCCTGCCGGAGACCGACGACGGCCTGGAGCAGGCCGCACGCGGCTATTACGGCGCGGCCGAACTGTTGCCGGTCGCCGGCTCCCAGGCCGCGATCCAGGCCTTGCCCTGCCTGCGCCCGGTAGGGCGGGTCGGTGTGCTCTGGCCGTGCTACGCCGAGCATCCCCATGCCTGGCGACGGGCAGGGCACTCATTGCTCGAACTGGACGAAGAGCAGGTCGAGCAGACGCTCGACCGCCTGGATGTGCTGGTGTTGGTCAACCCCAACAACCCCACAGGGCGGCGCATCGAGCGCGAGCGCCTGCTCGACTGGCATGCCCGCCTGGCGCAGCGTGGCGGCTGGCTGGTGGTCGACGAAGCCTTCATGGACAACACGCCCGCCCACAGCGTGGTCGGGTGCGCCACACGCCCCGGGCTGGTCGTACTGCGCTCGTTCGGCAAGTTCTTCGGCCTGGCCGGCGTGCGCCTGGGCTTCGTGATGGCTGAGCAGGCCCTGTTGCTGCGCCTGGCCGAGCTACTCGGGCCCTGGACCATCAGCGGGCCTACCCGGGTGCTGGGGCAGGCCTGTTTCAGCGATGGCGCGGCCCACGCCCTGCAGATCGCCCGCTGCGCACAGGCCAGCCAGCGCCTGGCTGCACTGCTGGCCGACGCGGGCCTTGTGCCCGTGGGCGGCTGCGATCTGTTCCAGTACGTGCGCACCGAGCGGGCCGCGCACCTGCAGGATTTTCTCGCCCGCCGCGGCATCCTCGTGCGCCTGTTCGAGCAGCCAGCGGCCGTGCGCCTGGGCCTGCCTGCCAACGCTGCAGATGAGCAGCGCCTGCGCCAGGCCCTGGCCGACTACCAGAAGGAATCGGCATGACCACGCTCATGGTGCAAGGCACCACCTCCGATGCCGGCAAGAGTACGCTGGTCACCGCCCTGTGCCGCTGGCTGTTGCGCCAGGGCATCGGCGTGGTGCCGTTCAAGCCGCAGAACATGGCGCTCAACAGCGCGGTGACCGCCGACGGCGGCGAGATAGGCCGCGCCCAGGCGGTGCAGGCCCAGGCCTGCCGGCTGGCGCCGCACACCGACATGAACCCGGTGCTGCTCAAGCCCAACAGCGACACCGGGGCCCAGGTGATCGTCCATGGCCGTGCAGTGACCTGCATGAATGCAGTGGCCTACCACGATTACAAAGCCATCGCCATGCAGGCCGTGCTGGCCTCCCACCAGCGCCTGAGCGCCGCCTACCCGGTGGTGATGGTCGAGGGCGCGGGCTCGCCGGCGGAGATCAACCTGCGCGCCGGCGATATCGCCAACATGGGCTTCGCCGAGGCGGTGGACTGCCCGGTGATCCTGGTGGCCGACATCAACCGCGGTGGGGTCTTCGCCCACCTGGTCGGCACCCTCGAACTGCTGTCGCCGAGCGAGCAGGCCAGGGTGAAGGGCTTCGTCATCAACCGTTTCCGCGGCGACATCGCCTTGCTGCAACCAGGCCTGGACTGGCTGGAGCAACGCACCGGCAAACCCGTGCTGGGGGTGCTGCCCTACATCACCGACCTGCACTTGGAAGCCGAGGACGCCATCGATGTGCGCCAGTCCACCCAGCAAGGGCGCCTGCTCAAGGTGATCGTGCCGGTGCTGCCGCGCATCAGCAACCACACGGACTTCGACCCGTTGCGCCTGCACCCGCAGGTCGATCTGCAGTTCATCGGCCCCGGCCAGCCGATTCCGCCGGCCGACCTGATCATCCTGCCGGGCTCCAAGAGCGTGCGCGGCGACCTGGCGCAACTGCGCGAACGTGGCTGGGACGCCGCCATCGCCCGTCACCTGCGCTACGGCGGCAAGCTGATCGGCATCTGCGGTGGCCTGCAGATGCTCGGCCAGCAGGTGCACGACCCGCTCGGCCTGGAAGGCGCCGCCGGCTCCAGCCCAGGGCTGGGGCTGCTGGACTACGTCACCGTGCTGGAGGCCGAGAAGCAGTTGCGTAACGTCTGCGGCACCTTGGGCCTGGAGCGGGCCACGGTCAGTGGCTATGAGATCCACGCCGGCGTCACCCGTGGCCCGGCGCTGGAATGCCCGGCGGTTCAGCTGAGCGATGGCCGCTGCGATGGCGCAATCAGTGCCGACGGCCAGATCCTCGCCACCTACTTGCATGGCCTGTTCGAAGGCAGCCATTCCTGCGCCGCGCTGCTGCGCTGGGCCGGGTTGGAAGACGCCCAGGCCATCGACTACGAAGCCCTGCGCGAGCGGGATATCGAACGCCTGGCCGACTTGGTGGAACGCCATCTGGACACCACGCGCCTGCGCGAACTGTGTGGAGTCGCCTGACATGCGCAACCTGATCCTCGGCGGTGCCCGCTCCGGCAAGAGCCGCCTGGCCGAACAGCTGGCCGTGGCCAGCGGCCTGCCGGTCACCTACATCGCCACCAGCCAGCCGCTCGATGGCGAGATGAACGAACGCGTGCAGTTGCATCGCCAGCGCCGACCCAGCGAATGGGGGTTGGTCGAGGAACCCCTGGCCCTGGCCTCGGTGCTGCACGCACAAGCGGATATCGGGCGTTGCCTGCTGGTGGATTGCCTGACCCTGTGGCTGACCAACCTGTTGATGCTCGAAGACGACCAGCGCCTGGCCCATGAGCGCGACGCACTGCTCGACTGCCTGCAAACGCTGCCCGGCACCCTCATCCTGGTCAGCAACGAAACCGGCCTGGGCGTAGTGCCTATGGGCGAGCTGACCCGCCGCTATGTCGACCTGGCCGGCTGGCTGCACCAGGCCGTGGCCGAGCGCTGCGAGCGCGTGGTGCTGACGGTCGCCGGCCTTCCCCTCATGCTCAAAGGACCTGCCCTATGACCCAACCCTGGTGGAGCGCCCCCTGCCAACCGTTCGATACCGCCGCCATGGAGCAGGCCCGTGCCCGCCAACGACAGTTGACCAAGCCTGCGGGCTCGCTTGGCCAACTGGAGGGCTTGGCCTTGCACTTGGCCGGCTTGCAGGGCTGCGAGCGGCCATCCGTCGAGCAGGTCTGCATCGCGATCTTCGCGGGTGATCATGGTGTGGTGGAGGAGGGGGTTTCGGCCTATCCCCAAGCCGTGACGGGGCAGATGCTGCACAATTTCGTCGGTGGGGGCGCGGCGATCAGCGTGCTGGCGCGCGAGCTGGGGGCCAGCCTGGAAGTGATCGACCTGGGCACCATCGATCTTGGCCTGGCGCTGCCAGGTGTGCATCACCTGCGCCTGGGCGCCGGTACCGCCAACTTCGCCCGCCAGCCCGCGATGACCGGCGTACAGTTGCAGGCCGCCCTCGGTGCCGGGCGTGACAGCGCCCTGCGTGCAGCCGGGCAAGGTGCCCGGTTGTTCATCGGTGGCGAGATGGGCATCGGCAACACCACCGCCGCCGCCGCCGTGGCCAGTACCCTGCTTGGCTGTCAGGCCCGTGAGCTGAGTGGCCCGGGCACCGGCCTGGACCCGGTCGGCGTGCGCCACAAGGCCGAGGTGATCGAGCGTGCCCTGGTGTTGCACGGGCTGCGCGCCGACGACCCGCTGCAGGCGTTGGGCTGTGTCGGCGGCTTCGAGATCGCCGCCCTGGCAGGGGCCTACCTGGCATGCGCACAGCAGGGGGTGGCCGTGCTCGTGGATGGCTTCATCTGCAGCGTCGCTGCCCTGGTGGCTGTGCGTCTGAACCCGCAGTGCCGCCCCTGGCTGCTGTTCGCCCACCAGGGCGCGGAACCGGGCCACCGGGCCGTGCTCGAAGCCCTGGAGGCGAGCCCGCTGTTGGCCCTGGGCCTGCGCCTGGGCGAAGGCAGCGGCGCCGCGCTGGCGGTCCCGTTGATGCGCCTGGCCTGCGCCCTGCACGGGCAGATGGCGACCTTTGCCGAGGCCGCGGTGGCGGATCGCCCGGCATGATCATCGACCTGCTGCGCCACGGTGAGACCGAACAGGGGGGCGGCCTGCGCGGCAGCCTGGACGATGACCTGACCGAGCGCGGCTGGGCACAGATGCACGCGGCGGTGGCCCAGGCCGGCCCTTGGGATGCCCTGGTCAGCTCGCCATTGCGCCGCTGTGCCCGGTTCGCCGAGCAGCTCGGTGACCGGCTGGCACTGCCGGTGCAGTGCGAGGCAGGTGTCCGTGAGCTGCACTTCGGTGACTGGGAAGGGCGCAGCGCCGCGCAGATCATGCAGGACCAGGCCGATGCGTTGGGCCGCTTCTGGGCCGACCCTTATGCCTTCACGCCGCCCAACGGTGAACCAGTGGGTGACTTCGCCGAGCGGGTGCTGACGACCATGGAACGCCTTGGTCGCCAGCATGCCGGCAAGCGCGTGCTGCTGATCACCCATGGTGGCGTGATGCGCCTGCTGCTGGCACAGGCCCGAGGCTTGCCGCACGAGCAACTGTTGCAGGTGGAGGTCGGGCACGGGGCGCTGGTGCGCCTTGCCCTGGCGGCCGATGGTCAGCTGCGCGAGGAGGCCTGATATGACGCCATTCTGGATCGCCCTGCAATTTCTCAGCAGCCTGCCTGTGCGCCTGCCGGGCATGCCGGAGCCCCGGCAGATAGGCCGTTCGCTGCTCTATTACCCGCTGGTCGGTCTGCTGTTCGGCGTGGTGCTATGGCTGGCCAGCCACCTGTTGCAAGGCATTGCCGCGCCTCTGAACGCGGCCTTGCTGTTGACGCTGTGGGTGATGCTCAGCGGTGCCTTGCACCTGGATGGCCTGGCCGACAGTGCCGATGCCTGGCTGGGCGGTTTCGGCGATCGCGAGCGTACCCTGCGAATCATGAAGGACCCACGCAGCGGCCCGATCGCCGTGGTCACGCTGGTGCTGGTCCTGTTGTTGAAGTTCTGTGCACTGTGGGTGCTAGTGGAGCAGGGCGCCGGTGCATCGCTGGTGCTGGCGCCGGTGGTAGGTCGGGCGGCGTTGCTGGGGTTGTTCATGAGCACCCCTTACGTACGCCCGGGTGGGCTGGGGCAGGCATTGGCCGATCACCTGCCGAAAGCGGCCGCGGCCTGGGTGCTGGCGGGTACCTCGCTGGCTGCGGTGTTGCTCGGCGGGTGGCAGGTGTTCGGGGTGTTGCTGCTGGCGGTGTTGGTCTTCGCCTGGGGACGGCGGCTGATGTGTCGGCGGCTAGGAGGCACGACGGGAGATACGGCGGGGGCCTTGCTGGAGTTGGTGGAGCTGGCGGTGGTGCTTGGGTTGGCATTGTTCAGCCGGTGAAGAGGGTGTTGGGGCGTCGAAGTATCGCCGTAGCCGTTTCGACACTACCTTCTTAAACGCAGGCACCCTGCAACTTCCCGCAACGTACCTGAACGGTTTCCCAGCCAAGGCAGGCGTATGCTCACGGGCTTCTCAACCGACCAGGGAGCCTTCGCATGCGCCACTGGATACTCGCCGGCGCCCTCGCGCTGACCAGCCTGCCCAGCGTGGCAGCCGACCTCATCGATTTCTGGGACACACCACGTCACGGCGGCAACAGCTTCAACCGACTCCCGCCTGACCAGGCGTACTTCGAGGCGCTCAAAGGCTATGGCGCCACCTGGGTTCGGCTGTCCTACGACAAATGGCAGCCCGAGCGGCGCGACTTCCTGATAGGCAATGCCGATGCCTACAAGGGCCTCATGCCTGCCGACCTGGCGCAGCTCAAGGCCACCCTGGACAATGCCCACGCCGCCGGGCTCAAGGTCGTGATCGCACCGCTTTCGCTGCCTGGCATGCGCTGGTCGCAGAATAACCAGGGCACGTTCGACGACCGCCTCTGGCAAGACAAGGCCTATTGGGCCCAGGCCGCCGAGTTCTGGCGCGACCTGGCCCTCGCGCTCAAGGGCCATCCAGCCGTGGCGGCCTACAACCTGATCAACGAACCCGCGCCGGAAAAGCAGGGCGGCCTGGCCGAACACGCCAAGCCTGAACGCATGCGCCAGTGGTATGCCCAGGCGCAAGGCAGTGCGCGCGACCTGCCTGCGTTCTATCGCCAGGTGGTGGCGGCCATCCGTGAGGTCGACGCCGTCACCCCGGTCATGCTCAATGCCGGTTGGTACGCCGCCGCCGACGCCTTCGGCTACTGGCCGGCGCCGCTGCAGGATGCCCGGGTGCTCTACAGCCTGCATATGTACGAGCCCTATCAAGTCACCAGTGCGCCGAACATGGCCCGCAAGCAACCGATACCCTATCCGGGGCCTGCGCCTTTCGGCGGCAAGCGTGAGCTATGGGGGGCCGAACGTGTGGCCGAGTACCTGCAGCAACCCTTGGCCTGGGTGGATGCCATGGCGATCCCGCGGTCGCGCCTGGTGGTGGGCGAGTTCGGCTGCATGCGCCAGCTCGCGGGGTGCAAGCAGTACCTGGAGGATGTGCTCACTGTCCTGGACCAGAACAAGCTGCACTGGGCCTTCTACAGTTTTCGCGAGGACAACTGGGACGGCATGGACTACGAGCTGGGGTCGGCCAAGGTGCCCTGGCGCTACTGGCAGGCTATCGACAAGGGCGAGCCGGACCCGCTGGCGCGGCAGGCCACGGCTGAATTCGAACCGATCCGCCGACGGCTGGCACGCTGATCGGTCGCGCGAAATTTCTTGCAACATACAAGGTGCGGGTATATACACGGATTCATGTTGACCAGTGAATGCATCTGTACCCATCTGCGCCGCGCTGCCCGTGGGGTGAGCCGGCACTACGACGAGGCCCTTGTGGGTTTCGGCGTCAATGTCGCGCAGTTTTCCCTGCTTCGTCATCTACAGCGGCTCGACCGGCCAAGTATCACCACCCTGGCCGAGGCCATGGGCCTGGACCGCAGCACCCTGGGGCGAAACCTGCGGGTGCTGGAGGCCGAAGGGTGGGTGGCCCTGGCCGATGGCGATGACCAGCGCAACCGCCTGGTGTTGCTGACCGCTGCAGGCAAGGCTTTGCTGCAGGCCGCGCATCCTGCCTGGGAGCAGGCCCAGCGTGAGCTTGTGGAGCGCTTGGGGGAAGGGCAGCGGGATATGTTGGTGCGGCTATTGGAACGTTTGGCGTAAAGCCCTTCGATTAAAAGCGGGTATATACCCGTATAACCTTGCGATGTGCTGGAGATAACCACAATGACTTCGGTATGGCGAACCAGCGGGTGGGTATTGTTGGGCGCGGCGCTGATCCTGGCGCTGTCCCTGGGGGTGCGGCACGGCTTCGGCCTGTTCCTGGCGCCGATGAGCGCCGAGTTCGGCTGGGGGCGTGAGGTATTCGCCTTCGCTATTGCCTTGCAGAACTTGATCTGGGGCCTGGCCCAGCCCTTTGCCGGCGCCTTGGCAGACCGCCTGGGAGCGGCCAGGGTGGTGATCGTCGGTGGCCTTCTCTACACCGCAGGGCTGATCCTGATGGGCATGGCCGACTCGGCCTGGTCGCTGTCGCTCAGTGCCGGGCTGTTGATCGGCATCGGGCTGTCCGGCACCTCTTTCTCGGTCCTGCTCGGGGTCGTGGGGCGTGCGGTGCCGCCGGAAAAGCGCAGCCTGGCCATGGGTATCGCCAGTGCCGCTGGCTCGTTCGGCCAGTTCGCCATGCTGCCGGGCACCCTCGGCCTGATTCAGTGGCTGGGCTGGTCGGCGGCCTTGCTCGTGCTGGGGTTGCTGGTGGCGCTGATCGTGCCATTTGTGGGCATGCTGAAAGACCGCCCGTTGCCCAGCCATGGCACCGAACAGAGCCTTGGCCAGGCCTTGCACGAAGCCTGTTCGCATCCGGGTTTCTGGCTGCTGGCCCTGGGTTTCTTCGTCTGTGGCTTTCAGGTGGTGTTCATCGGCGTGCACCTGCCAGCCTACCTGGTGGACCAGCACTTGCCGGCCACCACCGGCACTACCGTGCTGGCGCTGGTCGGGCTATTCAACATCGTCGGCACCTACACAGCCGGTTGGCTGGGCGGGCGCATGTCCAAGCCGCGCCTGCTCACAGGGTTGTACCTGTTGCGGGCGGTAGTGATCGTGCTGTTCCTGTGGGCGCCGGTGACCCAGGCCAGTGCCTACCTGTTCGGCATCGCCATGGGCCTGCTGTGGCTGTCCACGGTACCCCTGACCAACGGCACCGTGGCCACGGTGTTCGGAGTACGCAATCTATCCATGCTCGGCGGCATCGTCTTCCTGTTCCACCAGCTGGGGGCCTTCCTCGGGGGTTGGCTGGGCGGCGTGGTGTATGACCGCACCGGCAGCTATGAGCTGGTCTGGCAGATCTCGATCCTGCTCAGCCTGATGGCCGCGGCCCTCAGCTGGCCGGTGCGCGAGCGCCCGGTCGCGCGCCTGCAGGCCCAGGCCGCATGAGCCGTTCATGGGGGCGCTGGCTGCTGGCGGCGGGGGCGCTGCTGGTGCTGGCATTGGCCTGGTGGGGCTGGCACGAGGGCGGGCTGGCGTTGATGCAGTTGGGCATAGGCGCCTGTTAGGCGCTACCCTGCAAGGCAAGGATTTCACTTTGCAGGAGTACCGAACGATGCATGTACGCTGGCTTGCCTTCCCGTTGTTGGCCCTGGCCGCTGCCACCTCGAGCTGGGCGGCGGACTGCCCGGCGTTGTTGCAGGGCAGCCTGCCCGAGCTGCGCGGCAAGGAACAGATCGATTTGTGCCAGCGCTTCGCCGGCAAGCCCTTGGTGGTGGTGAACACCGCGAGCTATTGCGGCTTCGCCCCGCAGTTCGAAGGGTTGGAGGCAACCTACAAGCAATACCACGGCCAAGGCCTGGAGATGCTCGGCGTGCCGTCGAACGATTTCAAGCAGGAAGATGCCGACAGCGAGAAGACCGCCAAGGTCTGCTATGCCAACTACGGCGTCACCTTCACCATGACCAAGGCCCAGGCGGTGCGGGGCAAGGATGCGGTGCCGCTGTTCAGCGAGCTGGCGCGTCAGAGCAGTGCGCCGAAATGGAATTTCTACAAATACGTGGTGGATCGCCGGGGCAAGGTGATCGCCAATTTCTCCAGCCTGACCAAGCCTGACGACCCGGCGTTCCAGGCGGCGATCGAAAAAGCCATCGCCTCCCAGCCTTGAGCCTCAGTGCGGGTTCACCGTCAGCGCCACCAGGCGCATGACGATGGGGCGCACCATCAGCACGCAGATGAACGCCACCGGCATTGCCAGTTGGTAGGCCTTGAAGACTTTCATCAGGTAATCGGTGCCGATGCCGGCGCTGGCGGCGGTGATCACGAAACACATCAGCAGGGCCATGATCGCCGACATATAGAAGGCGAATACGTAAGGAGTGGCCGCAGGGTGCAGCTTGCGGCGGGAGGTAGATATTTCGCCCATGGAAGCTCCTGGTCGAGTAAAGGGAGGCGCAGGTTAGCAATGGCGGGGCAGGGCCTGTAGACCCGCTGGGCTGAGTTCTTTATAAAGAATTACTTACGAATCCATTGGGCTCGACATGGACCTGCTCAACGCCATCCGCTGCTTCATCAAGGTCGCCGAAGCCGGCAGCATCGCCGGCGGCGCCCGTGCGTTGGGGCTCAGCCCCGCGGCCGCAAGCCAGACCCTGGCGCGCCTGGAAGCCCACCTGCACGTCCGTCTGGTCTCGCGGACCACCCGCAGCCTGGCGTTGACGTCAGCTGGCAAGCTCTATTACGACAAGGTCCGGCATGTCGAACGTGACCTCGCCCTGGCTGAGCAGGCCGTGACCACGCCGCAGAGCGAACCCCAGGGCCGCTTGTGCATCGCCTCCACCTCGGCCTTCGGGCGGCATGTGCTGGCGCCGCTGATCCCAGGCTTCTGCGCTCGTCATCCGTTGCTTTCAATAGAATTGGTAACGACTGACCGTAGGGTCAATCACGCTCGGGAAGATGTGGATGTGAGCCTGCGAATCACGCCGCAGTTGGAGGACAACCTGCTGGCTCGGCATATCGCACGTATTCCCTTCATCTGCTGTGCATCGCCTGGCTATCTGCGCAGTGCTGGGTTACCCGCCACGCCCGAGGCGCTGCGCGACCACCGTTGCCTGGTGTTCCGCTACCCGGTGGATGGGCGCTTCCTGCGGTGGGGCTTCATGCGTGACGGGCTACGCTTCGAGGCCGAGTTCGGCAGTGTGCTGATCAGCGACGATATCGACGTTTTGACCCAGATGGCCCTCAACGATGGCGGCATCACCCGCCTGGCGGAATTCATCGTCAGACCGCATCTGGCAGCCGGTCGCCTGGTGCCGTTGTTCGAGCCCGGTGAAGCCGGGCATGCCTATGCCCAGACCGAGCCGATGGATATCTACCTGTGCGTGGCCGACCGCTTTGCATTGACGGCCAAGGTGCGGGCGTTCATGGCGTATTTGCAGGAGGCGTTGGGGGAGCGGTGGCGGGTGCAGGCGTAATCAGGGCCGCTACGCGCCCCATCGCGGCACAAGGTGATCCTACAGGGCGTGCCCAATTCCTGTAGGAGCGGCCTTGTGCCGCGATGGGGCGCGTAGCGGCCCCGATCATTCAAGCGATCAGAAGCGGTAGGTCAGAGAAGCGCCAAGACCATGTGCGCTGTTCTCGTACTTGGCTTGGTAAGAGCCTTTGCTGGCGCTGACTTGGTTGACCTTGGTGTCTTCTTCCCACAGGTAGGAATACGCCAGGTCGATGGTCATGTCGTCGTTCGGGCTCCAGCCGGCGCCGAAGCTCACAGCCTTGCGATCACCGGTCGGAATACGCGGCGAACGGTCGTGGTTGTTGGTCGGCGACTGGTCGACCGAGAAGCCTGCGCGCAGGGTCCACTCCTTGTTCACCTTGTAGGACGCGCCGATGGCGTGTGCCCAGGTGTCATGCCAGTTCTGCTCTTCGGTGATGGTATCGAACGGCGAGCCGGTCAACGGTGGTGGAACGTCGTTCTCCACGGTGATGTTTTCCAGGCGGCTCCAGCGGGTCCAGGTACTGCCCGCGTAGAGGGTCCACTGGTCGTTCAGCTCGTGGGTAATCGAGAGGTCGACGGATTCCGGTGTCTTGATCTTCAGACTGGCGTCGAACTTGCTGCCATCGTAAGGGCCGATCAGCGGCGTGCTGACACGGGTCTTGCCCTCGAGCTTGTAGTCCACCATCGAATGGTAGGTCAGGCCAACACGGGTTCGGTCCGTGGCCTGGACCAGCACACCGATGTTGTAGCCGACAGCGGTGTCGTCGCCCTTGATCTTGACTTCGCCATCGTTGGCGCCGGGTGTGAACGGGTTGATCAGGCTGGAGCCCAGTTCGCCCTTGATGCGGTTGATGGTCGGGCCGAAACCGATCGACACCTTGTCGTTGAAGGCATAGCTGACGGTCGGCTGGAAGGTGATGACTTCGACGTGGCTCTTCTTGCCCCAGTAGCGTGCAGCGTCATCGCTGCCATAGTCGGTGACCAGGCCGAATGGCACGTAAACACCGAAACCTACGCTCCAGTGATCATCGATTGGTTTGACGTAGTAGCCCATCGGCACACCCACGGTCGGCACCATGTCGCCGTCGGTTTCCCCACCCAGGTTGCTCCCAGGGCCGGAAATATCGGTTTTGGCGATGACCGCTGCGCCCCCAACGGTGATCTGCTCGCGCTTGAGGCGTGACATGCCGGCAGGGTTGCCGAATACAGTGCTGGCATCCTCGGCAGAAGACGAACGCCCTGCGAAACCGGTCCCCATGCCGCTGACACTTTGTTCGTTGAGGGCGAAGCCCGCGGCGAACAGTTGGCTGGATGCGAGGGCGACGGCTACACCGAGGGAGGTTTTGAGCATTGCTTTTTTCATTATTGTGAAACTCCTTGGGATCTCCGGGGCGAAAAGCTACCAACAAATCACGCGCGGCGCTATAGCGGTAATCGCAGCAGTTCACGCAGTTTTGTAGGACAATCAGACCAAAATTCCCTTTTTTCCGGTTATTTGTAAGACGCGTCTTAAGATGCCTGGGATAAAATCGGATCCACACACAAATGCCAGGCTTGGGTGAAGTCCCGCAGGCGCCCTTGGGGGTGGAAGATCTGTCGCCAGACCCGCGCCAGGCCCAACAGGTCGTTCGGCGCCGGTAGTGGCATGGCCTGCTCTTCGATGAGCATCCAGGCGATAGCCGTGGAATAACGCAGGTTGACCGCGAGCTCCAGGTGCGGCCCGCGCAGAAAGGCGTGTTGGCTGGCCAGGCCGCGGACCAGGCTGGCAAGGTCCGGGTCGCGTGCCAGGAAGTCGTCCCAGAGCGCCTGGTGGCGGGTTTCGCCTATTAGATAGAGACCATGGCCCCGTCGGTCGTGCAGCGCTGAACCCAACGCCGATTGGCTGGCTGCAACGCCCAGCAGCAAGGCCTCGGCGCTTTGGCTGTGACGGCCCAGGTAGAGCAGGGTCGGACGGATCACATACTGACACAACTCTTTAGCCGCGATACCCATGGTGCCCTCGATCAGTTAAGGGCCGACGGGCACTGGAGCTTGGCAGCTGGTGAATTGATCAGGCCCGCCGGAAGCGGCTCGCACCGCTCGAGTTGAAGTGTAGTGTGATAATCGTGATGTAAAGGGCTGTTTTTAAATCGATTGCTGCCCGTCGCCCTGGCGCATATGCCTTGAAGCAATTACGCCAAGAACGATCAGGAAGCGAAGGGAAGGGGCTATCGTGCGCCTGGATGCGCCGGAATAGGCCGCTCACGCGGCCAGCGACTGGCGGGTCCGTTCGATGACAGCCTGCAGCGGGGCGACGCGGCTGTATTGTTCCGGGTACAGGCGTTCGGTGTGGCAGGCGATGCCATGTTCGTCGACCAGGGTGAAGCTGAAGTTGCCCTTGTGGGGGGCGACGATAACGCATTTCAACGGCGCGAAGGCCTGGGACAAGGTGCCGATAGCGGCTTGGATCTGATGATGGGTATTCATATTGTTGGATGTTCCTGCTTTAAACACGGATTTCGATCCGTGCATTTTAGAAACGTTCCAGTGACGCCTTTATTAAGGGACGAAGAACCTGACTGGAACAGGGCAGCCAGATGAGGCGCAAGCAAATGTGGGCGCTGGGCTGACTGGTAGGTACTTCAGAAGGCGGGCAGGCACGCCAGGGCCAAGGTTCAATGCCTCTGGGTGAAGGTCCCGATCAATCTGTCGCGTGATTCGTGCTGGGGCAGGTTTGCTGCCGAGTGAATCATCGAGGGGGCCGGTCCTGGTTTCAGCAATGGCTCGTGTGGGGCGAGAGGCACTGCAAGGACATATTGGCCAGAATTGACTTTCAGCTGGGTACTAACGATGCGCACCCTACAGGAAAGAACGCTGCCTGGCAAGCAATTTAGGTTTTGCCAGGCGAGCCGAGCAGTATGGCCTTTATTCGCAGTGCTGTGAAGTGGGGCGGTTCTGCGGTCGGCTTCGACGATCTTGCGGTTTTCCTATCCAACTGGATGCCCCTGGCGTACTTGTACACACGATGAGTGTGACTTGTAACGGTTTGGCAACGTGCGGCGGCGAGCTCGCCAATGCCTTGACTGAATCCTTAAGTCAATGAAAAAAAACACTAATTTTTACTGGTGAAAAAATCGTCAGTTTGACCGAAAGCCCCATTCCATCGGGGTTTGAAGACGTGTCGGGGCGGTTGTCCACTGAGTTATCCACAGCTTCTGTGGATTGTCCCGAGCGCTTGCTCTAGGACGGGCGTGCCAGCTGTTTTTGAATTGTCCGACGATCAGTCATCCGAGCTCGGCAAGGGGTCCATCGAGCGAAAACGTCAAGAAAAGATCATCGAAATTTTTTTTTACATCTTTAGGATTTGGCCGGGCCATGAACAAAAAAATGCAGTACAGTGCGCGCCTTTCGAATTGCCTTCGCTGTTGCTCATGAAGTTTCGCGGTAAACCCCTCGCAAGCCCCGCTGCACATTCGACAGTGCCTCCCTCCAAGCGCTTTTCCCTGAAGGTGGCCCTTTGGCTGCTCGACAGCCCGCGCCTGGGCGACAAGCCCAGCGTCAAGCACCTGGCCGGCCGCCTGCTCAAGCAGCCCGCGCGCCAGGGCGTGGTGGTCGCCCAGAGCCGGCTGGGTCTGATGCTTTGCCGCGACTGTGGCAATGCCCGCGACCGGCGCATCGGCCACGAACTGCTGCGCCAGGCTGCACGGTCGGGCGACCGTCGTGCCCAGCTGGAGTTTGCGCGGCTGTGCCAGCACAGTGAGCCGGAGCAGGCCCGTTACTGGCTGGAACTGGCGGCGGGGCAGGGCTCGCAGGAAGCGCGGCGGTTGCTCAAACAGCTGAGCTGAAGCAGCGTCGGTGAACTCCACCAACACATCCCCCAAGCCCCTCACCTGATAAGCTGCACAGCATTATCGAACACCGACCGGAGTCGCTATGGCAGTGGATCTTGCCAGTATCCTGCTGGGCCTCGTGGCCGCAGCCATACCTTGCCTGGGCTGGGCCGTGCAACTGCAGCGGCGCCTGTCTGCCCGGCAATCGGAACTGGCGCTGCTCGAAGAGCGCCTTGGCAGTGCCCAGCTCGCCCAGGAAGGCCTGCAGGCGCAGCTGGACGCCAGCCGCGACGAAATCAGCGACCTGAGCGAAGCCAATGTGCTCAAGCAGACCACCCTGGCGGCCCAGGCCCGCGAACTGGAACTGTTGCAGATCGACCGCGACAACGCTCGCGATGCCGCCCACGCCTGGCAGCTGGAGCGGGCCAACCGCGAGGCCGAACTGCGCCGCCTGGAAGCCCAGGCCGCCCGCCTGGAAGCCGAGCTGCGCGAACAGCAGGAAAGCCACCAGCAACGCCTCGAAGACCTGCAGCAAGCCCGCGACACCTTGCGTGCCCAGTTCGCCGAAATGGCCACCAAGATCTTCGATGAACGCGAACAGCGCTTCGCCCAGACCAGCCAGCAGCACCTGGGCCAGTTGCTCGACCCGCTCAAGGAGCGCATCCAGGCCTTCGAAAAGCGCGTGGAGGAAAGCTACCAGCAGGAAGCCCGCGAACGCTTCTCCCTGGGCAAGGAGCTCGAGCGCCTGCAGCAGTTGAACCTGCGCCTGTCCGACGAAGCCACCAACCTGACCCAGGCACTCAAGGGCCAGAAGACCCAGGGCAACTGGGGCGAGCTGATCCTGGAGCGGGTGCTGGAGCATGCGGGCCTGGAAAAGGGCCGCGAGTACCAGACCCAGGTCAGCCTCAAGAGCGCCGACGGCGAGCGCTACCAGCCCGACGTACTGATCATGCTGCCAGGCGACAAGCAGGTGGTGGTCGATGCCAAGGTCAGCCTGACCGCCTATCAGCAATTTGTCGGCGACCCCAACACCGAGAGCGCCCAGGCGGCCCTCAAGCAGCACGTGCAGTCGCTGCGCAGCCATGTCAAAGGCTTGTCCAGCAAGGACTACAACCGCCTCGATGGCCTGCACAGCCTGGATTTCGTCCTGCTCTTCGTGCCCATCGAAGCGGCGTTCTCCGCCGCCCTGCAGGCCGAGCCGAACCTGTTCCAGGAGGCCTTCGACCGGCAGATCGTCATCGTCAGCCCCACCACCTTGCTGGCCACCTTGCGGGTCATCGACAGCCTGTGGAAGCAGGAGCGTCAAAGCCAGAACGCCCGGGAAATCGCCGAGCGCGCCGGGTGGCTGTACGACAAGTTCGTGCTGTTCATCCAGGACCTGGACGAACTGGGCAGCCGCCTGCAGCAGGTGGACAAGGCCTATGCCGCAGCGCGCAACAAGCTCTGCGAAGGGCGCGGCAACCTGGTCAGCCGCAGCGAGCAGCTCAAGCTGCTGGGTGCCCGGGCCAGCAAGAGCCTGCCGGGCGACTTGCTCGAGCGGGCCCTTGCCGATGGGGTGATGGCCGACGAAGCGCTTACTGAACCAGGCTCAGATGGCGGTTGAGCAATGCACGCAGGGCTGCCGGCTTGACGGGTTTGGCCAGGTAGTCGAGGCCTGCGGCATGGACCAGTGCGATGGTCTCGTTGCGCCCGTCGGCACTGATCACCACGCCAGGCACCGGCTCGCCCAGGCGGGTGCGTAGCCAGGCCATCAGGCCGGTACCGGTCTCGCCGTCGTCCAGGTGGTAGTCCACCAGCGCCAGGTGCGGGCGCATGCCCTTGCCCAGCAGCGCCTCGCATTCCTCGCGGTTGCGCGCGGTCCAGACCCGGCAGCCCCAGCGGCCGAGCAGGCTGTTCATGCCCACAAGAATGCTGTCTTCGTTGTCGACGCACAGCACCTGCAGCCCGGCCAGTGGTTGGCTGGCCTGTTCCACCGGCGCCTTGGCCGGGGCGACGGCACTGCGGGCGATCGGCACGCTGACACGAAACACGCTGCCCTTGCCGGGCCAGGAACGCACCTCCAGCGGGTGGCCGAGCACCCGGCACAGGCCGTCGGCGATGGCCAGGCCCAGGCCCAGGCCTTTCTCGGCACGGGTCTGGTGGCTGTCCAGGCGCTTGAACTCTTGGAAGATCACCTGCAGCTTGTCGTCGGCGATGCCTGGGCCGCGGTCCCACACCTCCAGCCACAGGCGCTCGCCCTGGCGGCGTACGCCCAGCAGGATCGGGCTCTTGCCATAGCGCAGGGCGTTGGTCAGGAAGTTCTGCAGCACCCGGCGCAGCAGTTTCATGTCGCTGTCGACCCGCAACCGGCTGCCGCGCAGGCGGAATTCCAGGCCCTTTTCCGCGGCCAGCACCTTGAACTCGGTGCCCAGGGTATCGAACAGCTCGCTGAGGGCGAACGGTTTCGGGTCGGGAGTGACCTTGCCGTTCTCCAGGCGCGAGATATCCAGCAGATCGCTGATCAGTTCCTCGGCGGAGCGCAGCGAACTGTCCATATGCTGCACCAGTTGCCGGGCCTCGTCGGTCATGCCCTCGTCCTGTTGCGCCAGCGCGGCGGAGAACAGCCGCGCGGCATTGAGCGGCTGCATCAGGTCGTGGCTGACCGCGGCCAGGAAGCGGGTCTTGGATTGGCTGACGGCCTCGGCCTGGCTCTTGGCCTCCGACAGCGCCTGGTTGAGCTGGGACAACTCGTGGGTGCGCTCGGCGACCCGCTGTTCCAGCCCCTCGTTGGCATCCTTGAGTGCCTGTTCGGCCTCGCGGAACGGGGTGATGTCGGTGAAACTCATGACGAACCCACCACCGGGCATGGGGTTGCCGATCAGCTCGATGACCCGGCCGTTGGGGAACAGCCGCTCGGAGGTGTGCGCGCGGCCTTGGCGCATCCAGTGCAGGCGCCGGGCCACATGGACCTGGGCTTCACCGGGGCCGCACAGGCCACGTTCGGCGTTGTAGCGGATGATGTCGGCGATCGGTCGGCCGACGCTGATCAGCCCGTCGGGGTAGTTGAACAGCTCCAGGTAGCGACGGTTCCAGGCTACCAGGTGCAGGTTCTGGTCCACCACGCTGATACCCTGGTTGATGTTCTCGATGGCCCCCTGCAGCAAGGCACGGTTGAACTGCAGCACCTCGCTGGCTTCGTCGGCGATGCGCACCACGTCTTCGAGCTGCATCTCGCGGCCTTCGATGGCCGCCTTGACCACCGCGCGGGTCGAGGAGGTGCCGAGCACGCCGGCGAGCAGGCGCTCGGTGTGTTCGATCCAGTCGCCGTCGGCGTTCTGGTTGGGGTTGAAACCCTTGCCCTGGCGATAGGCGAAGCGGATGAAGCTCTGCCGAGCGCGCTCTTCACCGACGAAGCGCGCGGCCAGCTTGAGCAGGTCGTCGATCTGCACGGCCAGCAGCGAGCGGCTGCTGGGCCGGGCGCTGCTCTGCTGGCCGATGAAGCGGCCGGCCTGCCAGTGCTCCGATACCCGCGTGCGAGAAAGGATCGAGACCCAGGCGAAGAGGATGAAGTTGCCCGCCAGCGATAGCACCACCCCTTGGGTCAGCGGCGTGATGGGCAGGTCCAGCGGGTTGCCATGCAGCCAGGCCAGCCCCGGGAACAGTTGCAGCGACCAGCCCAGGCTACGGGCGGCAATGGGCAGCACCAGCGTGTAGAACCATAGGAAGATCCCCGCTGCCAGGCCCGCGAACACGCCGCGGCGGTTGGCCTGCTTCCAGTAGAGCGCGCCGAGCATCGCCGGGGTCAGCTGGGTGACGGCGGCGAAGGCGATCTGGCCGATGGTCGCCAGGCTGGCGGTGGAGCCAAGCAGGCGATAGCTGACATAGGCGAGCAGCAGGATGACCACGATGGTCACCCGCCGTACCGAAAGCATCCAGTGGCGGAACGCCTCGAACGGCCGCTCGGCGTTGTTGCGCCGCAGCAGCCAGGGCAGCAGCATGTCGTTGGAGACCATGGTCGACAGCGCCACCGCCTCGACGATGACCATGCCGGTGGCTGCCGAGGCGCCGCCGATGAAGGCCAGCAACGCCAGGCTCGGGTGGGCCTCGGCCAGCGGCAGGCTGATCACGAAGGAGTCGGAGATCACCGTGCCGGGCAACAGCATCTGCCCAGCCAGGGCGATCGGTACCACGAACAGGGCAGCCAGCGCCAGGTACAGCGGGAATACCCAGCGTGCCAGGCGCATGTCCTGGGGTTCGATGTTCTCTACCACCGTCACGTGGAACTGGCGTGGCAGGCAGATGATCGCCATCATCGCCACGGCGGTCTGCACCACCATCGACGGCCAGTTGACCGTCTCCTGCCAGTAGCTTTCCAGGTGCACCGAGTGGCGCGCCTGGTTGAACAGGTCGTCGAAGCCATCGTACAGGTTGAACACCACGAAGGCGCCCACGGCGAGAAATGCCAGTAGCTTGACCAATGATTCGAAGGCGATGGCCAGGACCATGCCACGGTGGTGCTCGGTGACGTCCAGGCTGCGGGTGCCGAAGACGATGGCGAACAGGGCCAGCACCAGCGAGACGACCAGCGCGGTGTCCTGCACCCGGGTGCCTGTGGCGTCGGCGTTGGCGCCGATCAGCAGGTTGACGCCCAGCACGATACCCTTGAGCTGCAGGGCGATGTACGGCAAAACCCCGACCAGGCAGATCAGCGCCACCACCACCGCCAGGGATTGCGACTTGCCGTAGCGGGCGGCGATGAAGTCAGCGATCGAGGTGATGTTCTCCTGCTTGCTGATCAGCACCATCTTCTGCACCACCCAGGGTGCGAAGACCAGCAACAGCACCGGCCCCAGGTAGATCGGCAGGAAGGCCCACAGCTGTTCGGCGGCCTGGCCGACCGCGCCGAAGAAGGTCCAGCTGGTGCAGTACACGGCCAGCGACAGGCTGTAGACCCACGCGCGCAGGCGCGGCGGCAGCGGCGTGCTGCGGCGGTCGCCGTAGAAGGCGATGGCGAACATGATGGCCATATAGGCCAGGGCGACCACGGCGATCAGCCCGCTGGACAACGACATGCAAACTCCGGAGCAAAAAAGAAAACGCGGTCCCGATCAATCAGTCTGGCACGGCCACTGGGGTTCGTCAGCGCCGACAATGGTCGCAGTGGCAGGACGTCGCACGCCCGTATCGGCCCGATCGCGGGTCAAGCCCGCCGCGGTAGGCCCGCACCGGCACGCTCAAGGCCTGCGTGTACCCAGCCAATAGAACACCCCCGCCAGTATCACCGACATCACCAGCAGGTAGAAGGTCGCCGCCGGCACCCACTGCCCCAGGGCAAAGCCGACGATCGCCGGCCCCAATCCCGCCCCCAGGTTGGACAGGTTCTGCGCGCCATAATAGACACCCCGCAGATGCTCCGGCGCGATCAGGTCGATGAACATGTATTCGGCTGGGATCACGATGATCTCGCCGAGGGTGAACACCACCATCGCCAGGCACCAGGCCAGGGCGGAGCCGGCCACGGAAAACCCCAGCAAGCCGAGGATGAACAGCGCCATGCCGGCCAGCAGCCAAGGCATCAGGCGCTGGCGGTCGATGCGTCGGCCGATCAGGTACTGGAGCCCGATCACCGTGACGGCGTTGGTGGTGATCAGGTAGCCCACCAGCCGCGCCGCCTCCTTGGCGTTGGTGGTCACCACCAGGTACTGGGACAGGTAGGCGCCGAACTGGCCGAACACCACGGCGCTCAGCATCCCGCCCACGGTGAAGCAGATCAACCGGCGATCACTTACCAGACGCAGGGCGACCTCGGTGAACCCGGCGTTGTGCTGGGCGTTCTCACCGACCTGCAGGCGCCGGTCGCCCAAACCGTGATAGAGCCCGCCCATGCCCAGGCCGATCAGTGCGGAAACCAGGAAGGGCAGGTAGGCACCTTGTTCGAACAGGGCCACCCCCAGCAGGGGGCCGACCGCGTAGGCGATATTGTTCAAGGTGTATTTGATGGCGAACACCTCGGCACGCTCGGCCACCGGCAGCAAGGCGCAGAAGCCCGACTTCACGGCGATGTCGACCACCGCCAGGGCCAGGTTGATCATCACCAGGCAGAAGAAGAACAGCGCGGCCGAGCGGCTGGCGATCGCCCCGACGAAGGCCAGGGTGAATACCGAGATGGCGCCTAGCAACAAGGTATGGTTGCGCACGGTGTCGACCAGGTGGCCGCCGTACAGGCTCAGCAACGAGGCGAGGATCACGGCGCTGCCGACCAGCAAGCCGATGGGGCCGACCGCCAATTGGAAGGTATCGGCCAGGTACACCACCAGATAGGGCAGGGTGATTGCCCGGGCGAAGGTCAGGACGGTCGCGGTCGCCAGCAGCAGGCGCACGGAGCGGGGGTAGCGTTTGAGGGCGGCGAGCATCGGACATCCTTGTGGTCGGGGTGGTGCCGGAGTCCAAGCATAGGAGCGTGCGTGAACAATGTCGTGGTATCCCTTGAGCACCCATGGACGCGGGGCTGCCTCATGCCGAAACAGTTACGGGTTGCCAGCCAGGCTCATTCCCATGCAGATTTGTGGCTTCTCGCGCAGTACGTGCCTCCAATTGAAAAGCCCAACCAGGTACACGGACGATGAGCCACCCCTCGCAATTCACCCTGCTCGGCAAGCGGCGCTTCTTGCCGTTCTTCATCACCCAGTCGCTGGGCGCCTTCAACGATAACCTGTTCAAGCAGTCGCTGATCCTGGCGATCCTCTACAAGCTGAGCCTGGAAGGCGACCGCTCGATCTGGGTCAACCTGTGCGCACTGTTGTTCATCCTGCCGTTCTTCCTGTTCTCGGCGCTGGCCGGGCAGTTCGGCGAGAAGTTCGCCAAGGATGCGCTGATCCGTGTGATCAAGCTGGCCGAGATCGTCATCATGGCCGTCGGCGCCACGGGTTTCGTCACCGGCCATCTGCCGTTGATGCTGCTGGCCTTGTTCGCCATGGGCACCCACTCGGCGCTGTTCGGCCCGGTGAAGTACTCGATCCTGCCCCAGGCCCTGCGGGAAGAGGAACTGGTCGGCGGTAACGGCCTGGTGGAGATGGGCACCTTCCTGGCGATCCTGGCCGGGACTATCGGTGCCGGCGTGATGATGTCCTCCACGCACTACGCCACGGTGGCCGCCACCGGCGTGATGGTCACCGCGGTGCTCGGCTACCTGGCCAGCCGCTGGATCCCCCGGGCTGCCGCAGCCGCGCCGCAGATGAAACTGGACTGGAACATTTTCAAGCAATCCTGGGCCACCCTGCGCCTGGGCCTGGGGCAGACCCCGGCGGTGTCCCGCTCGATCGTCGGCAACTCCTGGTTCTGGTTCGTCGGCGCCATCTACCTGACCCAGATCCCGGCCTATGCCAAGGACTGGCTGCACGGCGACGAAACCGTGGTGACCCTGGTGCTGACCCTGTTCTCGGTGGGCATCGCCCTGGGTTCGCTGCTCTGCGAACGCCTAAGCGGGCGCAAGGTGGAGATCGGCCTGGTGCCGTTCGGCTCCTTCGGCCTGACGCTGTTCGGCCTGCTCTGGTGGTGGCACTCCGGCGATGTGCCGGTGGGCGCCGTGCCTCATGACTGGCTGGCGCTGCTGGGTATGGGCCAGGCCTGGTGGATCCTGCTCTCGATCGTCGGCCTGGGCGTGTTCGGCGGCTTCTACATCGTGCCGCTGTATGCCTTGATCCAGGCGCGCACCCCTGAAGACCAGCGGGCCCGGGTGATCGCCGCCAACAACATCCTCAATGCCTTGTTCATGGTGGTTTCGGCCATCGTCACCATCGTCCTGTTGAGCCTGGCCGAGCTGAGCATCCCACAGCTGTTCCTGGTGGTGTCGCTGCTCAACATCGCGGTCAACGCCTACATCTTCCGCATCGTGCCCGAGTTCACCATGCGCTTCATGATCTGGCTGCTCAGCCACTCCATGTACCGCGTGGAGCATCGCGACCTGGAGCGCATCCCCGACCAAGGTGCGGCGTTGCTGGTGTGCAACCACGTGTCGTTCGTCGATGCGCTGCTGATCGGTGGTGCCATTCGCCGGCCGATACGTTTCGTCATGTACTACAAGATCTACAACCTGCCGGTGCTCAACTTCGTCTTCCGCACTGCCGGGGCCATCCCTATCGCCGGGCGTGGCGAGGACGAAGCCACCTACGAACGCGCCTTCGCCCGTATCGCCCAGTACCTGGCCGGTGGCGAGCTGGTGTGCATCTTCCCCGAAGGCAAGCTCAGTGCCGATGGAGAAATCGATGTGTTCAAGGGTGGGGTGAGCCGCATCCTGCAGGAAACCCCGGTACCGGTGATTCCGCTGGCGTTGCAGGGGCTTTGGGGCAGTTTCTTCAGTCGCGACCCGAACAAGGGGTTCTTCAAGCGTCTGTGGTCGAGGGTGACCCTGGTGGCTGGCGCCGCCGTCCCGGTGGACGCGGCGCAGCCCGAGGCGCTGCGCGAGAAGGTCTGTGCCCTGCGCGGCGACGTGCGTTGAGAAGGGAAGGGGTGAAGGTCAGCTGGTGCTGACCTTCAGGCCAACCAGGCCGGCCACGATCAGCGCGACGCTGGCCAGGCGCATGAACGCCATGGATTCGCCGAACAGGATGATCCCGGCGATCACTGTGCCCACGGCGCCGACGCCAGTCCAGACCGCATAGGCGGTACCCAGTGGCAGTTCCTTCATGGCCAGGCCCAGCAGGCCCAGGCTCACGGCCATGGCGGCCACGGTCAAGGCAGTGGGGAGGGGGCGGGTGAAACCGTCGGTGTACTTGAGGCCTACGGCCCAGCCCACTTCGAACAGGCCGGCGAAGAACAGGATGATCCAGGACATGATGAGTCTCCATCGTTGCTAAGGATGGGGCCGTCCCCGGAATGGTCACGCGCTGCGTCGTGAGGCCGTCCTCACAGTGCGCACTATACTGCACATTTTGCTGAAGGTCGGCAAGCGTGTAGTCGTTACCTGGGCCCACGCAATCGCGGGACAAGCCCACTCTCACAGGAGATGGAGAGGCCCTGTGGGAGCGGGCTTGTCCCGCGATTGCGCCGGTGAGGCGACCGCTCTCTCAGACCCCCTGCGGAATCTCCTCGCCTCCCAGTGCCTCGAAGAGCGCCGGCAGGAATTCGGTGAAGGTCATCATCATCAGGGTGAAGCTGGCATCGAACTGCTGCTGGGCTTCCTCGCCGCCGTCCTGTTCGGCCTGCTCCTGCAGCAGCTCCTCGAACTTCAGGCGCTTGATCACGGTCTTGTCGTCGAGCACGAACGACAGCTTGTCCTGCCAGGCCAGGGCCAGCTGGGTGACCACCTTGCCGGTGCCCAGGTGTAGCTGGATCTCTTCACTGGCCAGGTCCTGGCGCTTGCAGCGCACGATGCCGCCGTCTTCATGGGTGTCGCGCAGCTCGCACTCATCCAGGACGAAGAAGTCGGCGGCCGGCTCCTGGGTCTTGACCCAGTCGGTCATGGTCGCGCTCGGGGCGGTCTTGACCGTGACCGGGCGCACCGGCAGCGAGCCCATCACTTCACGCAGGGTCGACAGCAGGTCCTCGGCACGCTTGGCGCTGGCCGAGTTGACCAGGATCAGACCCAGGCGCGGGGCGATGGCGGCGAAGATCATCGAACGGCGGATGAAGGCGCGGGGCAGGAACGCCTGGATGATCTCGTCCTTGATCTGGTCGCGTTCCTTTTTATAGACCTTGCGCATCTGCTCGGTCTCGATTTCTTCGACCTTCTCCTTGACCGCATCGTTGACCACGCTGCTGGGCAGGATGCGTTCCTCCTTGCGTGCGGCGATCAGCAGGAAGTCACCGCTGACGTGCACCAAGGGAGCATCCTCGCCCTTGCCGAACGGGGCGACGAAACCATAGGTGGTCAGCTCCTGGCTGGCGCAGGGGCGGGCTGGCTTGCTGGCCAGGGCGGCTTCCAGTGCCTCGGGCTCGAACGGGACGTCCTGGGTCAGGCGGTAGGTCAGCAGGTTCTTGAACCACATGAGGGGGAATCTCTCCTTAATGCATAAGGCGGGCATTATTCTCCGAGGGGTGGTCGCAGGCCAACCCTGTCAGAGCGCCACCAGCGACTTAATTCAGGAGAAAAGCGCTGCTGCGCTAGGTCTTTGAAAGGCCTGAAAAAATTTTTTAAAAAAGTGCTTGCCAGGGTGGCAGGTCCTCCGTAGAATGCGCGCCACACCGAGACGTTGGGTGATTAGCTCAGCCGGGAGAGCATCTGCCTTACAAGCAGAGGGTCGGCGGTTCGATCCCGTCATCACCCACCACTTCTCGATGTTTAGCGCAGCGGTAGTTCAGTCGGTTAGAATACCGGCCTGTCACGCCGGGGGTCGCGGGTTCGAGTCCCGTCCGCTGCGCCATATTCCAGCTTCCAGGGCCCACTGAACACCCGGAAGCCACAAAGAAAGCGACCTTAGGGTCGCTTTTTTTGTTTCTGCTACGGCGAACCCACTCACGTGCCACCGATTGGTGCGAGCCCAACGGTTGGGTGCTATTTCTGTGCTGGCCGAATCGCGGGGCAAGCCCGCTCCTACTGTTTCTGTTCCCTCAAAGACACTGAAGACCCTGTGGGGTGGGCTGATACCTGCGCTTGGCCCAGTAATTGCTGATGCTCCTGCATCCAGGCCATCAACGCCGATGGCCTCCACGACAAAGGCGCCGTGCTGCTCCTCCTGCTTCTGCAGGGCGGGGCGGCCGGCGCCTTTTTTCGTTCATGCGGCCAGGAGATCGACCGATGAGCAGCAGCGAAGTGCGCAGTGTGTGCCCGTATTGCGGGGTAGGGTGTGGCATCGTCATGACCGTGACGGACGGCAAGGTCACCAAGATCAGCGGTGACAAGCACCACCCGAGCAACTTCGGTCGCCTCTGCACCAAGGGCCAGACCGCTCATCTGCCGCTGACCGCCGCCGGGCGCATGACCCACGCGTTCATGCGCCGGCAGCGCGGTCATGAGCCCGTGCAGGGCACCCTGGACAGCGCCATCGAACAGGCCGCCGACCGTCTGCGTGAGATCATCGACACCCACGGCCCGGATGCAGTGGCGCTCTATGTGTCCGGGCAGATGTCGCTGGAGGCGCAGTACCTGGCCAACAAGTTGGCCAAGGGTTTCATCGGCACGCGGCACATCGAGTCCAATTCGCGCCTGTGCATGGCCAGCGCCAGCAGCGGCTACAAGCAGTCCCTGGGCGCCGACGGGCCACCGGGCAGCTACCAGGATTTCGAGCACGCCGAGGTGTTCCTGGTGATCGGTGCGAACATGGCCGATTGCCACCCGATCCTCTTCCTGCGCCTGCTCGACCGGCTCAAGGCCGGCGCCAGGCTGATCGTCGTCGACCCCCGGCGCAGCGCCACCGCCGACAAGGCCGACCTGTTCCTGCAGGTGCGCCCGGGTACCGACCTGGCCCTGCTCAACGGCCTGCTGCACCTGTTGCACCGCAATGGCCATACTGACGCCGACTTCATCGCTCGTCACACCGAAGGCTGGGAGGCGATGCCCGCTTTCCTCGAGGCTTACACCCCGCAGCGGGTCGCTGCCATTACCGGCCTCGCCGAGGCCGACATTCACCAGGCCGCTGACTGGATCGGCCGAGCCGGCAACTGGATGAGCTGCTGGACCATGGGCCTGAACCAGAGCATCCACGGCACTTGGCACAGCAATGCCCTGTGCAACCTGCACCTGGCCACCGGCGCCATTTGCCGCCTGGGCAGCGGCCCGTTCTCGTTGACCGGCCAACCCAATGCCATGGGCGGGCGCGAAATGGGCTACATGGGCCCCGGGTTGCCGGGCCAGCGTTCGGCGCAGGACGCCGCCGACCGGGCGTTCGTCGAACAGCAGTGGGGGCTTGCCCCGGGCAGCCTGCGCAGCGAAGGCGGCGAGGGCACCGTGGCGCTGTTCGAACAGATGAAGGCGGGGGAGGTGAAGGCTTGTTGGATCATCTGCAGCAATCCGGTGGCCAGTGTCGCCAATCGCCAGCAGGTCATCGACGGCCTGGGCCAGGCAGAGCTGGTGATCGTCCAGGATGCGTTCCTCGACACCGAGACCAACCGCTACGCCGATATCCTGTTGCCCGCTGCCCTTTGGGCCGAAGGCGAAGGGGTGATGGTCAACAGCGAGCGCAACCTGACCCTGATGCCCAAGGCGGTCGAGCCGCCCGGCCAGAGCCTGCCTGACTGGCAGATCATCGCGCGCATCGCCTGTGCCATGGGTTATGCGGATGGGTTCGACTACCCCGATGCCGAGGCGGTGTTCGACGAGCTGCGCCGCTTCTGGAACCCCACGACCGGCTACGACCTGCGCGGCATCGGCTATGCCGAGCTGCGCGAGAAACCCCGCCAATGGCCCTGCCCCCCAGGGCGCGACAATGACCGCAGCCCGTTGCGCTACCTCCATGACGGTGCCCACCGAGCATTGGTCTTCCCCACGCCCAGCGGCAAGGCACGCTTCCTCGCACGCCCCTGGCTGCCAGCGGCCGAACGGCCTGACGCGCACTTCCCGCTGGTGCTCAACACCGGGCGCGTGCAGCACCAATGGCACACCCTGACCAAGACCGGCAAGGTCGCCCGGCTGAACAAACTCGACCCGGGCCCCTTCGTCGAACTGAACCCCGAAGATGCCGCCCGCCTGGGGATCGCCGAGCACGACCAGGTGGCGATCCGCTCCCGTCGCGGCCAGGCCGTGCTGCCCGCGCGGGTCAGCGACCGGGTGCAGGTGGGCAACTGCTTCGCGCCTTTCCATTGGAACGACGTGTTCGGCGAACGACTGGCCATCAACGCGGTGACCTGCGATGCAGTCGACCCAACCTCGCTGCAACCGGCCTACAAGCATTGCGCCGTGGCCATTGAGCGGGTCGCCGGGGCGCGTATCGAGGTGCTCGAACTGAGCCCCGCTACCGAGGCACTGTCCGATGGGCCTCGCCACCACGTGCTCTGGGCCTCGCAGACCGGCAATGGCGAGACACTGGCCGAGCGCTGCGGCCAATGCCTGCGCGAGGCAGGGTTGGCCGTGGAGGTCAGCTGTATGGAAGCCGTCAGCCCGCGCCAGTTGCAGGGTGCCGCCAGTGTGGTACTGATCGCCAGCACCTTCGGCGACGGCGAAGCCCCTGCCAGTGGCGCCGCCTTCTGGCAGGCGCTGCAGGGCGAGCAAGGCAGCCACTGCGCCGAGCTGCCCTATGCGGTGCTGGCCTTGGGGGACTCCAGCTACGACCAGTTCTGCGGCTTTGGCCGCAAGCTCGATTCGCGGCTGACCGAGCTCGGCGCCCGCCGACTGTTGGCCCGGGTCGATTGCGAACCGGATTTCGATGATGCCTTCGCCGCCTGGCTCGACGCACTGCTGCCTGAGTTGGGCAAGGCACCGGTGAAGACCTCGCCTGGGCGCGTTTCCAGCGTCGCCTTCGACAAGCAGCGCCCCCTGCCGGCCAGGCTGGTGGAAAACCGCCTGCTCAATGGCCCGGGCGCCAGCAAGGAGACGCGCCAATTGGTGTTCGACCTGGGCGACAGTGGTTTCACCTACCAGGCCGGTGATGCCCTGGGCGTTTGGCCTCGCAACTGCCCGGCGCTGGTCGGGGAAATGCTGGCCCTGATGCAGCTGGACGGCCGGCTTACGGTCGAGCTCAAGGGTCACGCCCCCATGCCATTGGCCACGGCGATGGAACGGCACCTGGACATCGCCCGGGTCAGCCCTCGGCAACTGGAGGTGTTCAGC
This sequence comes from Pseudomonas sp. p1(2021b), assembly GCF_020151015.1. NCBI lineage: Bacteria > Pseudomonadati > Pseudomonadota > Gammaproteobacteria > Pseudomonadales > Pseudomonadaceae > Pseudomonas > Pseudomonas sp. p1(2021b). Next base: position 1,229,230 of record NZ_CP083746.1, read on the forward strand.
CGAGCGAGCGGCGACCTGCGGGGCATGCTGCTGCCCGAACGCAAGGCCGATCTGAGAAGCTGGCTGTGGGGGCGGCAACTGGCCGATGTGTTGCGCGAGTTCCCGCAGGCGTTGTCACTGGCGCAGTGGCTGGACCTGCTCAGGCCCTTGCAGCCTCGGTTGTACTCGATCAGCTCGAGCCCAGCCGCGCACCCCGGCCAGGTTCACCTGACCGTCTCCACGGTGCGCTACGGCACGCGCAAGGGCGTGTGCTCGACCTTCCTCGCCGACCGCGCCGAAGGGCTAGAGGTGGCGATCTTCCCCCAAGTGGCGAAGCACTTCCGCCTGCCCGAGGACGACCGCACGCCGGTGATCATGGTCGGCCCTGGCACGGGTATCGCGCCGTTCCGGGCGTTCCTCGAAGAGCGCCAGGCGCGCGGGGCGAGTGGGGGCAACTGGCTGTTCTTCGGCGAACAGCACCAAGCCTGCGATTTCTACTACCGCGACCAGTTGCTGGCCTGGCAGGCCAGCGGCCACCTGCAGCTGAGCACGGCGTTCTCCCGCGACCAGGCGAGCAAGGTCTATGTCCAGCAGCGCATGCTGGAGCAGGGGGCGCAGTTGTGGCGCTGGCTGGAGGAGGGCGCCTACTTCTACGTGTGCGGCGACGCCCTGCGCATGGCCAAGGATGTCGACGCGGCCTTGCACCAGGTCATCGCCGAGCATGGCGGCCTCGATAGCGAGGCCGCCCAGGCCTACATGGACGCCTTGAACAAAGCCGGCCGCTACCGGCGCGATGTGTACTGAGTGCCCCAGGATGAGCAGGCGTGCACTGGATTGGAGCTTTGCGTACCCCTGAGAACTGGCGTGATCCTTGTAGGAGCGGGCTTGTCCCGCGATTAGGCTGGCCCCGATATCACCGTCGTCTGGCGAGGGCTTCGCCCTTGATCGCGGGACAAGCCCGCTCCTACAGAAAGGGGGCAACGCCTAATGGTGAGTTGGCACACTCCCTGCTTCTGAACCCTTACAACATGCCCTGCTGATCAACGGCGACCAGCCCGGGCCCACTACTGATGAGAACAGGCAAAGGCGCCTGGAGCTTCGGCTCCAGGCGCCTTTTTTTCGCGAGGATCGGCTATGAAGGCAACAGCGAACAGCGGGCAACGAGAGCGACTGGTCATCGTCGGCAATGGCATGGTCGGCCACCACTGCGTCGAACAACTGATCGAACGCGGCGCCCTGGCGCGTTTCGAGCTGCGCGTGTTCGGCGAGGAACGCCAGCGCGCCTACGACCGCGTGCACCTCTCCGACTATTTCGGTGGTAGCGATGCCGAGGCTCTGGCGCTGTGCGAACGGGACTTCTACGACCGCCACGGCGTGCACTTGCACCTGGGCGAGGCCGTGCTGGCCATAGACCGTGAACGCTGCGAGGTGCTCACGGCCGAAGGGCGCTACGGCTACGACCAGTTGATCCTCGCCACTGGCTCCTACCCCTTCGTGCCGCCGATCGAAGGCTCCAGCGGCACCGCGCGCCTGGTCTATCGCACCCTGGACGACCTCGACGCCATCCGCGCGGCAGCCGGCAACGCCCGCCGTGGCGTGGTGGTCGGTGGTGGCCTGCTCGGCCTGGAGGCGGCCAATGCCCTGAAGGCCCTGGGCCTGGAAGCCCATGTGGTGGAGTTCGCGCCACGGCTGATGCCGGTGCAGCTCGATGGCGAGGGTGGTGCTGCCCTATGCGCGCAGATCGAGGCGCTGGGCGTGGGCGTGCACCTGTCCCGGGCCACCCAGTCGATCAGTGCTGGCGAGGCCTACCGCTATCGCATGAACTTCGACGGCGGCGAGCACCTGGAAACCGACCTGATCGTATTCTCCGCCGGAATCCGCCCCCAGGATGCCCTGGCCCGCGCCTGCGACCTGGAGGTCGCCGCCCGGGGCGGCGTGGTGATCGACGGCGATTGTCGCAGCAGCGACCCACGCATCTTCGCCATCGGCGAATGCGCGTCGTGGAACGGCAGCGTGTTCGGCCTGGTGGCGCCAGGCTACGGCATGGCCCGCAACCTGGCGACGCTGTTGGCAGGCGAGCCTGCCCAGGCCTTCACCGGCGCCGACATGTCCACCAAGCTCAAGCTGCTGGGTGTGGATGTCGGCTCCATCGGCGATGCCCACGGTGCCACGCCGGGTTCGCGCAGCTATCGCTTCATCGACGAGGCCAACGCGGCCTATCGCCGGCTGGTGGTGGATGCCAGCGGCAAGCGTGTGCTCGGCGCGGTGCTGGTGGGCGACAACAGCTATTACGACACCCTGCTGCAGTACGTGCAGAACGGCATCGCCCTGCCGGCCGACCCGGCGGCGCTGATCCTGCCCCAAGGCAGCGGGGCGCCGGCCTTGGGCGCCGATGCACTGCCCGACAGCGCGACCATCTGCTCCTGCCACAACGTCAGCAAGGGCGCGGTCTGCGCGGCGATCGACAGCGGCTGCGCCGACCTCGCCGCAGTCAAGGGCTGCACCAAGGCCGCCAGCGGGTGCGGCGGCTGCGCGGCGTTGCTCAAGCAGGTCTTCGAGCACGAACTGGCGGCGCGCGGCGTGGCGGTGGACAAGAGCCTTTGCGAACACTTCGCCTACACCCGCCAGGAGCTCTATGCGCTGGTGCGGGTCGAAGGCATCCGCACCTTCGCCGACCTGCTCGCGCGCCACGGCAGAGGCCATGTCGGCTGTGACATCTGCAAGCCCACCGTGGGCTCGATACTGGCGTCCTGCTGGAACCAGCCGATCATGGACCCGTCCCTGGTGCCGCTGCAGGACACCAACGACACCTTCATGGCCAATATGCAGAAGAACGGCACCTACTCGGTGGTGCCGCGCATTCCCGGCGGCGAGATCACCCCCGACAAGCTGATCGTGATCGGCCAAGTGGCGAAGAAGTACGACCTCTACACCAAGATCACCGGCGGCCAGCGCATCGACCTGTTCGGCGCCCAGCTGCACGAGCTGCCCTTGATCTGGGGCGAGCTGATCGAGGCCGGGTTCGAGACCGGCCATGCCTACGGCAAGTCGACCCGCACGGTGAAGTCCTGCGTGGGCAGCACCTGGTGCCGCTATGGCGTGCAGGACAGCGTCGCCATGGCCCTGCGCCTGGAAGACCGCTACAAGGGCCTGCGCTCGCCGCACAAGCTCAAGTTCGCGGTCTCCGGCTGCACTCGCGAATGCGCCGAGGCGCAGAGCAAGGACATCGGCGTGATCGCCACCGACAAGGGCTGGAACCTGTACGTCTGCGGCAACGGTGGCATGCGCCCGCGCCATGCCGAGCTGTTCGCCACCGACCTCGACGACGAAACCCTGGTGCGCCTGATCGACCGGCTGCTGATGTTCTACATCCGCACCGCCGACAAGCTGCAGCGCACCTCGGTCTGGCGCGAGAGCCTGGAAGGCGGGCTGGACTACCTCAAGCAGGTGATCATCGACGACAGCCTGGGCCTGGCCAGCGAGCTGGAGGCGCAGATGCAGCATGTGGTCGAGCGCTACGAATGCGAATGGGCCAACGCCCTCAAGGACCCGGAAAAGCTCAAGCGCTTTCGCACCTTCGTCAACGACCAGCGCCCCGACCCGGACGTGCACTTCGTCCGCGAGCGCGAGCAGCGTCGGCCCGCCGCACCCTTGCATTTGATTCCCACCACCCAGGAGGCTATCTGATGAAAACGTCCAACGCTGCTGTCGCAACGCAACCCGGCTGGCAAACGGTCTGCCGGCTCCAGGACCTGGTCGCCGACTCCGGCGTGGTGGTCTGGCATGAGGGCGAACAGGTGGCCCTGTTCTACCTGCCCGGCCAGGCCCAGCCCGTGTACGCCCTCGACAACCGTGACCCGCGTTCCGGCGCCAATATCATCGGTCGTGGCCTGGTCGGCAGCCTGCACGGGCAGCTGGTGGTCGCGGCGCCACTGTACAAGCAGCATTTCAGCCTCCACGACGGGCACTGCCTGGAGGACACGACGCAGGCCTTGCGCGTGTGGCCGGTGCGCCTTTGCGGCGATGCGGTGGAGCTTGCGACGTGCGCTTGAAGCGTGCGCTGTGAAATTGCAAGCGGTCGGGCAGGACGGTTCGTTTCAGCTATGGGGAAATATCCGTGAACTTATCGGACTTTCCTGGCTCTCATGCCGGTAGCCATTGGTCATGGCCGCCTGCTAAGCTCGCGGCTTTACCTGATTGCCCTTATGGCGCATGAACAAGGAACTAGCATGAAACAGCATCGTTTGGCGGCTGCGGTTGCCCTGGTTGGTTTGGTCCTCGCGGGCTGCGACGCTCAGACCAGCAGCGTCGAGCTGAAGACTCCGGCACAGAAAGCCTCCTACGGTATCGGCCTGAACATGGGCAAGAGCCTGGCTCAGGAAGGCATGGAAGACCTAGATTCCAAAGCGGTGGCCCTCGGTATCGAGGATGCGGTTGCCAAGAAAGAGCAGCGCATCAAGGACGAAGACCTGGTAGCGGCCTTCACCGATCTGCAGAAGCGCGCCGAAGAGCGTCTGGCCAAGGCCAGCGAGGAAGCGGCCAGCGCCGGCAAGAAATTCCTCGAAGAGAACGGCAAGAAGCCAGGCGTCGTCACCACCGCCTCGGGCCTGCAGTACGAAGTGGTCAAGAAGGCCGACGGCCCGCAGCCCAAGCCGACCGACGTGGTCACTGTCCACTACGAAGGCAAGCTGATCGATGGCAAGGTGTTCGACAGCTCCGTCGAACGTGGCAGCCCGATCGACCTGCCGGTCAGCGGCGTGATCCCGGGTTGGGTCGAAGGCCTGCAACTGATGCACGTCGGCGAGAAGTACAAGCTGTACATCCCGGCTGACCTGGCCTACGGTGCCCAGAGCCCGAGCCCGCTGATTCCGGCGAACTCGGTACTGGTCTTCGACTTGGAGCTGCTGGGCATCAAGGACCCGGCCAACGCCCAGGGCGAGGCGCCGGAAGCCGAAGCGCCAGCGGCTGAAGAGCCCGCCAAGTAATACCGCGTCAGATCCAGACAAAGGGGCCGCTTCGCGCCCCATCGCGGCACAAGGCCGCTCCTACACCAGCCGTGCCATCCGCACGTCCCCTGTAGGAGCGGCCTTGTGCCGCGATGGGGCGCAAAGCGGCCCCTTTATTTCTGAACGAACCCCATAAACCCCGGGGTGTCGAAGAAAGGGCAGCCCACCGACGCAAAACGTTTGCGGTTCTGAAACAGCTGTGTAAAAAACGCCCGATCTGAGCCAGACCCTTGCCCAGTGGGCGCCTCGCGTCGGAAACTGCCCCCTGTTCACAAGGTTATCCACAATAAATGTGGATAACCTTCCCTGCCGATATGGAGGCCCCATGAGCGCACCCTGGAATTTCGCCCGCTTCCTGCCCCTGGCCGAGCGCCTGCTCAGCCGCGGTCGGCTGCCGGCCTTGCTGTTCGCCGTGGCCCGCAAAGGCCCCAAGCTTGGCCAGCTGCGGGAGGACGTCCGTTTGCTCCAAGGCCTGTGCCTGGCGTGGTGGCGTGGCGAATACCGCGCCATCAGCCCCAAGGCGCTGGTCACGGTGGTGGCGGGCCTGCTGTATTTCGTCAGCCCCCTGGATGCCATTCCCGACTGGCTGCTGGGGGTTGGCTTCCTCGACGACATTGCCGTATTGGGCTGGGTACTCAAGGCCGTGGGCGATGAATTGAACCGCTTCAAGGCCTGGCGCGACAACCAGGCACCCGAGCGCTTGCGGGTGGTCGAACGCCTGCCGGACACCCCCGAAGCCCTGCGCCTGGAGCGCGGAGCGCCCTGAAATCGCCTCAGCCGCGCATACGCCCGCGCTTGGACATATAATTGGCATAAGGATTATGCCTACGGATTACATGCAGTAATCCTACGTAAGGGGGTTGTATGGGTATTCAGGTCATCAGCCGGGACGGTCAGCCCGAGTATGCCGTGGTTCCGTGGGAACAGTACCAGGCACTGCTCAAGGCCGCGGGGCAGGCACCTGCCGAGGCACCAACGAACGAACCTGCAGTCGCCGCCGAGGCCCCGGCCTTGGTGGCATTGAGCGAATTGACACGCCTGCGCCAGGCCAAGGGCCTGGCGCCCGAGCAATTGGCGCGCAATGTCGGCATCAGCCCGGCCTACCTGGCGATGATCGAGGCCGGGGAGCGCCAGCCGGATGCGGCGATCCTGCGCAGCCTGGCCTGGCACCTGGGCGTCGCTGGCTGGAGCGAGCCGTCATGAGCCAGGTCAGGATCAGCCGCCAGCATTGGGACAACCTGTTGAACGAGCTCGATCTGGCCCGTCGCCAACGCCACCTGCTGACCTATCGCGCGTTGATCGAACGCCTGCAATTGCCCAGCCCGGCGATGCAGACCCTTACCGCTGCCCTGGAATACCTGGCCGTGCTCGACGCCCGGGCCGAGCAGCCGCTGCGCAGCTCGCTGGTGATCAGCCAAGGGGCCAGCCGCCTGCCACGCACCGGCTTCTTCGAATGCGTCGAGCGCCTGGGGCGCTTCTCGGGGCCGGTCGATGGGCTCGAGGCAGCATCCTGGCATGCCTCGGAAGTGGTGCGGGTGTTCGAGTACAGCTATCCGGAACAGGCCTGAGCCCGGGGCTGTTTCGCAGCCTATCGCCGGCAAGCCGGCTCCCACCTTTCCTGCGCTGTTTTCAGCGACACCGCCATACTGTGGGAACTGATTTGCCAGAGAGTGGGCCGGGCAGTTGCTCCCACCAGGCCGCTCCAGTAAAGCGCGATCCCTGTGGGAGCCGGCTTGCCGGCGATAGGGCGTAACACCCCACTGCGCAAAAAGGTCCACATAAAAAAGGGGCGGACATGAAAATGTCCGCCCCTGTTTGCCAACGCAGTTACCTCAGTGCTTGGCCACCTGCGCGTTCAAGCTCAGGTAGTCGAGCAGGATGCGCCCGGTCTCGGCCAGGTAGGCGTCGTCCTCAGGCTTGGTGTCCTCGTCCTCCACCGGCAGGGCATCCTCGTCTTCTTTCTTCAGCTCCTTGAGCGGTTCCTCGCCCTTGGCCTTGCGACGGACGTTCTCCAGCGCCAGTTGCTTGGCCTCGATTTCATCGTGGCGTGCGCGGCGCTCCTGCTCGTTGAGGCTGACGGTCTTCTCGTTCATCAGCTTCTGGGTCAGGGCCAGGCGGTCGCGGATGTAGGCGAATTCCGGGTCCTTGGCGCTGCGTGCGTCATGACGGGCCTTGAGCTCGGCCAGGAACGGCTTGAACGGGTCGACCGCAGGGCGCACCACCGGGCGGATGGTATCCCACGGCATGGCTTCGGGCAGGGCGCTCTCGCCGATTTCCTTGGTGTCGATGATCGATGGGTAGTCGATGTCCGGCAGCACGCCCTGGTGTTGGGTGCTCTGCCCGGAGACCCGGTAGAACTTGGCCAGGGTCAGCTTCAGCTCGCCATGGTTGAGCGGCTGGATGGTCTGCACGGTGCCTTTGCCGAAGGTCTGGCCGCCGATGATCAGCGCGCGGTGGTAGTCCTGCATGGCGCCGGCGAAGATCTCCGAGGCCGAGGCCGAGAGGCGGTTGACCAGCAGCGCCAATGGGCCCTTGTAGAAGGCGCCGGGGTTCTCGTCCTCGAGCACGTCGACGCGGCCATCGCTGTTGCGCACCAGCACGGTCGGGCCTTTCTCGATGAACAGGCTGGTCAGTTCGGTGGCTTCCTGCAGGGAGCCGCCGCCGTTGTTGCGCAGGTCGATGACCACGCCGTCGACCTTTTCCTTCTGCAGCTCGGTGAGCAGCTTCTTCACGTCGCGTGTGGTGCTCTTGTAGTCAGGGTCACCTGCACGGTAGGCCTTGAAGTCCAGGTAGAAGGCCGGGATCTCGATGATGCCCAGCTTGTAGTCGCGCCCGTCCTGCTTGAGCTTGAGCACCGACTTCTTGGCAGCCTGCTCCTCGAGCTTGACCGCTTCGCGCGTGATCGACACCACTTTGCTGGTCTGGTCGTTCGGCGCATTGCTGGCCGGGATGATTTCCAGGCGGACCACCGAGCCTTTCGGGCCGCGGATCAGCTTGACCACTTCGTCCAGGCGCCAGCCGACCACGTCGACCATTTCCTTGTCGCCCTGGGCCACGCCGATGATCTTGTCGGCCGGCGCCACTTGCTTGGTCTTGGCCGCCGGGCCTGCCGGCACCAGGCGCACGATCTTGACCTGGTCGTTGTCGCTCTGCAGCACCGCACCGATGCCTTCGAGCGACAGGCTCATGTTGATGTCGAAGTTTTCCGCGTTGTCCGGCGACAGGTAGTTGGTGTGCGGGTCGTAGGACTGGGCGAAGGTATTGATGTAGGCCTGGAAGATGTCCTCGGCACGGGTCTGGTCCAGGCGCGACAGCTGGTTCTTGTAGCGCTTGGTCAGGGTTTCCTGGATCTGCTTGGGATCCTTGCCGGCGAGCTTCTGGCGCAGCACCTCGTCCTTGACGCGCTTGCGCCACAGGTCGTCGAGCTCGGCCTCGTTCTTCATCCAGGGCGCATCCTCGCGGTCGACCAGCAAGGTTTCCTTGGTGGTGAAGTCCATCTTGTCGACGCCTTTGGCCAGTTCGGCCAGGGCGAAGTCCAGGCGCGACTTCACCCGGTCCAGATAGCGCTTGTAGATGGTGAAGCCAGGTTCGAGGTTGCCGCTCTTGAGGAAGTCGTCGAACTGGGTCTTCCACTTGTCGAACTGGGCGATGTCGGTGGCGGTGAAGTAGCTGCGCGAGGGGTCGAGCAGCTTGATGTAGCTGTCGTAGATGATGATCGAACGGGCATCGTCCAGCGGCGGCTTGCTGTAGTGGTGGCGCTTGAGCAGCTCCACCACGTTCAGGCTGGCGACGATTTCGTCACGGTCAGGCTGCAGGCTGTCCCACTTGTTGGCGGCCGCCGCATTGCCACCGAGCGTGAGGCTGCCGAGGCCGATCAGGAGGGCGAGGGCAGTGCTGGGCAGGAAATGCTTCATGCTGATTCGACGTAAAGGCAATTGATCACGCATAGTAGGCCGTCTTTTCCGTTCGCCGGTTCCACAAGAGCCGGACGCATACTGCAAAAAGCCCGGGACATGGCGATCCCGGGCTCAGTCATGACTCAACTATGGAGGCACTGTGAAGGCATTGCAAGGCGTTGACGGACATGTGGCCTGGGTCGAAGCCGAGCGCCCGACCTGTGACGCAGGCCAGGTGCGTATTCGTGTGGCCGCAGCGGGACTCAACCGCGCCGACCTGCTGCAGATGAAAGGCCTGTACCCGCCGCCGCCAGGCGCGAGCCCCTACATGGGCCTGGAGTGCGCCGGGGTGGTCGAGGAAGTGGGTGCAGGCGCCGACTGGCGGGTGGGCGACCGGGTCTGCGCGCTGTTGGCCAGCGGCGCCATGGCCGAGGAAGTGGTGGTCGATGCGCGCCATGTGCTGCCGGTGCCCGAAGGCCTGAGCCTGCACGAGGCGGCGGCGCTGCCCGAGGTGTATGCCACGGCCTGGCTGAACATCTTCCAGCTGGGCGCGGTGAAGGCCGGCGAGAAGGTGCTGGTGCACGCAGGCGCCAGTGGCGTCGGCTCGGCGGCGATCCAGCTGTGCAAGGCATTCGGCAACCCGGTGTGGGTCAGTGTCGGCTCGCAGGATCGCCTGGCCTACTGCCAGGCGCTGGGGGCTGCCGGTGGCGTGGTGCGCAACGAGAACCTGGACGAGCTGAAGGCGTTCGGGCCGTTCGATGTGATCCTCGACCCGGTGGGCGCCAGCTATGGGCAAATGAACCTCGAATTGCTGGCCCGCGATGGGCGCTGGGTGATCATCGGCCTGATGGGCGGGCGCAAGGTCGAGCTGGACTTGGCGCAGGTGCTGGCCAAGCGGGCGCAGGTCACCGGCTCGACCTTGCGTAATCGCAGCGATGAATTCAAGGGCGAGCTGCTGCGCGAGCTGGTGCAGCAGGTGTGGCCGTTGTTCGGCGAAGGGCGGCTGTCGCCGCAGTTGGTGGACACCTACCCGGTGGCGTTCGCCGAGGCGGCGTATGCGGAGCTGGCGAGCAACCAGGTGTCGGGCAAGCTGGTGCTGGTGATCGATCCTGGTTTGGCTTGAGATTGCTGGGGCTGCTTTGCAGCCCTTTCGCGGCACAAGGCCGCTCCTACAGGGCGACGCGATCCCGTCAGGGCGACGCGATCCTGTGTAGGAGCGGCCTCGTGCCGCGAAAGGGGCGCAAAGCGCCCCCGGGATCTCAGCTCCAGCTCAGAATCGGCCAGCCATTGACTTCGGCATGCTCGCGCAGCACCGGGTCCGGGTTGACCACATGGGGGTAGTCCACCTTCAGCAACAACGGCAGGTCGTTGCGCGAGTCGGAATAGAAACTCGCCCCTTCCAGGTTTTCCTGCTCCTGGTCCAGCCACTCCAGCAGGCGAGTGATCTTGCCCTCGCGGTAGGTCAGCACCCCATGGGTCTTGCCGGTATACACCCCGTTCACCGCCTCCAGCTCGATCGCCAGGTATTCGTCCACCCCCAGGCGCGCTGCGATCGGCCCGACCAGGTGGGTGCCCGAGGCGGAGATGATCAGGATCCGGTCACCGCGCTTGCGGTGCTCGGCGATACAGCGGCAGGCGTCGCCATAGATGATCGGCTCGATCACATCCTCGACCCAGGGCTCGACCAGGTGCTCCACCTCCTCGAGGGTGCGCCCGGCAATCGGCTCCAGGCTGAAGGCCATGTACTCTTCCATCTTCAGGTGGCCCTTGCCGTAGGCCTCCATCAGCTCCTGGTCGCGGCGCAGGAATGCCTTGCCGTCCACCCAGCCCAGCTGGGCCATCTGTTTGCTCCACAACGAGGCGCAGTCGCCGTGGATGAGGGTTTCGTCAAGATCGAATATTGCCAATGCCATTGCGTTGTTCTCCTAGGCCACTTCTCGTAGCGCCGTGGGGTCGATCGACAAGGATACCCGCTGCCCGTCGGCGTGCAGGTCGGCCGACGAGCGATTGAGCACGTCCACCACCAGTTCCACGCCACGCACTTCTACCCGATAGCGAATGACGTTGCCCAGCAGGCTGTGGCTGCGTACCTGGGCATCCAGCTCACCTTCCAGGCGCAGGCTGATGGCTTCCGGGCGGATCGCCAGGCGGCTGGTCACCGGGCGCTGCAGCAGGCGGCTGGCGGTATCGGGCTCGAGCAGGTTGTAGTTGCCGATGAAGCCTGCGGCGAACAGGTCCACGGGCGCGGTATAGAGGGTTTCGGCATCGCCGCTCTGGACGATGCGCCCCTGGTTCATCAGGAAGATGCGGTCGGACATCGTCAGCGCCTCTTCCTGGTCATGGGTGACGAAGATGGTGGTCAGGCCCAGCTCGCGCTGGATGGCGCGGATCTGCTCGCGCAGGTGCTTACGGATGCGTGCATCCAGGGCCGACAGCGGTTCGTCGAGCAGCAGCAGGCGCGGGCGGGTCACCAGCGAGCGGGCCAGGGCCACGCGCTGGCACTGCCCGCCCGACAGTTGATGCGGGTAGCGCCCGGCGAAGCTGGAAAGCTCCACCAGCGCCAGGGCCTCGCGCACCCGCGCCAGGCTTTCGTCGGCCTGGATCTTCTGCATGCGCAGACCGAAGGCGACATTCTGCTCCACGGTCATGTTGGGGAACAGCGCATAGCTCTGGAACACCATGCCGATGCCGCGTTTCTGCGGGCTGAGCGGCACCAGGTCATGGCCGTCGAGCAGGATGCGGCCGCTGTCCACCGGGGTCAGCCCGGCGATGCAGCGCAGCAGGGTCGACTTGCCGCAACCGGAAGGGCCGAGCAGGGTGACGAACTCGCCGCGTTCGATCTGGCAGTCGATGTCATGGAACACCGGGTTGCCGGCGTAGCTTTTGTGCAGTTTCTGTACGCTGACGAAGCTCATGTCAGGATTTGTCCTTGTTCAGGCGATTGGCGACCCAGGTCAGCACCAGCACGAAGGCGAAGTAGGAGATTACCAGTGCGCTGTTGAAATGGCCGCTGCTGTTGCGCATGTTGTTCAGATAGACCTGCAAGGTCTCGTAGCGGGTCCCCACCAGCAGGTTGGCGAACACGAACTCGCCGAACAGGAACGAGAACGACAGCAGCAGCGCCACCATCAGGCCCTTGCGCAAGTTCGGCAGCACCACCAGCAAGGCTGCCTGCCAGGTGCTGGCCCCCAGCAGCTGGGCGGCGTCCATCAGGTCGCGCAGGTTGATCGCCTGCAGGTTGTTGGTGATGGCCCGGTACATGAACGGCAAGGCGATGGTGAAGTAGCAGCCGATGAGGATCCACGGTGTGCCGACCATGGCCATCGGCCCGCTGCCGTACAGCTGCAGCAGGCCCACCGAAGACACCACCGGCGGCACGGCGAAGGGCAGCAGGATGAGGATGTTCATCAGCGCGTCCAGGCGCGGGAAGTGGTAGTGCACCACGAACAACAGCGGCAGGATCAGCACCACCGACAGCACCAGCGCGCCGACGCATACCAGCAGTGACTGGCCGAAGGCCGCCAGGAAGCGCGGTTCGCTCCACAGCGCCAGGTACCACTTGAAGGTCAGGCCGCTGGGCAGCAGGCTCGCCGACCAGCTGGTGGCCAGGGAATAGAGCAGGGTGCCGGCTAACGGCAGCAGCAGGATGAGGAACAGCAGGTGCACCACCACCCGGTGGTAGAGGTTGCCGCGAGGTTCAGCGCGCATGGTAGCTCCTCTTGAGCAGCCATTGATGGACCACCGTGACCAGCGTCATCAACCCCACCAGCACCATCGCCAGGGCGCTGGCCAGGTTCGGGTCGAGGGTGATGTCGCCGGCCACCAGGGCGGCGATGCGGATCGGCAGCACGTTGAAGTTGCCGGTGGTCAGGGCATAGACCGTGGCATAGGCGCCCAGAGCGTTGGCCAGCAGGATGACGAAGGTGCCCAGCAGGGCAGGGGCCAGCACTGGCAAGCCGATGTGCCGCCAGTACTGCCAGTGGCTGGCGCCCAGCAGTGCCGCGGACTCGCGCCAATCTTCACGCAGGGCGTCGAAGGCTGGGTAGAGCAGCAGCACCCCCAGGGGGATCTGGAAATAGGTGTACACCAGGATCAGGCCGCTCTTGGAATAGATGCTGAAGTCTTCCAACAGGCCGGCCTGCTTGAGCAGCAAGGTCAGCGCACCGTTGAAGCCCAGCAGGATGATGAAGGCGAATGCCAGCGGCACCCCGGCGAAGTTGCTGGTCATGTTGGCGAAGGCGCTGACGAAGTCGCGCAGGCGCGAGTCCACCTGGCGCAGGGAGTAAGCGCCGAGGGTGGCGATGACGATGCCGAACAGGCTCGACCAGAAGCTGATCTCCAGGCTGCGCTGCAGCGCCTGCAGGTAGAACTTGGAGGCGAACACCTTGTTGAAGTTGGCCAGCCCCCAGCCGCTTTCGCTCTGCAGGCTGTTGATGGCCACCCAGGCCAGCGGGGCGATCTGGAACACGATGAAGAACAGGGCGAACGGCAGCAGGCAGAGCAGGGCCAGGTAGCGGCCGCGAGGGCGGGTATTCACTTGAGCAGCTCCCGGCAGACCGGCTTGTCGTGGGCTGCGCCCAGCAGCTCGCAGATCGTGCCGCACAGCTCGGTCTGCAAGGGCTTGGCTGCGGGGTCGAGGCTGAACGCCTCGCCGAACACGAACAACGGCACTTCACGCTCCTCGGCCAGCAGGCCGTTGTGCGAGCGGTCGTTGTTCATGCCGTGATCAGCGGTCACCAGCACCTGGTAGCCCTCTTCGAGCCAGCGTGGCAAGTAGTCGGCCAGGAGGATGTCGACGCAGCGTGCGGCGTTGCGGTACTGACTGCTGTCCAGGCCATGACGATGGCCGGCGTCATCGATGTTCATCGGGTGTACGAGCAGGAAGTTCGGGGCATGGCGACGGCGCAGGTACTCGGCGTCGGCCAGCAGGTGCGAGTCGGGGTAATGGTCGGCGTAGTAGAACAGCCCGTGCTGGATGGGCAGCTTAGGTGCATGGGTGTGACGGTCGCGCAGCGGGTCGAAGGGCGAGCGGTTGTACAGCTCGCTGATCCAGTGGTAGGCCGCCGCCGCGGTGCCCAAGCCCGCTTCGCGGGCGTAGTGGAAGACGCTGCGTTGGTTCGACAGGCGGTTGACGTTGTTGTGCACGATGCCGCTGTCGATGGGGGCCACGCCGGTGAGGATGCATTCGTACAGGGGCCGTGACAGCGACGGCAGCTCGCATTCGATGCGGTACAGCGCGGCGCGGTCAGCTTCGACATAGGCGTGCAGGTGGCCCATGGCATGGTGGGCGACCTGGTGGTTGAGACCGTCGAGCAGGACCAGGATGACGTTGTGGTTCATAAGCGCTCCGCAGAGGGCGACGACGCCCCTGTAGGAGCGGGCTTGTCCCGCGATGGCGTCAATCCTGCAGACGCGGTTGTCTGACCTGACGCCATCGCGGGGCAAGCCCGCGCCCACAGGGCGTGAGCCGCCTCATTCCATCTCGATGATCACTTGCTCCTGCCACATCTGCGGCAGTTTCTTGGAGGTCGCTTCCCAGGCCTCGGCATTCTTGATCGGCTGCGCCGCACGGTATTGCTCGTTGGGCAGCAGCTTGGCCTGCACCTCGGCCGGCAGCTTCAGGTGCTCGGCGCGAATCGGTCGGGCATGGCCGATGGCCAGGTTGGTCTGGCCGGCATCGCTGAAGATGTACTCACGGGTGAGCTTGGCGGCGTTGGGGTGTTTGGCGTACTTGTTGATGATGGTGGTGTAGCCGGAGATCACCGAACCGTCGGAGGGGATCAGCACCTCGAAGCGCTTGGGATCGATCTGCTCGCGGTAGCTCAGGCCATTGAAGTCCCACACCACGCCGACCTCCACTTCGCCCTTCTCGAGGGTCTGGATGGTCGGGTTGGCCAGCGACAGGCGCTTGTCCTGGGCCAGCTTGGTGAACAGTTGCAGGCCCGGCTCGATGTTGCTTTCGTCGCCTTTATAGGCGATGGCAGCGGCCAGCACGCCGTTGGCAGCCTGGGCGGCGGTACCGACGTCACCGATGGCGACCTTGTACGTGCCTTTTTCCAGGTCGTGCCAGGTTTTCGGGCGCTCGCCTTCCTTGACCAGGTCCTTGTTGATGATGAAGGCGATGGTGCCGGTATAGGCCAGGGCCCAGTGGCCGTCCTGATCCTTGGCCCAGGCGGGTACCTGGTCCCAGGTGCTTGGCTTGTAGGGCTGGGTCACGCCCTTGGTCACGGCGATGGGGCCGAAGGCGGCGCCCACATCGCCGATATCGGCGCTGGCGTTGCTCTTCTCGGCGTCGAACTTGGCGATTTCCTGGGCAGAGCTCATGTCGGTGTCGCTGTGCTTGAGGCCGTACTTGCTGGCCAGGTCCGCCCAGGTACCTTTCCAGTTGGCCCAGGCATCGGGCATGCCCACGCTGTTGATCACACCTTCCTTGCGAGCGGCCTCTTCCAGGGCCTTGAGGTCGGTACCGGCGGCCATGGCCGAAGTGCACAGGGCGATGGTCGAGCCGAGCAGTGACGCCATGAAGAACGTTTTCATCCGAAGCTCCTTTGCTAGGGCCTTGCAATGTTGTGATGTGAGGAAACCCATGCTTGCGAACGTGTGGTCTAGGTCAGCAAACCTCGAGCCAAGGTAGGCCGGTTGCGTGACAGTTTGATGTAAGGCCTGGGCGTGAAAATGCGCGCCGGGGCCCTGGCAGTACAGCGTAGACCAGATCCCAGGCCTTGAATCCCGGGGCCTGGGCCTGTCCTGCCAGGTGCGGGACGAGGGCTTTGTCACAGGATGTTCATGGGCTGTGCCTAGGCTTGCGCTAATCTCCAATGGCCCTGTTCTGGGGCTGGACTAGTCCAGATAGGTAACCTTCGATGCAATCGACGCCACCGCGCGCGGTAACAGCCATCTGCCATGCGTTGCAGGAGCAGATCGAACACGGCCTGCTGGCGCCGGGGGGCAAGCTGCCGGCCGAGCGCAAGTTGAGCGAGGTGTTCGATACCACGCGTATCACCTTGCGCGAGGCGCTGGTACAGCTGGAGGCGCAGGGGTTGATCTACCGGGAGGAGCGCCGGGGCTGGTTCGTGGCACCCGAGCGGCTGACCTACGACCTGGTCGAGCGCAGCCATTTCCATGCCATGGTGCGTGCCCAGGGGCGGGAGCCGGGCACCGAGCTGTTGTCGGCGCGGTTGCAGCCGGCGCCGGCGGCGATCTGTGCACGGCTGGGGTTGCCAGCGCTGTCGAGCGTGGTGCGTATCTGCCGCTTGCGGCGCATCGATGGGCGGGCGGTGCTGTATGCCGAGCACTACCTCAACCCACAGTATTTCCCCGGCATCCTGGGCCAGGACCTGGGGCAGTCGCTGACCGAGATCTATGCCCGTGAGTTCGGCATCCGCTACGGGCGGGTGTGCTTCGAGATCCTGCCCACGGCCTTGCCGGGGGCGGCCGCGGCGGCGCTGAAGGTTTCAGCGGGCAGTGCGGGGTTGCACGTCACGCGGGTCAACAGCGACCAGCATGGGCATGTGATCGATTGCGACCTGGAGTATTGGCGGCATGATGCCATTCGCATCCGGGCAGAGGTGGGGTAGTGGCGCGAAGCAGCCCTAGTTGCCAGCCCCGCCGGCCTCGCTCATGCCACCCCCGCCGGCTGTCACCACCTGCACCGACAGCCGCGGCGTCGCCAGGTCCAGCCCCGCCTCATCCAGCTGCCGCTTCAACGCCAGGTTGAACGCCCGCGACACTTCCCATTGCTTGATCGGCGCCGTCTTGAACCGCGCCCGCAGGATCGCCGACCCCGACTCGAAACTCTCCACCCCTTGCAGCTCCAGCGGCGACCAGATATTGCGCCGCATCAGCGGGTCGTTGCGCAGCTTCTGCCCCACCTCGCGGATCAACGTGATGGCCTGGTCGATGTTCATGCTGTGCGGGATCGCCACGCGGAAGATCGCGTAGCCGAACTCGCGCGAGTAGTTCTTGATGCTCTTGATCTCGCTGAACGGAATGGTATGCACGATCCCGTCGATATCCCGCAGGCGCACGGTACGGATGGTCAGGCCCTCCACCGTGCCCAGGTGGCCACCGACATCCACATAGTCGTCGATGGCCAGGGAGTCCTCGATGATGATGAACAGCCCCGTGATCAGGTCCGCCACCAGTGACTGGGCACCGAAGCCGATGGCAAGGCCGATGACACCGGCACCGGCCAGCAACGGCGTGACGTTCATGCCCATGTTGGCCAGGGCGACGATCACCGCGATGATGAAGATCGCCACGAACATCACGTTGCGGATCAACGGCATCATCGTCTGCGCGCGGGCATTGGCCAGGCCTCGGCGCGAGCGCACCAGGGCATGGTGCACGGCGGTGTCGGCCAGGATCCAGACCAGCCAGGCAGCGATCAAGGTTCCGGCCAGGCCCAGCACGCGCACGCTGACTTCGTGCCCGCTGCCCTCGGCGAAATTGATCATCGACAGCCCCCAGACCCGCAGGCCCAGTTCGATGAAGACCAGCCAGATGAACAGGTGCACCAGCGCATAGGCAAAGTTGCGCAGGCGCTCGGCATAGACCTCCTGGCGCCGATTGGCCCGCTTGGGGTTGGCGGCGTGGCGGCGCACCAGGCCGTTGAGCACCATGCACACCACCACCAGCACCGTGCACATCAGCGATTGGCGCAGCGCCGTGCTGGTATCGCCGGCGGACACGAAGGTGGCGAACAACGAGATCGCCACCAGGATCAACGCTGGCACGAACCAGAAGCTGCCGAGGATCTCGATGGTGTCGCTCAGGGTGCGGCGGGTCAGGCGGCGCGACAGGGGCTGGTTGCGGATCAGGTGGGCGATGGGGCGGCGGAAGCGCAGGATGAACAGGCCCGTGCATATTGCCGCCACCACATTGGCCAGGGTCGCCAGGGTGTGGGCCAGGTGGCTGCCCAGGGCGGTGGTCATGCGCGGGTCGCTCATCGCCTCGCCGAACGCGGCGAAGCTGCCGATCAACCACAGCGGGCGGAACGCCTGGCGCCGCAGGATGTGCAAGGCCTGGTGGCGATGGGGGCCGTCGAGCAGGGAGAAGGCGATCACGCAGATCGCCGAGAACAGCGTGCCCACCACCAGCGCATAGGCCAGCACCATGGCCAGCGACTTGCCCAGCGAGGAGGGCAGGGCGAAGCTCAGGTAAACGGTGAACACCAAGGCGACCAGCCATGGCCCCAACTTGCGCAAGGCGAAGCGCACCAGGTCCCAGGTCCGCGGGTGCTGCGGCAGCTCTTCGCTCAGGACGAAGCGCAGGCGCACGCGGTGGCCGATCCAGTTGAAGGCGTAGGCCAGCAGGCTCCAGACCGCGATGATCGCGGCAAAGCCGAACAGGATCGCCGGCCATTGGTGCACCGGCACCACCAAGGCCGCCAGTTCGTCCTGGGCCTGGTCGATCTCCATCGACCAACGCCGGAACGGGCTGGCCTCACCGCTGAACTGCTTCTCCAGGTCATGCAAGGCACCGCCGATCAGGCCCAGTACGCCTTGTTCGGCGCTGGGCTGCGACTGTTTGGTGGCATCGCGCAGTTTCTTCAGGTCGTTGAGCAACTGGGTGCGCTGCTGGTCGTTCTCCAGGTTCTTGATCACCTCGTCCAGCGACTGGCCCAAGGGTTGCGTCGCTTCCGGTTGCGCAGGCTTGCCCGCACCTAGCAGGCCGGGCAGGCCGGCGGCCTGGACGGGAGCGATGAAGAGAAACAGCAACAGGGCAAGGCAACGCAGGAGGGCAGGCACCGAAAATCTACCTCAGGGCAAACGATTGCCGCAGTGTAGAGGATTTTTCAGGTCAGTTTCGCGAGGATCTTCCAGCACATGATGCCGAAAATGCCGAGGGTGCCGATCCACATCATCAGTACGCCGACATTGCGTTCGCGCAGGCTGAAGCCGATGGTCAACAGCAGCAGGCCGATGAACACCGGCAGGAACAGGGAAAGGAACGGCGACATGAACAGGCATCCTTCTACATGATGGCAATGTAGTAAGCATAGCGGGTTGGGCAGCCGTGGGCATTGATCCGGGTTAGGTGTTGTCCCCATCGCCGGCAAGCCGGCTCCCACCGGTCCTGCGTGCTCTTAGAGACACCGCTATACCTGTGGGAGTCGGCTTGCCGGCGATCGGGCGGTACGGTTTCAGGGCAACTCGCGACTGCGATAGAACGCGGTCAATACCTTCACCAGGTGCGCCAGGTCGTGGCTGCCGCACAGTTCGCGAATCGAGTGCATGGCGAAGGTCGGCAGGCCGATGTCGACGGTGCGCACGCCCAGGTGGCTGGCGGTGATCGGGCCGATGGTCGAGCCGCAGCCCATGTCGCTGCGTACCACGAAGCTTTGCACCGGCACTTCCTCGGCCATGCACAGGTGGCGGAAGAACCCGGCGGTCTCGCTGTTGGTGGCGTAGCGCTGGTTGTTGTTGACCTTGATCACGGGCCCGGCGTTGAGCTTGGGCCCGTGGTTGCCGTCGTGCTTGTCGGCGTAGTTGGGGTGCACGCCGTGGGCGTTGTCGGCCGACACCAGCAGCGAGCGCTGGAGGGTGCGCACGTAGTCGTCGCCGTCGGGCAGCAGGCGTTGCAGGGTCTGTTCGAGCATCGGGCCATCGGCGCCGCACGCTGAGCAGGAACCGACTTCCTCGTGGTCGTTGCACACCAGCACGCAGGTCTCGTCGCTGTCGGCGGCCAGCAGCGCCTGCAGGCCGGCGTAGCACGACAGCAGGTTGTCCAGGCGGGCACCGGCGATGAAGTCGCCGTTCAGGCCGACCAGTGCGGCGTCCTGGGTGTCATAGAAGCTCAGCTCATAGTCCAGCACCACGTCGGCGTTGAGCTCGTGCTCGCGCGCCAGCTGCTCGGTGAGCAGGGCGCGGAAGTCGACCCGCTCGTCACCGGCAACCTGGGCCAGGATCGGCGGCAGCTCGGTCTGCGGGTTGATTGCCCAGCCTTCGTTGGCGGTGCGGTTGAGGTGGATGGCCAGGTTGGGGATAACCGCGATCGGCAGCTTGAAGTCCACCAGCTGGCTCTCGACCTTGCCGTCGCGGCGGAAGGTGACTCGGCCGGCCAGGGACAGGTCGCGGTCGAACCAGGGCGCGAGCAGGGCGCCGCCATAGACTTCGACGCCCAACTGCAGGAAACCATGGCGCTGCAGTTCTGGCTGTGGCTTGACCCGCAGGCAAGGGCTGTCGGTATGGGCGCCGACCATGCGGATGCCGCCGATCAGGGGCGATTGCCTGCCCAGCTTGATGGCGATGATCGAGGAGTCGTTGCGGGTGACGTAGTAGCGGCCACCGGGCACCGTGGCCCAGCTGTCGCGTTCGTCCAGACGCTGGTAGCCGGCGGCCTCCAGGCGCTGGGCGAGGCTCGCGGTGGCATGGAAGGGCGTCGGGGAAGCCTTGAGGAAATCGATCAGGCCAGCATTCAGGGAATCGCGCATAACTCACTCCAGACAGCAGTGGCGCGAGTTTAGCGCAGTTGCCCATGAATTTGTCGCGGCGTCTTCGCGGGTAAACCCGCTCCCACAGGGATGGCGCAGGGCCTGTGGGAGCGGGTTTACCCGCGAAGCGACCGCTTCACGCGCCTCAGAACGGCGCCGGGCACTCGAACTTCAGGCGCTCCCCGGACACCGGGTGGGTAAAGCTCAGCATCGAGGCATGCAGGCACAGCCGCTCATGGGCCGCCAGCGCCTCGGGGTTGGCGTACAGCCGGTCGCCCAGCAGCGGGTGGCCGATCGACAACATGTGCACGCGCAACTGGTGCGAACGCCCGGTGATCGGGGTCAGCTCCACCCGGCAGTGGTCGGCGCAACGCTCGAGCACGCGCCAGAAGGTCAGGGCATGCTTGCCGTGCTCGTGGTCCACCACATGGCGCGGCTTGGTCGGCGGGTCGTAGCGCAGGGGCAGGTCGATGCTGCCGCTGTCCAACGCCGGCTGGCCCCAGCACAGGGCGGTGTAGGCCTTCTCGGTCTCGCGGTCATGGAACTGGCGCGACAGCTCGCGATGGCTGTCGGCATCGCGGGCCAGCAGGATGATGCCGGAGGTCTCCCAGTCCAGGCGATGGACGATCAGGGCATCGGGGTAGCCGTTTTCCTGCAGGCGGGTGATCAGGCAGTCCTTGTTGTCCTCGGCGCGGCCCGGCACCGACAGCAGCAGGGTGGGCTTGTTGACCACCAGGATGGCGTCGTCTTCGAAGAGGATCTGGATGTTCGACAGCGGCATTGCATGTTCCCTGGGGAGACGGTGTAGACCACAGGGGCCGCTTCACGGCCCTTTCGCGGCACAAGGCCGCTCCTACAGGTACGGTGCAATGCCTGTAGGAGCGGCCTTGTGCCGCGAAAGGGCTGCAAAGCGGCCCCTGTGCGATGGATCAGCGATCAGGCAGGGTGATGTTCAGCTCCAGGATCGAGCAGCTACCCTGGTTCTCGAGTTCGATATGCACGTCGTCGCTGCCGATGTTCACATACTTGCGGATCACTTCCAGCAGCTCTTTCTGCAGGGCAGGCAGGTAATCCGGTTCGCTGCGCTGGCCGCGTTCGTGCGCCACGATGATCTGTAGACGCTCTTTCGCTACCGACGCGCTGCTTTGTTTCTGTCTGCCACGAAAGAAGTCAAAAAGGTTCATGGTTTACTTGCCTCCAAACAGGCGCGCGAAGAATCCTTGCTTCTGCACATCGATGAACCGCAGTGGCTTCTCTTTGCCCAGCAGGCGGTCGACGGTGTCGCTGTACGCCTGGCCGGCATCGCTCTGGTCGTCGAGGATGACCGGGATGCCCTGGTTGGAGGCCTTGAGCACGGCCTGGGATTCGGGAATCACACCCTTGAGCTTGATCGCCAGGATCTCTTCGACGTCGGCGATGCTGAGCATCTCGCCTTTCTCGACGCGCTCAGGGTGATAACGGGTGATCAGCAGGTGTTCCTTGATCGGCTCCTCGCCGTTCTCGGAGCGGCGCGACTTGCTCGACAGGATGCCCAGCATGCGGTCGGAGTCACGGACCGAGGACACTTCCGGGTTGGTCACGACGATGGCCTCGTCGGCGAAGTACATCGCCAGGTGGGCGCCTTTCTCGATGCCGGCCGGGGAGTCGCAGATGACGAAGTCGAAGGTTTCCTTGAGCTCCATCAGCACCTTCTCGACGCCTTCCTGGGTCAGGGCGTCCTTGTCGCGGGTCTGGCTGGCGGCCAGCACGAACAGGTTCTCCAGGCGCTTGTCCTTGATCAGGGCCTGCTGCAGGTTGGCCTCGCCGTTGACCACGTTGACGAAGTCGTACACCACGCGGCGCTCGCAGCCCATGATCAGGTCGAGGTTACGCAGGCCGACGTCGAAGTCGACGATGACAGTCTTGTAGCCGCGCAGAGCGAGGCCGGTACCGATGGCGGCGCTGGTGGTGGTCTTGCCCACACCCCCCTTGCCGGAAGTAACCACGAGAATCTTGGCCAAGGTGTTTCACCCCTAAATAAATGGGACAGCGGTCCCTGCAAATACGAAAAACGGCAACAAGAAAAAAGTTGCGCTAAAAATGCCGGCAAGTATCCGTTAAAGACGGGTGATGTTCAACACATCGCCAGACAGGCTGATCTGCACGCCAGCCCCCCACAGCGGGTCGCGACGCAGGTCCTCGCAGACCTTGTACTGGCCGGCGATGGAGACCATCTCCGCGGTCATCTGCTGGCAGAAGATGCGCGCCCGGGTATTGCCCTTGATGCCCGCCAGTGCGCGGCCACGCATGGCGCCGTACACATGGATGTTGCCATCGGCGAGAAGTTCCGCACCCGGGCTGACCGAGGCGGTCACCACCAGGTCGCCGCCCTGGGCGTAGATCTGCTGGCCGCCGCGCACCGGCGCGGTGATGATGCGGGTGGGGCGCACTTCGGGTTCGGCCGGCGCTGGTGGCGGCGTAGGGGCGGGCTCGGGCTTCTTCACCTCGGGCTCCGGTTCCAGCGGCCGCTCGCGGGCACCGGAGGGTGGCAGCACCGGCAGGTCGATGGCGATCGCCGCGGCGATGTCTTCGATGCGGCTGGCGCGCACGGCCAGGGTGCGCAGGCCGTGGTGGCGGCAAACGCGCATCAAGCCGGGCAGGTCGATGGCGCCGCCGTCGGCCGACAGCTTGTCCAGCGCCAGCACCAACGGCGTGTTACTGAAGAAATTGGGGGCCTGGGCCACTTTCGCCGCCAGTTGCAGGTCGAGGGCTTCGAGGTCGTTGCGCGCCAGTTCCAGCACGGTGATGGCAAGCATGCTGCCTTTGAGCTGGAATACGGGGGCGGTGTCGGAGGTCTGGTTGAGGCTCATGGTCTGCATAGACGGCTTGTTGCGAAAAAAGTGCCCTGACTTATAACGATAAGACCCGTTGGCCGCAACCGCGGGCGAACCGATGTAGAATGCCCACCTTTGTCTTTCCGGAAGCTTCAATGGAACGCCCGCGTTTTCGACTTTATTTCCTTCACCCTCGGTTCTGGGGCCTGTGGCTGGGCCTGGGCCTGCTGTGGCTGGTGGCGCAGCTGCCGTACCGTGCGTTGCTGTGCCTGGGCTGTGCCCTGGGCGCGCTGATGTACCGGGTCGCCGGTGAACGTCGGCGCATCGCCGCGCGCAACCTGGAGCTGTGTTTCCCCGAGCTTTCCGGCGACGAACGGCAGCGCCTGCTCAAGGAAAACTTCGCCTCCACCGGCATCGCCTTCTTCGAAATGGCCATGAGCTGGTGGTGGCCCAAGCCACGCCTGGCGCGGCTGGCCCACATCGAGGGCCTGGAGCACCTGCAGGCCGCCCAACGCGAAGGCCAGGGTGCGATCCTCATGGCCGTGCACTTCACCACCCTGGAGATCGGCGCTGCACTGCTGGGCCAGGCCCATACCATCGACGGCATGTACCGTGAGCATGGCAACCCATTGTTCGACTACATCCAGCGCCGTGGCCGCGAGCGTCACAACCTCGACTCGCTGGCCGTGGAGCGCGAGGACGTGCGCGGCATGCTCAAGCTGCTGCGCGGCGGTCGGGCGATCTGGTACGCCCCGGACCAGGACTACGGTGCCAAGCAGAGCCTGTTCGTGCCGTTGTTCGGCATCCCGGCGGCGACCGTCACCGCCACCACCAAATTCGCCCGCCTGGGCAAGGCCCAGGTGATCCCCTTCACCCAGAAGCGCCTGGAGGATGGCAGCGGCTACCGCCTGGTGGTCCATCCGCCGCTTGAGGGCTTCCCGGGCGAGACCGAAGAGGCCGACTGCCTGCGCATCAACCAGTGGGTGGAGAGCGTGTTGCGCGAATGTCCCGAGCAATACCTGTGGGCGCACCGCCGCTTCAAGTCGCGCCCGCCAGGAGAGCCGCGGCTGTATGACAAGAAAAAGCGCTGACAGGTGATTCGTCTGCCTTGCCCCTATGGCCGGCAGGACATCCCTTCCAGGAGAACTTCATGGCTCCACCCCGCACCACCGGCCTGATCCTCTCCGGCGGCGGCGCCCGGGCCGCCTACCAGGTCGGTGTACTGGCGGGCATCGCCGAGCTGTTGCCGTCGGGTGCGGCCAACCCGTTCCCGGTGATCGTCGGCACCTCCGCCGGCGCCATCAATGCCGTCACCTTGGCCAGCGGCGCCACGCGTTTCACCGAGGCGGTGCAGCGCCTGACCACCTTCTGGCAGCACTTTCGCAGCCACCTGGTATTGCGCAGCGACTGGCCAGGGGTGATCCGCCAGGCCAGCCGTTTCGTCAGCCACAGCCTGCTGGGCATTGGCGGCCAGGTGCCGGTGGCGCTGCTGGACAGCAGCCCGCTGCGCACCCTCCTGCAGTCGCATCTGGACCTGGACGGCATCGCCCATTCCCTGGCGGCCGAGCAGTTGCGTGCGGTGGCCATCACCGCCTTCGGCTACGAATCGGGCCAGGCGGTAACGTTCTACCAAGGGCGCGGAACCATCGAACCCTGGCTGCGTCATCGGCGCATCGGCGTGCCCACTTCGTTGACCATCGACCATCTGCTGGCCAGCTCGGCGATCCCGTTGCTGTTCGCCCCGGTCAAGCTCGACGAGGAGTACTTCGGCGACGGTGCGGTGCGCCAATCGGCACCGATCAGCCCGGCGCTGCACTTGGGCGCCAGCCGGGTGCTGGTGGTCGGCGTCAGTGGCAACCCCCAGCGGCCATCGGCACCCATGCCGGCCCAGCGCGTCTTCAGCGGCCAGCAGCCGAGCCTTGCGCAGATCGGCGCGCACATGCTCAACAGCACTTTCATCGATAGCCTGGAAGACGACATCGAGCTGCTCCAGCGGCTCAACCACCTGAGCCACCTGATCCCCGCGCACCTGGATGCCCGGCGCCTGGGGCTGGCGCCGATCGAGGTGCTGGTGGTGGCGCCCAGCCAACCGCTGGACGAAATCGCCGCCCGCCACCGGCGCGAACTGCCGGCGGCGCTGCGCGTGTTCCTGCGCGGCCCGGGCGCCACCCGCACCAGCGGGGCAGGGGTGCTCAGCTACCTGCTGTTCGAAGCCAGCTATTGCAGCGAGCTGATCGAGCTGGGACGCAAGGATGCCTTGGCCAAGCGACGGGAGCTGTGCCAGTTCCTGGGCCTTTGAGTTCGCCGTAGCAAGCATTGGCGCTCGAACTCACCGGCACCACCTGCCTCAGATCAGCCCCGTCACTCGGCAATCTGCAGCTTGCGCGCCTGGGTATACACGTACCGCACCTTCTCGTACTCGAACGGCGAATTGAGCTGCCCATAACGGAAGTTGGTGCTGTAGCGCTTGTCCACCGCGCGCAGCACGGTGATCTCCGGGTGATCGCTGCTGGCCTCGGCCACGTTGAGGAAGTTCGCCTCGCGCTCGCCCACGTAGTCCACGGCCAGCCCCGCGGTATCGCGCAGGTTCGAAGGCCCGAGGATCGGCAACATGATGTACGGACCATCGGGCACGCCGTAGAAGCCCAGGGTCTGGCCGAAGTCCTCGCTCTGGCGTGGCAGGCCCATCTTGGTCGCCGGGTCCCACAAACCGCCCACGCCGATGATGGTGTTGAACATCAGGCGGGCGGTGATCTCTGCCGAACGCTTGGCCTTGAGCTGCAGGATACTGTTGAACAAGTTGGGCACGTCGCCCAGGTTGTTGAAGAAGTTGGTCACCCCGGTGCGCACGAAGCGCGGGGTGACGTAGCGGTAGCCGTCGACCACCGGCAGCATCACCCATTGGTCGAAGCGGTAGTTGAAGTGGTAGATGCGCCGGTTCATCGACTCCAGCGGGTCGTACACGTTCAGGGCGGTGAGCGTCGAGCGCTCGAACTCGCGCTGGTCCAGCCCTGGGTTGAATTTCAGCTCGCGCAGCGGGTCGAGAAAGCCGTCGGCTTCGGCCGTAGGCGCGGGCTTGTCGGCTTCGACCACGCTGGTGCGTGGCGCGGTTTCGGCCGCCAGGGCATTGCCGGCGGCGAGCAGGGCGGTGACGAGCAGCAGTTTGTTAACCACGGAAGAACTCCAGCATCGCGTCGCTGTTGACGCGGTAGTTGAGGTTGCCGCAATGGCCGCCATGGGGATACAGGGTCAGGCGATCGCCGAACACCTTGCGCAGGAAGCCGATGTCGCCAGGGCCGAGGATCACATCGTCGGCGTTGTGCATCACGGCGACCTTCGGGCTCTCGCGCAGGTAGTCGG
Source organism: Pseudomonas sp. p1(2021b) (assembly GCF_020151015.1). Classification (NCBI taxonomy): domain Bacteria; kingdom Pseudomonadati; phylum Pseudomonadota; class Gammaproteobacteria; order Pseudomonadales; family Pseudomonadaceae; genus Pseudomonas; species Pseudomonas sp. p1(2021b). The sequence goes on from NZ_CP083746.1 coordinate 1,255,718, forward strand.
CCAGGGCGTACAGGCTGACCTGGTCGATCAACTGCAACACGCTGCCGCCGTCGGTGCGGGCGCGCCACATGGGGATCACCTGCTCGGTGATGTAGCACTCGAAGTCGCATTGCAGGGCACGCTTGAAGAACGGCGTGAGGCTGCTGCCTTCGGTGATCGGGTACTTGGGTGGGGTGATCAGGCCACGGTTGTTGACCAGGTCCGAGGTGAAGGCGATGTCGGCCGCCGAGAAGCGGAACGAGGTGCCGATGAGCATGGCCATCTGTTCGTTGGACAGGTGCTGACGCGACTTCTGGAAGTCATAAAGCAACGCCTCGTTGAGGTCGATGTAGCCTTTCTGCTGGAAGTACAGGGTCAGTTTTTCCAGCATCAGTTCGTAGAACGTGGTGCTGTGGTCGATGCCCTTCACGCGGGTCTGCACCAGTTTGTCCAGGTTGCTGACCGAGGTGTAGAGGTTGACCGGCGGGTTGAGCAACAGCACACGCTTGAAGTTGAAGCTGCGCCGGGTTTCGTCCAGGTGGCTGACGAAAGCCGCATCGAGGGCGCCGAGGCTGTAGCCGGTGAGGTGGAACTCGCTGACTGGCAGGCGCGGGTGCTGGGCGCGCACGGCCTGCATCACCCGGTACAGGTCCTCGGCATCGTCCTGGGTGATGCCGGGGGTGGCGAAGCGCGAGGCGGCGCTCATGAAGTCCCAGCTGGTGGGCGAGGACAACTGCACCACATGGAAGCCCGCCTGGTAGAACAGCTTCTTCAGGTATTCATTGATGGTGCTGGAGTAAGGGGCCCCGGTGCCGGCGATGATGAAGATCAGCGGGGCCTCATGGTCCTGGTAGGCCAGGCGGTACTTGAGCTTCTTCACCGGCCAGAAGTTGTCGGGCAGGGTGAAGGCCCGCTCCGGGCGCAGGTTGAGGCTGTAGTCGGACTGGCTGATGTCCTCGTCGCTGGGCAGGGTAGGGCGCTGCTCCGGCGGCGTGGTGGCGATGGTCGCCTCGAACGGGTTGGTCAGCGGGTAGCCATAGCTCGCGGCGTCAATATCCTGCGCCGAAGCGGCCGCAGCCAGGAGCAGGCCACCGAACAGGGCAGCGAGGCGCAAGGGTCGAAGCATGGGATCCCCCAAAAAGTACATAAGGCAAAGCGCTATCTAGGACCATGGTTGGCCCGGCAAAGTTGCCTGGCACCCCACTGTTTGTTGCACAAGATAGTGCCGCGACTGTCTACGGCGCGGCAATGGAGTTCATTCGAACATAGCTGCAACTCACGTGTTTTGCCTTGCGTGGCGCTGCAGGCCGATTATGCTGGCGGCACGTTTCGACCTTTGGAGGCTGTCATGTCCCGTGCGTTGCCCATCGTTGTCATGCTGCTGTTCCTGGCTCTGTGGCTGGCGGCTAGTTATGGCGTGCGCTATGGGCTGATGGAGGATGGCCGTTGGGTGGGGCTGTGCAGCGTGCCGGGGGAATACTGGCAATGCCAGGCCCGCTCGCTGTTGGGCCTGGGCATTCATCACCAAGTGTTGGGGTGGGCAGCGTTGGGCATCTCGCTTTTGGCACAGGTGATACCGGGACGCGGTGGTTGGTGGCTGGCGCTGCTGGGGCTGCTCTTCGGCCTGCCGGCGCTAGTGCTGTATACCGCGAGTCTTGCGGTGTTCGCAGTGGTGTTGGCGGGGTTGCGGTTGGTCAGGCAGTCGGCCTGAAGCAAGCCTGTGCCCTTCCTGTGCGGGCTTGCCCCGCGATTGCATGCTCACGCCTTTCGCAGGCTGCGCCACAACGCCGCGACCATCATCGCGCTCACGATCGCCCAGCCCCACGCCTGCTGGCTCATCAGCCCTTCGATGAACAGCTGCGGCGCGATCCCCGCTCCGACGATGAACGCCAGCAAGGCCACTTCCGCCCGCGGCGCCGCCACCGGCCGCAGCAGGTAGACCAACGCCGGCAGCACCAGCGCCGATGTAGGGAAGCTGCGATAACGTGCATCGAACACCATCGCCAGCATGCTCACGGCTGCCGCGAAACCTGCCGCCAGCAGCCACCACCCCGCCCGTTGCTCGAGCCAGGCGAACAAGCGCTGACGCCAGCCATCACGCGCCGCCAAGGCCAGCGCCCCATGAGCCAGCACCACCAGGTTCAACCCCGCCAACCCAGCCGCCCACACCCATTCGGCGGCAAAGCGGGCGTGGGTGCGCATCAGCTCGCCCCACAACCCCAGGCTGGCTGCGCCTACTGCCGCCAGCAGCGGCAACGCCAGCGCTGCACGCCGGTTCGCGGGCTGGCCGGCCAGCCACAAGGTGAACAGCATCAAGCCAGCCCCAGCCAGCCACCATTGGCGCCAGTAAGGCAGGTTGCTCACCGGGCCTTCGAGCACGCCCTTGTCCTGCCGGTCGGCGTCGTACAGCCCCCAATAACCACCCACCGCCCCTTCGCTGGCGCGTTTCCAGGGCTGGTCGAACGCCTCGATCAGGTTGTAGCGCCAGCCATTGGCCTCGGCCAGGGCGACGAAGCCACGAATGAAGCGCGCCTCGTTGGCCCGGCTCGGCACGGCGGTCTCGCGCTGGCGGCCTTCGCTGGGCCAGCCGGTTTCGCCGATGAGGATGTCCTTGGGGGCGAAGCGCTCGCCGAACACCCGGCGCACCTCGGCCACATGGGCAAGGGCGTCATCGATGCCGCGCGGGTCGTCCTCCCAGTAGGGCAGCAAGTGGATGGTCAGGAAGTCCACCGCCGGGGCCACCTGGGGATGCTGCAGCCAGAACTCCCAGACATCGGCGTAGGTCACCGGGACCTTCACCTGGCTTTTCACCCGGGCGATCAGGCCGGCCAGGCGTTCGCCGGTCACTTCCTTGCGCAGCAACGCCTCGTTGCCGACGATCACTGCAGTGACCACGTCGGGGTTGGCGTTGGCCGAGGCGATCAAGGCGTCGACTTCCTTGTCGGTGTCCACCGGGTTGGCGTTGACCCAGGCGCCGAGCATCACCTTCAACCCGTGCTTGCGGGCCAGGGCCGGAATGGCCTCCAGGCCGGTCATCGAGTAGGTGCGGATGCATTGGAATCGCTCGGCGAGCAGGGCCAGGTCGGCATCCATGCGTGCCGGGCGCAGGCGAAACGGCTGGTCGAACGGCGACTGGTCCTTGTCGAACGGGGTGTAGGAGGCGCACTGCAGCTTGTGTGTCGAGCTGGCCGCGTCGGGTAGGTGAACCGGCCTGCCGAGCCCGTACCAGAGCGCGCCGAGCCCGGCCAGGGCCAGCAGGCAGGCGAGCAGGTACACAGGCAGCAGGCGGGTGGCACGGGGCATCGGGCGGTCCATCATCGGCGGCAAAAGGCTAGATGATAGCTGCAAACGCTCTAGATCAGGCATCTACCATGCAAGGATCACGCAGGGTAGGGAAAAGCTGGCGCACTGATGGCGAAGTGCTGTCGCTGATCGTTCGATAAAGGTCGCGCACAGAGCAGGTCAGCTATTGTGTGAGGTTGATGATGCAACTTCCGAGACCTGACGAGGGGATGCTTTGATGAAAATGCGACGTTTCCTGGGAGTGGGTGCAGCCCTGGTATTGGCCATGAGCGCTGCGCAGGCAATGGCCAAAGAAGTAAGCATTGGTTACGTGGATGGTTGGTCCGACAGTGTGGCGACCACCTTCGTGGCCGCCGAAGTGATCAAGCAGAAACTCGGTTATGACGTGGACCTCAAGCCCGTCGCCACCGGCATCATGTGGCAGGGGGTGGCCACCGGCAAGCTCGACGCCATGCTGTCGGCCTGGCTGCCGGTCACCCACGGGGAATACTGGGGCAAGAACAAGGACAAGGTGGTCGACTACGGCCCTAACTTCAAGGATGCCAAGATCGGCCTGATCGTGCCTGAGTATGTCAAGGCCGCGAGCATTGCCGACCTCAAGACCGACGAAAGCTTCAAGCACAAGATCGTCGGCATCGACGCCGGCTCCGGTGTGATGCTCAAGACCGACCAGGCCATCAAGGACTACGCCCTGGACGGCTACAAGCTGCAGGCAAGCTCCGGCGCGGCGATGACCGCGGAGCTGGGTCGTGCCTATGCCAAGCAGCAGTCCATTGCCGTGACCGGCTGGGTGCCGCACTGGATGTTCGCCAAGTGGAAACTCAAGTTCCTCGAAGATCCGAAGGGCGTCTATGGCGCCGCCGAGACCGTCAACAGCATCGGCAGCAAGGAGCTGGCGAGCAAGGCACCGGAAGTGGCCGAGTTCCTGAAGAACTTCCACTGGAACTCCAAGGATGAGATCGGCGAAGTCATGCTGGCCATCCAGGAAGGCGCCAAACCCGAAGCTGCTGCCAAGGACTGGGTCGCCAAGCACCCTGACCGCGTGAAGGAGTGGACCGGCAAGTAATCGGTCTGGGGCTGCTGTGCAGCCCCATCGCGGGACAAGCCCGCTCCTACAGGTACGGCGTCGCTCTCACACGCAGCGCCAGGCCTGATGCAGCCCCATCGCGGGTACAGGTACAGTGTCGCTCTCACAGGCAGCGGTGATCCTGTAGGAGCGGGCTTGTCCCGCGATGGGGCCCTCACAGCCACATCGCATCCCAGTGGGAATACGCGCCTATCCTGTCGACCAAGCCTGCCCTTAGAGGATTGGCAATGATGTAACGCGCCACCTGGCGCACATCCTCTTCTCTGCGCAGCGCCCGGTCATGATACCCAGGCTGCCAGATCCGCTCACAATGCCCGGCCTCGTACAACGTTCTGCTGCTGCGCGACTTGAACCTGCGCATCAAGGTGCACAGCGTCACGGATTTCAATTCGATCAACCAGTGGAGATGATCAGGCATGACGACCCAGGCCAGGGAATCGCAGGCCTGTTCTTTTTCGGCCTGCCGCAGTTGGTGCACTACCAGGCGCGCTGAGTTGAAGTCTCGAAAAAGCGGTTTGCGCGCGTGGGTGGCGGTGGTCAGCAGGTAGAGCCTACCTGGCTCGGAGAAGCGCCCGCGGCGCAACAGCCGGGCGTGGGGACGATCCATGTCGGCTTCCTTGAGAAATTGTCTGCTATTCAATGTAGTTCGCTGAAGAAATATGACTTGTCCGAATTCATTGCTGGATGTGCCGGCCCTATCGCGGGACAAGCTGAACTGGCCTAATGATTTTGGACACCTTCTTCGGGCGCTATGATGGCGCCCAATTGGAGGCAAAATCAGTGCGCAAGTCTTATTCGAGAGAACACAAAATCCGAGCAGCTGAAATGGTGCTGGATGCCGGCCAGTCGGTTCCTGAGGTATGCGAAATCCTCGGGATTGGCCGCACAGCTCTTCGTCGTTGGGTTGAGCAGGTAAGGCAGGAGAGAGAGGGCAAGGTGCCGGCTGGAGCCAAAGCCATCACTCCGGAGCAGCAACGTATTGAAGAGCTGGAAGCGCTGGTTCGTCAAAAGGATCGGGATATCGAAATCCTAAAAAAGGCCAGTGCTCTCCTGCTTCGGGACTCCAAAGATCGTTCTCGCTGATCAACGAGCTGAGTGAGCAATATGGTGTTGTCGACTGCTGTCGCGTGCTTGGGGTCAAACGCAGCAGTTTCTATGCATGGCGCAAACGCCAAGGGCGTGAGAATCCCGGCAGGGATGCTCTACGCTCGCGTGTAATCGATCGTTTTAAGGCGTCACGAAGCTCTGCCGGTTCACGCACGTTGATGCAGGAGCTGCGGCGTGAAGGCCATGAGATTGGGCGTTACAAAGTGCGTGCGCTTATGCGTGAAGCTGGCCTGAAATGCCGGCAGCGTAGACCGCACCGGTATCGGTCATCCGGCACGGAAGCATTGATTGCGGAAAACCAACTGAAGCGAAACTTCAAAGTTTCGACAATCAACGAGGTTTGGTGTGGCGATGTAACTTATATCCAGGTTGGCAGGCGTTGGCTGTATTTAGCCGCAGTAATCGACTTGTATGCACGCCGAGTCGTGGGCTGGGCGTTTTCAATGACTGCCGATGCCAGGCTGGCCTGTGACGCGCTGCGTATGGCGTCTGAGTCCAGGGGCAGGCCTGCGGGCGTGATGTTTCATTCAGATCAAGGCTGCCAGTACACCAGCCACAAATTCAGGTCTGTGCTTGAAGAGTGCAGCCTGAAGCAGAGCATGAGCCACCGTGGCCAATGCTGGGACAACGCCGCCATGGAGCGATTCTTTGGGGCATTGAAATCAGAATGGGTGCCACCAGGAGGCTATGAGTCCGAATCTGAAGCCAAGGCCGACATCATGGCTTATTTGGTGCGCTACAACCTCAAGCGCCTCCACAGCTACAACGGCTACGAGACCCCGGTAGCCATGGAGGAAAAGCTCAGGGCAGCGGCATGAACCTTAACCGGTGTCCAAAATTACTTGACCAGATCAAGCCCGCTCCTACACGGGCAGCGCCAGGCCTGATGCAGGCCCATCGCGGGACAAGCCCGCTCCTACAGGTACAGTGTCGCTCTCACGGGCAGCGGTGATTCTGTGGGAGCGGGCTTGTCCCGCGATGGGGCCCTCACAGCCACATCGCATCCCAGTGGGAGTACGCGCCTATCCTGTCGACCAAGCCTGCCCTTAGAGGATTGGCAATGATGTAACGCGCCACCTGGCGCACATCCTCTTCTCTGCGCAGCGCCCGGTCATGATACCCAGGCTGCCAGATCCGCTCACGATGCCCGGCCTCGTACAACGTTCTGCTGCTGCGCGACTTGAACCTGCGCATCAAGGTGCACAGCGTCACGGATTTCAATTCGATCAACCAGTGGAGATGATCAGGCATGACGACCCAGGCCAGGGAATCGCAGGCCTGTTCTTTTTCGGCCTGCCGCAGTTGGCGCACTACCAGGCGCGCTGAGTTGAAGTCTCGAAAAAGCGGTTTGCGCGCGTGGGTGGCGGTGGTCAGCAGGTAGAGCCTACCTGGCTCGGAGAAGCGCCCGCGGCGCAACAGCCGGGCGTGGGGACGATCCATGTCGGCTTCCTTGAGAAATTGTCTGCTATTCAATGTAGTTCGCTGAAGAAATATGACTTGTCCGAATTCATTGCTGGATGTGCCGGCCCTATCGCGGGACAAGCCCGCTCCTACACGGGCAGCGGTGATCCTGTGGGAGCGGGCTTGTCCCGCGATGGTGCCGGTAGCGGCACCGCGCCTCACAGGTTGTTACCGATCCTGCAAAACACTTTCTCATCTAAGACTAAGGTCGTCTGGTTGGCAGCCTTCGGCGGCATAAAGTAAGGGCGGGTTCTCCCTTATTTGTGCTGCTAGGACAACAACAATGAACGACAGCATCTACCAGTCGATACAGAACAGCCCCCGCTTCAAGGAGCTCGTCACCAAGCGCGAGCGCTTCGCCTGGATTCTCTCGGCGATCATGCTCGGCCTCTACTGCGCCTTCATCCTTCTCATCGCCTATGGCCCGCAGGTACTGGGCGCCAAGCTCAGCCCCGATTCGTCGATCACCTGGGGCATCCCCCTGGGCGTCGGCCTGATCGTCGCGGCGTTCGTCCTCACCGCCATCTACGTGCGCCGTGCCAACGGCGAGTTCGATGAGCTGAACAAGGCCATCCTGAAGGAGGCGCAACAATGATCCGCCATCCAGCCAAAGCCCTGGCCGTCCTGGCCTGCGGCGCTTTCGCACCCGCCGTGTGGGCCGCCGATGCCCTGACCGGCGAGGTGCACAAGCAGCCGCTCAACGTCTCGGCGATCGTCATGTTCGTGGCCTTCGTCTGCTTCACCCTGGGCATCACCTACTGGGCCTCCAAGCGCAACAAGTCGGCGTCCGACTACTATGCCGCCGGTGGCCGCATCACGGGCTTTCAGAACGGCCTGGCGATCGCCGGTGACTACATGTCGGCGGCCTCCTTCCTGGGGATTTCCGCCCTGGTGTTCACCTCCGGCTACGACGGCCTGATCTACTCGATCGGCTTCCTCGTCGGCTGGCCGATCATTCTCTTTTTGATCGCCGAACGCCTGCGCAACCTGGGCAAGTACACCTTCGCCGACGTCGCTTCGTACCGCCTCGGGCAGAAGGAGATCCGCACCCTGTCGGCCTCAGGCTCCCTGGTGGTGGTGGCGTTCTACCTGATCGCCCAGATGGTCGGTGCCGGCAAGCTGATCCAGCTGCTGTTCGGCCTGGACTACCACGTCGCGGTGATCCTGGTGGGTATCCTGATGTGCCTGTACGTCCTGTTCGGCGGCATGCTGGCCACCACCTGGGTTCAGATCATCAAGGCCGTGCTGCTGCTCTCCGGCGCCAGCTTCATGGCGCTGATGGTGATGAAACACGTGGGCTTCGACTTCAACACCCTGTTCTCCGAAGCGATCAAGGTGCACGCCAAGGGCGAGGCGATCATGAGCCCGGGCGGCCTGGTCAAGGACCCGATCTCGGCGTTCTCCCTGGGCCTGGCACTGATGTTCGGCACCGCGGGCCTGCCGCACATCCTGATGCGCTTCTTCACCGTCAGCGACGCCAAGGAAGCACGCAAGAGCGTGCTCTACGCCACTGGCTTCATCGGCTACTTCTACATCCTGACCTTCATCATCGGCTTCGGCGCGATCCTGCTGGTCAGCACCAACCCCGACTTCAAGGACGCCGCTGGCGCCCTGATCGGCGGCAACAACATGGCGGCGGTGCACCTGGCCAATGCCGTGGGCGGCAGCGTATTCCTGGGCTTCATCTCGGCCGTGGCCTTCGCCACCATCCTGGCGGTGGTCGCCGGCCTGACCCTGGCCGGCGCCTCGGCGGTGTCCCATGACCTGTACGCCAGCGTGATCTGCAAGGGCAAGGCCAACGAGAAGGACGAGATCCGCGTGTCGAAGATCACCACCATCGCCCTGGGCGTGCTGGCGATCGGCCTGGGCATCCTGTTCGAGAAGCAGAACATCGCCTTCATGGTGGGCCTGGCCTTCTCCATCGCCGCCAGCTGCAACTTCCCGGTGCTGCTGCTCTCGATGTACTGGAAGAAGCTGACCACCCGTGGCGCCATGATCGGTGGCTGGCTGGGCCTGGTGAGCGCGGTGGGCCTGATGATCCTCGGCCCGACCATCTGGGTGCAGATCCTCGGCCACGAGAACGCCATCTACCCGTACGAGTACCCGGCGCTGTTCTCCATGCTCATTGCTTTCGTCGGCATCTGGTTCTTCTCGGTCACCGACAAGTCCAAGGCGGCCGAAGGCGAGCGTGCGCTGTTCTACCCGCAGTTCGTGCGCTCGCAGACGGGCCTGGGCGCCAGTGGGGCGGTGTCTCACTGACCCCCGCCCGCTGAAAGAAAAAACGCCCCGCCAGCCCGGGGCGTTTTCATTGGGCCAGGAAATTTCGCACCGATGTAAGACGCGTCAACGGCGCGTTGGGAAGCGTCTGGTTCAAAGCACAAGGCCAACTGGCCACACTTTTCCTCGTTGGCTTATCAGGCCAGGGCTCACGCAATGCAACGAGGAGGAATCGTGGGAAGAACAAGGCTTTGGGGCGTCGTCCTGGGCATCTCGATACTGGTGATGGGGGCATATCCACCCTTGGCCTGGGCCGAGAAGCGATACATCACCGCGACCTACAGCCATAGCACGGGCAAGCTCACCTACGACCTACCGTATGTGCCTTATTGCAGGTACTTCCCAAGCTTTTGCTGGCCCGGCCACGAGCTCTACCATACGGTGGAAATCCCTTTTCATTTCACCACCACCACCAAGAGGGACAATGGCGTCTATCAACGCATGAACATCATGTACCCCTACCGTGCGAAGCGAGGGGTGCTTTCGAGCCCGGAAGGGGGCTCCCACCGGTTCGAGCTGACCCTCCTGGCGCTGGGCCTCGAGGTCACCAATGACTGGGTGAATGTCAGGCACCCCTTTGTAGGGTGGCCCGACCCGGAAAGCAGGTGTATAGGCCATGCCAGCCCGGAAGGCCGTACCATGGTCGTCGTAGGGCGACATATCGACAACTCTGGCTGGTGTTATGGGCGTCGGCCGTCCGCTGCGGAAAGTAACCTCGTCTATGAGGTTCGCACGGCAGGTGCCGCGTTCCGATTGGATGTCCCCACCCTCAAATCCATGGCACCTGGGGTCTATCGAGGCAGTATTCGCTACACCGTCGGCGAAAAGTACCGTGATTTCAACACCGGTGAGGGGCTGTTGTCCCTGAGTACGGACGCCTTCGAGCTGGAGGTCCAACTGACGGTCAAGTCGGACCTGAAGATCGATTTTCCGCCGGGCTCGGATCGCGCGGTACTGGAGCCACCCCGAGGCTGGAGCGCATGGCGCGGCGGGCGGGTGCCACCTGAATTGAAGCGCGACTTGCCATTTCGGCTCAGCGTGAATGGGCCGTTCACCGTCAGGCTCGATTGCCAGGATGGCGCCCTGTGCTACTTGTACAACGCGCAGCGTGACCGGGTCCCGCTCAAGGGCGGGTTGACGATGCCGGGAGTGACCTGGCAAGGGCGTGAAGTGCTCAATACCGCCATCGGCACCGACCCCACACGCTTCGAGGTATCGCGGCCAGTCGTCAACAGCCCTTCGGTCTTGCACCTGAAGGTTCGGGATGTGGGGGACATGCTTCGTAATCCTGGTACCTATAGGGGCTTGGTCGTCGTGGTGTTCGATTCGGCGCTGTAGTCAGGCTGACGGGCCGCCCACATCGCTTAGGAAATTTCATCAAATCGCCCGGAGGTTTCTTCTTAAAGGCGTCGGCTGCTGTCCTCACACTTCTCATCCCGTCGTTGGCGCGCTATGGGTGCGCCAGGGTTGACCAGCGAGCGCTGGCATGAGCGTGTCCGGAGGAGAGGCATGAAAACAATGAAAGACAGTCTGCCCAGGTGCCCGTCTGGCGAAGGACGCCGTCGGCTGGCCGAACTGTCATTGCGCGCCCTGTTGTTCCTGGCGGTGCTCCTGGGCAGTTGGCCGACCTTGGCCGCCGAGGTACGCATCATGGCCAAGTACCGCAGTGGCGTGCTTACCATCGAGGCGCCAGCAGCGGCGTATTGCCAGCGATGGCCGGAGTTGTGCGGCGCTAGCCATCCGCTGGGGCAGACCTTGGCGATACCGGTCAGCTATACCAAACGCTACGACGCCAGCGAGGCGCGCCCAGACCGTGATCGGCTCTACGTGAAAATGCCGGGCAAGCGCAGCGGGGAGTTGCTCGGCGCGACCGGTGGCGCTCATGCATTCGAACTGGAGTTCCTCACGATCGCCCAGGAAGTCGATGTCACCGCAGCCTACAACCCCGTGCAGTTCGACGTGCTCGGTTCATGCGACCTGCTGCGGCGCAGCGACCGCCACCAAATCATGATGGGGGTATGGCAGATCAGGGATTCCAGCCAGGGGTGCTATTCGGCTCGCGGGCAACTGGTGGCCTTCAATATCTCGGTGGCGAACCTGGGGGCAGCGTATCGCCTGCTGATTCCCGGGCTCAAGACCATGAAGCCGGGGACGTATTCAGGGCGGATCAGCTATCGCATCGGGGCCTCCGGGGACATCGATTTTGGCAACAATGTCTCGGCCAGTGACGGTGGGCTGGATATCGTGCTCGACCTGACCATCGAGCGCGATATCCAAGTGGACTTTCCCCCCGGCAGCGATCGAGCGGTACTGGAGCCGCCCGGGGGCTGGCTGCGCTGGGCGGGTAGCCGGTCGCCCGACCGGCTCAGTCGCGACATTCCGCTTCGTGTGACCAGCGAAGGTGGCTTTGGCGTATATCTGCGCTGCCAATACGCCCCCTCGGTGGATAACTGTGGCCTGCGCAACGCACAAGGCAAGGAAGTGCTGCTCTTCACCCGGCTGTCATTGCCCGGCGCCACCTCGGGGGGCAATGCGGCGGCCAACGTCCCGTTACCTGCCGACGAGCATGGCATGCGGGTCTTCGACATTGCGCAGCCGTTCGTGGGGCGGCCAGGCACGCTGCATTTCGTCATTGAACGCGATGGCGTGAAGGCCATGCTCGAAGACCCCGGCAGCACCTACCAAGGGCAGGTCACCGTTATTTTCGACGCGCGCATTTAACGAAGACGTTCATGCCCATGCGCGAGGTCCGACAGTGTCTTTAGGAAATTTCCTGTTTTGTTTAGGAAGTATCCGACTTTTCATATCCGCCATTCCAAGAACAATAGATCCAATGGTAGTCAATTGGCCACTATCGGAAAAATGCCAAGGCCAAATTGTTGATTAGTAAAGGATGACACTCCATGAAAGTTCTGATCGTGGACGACCACCCCTTCATCCGTTCCAGCGTGAGCATCCAGCTGCGCCAGGACCGTCTCGAGGTGGTTGGCCAGGCGGACAATGGCGTCGATGCCGTGCGCCTGGTACGCGAGTGCTCGCCTGACCTGGTGGTGCTGGACCTTGTCCTGCCGGACATGGATGGGTTGCAAGTACTGGTGCGGATCCGTGAAATGCCACGGCCGCCCAAGGTGCTGGTGCTCACTTCCCAGCTGGCGGATTTCTTTTCCCTGCGTTGCATGCGGGCGGGTGCATCGGGGTTCCTGTCCAAGAGCGACAGCCTGCAGGAGTTGAGCAAGGCGGTGCTTGCCCTGCGGTCGGGCTACAGCTATTTCCCCGACGTGTCGTTCAGCTCGGTCAACCACGGCGACATGATCGCCAGCGAGGCCCAGCGCATCGCTTCGCTGAGCAATCGCGAGGTGATCATCCTGCAATACCTGGCCCGGGGCATGAGCAACAAGGCCATCGGTGAACTGATGCTGCTCAGCAACAAGACGATCAGCACCTACAAGACGCGCCTGCTGGAAAAACTCAGGGTGGGCTCGGTGATCGAGCTGGCCGACCTCGCACGCCGCAACTTCCTGATCTAGAACCCCTCCTGTGCCCTTACCTCTTTTATTGGCGGCCTTGCTCTACTGCATCGCCGTAGGGTTCGCCCATGGTGCCCCACAGCTCAACCCGCCCACGCTTTCGCAAGGGGCGAGCCCTGAGCTGGATAATCGGCAATTACGTTGGTTATGGGAGCGCCGGACTTTGCGCCTGGGCGTGCTCGACCAGGAGAACCCGCCCCTGGATATCCTGGGGACCGGCCTGAGCTTCGAAGGCATCACCGCCGACTACGCCAGCCTGTTGGCCGCGCAGCTGCGGTTGCAGGTACAGGTGAAGGTCTTCAGCACCTTCGAGGAGGCCGTCACGGCCCTGCGCGACGGTCGTATAGACCTGCTTGGCTCGGTGACCGCCCAGCGCGCCCGCGAGGCCGGGTTGCGCCTGTCCCGGCCCTATGCCAGCGACCAGCCGACATGGCTTGGCCCCGCGCCCAACGGCCGTGTCGTGGCCGATGCCGACATGCCGTTCCGGCTGGCGATGCTCGACGGCTATCGCCCTGTGGCGCACGTTCGCGCCCGTTACCCCCGGGCCCGGATCCAGACCTACCCGTCGCCGGCCAGCGCCTTGGCTGCGCTGGCGCTCGACCAGGCCGACCTGTACCTGGGCAGCGCTTTGGGCGTGCGCTACGTGCTGGGGCGTAACCAGGCCGCCGGCATCGAGGAAATCGGCCGTGCAGGGTTGCCCGAACAGAGCGTTGGGTTCGCCATGGCCGATGACGGCAGCCCCCTGGCACACTTGGTCGACCTGGCCCTAGAAGGCCTCACGGTGCCCCAGAACCTGGAGGTGAGCGAACGCTGGCGTCCCATCGTGATCGACACCCACCAGCCCCAGCCGCTGCAACTGAGCGAGGCCGAGGAGCGTTGGCTGCAGGAAAACCCGCGTGTCACGGTGCTGGCGGACGAACAGCTGCTGCCCTTGAGCTACCGGGATGCCAATGGCAAGTGGCGTGGCTTGAGCCTGGATATCCTGCAACTGATCGGCCGTCGGACAGGCCTGCATTTCGACGTTCAGCCGGGTGGCACCATCGAACAGATGATCCAGCGTCTGCGCCAGGGCCAGGCGCAGTTGATCGCCGGCCTGCCGGAGAGCCCGGGGCGCCGGCGCGAGCTGGCGTTCAGCCGCGCCTACCTGAGCGCTTCGCGGGTGTTGGTCACGCGTGACACCCCCCAGGCACCGACCGAGTTGGTGCAGTTCGAACACCAGCGCCTGGCCCTGATCAAGGGGAGCGCTGCCCAGGAGCTTCTTCGGCAACGCTACCCGTCGATCCGCCAATTACCGGTTGCCACGCCGCTCGCTGCCCTGCATGCGGTCGCCCGGGGGCAGGCCGAAGCCGCAATGCTGACGTTCGACGATGCGCGCCTGCTGATCACCCGCTGGTACCCTGGGCGCCTGAAAATCAGCGCCAGCCTCGCCCTGCCACCGGTTCACTTCGCCCTGGCCAGCGTGCGTGGCGCCACGGAGCTGCAAGGGATCGTCAACAAGGCCATGCTCAGCCTCGCGCCCCAGGAAATCGACTCGCTGGTGCGGCGTTGGCGCAACCCGATGATCGTTGCCGACGGCATGTGGCCGCACTACCGATCCAAAGTGGTGCTGGGCTTTGCCGTGGCGTTGCTGCTGCTGGCCTTGGCTTTGTTGTGGATCCGCTACCTGCGTCGTCTGCAACTGCAATTGCGCCGGGCCAAGCAGGAGGCCGAACAGGCCAACCAGGCCAAGACCCATTTCCTCGCCACCATGAGCCACGAGATCCGTACCCCGCTGCATGCCGTGCAAGGCATGCTGGAGCTGGCCCAGCGCAAGGCTGCCCAGGGCGTACTGGACCGTCTGGCCATCGAAGTGGCCAGCGATGCCGCACGGGGCCTGCTCGAGCTGATCGGCGACATCCTCGATATCACCCGCATCGAGGCCGGGCACCTGCAACTGGTGCTTGAACGGGTCTGCCTGTATGACCAGGTGGCGCGGGTGGTGCAATTGTTCGAGCAGCAAGCCAAAGGCAAGGGGCTTGAACTGCGCCTGGATACCCATGGGCAGGTCGATGCCCATGTGATGCTCGACCCGTTGCGTTTCAAGCAAGTGCTGGCGAACTTGCTGAGCAATGCCATCAAGTTCACCCCGCGCGGTCATGTGCGGGTCGTACTGCGAGCCGAACAGCAGGCGCAACGGCTGCTGGTGGAGTTGCACGTGGAGGATACCGGTATCGGTATCGACGCCTCGGAGATCGACGCCCTCGGGCAGCCGTTCAAGCAGGCCAGCAATCAGTGCCAGTCTGCCCGTAACAGCACGGGGCTGGGTTTGGGTATCAGCCGCAGCCTGTGTGAAATGATGGGCGGAGGCTTGCACCTGCACAGTGTGTTGGGGCAGGGCACGCGGGTGGACGTACGCCTGGATCTGGCGCTGCTGCCCGAGGGTGAAATGAGCGAGCCGGCCATCGCCCCCTATGCCGAGGGTGGCGAGATGCGCCTGCGGGTGCTCGTGGTGGACGATTACCCGGCCAATCGACTGCTGCTGGCCCAGCAGTTGGATTTCCTGGGCCATCAGGCGCGGGTGGCCGAAGACGGGGCCCAGGCGCTGCGGTTGTGGTTGAAGGAACATTTCGATGTGGTGATCAGCGACTGCAATATGCCCCGCCTCAATGGCTACGCGCTGGCCCGGGCGATCCGCGAGCATGAGCGACGCAGCGGCAGGCCGCGGTGTCGCCTGATCGGCCTGACGGCCAGCGCCATGGTGCGCGAGCGTCGGCGTTGCCGTGCGGTCGGCATGGACGATTGCTTGTTCAAGCCGCTCGGGCTGGACAGCCTGCAACGCACCTTGGTCAGTTGCAGCGCATCGAGCGAAGAGCAACCGATGCTCGACCTGGCGCACTTGGAGCATCTGGTAGGCAGGGACCGGTCCGCGCTCAAGGCCTTGCTCAGCGACCTGCGCAGCAGCAACCGGGAGGACCTGCAGCGCCTGGAGGCCCTGGGCGACGATGCGCGGGCGCTCTCGGAGCTGGCGCACCGGGTCAAGGGCGGAGCACGCATCGCCCGGGCCGAGCGCTTGTACGCCGTGTGTGAACAGCTCGAACGCAGCTGTGCCGCAACGCCTATGGATATCGCCGCGTTACGCAAGGACGTGCATGCATTGCGTGGGGTGATGCTGCGGCTGGAGCGGCAATTGGCAGGCGAGGCGGCGCGGGGTGTCCAAGGCTGAGCGTTGATTGGCCTGGCCTAGGAAATTTCCACAAAACGCTCGGAGCGGTCCTGTATTTGTGCCCACGTCGCTTGCTGATAATTCTCTCCGTCAGCCGCCAAGTGCTGATTGAAAATTCTAGTTTTTCAAGGAGATGAATGAATGAAAGCGCGTTATCTGGCAATCCCTTTCCTGATGTTGACCGCAGGCTCGGCGTTTGCCGCCGAGACGATCGAGAAGCAGATCCAGGTCATCGCCTCGGTGCCGACTGCGCAGTTCTATGTCGAACCGGTCGGCAACTGGATGGATGATCCACAGGAGCTGATCTACAACTCGCAGCGTGGGGATTTCTCCGAGGTTCGTCGCCAGTTCCAGGCCAAGAGCACCATCGGGCCGATCAAGGCTTTCCTGACGACCCAGCCGGAGCTGGTCAGCGGCATCGACAAGTTCAGCTTGAAAGTGAACATGGCCGGCAAGGACCTGGGCCTCACGCCTGTCGAACTGCTCAACCAGGCCCAGGCCAGTGCAGGCACCGTGATGGACTTCCGCATCATTGCCGAGAAGCCTGCCGGTGGCTACGTGCCGGGTTCCTACCAAGGCATGGTCAACATGATGTTTGAAAGCGCGGCTCCTGGCGGCGCCTGATCCTTTCGCGCTTATACCTCCTCGCTCAACATCCATAGTCTCCCCTGGCTGCCCGGCGTCCGCCGGGTGGTCGGGGCGGGCATTGCCTATGGAAAAGGTCATGTTCTGCTTCTTCGTACGTTCCCGTCGCTTGTGCCATTGGCTGGCCCTTGGCGCCTGCCTGATCCCTTTGCAGGGCTGGGCCCAGACGCAGGCCCCGCCTTCGGTGGTACGCCAGTTCGAGGGGCTGCCCCGCGAATTCGAGTCGCACTTCTTCGATGTGCCCCTGGCCGTGCGGGTCGAACTGGATGGCCGTTACCTGGGGGATGCCATGGTCATCCTGACCCGTGACGAGCGGGTGCAGTTGCTCGAGTTCACCGATATCACGGAAAGCCGCGAGCCGCCTGCGCTGCGTCGCATCTGGCAGGAGCGCCTGGCCGCTGGGCGCCTGTTGGGCGACTGCACGAAGAACTGCCCGGACGGGCTGCAGGCGATCCACTACAGCCTGGCCAACTCCCAGCTTTCGTTGCTGACCGCCAATGCCGAGAAAGAAGGGCAGCCGGCGCGTTATCACAGCATGCCCGAGGCCGGCAGCATGGGGTTGCTGCTGCGCAACCAGCTCAACCTGGTGCATGACGGCAACGACACCACGGGCCGTGTCGCCTTCCAGGGCCAGGGCAGCCTGGGTAACTGGACCACCTACGCCGATGCCCAGGCCGACCGTGTCAGCGAGCGCCAGGGCGGCACCCGCTATCGCATGGACCAACTGTATGCCGAGCACCTGCTCGAACAGCATTTCTTCCGCCTGGGTTATTTCACCCCCGGCGCACAGGGCCTGACCCGCCAGCCGACGCTGCTGGGCGATAGCCCCGACACCACCCTTGGCGTGATGTTCGGCAGCAGCGACAGCCTGCTGATCGACAACGGCCAGCCCAGCTCCACGCCGATCTACGTCACCCCGAACCGCCAAGGCGTCGCCGAGATCTACCGCAACGGCGTGCTGATCAACAGCCAGCCAGTGCAACCGGGCCTGCAGACCCTCGACACCCGGGTGCTGCCCGGCGGCATCTACGAGGTGGAGGTGCGCCTGCTGGAGGACGGCCAGGAAACCTCGCGCACCGAGGCGTTCATCTACAAGCCGTCCAACTGGAGCAACCCCGAGAGCCGCTGGCGCTACAACCTCTACCTCGGCCAGCAGACCAGCCTGCTGAACAACTGGGATTACCAGCGTCGCGACGGTCTGGGGGCCGGGGTGATGTCCAACTATCTCCTGCATCCGCGCGCCGTGCTCGGGCTTTCGGCCCAGCAGGTGGATGAGCGCATGCAATACGGCACCTCGCTGGACTGGGATGCGCTCGAGCGCTTGAAGCTCTATGGCAACGTCAACTACACCGAGGACCGCGGCACTGGCTACGACCTGCAGGCGATCCATTCCTACGACCAGGGCTCGCTGGTGTTCAGCCACAGCCAGTCGTGGGTCGAGACTGGCCTGCGAGAGCGGGGCGAGCCGTCCCGGCAGGAGCAACGCAGCCAGTCGAGCCTGTCGTTGAGCCACCGGGTCACCCAGCGCAGCAGCGCGACCGTGCGCCTGTCCCACAGCAGTGGGGCGGCCAGCGGCCTGGGCGTCGACCTGGGCTGGGCGTTCTTCGGCAAGATGCTGGGGACAGACACCAACTGGCGCCTGTCGGTGTTCGACCGCCCTGGCACGTCCAGCAGCGGCGATGCACGCAGCCGTGGCGTCAACCTGAGCCTGAGCATGAACCTCGGCGGGCCAGGCAAGCGCATCGCCGCCAGCGTGGGTAGCCGTACCTCGCGCGATGGCGGTAGCGACCGACATGGGTCGTTGTCCTACCAGCAGGACGTTGACTTCGGCCCCCTGCAAAGCCTGGGCGCCAGCACCACCTTCGACCGTTATGGCGCCGGGTTCGGAGGCAATGCCCAATTGCAGGGTGAAAGCCTGTACGGCGACGCCTACGCCCAGACCTCGACGCTCAACAACAAGCTCAGCGCCGGCCTGAACCTGCAGAGCATGGTCGCCTTCGGCGGCGGCAAGATGGCAGTGAGTGGCCAGTACCTGTCCCATGAGGCCGGGCTGATCGTCGATGTCGATTCCGACATGGAGGGGCTGAAGCTGCGCGCCGACGATTACCAAGGCACCAGCGCTGTCCTGCACCCGGGGCGCAACATCATTCCCGTCACCGCGTTCAAGTCCGGCTATGTGCAGTTCGATTTCGAGGCCGACGATGCCCCGGCGGCGGTGATCCAGCCGTCGAGCCTCGACTACCACCTCAACCGCGGTGGCGTGGAGTACCGCCAACTGCATGTGATGCGTACGGTCACCGTGTTTGGCCGGCTGCTCGACGAGAAAGGCCAGCCCATCCGTGGGGCGCACGTGATCAACCACGCCAGCCGGGGGGTGAGCGAGGTGGATGGCTACTTCTCGGTGGAAATGAGCCAGGCGACACCCACCCTGGAGATCCGCCAGGCCGGCGCGGTCAGCTGCCTGCTGAGCCTGCCGCTGGACTCGCTGGTGCATGAAGGGGACGTGGTAATGGCAGGCGACCAGGTGTGTCGCACCGCCAGCCTGGCCGACCGGGGCGATGTCCGCTGAGCGCGGCATCAGCAGATGGACCCACCCTCCGGCAAGGTTGCCGGGGGTGGCTTGAGACGAAATGGGAGGTCGATGATGCAAGCATTCAAATCACTGTGTCTGGCGCTGCTGCTGGTACCCCTGGCAGCCCACGCTGGGCCGGAGCTCAATGTCGGGTCGTTGTACGACTACCTGGATGAAGGCAAGAGCACCGTGCTCAAGCGTATTCACAACGCAGGCGATACCACGGCATTCGTCAAGGTCAGCATCGCTGAGCTGGTCTACGGGCCGGACGGGGTGCCGCGTGAGGTGGACATCGAGCACCTGCCCCTCGATCAGCGCGCCGTGGTGGCCAGCCCGGCGCGCCTGATCGTGCCGGCCCGGGGCATGCAGTCGGTGCGCCTGCTGTACCGGGGCGTGCGGGACAAGGAGCGCTACTTCCGCCTGCGCTTCGTCCCCGTGCTGCCGGAGAAGAACGACGGTTTCGCGATCAGCGAACAGGAGGCGAAGGATTACAGCGACACGCTCAAGGCGGGCATCCAATTGCTGGCCGGCTATGGCACGCTGCTGTTCGTGCGCCCCCAGGGCAGCCGTTTCAGTACGCCATTGCTGCGCGAGGGCGCGGATTTCGTGGTGACCAACCAGGGCAACGCCACCGTGGTTCTCGACAATTTCCGCCATTGTGCCGGTGACGGGCATGAATGCTCGGCCGCTACCAAGTACCACCTGTTGCCAGGCGTCACCCGCAAGTTCCCCCAACAGCCTGGGCGCGAATACCGTTTCCAGTTGCAGGAAGGTGGCCGGCACCAGGAGCTGGCCTTCAAGGATTGATCCCTGTGAACGAGTGCCCAGCTATTGAGGAGTGAGCCCCGATGTCATTGCGCTGCCTGCCTGCGTCACTGCGAGTTGCCCTGGCGTTGCTCTTGCTGAACCTGGTGCCCGTGTCGGAGGCGGCCGATATCACGATTGGCGCGCGCTATCGCGCCGATGCTGGCAACCAGTATGTGCGGTTCGGTTCGTCCAATGAATGGATCTGCTCTAGCTGGCCGGCCCTGTGCAAAAGTGCATCGGAAAACGCAGTGGACCTGCCGTTCGGCATGTATTACAAAACCACGCTCAAGGACAGGGGCCTACGCGAGCAATACTACGTCAAGGTGCCGCCGCCACGTGCCCTGGAGGTGCGGCGCGTAGGTGGGCACGAGGCCTTGAACCTGGTATTCGAGGTGACCCATGTCAGCCAATACGCAATCGTGATGGCCGAAAGCCCGGTGCGCAACAACAGCCCGATCGCCACGGAGCGTGTCGGTGGTACGTGTAACGTCGTGCGTGCTCCATTGGCCTTCACCGGAGGTACCTTTCAATGGCAATTCTGGGGGCGCGACAACAAGAACTGCTGGTCCAGCAGTGAGTTAGGGAACGTTGGCGACATGAGGGTTTCGGGGGTAAGTCGAACGGGCATCGGTTACAAGCTCAGTTTGCCCTCACCGACCAAGATCGTATCGGGTATTTATCGCGGAAGCCTGGTCTTTACCGTGGGAGACGTCAATTCCGACTTCGATTTCGGTGAAGGAACACGAGGGCTGGTGTCGTCCTTGACGATCGATTTCGAACTGGACCTACGTCATGAGCTGAAGGTGGATTTCCCACCCGGCTCCGACCGGGCAGTGCTCGAACCGCCAGGCGGCTGGTTGGCCTGGCCGGGTGGGCGTGTCCCGCCGCAACTGGCTCGGGACTTGCCGTTTCGGTTGACCGCATCCGGCCCGTTCACCGTGCATGCGGCCTGCGAATATCCGTTGGAAGGATCGGGCTTTTGCAGGATCTTCAATGAAAATGGGGACCAAGCGGTGGTGGACCTGGCGATGTCGCTCCCCGCTGGCGTGAAGTACAACAATGGGCCGGTGCAGCGGCTGAGGATTCCTGCCAATGCCGCTCGCCCCATGAGGCTCGTACCGGACGTGGCGACCAGCGCTTTGCCCGGTACCGTGCATTTCTCGGTCAGGGAGTCATGGGTGGAAAGGATGCTGCAGCAACCGGGGAGCACCTACCGAGGTGCAATAACCCTGCTCTTCGATGCAGAAGTGCTCTAGGGGCCTGCCTTGGAAATAAACTGTTCACTTTTGGCGGCGTCCCGGGCGCCTTGGCCGAACCCCAAGCCACTCGCCAAAAGAGAACGTATTTCCCAGACAGGGCACTCGCTCATATCATGCCCAGGAGCAGCAAGACGAGCAGTATCACCAGCACCACACCGATGATGCCGGACGGGCCATAGCCCCAGCTACGCGAATGGGGAAAGACCGGTAAGCCACCGATCAACAGCAGGATCAGGATGATGATGAGGATCGTGGTCATGGTGGAGTCCTTGCGTTTGTTCGAAGGGTAAGGGCTCGTGAAGGCTGGCCTCTTGATAGTTCCGACTGGCGCGGCTGGGGAAAGATTCCATCGGAACGTGGTGCGCTTTCCCCGGCCTGGCGTCCCTCAGGTATGCTGGCGTCTTTTCGTTGGCAGGGGGCCTGGGTGGTCAATTACGTCTGGTTCTTCATGGCTGCGCTGTTCGAGATCGGCGGTTGCTATGCCTTCTACCTGTGGCTACGCCTGGGCAAGAGCGCCTGGTGGGTGGTGCCGGCGCTGGCCAGTCTGACGCTCTTCGGCCTGATCCTGACCCGTGTCGAAGCGGCCTATGCGGGCCGTGCATACGCCGCCTACGGCGGGATCTACATCGTCGCTTCGCTGCTCTGGCTGGCGCTGGTGGAGCGTGCCAGGCCGCTGGGCAGCGACTGGCTGGGGGCGTTGTTGTGCGTGCTGGGGGCGACCCTCATCGTATTCGGTCCGCGCCTGCAACACGGCTGAATTTGTAGGGCAAATTTACCGCATTGTGTAGGAAGTATCTAAATACTGGTCGATGCATTGTGCGGCTGAATGTACCCCAGGCAGTCTCTGGTTTTCCGTTGGGTTGGAGGATCTGAGCATGCTGGTGTTCACACGCGAGATTGGAGAAGGCATCGTCATTTGCGATGACATCTACATCAAGGTGGTGTCGTCCAAGGACAAGGCCGTTCGCTTCGGCATCAGCGCGCCGCTCGAGGTGCAGGTGCATCGGGAAGAGGTGTACCGGCGCATCAAGGCCAACCAGGCAAACGAAGCGCCTGCCGGCCTGGGCGCCGGGCCAGGAACACCTAGTCGAGCAATTCCCGGGGCACCTCATGCCGGGCCAGCAGCTGGCACTGTTGGCTCTCCAGGTCGAAGAGGATGAACGCCTGCCCCTTGGCCAAGGCCTGGCGCACCCGCAGCACGCGGGTTTCGAGGGGGGTGTCGTCGCCATTGTCGGTACCGTCGCGGGTGACGAAGTCTTCGATCAGGCGGGTCAGGGTATCGGCTTCGAGTTGGTCGTAGGGGATCAGCATGGTTGTACGGTCTTGGCTGGGAAGCGGCATGCTCCCATAGATTGATGCAAAGCTGTAGCGGGTCCGGCGAAGTTGCTTTGGCGTCTGAGAGACCGAGCGCCGCCCGCGCGGCGCTCGGTCTTCCAGGCGCCTCCAATCTCAAGACCTCCCCACCAAACTGTCCACCGGCGGCACCCGCGTCTCGCTTTCCATCTGCGCCTCGTGCTCCAGCTGGTGGCTGAAGCGCTCCAGGGAGGCGTTGGCCGGGTGCGAGTCGCTGGCGAACACGGGCGGGCTCAACAGGTAGCTGGCGAGCAGCTTGCTCAGGGCCGCCAGGCTGTCGATATGGGTGCGCTCATAGCCGTGGGTGGCATCGCAACCGAAGGCCACCAGCGCGGTGCGGATATCGTGGCCTGCGGTCACGGCTGAATGGGCATCGCTGAAGTAGTAGCGGAACAGGTCGCGGCGCACCGGCAGGTCGTGGTCGCCGGCCAGTTTCAGCAAGTGGCGCGAGAGGTGGTAGTCGTAAGGGCCGGAGGAGTCCTGCATGGCCACGCTCACCGCATGTTCGCTGGACGCCTGGCCCGGCGCCACCGGCGCGATATCGATTCCAACGAACTCGCTGACATCCCAGGGCAGGGCCCCGGCGGCGCCGGAACCGGTTTCCTCGGTGATGGTGAACAGCGGGTGGCAGTCGATCAGCGGTTGGCGGCCGCTTTCCACCACGGCCTTGAGCGCGGCCAGCAGCGCCGCCACGCCGGCCTTGTCGTCCAGGTGACGAGCGCTGATATGGCCGCTTTCGGTGAACTCCGGCAGCGGGTCGAAGGCCACGAAATCGCCGATGGCCAGCCCCAGGGCCTCGCAGTCGGCGCGGGTGGCGCAGTAGGCGTCCAGGCGCACTTCCACATGTTCCCAGGTGATCGGCATCTGGTCGATGGCGGTGTTGTAGGCGTGCCCGCTGGCCATCAGCGGCAGCACGCTGCCACGGAACACGCCGGTGTCGGTGAACACGCTCACCCGGCTGCCCTCGGCGAAGCGGCTGGACCAACAGCCCACCGGGGCCAGGGCCAGGCGGCCGTTGTCGAGCAATTGGCGCACGCTGGCGCCGATGGTGTCGACATGCGCCGAGACGGCGCGGTCCGGGGAGTTCTGCCGGCCCTTGAGGGTGGCGCGGATAGTGCCGCGGCGGGTCAGCTCGAAGGGAATGCCCAGCTCTTCCAGGCGCTCGGCCACGTAGCGCACGATGGTGTCGGTGAAGCCGGTGGGGCTGGGGATGGCGAGCATTTCCAGGAGCACGCGCTTGAGGTAGTCGAGATCGGGTTCGGGATGTCGGTCGGACATGGGGACTCCTTGGGGGCTTGCGCTAGCTGCTTCGCGGGTAAACCCGCTCCCACAGGTACAGAAGGAGCGGGCGCTGTATCAAGGGTTGGTCTTATGCGCTCCCACAGGCACAAGGCAGGTCTGTGGGAGCGGGTTTACCCGCGAATAGGTCGGCACTGATTCACACCAGCGCCCGGCTATGGGGAAACAACAGGTCAATGAAACGCTCGGCCGTGGGTTGCGGTTCGTGGTTGGCCAGGCCGACCCGTTCGTTGGCCTCGATGATCACGTAGTCCGGGTGCTCGGCATCGCGCACCATCAGGTCCAGGCCCACCACCGGGATATCCAGGGCCCGGGCCGCGCGCACCGCTGCATCGGCCAGCACCGGGTGCAGGCGTTCGGTGACGTCTTCCAGGGTACCGCCGGTGTGCAGGTTGGCGGTGCGGCGCACGGCCAGGCGTTGGCCGGTCGGCAGTACGCTGTCGTACGCCAGGCCTGCGGCACGCAGGGTACGCTCGGTTTCCTCGTCCAGCGGGATACGGCTTTCGCCGCCCGTGGCGGCCTGGCGCCGACGGCTCTGGGCCTCGATCAGTGCCTTGATGCTGTGTTCGCCATCGCCCACCACCTGGGCGGGGTGGCGGATCGCCGCGGCCACCACCTCGAAGCCGATGACCACGATGCGCAAGTCCAGCCCCGGGTGGAAGCTTTCCAGCAGCACCCGGCTGTCGAAGCGGCGGGCCTGCTCGATCGCCTGGCTGATCTCGTCGTGGGTGGTCAGGTTGACCGCCACGCCCTGGCCTTGCTCGCCATCGACCGGCTTGACCACCACCGCGCCGTGCTCTTCGAGAAACGCCAGGTTGTCGTCGGCATTGCCGGCCAGCTGCTGCACCGGCACCCTCAGCCCGGCGTTGTGCAGGGCATGCTGGGTGAGGCGCTTGTCCTGGCACAAGGTCATGCTCACGGCGCTGGTCAGGTCGCTCAGCGACTCGCGGCAGCGCACCCGCCGCCCGCCCAGGCTGAGGGTGAACAGGCCGGCGGCGGCATCGTCCACCTGCACCTCGATGCCGCGCCGGAAGGCCTCGTCGACGATGATGCGGGCATAAGGGTTGAGCTCGGCTTCCGGGCCGGGGCCAAGGAACAGCTGCTGGTTGATGCCGTTCTTGCGCTTGACGGCGAAGGTGGGCAGGTTGCGAAAGCCCAGCTTCTTGTACAGGCGCTTGGCCTGGCGGTTGTCGTGCAACACCGACAGGTCCAGGTAGGCCAGGCCACGGCTCATGAAGTGCTCCACCAGGTGACGCACCAGCACCTCGCCGACGCCAGGGCGGCTGCATTGCGGGTCCACCGCCAGGCACCACAGGCTGCTGCCGTGTTCGGGGTCGTCGAAGGCCTTGCTGTGGTTCAGGCCCATGACGCTGCCGATCACCGCGTTGGTGTCTTCGTCCTCGGCCAACCAGTACACCGGGCCACCCAGGTGGTGCGGTGTGAGCAGGTCAGGGTTGACCGGCAGCATGCCGCGGGCCTGGTAGAGGGCGTTGATCGCCTGCCAGTCGGCTTCGGCCTGGGCGCGGCGGATACGAAAGCCGCGGAACACCCGTTGCGCCGGGCGGTAGTCGGTGAACCACAGGCGCAAGGTGTCCGAGGGGTCGAGGAACAGTTGTTGCGGCGCCTGGGCCAGCAACTGTTGCGGGGCCGCCACGTAGAGGGCAATGTCCCGCTCGCCGGGGCGCTCGTCCAGCAGCGCCTCGGCCAGCACGGCGGGGTCCGGGTAGGTATGGCCGATCAGCAGGCGACCCCAGCCGCAGTGCACGGCGCGCGGTTGGTCGTGGGGTTCGCTGCCGTCGCCTGCCAGGCGCGCCTGCAGGCGCTCGTAGGAGGGCGCTTGCCCTCGCAGCAAGCGTTGGCCGTAGGCCGTTTGGGCTTTCATCGGTCAGATTCCTTGTTCGCTGAGCCACAGGTTCAGGGCCGCCAGCTGCCACAGCTTCGAGCCGCGCAGCGGCGTCAGCTGGTCATGGGGGTTGCTCAGCAGGCGGTCGAGCATCGCCGGGTTGAACAGGCCACGGTCCTGGCTCGGGTCGGTCAGCAGTTCGCGCACCCAGTCCAGGGTGGCGCCTTGCAGGTGCTTGAGGCCGGGCACCGGGAAGTAGCCCTTCTTGCGGTCGATCACCTCATGGGGGATGACCCGCCGTGCTGCGGCCTTGAGTACCTGCTTGCCGCCGTCGGGCAGCTTGAAGCGCGCCGGGATACGCGCCGACAGCTCTACCAGGCGGTAGTCGAGGAACGGCGTGCGCGCCTCCAGGCCCCAGGCCATGGTCATGTTGTCGACGCGCTTGACCGGGTCATCCACCAGCATCACCGTGCTGTCCAGGCGCAGGGCCTTGTCCACCGCGTCGCTGGCGCCGGGGCGGGCGAAGTGCTCGCGGACGAACTCGCCGGCCACATCGGTCTCCAGCAGCCAGGGGGCCTGGACGGTGTCGCGGTATTCGGCGTGGCTACGGTCGAAGAAGGCCTCGCGGTAGGCGGTGTAGGCATCCTCGGCACCATCGACCTGCGGGTACCAGTGGTAACCGGCGAACAACTCGTCGGCGCCCTGGCCGCTCTGCACGCCCTTGCAATGCTTGGCCACCTCCCGTGAGAGCAGGTAGAAGGCGATGCAGTCATGGCTGACCATCGGCTCGCTCATGGCGCGGAACGCCGCCGGCAGCTGTTCGATGATCTCGCGCTCGTCGATGCGCAACTGATGGTGGCGGGTGCCGTAGTGGCGGGCGATCAGGTCCGAGTACTGGAACTCGTCGCCGCGTTCGCCTCCGGCATCCTCGAAACCGATGGAGAAGGTCGACAGGTCGTCCACGCCCACGTCGCGTAACAAGCCCACCAGCAGGCTAGAGTCGACGCCGCCGGAGAGCAGCACGCCGACGTCCACCGCCGCCCGTTGACGAATGGCCACGGCGTCGCGGGTGGCGTCGAGCACGCGGGTGGTCCAGTCGTCCAGGTCCAACTGCTGTTCGTCGGGGTGCGGGCCGTAGTGCAGTTGCCACCAGGTCTCGCGCTGCACTTCGCCATGGCGGTCGATGCGCATCCAGGTGCCTGGCTCGAGCTTCTGCACGTTGGCCAGCAAGGTGCGCGGCGCGGGGACCACAGCATGGAAGTTGAGGTAGTGGTTGAGCGCCACCGGGTCGATCACCGGGTCGATGTCGCCGCCCTTGAGCAGGGCCGGCAGGCTCGAGGCGAAACGCAGGCGCTCGCCGTTGCGCGATAGGTACAGCGGCTTGACCCCGAGGCGGTCGCGGGCCAGGAACAGGCGCTGGTTGTCGCGCTCCCAGATGGCCAGGGCGAACATGCCGTTGAGCTTGGGCAGCAGCGCCGCGCCCCAGGCATGGTAGCCCTTGAGCAGCACTTCGGTGTCGCCGTCGGAGAAGAAGCTGTAACCCAGGCCTTGCAGCTCTTCGCGCAGCTCGGGGAAATTGTAGATGGCGCCGTTGAAGGCCAGCGACAGGCCCAGGGTGTTGTCGATCATCGGCTGGGCCGAGCCGTCGGACAGGTCCATGATTTTCAGGCGTCGATGGCCGAGGGCGATCGGGCCCTGGCTATGAAAGCCCCAGGCGTCGGGGCCACGGGGTGCCAGGTGGTGGGTGATGCGCTCCACCGCGGCGAGGTCCGCCGGGCGAGGGGCTTGGTCGATGGGGGTGAAACGTAACTCTCCTGCTAATCCGCACATAGGTCCTTACCGGTTTTGCCGTTGGGGAATATGTGCCCCCGAAATGAGGCACATAAGGAACTGACCCGTGGGGATTGTGAGAGTTTTAGATCGATCTGTTATATAGGCTGTGAGATCAAGCGCCGCCGATCTCAAACTTGGATTATCGACCGCGAATCAACCGGCGCAATGCAAACCGGTTCGGATGGCATGCTTCTGCCACCGCCCGAGGCACTGGCAACGGTTCGCCGCACACCCAGGCTGCGACCAGTTCGCCGCAGAGCGGCGCGGTGATCAACCCCCGCGACCCATGGCCGCTGTTCACATACAACCCATCCAGCCACGGGCAGGGTGTGTCTGGCACCTGGCGGGCATCCTTGGCCAGCACCGCATACGCCTCGGCGAACGCCTGGACATCCGCCACCGGCCCGACGATCGGCAGGTAGTCGGGGCTGGTGCAGCGAAACGCCGCCCGGCCTTGCAGCTGCGCAGGGTCAAGCTCAGCGCTGTGCAGCCGCCGCGCCAGGTCGGTGGAGATCTCGTCCAGCAGCGCCAGGTTGCCTTGGTGCTCGGCCGTGGTCGGGGTCAGGTCGTCGTTATGGAAGTCGAAGCTTGCGCCCAACGTGTGCTCGTCGCCCCGTGGCGGTGCCACGTAGCCCTCGGCGCAGACCACGGTGCGCAGCGCCCGGCTGGCCTCGGTGGCCGGCAGCCGGGTGATCTGCCCGCGAATGCGCTTGAGCGGCAGCGCGGCGCAGGCGTCGAAGCGGCGCACCTCGGCGGCGCCGGCCAGCACCACCACCGGTGCGCTGGCCAGCAAGTGTTCGCCGTCCCAGGCTTGCCATTGGCCCTTGACCTTGCGCAGCTCGATCACCTCGCGGTGCGTCAGCAAGCGGATGTTCGGGTGGCGCAACTGCGCCTGGCACAGCGCGGGTGGATGCACCCAGCCACCTTCGGGGTAGAACAGCCCGCCGGCCGGCAATGCCACGCCGGCCACGGCTTCGGCCTGGGCCTGGTCGAGTACCTGCAGCAGGCTGCTGTCGAAGGCTTCGGCCAGCTTGGCCTGGCGCTGGGCTTCCTGGTCGTCGAAGGCCAGCTGCAGTACACCGCAGGCGTCCCAGTCCTGGCCGGGCTGCAAGCGTTGCAGCCAGCGCCGGGTGTAGCCGAAGCCGGCGAGGATCATCTGCGACAGCGCCGTGCCGTGGGCCGAGAGCTTCAGGTACAGCACGCCCTGGGGGTTGCCCGAGGCTTCACGGGCCGGTGCGTCGTGGCGCTCCAGCACGCTGACCTGCCAACCTCGGGCGGCCAGGCTCGCGGCCGTGGCGCTACCGGCCAGGCCTGCGCCGATCACCAGGGCCTGGCGCGGGCCCTGGGGCAGGGCGGGGCGGGCGTACCAGGGCACGATGCCCGGAGGCAGCGGTTGCTCGGCCGGCCAACCTTGGAACGCGCCGTGCATCACCTCCCATTTCTTGCCGATACCGGGCACCTTGCGCATGGCAAAGCCGGCAGCGATCAGGGCGCGGCGTACCCAGCCGGTGGTGGTGAAGGTGGCGAGGGTGGTGCCCGGGCGGGAAAGCCGGGCCAGTTGCGCGAACAGCTCCGGCGTCCACATGTCGGGGTTCTTGGCCGGGGCGAAGCCGTCGAGGAACCAGGCATCGACTGGCGCATCGAGCTGGGGCAGCTGTTCGAGCACATCGCCGACCAGCAGGGTGAGGGTGACGCGACCGTCTTCGAAGCTGAACGGCTGGAAACCGCCATGTACCGCCACGTATTGCTCCAGCAGCGGCTGCCAATAGGGCGCCAGGTCCGGCCACAACTGCACGGCACGGGCCAGGTCGTCACGGGTCAGCGGGTATTTCTCGACGCTGACGAAGTGCAGGCGTGCTTCGGGGGGCGCGTGTTCGGCGAACAGCTGCCAGGCGCAGTAGAAGTTCATGCCGGTGCCAAAGCCCGTTTCGCCGATCACCAGGCAGGTGCCGGGCGCCAGGTTGGCGAAGCGTTCGCGCAGGCGGTTCTGCTCGAGGAACACATGCTCGGTTTCCTCCACGCCTTCATTTTTCGAGAAGTAGACGTCGTCGTACTGGCGCGAATGGGGGCGGCCCTGGTCGTCCCAGTCGATCTGGGCGTGGGTGATGTCAGGCATGGGTGGCTCGGGTTGCGGTGAAAGCGGCGATTTTAAGGCATCCATGGGTGTTTCGCCCAATCGCGGGGCAAGCCCGCTCCCACAGGGGGCCTGCTAATTCAATGCGTCATGTGCAGTTCTGTGGGAGATCACCCAGCCCTTCGGGTTGCGCTGTCGCGCAGAGCACAAGTGGCTAGCGTCGCCCCTGTGGGAGCGGGCTTGCCCCGCGATTTGGGCCTGAAGCCTGACGCGCAATCCGCTAGTCTTGCTTATCCAGTGAAGGAGCCAAGGCCACCATGTTCGAATCCGCCGAAATAGGACACAGCATCGACAAGGAGGCGTACGAAGCCGAAGTGCCCGCATTGCGCGAGGCGCTGCTCGAGGCCCAGTACGAACTCAAGCAGCAGGCGCGCTTTCCGGTGATCGTGCTGATCAACGGCATCGAAGGTGCCGGCAAGGGCGAAACGGTCAAGTTGCTCAACGAATGGATGGACCCGCGCCTGATCGAGGTGCGCACCTTCGACCAGCAGACCGACGAAGAACTGGCCCGCCCCCCGGCCTGGCGCTATTGGCGGGCCTTGCCGCCGAAGGGGCGGATGGGCGTGTTCTTCGGCAACTGGTACAGCCAGATGCTCCAGGGGCGGGTGCACGGCCTGTTCAAGGACGCCGTGCTCGACCAGGCCATCACCGGCGCCGAGCGCCTGGAGCAGATGCTCTGCGATGAAGGCGCGTTGATCATCAAGTTCTGGTTCCACCTGTCCAAGAAACAGATGAAGGCCCGGCTCAAAGCGCTCAAGGACGACCCGTTGCACAGCTGGCGCATCAGCCCGTTGGACTGGCAACAGTCGCAGACCTACGACCGTTTCGTGCGTTTCGGCGAGCGCGTGCTGCGCCGCACCAGCCGTGACTATGCGCCCTGGCACGTGATCGAGGGCGTTGACCCGTATTACCGCAGCCTGGCGGTGGGGCGCATTCTGCTGGAGAGCCTGCAGGCCGCGCTGGCCAGCGCACCGAGCACCAAGCACCTGGGCAACGTCGCCCCGCTGGGCCGCAGCATCGACCAGAAGAGCCTGCTCGGTGCCCTGGACCTGAGCCGGCGCCTGGACAAGGCCGACTACCAGGAGCAACTGGTGACCGAGCAGGCGCGCCTGGCCGGCCTGCTGCGCCACAAGCAGATGCGTCGGCACGCCCTGGTGGCGGTGTTCGAGGGCAACGACGCGGCAGGCAAGGGTGGGGCGATCCGCCGCGTGGCGGCCGCGCTCGACCCCCGTCAGTACCGCATCGTACCGGTGGCCGCGCCCACCGAGGAGGAGCGCGCACAGCCGTACCTATGGCGTTTCTGGCGACATATCCCGGCGCGCGGCAAGTTCACCATCTTCGACCGCTCCTGGTATGGCCGGGTGCTGGTGGAGCGGGTCGAGGGGTTCTGCACGCCAGCCGACTGGATGCGTGCTTATGGCGAGATCAACGACTTCGAGGAACAGCTGACCAGTGCCGGCGTGGTGGTGGTCAAGTTCTGGCTGGCGATCGACCCGCAGACCCAGCTGGAGCGCTTCGAGGAGCGCGAGCAGATCCCCTTCAAGCGCTACAAGATCACCGAGGAAGACTGGCGCAACCGCGACAAGTGGGAGGTGTATGCCGAGGCGGTGGGGGACATGGTCGACCGCACCAGCACCGAGATCGCGCCGTGGACGCTGGTAGAAGCCAATGACAAGCGCTGGGCGAGGGTGAAGGTGCTCAGGACGATCAACCAGGCGCTGGAGGCGGCGTTCGCCAAAGACAAGAAGTGAGGCGTTGACTGGGCTGGCCCCTGTAGGAGCGGGCTTGTCCCGCGATTGGGCCGACCCCGATATCACCGTCGTCTGGCAAAGGCGTTGCCCTTGATCGCGGGACAAGCCCGCTCCCACAGGGGAATGCACCGGTTGCCTGGGCCGGCACAGGCACCCATGCCTTCCCGGAATAACCCGATGAATTATTTTCCCACCACTTTTCCCCAGCCCGGTACTCCAAACCTCGTAGAATTTCCACACCCTTGCCATGGGCCTGATTCGAGGACGCTATGCACATTTCTTCCGGACGCTGGGTCTACGGCCTGTTCCTGGCACTTCTGACCGCGCTGCTCTGGGGCATCCTGCCGATCAAGCTCAAGCAGGTGTTGCAGGTAATGGACCCGGTGACTGTCACCTGGTACCGCCTGCTGGTCTCCGGCGGCCTGCTGTTCGCCTGGCTGGCGGCCAACCGGCGCCTGCCCGCGTTCGACAAGCTCGGGCGCAAGGGCTATGGCCTGGTGGCGGTGGCCGTGTGCGGCTTGGTGGGCAACTACGTGTTGTACCTGGTCGGGCTCAACCTGCTCAGCCCCGGTACCGCGCAACTGGTGGTGCAGCTCGGCCCGGTACTGCTGCTGGTGGCCAGCGTGTTCGTGTTCAAGGAGCGCTTCAGCCTGGGGCAGGGCCTGGGGCTGCTGGTACTGCTGGCCGGTTTCGGCCTGTTTTTCAACCAGCGCCTGGAAGAGCTGCTGACCTCGCTGGGCACCTACACCACTGGCGTGCTGACCATCATCCTGGCCACCAGTATCTGGGTGTTCTATGCCTTGAGCCAGAAGCAACTGCTGACGGTGTGGCATTCGCAGCAGGTGATGATGGTGATCTACCTGTGCTGCGCCGTGCTGCTCACGCCCTGGGTGCATCCGCTGGAAGCGTTGCAGTTGAGCCCATTGCAGGGATGGTTGCTGCTGGCGTGCTGCCTCAACACCCTGGTGGCCTATGGCGCCTTCGCCGAGGCACTGG
This sequence comes from Pseudomonas sp. p1(2021b), assembly GCF_020151015.1. NCBI lineage: Bacteria > Pseudomonadati > Pseudomonadota > Gammaproteobacteria > Pseudomonadales > Pseudomonadaceae > Pseudomonas > Pseudomonas sp. p1(2021b). The sequence continues at coordinate 1,288,153 of NZ_CP083746.1, forward strand.
CCCATTGGGAGGCCTCGCGGGTGAGCGCGACCCTGGCGTTGACGCCGCTGGTGACCTTCGTCGCGGTGGCACTGGCGGCCTGGTTGTGGCCGGCGTATGTGCATGCCGAGGACATCAATGCCCTGGGGTATGTAGGGGCCGTGACGGTGGTACTGGGCTCGGCGCTGGTGGCCCTGGGGCCCTCGCTGGTGGCCGGCTGGCGCGCGCGACGGGCCAGAATGCGCGCACGCGCCCTTTTATAGGAGCGGCCTTGTGCCGCGATCGGGCGCGAAGCGGCCGTAAACCCTGCGACCGCGTTCTGCCAGGTGTGCCGTGCAAGCAGGCTCTACGGCCGCTTCGCGCCCGATCGCGGCACAAGGCCGCTCCTACAGGGGGCGTGCGCGTATTTGAGGGTTAGCCTTTGGCCCCCGGAGCCAGCATGTTCTCCGGCCTCACCCACTGGTCGAATTGCTCGTTGGTCAGGTACTTCAGCTCCAGGCCGGCTGGCCAGAATGCGCGCACGCGCTCTCTTGTAGGAGCGGCCTTGTGCCGCGATCGGGCGCGAAGCGGCCGTAAACCCTGCGACCGCGTTCTGCCAGGTGTGCCGTGCAAGCAGGCTCTACGGCCGCTTCGCGTCCGATCGCGGCACAAGGCCGCTGGGGGCGTGCGCGTATTTGAGGGTTAGCCTTTGGTCCCCGGAGCCAGCATGTTCTCCGGCCTCACCCACTGGTCGAATTGCTCGTTGGTCAGGTACTTCAGCTCCAGCGCCGCCTCACGCAGCGTCTTGCCTTCGCCATAGGCCTTCTTGGCGATCTCCGCGGCCTTGTCGTAGCCGATGTGCGGGTTCAGCGCCGTCACCAGCATCAGCCCCCGCTCCAGGTGCGCGGCCATCTGCTCGGCGTCCGGCTCGATGCCCGCCACGCAGTGCTGCTGGAAGTTGTGGCAGCCATCGGCCAGCAGCTCGATCGACTGCAGCAGGTTATGAATGATCACCGGCTTGAACACGTTCAGTTGCAAGTGCCCCTGGCTGGCAGCAAAGCCGATGGCGGCATCGTTGCCCAGCACTTGGCAGGCCAGCATCGACAGCGCCTCGCACTGGGTCGGGTTGACCTTGCCCGGCATGATCGAGCTGCCCGGCTCGTTGGCCGGCAGGCGTACCTCCGCCAGCCCCGCCCGGGGCCCCGAGCCGAGCAGGCGTAGGTCGTTGGCGATCTTCATCAGGGCCACGGCGAGGGTCTTGAGGGCACCGGCCAGGGTGGTCAGCGGCTCATGGCCGGCGAGGGCGGCGAACTTGTTCGGTGCGGTGACGAAGGGCAGGCCCGACAGCGCCGCCAGCTCCGCGGCGATGGCCTCGGCGAACCCGTGCGGGGCATTCAGGCCCGTGCCCACTGCAGTCCCGCCCTGGGCCAGTTCGCACACCGCCGGCAGGCTGACGCGGATCGCCCGCTGGGCGTAGTCGAGCTGGGCGACGAACGCCGACAGCTCCTGGCCGAAGGTGATGGGGGTGGCGTCCATCATGTGGGTGCGGCCGGTCTTGACCAGGTGCTGGTGGCGCGCCGACAGCTCCGCCAGCCCCGCCGACAACTCGGCGATCGCCGGCAGCAGCTTGTGGTGCACCGCCTGGGCGGCGGCGATGTGCATGGCGGTAGGGAAGCAGTCGTTGGAGCTCTGGGAGCGGTTGACGTGGTCGTTCGGGTGCACCGGCGCCTTGCCGCCACGGCCCTTGCCGGCCAGCTCGTTGGCGCGGCCGGCGATCACCTCGTTGACGTTCATGTTGCTCTGGGTGCCGCTGCCGGTCTGCCAGACGACGAGCGGGAACTGGTCGTCATGTTCACCGGCGAGCACTTCGTCGGCAGCCTGCTCGATGAGCCGGGCGATATCCGCCGGCAGGTCGCCGTTGCGGTCGTTGACGCGCGCGGCGGCCTTCTTGACCAGGGCCAGGGCGTGCAGCACGGCCAGGGGCATGCGCTCCTTGCCGATGGCGAAGTTGATCAGCGAACGCTGGGTTTGCGCGCCCCAGTAGGCGTCCTCTGGAACTTCGACCGGGCCCAGGCTGTCTGTCTCGATACGGCTCATACTGCGTTCACTCCTTTGTCAGTCCGAAACCGCAGTTTAGGCCCTGAATCGACAGAGCGGTTCCGTCGCTCGTCGCGCCACTTGAGCACTGTGCCCGCTGCGGCGCAGAATGCTCTTCTCTGAGGTAACCCCTCCCTCTCTTGAAGGAAATGCAATGACCCGTCTCCGTGCCCTTTGCGCCGCCGCCGCCGTTACCCTGGCCTTCGCCAGTGGCCAGGTCCTGGCCGCCACCGCCAGCCACAACGCCGCCGCGGAAAAATTCCTGACCCTGGCCAACGCCGACAAGCTGGGCACCCCGGTCTACATGCAGGTCCAGCAGATGTTCGCCCAGCGCTTCGCCCAGACCAAGGCGCCGACCTCCAAGCAAGCCGTGCTGGAGAGCTACCAGGCCAAGGCCAACGCCGCCCTGGACAACGCCATCGGCTGGAACAAGATCAAGCCGGACATGGTCAAGCTGTACACCGACACCTTCACCGAGGCCGAGCTCAAGGACCTGGTCAAGTTCTACGAGTCGCCGCTGGGCCGCAAGGTCATGCGCGAGATGCCCAAGGTCACCCAGCAGTCGGCCCAGATGACCCAGGCCAAGCTCGAGCCTGCGGTGCCTGTGGTCAACAAGCTGCTCGACGACATGACCAAGGAACTGGACCCCAACGCCGGCAAGGCCGCACCCGCGAAGAAGTGAGTAACGCCCGATGAGCATGCAGCAACGCATCGAACAGCAGCTGGCGCCGCTGGCCACGCAGCACCTTGAAGTGCACAACGAAAGCCACATGCACAGCCGTGGCCAGGAGACCCACTACAAGGCGGTGCTGGTCAGCGAGCAGTTCGCCGGGTTGAACAGCGTCAAGCGCCACCAGAAGGTCTACGCCACCATGGGTGAGCTGATGGGGCAGATCCATGCCCTGGCCATCCACACCTACACCCCGGAGGAATGGGCGGCGGTCGGCTCAGCGCCGGCCTCGCCGGTGTGCGCGGGCGGCGGGCACTGAATCCTTTTCGGTATTCTGGTAGACTTCGTCGTCATTGGGGCCGCGTTGCGGCCCGTTCGCGGGACAAGCCCGCTCCTACAGGTACAGCGCCGCTGTCAAGGTGGCGCTGGTCCTGTAGGAGCGGGCTTGCCCCGCGATTGCATTTCTGAAAACGGTAATTTGTCATCCGGTCCGCCCTTTGCGAGGGCGACCACCTGGAGAATCGATTCATGACCCAAGCTATCGTCGTGGCGGCGTTGTACAAGTTCGTCACCCTGGAAGACTACGTCGAGCTGCGCGAGCCGCTGCTCAAGACCATGGTCGACAACGGCGTCAAAGGCACTTTGCTGCTGGCCCTCGAAGGCATCAACGGCACCGTCTCGGGCACCCGTGAAGGCATCGATGGCCTGCTCGCCTGGCTGCGCAGCGACCCGCGCCTGGTGGACATCGACCACAAGGAATCCTACTGCGACGAGCAGCCGTTCTACCGCACCAAGGTCAAGCTCAAGAAAGAGATCGTCACCCTGGGCGTGCCGGGCGTGGACCCGAACCACAAGGTCGGCACCTACGTCGAGCCCAAGGACTGGAACGCCCTGATCAGCGACCCCGAGGTGCTGCTGATCGACACCCGCAACGACTACGAAGTGGCCATCGGCACCTTCAAGGGCGCCATCGACCCCAAGACCGAGACCTTCCGCCAGTTCCCCGACTACATCAAGGCCAACTTCGACCCCAGCCGGCACAAGAAGGTTGCGATGTTCTGCACCGGCGGTATCCGCTGTGAAAAAGCCTCCAGCTACATGCTCGGTGAAGGCTTCGAGGAGGTCTATCATCTTAAGGGCGGCATCCTGAAATACTTCGAGGAAGTGCCTCAGGAAGAAAGCCTCTGGGACGGCGACTGCTTCGTCTTCGACAACCGGGTCACGGTGCGCCATGACCTGACCGAGGGCGAGTACGACCAGTGCCATGCCTGCCGCCACCCGATCAGCGTGGAGGACCGTGCGTCCGAGCACTATTCGCCAGGCATCAGCTGCCCGCATTGCTGGGACAGCCTGAGCGAGAAGACCCGGCGCAGCGCCATCGACCGGCAGAAGCAGATCGAGCTGGCCAAGGCGCGCAACCTGCCTCACCCGATCGGTTACAACTACAAAGCCGAGGCCTGACTGCATGTCCGCACGCCTGCTGTATGTGATGGACCCGATGTGCTCCTGGTGCTGGGGCTTCGCCCCGGTCGCTGAGGCGCTGATCGCCCAGGCCCGTACGGCCGGCGTGCCGGCGCGCCTGGTGCCCGGCGGGCTGCGCTCGGGCAGCAGTGCCCTGGACGCCTCGACCCGCCGCTACATCCTCGAGCACTGGCAGGCGGTCGCCGAGGCCACCGGCCAGGCCTTCCGCTTCGAAGGCGCCATGCCCGATGGCTTCGTCTACGACACCGAGCCTGCCTGCCGCGCCCTGGTGGCGGCCCGCGAGCTCGATGCCGAGCGTGCCTGGCCATTGCTGGCAGCGATACAGCGGGCCTTCTACGAGCAGGGCGTGGATGTCACCCGGGCCCCGCAGCTGGTGGAATTGGCCGAACAGGTCGGTTTCGACCGTGCACGTTTCGCCGAAGCGTTCTCCAGCCCCGATACCCGTACCGCCACCGCAGCCGACTTCAGTTGGGTGCAAGACCTCGGTATCGCCGGCTTCCCGACCCTGCTGGCCGAGCGCAATGGCCAGCTGGCCCTGCTGACCAACGGCTACCAGCCGCTGGAGCGCCTGCAACCCTTGCTCGGCCGTTGGCTGCAGCAGGCCGCCTGTGCTTGACCTGCCGGGGTCGTCCGACCCTGTGCCGGGGAAGGCCCCCGCTGTGCCCGATCGCTTGAGCTGGGCGGAAATCCGCCGCCTGGCCCTGCACCACAAGAAAGCCCTGTGGACTGCCAACCTGGTGGCCGTGCTCGCCGCCCTGTGCAGCGTGCCGATCCCGTTGCTGCTGCCGTTGCTGGTGGACGAAGTGCTGCTGGGCCATGGCGACGCCGCGCTCAAGTGGATGAACCACTTCCTGCCCGGCAGCTGGCAGGTGGCGGCCGGCTACATCGGCCTGATGCTGTTCGCCACCCTCGGCCTGCGCCTGGCCGCGCTGGCCTTCAACGTGGTCCAGGCCAAGCTGTTCGCGGGCCTGGCCAAGGACATCGTGTACCGTTTGCGCATCCGCCTGATCGAGCGGCTCAAGCGGATCTCCCTCAAGGAGTACGAAAGCCTGGGCAGCGGAACGGTGACCACGCACCTGGTCACCGACCTGGACACCCTGGACAAATTCGTCGGCGAGACTCTGAGCCGCTTCCTGGTGGCCGTGCTCACCCTCACCGGCACGGCCGCCATCCTGATCTGGATGCACTGGCAGCTGGCCATGCTGATCCTGCTGTTCAACCCGCTGGTGATCTACTTCACCGTGCAACTGGGCAAGCGGGTCAAGCACCTGAAGAAGCTGGAGAACGACAGCACCGCACGCTTCACCCAAGCCCTGGCCGAAACCCTGGACGCCATCCAGGAGGTGCGCGCCGGCAACCGCCAGGGCTATTTCCTCGGCCGCCTGGGCCTGCGGGCCCGTGAGGTGCGCGACTATGCCGTGGCCTCGCAGTGGAAGAGCGACGCCAGCGGCCGTGCCAGCGGGCTGTTGTTCCAGTTCGGTATCGATATCTTCCGCGCCGCGGCCATGCTCACGGTGCTGTTCTCCGACTTGTCCATCGGCCAGATGCTGGCGGTGTTCAGCTATCTGTGGTTCATGATCGGGCCGGTGGAGCAGTTGCTCAACCTGCAATATGCCTACTACGCCGCCGGCGGCGCCCTGAGCCGGCTCAACGAGCTGCTGGCGCGGGCCGACGAACCCCAGTACCCGGCGGCCGTCGACCCCTTCGCCGGGCGCGACACGGTCGGCATCGAGGTGCGTGACCTGCGTTTCGCCTATGCCGAGGAGCCGGTGCTGGAGCACCTGGACCTGTCCATCGCCGCCGGCGAGAAGGTGGCGATCGTGGGGGCCAGCGGCGGTGGCAAGAGCACCCTTGTGCAGCTGCTGCTGGGCCTGTACAGCGCCCAGGCCGGTACCATCCGCTTCGGCGGTGCGAGCCTCCAGGAAATCGGCTACGAGACCCTGCGCGAGAACGTCGCGGTGGTACTGCAGCACCCCTCGCTGTTCAACGACAGCGTGCGCGCCAACCTCACCCTGGGCCGCGACTGCAGCGACGAGGCCTGCTGGCAAGCCCTGCGCATCGCCCAGCTGGATGCCACCATCGCCGCCTTGCCCCAGGGCCTGGACAGCGTGGTGGGGCGCTCCGGCGTGCGCCTGTCGGGCGGCCAGCGCCAGCGCCTGGCGATCGCCCGGATGATCCTGGCCGAGCCCAAGGTGGTGATCCTCGACGAAGCCACCTCGGCCCTGGACGCCGCTACCGAGTACAACCTGCACCAGGCCATGGCGCGTTTCCTGAGCGGGCGTACCACCTTGATCATCGCCCACCGCTTGTCTGCGGTTAAACAGGCGGACCGGGTGCTGGTGTTCGACGGTGGGCATGTGGCCGAAGATGGCGACCACCAGCAACTGATCGCCGAGGGTGGGCTGTATGCCAAGCTATATGGGCACTTGCAGCAAACCTGACGGTTTCGCGGGGTTGGCCGGGCTCGATATCGCCGTCGCCTGGCAAGGGCTTCGCCCTTGATCGCGGGGCAAGCCCGCTCCTACAAGAATCTGCAATACATCCCCCTGTGGGAGCGGGCTTGCCCCGCGATTGGGCCGAGTAATGGCCTAAAATACCCGTCGAATCCCTGGCAAATGGCCTACGCTGTGCTTGTCTGGGTCGTCATGCGCCTTCCTGCCTCGGTGACAAGGATTACATGAAGGGAAATCGGACTCTCGAAGCGCCGAAGTTGCTGGGCATCACCTGGCCGTTCGTCGCTGTTGTGATTTTCCAGGTGCTGCTGGGCAGCATGAGCCTTTATGCCATGTCCGCCGTGCGCGCCTATGTCGCGGGCGAAAGCTTGTGGTCCAAAGCCCAGAAGGACGCCATCTACTACCTCAGCCTGTATGCCGACACCCGCGACGAGCGTACCTACCAGCGCTACCTGCGGGCCACCGAGGTGCCCAAGGGCGACCGCGAGTTGCGCCTGGCGCTGGACCCGTCCAACCCGGACGTGGAGGCCGCGCGCAAGGGCATCCTGCAAGGCGGCAACCACCCCGACGACGTCGCCCGGATCATCTGGTTCTATCGCAACTTTCGCCACATCAGCTACATGGAAACGGCCATCGCCTACTGGGACATCGGCGACGAGTACCTGCGCCAGCTGGACGTGGTGGCCAACGAAATGCGTGCAGGTTTCACCCAGGGCCAGGTCACCCCGGCGCAAGTCAACGCCTGGCGAGCCCGCATCGTTGCCATCAATGAAGGCGTGACACCGGCCGCCAGGGCCTTCAGCGATGCCCTGGGGGAAGGTTCGCGCATGCTGATGCGCGTGCTGCTGATCACCAACCTGGCCACGGCCTTGTTCCTGATCACCATTGCCTGGCGCCGTTCGAGCAAGCTGCTGGGCCAGCGCCAAGCCTTCGCCCAAGCCTTGCAGGCCGAGCGCGAGCGCGCGCAGATCACCTTGCAGTCGATCGGCGATGCGGTGATCACCACGGACGTCGACGGCCTCATCGTCTACATGAACCCCGCTGCCGAACTGCTCACTCACTGGCCGGCCGGCCAGGCCCAGGGGATGCCCCTGGCGGCGTTGTTCAGCCTGGTGGACGAGCATGCCGAGCATGACAACCGTACCCTGGTCGAGCAGGTGCTCAGTGGCAGCCTCAAGGGCGGCTCCGAGCATGCCCGGCTGATCCAGCGCCTGGATGGCAGCACGGTGTCGATCAACCTGGTGGGTTCGCCGATCTACAGCGACAACCAGGTGACTGGCCTGGTGCTGGCGCTGCACGACATGACCCAGGAACGCCAGTACATCGCCAACCTGTCCTGGCAGGCGACCCACGATGCCTTGACCGGCCTCGCCAACCGCCGCGAGTTCGAATACCGCCTGGAACAGGCGCTCAACGGCCTGACCCGCCAGGCCGGGCGGCATTCATTGATGTTCCTGGACCTGGACCAGTTCAAACTGGTCAACGACACCAGTGGCCATGCCGCCGGCGATGAGCTGTTGCGGCACATCTGTGCGGTGCTGCAGGCAGGCCTGCGCGAAGGCGACACCCTGGCGCGCCTGGGCGGCGACGAATTCGGCGTGTTGCTGGAAAACTGCCCGCCGGAGCAAGCCGAGCGTATCGCCGAGCAGCTGCGCCAGGCCGTGCAGACCCTGCACTTCGTGTGGAAGGCGCGACCCTTCGTCACCACCGTGAGCATCGGCCTTGTGCACATCGCCCAGCCGGCCGGCACCCTGGAAGCATCCCTGCGCGCCGCCGACATGGCCTGCTACATGGCCAAGGAGAAGGGGCGCAACCGGGTGCAGGTGTACCACCCCGACGACAGCGAACTGTCGCTGCGCTTCGGCGAAATGGCCTGGATCCAGCGCCTGCATGTGGCCCTGGAGGAAAACCGTTTCTGCCTGTATGCCCAGGAAATCGCCCCGCTGACCGCCATCGAGGGGCCGGGGCATCTGGAGATCCTGCTGCGCCTGCATGACGAAAGCGGCCGCACCATCCTGCCCAGCACGTTCATCCCTGCCGCCGAACGCTACGGCATGATGACCGCCCTGGACCGTTGGGTGGTGCGCAACGTGTTCCAGGTCATCCGCCAAAGCCTGGACGATGGCCGGGATGGCCCGCTGGCCATGTGCGCTATCAACCTGTCGGGCTCGAGCATCGGCGATGACAAGTTCCTGGAGTACCTGCAGCACCTGTTCGAGGAGTACCGCATACCGCCGCGGCTGGTCTGTTTCGAAATTACCGAGACCAGCGCTATCGCCAATCTCGGCAGTGCGATTCGCTTCATCAATGAATTGAAAGGCCTGGGCTGCAAGTTCTCCCTGGACGACTTCTGTGCCGGGATGTCGTCATTCGCGTACTTGAAACATCTGCCTGTAGACTTCCTGAAGATCGACGGAAGTTTCGTCAAAGACATGCTCGATGACCCGATTAACCGCGCCATGGTCGAGGTGATCAATCACATCGGCCATGTCATGGGCAAGCGGACCATCGCCGAGTTCGTCGAGACGCCGTTGATCGAGCAGGCGTTGCAGGAGATCGGCGTGGATTATGCCCAGGGTTACCTCATCGAGCGGCCGCAGGTGTTCACCTGCGACAGCCTACGACGCCAACGAATAGCCGCAAGGCCCCTGTTGCACCGGGCGCCTGGGACCTTTCGTTAAAAAAGGAGCCGTCCGGATGATCACATGATTCAAGGAGCTGGAAAGTGATTGATACATTCGTTCGGATCGGTCCTCTGATGGACCCTGCAAGTTACCCCGCCTGGGCCCAGCAACTGCTCGAAGACTGCCGTGAAAGCAAGCGGCGGGTGGTGGAACACGAGTTCTACCAGCGCCTGCGCGATGGTGAGCTCAAGCAGCACACCATCCGCCAGTACCTGATCGGTGGCTGGCCGGTGGTCGAGCAGTTCTCTCTGTACATGGCCCACAACATCACCAAGACCCGCTACGCCCGCCACCCCGGCGAGGACATGGCGCGGCGCTGGCTGATGCGCAACATCCGCGTCGAGCTCAACCATGCCGACTACTGGCTGCACTGGTGCCAGGCCCATGGCGTCAGCCTGGCCGACTTGCAGGCCCAGGACGTGCCGCCGGAGCTCAATGGCCTCAACGACTGGTGCTGGCGGGTGTGCGCCACCGAATCGTTGGCGCTGTCGATGGCGGCCACCAACTACGCCATCGAAGGCGCGACCGGTGAATGGGCGGCCCTGGTGTGCTCGACCGACACCTATGCCCAGGGCTTCCCTGACGCGATTCGCAAGCGGGCGATGAAGTGGCTGAAGTTGCATGCGCAGTACGATGATGCGCACCCCTGGGAGGCGCTGGAGATCATCTGCACGCTGGCCGGGGAGAACCCGACCCTGGGGCTCAGGAACGAGCTGCGCAGAACCATCTGCAAGAGCTATGACTGCATGTTCCTATTCCTGGAGCGGTGCATGCAGCTGGAGAATCGCCAGCAAGAGCGGATGAGGCCGGCACTGGCGGCCGGCTGACGGGCCCTATCGCGGGGCAAGCCCGCTCCCACAGGTACAGTGCCAACCCAAGGCCTGTACCGATCCTGTAGGAGCGGGCTTGTCCCGCGATTGCGTCAGCCCAGGCAGCCCTTTATTGAGCGTTGAACGCCTGCCCATTCACCCCGGCGCTGTCTGGCCCCATCAGGTACAGGTACACCGGCATGATCTCTTCGGGCAGCGGGTTGTTCTGCGGGTTTTCGCTCGGGTAGGCCTGGGCACGCATGGCCGTGCGGGTCGCACCTGGGTTGATGCTGTTGGCACGCACCGGCGCCACGCCTTCCAGCTCGTCGGCCAGGGTCTGCATCAGGCCCTCGGTGGCGAACTTCGACACCCCATAGGCACCCCAGTACGCCCGGCCCTTGCGCCCGACGCTGCTGGAGGTGAACACCACCGAGGCGTCTTCGGACAGCTTGAGCAGCGGCAGCAGCGTGCTGGTCAGCATGAAGGTGGCATTGACGTTGATGTGCATCACGCGCATGAAGTTGTCGCCCGAGAGCTGTTCCAGCGGCGTGCGCGGGCCGATGATCGAGGCGTTGTTGAGCAGCCCGTCGAGGCGGCCGAACTGGTCCTCGATCATCACCGCCAGCTCGTCGTACTGGTGGGGCAGGGCGGTTTCCAGGTTGAATGGAATCACCACCGGGGTCGGGTGGCCGGCGGCTTCGATCTGGTCGTAGACCTCGTTGAGATTGGCCTCGGTCTTGCCCAGCAGCAGCACCGTGGCGCCCAGGGCGGCATAGGCCTTGGCGGCGGCGGCACCGATGCCACGACCGGCACCGGTGACCAGGATGATCCGGCCTTTGAGCAGGTCGGGGCGGGCGGTGTAGTCGAACATGTCAGGTGTCCTTGTTCATGAATTTGCGCAAATCCTGTAGGAGCGGGCTTGCCCCGCGATGGCGTCGGATCAGGCAGTGAGGGCTGTCTGGCCTGACGTCATCGCGGGACAAGCCCGCTCCTACAGGATTTGCGGTGCCCAGGATTAGGGGATCAGCAGCCGCACAGCGCGCTGTCGATCACCTTGCGCAGGTCCAACGGGTGGTCCACCACCACGTCGGCACCCCAGTTGTTGGGGTTGTCCTGTGGATGAATATAGCCATAGCGCACCGCCGCCGTGCGGGTGCCGGCGTCGCGACCGGACTCGATGTCACGCAGGTCGTCGCCCACGAACAGGACGCTGGCCGGGTCCAGGTCGAGGGTCTTGCAGGCCAGGATCAGCGGCTCGGGGTCGGGCTTGCTGTTCTTGACGTGGTCCGGGCAGATCAGCAGGGCCGAGCGCTCGGCCAGGCCCAGGCGCTGCATGATGGGTTCGGCGAAACGTACCGGCTTGTTGGTCACCACGCCCCACAGCAGGTTGCCTTTCTCGATGTCCTCGAGCAGCTCGGCCATGCCGTCGAACAGCTTGCTGTGCACCGCGCAGTCGCGCTGGTAGCGCTCCAGGAACTCCAGGCGCAGGGCCTCGAAGCCTTCGGCGTCCGGGTCCATGGCGAAGGTGGCCGCGACCATGGCGCGTGCGCCGCCGGAGATCACGTCGCGGATGCGCTGGTCATCGATGGCCGGCAGGCCGCGGTCGGCCAGCATGCCCTGGCAGATGGCGATGAAGTCTGGCGCGGTGTCCAGCAGGGTGCCATCCATGTCGAAGAGTACGGCTCGCAAACGCATGCTCATTCCTCGCGCAGGGTCTGGATCATGTAGTTGACGTCCACGTCGCTGCAGAGCTTGTAGTGCTTGGTCAGCGGGTTGTAGGTCAGGCCGATGATGTCCTTGACCTCCAGGCCCGCAGTGCGGCTCCAGGCACCCAGCTCGGACGGGCGGATGAACTTCTTGAAGTCGTGGGTGCCGCGCGGCAGCATCTTGAGGATGTACTCGGCGCCGACGATGGCCAGCAGGTAGGCCTTGGGGTTGCGGTTGATGGTGGAGAAGAACACCTGGCCGCCGGGCTTGACCAGGCGGTGGCAGGCGCGGATCACCGAGGATGGGTCCGGCACGTGCTCGAGCATTTCGAGGCAGGTGACCACGTCGAACTGGCCGGCCATTTCCTCGGCCATGTCCTCGGCGGTGATGCGCCGGTATTGCACTTCGACACCCGACTCCAGCTGGTGCAGTTGGGCCACCGCCAGCGGCGCCTCGCCCATGTCGATGCCGGTGACGCTGGCGCCACGCAGGGCCATGGCTTCGCTGAGGATGCCGCCGCCGCAGCCGACGTCCAGTACCTTTTTGCCGGCCAGGCCCGCGCGCTCGTCGATCCAGTTGACCCGCAGCGGGTTGATGTCGTGCAGCGGCTTGAACTCGCTCTCGCGGTCCCACCAGCGGTGGGCCAGGGCTTCGAACTTGGCGATTTCGGCGTGGTCGACGTTGCTCATGGAACAGTCCTCTGAATCTTCGATAAAGGTGCTACGGGCGCCAGCCTGCTGGCTGGCGGCCAGTCATTCGTTGCCTGCGATGCGCGCGCCCCAGGCGCGGGCCGTGGCCGTCAGGGCCTGTTCGTCCATCTGCGTCAGGCGGCCCTCGTCGAGCAATTGCTGACCGGCGACCCAGACGTGCCGCGCGCAGTCGCGGCCGGTGGCGTAGATCAGTTGTGAAACCGGGTCGTGGACCGGCTGCTGGGCCAGCCCCGACAGGTCGAAGGCCACCAGGTCGGCCGCCTTGCCCAGCTCCAGCGAACCGGTGACGGCCTCGAGGCCCAGGGCGCGGGCGCCGTTGAGCGTGGCCATGCGCAGCGCCCGATGGGCGTCCAGCGCCGTGGCCGAGCCCGCCACCGCCTTGGCCAGCAGGGCCGCGGTGCGGGTTTCGCCGAGCAGGTCCAGGTCGTTGTTGCTGGCCGCGCCATCGGTCCCCACTGCCACATTGACGCCGGCCTGCCACAAGCGTTCCACCGGGCAGAAGCCGCTGGCCAGCTTGAGGTTGGACTCGGGGCAGTGCACCACGCTGGTGTCGCTTTCTACCAGCAGGGCCAGGTCTTCGTCGCTGACCTGGGTCATGTGCACCGCCTGCAGGCGCGGGCCCAGCAGGCCGAGGCGGGCCAGGCGTGCCAGCGGGCGTTCGCCGCTGTCGGCCACGGCCCGCTCGACTTCGCCGGCGGTCTCGTGGATGTGCATGTGCAGCGGTGCGTCCAGCTGGTCGGCGATGACGCGGATCTTCTCCAGGTTCTCGTCGCTGACCGTGTAGGGCGCGTGCGGGCCGAGGGCGACGCTGATGCGCGGGTGGTGGTGCAGGTCGTCGAACAGCTCGATGGCCTGGTTCAGGCCCTCGTCGGGCGTGCGGGCACCGGGGATGGGGAAGTCCAGCAACGGCACGGCGATCTGTGCGCGGATGCCGCTGCGGTGTACCCGGTCACAGGCCTCGCGGGGGAAGAAATACATGTCGGCGAAGCAGGTGACGCCGCCCTTGAGCTGCTCGGCGATGGCCAGGTCCGTGCCGTCGCGCACGAAGGCCTCGTCGACCCAGCGGCCTTCGGCTGGCCAGATGTGTTCCTCGAGCCAGGTCATCAGTGGCAGGTCGTCGGCCAGGCCGCGCAGCAGGGTCATGGCGGCATGGCCATGGGCATTGACCAGCCCCGGGCACAGCAAGCAGTCGGGTAGCTCGCGCACCTCCCGCGCCTCGGGCGCCCGCTCGCGCGGGCCGAGCCAGGCGATCTGGCCGTCACGGATGCCCAGGGCGTGCTCCTTCAGTACCACCCCGGCTGGCTCCACGGGGACCAGCCAGGTCGGTATGAGTAGTAGGTCGAGGGGGGAAGACGCTTGGGGCATGCGGGGGGATACCTGGTTCTATGGAAACGAGCGCGCAGTATACCCGAGCGCCCGTGACAGAGGCTCGCTATAATCGGCCGCTTTTGATCAGCGAACGACGGGGAGAGGCGATGCGCGAGCGACTTTTGGCGGCGGAGAAGGTGACCGGCATCCAGTGGCGGGATGGCACCTTGCATCTGCTCGACCAGCGCCTGCTGCCTGCGCGTGAGCACTGGCTGGCCTGTACCGACGTGGCTTCGGTAGTGGAAGCGATTCGCCAGATGGCCGTGCGCGGGGCCTCGGCCATCGGCATCAGCGCCGCCTACGGCCTGGTGCTCGCCGTGCGCCAGCGCCTGGCCGAGGGCGAGGACTGGGAGCATGCGCTGGAGGAGGACTTCCTCGCCCTGGCCGAGGCCCGCCCCACCGCCGCCAACCTGTTCTGGTCGCTCAACCGCATGCGCGAACGCCTGCAGCGGCTGCGCGCCGACGAAGACGTGCTGGCGGTGATGGAGGCCGAGGCGATGGCCATCCACGAAAGCGACCGCGAAGCCAACCTGACCATGGCCCAGCATGGCATCGAGCTGATCCGCCGGCAGCAGGGCAACGCCCAGGCCCTGCTCACTTACGGCAATGCCGGCGCCCTGGCTAGCGGCGGTTTCGGCAGCGCGCTGGGGGTGATCCGGGCGGCCTATCTGGAGGGTATGGTCGAGCGAGTGTACGCCGGCGAGACCCGCCCCTGGCTGCACGGCTCGCGCCTGACCGCCTGGGAACTGGCCCATGAAGGCATCCCGGCGACGCTGTGCGCCGATTCAGCCATGGCGCACCTGATGAAGACCAAGGGCATCACCTGGGTGGTGGTCGGCGCCGACTGCATCGCCGCCAACGGCGATGTGGCCGGCAAGATCGGCACCTACCAACTGGCGGTGGCTGCCATGCACCATGGCGTGCGTTTCATGGTGGTGGCGCCGAGTACCACCATCGACCTGAACCTGGCCACGGGCGAGGACATTCCCCTTGAGGAGCGCGAGGCCGACGAGTTGCTGGATGTGGGCGGCAATCGGGTCGCGGCCGAGGTCGAGATGTGCAACCCGGTATTCGACGTGACCCCGGCTGACCTGGTCGATGTGATCGTGACCGAGCGGGGCGTGGTCGAACGGCCCGATACGGCCAAGATTGCCCAGTTGATCTGTCGCAAGCGGTTGCATTGATCTTCGGATGGGCTGCAGCGCAGCCCCATCCAATGGCGCAGATACAGCGAATCAACCGCTTCGGCGGCAACCTGCCATATCTCCCACGCCCCACGCCTTTGTGATACCATCCGGCAGTTTCCAGGCCCGCTCGTTGAAGCGGCCTTCATTGCGCAGATCCATGGCTCAACTCATTGATTTGTCGTAAGTCGTCGCACCACTGTGCGTTGCGGCGGCGAGCTTCGTTCGTCCTACGAGGGAAACGACGAAGTTTCACCAGAAAAAGGAATCAGGCTTCTCATGGGCGAACTGGCCAAAGAAATCCTCCCGGTCAATATCGAAGACGAACTGAGACAGTCTTACCTCGACTACGCGATGAGCGTGATTGTCGGGCGTGCACTGCCCGATGCGCGTGACGGCTTGAAGCCCGTGCATCGCCGCGTTCTCTACGCGATGAGCGAACTGGGCAACGACTGGAACAAGCCGTACAAGAAGTCCGCCCGTGTGGTCGGTGACGTCATCGGTAAGTACCACCCCCACGGCGACACCGCGGTCTATGACACCATCGTGCGTATGGCGCAGCCGTTCTCGCTGCGCTACCTGCTGGTCGACGGCCAGGGCAACTTCGGTTCGGTGGACGGCGACAACGCCGCGGCCATGCGATACACCGAAGTGCGCATGGCCAAGCTGGCCCACGAGCTGCTGGCCGACCTGCACAAGGAAACCGTCGACTGGGTGCCCAACTACGACGGCACCGAGCAGATCCCGGCGGTCATGCCGACCAAGATTCCCAACCTGCTGGTCAACGGTTCCAGCGGTATCGCCGTGGGCATGGCGACCAACATCCCGCCGCACAACCTGGGCGAGGTCATCGACGGCTGCCTGGCGCTGATCGACAACCCCGAGGTCTCGGTCGATGAGCTGATGCAGTTCATCCCCGGCCCCGATTTCCCCACCGCCGGCCTGATCAACGGCCGCCAGGGCATCATCGAGGCCTACCGTACCGGCCGTGGCCGCATCTATATGCGCGCCCGCTCCGAAATCGAGGACATCGACAAGGACAAGGCCGGCGGTCGCCAGCAGATCGTCGTCACCGAGCTGCCGTACCAGCTGAACAAGGCGCGTCTGATCGAGAAGATCGCCGAGCTGGTCAAAGAGAAGAAGATCGAAGGCATCACCGAGCTGCGCGATGAGTCCGACAAGGACGGCATGCGCATCGTCATCGAGCTGCGTCGCGGCGAGGTGCCGGAGGTGGTGCTCAACAACCTTTATGCGCAGACCCAGCTGCAGAGCGTGTTCGGCATCAACATGGTCGCCCTGATCGACGGCCGCCCACGCCTGCTCAACCTCAAGGACCTGCTCGAAGCGTTCGTCCGTCACCGCCGCGAAGTGGTGACCCGCCGTACCGTGTTCGAGCTGCGCAAAGCCCGCGAGCGTGGCCATATCCTCGAAGGCCAGGCGGTCGCGCTGTCCAACATCGACCCGGTGATCGCCCTGATCAAGGCCTCGCCGACCCCGTCCGAGGCCAAGGAGGCCCTGGTCAGCACCGCCTGGGAGTCCAGCGCCGTGCAGGTCATGGTCGAGCGCGCCGGCGCCGACTCCTGCCGCCCGGAAGACCTGCCGGAGCAGTACGGCCTGCGTGACGGCAAGTACTACCTGTCACCGGAACAGGCCCAGGCCATCCTGGACCTGCGCCTGCACCGCCTGACCGGCCTGGAGCACGAGAAGCTGCTGGCCGAGTACCAGGAGATCCTCGAGCAGATCGGCGAGCTGATCCGCATCCTGAGCAGCGCCGAGCGCCTGATGGAAGTGATCCGCGAGGAACTCGAGGCGATCCGTGCCGAATACGGCGATGCCCGTCGCACCGAGATCCTCAACGCCACCCACGACCTCAGCTACGGCGATATGATCCCCGAAGAAGAGCGTGTGGTGACCATTTCCCACGGCGGTTATGCCAAGACCCAGCCGCTGTCCGCCTACCAGGCCCAGCGCCGTGGCGGCAAGGGCAAGTCGGCCACCGGCGTGAAGGACGAGGACTACATCGAGCACCTGCTGGTCGCCAACAGCCACGCCACCCTGTTGCTGTTCTCCAGCAAGGGCAAGGTGTACTGGCTCAAGACCTACGAAATCCCCGAGGCGTCCCGTGCCGCCCGTGGTCGCCCGCTGGTCAACCTGTTGCCGCTGGAGGAAGGTGAGCGCATCACCGCCATGCTGCAGATCGACCTGGAGGCCCTGCAGCAGAACGCCGACGGCGATGAAGAGCTGGAGGATGCCGACGACACCGTGCTCGAAGGGGAAGTGGTCGAGGCCGAGGAAGCCGACGAGGAAGACGGCGACACCCCTGAGTGGGTGGCAGAGCCGACCGGCGCCTACATCTTCATGGCCACCGCCTTCGGTACCGTCAAGAAGACCCCGCTGGCCCAGTTCGCCCGTCCGCGTACCAGCGGCCTGATCGCGCTGAAGCTCAAGGAAGGTGACACCCTGATCGCTGCGGCCATTACCGACGGCGCCAAGGAAGTCATGATGTTCTCCGACGCCGGCAAGGTGATCCGCTTCGCCGAAAGCGTGGTGCGTGAAATGGGCCGTACCGCCCGTGGCGTACGCGGCATGAAGCTGGGCAAAGGCCAGCAGGTGATCTCCATGCTGATCCCGGAGTCCGGCGCGCAGATCCTCACCGCCTCCGAGCGCGGCTTCGGCAAGCGCACCCCGCTGTCCAAGTTCCCGCGTCGCGGCCGGGGTGGTCAGGGCGTCATCGCCATGGGCACCAAGGGGCGCAACGGCCTGCTGATCGGCGCCATCCAGGTGCAGGAAGGCGAGGAGATCATGTTGATCTCCGACCAGGGCACCCTGGTGCGGACCCGCGTCGGCGAGGTCTCCAGCCTGGGCCGTAACACCCAGGGTGTGACGCTGATCAAGCTGGCCAGCGACGAGACCCTGGTGGGCCTGGAGCGCATCCAGGAGCCTTCCGAGGAAGAACTCGACGAGTTGCTCGATGGGGACGAGGAGGGCGTCGAAACCGACGCACCGGGCGATGACCTGGCCGGTGCCGAAGAGGCGCCACAGGAATAAACCAATGCAACACCCGAGCGGGGCGACCAAGGTCGCCCCGTTTGACTGATTACAGCAGGCTGCGCTGTAGTGGCGCGTCTCGTTGTAGGAGCGGCCTTGTGCCGCGAAAGGGCTGCAGGGCAGCTCCAGGGTTTCAGCGGCGCTGCGGCAATCTGGGGGTCGCTTTGCGGCCCTTTCGCGGCACAAGGCCGCTCCTACAGGGACCGGTGCGTGGTCTGCAAGAACGATTTGTACTATTTGGCAGAGCGAGAGTGGATGTGAGCAAACGAGCCTTTAACTTCTGCGCAGGCCCTGCCGCGCTTCCAGACGCTGTCCTGCAGCGTGCCCAGGCCGAGATGCTGGACTGGCGTGGCAAGGGCTTGTCGGTGATGGAGATGAGCCATCGCAGCGACGATTACGTGGCCATCGCCGAAAAGGCCGAGCAGGACCTGCGCGACCTGCTGTCCATCCCCTCCAACTACAAGGTGCTGTTCCTCCAGGGCGGCGCCAGCCAGCAGTTCGCCGAGATTCCGCTGAACCTGCTGCCCGAAAGCGGCACCGCTGACTACATCGAGACCGGCATCTGGTCGAAGAAGGCCATCGAGGAAGCGCGTCGTTTCGGCCACGTCAACGTCGCCGCCAGCGCCAAGCCCTACGACTACCTGGCCATCCCAGGCCAGAACGAGTGGAACCTGACCAAGAACGCGGCCTACGTCCACTATGCGTCCAACGAGACCATCGGTGGCCTGCAGTTCGACTGGGTGCCGGAAACCGGCGACGTGCCCCTGGTGGTCGACATGTCCTCCGACATCCTCTCGCGCCCGATCGATGTGTCCCAGTACGGCCTGATCTACGCCGGCGCCCAGAAGAACATCGGCCCCAGCGGCCTGGTGGTGGTGATCGTGCGCGAAGACCTGCTCGGCCACGCCCGCAGCAGCTGCCCGACCATGCTCGACTACAAGGTCGCCGCCGACAACGGCTCGATGTACAACACCCCGGCCACCTATTCCTGGTACCTCTCGGGCCTGGTGTTCGAGTGGCTCAAGGAGCAGGGCGGCGTCGAGGCCATGGAGCAGCGCAACCGTGCCAAGAAAGACCGCCTGTACGGCTTCATCGATGCCAGCGAGTTCTACACCAATCCGATCAGCCACAACGCCCGTTCGTGGATGAACGTACCGTTCCGCCTGGCCGACGAGCGCCTGGACAAAGCCTTCCTGGCCGGCGCCGACGCCCGTGGCCTGCTCAACCTCAAGGGCCATCGCTCGGTCGGCGGCATGCGCGCCTCCATCTACAACGCCCTGGGTCTGGAGGCGGTCGACGCCCTGGTGGCCTACATGGCTGAATTCGAGAAGGAGCACGCTTGATGTCCGAACAGGAGCTCAAGGCGCTGCGCGTGCGCATCGACAGCCTCGACGAGAAGATCCTCGAGCTGATCAGCGAACGCGCCCGTTGCGCCCAGGAAGTGGCCAAGGTCAAGACCGCCTCCCTGGCCGAAGGCGAGAAGCCGGTGTTCTACCGCCCCGAGCGCGAGGCTGCGGTGCTCAAGCGCGTCATGGAACGCAACAAGGGCCCGCTGGACAACGAAGAGATGGCGCGGTTGTTCCGCGAGATCATGTCGTCCTGCCTGGCCCTGGAAGAGCCGCTCAAGGTCGCCTACCTCGGCCCCGAGGGCACCTTCACCCAGGCTGCCGCCATGAAGCACTTCGGCCATGCCGTGGTCAGCCGCCCGATGGCGGCCATCGACGAAGTGTTCCGCGAAGTGGCCGCCGGTGCCGTCAACTTCGGCGTGGTGCCTGTGGAAAACTCCACCGAAGGTGCGGTCAGCCACACCCTGGACAGCTTCCTCGAGCATGACATGGTGATCTGCGGCGAAGTCGAGCTGCGCATCCACCATCACCTGTTGGTGGGCGAGAACACCAAGACCAACAGCATCACCCGCATCTACTCCCATGCCCAGTCCCTGGCCCAGTGCCGCAAATGGCTGGACGCTCATTACCCGAATGTCGAGCGCGTGGCGGTGTCCAGCAACGCCGAGGCGGCCAAGCGGGTCAAGGGCGAGTGGAATTCGGCGGCCATCGCCGGCGACATGGCGGCGAACCTGTACGGCCTGACCCGCCTGGCCGAGAAGATCGAGGACCGCCCGGACAACTCCACGCGCTTCCTGATGATCGGCAACCAGGAAGTGCCGCCGACCGGCGATGACAAGACCTCGATCATCGTCTCGATGAGCAACAAGCCAGGTGCGCTGCATGAGCTGCTGGTGCCGTTCCACGAGAACGGCATCGACCTGACCCGCATCGAGACCCGCCCGTCGCGCAGCGGCAAGTGGACGTACGTGTTCTTCATCGACTTCGTCGGCCACCACCGCGACCCGTTGATCAAGGCGGTGCTGGAGCAGATCAGCCAGGAGGCCGTGGCGCTCAAGGTGCTGGGGTCGTATCCGAAGGCGGTGCTTTGATCGAGATCGCCGGGGCCGCTTCGCGCCCCATCGCGGGGCAAGCCCGCTCCTACAGGCCACGCGGTGCCCACCCGACCCGCACACCCCCGGTAGGAGCGGGCTTGCCCCGCGAAGGGCTGCAAAGCAGCCCCGCTTCCCACGGGGCGCAAACGTCCTCTGTAGGAGCGGGCTTGCCCCGCGATGGGCTGCGCAGCAGCCCCAACAATCGCCGTACTGAACAGGATTCGCGCTAGTGGTTGATGTAACAGCAAGCAAATCCGGCCCCATCATCGGCCGTCTGGTGGTCGTGGGCCTCGGCCTGATCGGCGGCTCCTTCGCCAAGGGCCTGCGCGAAAGCGGCCTGTGCCGGGAAGTGGTCGGCGTCGATCTGGACGCCCAGTCGCGCAAGCTGGCCGTGTCCCTGGGCGTGGTCGACCGCTGCGAAGCGGACCTGGCCGCCGCCTGCGTCGGCGCCGACGTCATCCAGCTGGCGGTGCCCATCCTGGCCATGGAAAAGGTACTCGCCCACCTGGCCCGCCTGGACCTGGGCGACGCCATCATCACCGACGTCGGCAGCGCCAAGGGCAATATCGTGCGCGCCGCCCGCGAAGCCTTCGCCGAACGCCTGCCGCGCTTCGTCCCGGGCCACCCGATCGCCGGTTCCGAGCAGAGCGGAGTAGAGGCCTCCAACGCCACCCTGTTCCGCCGCCACAAAGTCATCCTCACGCCGCTGCCGGAAACCGACCCCGCCGCCCTGGCCCTGGTCGACCACCTGTGGCGCGCGCTGGACGCCGATGTGGAACACATGCCGGTGGAGCGCCACGACGAAGTCCTGGCCGCCACCAGCCACCTGCCGCACCTGCTGGCGTTCGGTTTGGTCGATTCCCTGGCCAAGCGCAATGAAAACCTGGAGATCTTCCGGTACGCTGCGGGAGGCTTCCGCGATTTCACGAGAATCGCCGGCAGCGACCCGATCATGTGGCACGACATCTTCCTCGCCAACCGCGAGGCTGTCCTGCGCACCCTGGATACATTTCGCAGCGACCTCGACGCCTTGCGCGACGCGGTCGATGCAGGGGACGGGCACCAACTGCTGGGTGTGTTCACCCGCGCCCGGGTTGCCCGCGAGCATTTCAGTAAAATCCTGGCCCGCCGGGCCTATGTGGACGCTATGAACGCCAACGATCTGATTTTCCTGGCCCAACCTGGTGGCCGCCTGTCCGGACGGATCCGCGTTCCGGGCGACAAGTCGATTTCCCACCGCTCGATCATGCTTGGCTCGCTGGCCGAAGGCACCACCGAGGTCGAAGGCTTCCTCGAAGGCGAGGATGCCCTGGCGACCCTGCAGGCCTTCCGCGACATGGGCGTGGTCATCGAAGGCCCGCACCATGGCCGCGTGACCATTCACGGCGTCGGCCTGCACGGCCTCAAGCCGCCACCCGGGCCGATCTACCTCGGCAACTCCGGCACCTCCATGCGCCTGCTCTCGGGCCTGCTGGCCGGCCAGCCGTTCGACGTGACCATGACCGGCGACGCGTCGCTGTCCAAGCGCCCGATGAACCGCGTGGCCAACCCGCTGCGTGAAATGGGCGCGGTGGTCGAGACTGGCCCTGAAGGCCGCCCACCGCTGACCATCCGCGGTGGCCACAAACTCAAGGCCCTGGACTACACCCTGCCGATGGCCAGTGCCCAGGTCAAATCCTGCCTGCTGCTGGCCGGCCTGTACGCCGAAGGCACCACCACCGTCACCGAGCCGGCGCCGACCCGCGACCACACCGAGCGCATGCTGCGTGGCTTCGGCTACGACGTGCAGACCAACGGCCCGGTGGCCTCGCTCAAGGCCGGCGGTAAGCTCAGCGCCACCCGTATCGAAGTGCCGGCCGACATTTCCTCGGCCGCCTTCTTCCTGGTCGCGGCCTCCATCGCCGAAGGCTCGGAGCTGGTGCTGGAGCACGTGGGCATCAACCCGACCCGTACCGGCGTGATCGACATCCTGCGCCTGATGGGCGGCGACATCACCCTGGAAAACCAGCGTGAAGTCGGCGGCGAGCCGGTGGCCGACCTGCGCGTGCGCGGTGCCAAGCTCAAGGGTATCGACATTCCCGAAGAGCTCGTGCCGCTGGCCATCGACGAGTTCCCGGTGCTGTTCGTCGCCGCGGCCTGCGCCGAAGGGCGCACCGTGCTGCGTGGTGCCGAGGAGCTGCGGGTCAAGGAATCGGACCGCATCCAGGTCATGGCCGATGGCCTGCTGACCCTGGGCGTGAAGTGCCAGCCGACCCCGGACGGCATCATCATCGACGGCGGCCAGATCGGCGGCGGCGAGGTGCATGGCCACGGCGACCACCGCATCGCCATGGCCTTCAGCGTCGCTTCGCTGCGCGCCAGTGCGCCGATCCGCATCCATGACTGCGCCAACGTCGCGACCTCGTTCCCCAACTTCCTGGCGCTGTGCGCCGAAGTCGGCATCCGCGTCGCAGAAGAGGGCAAGTCGTGAGTTCCCAAGTGCCGGTCATCACCATCGATGGGCCAAGCGGCTCGGGCAAGGGCACCGTTGCCGGCATCCTCGCCCGCGAGCTGGGCTGGCGGCTGCTGGACTCCGGCGCCCTGTACCGCCTGCTGGCCTTCAACGCCACCAACCACGGCGTCGACCTGACCAACGAAGAGCTGCTCAAGGCTCTGGCCGCCCATCTGGATGTGCAGTTCATCGCTGCCGAACCGGGTAAGCTTCAACAGATCATCCTCGAGGGTGAGGATGTCAGCAACGTGATCCGCACCGAAACAGTCGGCGCCGGCGCCTCCATGGTCGCCTCCCTGCCGGCGGTGCGCGAAGCGCTGCTGCAGCGCCAACGCGCCTTCCGCGAAGCTCCCGGGCTGATCGCCGATGGTCGCGACATGGGCACCGTGGTGTTCCCGGACGCGCCCTTGAAAGTGTTCCTCACCGCCAGTGCGGAGGAGCGCGCACGACGTCGTTATTTGCAGTTGAAGGGCAAAGGCGATGATGTTAGTCTGGCGAGTCTGCTGGATGAGATCCGTGCGCGCGATGAGCGCGACACCCAGCGTGCGGTGGCCCCGTTGAAACCAGCGGCCGATGCCATCCAGCTGGACTCCACCGAGTTGTCCATCGAGCAGGTGTTGCAACGTATCAGGAGCGAGCTCGCCCAGCGCGATCTGCTCTGATAACCAGGGAAGCAGGCAGGGTCACCAGTCAACGTCCTGCCGGCTTGCCTTTATATGAACGAAACCCACATTGTCTGGAATGTGGCGATGGGCGTCTGTTTCGCCCGAATCTACAGGAATTAAAATGAGCGAAAGCTTTGCAGAACTCTTTGAAGAAAGCCTGAAAACCCTCAATCTTCAGCCGGGCGCGATCATCACCGGTATCGTTGTCGACATCGACGGCGACTGGGTTACCGTTCACGCTGGCCTGAAGTCCGAGGGCGTCATCCCGCTCGAGCAGTTCATCAACGAAGCTGGCGAGCTGACCATCAAGGTCGGTGACGAAGTTCACGTTGCGCTGGACGCGGTCGAAGACGGCTTTGGCGAAACCAAGCTGTCCCGTGAAAAAGCCAAGCGCGCCGAGTGCTGGATTGTTCTGGAAGCAGCTTTCGCCGCCGAAGAAGTGGTCAAGGGCGTTATCAACGGTAAGGTTAAGGGCGGCTTCACTGTCGACGTTAACGGCATCCGTGCGTTCCTGCCGGGCTCCCTGGTCGATGTCCGCCCTGTGCGCGACACCACCCACCTGGAAGGCAAAGAGCTGGAGTTCAAGGTCATCAAGCTGGACCAGAAGCGCAACAACGTTGTCGTTTCCCGTCGCAGCGTGCTGGAAGCCGAGAACAGCGCCGAGCGCGAAGCCCTGCTGGAAACCCTGCAGGAAGGCCAACAGGTCAAGGGTATCGTCAAGAACCTCACCGACTACGGCGCCTTCGTGGACCTGGGCGGTATCGACGGCCTGCTGCACATCACCGACATGGCTTGGAAGCGCATCAAGCACCCGTCGGAAATCGTCAACGTTGGTGACGAAGTCGACGTTCGCGTCCTGAAGTTCGACCGTGAGCGCAACCGCGTTTCCCTGGGTCTGAAGCAGATGGGCGAAGATCCGTGGGTAGCTATCACTGCCCGCTACCCAGAAGGTACCCGCGTACAGGCTCGCGTGACCAACCTGACCGACTACGGCTGCTTCGCTGAGCTGGAAGAAGGCGTTGAAGGTCTGGTACACGTTTCCGAAATGGACTGGACCAACAAGAACATCCACCCGTCGAAAGTCGTTCAGGTTGGCGACGAAGTGGAAGTCATGGTTCTGGACATCGACGAAGAGCGTCGTCGTATCTCCCTGGGCATCAAGCAGTGCAAGTCCAACCCATGGGAAGACTTCTCCAGCCAGTTCAACAAGGGTGACAAGATCACCGGTACCATCAAGTCGATCACCGACTTCGGTATCTTCATTGGCCTGGACGGCGGCATCGACGGCCTGGTTCACCTGTCCGACATCTCCTGGAACGAGTCCGGCGAAGAAGCCGTACGTCGCTTCAAGAAGGGCGACGAGCTGGAAACCGTCATCCTGTCGGTCGACCCAGAGCGCGAGCGTATCTCCCTGGGTATCAAGCAACTGGAAGACGATCCGTTCTCCAACTTCGTTGCTCTGAACGACAAGGGCGCTATCGTCAAGGGTACCGTCAAGGAAGTTGACGCCAAAGGCGCCATCGTCACCCTGGCCGACGACATCGAAGCTACTCTGAAGGCTTCCGAAATCAGCCGTGACCGCGTTGAAGACGCGCGTAACGTCCTGAAGGAAGGCGACGAGATCGAAGCCAAGATCATCAGCGTTGACCGCAAGTCCCGCGTCATCAGCCTGTCCATCAAGTCGAAGGACGATGCTGAAGAGCGCGAAGCTATCCAGAGCCTGAAAAACGCTCCGGAAGCTGCTGCCGACACCACCATGGCCGCGCTGCTGCGCGAAGCGATGGCCAAGCAGAACTGAGTTCTGTTTGATCGGTAAAAAAGGGGCGACCTTCGGGTCGCCCTTTTTTTTATTGGTGTGGGTGGCGAGATGGCGTGATGGCGGAGAGGTGTTCGCCGTGAGGGATTGGTCGCCGGTGAGATCGAGCGCCGCCCGCGCGGCGCATCGCGAGCTGCGCTCGCTCCTACGTTTGTTTCGGGCCAGTAACGCCTGTGGCAGACGCGCGCGACCGCCTGGTTCGTACGACACGATCTTGCGTCAAGCCCCAAAACGTCCGCGCGAAAATTCCATAGGAATACTTCGCCCGAAACAAACGTAAGCGAGCGCAGCTCGCGATGCGCCGCGCGGGCGGCGCTCGATCTCCCAGGCGCCGCCCCTCTACCGCCTACCTCTACCGCCACACCTCTAAAGCCACACCGCATCCCAATGTGGATACTCCCCAACCGTAGCCACCAGCCCCGCCCTTACCGGATTGGCAACGATGTACCTTGCGACCTTGCAAACATCCTCGTCC
Source organism: Pseudomonas sp. p1(2021b) (assembly GCF_020151015.1). Classification (NCBI taxonomy): domain Bacteria; kingdom Pseudomonadati; phylum Pseudomonadota; class Gammaproteobacteria; order Pseudomonadales; family Pseudomonadaceae; genus Pseudomonas; species Pseudomonas sp. p1(2021b). Next base: position 1,314,210 of record NZ_CP083746.1, read on the forward strand.
CGGCGCAAGGCCCGGTCGTAATAGCCTGCCTGCCAGACCGGCCCCCCTTTTGCCCCAGCCTTGTGCAGTGCATTGCTGGACTGGCATTTGAAGCGTTGCATGAGTGTTCCAAGCGTCACTTCTTTCAATTCAATCAACCAATGCACATGGTCTGGCATCACGACCCAGGTCAGCGAGCGGCAGTGGTGCTGTTCTTCCGCGTAACGAAGGTGCTGAATGACCAATCGAGCAAAACGGAGGTTGTGAAATAAAGGCCGACGGTGGTGGGTGACTGTAGTTAGCATGTAGAGCCTACCTGGCACCGAGCATCTTGCGCGGCGTAGCCTGCAGCCGTGAGGGTTGGGCATTGGTTCATCCTTGGGTGAGTATGTGCTCGGTTAGCGTAGTCAGCCCGTGCAGCCCTCGATCCGATAAAGGGTTGCTGCTTGTAAATAAGATCGGATGTAACAACGCATGCTTGGCATAAGGTTGCGGGGTGGGCCGGAATGGCTGGCGTGGGTTTTGCGGTGTTGCGCAAATCGAGCGCCGCCCGCGCGGCGCATCGCGAGCTGCGCTCGCTACGTTTGTTTCGGGCCAGTAACGCCTGTGGCAGACGCGCGCGACCGCCTGGTTCGTACGACACGATCTTGCGTCAGGCCCCAAGGCGTCCGCGCGAAAATCCTCCAGGATGAACTGGCTCGAAACAAACGTAGGAGCGAGCGCAGCTCGCGATGCGCCGCGCGGGCGGCGCTCGATTCCAAATCCCCCGCGCCCGCTTAAGCCATACCCTCCATTCTTGAATTTTTTTATTAAGTCAAGATCCACCCTGTTCAAATCTTTCAGAGCGTGCTACAAACTGGTTAAGCAATGATCTAGCTGCTTGATAACGAAGGGAAAAATATGACGAAGTCGGAGCTGATCGAACGTATTGTCACCCATCAAGGGCTGCTCTCGTCCAAGGACGTGGAGTTGGCCATCAAGACCATGCTTGAACAGATGTCCCAGTGCCTGGCCACCGGCGATCGCATCGAGATCCGTGGCTTTGGCAGCTTTTCCTTGCACTACCGCTCACCCCGCGTAGGTCGCAACCCAAAGACCGGCCAATCGGTGAGCCTTGAAGGCAAGTACGTCCCGCACTTCAAGCCCGGCAAGGAATTGCGCGACCGGGTCAACGAAGAAGAACACGCCCACACCTGAAGGGCAGAAGGAGCAGTCTGATGCGTAACCTCAAGCGCGCCGTGGCGGCGTTGTTCGTGTTGCTGCTGGCAGCCGTGGTGCTGTTCTTCGTGCTGGAGAATCAGCAAAGCGTCTCCCTGGTCCTGTTCGGCTGGGCCGCCCCCGCCGTGCCGGTAGCCGTGCTGGTCATCGCCGCCCTGGTCATCGGCCTCGCCGTCGGCCCCTTGCTCGGTGCCTACGGCGTGCTGCGCAGCAAGCGCAAGATCCGCGCCTCCGCCCGCCAGGCTGCCCTCTCCGGTAACTGACAATCTGTGGGAGGGCCTTGCCCCGCGATCACCGGCAAAACCGTGCCATACACCGCATTTCTGCAACCAACCCCGATCTGCCAGTCGCCGCGATCCCTGTAGGAGCGGCCTTGTGCCGCGAAAGGGGCGCAAAGCGCCCCCCAGCATTCCCCCAAGCCTCCACAACCCACTCACCAACCAGATATTTCCTACACTCATGTAGGAAGCCTACCCTGTAACTCCCTCCAAACCGCATGGGCTAATACCCAATTCCAATCCGCACAGGGAAGGCCCACCGGCATGGATTACCCCAACCTCTCACACCACGGCGCCACCCGCGGCGTCACCGGTTCCTGCCACCAACTCCACCTCGACACCACCAACAGCCTGTTGATCGACTGCGGCCTGGAACAAGGCACCGACGCCACCCCCAACAGCCAAACCACCCCCCTCGATTTCGCCATCACCGGCATCCAGGCCCTGGTCATCACCCACGTCCACCTCGACCACGTCGGCCGCATCCCCGCACTCCTGGCCACCGGCTACCGAGGCCCGATCCTGTGCAGCGAGCCCTCCGCAAAACTCCTGCCGCTGATCCTCGAAGACGCCTACCGCCTCGGCATCTCCAGCGAACCCGCACAGATCGCCCGCTACCTGGACCTGCTGAACCGCCTGGTCGTCCCGCTACCCTTCGACCAATGGCACACCATCACCCAAACCCCCAGCCTCGAATGCCGCATCCGCCTCCAACGCGCCGGGCACCTGCTGGGTTCGGCCTATGTCGAGTGCGATGTCCACTACCCCAAGCAAGCCACTCATACCCGCGTCGTCTTCTCAGGCGACCTCGGCGCCCCCGACAGCCCACTGCTACGCCCGCTACAGCCACCCGAGCGCGCCGACATCCTGGTGCTCGAAAGCACCTACGGCGACCGCCTGCACCCAGACCGCAGCGAACGCCAACAACGCCTGGAATCCGCCATCGACCGCGCCCTCGCGGACCAAGGCACCATCCTTATCCCGGCATTCAGCCTCGGCCGAACACAAGAGCTGCTCTACGAGCTGGAAGACATCCTCCACCGCAAAGCGCTGCTGACCGATGAAGAAAAGCCCGGTACCGACCCGCTGGATTGGTCCCAGCTCCCCTTCATCCTCGACTCCCCCTTGGCCCAGCGCGTGACCCAGGCCTACCGCGAGCTGCACGACTACTGGAACACCGAAGCCAGGCAACGCCTGGGCGAAGGCCGCAAGCCATTGGGTTTCCGCCAACTGATCTGCATCGATACCCATGCCAAGCACCAACAGGTGGTCAACTACCTCAAGAGCACCGGCCGACCCGCCATCGTTATCGCCGGCAATGGCATGTGCTCGGGTGGGCGGATCGTCAATTACCTCAAGACCATGCTCGAGGATCCGCGGCATGAGGTGATGTTCGTGGGCTACCAGGCCAGAGGTACACCAGGTGCGGTGATCCAGGCGAGCAGTGGCGCGGACAGGACGGCATGGGTCGAGTTGGATCAAGTGCGTTATGAGATACGTGCGAAGGTAATGACACTCGACGGGTATTCCGCGCACGCGGACCAGGCAGGGTTGCTACGGTTTGCCCTCGGCCAGGGCCAGCCCGCGAGGCGAGTGGTGCTGGTGCATGGAGAGGGGAGGGCGAAGCAGGCCTTGGCCCGAGCCTTGCGGCGGCGTTACGAGGAGCTGGGGTATGAGGCGGACGTCACAATTCCGTGAACGCCGTTTGGCGGCAAGGTGAATTTTGGTCGGAAAGCAGGGAACTTCTTTGGTCGGGTTCCCTCTACTGCTGATTAATGCTTAAGGCGTAAGGCGGTTCTTGAGCGTGTTGGCAAAATGACGCTACGCTTCAATTGAGTGGCTTGCGCCACCGACGGACGGTCGGTCGGTTGATGGGCTACCGGAGCATGCGGATAGACGTGACCCAAGGAAAAACAGAATAGATGCGCAACGAACCTGAGCGCCTGAGTAGTACTGGTGACGAGATTGACCTCTTCGAGCTGATCGAGGGGCTGTGGAAGCAGAAGGTGTTGATCATCGTGACGACTGTAGTCGTGACGGCGATTGCGGTGGCGTATGCGTTTCTGGCCAAGCCTGTGTATGAGGCGAAGGTTTTTGTTCAGCCGCCTACTCAGAATGACATCGCCCAATTGAATTATGGGCGTGGTGGAAGCTCTGAGCTGAATATGCTTACAGTGAAGGATGTTTATGATATTTATCTTAGGAACCTTCAGTCGGAATCGCTTCGGCGTGAGTTTTTTCGAGGTATCTATCTGCCAAGCCTGACAGAGGACGAGCGTACAGGATCTCAAGATGAACTATATGGCCGGTTTCAAGATGTATTATCGCTAGGCCTAGCATCTAAAGAATCCTCAGATCGCTACTATGTGATAGCTAATGTGGCTGACCCTCAGCAAGCAGCGGAATGGGTTGTTCGTTATTTAGAGATGGCTGGACGGCGTGCTAGAAACGAAGTTGTTAAGGATGTAAAGGCTGATGCCACTATCAAAGCAAATAATATAGAGCAGCAAATTACCGCAGAACTGGAGAGCGCGCGAAAACAACGAGAGGATCAAATTGTTCAGCTGTCAGAAGCATTGCGAGTGGCGAAGTCAATTGGTCTAGAAAAACCTCCGATAATCTCCAATAGCTTATCAAGCGAGGTTTCGGCGGGTATGGACGGTTCGTTGATGTACATGCGCGGGACAAAGGCATTGGAAGCCGAAATCGAGAATCTGCGTAAGCGAGTATCCGACGATCCGTTTGTCAAGAACCTTCGTCAGCGGCAAGAGGCATTGGCGTTCTATCGATCGTTGCAGATAAATCCCAATGTGGTCCAGGTTTACCGGCAAGACGGCGCTATCGAGTCGCCTGACAAGCCGATCAAGCCTCAGAAAGCTATCATTATTGCGCTTGGCACGATAATTGGCCTCACTTTTGGGATTTTGGCTGCGTTTTTGCGACAGATTATGTCAGCATTAATCACGCGTAGACCACCCAAGGCCGTCTAGGGATTCTCCGATCTAGTCAGCACGAGCCGCTCGACCTGTGCTGAAATAGCCCTCCGTTCAGCCGCCCCACCTTACCCATGAGTCAGATGAGCTTTTCCGATTTCGAGTACGCCGGTAAGCGCAAGCAAACCCGCTGTGAGCGCTTCCTGGCCGAGATGGAGCAGGTCGTACCGTGGAGCGGTTTGGTGGCATTGATCGAGCCGTATTACCCAAAGACCGGCGGTGGTCGCAAGCCGTACCCACTGGAAATCATGTTGCGTATTCACCTGCTGCAGAACTGGTTTTCGCTGAGCGATCCGGCCACGGAAGAAGCACTGTACGAAATCACTTCGATGCGCCAGTTTGCACGACTGACGCTCAGCGCGCCGATTCCCGAAGACACGACGATCATGAATTTTCGGCACTTGCTGGAGAAGCATCAGCTTGCGGCAGGAATTCTGGAAACTATCAACAACTACCTGCAAGACAAAGACCTGTCGTTGCGTCAGGGCACGATTGTCGACGCCACCATCATCCATGCGCCCAGTTCGACCAAGAACAAGGAAGGCAAGCGCGATCCGGAAATGCATCAGACAAAGAAAGGCAACCAGTACTTCTTCGGCATGAAGGCGCATATCGGTGCCGATGCTGAGTCGGGTCTGGTGCATCATGTCCACGGCACCGCAGCGAATGTGGCTGACGTGACGGAAGTCGCTCAGTTGTTGCATGGCAATGAAAACGTCGTATGCGCCGATGCAGGCTACACCGGCGTGGAGAAAAGGCCAGAGCATGAAGGGCGGCGAGTGATCTGGCAGATCGCAGCCCGCCGCAGTACCTACAAGTACTTAAGCAAACGCAGTGTTCTCTACAAAGCCAAACGTCAGATCGAGAAGGTCAAAGCGCGGACACGGGCGAAAGTCGAGCATTCCTTTCGCGTGATCAAGCGCCAGTTCGGTTATGTGACGACCCGCTTCCATGGCTTGGCCAAGAACACGGCTCAACTGACCACGCTGTGTGCGCTGTCGAATCTGTGGATGGTGCGCCGGCATTTATTGACTGCTGCGAGAGAGGTGCGCCCGTAAGGCCTGATGACCAGGGTCTTGCCCTGGCTTTTCAATAATCAGCGCCTCCAAATCGAGCTTTTCTGAGGGCGAAAGTCGCCCATTGGCAGTTGCTGGGCGACTTGTTCGGAGGTTCCTTAGAGATAGCAAATCGATAGCATTATGCTGGTGTCTTGCGGTCCGAGCTGTCACAATAGCGCCTTCGTCCGCACCGGACAGGGATGGTTCAGCTGCTCGAATTAGCTATCGCACAATGATAGCAAGATGACTGGTCCTGTCAGGTTAGGTAACTCACACTGATAAACAGACAGGCAATGATGTGACTAGTATGACTTCTAACCCGCATGTTACTCATTACGACGAAATCGACGTGTTCGCGTTGTTTCGATCTGTTTGGCGACAGAAACTACTAGTTGGACTGGTAGCGGCGTCCTGTGGAGTACTTGCGGCGATTTATGTATTCAGTGTGACGCCTGAATATGAGGTCAGTACTATGCTGCGCCCGGCTGCTATTAATGACCTAGATGAGCTGAATAGGACAAAGATTTACTCTTTACCTCCTAATGCAGCACTTAAACGCGTTGGTTCAGCACTTGACTCTTATGATACTCGATTAGGCTATTTTCGCTCTAATCCTTCTTTGCAAGCGGCATTTATGCGAGATGGGCATACTCTAGAGCAAGCATTCGAGGACTTTAATTCTAAGGCACTAAAGCTTATTCAACCGAATCCTAAAAAGATTGATTCGTTGAAGCCATTCATTGGTCTGGATATGCGTTACCCTGAGGGGCTCGATGGGAAGTCAGTGCTTAATGGGTTGGTTCAGTATGCAATTGAAAGTGAGCGAAAACAGATTTCGAAGGATTTAGAGGTTCTTGTCCGGAACCGCATAAAAGAAGTCGATGCTGAATTGGAAGTTCTTCATATCGACTACGTAGCTAATAAGGATGGGCGAGTAGCGCGACTTTTAGAGGCAGACTCACTCAAGCGTGCAAAATTAAATGACGAGCTAAAAGCATTGCGATTGCAGCTAAAGATTCGTCGAGAAAATCGCATTGCTCAGCTCAGTGAGGCGATTTCAATCGCGCACTCTCTTGGTCTAAAAAGACCATCGACACCTTCAATTATGGGGCAGTCTGAATCATCAGGGAACGTTATTCGTACCGAAGTAATCAATCAACAGTTGCCACTTTATTTTATGGGGACTGAAGCGTTGGAGGCTGAGCAGCGAGCATTACGTAAGCGTACATCTGATGACTTTGTTGATTCTCGAATCGCAGAAATCCGTAAGGAACTCTCGCTCTTAGAAAATAACCGAAACGTTCAGATTTTGCGTTCACGTCAAAATGAAGAACTATTTCTTAAAGGGATTGAACCGTTAAGAGCTGAGCGCCTACGACTTGCTGCGATTTCGACTGATATGAGTAAGCTCCAATTGGTTAATATAGATCGTCTTGCTGCCGATCCAGTCAATCCAGTCTGGCCTAAGAAAACTCTTATTCTTATCTCGGGAATGACTTTCGGGGTGTTTATCGGAATTCTCCTGGCACTGGTTCGTGCTTTATTGATAGTCCGACGAAAAGGATCAAACTATTCAGAGCTTGGGCGGCTCCAAATCATTAGCTCCGAAAATAAATCGCCGATTGCTTTCGGGTGATAGGACAATTATGGTTCTAAGCACCTAGAGATCATAGGATGATATTCCCTTTAGCCCGCCTCTGAAATCTATTTTGAGGAGGGCTAAATACAAACAACTACCACTCTTCAGGGGTCATGTTTCTTATAATTTTTGCCTGATACAGCGCTGCAATAGTGCTATTCCAATGTTTCCTACCTAAGTATCCAGGCCCTTAAAACCGTTAATTATAATTTTCGGAAGGTCAAGTAAACTCTGTGTTGCTAGAGATTTTTTTATAAAAAAATGCTACTATCTAGCACCCATGGTTTGTGCCATGCGGGCAGCTTGACGGTTTCATGAAGCGATGGATGCGCTCTCTAGAGGTGATTCTTGTATTGCTGTGTGGTATACAAGCTTAAGTGATTCTAGGCTTTTCACGTGTAGGTTTAACTAGACTGTTGAGTGTTAATTTACAGTGGCAAAAAAATACATTATCAAAACGCTATCTCTTTTGGGCTTTAGCTCTTTAGCAGGGGCCGGACTTGCATTTTTGACGCAAATCTTACTGGCTCGAAATCTAGGAGTTAATGAGTATGGCGCATTCTCATCTGCTTTTGGTACAGTTGCGCTATTGACGCCGCTTGCTGGATTTGGTATAGCGCCGATGTGGCTGAAAGTGTTTGGATTAGAAGGAGAAGCGGGTAAGCGTTGGGTTAGGCCGTCTTTTATTTTTTCTATATGCTCTACTGCATTAACTATATTTTTTATTGTCCTATGGGCGATTTTAATCGATCATGATGCATTGAATAGAGTGCTATTGTTAATTATGAGTACCTATATATTCGGACAGGTCTTTTTGGAGTTGGTGAGTGCCCGATTACAGTTAGAGGAAAGGTATTTAAATTTATCGATATGGCAATTTTTACCTCACCTTGGCCGTTTTTTACTGATATGTTTGGTTGTGTATACGGTTCGCGAAAGTGCTGAGGCTATATATGTGGCAATAAGTTATTCGGCAGTTTCGTTGCTTGCGTCTCTTTTTGGGCTTAGATATTTGCGAGGAATGGCGACTAGTGGAGTTCAACTTGTAAAAGGGCAAGACTACTATAAGTATATTGATGGGGTGGGGGTAACCATAAAAGATGTCATCAAGGCATGTTGGCCTTTTGGTGTTGGAGCCTTTGCACATTTGATTTATTATCAAAGTGATATTGTCATGATACAATATTTTACCGGTGATAAAGCGGCTGGTGAATATAATATTGCTTTTATCATTATGACGGCGGTTTATTTATTGCCTTCTATGGTTTATCAAAAGTTTTTGATGCCAAAAATTCATAGGTGGTCAAATTATGATCTTGAGAAACTCTACAAAGTTTATAAATTAGGCAGTCGATATATGCTTATTTTAGGGTGTATTTCCACCGTCGTGCTGTGGCTTTTGGGTGAATGGGGTATTGCGTTCCTGTTTGGCGAAGAATATAAAAATTCCAGTAGTCTACTGAATATATTGGCGTTATCAGCTCCTATAATTTTTCTCGCGCTGAGTGCAGGTTCGGTCTTGGTTACGCAAGAGCATATGCTCGAAAAAGTAAAATATATGCTTTTGGTCGCTGTGATTAATGTTTTGTTGAACCTACTTTGTATTCCAGCCTGGGGAGCTGAGGGGGCAGCAGTTACGACAGTAATTAGTAATCTTCTGCTATTGTGCCTGTATCTATACGGTGCTAATAGAAGTGTTTTTATATTCAAGAATTAGAATAGGGTGTCTTTTGGAAAGTTTGGCCAAGGAGCGTTTCGCTTTTTAAGAGAGACTAATTAAGGTTAATTGACATGGTTATAACTGTGGAGGGGAGTAGTGAAAATTGCTTTGATAACTATACATTATGCTAATAGCTATGGCGGATGTTTGCAAGCAGCTGCCACTCAAGCGGTCCTTTCGAGATATGGTGAAGTAACCATATTGGACTATAAAACTAAAGATCTTGGGAAGACTCTCAATGTTCTACGGTTAGGCTTTGGGATAAGGGACTTCTTAAGAGTAGGTAAGGATATTGTAAGATTTTTTCCTAGGAAAAGGCTGATATCAAAATTTAAGAAGTTTATTTATAGGTACTATAAATTATCTCGGCCTATAGGAACTGTTAGGGATCTTAAAGCGGCTGCCAGCAAGTTTGATGTTTTCGTTTGCGGAAGTGATCAAATTTGGAATCCAAATATCGTGGGCGCTCAAGACTTTAACTATGTTTTAGAATTTGCTGATGGTAAGAAGATATCTCTTTCTTCTAGTATGGGGTCCTTTAGATATTCCGGCAAAGGGCTTGCCGAGTTTAAGAAAAAACTATCTAGCTTCTCTCATATTGCAGTAAGAGAGAAAGATTTGGCAGAAGAATTATCAGTTGAATTGGATCGTGAGGTGGTAAACACATTGGATCCTACACTGCTGCTTGATAAAGTTCAATGGTTTGACTTGTTGGGTGTGGAGGCGGATGAAAGAGAGAAATATATATTTGTATATACGCTGAAGAAGACTGATTTCATATGTAGGGCTATTGATAAAATATCAATGCAGCTAGGGTTGAAAGTAGTAGTCATTGATCAAGATCCATTTATTGGATTTAAATGTGATCGTCATGTAATGGATGCAAGCCCGGAAGACTATGTTAAGCTAATAGCTGGATCTTCGTTTGTTTTAACTAATTCATTTCACGGGACAGCATTTGCGGTAAATTTTGCAGTTCCTTTTATTACTCTTCCTCCGGAGTCGGGAGTTAACAGAATACAGAGTCTCCTAGATTCGGTAGGTTTACGCAATCGAATGATAGACTCAATAGACTCTATTGATGAGCTTTTAAAGCTCACGCCAGATTTCACTGGTGTCGAAAATAAGCTCGAGGCTCTGAGAATAGAAACTTTTAAGTATTTAGATAAGGCAATGAGAGAGTGATAGTGAATAGAGAGAACGAACGAGCTAAACCGATGGTGTATATGCTTTTAGTAGCCATGCTTTTTTTAAGTATGACTAACACTCTTTTCAATATGCCGGTCGATAAAATTGGCTTCGTTGCTTTCTGTGTGATCGTGGTTGTATTATTACCATATCGAGGCAGTTTTCGAGTCAGTTTGCTACCTTTTTTTATAGTGTTGCTCTCGTTCCTTCTCTCTTATTTAATCTCAATTGATGAGTTTGAAATTCAGGGTTTCGATTCTTATCTTATAATTTTTTTCATGACGGGCATTGTTTTCCTTATCCCATATGTTACCCAAGGATATAGGGTTTTATTGCAAGCATTTATAATAAGCTCGTTCGTTTATATTTTGTTTGGGGTCGCAGCGTGGTGTTACTCAGTACTTACGGGGGAGGTTTTCTTTGTAAAGCCGTTATACGGTAAACAAATGGCGGATGTGTATGCGGCCATTTCGTTTTCTACAACTCAACAAGTATTTGGCTCTATAGCGATGCTAAATTGTATTGCAATAGTTTGGTTGAGAAAATATGGAATAATTGGGAAACCGTATTTTTTGTTTAGTTTGTTTATTTCACTGGTTGCAATATTTGCCTCTCTTAATCGTGTTTGGCTTTTGTTTACCCCCGTCCTACTTTTGTTTTGGGGGGGACGTAGAGTGCTATATGCCTTTTTACTATTGGGTATTATTAGCTTGCCAGTTTTTCTATTCTACTCGGATGTCATGTTGGCTTTCGGAACCGTACAGTCCCGATTTATGATGATAGACAATTTGTTAGACTTTTGGTGGGGGCAAGAAATAAGGCATGTTTTGTTCGGACGACCGTTTTACGTGGGGGACTATTTCTTTATGCATGGTAGATATTTTACCTATGTTGAAAGTGGTCCTTTTTACTTGCTAATTAAATTTGGGCTTGTTGGCTTATTTCTTGTGGGGGTGTTGTCAATTCTGTGGATTGGCTATTTATATAAGCGTTCATGGTTTCTAGGTTTTTTTTCACTCTATTATTTATTTTTTGTTCAGTTTATGACGCAGGAGTATCTTTCGGTAAGTTTTTGGCTTTATTGGGTTATTATGTTTTGTTTGATGGCTGCAAAAAAATATAAAGTGAAGGAGTATAATCTTGCGTAATATAGTTTTTATACATCTTTTCAATGATCGAAGCGGTAGCCCTAGGGTGCTCTCGCAAGTGATTAACGCTATTTTTAATGCCGGCTATAACGTTGAGACATTAACGAGTTGCCATTCATATGGTTTTTTGGATGGTGTGCCAGGGACTAAACGTACTATTTTTTATAAGCGATCTGAAAACAAATTCGTAACTTTGTTTTTTTATATGATTTCGCAGGTTCATTTGTTTTTCTATTGCTTTCGTTATTTAAAAGTAGATGCTATTTTTTATGTGAATACTATGATGCCGTTTGGTGCTGCACTTGCGGCAAAAATAATGGGGAAGACGGTAGTTTATCATGTACATGAAACGTCTATTAGACCTTTACTTTTGAAGCGTTTTTTACGGTTAATTATTAAAATTACGGCTGGTAAAATATTATTTGTTTCAAATTATTTGAAGAATGCTGAGGCATTTGAGAATATTCCTCAATATGTTGTGCATAATGCATTGAGCACAACGGTGGCGCCGTGCAGAAGAAAAAATAATGAAATTTTTAACATATTGATGGTTTGTTCATTAAAAAAATATAAAGGAGTCTTAGAGTTTTTTAGTGTTGCCGAAAAGCTTCTAGGTAATCCGATTTTGACCTTCACCTTAGTACTTAATGCGACTGCCGAAGAAATAGAGAATTTCTGCCTGACGGTACCGCCTCCAGAAAATATGAGATTGATATCTCGGCAATCTAATATGGAGCCATTTTATAATTCGGCTTCGTTGCTTTTAAATCTTTCTAGACCGGATGAGTGGATAGAAACTTTCGGGCTTACGATAATAGAAGCTATGGCCAAAGGATTACCTGTAATTGTTCCTCCGGTTGGTGGGCCTGCTGAGTTGATTTCAGATGGACAGGAGGGATATCTAATTTCATGCTATGAAGTTGAAGAAATTTGTTCAGCTATTTCCAGGCTTGCGGAGGACTCAAATCTCTATGAAAATATGTCTCGGCATGCGGTTCGACGGGCACAAGATTTTGAGTTGGCTGAGTTTAATAAGCGTATGATTGACGTTATTGATCAATAGGTTATTATTTTGAATAAAAAACTTTATATACTTGGAATTCGCGGCGTACCTGCTCAACACGGCGGGTTTGAAACGTTTGCAGAAAAACTATGTTTGTTTCTTGTTGCACGGGGGTGGGATGTAACGGTGTACTGTCAGGAGGAGGGAGCTGGGGCGAAATGGGAAAGTGTATGGAGCGGAGTCAAACGTATTCATATTCCAGTCCGTCAAAATGGTGCGTTGGGTACAGTCGTTTTTGATTTTCTTGCCACATGCGATGCACTTAAACACCAAGGCTTATTCTTGACGCTTGGTTATAACACAGCTGTATTCAATTTGATGCAAAGAGTTTGGCGGCAAGTTAATATAATTAATATGGACGGTATAGAATGGAAGCGTGGGAAGTGGGGGAGGATTGCAAAGTCTTGGTTCTGGCTGAATGAACGAATCGGCTGCTGGGGAGGAAGCCACTTAGTTGCCGATCATCCTAAAATTTTTGAGCATCTCGCTACGCGAGTTTCGAAACAGAAAATAACTATGATTCCATATGGCGGTGATGAGATAAATACCGCTAACGTGAATTTACTAGGGGTATATGGATTAGAGCCCCACAAATTTTCAGTAATTATCGCACGTCCTGAACCAGAAAATTCATTTGTGGAGATGGTTCGGGCGTTTAGCTCCCAAAGGCGAAATCATAAACTTGTTGTGTTGGGGAATTTTAGTCCGGACGTTAACCCATACCATCAAAAGGTTATGGCTGACGCAAGTGACGAGGTGATCTTTCCGGGAGCTATTTATAATACCGCCATAGTACAAGCACTGCGCTTCTATTGCCGATTCTATCTTCATGGCCATCGCGTTGGAGGAACTAATCCTTCGTTGGTAGAAGCGTTAGGAGCTGGATGTGCCGTAATTGCCCATGATAACCACTTTAATAGATGGGTGGCTGGGCCTGGAGCAGTATATTTCAATGACGAAAAAGATTGCGCAGTGGTTTTGGATAATTTGCTTCCTGACGAAGAAGTGTATTTTAAAATGAAAAATAGTAGCCGTGTACGATTTAATGAGCGCTTCAGGTGGGAACAGATACTCCAAGAGTATGAAGATCTTTTATTTAAGTGGTACCCATCGGATCTTGAATTTAAATGATCTCTCCAGGTGTGTCAGGAACTATGAATTCTAGAGTATTTATTAAGGAGGTCTGAGGATTATATGTGGAAAAAAATTAGGCCATATGCACAAGGTTGCTATCGTCTGCTCGATACGGCTAATGGTTTTTTATACGATTTTATTCGATTTTTTAAATATGGTGGTTGGCCGGGCAAACTTTCTGATAAAGCTCAAAGAGATTATGGGTTAATAATGCGGTATCATGGGCTTGAAAAAAGCCTTAGTTATAAGGAGCGAAATCCCTCAGCAGGATGGCGTAACGCATTCGATACATTATCTTTTATTGAAGCTGCGCACCTCCACGGTGAAATTGGTCCCGTTGATGTTGCGGCGGTAAAAGTTTTGGAGAAATTTATTTCTCTTCCAGGTAATGAAAAGGATATCCGATCAAAAAATATTAAAGAAAGATTGAAAGTAATTAATGCCGAGGTCGGCGAGGATCATGGTGCGATCGATTACTCGCATTTGGATTTTTTACGAGGTATGCTACAGTCTCCAGAAGATTTCTTTTTCTCAAGATATTCGTTGCGGGAATTTAAGGATAAGGCTGTTTCTAAAAGCGTAATTGAGCGAGCAGTTTCCCTTGCTATGAAAACACCTTCTGTGTGTAACCGACAGGCGTGGGCAGTATATAATGCATCAGAAAAAATGGTGCGAGATGTTGTTTTGTCTCATCAAAATGGTAATAAACCATTCGGTGATAAAGTCCCTAATGTTCTAGTGGTGGCGGCGGATTTAAGGGCTTTTTTTACGGGGAGAGAGCATTACCAGCACTGGATCGACGGTGGGCTCTTTTCCATGTCTTTAATGTATGCGTTCCATTCGCTAGGATTGGCTACTTGCCCTTTGAATTGGAGTCAAACACCAGCAATGGATAAATCATTACGCAGCAAGCTTTGTATAAAAGATAGCCACACTATAATAATGGTTATAGCTGTTGGCTACCCGGACGAGCATAATAAAGTCTGTGTTTCTGCGAGGCGCTCTTTGAGCGAAGTGGTTTTTGATTTGAAGTTAAAGTGATACAAAGGGCTTATTTAAATTTTTGGCGGGCAATATATTTATGTAAACTCTGTCGCAAACACTGCATAGAGCAAGCAAGTGATAGGATGACGACATAGTTTTCGCGAGCTTGTCGAAGCGTATCACAATCCGGCGGTTCTTTTTCAACCACCCACACATGTACTCGATGATGTTGCGTTGTTGGTATTTTGGGCGATCAAGCAGTCGGAGTAAGCCGATCTAGGGTTCGCACTTCATCGAGTTCAGCGGGATGGCGGGTTGCAACTGATCCCAGTAAGGGCGCAGTACTTCGGGGACGTTGTCGGTGAGTAGCTATTTGCGGCGTTTGCGCGGGCGATCAGAGGTGAGCATAGATGATATCGCGTATCTGCTCTGTGAGTTGCCCCTGGCTGAAGTACGCTTTCATCAAGAAGCACTCGACGGATTACCCGGTGCGGCGCCTTTGCCAAACCCTCAAGGTGCACCCAGCGGCTACTACGCTTGGTTGGCCAAGCCTCAATCTGCCCGAACAAAAGAAGATCACCATCTGCTTGGCTTGATCAAACATGCTTGGCTCGAAAGCGGAGGTGTGTACGGCTACCGCAAAATTCACGATGACCGTGAGCTGGGAGAGACATGCGGGCGAAATCGAGTCGGTCGCTTGATGCAGGCAGAGGGGCTGCGTTCGCAAACGGGGTATCGCCGTCGTACTGGGTTTTATGGCGGAAAACCAACAGTGGCATCGCCCAACCATCTGGCCCGGCAGTTCAAGGTCAGTGAGCCGAATAAGGTCTGGGTGACCGATATCACCTACATCCGCACCTATGAAGGGTGGCTGTACCTGGCGGTCGTGCTGGATCTGTTCTCTCGCCAAGTCATTGGTTGGTCAATGAAACCCAGGATGAGCAGCGACCTGGCCATCGACTCCATGCTGATGGCCGTGTGGCGACGCAAGCCACAGCAGCAAGTGATGATTCACTCAGACAAGGCAGTCAGTTCAGTAGCTCAGATTGGCAAAAGCTTCCTTAAGGCCAACAATGTGATCAGCAGCATGAGCCGACGGGGAAACTGCTACGACAATACCGTGGCCGAGAGCTTTTTCCAGCTTTTGAAGCGGGAGCGAATCCGACGAAAGACCTACGCAACGCGTGACGAAGCCCGAAGTGATATTTTCGATTACATTGAGATGTTCTATAACCCTAAACGCTGACACAGCAGTGCTATGCAGCTGTCACCAGTAGAGTATGAGAAACGCTATTTTCTGAGCTTGGAGAGTGTCTAGGAAACCAGGGGCGATTCAACGTGGATGCCACATGCTTCTTCGGTAGAAGACTACGAAACGCTGCTGCCGTGGAATTGCTCGTCTAAGATGCCATGGTAAACCTGATCCCTGTCTTGCGGTAGGTGAGGTTCATGGATTGCACTCCGATGACCTAATACCGACCAACCGCAGCGCTTGTCATTAGCTTGCCGTTGATGGGGAACGTTTGTCGGCGACATGGTTGGTCCTGGTAGCCGTCGAACAAGCCGCTGCCGCACAGGAGGTTGTAGCCGTCGTCGCTGCCGTTGAAGGGCGACGTTTCTTCCGAAAAGACGATCAGGTCAAGAAGCCGGAGCACGTTCATACCTCCGGCCTGATCTTCGGTGAATCTGGCCATGGGGTTTCTACAGGCAAAAAGAAGCCCGCGCTAGGTGAACTCAGAGACATTTACTTATAGATGTGGCACGATACGCGCCGCTGCCAATTCAATACCTGAGGAATCGACGGTGCTTTTTAGTTCCTACGAGTACATACTCTTCTTCCTACCTATATCATTCTTCGTATACTTCTGGCTTAACCGGCTTAAACTAGTGACCTTGGGAAGGTGCTGGCTTGTCTTGGCGAGCCTTTTCTTTTACGCCTGGTTCAATGTCTACTACCTTCCAATTCTCCTAGCATCAATACTTATAAACTATGGATTCGGTGTAACTCTATCGAAGGACCTGCCAAAACATCCAAAATTTACAAAGAAAACTATACTGACGGTCGGGGTGTTATTTAATATTATTCTTCTTGGGTACTACAAATATACGGACTTTCTTATTGAAAATTTCAACGCGCTTACAGGGTCGGATGTACCTTTAACACATATTCTTTTGCCTCTCGCATTAAGTTTCGTGACATTCCAAAAAATTGCCTACTTGGTAGATAGCTATAACGGCAAGACTAAAGAGTATGATCTACTCACGTTCTCTCTGTTTGCTTCGTTTTTCCCGCAACAGATTGCTGGACCAATCGTGCATCATGCCGAAATGATGCCTCAGTTTGCGTCTCGCTGGAATATGTTTAAGCGGTATAACAATATACTATTTGGCCTATACATTTTCAGCATTGGCCTATTCAAAAAGGTTATCATCGCCGATACGTTCGCCGTATGGGCTGACGAAGGATTCGCACATACCGGATCATTTGAGTTCTACCTCGCATGGATAACGAGTCTTTCGTACACTTTTCAACTGTATTTTGACTTTAGCGGCTACACTGACATGGCTATCGGATCCGCTCTTCTTTTCAACATTCGCTTGCCAATAAACTTCAATTCACCATATAAGGCATTCGACATCCAAGATTTTTGGCGTCGCTGGCATATGACTCTCAGCCGCTTTCTACGAGATTATGTGTACATACCTTTTGGAGGTAATAGAAAAGGTGAATTCAGGACTTATCTAAACCTTTTCCTAACTTTTTTGATCGGAGGAATATGGCACGGTGCAAGCTGGATGTTCGTAGCTTGGGGTGCCCTACATGGCGCAGCCCTGGTCATCCATCGCGCGTGGTCAAAATTTGGTTTTAAGATTCCCAAGCCAATTGCCTGGTTCATTACCTTCAATTTTGTAAACATTGCATGGGTATTCTTCCGTGCTCCAGAATGGTCCGTTGCAAAATCAATTTTATCTGGTATGACTGATTTTCAAGGCGCACTCACAAATGATGTATACGCCGCCTCTACTGCTGGTCTTTCTAAGTTCGGATTCATGGCCGACTACGTGACTAGTATTCTAAGTGCTCAGTCAGCTGTTTATCTGACGCAATTGCTCGCCATCGTTGCCGCATTAGCTATCTGCTCAATGAAAAATACATCCCAAATCTATTTGGATTCTAAGCCTGTTGAGTGGAGGCACGTTACGGTCGCCGGGATTGCGGCAGGTATGGCTGTGATATCTTCTCTAACCACTACCTCCGCCGTATTTCTTTATTTTAATTTCTGAGGCAAATATGAAGGTAAAGTCTGTAGCCTTAGTCGCAATTGCCGCTGTAATAGCCATTATCTTGCCTGCGACAAATATTATAACTGGCGCAATAACCAACCCTTTTAGCTGGAAAAGCTTGAAGGAAAACGCTTTTGCAACCGACTACTACACCGGCCTACTAAATTCTATCAGATACAGTATTGGATATAGCACATCACCAAAACAGGCTGTCGTTGGCTATAATGGATGGCTATTTCTTGGTGATCAATATGCAAACAGCATGAGCGTTTCACGCTCAAAACTATTTATGACTACAGGGAAGATGGATGCGCGAAAAGCATGGCGCGAAAAATGGCGAGAGACAATATTGAAAGATTTTGGAGCAAAATTCTATGTGACAATTGCTCCAAACAAAGAGGAGGTTTACTCTGAGAATCTACCAAACTGGGCAAAGCCATATAATAAGCTACCTTATAGCTCATTCCTTAACATGCAACATGACGAATCGCTAATCCATCTACATGACCGGATATCATCCGAAAAGAGCTCATCTCCAATTCCTCTTTATTACAAAAATGACTCTCACTGGAACGAGTCCGGAGCATGGATCGCCTATCAAGCCATTTCAAAACACATTAAATCACACAATCCAAATCTAACCTTTCTTGCGCAAAAAGACATATCCATAAGCAATGCCCATCGGACAGGTGGCGATATATCAAAGTTTTTATTTATCGAAAATCAAGTCACAGATTTTGATCCAATAATATCAACTAAAAATAATTCTAACATAATTATTCGATCATTTGAGTCCGGTGCAATTCTTTATTCTGGGAAAAATAAAAGAATAGACTCACCATCGTCAACTATTGTTGTTACATCCAGCGACGCAAAAAACGACATAAAAGTGCTCTGGTTGAGAGACTCTTTCGGGACTCACCTCTCCCCTCTTTTCGCATCTACATTTAAGACTGTATACCAGCGCCACTGGGGAGGGATCATAACAAATGATTTGGCATTCAGAAGCCTTATCGCCAAAACATCACCAGACATAGTAATCTTAACAATCGTTTCACGATCAGAGTTTGAGCTAACCTATTTCAATAAATAGTGGCGGGAAATCCCGCCACAATCTATATCGTTACGAAACGAGGGACTCGGCGTTTGCCACAAGTACCTCTACAGCTGGACACGGTATACGATCCATGAACTCCACCTACCGCGAGGTAGAAACCAAGGTTACCGTGGAATCTCTGGCGAGCAACTCCATGGCAGCAGTGCTTCGTAGTCTGCAACTGACGACGCATGTGGCAGTTGCTCAAGTGCGTGGCGCAGCCACATATAGGGCTCTTGGCCGTTGATCTTGGAGGTTTCGACCAAGTTGTAGATCTGCCGCTGGCCGTGGCTCACTTGGGCGTGTCACTGAACAGCCAAGCCTTGGACCCATAGCGCTCAGGCGACTCCAGGTCAGGTTTGCCGGGAGATTTCGATACTACGTCGGCTCAGCATCGTCTCGAAGCGGTGCAGCGGCAGGCCATCCACATACTTAGTGGTAAGCAATGTGGCCAGCACGCTGGGACTGGCCATGCTCTTTTCAATTGAGCCGGCTTGTCAGCAGTGACCGGCGCGGTTTCGCAACCACGGCAGCATAAACTTTGCGCACGTGTTTTAGCACACGGATCTGCATCGGCAGGTGTCGCGCTTTTCGCTGATTTCCTCACTAATCACTTGCTTGCGGCAATCACTGCGCAAGTCAGTTCGTGCTTGGGCAAGTCATGAATGACTTCAATGCGTGATAGCTCAGCAGATAGCGGTTTGCGTTTGCGGCGCTGCTTGGTCGACGCAACGACTTCTTCGTCGGCATCATCAGCGCCAAGTACTCAGTGGCCTTCGGGTTCGTTGAACAACTCCGGTTGAGGCGTGTTAGGCTCGGTTTGCTCAGACTTGCGATTGAACAGTCGGTCGAGCAGCAGCTTTTCCTGTTCTTTAAGATCGATGATGTGGCCTCGTCGGCCGTACGCTCAGCTAGGCTCTGTATGAAAACCTTCGAAACGCCATCAGAGCCGCCGAAAGCCTGATTTTGCGTAGAGTTCTCGCCTTTAGGCGAAGGATTTTGCGATGCCCAAGTGATACGAACTTTCCGACGCAGATTGGGAAATAGTCGCCGATCTTTTTACTGCCCATCGGCATACCGGACCCCCAAGAGCTGATGATCGCCTGCTGCTCAATGGCGTGCTGTGGGTGCTTTGCTCCGGTGCCGCATGGCGAGACATGCCGGAGCGGTTCGGGCCTTGGTCCACGGTTTATCAGCGCTTCCGAGATTGGCGAAACCTGGACACCTTCAACAAAATGCTCAAGCGCCTACACGTCAAACTCAGCGCTCAAGGCCTGATTGACTTGGACACATGGTGTATTGACTCAACGGCAGTCAAAGCGACCCGAGCCTCATCTGGAGCAGGCCGAAAGGGGGCGGAATGACCAACGGACCACGCACTCGGAAGAAGCCGGGTGGGCTGACAACGAAAATTCCGCAGTAAAATCCACATGCTCTGCGACGCTAACGAGACAGCTTTGCACTTCCTCCATCAGCTAGGCCCAACCACTTTTGGACGAAGTCAGCACTCCATCGAGCCAGCGTGGCCGCCTACGTAGGCGCTGCAAATGGTTGCTCACCGACAAGGGTTATGACGCCGAAGCGCTACGCCGCTACTACGATCAATATCGAACGCAACCCGTGATCCCGATGTGCTCGATGAAGAGTAAACCAAGCCGGCTTGCCCAGACTGTTTGATAGAGTCAAGTACCGGCAGCACAACATGATCGCGGGCATGTTCGGCTGGTTGAAAGAGAGTCGCCGGATCGTGACACGCTTTGACAAAGCTCGCGAAAAGCTATGCCGCCATGGTTTCACTGGCTTGTTCCATGCGGTGTTTGCGACATCTCTTTTCGTACAACGCCTAACCGCGCCGCCAAACCCGAAAAGCCCATCGGCCTTACGGGATGTAGAGTTTGGTAGCGGAAAGTTTACAGTGGTGGCGATGTTTGCTGGCAACGCTGCTTACGAATTTTCGTACGATTTTCCTCATGCATAGTGCTGTGGAAATCTTCATTTTTCTGGTAGGTTGTCGGGTTCAGGCCTCTTGCCTGCGACCGTGAGTGCCTATCGGGACGGGCATTTGGGACCACCCTGCCATGAGCGGGACAGTCGAGAGGCATTGTCGTTAATTTTCATTCGTGTTCCGTGGGAGCCTTTGTAAAGGATATGCAAGCCATTCCTCGTTATCAACCAACCTTTGCCGAGCGTTATCCTGTGCCATTTTTTGTGGCACTGTTAGATTTTTTTATAGTGCTCGCGGCGGGGCTCCTTGCCCATTACTACCGTTTTGGTAGTTTGGATATGACAGGTCGTTATAACAATGCGACGGTGCTAACAGCAATTGTGGTAGTACTGTGCCTGGGAATGGGCGGAGTGTATGGTTCTCAGCGTGGTTACGCATTTTTGCGTCAATTTAGTGTGTTGTTAGCGGGATGGTTCGCAGCAGCAGGTATTATGCTGTCTCTTACTTTTTTTCTGAAGGTCTCAGAGAATTATTCACGAATTTGGTTTAGTACCATGCTGTTGGCTGGTGGTGGGTTAAGTTTGCTACTGCGAGTTGTTGTTTTCTTATTGCTTCGTCGGCTAAGAGCTTCGGGGCGAAACCTAAAAGCTGTTTTGCTTGTAGACTCAGGTGGGAGCTCAGCTAGTCAGCTGAGTAATGGTCAAGCTCTTGATGAGTATGGGTTTAAAGTTGTGTGCAGCTTGCCATTCGAGCTTAACGAAGAATGGCTTAACAGTTTAGTTGAAAAGGTTGATGAGTCGGGGGCGCATGAGGTCTGGTTGTGTTTGCCTCTAAGTGAGGGAGGTGGTATTCGCTCAATTATGTATGCATTGCGCCATCATACTGTGGCTGTGCGATTTATTCCTGAATGGGATGATATTCCTTTACTTAATCACAAAGTCAGCCATATAGCTGGTTTTTATTCCTTGGACTTGAGTTGCAGTCCTATGGATGGTCCGCCGCGCTTATTGAAACGGTTGGAGGATCTGGTGTTAGGTTTTTTAATATCTTTGATGATTGCCCCTATTTGTTTGGTGATTGCTATAGCAATTAAACTAACATCGGCAGGGCCGGTGTTGTTTAAGCAATATAGGACTGGCATCAATGGCAAGTGCTTCAAGGTCTATAAATTCCGCTCTATGGTTGTCCATCGCGAAAGCTCAGGAAGTGTTACGCAGGCAACAAAGAATGATGCGCGCATTACACGAGTAGGGGCGTTTTTAAGGCGGACTAGTCTTGATGAGCTGCCACAGTTTTTCAATGTGCTGCAAGGACGTATGTCTATTGTGGGGCCACGACCTCATGCGCTTTCGCATAATGAGTACTATAAAGATTTAGTTGAGTCCTATATGCAGCGGCATAAAGTTAAGCCTGGAATTACCGGTTGGGCGCAGGTCAGTGGTTATCGCGGCGAAACTGATACTTTAGAGAAAATGCAGAAGCGAGTGGAGTATGATCTTTGGTATATTGATAACTGGTCCCTCTGGCTTGATTTGAAAATTATTTTTATGACCGTGTTCAAGGGTTTTGTAAATAAGAATGCATATTAAAAGTAACATTCCGTTGGAGGGAGGGGTGGTGTCCAGGACTACACGTGTCATCTGGGGCGGTTGGCCAAATGCAATGCTTTGGATGCTAGTTATCGGTATTTTTATTCAAATTAGTGGTAAAGTATGGATAGTGTCGGGTAGTGGCCGAAATACGCAAGTATATCTATGGCTTTTGTTGCCTGTATTTATTTATTTGCTATGCAAGATATTTATGAGGGAGTGGCCTAGGCTGGATTTTCAGTATGCGCCATGGGCGTTATTCTTAGGGTGGGTGGCGCTTAGCGTTTTTTGGTCCTCAGATGCTGAAGGTGATGTTTTTTCGTTAGCTAAGCGCGGGGCATTTATTGGTTTTTATTTAATTGCGATTCACTTGCTTATGAGTCGCAATGAAAAACTGCTGTATCGTGCTGTAATGGCGGCTGTGTTCGTGGTTTTTCTTGGTGCGCTGGCAAGTTTGGTTTATCAGTATGGGGTCCTCAATAGGCCGCTAGAGTACAGGGCGTTCCGAATCTACCGCATGGGGATTGCCGACTTTGCGAACTACGGGTGGCCAGTTGCCGCTGGTATCTTTAATGGGTCCATTGCGCTTTGGGCCTTGGGAGTGTCCTTGGATAGGCGAACTAATTATAATGTTGCGTTGTTATGGCTTTTGGTGTTTGCCGTTTTGGCAGTTTATGTGTTGATGACGGGTACGCGAGGTGCGTGGTTTGCTTTGTTGGGTGGAGGGGTCGTTTCTGTTCTTTTGCAGAAAACTAAGCGTGGTGTTTTCGGGTTGCTTTTTTGTTCCCTTCTTCTAATAGTGGTTACGATTGTTTTTTGGGATCAAGTTGTTTTTGAGTTTGAAAAGCGGCAGCTTTCTGGTCGGAGTGGAATTTGGGAGTATTACTTTAAAGTGATGTCGGGGCATTGGGCCTTTGGGCATGGTTTAGGTACCCCGTTTGTATATTTGTGGCCAGACGGCAAATCGATTTCCCCTCACGCGCATAGCCTGTATTTACAGCAGGTTTATGATAGTGGTTTGGTTTCTCTCGGCTTGATGCTTGCAGGGCTGGTAGGGGTTTTTTATAAAGTTTGGATGATTCGTGACAACTTCTGGGTCCGCTTGACATTTCCAGTGTTGGTGTTCGCCTTGATCGCAATGTTGACTGATGTTGAGCGAATTTTTACTCGTCCAGGAGATTATTGGACGGTATTTTGGTTGCCTGTAGCTATTTTGTTAGCCGTCCCAACAGTCGATCATACAAAAAAAAATTAGCGGCAGTTGGCAAGTGACTATTTGTGCTAACAGGTTTCATACTCTGTCCGCTCGAATTGCTAGACGATAAGTCGTCGTCTGATGAGTATTGCTCCTACAAAAAATGGTAGGGTTAACTATGGGAGGATTTTTTGTGAAGTCAACGCCACTGAGCATCCCCGATGTTATTTTGTTTGAACCTCGCGTCTTTGGCGATGCTCGAGGATTTTTTTTTGAGAGTTTTAATCATCGAGTCTTCGAAGACGCCGTGGGTAGACCCGTAAGTTTCGTACAAGATAACCACTCTCTCTCTTCCGAAGGTGTTTTGCGCGGCCTGCATTATCAAATCCAAAAACCGCAGGGAAAACTTGTCCGAGTAGTAGAAGGGGAGGTCTTCGACGTCGCCGTTGATTTGCGTCGATCATCTCCTACGTTCGGACATTGGGTCGGTGTTCATTTATCGGCAAGTAACAAGCACCAACTTTGGATCCCGGAGGGTTTCGCACATGGTTTTGTTGTACTCTCCGAGACAGCTGAGTTTCTATACAAAACCACAGACTATTACGCACCCGCTCATGAGCGCTGCTTGGCCTGGAATGATCCAGAGATTGCAATTCAGTGGCCAACTATGATCTCCCCGCTATTGTCCGAAAAGGATAAAGCCGGAAAGTTTCTCGCAGAAGCGGATCTTTTTGACTAACGCAAACTTGCGATAGCGTCACCTTCGATAAGCGGGCCTGGTTCACAGGCCTGTGCTTGCGTACAGACTCAGGATCCTTTCGTACGCCAGCAAACCCACGTCGTTCAATGTACAATCCGGCTCGTGAGGTATTCAGCCCCCGCGAGCTGTATCCTCCGCTGAATTATGATCGGACGTATGTGCATTGATGCCCTCAGAGGCTACATGAAGACGGCCCCCAGCAGGACTGCCCAACGTTTGGGCGCAAGGAAGTCCCGTCATCCCTTTCGCGAAACAACTGAAAAGACCTGAAAAATGACTATCTTGGTAACCGGCGGAGCCGGCTTCATCGGCGCAAATTTCGTACTGGACTGGGTGGCTCAATCGGATGAGCCGGTGATCAACCTAGACAAGCTCACCTACGCAGGCAACCTGCAGAACCTCGCGAGCCTGGAAGGAAACCCCCAGCACCAGTTCGTACAGGGCGACATCGGTGATTTCGAGCTGGTGCAGCGCCTGCTGGCCGAGCACAAGCCGCGAGCGGTGATCAATTTCGCCGCCGAATCCCATGTGGACCGCTCGATCCACGGTCCTGAAGATTTCATCCAGACCAATATCGTCGGCACCTTCCGCCTGCTCGAGGCTGTGCGCGGCCACTGGAAAGGCCTTGAGAGCGATGCTCAGCAGGCTTTCCGCTTCCTGCACGTTTCCACCGACGAAGTGTATGGCTCCCTGGCCGCCGACGAGCCAGCGTTCACTGAAAAGCACCAATACGAGCCCAACAGCCCGTACTCGGCGAGCAAGGCTGCGAGCGACCACCTGGTCCGTGCCTATCACCACACCTACGGCCTGCCGGTGCTGACCACCAACTGCTCGAACAATTACGGCCCGTACCATTTCCCGGAAAAGCTCATCCCCTTGATGATCGTCAACGCCTTGGGTGGTAAAGCGCTGCCGGTATATGGCGATGGCCAGCAGATCCGTGATTGGCTGTACGTCAAAGACCACTGCAGCGCCATCCGCCGTGTGCTTGAGGCGGGCAAGGTGGGTGAGGTTTACAACGTCGGCGGCTGGAACGAGAAGCCGAACCTGGAGATCGTCAATCGCGTTTGCGCCTTGCTCGATGAGCTGCGCCCGCGTGAGGATGGCAAGGCCTACAGCGAGCAGATCACCTTCGTGACCGATCGCCCAGGGCACGACCGTCGTTATGCCATCGATGCTCGTAAACTGGAGCGCGACCTGGGCTGGAAGCCAGCGGAAACCTTCGAGACCGGCATTCGCAAAACCGTGCAGTGGTACCTGGATAACTGGCAGTGGGTCGAGAACGTGCAATCCGGCAATTACCGTGACTGGGTCGAGAAGAACTACAGCGGGCGTAATGCATGAAGATCCTGCTGCTAGGCAAAGATGGTCAGGTTGGCTGGGAGCTGCAGCGAAGCCTGGCGCCGTTGGGCGAGGTCCTGGCGCTCAATTCCCGTAGTGAATCCTATTGTGGCGACTTGGCTGACCTGCCAGGCCTTGCCCGCACTGTTCAGGACTGGGCGCCGGATGTCATCGTCAATGCTGCTGCCTACACGGCGGTGGATAAGGCTGAGTCCGAGCGGGAGCAGGCCTTCCGGGTCAACGCCGAGGCCGTTGGCGTGCTGGCACAAGCCGCAGCGGCTTCCGGGGCGCTGTTGGTGCATTACTCCACCGACTACGTCTTCCCCGGGCAGGGCGTGACGCCTTGGCAGGAGACGGATGAAGTAGGGCCGCTCAACGTATACGGCGAGAGCAAGCTTGCGGGTGAGCAGGCGATACAGGCTTCGGGCTGCAAGCATCTGATCTTCCGTACTTGCTGGGTATACGCGGCACGTGGCAATAACTTTGCCCGCACCATGCTGCGCTTGGCCACGGAGCGCGACACCTTGGGCGTTATCGATGACCAGTTTGGCGCACCTACCGGCGCGGAACTGATCGCTGACGTAACTGCGCACGCTATTGTCGCGGTCCGCCACGATGCTGCATTGTCTGGGCTCTATCATTTGGCCGCAGCAGGGGAGACGACTTGGTGTGGCTATGCCCGTTTTGTGCTGGAGCACGCTGCTGCGGCCGGTGTGGCGCTGAAGGTGCCCGCTGAGGCGGTCAACGCTCTGACCACCGACGCCTACCCCACACCGGCGAAGCGGCCGGCCAATTCGCGTCTCGATACGCATAAACTTGAGAAAGCTTTCGGCCTGCGGCTTCCTGAATGGCAACAGGGCGTGGCACGGATGCTGACGGAAATACAAGGGAAATAACGGCAATGAAACGTAAAGGCATCATTCTGGCGGGTGGTTCGGGTACTCGTCTGCATCCGGCGACCTTGGCAATTTCCAAGCAATTGCTGCCGGTCTACGACAAGCCGATGATCTATTACCCTTTGACCACGCTCATGTTGGCTGGGATTCGGGACATTCTGATCATCTCGACTCCGCAGGACACGCCGCGTTTCGAGCAGTTGCTGGGTGGCGGGGAGCAGTGGGGTTTGAATATTTCCTACGCTGTTCAGCCTTCACCCGATGGCTTGGCGCAGGCGTTCATCATTGGTGAAGACTTCATCGGCAACGATCCATCGGCGCTGGTGCTGGGCGACAACATCTACTACGGCCACGATTTCCAACATTTGTTGAGTAACGCGGGCAAGCGTACCAGCGGCGCCAGCGTGTTCGCTTACCACGTGCATGACCCGGAGCGTTATGGCGTGGTCGAATTCGATGCCAATGGCAAGGCCATCAGCCTCGAAGAAAAGCCTGCTCAGCCGAAGTCCAGCTATGCCGTGACCGGGTTGTATTTCTATGACCAAGACGTGGTTGAGATCGCCAAGGGCATCAAGCCATCCCCACGTGGCGAGCTGGAAATCACCGATGTGAATCGCATCTACCTGGAGCGCAACAGCCTGTCTGTGGAAATCATGGGACGTGGCTACGCCTGGTTGGATACCGGTACCCATGATTCGCTGCTGGAAGCGAGCCAGTACATCGCAACCATCGAACGCCGCCAAGGCTTGAAGGTGGCCTGCCCTGAAGAGGTCGCATTCCGCCAGGGCTGGATCGGTGCCGAGCAGCTCGAGGCCCTGGCCGCACCGCTGGCCAAAAACGGCTATGGCCAATACCTGAAGCGCCTGCTGCAAGAAAAAATCTACTGATCTCGGACGCCCCGTTCCCACTTCCTGTACGACCTTTCCCCAGGAAGTGGGACACACGCCGTAACGTCTAAATCTCGTAACCATTCCCCCTCACGCACCGCTATCCCACCGCCTCCTGAAGGGCTAAGTTGTGTCGGGCAGCCAGGAAATGCTGCCTCGTCATTCAACCTCACAGGAGTGCCACTCAATGCGCAACACCATCCTTTCCTACCTGCTCCTCCCGCTGTTCACCGGCCTGTCCTTCTCGCTCAGCGCTGCGCCCAACGCAACCCCTGCGCCTGTCACCGAGCTGTCCGCCACTCAGGTGGTGACAGCTGCAGTGGAGTCTCAACCGGCCAAACTCGACCTGAACACCGCCGACGCCCTGACCCTGCAAAAGGAGCTCAACGGCATCGGCAAGGCCAAGGCCGAGGCGATCGTGGCCTACCGTGAGGCCCACGGGCCGTTCACGTCGGTGGATGAGTTGCTGGAAATCAAGGGCATCGGCAATGCGCTGCTCGAGCGTAACCGCGACAAGTTGGTGGTAGCGGAGTAACGGTAGGGATGATGGCCGGTCCGCTGGGTCGGCCATCAAGGAGCATCAGCGGTCTTTCGCCTCTTTGGCGTCCATTTCGGCATTGCGTTCGTGGATTTTCTTCAGCTGCTCTTCGGTCAGGGGCAGTTTCTTGGCCGTGTCGCGCAGCAGCAACAGGCCGCCCACGATCGAGCCAAGGGCTATGATCAATATCAACCAGGCATACCAGGGCATGATGTTCTCCTTGCAGACCGTGGAGGGCAGTGCTCCTTCAGTTTCGAGCTGCCGTGTATCCGTTGGTTCAATTATAGGAGCGACTGGGTGCCGGGCCAATTCTCGTGACCCGTGGCCCCCCAAGGTGGTGCCACTTCGTTTACAATGCGCGCCGTTTTCGACTTGCCAAGAGACCCTACCCATGTCCGCCTGCCAGACGCCCCTGATCGTCGCCCTGGATTTCCCTACCCGTGAGGCCGCCCTGAAGCTGGCTGACCAGCTCGATCCAGCCCTGTGCCGGGTGAAGGTCGGCAAGGAGCTGTTCACCAGCAGCGCTTCGGGCATCGTCGAGACGTTGTGCGAGAAGGGCTTCGAGGTGTTCCTCGACCTCAAGTTCCACGATATCCCCAACACCACGGCGATGGCGGTCAAGGCTGCGGCCGAGATGGGGGTGTGGATGGTCAACGTGCATTGCTCCGGTGGCCTGCGCATGATGGCGGCCTGCCGTGAAGAGTTGGCCAAGCGTAGCGGGCCGCAGCCGCTGCTGATCGGCGTGACGGTGCTGACCAGCATGGAGCGTGAAGACCTGGCCGGTATCGGCCTGGATGTCGACCCGCAGGAGCAGGTGCTGCGTTTGGCGGCGTTGGCCGAGAAGGCGGGGATGGACGGGTTGGTGTGTTCGGCGCTGGAGGCTCCGGCGTTGAAGGCGGCGCACCCGTCGTTGCAACTGGTGACCCCGGGGATTCGCCCGGCGGGCAGTGCGCAGGATGACCAGCGGCGGATCCTGACGCCGCGCCAGGCGTTGGATGCGGGGTCGGATTACCTGGTGATCGGGCGGCCGATCAGCCAGGCGGCGGACCCGGCGCAGGCGTTGGCGGCGGTGGTGGCTGAAATTCGCGGTTGATTGTGCGAGGCGGGCCGCGTTGCGGCCCAATCGCGGGGCAAGCCCGCTCCCACAGGGGCAGCGCCGGCCGCGGGTTCTGCGACAGCGCAGCCCATAGGTAGGGTGCCTGTCATAGACATATGGCCGACTTGGCCTCTGTAGGAGCGGGCTTGCCCCGCGATCAGGCCGGCACTGACGGACACATGCCTCAAACCTTGAGCACCAGCTTCCCGAAATTCTCCCCGCTGAACAGCTTGAGCAGCGTCTCGGGGAAGGTCTCCAACCCTGCCACCACATCTTCCTTGCTCTTCACCTCGCCACTGGCCAGCCAGCCGGCGATCTCCTGGGCGGCCTTGCCGTACTCCTTGGCGTAATCCATCACCACGAAGCCTTCCATCCGTGCGCGGTTCACCAGCAGCGACAGGTAGTTGGCCGGGCCTTTGACGGCATCCTTGTTGTTGTACTGGCTGATGGCCCCGCAGATGATCACGCGGGCCTTGAAGTTCAGGCGGCTGAGCACGGCGTCGAGGATGTCGCCGCCAACGTTGTCGAAGTACACGTCCACGCCTTTGGGGCATTCGCGCTTGAGGCCGGCCAGCACGTCTTCGGCCTTGTAGTCGATGGTGCCGTCGAAGCCGAGCTCCTCTTTGAGGTAGCGGCACTTCGCTTCGCCACCGGCGATACCGACCACGCGGCAGCCCTTGAGCTTGGCGATCTGCCCGGCAATGCTGCCCACCGCGCCGGCGGCGCCGGAGATGACCACGGTTTCGCCGGCCTTGGGCTGGCCGACGTCGAGCAGGGCGAAGTAGGCGGTCATGCCGGTCATGCCCAGGGCCGAGAGGTAGCGGGGCAGGGGGGCCAGGCGTGGGTCGATCTTGTACAGGCCCTGGGGTTCGCCGGTGAAGTAGTCCTGCACGCCGAGCGGGCCGTTGACGTGGTCGCCGGGCTGGAAACCGGGGTGCTTGGAGGCGATCACTTCGCCTACGCCCAGGGCGCGCATCACCTGGCCCAGGGCCACGGGTGGGATGTAGGACTTGCCTTCGTTCATCCAACCGCGCATGGCGGGGTCCAGGGAGAGGTAGAGGTTCTTGACCAGCACCTGGCCTTCGGCGGGCTCGGGGGCGGGGGCTTGTTCGTAAGTGAAGTCGTCGCGGCGTACGGCGCCGACGGGGCGTCTGGTCAGCAGGAAGCGGCGGTTGGTGTGGGCCATGGGGGTTCCCTTGGGTTTGGGGTTGGCAGTGCCGGCGCAATCGCGGGGCAAGCCCGCTCCTACAGGGATAACGCTGAATCCACTGTAGGAGCGGGCTTGTCCCGCGATGGAGGCATCACGATTCTTCCAGTTCAACCACTTGATAGCCCCTGGTGCGCTTCGGAGCAAGCACCACATCCGCTGTAAATACACCCTGATCCACCCGAATGATCCTGCTGCCCAGCGGCCGCATGATCTGTCTAGACTCCCCCTGCACAACAACCAGCATGCAGGAGCCAGCAATGAGCATGACCTTTTCCGGCCAGGTTGCCCTGGTCACCGGTGGCGGGGCGGGGATCGGCCGGGCGACGGCGCTGGCGTTCGCCGGCGAGGGCTTGAAGGTGGTGGTGGCCGACCGTGATGTGGCCGGCGGCGAAGCGACCGTGGCGCTGATCCACGAGGCGGGTGGGCAAGCGCTGTTCCTGGCGTGCGACGTTACCCGCGAGCGCGAGGTGCAGGCGCTGCATGAGCAGGTCATCGAGGCCTATGGTCGCCTGGACTATGCCTTCAACAATGCCGGCATCGAGATCGAGAAGGGCCGCCTGGCCGAGGGCAGCGAGGCGGAGTTCGACGCGATCATGGGGGTGAACGTCAAGGGCGTGTGGCTGTGCATGAAGTACCAGTTGCCGCTGATGCTGGCCGCCGGTGGCGGGGCCATCGTCAACACGGCCTCGGTGGCGGGGCTGGGCGCGGCGCCGAAGATGAGCATCTACAGCGCCTCCAAGCATGCGGTGATCGGCCTGACCAAGTCGGCGGCGATCGAATACGCCAAG
The DNA here is from genome assembly GCF_020151015.1 of Pseudomonas sp. p1(2021b). Taxonomy (NCBI): domain Bacteria; kingdom Pseudomonadati; phylum Pseudomonadota; class Gammaproteobacteria; order Pseudomonadales; family Pseudomonadaceae; genus Pseudomonas; species Pseudomonas sp. p1(2021b). Next base: position 1,345,238 of record NZ_CP083746.1, read on the forward strand.
AAAGGCATTCGGGTGAATGCGGTGTGCCCGGCGGTGATCGACACCGACATGTTCCGCCGCGCCTACGAGGCAGACCCGCGCAAGGCGGAGTTCGCCGCGGCGATGCACCCGGTGGGGCGCATCGGCAAGGTGGAGGAGATCGCCAGTGCGGTGCTGTACCTGTGCAGCGATGGGGCGGCGTTCACCACGGGGCATAGCCTGGCTGTGGACGGTGGGGCCATGGCTATCTAAGCATCAGTACTGGGCGTTGACGGTGCCTGTGAGAAAGATATCGCGACGCTCCAATCGTCCGATGTCCTGGTGCTTGGCAATCCGGTATACCCGCTCGAATGCCTCCCGGTCGATATGTGGGAAATAGTGTGAGAGGGCTTGTTCCACCTGGGTGTCGTAATCGGCTTCGGTGATGTAGCGGTAGACTTCGCGGAAATAGAAGAACCCGAACTGGAAGCCCAGCGTTTCACCAAGGAAGTCTGTTGGGACGTGGAAGCTATTTTCGAGATCGATGGCTTGGGGCTGGGCGCCAGGTTGGGTTGGCAACATGATATTGGCAGCCCATAGGTCCATATGAGTAATGCCCAGGCTATGGAGAGCGTGCAGCAATTCGAAAGCAGCCTGGATTATGTTGTCGATCGCCTCTGGGCTCTGGCGCAGTATGGCCAGCCCATCGTGATATTCATCCAGGTGTTGGGTAATCAGGAACAGGTCCTGCACCAGCCCGAGCTTGGAGCGGCTATAGCCATACCCTACCAAGGGGGGGACACGAGCGCCGCGTCGCGAAGCCTCTTGGGTGTTGATCAGTTCTTCGAGCGGCCAATCGAACATGCCATTGCGTTTTGGGCGACCTCTTTGCACGCGCCATTTCTTCTTCAGTGAGTCGAGCTTTTCACGCTTGGTGAAGAATGCTCGCTCCGGGCAATCGAGAGGCGTGCTGACGCGTTTGCTGCGGCTGGCCTGGTCGATCAACCGCTCGAGAGCATGTCGGGTATGGGGACGCAGAGGAGCTTTGAAATGCAGAGTGGTGCGTTGGTGCTTCACGACATGCGGAAAATCATTGGACCATTCTGGGGTATTGCGGACCACGCTACATCCTTGTAAGTATCAAAATGCCATCACTCTTTGTAATATTACAGTTATTTCACCTTTCTGTTGCAAATTTAAATTTACACGCGCTCCTATCTATGGCTGTCCTCTCGGCGTTGTTCGATGTTGTAGGAGCGGGCTTGTCCCGCGATTGGGCCCGGCCTGCTTTCGCGGTGGCATGGCACGGGCTGCGCCCGTGATCGCGGGGCAAGCCCGCTCCTACAGGGGCCTTGCTGGCCACCGTTGCCCTGGGTCTACAAAGGCTGCGCTGCCTTGCGAACAGCGCTATCTCGCCTCGACATCATCACCGCTACACACCCCAGCAACAACGCAGCGCCAAACACCACCAATGCCGTCCGCGAACCGAGCCGGTCACTGATCACGCCGGTAAAGATCACCGGCAAACTGAACCCCAGGTAGGCCAGCAGGAAGAACCCCGCACTGGCGCGGGTTTTCTCGGTGCCGGCCAGTTGGTTCACCGCGGCCAGCCCACCCAGGTAGATGAACCCGTAGCACGCGCTGCTGGCCGCCACCGCGCCGGCCAGCACGGCCAGCAGATGCCCGCTGTCGGCACCCCACGCCAGCAGGGCATAGCTGCACGGCAGGATCACCAGCCCCAGCAGGGTGGCGCGGGCGCTGGGCAGGCGGCGGGCCATGGGCTGGAACAGCACGCCGCAGCTGATCACGCAGAACGTGGAGAACCCCGACCAGGCGCTCAGGCCGTGTTGTCGCAGGATGCCGGGCAGCAGGGCGATCACCAGCCCGACACAGGCCCAGGCGAGCAGGATGGCCAGGCCGTAGGCCAGGCTGCCGGCGGGGTAGCAGGGCAGGCGCAGCATGGCGCTGCGTTGTGCGGGCCGTGGGTCGGGCAGGCGCCAGACGAGCGCCAGGGCGAGAGCGGCGAGGGCCAGCTGCAGGTGGAAGCTGCCGGGCGTCAGGGTCGGGCCGCTCAGCAGGAACAGGCTGGTCAGCGAAGCGCCAAGGCCGAAGCCCAGGGAGGTGCTGGCGGTGACCCAGTTGGCGGCGCGGCCGGTGTCGCCGCCGGCCATGAGTTCGCCCATGTAGGCGGTGGCGGTCGCCGAAGCCAGGCCCGTGCCCAGGCCGAGGAACAGGCGGGCGAGGCCCAGGGTGTGCAGGCCGGGGGCCAACAACATCAGCACGGTGGCGACCATCGACAGGGCCAGGGCGGCGAGGATCAGTGGGCGTCGGCCGATGCGGTCGGCCAGGCCGCCGAGGGCCAGCAACACCGGCAGCACGCCCAGCACATAGCCGGAGAAGGCCACCGCGGTGGCGGCCGCGCCTTGGCCGGAGAGATCGGCGTAGGCGATGTACAACGGGGCCTGGAGGTTGACCGCCAGGGTGATCAGGCAGAGGGCGAAGGCCAGGCGGGCCGGGGCTGAGCGGGTAGGCATCTGGGTATCCTTGGTTGTCTGTACTGGCGCAATCGCCGGCAAGCCGGCTCCCACACAGTCCGATGTGCATGGTGCCAATGGTGAACACCGTTCGCAGATCACCCAGCCCTTCGGACACGCTGTCATGCAGAGAACCACTGATTAGCGCTGCCCCCTGTAGGAGCGGGCTTGTCCCGCGATCAAGGGCAGAGCCCTTGCCATACCGCCGCGGTGGCAGGGCCGGGTCCGTAAAATCAAATCGTTAGGCGGGCGCCGGGTATGGGCACATTGCTCTCAACCCACCACCATCAACAAGGCACACGCTCATGCCATTTATGCTTAACTGTTCGCCAAAAAACAGCGAACACTTGCCATGCCCATCCACCTGGACCGCCAATCCACCACCCCTCTGGTGCAACAGCTCACCGACCAGCTCCAGGCCTGGATCGAACACCAGCGCCTGCGCCCCGGCGCACGCCTGCCCTCCATCCGCACCCAGGCGCGCACGCTGGCGGTCAGTGCATCCTGCGTGATCGAGGCTTACGACCGCCTGGTCGCTGGCGGCTGGCTGGAGGCGCGCCACGGCACCGGCTTTTTCGTCGCCGAGCGTAAACCCGGGCTCGCGGTCGAAGACGCCCAACCCTGGGGCGAGGCCGGCGACGGCAGCTGGCGCCAGTTTCGCGAAGGCCACCATGAGCTGCTCAAGCTCGGCTGCGGCTGGCTGCCCGGCGCCTGGCGCGCCAACGCCGAGCTGGCCCAGGCCATACGCCAAGTCAGCCGCGGCAGCGTAGAAGACCTGTTCGACTACTGCCCACCCCTGGGCCTGGCCAGCCTGCGCCAGCAGTTGCACAAGCGCCTGGCCCGCCTGGACATCCCCGCCGGCCCGGAGCGCATCCTCACCACCCAGGGCGCCAGCCACGCCCTCGACCTGCTGGTGCGCACCCTGCTGCGCCCAGGCGACACGGTGCTGGTGGAAAGCCCCGGCTACTACAACCTGTTCAACCTGCTGCGCCAGCACCAGGTGCGCATGCTGCCGGTGCCGCGCACGGCCAGCGGCCCGGACCTGGCGGCCCTCGAGCGGCTGTTGGCCGAGCATCGCCCGCGCTGCCTGTTCATCAACAGCCTGTACCACAACCCGACCGGTACCAGCCTGACCCCCAAGGTCGCCTATCGCCTGCTGGAGCTGGCCCGGGAACATGACCTGCGGATCGTCGAGGACGACCTCTACGCCGACTTCCAGGACGGCCCGGCCACTCGCCTGGCTACCCTCGACAGCGAGCAGCGGGTGATCTACATGGCCAGCTTCTCCAAGACCTTGAGCAGTTCCCTGCGGGTCGGCTACCTGGTGGCCGATGCCGCGCTGATCGCGCGCCTGGCCGAATTGAAGATGGTCACCGGCATCGGCACCTCGCGTTTCGCCGAGCAGGTGGTGGGGCAGATGCTCGCCACTGGCAGCTACCGCAAGAGCGTGCAACGCCTGCGGGTACGCCTGGGGCAGCACATGGCCAAGGTGCTGGGGCAACTGGAGGCGTTTGGCTGGGAGGTGTTCTGCGAGCCCTATGGCGGCATGTTCGTCTGGGCCCGGTCGCCGGGGCGGGATTTTGCCAGCCTGGAGCGCATCGCCCTGGAGCATGCGGTGCTGCTGACGCCGGGCAGCGCCTTCGACCCTGAGGGCGCGCCCAGCGACTGGCTGCGGATCAACGTCGCTTACGGGCAGGACCCACGTGCCCAGGCGTTCTTTCGGCACGCAGGGCGACCTTCAGCATGCTGAAAGCGACAGGGTCATAGCTATTTGACACCATTGTGAGGGTTGGGCCTTGTGGACAGAGGCCAGCTGTTGCCACTCTTGGACGATAACAAAAGGGCTGCTTTGCAGCCCATCGCGGCACAAGGCCGCTCCACAGGAATGCGCGATCCCTGTAGGAGCGGGCTTGCCCCGCGATGGGCCGCACAGCGGCCCTAAAACGCAGGGGGAAAAGGCAATGAGGGCAACCCAACACGGTGTGCTGGCCAACCTGGGCATGGCCCGCAAGCTCGGCCTGGGCTTTGCCCTGGTCCTGCTGCTGACCCTGGCGGTCGCCGCCATCGGCATCTTCGCCCTCCACGGCGTCGGCCAGCGCTTCGACAGCCTGCGCCAGATGAGCCAGTTCAACACCGACCTGCTCAAGCTGCGCCAGCATGAGCAATCCTTCGCCCTGCGCTCGGACATCAAGGAAGCCGAAGCCCTGCGCAATGACCTCAAAAGCCTGGTCGAACGCGCCGGCAACCTGCCCGCCCTGGCCGCCGCCCAAGCCGACCTCAGCGCCTATGGCCAGGCCTTCGACGTCTTCGTCGAAGCGGTGCAGGCCAAGGAGCTGGCCCTGGATATGGCCAGCTGGTCGGTGTCCAGCGTGGCCAACAACCTCGATGTGCTGCAGATGGGCCTGGCCGACGACGGCACCTATACCCTCAAGCAGTCCCAGGGCCAGCAGGGCAGCGAGTTCCTCGAGCAGGCCGGGCAGGTGGCCCAGGTGTCGCGGTTGATGCTGCAGGCCATGGACGAGGCGCGGGTGCGCCTGGAGCAGGGGCGCAAGGGCGAGGAGGCGGTCAACGAAGGGCGTATCGCCCAGACCGTCGAGGCCGGCGCGCTGGTCGAGCAGCTCAAGGGCTCGGTGGCCGATGCCGGTTACCAGAGCGTGCTGGGTGAAGTGGCCGGGCACATCGCCAGCTTCTCGGAAAAGCTCAACGAATACACCGACCTGCTGGCCAAGGAGCAGGGCATCAAGGCGCAGTTGCAGGCCCGCGCCGAACAGGTCACCGCGCGGGTCGACCAGGCCTACGCCGCCCAGGAGCAGGCCATGCAGGGCGAGCTGGCCCGCAGCACCGTCGCCATCGGCCTGGCCACGGCCTTGGCGCTGCTGGTCGGTGTGCTGGCGGCCTGGTTGATCACCCGTGCCGTGGTCGGCCCGCTCAAGCGGGTGATCGCCCGGGCCCAGCGCATCGCTGCCGGCGACCTGGCGATCGACACCGAAACCACCCGGCGCGACGAGGTCGGCCAGTTGACCCTGGCCATGCAGCAGATGGCGGCGGGGCTGTCCGGCATCGTCAGCGGCCTGCAACAGGGCATCGAACAGTTGGCCGGCAACGCCCAGGCGCTGTCGGCGGTCACCGAGCAGACCAACCGTGAGGTGGGCAGCCAGAAGGAAGAAACCGAGCAGGTGGCCACGGCCATGCAGCAGATGACCGCCACTGTGCACGATGTGGCGCGCAATGCCGAGGAGGCCGCCCAGGCCGCGCAGAGCGCCGACGACAAGGTCGAGTCCGGCCAGCAGGTGGTGCGTCAGAGCATGCAGCGCATCGAGCAGCTGGCGGCAGCGGCGGAAACGGCCAGCGCCAGCATCGACAGCCTCAGCGACGAGATCCACACCATTGGCGATGTGCTCGAAGTGATCAAGAGCGTCGCCGAGCAGACCAACCTGCTGGCGCTCAACGCGGCCATCGAAGCGGCCCGGGCCGGGGAGCAGGGGCGTGGTTTCGCGGTGGTGGCCGATGAAGTACGGGCCCTGGCCCGGCGTACCCGGCAGTCCACCGAGGAAATCGAGCGCCTGGTCGCCAGCCTGCGTGGCAATGCGGCCCAGTCGGTGGCGCAGATCCGTGGCAGTACCGAGCTGGTGCGCCTGGCGGTGGCCGATGCCTTGCACACTGAAAGCGCACTGGGCAGCATCGCCGCAGCGGTTTCATTGATCCAGCAAATGAACCAGCAGATCGCCGCAGCGGCAGAGCAGCAGAGTTCGGTAGCCGAGGAGATCAGCCGCAGCGTCACGCAGATCCGTGGCAGTGCCGACCAGGCGGCGTTGGCCATGCAGGACAATGCCCGGTCCAGTGTGGAGCTGGCGCAGTTGGGCGATGAGCTGAAAGGAATGGTGGGGCACTTCAGGTTGTGATCGCCTGTACCGGCCCTATCGCGGGACAAGCCCGCTCCTACAGGGAATACGCGAAACTTGTAGGAGCGGGCTTGTCCCGCGATAGGGCCGCTACTGCCGATAAATCAATCAGCCCCGGCGCGGGCTCAGGATCATCAAGGTCAGCACCCCCGCCACGATCCCCCAGAACGCCGAGCCGATGGAAAACAAGGTGAACCCCGAGGCCGTGACCATGAAGGTGATCAACGCCGCCTCCCGCTCGCGCACCTCGCCCATGGCCACGCTCAACCCGTTCATGATCGAACCGAACAGCGCCAGCGCGGCGATCGACAGCACCAGCTCCTTGGGCAGGGCCGCGAACAGTGCCGCCAACGTGGCCCCGAACACGCCGGCGATGCCGTAGAAGATCCCGCACCACACCGCGGCGGTGTAGCGCTTGCTCGGGTCTTCATGGGCATGCGGCCCGGTACAGATCGCCGCGCTGATCGCGGCCAGGTTGATGCCGTGGGAGCCGAACGGTGCCAGCAGCAGCGAGGCCAGGCCGGTGGCCGAGATCAAGGGCGAGGCCGGTACCTGGTAACCGTCAGCGCGCAGTACGGCCACGCCCGGCATGTTCTGCGAGGTCATGGCCACCACGAACAACGGGATGCCGATGCTGATGGTCGCCGCCAGCGAGAAGCTCGGGGTGGTCCACACCGGCTTCGCCACCTCCAGGTGGAAGCCGCTGAAGTCCAGTAGGCCCAGGGCACCGGACAGCGCCGTGCCCACCAGCAGCGCCGCCAGCACGCAATAACGCGGCGACAGGCGCTTGACCACCAGGTAGCTGAAGAACATGCCCAGGACCAGTACGGTGCGGTGTTGGGCGGCGACGAAGATCTCGCTGCCGATCTTGAACAGGATCCCGGCCAGCAAGGCCGAGGCCAGGGACGCCGGGATGCGCCGCACCAGGCGCTCGAAGCTGCCGGTCAGGCCGCAGATCAGTACCAGCACCGCGCAGGTGATGTAGGCACCGATGGCCTCGCCATAGCTGACCCCGCCCAGGCTGGTGATCAGCAGCGCCGCGCCCGGGGTCGACCAGGCGATGGTCACCGGTGTGCGGTAGCGCAGCGACAGGCCGATGCTGCACACCGCCATGCCGATTGACAGGGCCCAGATCCACGAGGAGATCTGCGCACTGGTCAACCCTGCGGCCTGGCCGGCCTGGAACATCAGCACCAGCGAGCTGGTATAGCCGGTGAGCATGGCGATGAAGCCGGCGACGACGGCCGACGGGGAACTGTCTGCCAAGGGGCGCAACGGCGCGGAGGTGGCATCGGTCATGGAAAAGTCCTTGTAAACGTGTAAGCAGTTTTTTCAGCGTACCGTGACCCGGCGCAATGCTTGCCATACAGCAACCATTGCATTTAGCCGTACAGTCGCCAACTATTGGGCACGATTGCGCAACTGCACGAGAGGGAAGGGGTGATGTACAAGGTTTATGGGGATTACCAGTCGGGCAACTGCTACAAGGTCAAGTTGATGCTGCACCTGCTGGGCCGCCCTTACACATGGCATCCGGTGGACATTCTCAAGGGCGAGACCGAGACGCCCGAGTTCCTGGCCATGAACCCCAACGGCAAGGTGCCGGTGCTGCAGCTCGAGGACGGTACCTGTTTGTGGGAGTCCAACGCCATCCTCAACTACCTGGCCGACGGCAGCGAGTTCCTGCCCAGCGAACCGCGCCTGCGCACCCAGGTGCTGCAATGGCAGTTCTTCGAGCAGTACAGCCACGAGCCCTACATTGCCGTGGCGCGCTTCATCCAGTTCTACCTGGGCTTGCCGGATGAGCGTGTGGAGGAGTACCGCAAGCTGCACAAGGGCGGCTACAAGGCGCTCAAGGTGATGGAGCGGCAGCTGCAGATGACGCCGTACTTGGTGGGAGAGCAGTATTCGATCGCCGATGTGGCGTTGTATGCCTACACCCATGTGGCCCATCAAGGTGGGTTCGACCTGGCCGAGTACCCGGCGGTGCAGGCTTGGCTGGCGCGGGTGGCGAGCCATCCGCGGCATGTGCCGATGGTCGATTGACCGGCCCCGCTTGCATACCGGGCCCAGAATCCCCGTCAGATCGCCGAGAAGCGCTTGTCCAGGTAGGCGATGATGTCCTTGGACTCGTACATCCAAGTCACCTGGCCCGCTTCCTCGATGCGCAGGCACGGCACTTTCACCCGGCCGCCGCCCTCGAGCAGGGCCTGGCGATGCACCGGGTCGTTCTTCGCATCGCGCAATTGCACCGGCACGTTCAGGCGGTGCAGGGTGCGGCGGGTCTTGACGCAGAACGGGCAGGCATGGAACTGGTACAGCGCAAGGCCCTTGGCCTCCTGCTCGACACGGGCCTGGGCCGCGGCGTCGCGCTTGCGCTTGGCCGGGCGGCTGATCCAGTCGCCGAACACGATGAGCTGGCCGAGGCCGACCCGCAAGGCTTTGACGATCATGGGCAACTCCTGAAGACATGAAAAAGCCGACCCCCAAGGGTCGGCTCGCAATCACCGGCCGATCACTTGATCAGGCTGAGGAACTCGCTGCGGGTCGCCGCATTGCTGCGGAATTCGCCGAGCATCACCGAGGTGATCATGGTCGAGTTCTGTTTTTCCACACCGCGCATCATCATGCACATGTGCTTGGCCTCGATCACCACGGCCACGCCGGCGGCGCCGGTCACCTGCTCCACGGCCTCGGCGATCTGGCGGCTGAGGTTTTCCTGGATCTGCAGGCGGCGGGCGAACATGTCGACGATGCGCGCGACCTTCGACAGGCCCAGGACCTTGCCCTTGGGCAGGTAGGCCACATGGGCCTTGCCGATGAAGGGCAGCATGTGGTGTTCGCACATCGAGTACAGCTCGATGTCCCGGACCAGCACCATCTCGCTGTTGTCGGAGGTGAACAACGCGCCGTTGGTGACTTCTTCCAGGGTTTGTTCATAACCGCGGCAAAGGTACTTCATGGCCTTTGCGGCCCGCTTGGGCGTATCGAGCAGCCCTTCGCGGGAGACGTCCTCGCCGAGCTGGCTGAGGATCTCGGTGTAGTTCTGTTCCAGGGACATGGATCTACCTGTGGGGATTAATCGCAAAGACGAAGGGTACGGCGGCCAGGGCCATGCTGCAAGCGCGGCGTCACTCGTCGCGGCCTTCGAGCATGGTCCGCTTGAGCATCACGTACACCGCGCCCGTGCCGCCGTGGCGGGGCTGGCAGGAGGCGAAGCCGAGCACCTGCGGGTGCTGGCGCAGCCAGGTGTTGACGTGGCTCTTGATCATCGGGCGCTTGCCATCCAGGCGCGCGGCCTTGCCGTGGGTGACGCGTACGCAGCGCACTTCCAGCTTGGTGGCTTCGGCGATGAAGTCCCAGAGCGTCTCGCGGGCCCGCTCCACGGTCATGCCGTGCAAGTCGAGGCTGCCCTCGAAGGCGATCTGGCCGAGCTTGAGCTTGCGGATCTGGCTTTCCTGCACGCCGTCGCGACGCCACATCAGCTCGTCCTCGGCGCCGACATCGATGACGAACTGGTCGGACAGCCCGTCGATCACCAGGGGCTGGTCGCTGCGCACCGTCGCGGCCTGGCGCAGGCCGGCCAGCTGCTTGCGGTCGGCCTTGGGCTTGCCGACATCGGCGCGGTCGTGCTTGATCGGTTTCACGCCGCGGATTTCGGCCTGGAACAGGGAAAAATCGTCGTCTTGCATGCTGCCTCCACGTGGGCGGCGTAGTGTACGCGAAAGCGCTTGTATGTAGGAGCGGCCTTGTGCCGCGAAAGGGCCGCAGCGCGGCCCCAACGTTCTGTGCAATGGCCCAGATCCTGGGGCCGCTTCGCAGCCCTTTCGCGGCACAAGGCCGCTCCTACACAGGGGAAGCCGGTGATCACATCGTCAGTCGTGCTTTTTCATCAGGTGCGGCGCCAGGTTCAGCCCATGCCCACGGCGCAGGCGGATACGGCTACGCCGCCAGAAACGCACGCCCAGGTACAGCAGCACCAGCCCGCCGACCGTGAGCGTCACGGCCAGGGGACGGTTGGCGTTGAGTTCGGCCAGGGCATCGTAGTTGCCCAGCAGGCCGGCGATGCCGGCCATGGCCAGGAGGATGCCCAGGGTCGCCACCAGGGCGGACAGGCCGGCCGCCAGGCGCGCGCCCCAGTTGCGCGGCTCGCGCGGGCGCAGGCGCTTGGCGTCGAGACTGCCTTTGAGCTTCATTCCGATGTCCTCTGTGGGTATCCGGAATTCGACCTGGGCCCGGCCCTTGGGTTCCGCCTCAGATCAGGCTGGCGGTCGGGGCGACGCAGGCGAAGTTGTCGGCCATCACGGCCATTTCGCACTGGTGGATCTGTGCGGCCGGGATGACCGTGTCCTTGAAAGCCAGGTCGCGGGTGGTGGAGGCATCCTCGACCAGGGTGCAACGATAACCATAGTCCTTGGCGCGGCGCACGGTGGTGCTGACGCTGGAGTGGCTCATGAAGCCGCAGACGATCAGGTCAAGGTGGCCCAGCTCCTGCAGCGTCTCGTGCAGCTTGGTGTTCTTGAACGCGTTGGGCATGCGCTTTTCGATGACGATTTCGCCTTCACGCGGCTCCAGGCCCGGGATGAACTCGCCACGGGCGCCCTGGGGGTCGAACAGGCCGCCGACGGTGCCCAGGTGGCGGACATGGATGATCGGACGGCCGGCTTTGCGTGCGGCGTCGAGCAACCGGGCGATGTTGGCCACGGCCTCGTCCATGCCCGACAGCGCCAGGGGACCGCTGAGGTACTCCTTTTGCGCATCGATGATGATCAGGCTGGCTTGGCCCAGCTTGGCCGGCGGGTAGTCGCGGCCGCTGAGGCGGAACATCGTGGTTGGAACGGACATCAAGGGCTCCTTGGGTAGGGCTTTTGTATACCTATTCTCCCCTGCAACGGCGACAATGTGAATGGTTGACATTGCAGGCGGCATGGTTACTGGCTTCTGGCTACCGGCGGAGGATTCCGGGGGAACATTTGCGGCGGCGGGCTGTTAGACTTTTGTACTGTCTGAAAAGGAGTCCCCCGTGATCACATCCCGTCTGCGCACCCTGCGCGACCATATCCGCTGGGCGGTCAGCCGCTTCCATGAGCACGAGTTGTTCTTCGGCCACGGTGCCGACAACGCCTGGGACGAAGCCCGCCTGCTGGTGCTGGGTGCCGTGCACCTGCCGTGGGAAGTGGCCGACAGCTACCTGGATTGCCAGTTGGAAGATGACGAGCGGGTGCGCTTGCAGCACCTGCTCAAGCGCCGTATCGAAGACCGCGTGCCAACGGCCTACCTGCTGGGCGAGGCGTGGTTCTGCGGTATGTCGTTCCTGGTCGACGAGCGTGTGCTGGTGCCTCGTTCGCCCATCGGCGAACTGCTCGAGAAACGCCTGGAGCCCTGGCTGGCGGCCGAGCCGGCGCGCATCCTCGACCTGTGCACTGGCTCCGGGTGCATCGGCATCGTCGCCGCCGACGTGTTCCCCGAGGCTGAAGTGGTGTTGGCCGACCTGTCCTTCGAGGCGTTGGAAGTGGCCAACCAGAACATCGAGCGCCATGGCCTGGAGGAGCGGGTCTACACCGTGCAGGGCGATGGCTTCGCTGGGCTGCCGGGGCAGCGCTTCGACCTGATCCTGTCCAACCCGCCGTATGTCGATGCCGAAGACTTCGCCGACATGCCGGCCGAGTACCACCACGAACCCGAGTTGGGCCTGGCCTGCGGCAACGACGGCCTGGACCTGGTGCGGCGCATGCTCGCCGAGGCGGCCGACCACCTGACCGAGAAGGGGTTGTTGATCGTCGAGGTGGGCAACAGCCAGGTGCATGTGGAGGCGCTGTACCCCGAGGTGGACTTCGCCTGGCTGGAGTTCGAGCGTGGCGGGCATGGCGTGTTCATGCTGACGGCCGAGCAGTGCCGGCAGCATCAGGAGCTGTTCCGCGCCAGAGTCTGATGAAGCGGGGCCGGCACAAGGCCGCCCTTACAGAGGCGCGCAATCCCCTGTAGGAGCGGCCTTGTGCCGCGAAAGGGCCGCAAAGCGGCCCCCTGGCTACACGCTCAGCGCGTAGCGATCCAGATCAGCAACCCCGCCTGGAACACCGCGAACGCCACCAGGCAGGTGATGGTAAAGCGCAGCCCGCTGTCCTCGCGCCGGTACTTGGCCACCCGCTCATCGCGCTCGCGCAGTTGCGCTTCCTTCTCCAGCAACTGCTGTTCGGCCTGCTGCAACATGCCCGCCGCTTCGAGGATGTCGACGCGCTGCACCTTCTCGCCGTTCCAGCTGCCTTTGAGCTGGCCCACCGGGGTTTCCACGATTCGTGCCTTGAGCAGTTGCCCGTCGGCGTACTCCACGTCCAGGCCCGCGCCGCGCAGCACGTGATCACGACGCAGGCGGCTGTCTTCGTTGAGGGCGTCCTTGCTCGGCAGGCTCATGCCCTCGACTTGGTAATGCGACCAACGCCGCTGCAGCCATTGCACCGCCTGGCCCAGCAGGAAGCGGCCCAGGCCGCGGTTCAGCGGCTCGAGCTGCAGTCCGCTGTCGCCACCGATGCGCACCAGGCGCTGCTCGTGGTCGACACGGATGTCCAGGTGGTTCTGTTCCTTGCGCACCTTCTGCCCAGGCAGGCGGATCACCAGGCGCAACAGGCTGTGTTCCTTGCTGTGGCGTTCGGCATGGCCGAATTCGACGAAGCGCAGCGGCCGCGCGCCGCTGGTGCGTTCGGTGGGCAGCGGCGCCAGGCGCAGCAGCTGGAAGTGTTCCGGGGCCAGGTCTTCCCAGGGCAGCGGGGCGCTTTCAGGGGCTTGTGGCTCTTCGTCCGCCTCAACGGCGGCGGGGGCGTCGGTCATCAGGGGTGTCCTCGAATGCACGGTGGGCGGGATACGGGGCTGCTGTGCAGCCCTTTCGCGGCACAAGGCCGCTCCTACAGGCGCAGCGATCCCTCTGTAGGAGCGGCCATGTGCCGCGAAAGGGCCGCAACGCGGCCCCGAAGCACCGCCTCGATAACCCCCGTTATCGGCAGCGAAAACGACTTCCTGAGCCCGATCTATTCCCGCGTCACCTGGCGAACGAACGCGACGATCCGTTCCCCCAGCTCCCGCGCCAGCGGCAGTTCGGGGTTGCGGTAGCTGTCACGCTGCTGGCTCATGTTCCGAGGGCTGATGCGCAGCATGTGGTTCATGCCCTCGATCACCACCAACTGCGCATCGGGCTTGGCCGCCTTGAGGCGCTCGGCGTCGGCCACCTCCACCTGCACGTCGTTGCGGCCCTGGAGGATCAGTGCTGGCATCGGCAGGCGGGCGAAGGCCGCCGCCGGGTCCTGGCGCAGCAGCGAGATCAGGTACGGCTGCACGCTCGGGCGGAACACCTCGCGCAGCGGGGCGGGCACGTCGAGGGTGGTCTGCCCGGCCTGCAGGCGGTCGATCACCGCATTGCCCCGCGCCAGTTGCGCAGGCGGCAGGCGCTGGGCCAGTTGTTCGCGCAGCACGTCCGCCACTGGCCTGCCGCTGCCGGCCACGGTGATCACCGCGCTGGCGCCGGCCTGTTCAGCAGCCAGGCTGGCGATCAGCGCACCTTCGCTGTGGCCGAGCAGGATCAACGGGCCGAAGCGCGGGTCAGCCTTGAGCATTCGGCCCCAGGCCACGACATCGGCCACGTAGCGTTCGACGCTGAGGTCGCGCTCATCGGGGGTGGCCGGTTGGCTGGCGGCCACGCCGCGCTTGTCGAAGCGCACGCTGGCGATGTGCTCGCCGGCCAGCAGCAGGGCCAGGCGCTTGAGGTTGTCCAGACGGCCGCTGGCGGGGTTGTTGCCATTGCGGTCGGTGGGGCCGGAGCCGGCGATGATCAGCACCACCGGTGGCGGCGTGGGCTCCTGGGGCAGCAACAGGCTGCCATGCAGCACGCCCTGGCCGGTGTCCAGGTCGATGGGGCGTTGCAGGACGGTAGGGGCGGCGGCCTGGGCGAGGCTGGCGCACAGCAGCAAGAGGAGGGCGGCGAAGCGCAACATCATTGGGCTACTACGTGGGAGGGATGTCGGTTGGACCGGGGGCTTGGCGGAAGGTTCTGGTTCGGCGTTCGCCTGAGCTGGCGTAATCGCGGGACAAGCCCGCTCCCACAGGGGCTGGCGTAATCGCGGGACAGGCAACCTATCCAACGGAGTTTTCCGTATACTGCCCGCCTCCTTCAAATTCAGGCAGATTCGCGGAGCGTCCATGTCCGGCAATACCTACGGCAAGCTGTTCACTGTCACCACCGCTGGCGAAAGCCACGGCCCGGCGTTGGTCGCCATTGTCGATGGGTGCCCGCCTGGCCTGGAGATCTCCCTGGCCGACCTGCAGCATGACCTCGACCGGCGCAAGCCGGGCACCAGCCGGCACACCACCCAGCGCCAGGAAGCGGACGAGGTGGAAATCCTCTCGGGCGTGTTCGAAGGCCGTACCACCGGCTGCTCGATCGGCCTGCTGATCCGCAACACCGATCAGAAGTCCAAGGACTACTCGGCGATCAAGGACCTGTTCCGCCCGGCCCACGCCGACTACACCTACCACCACAAGTACGGCCTGCGCGACTACCGCGGCGGTGGCCGTAGCTCGGCCCGCGAGACCGCCATGCGCGTGGCTGCCGGCGCCATCGCCAAGAAGTACCTGGCCACCCAGGGCATTCGCGTGCGCGGCTACATGAGCCAGCTGGGCCCGATCGAGATCCCGTTCAAGACCTGGGACTCGGTGGAGCAGAACGCCTTCTTCAGCCCCGACCCAGACAAGGTGCCGGCGCTGGAGGCCTACATGGACCAGCTGCGCCGTGACCAGGACTCGGTCGGCGCCAAGATCACCGTGGTCGCCGAAGGCGTGATGCCGGGCCTGGGCGAGCCGATTTTCGACCGCCTGGATGCCGAGCTTGCCCATGCGCTGATGAGCATCAACGCGGTCAAGGGCGTGGAAATCGGTGCGGGCTTCGCCAGTGTCGCCCAACGTGGCACCGAGCACCGTGACGAGCTGACCCCGCAAGGCTTCCTCAGCAACAACGCCGGCGGCATCCTCGGTGGTATTTCCTCCGGCCAGCCGATCGTCGCCCACCTGGCGCTCAAGCCGACCTCCAGCATCACCACCCCGGGCCGCTCTATCGATATCGACGGCAACCCGGTGGAGGTGATCACCAAGGGCCGTCATGACCCGTGCGTGGGCATCCGCGCCACGCCGATCGCCGAGGCGATGATGGCCATCGTGCTGATGGACCACCTGCTGCGTCACCGGGCACAGAACGCCGACGTGAAGGTGAACACCCCGGTGCTGGGCCAGCTCTGAGAACGGTGTTCGTCAGTCAGGTACAGGTTGCCTGAACCGGCCCAATCGCGGGGCAAGCCCGCTCCCACAGGTTCTCCGCAGCCCTTGTAGGAGCGGGCTTGTCCCGCGATTGAGCCGGCACAGGGACCTCACAAGGCCCAATCATGCCCCCGATCCCATACTGGCGCCTGTCCAGTTTCTACCTCTTCTATTTCGCCCTGCTCGGTTCCACCGCCCCGTTCCTGGCGCTGTACTTCGACCATCTGGGTTTCTCCCCGGCGCGCATCGGCGAGCTGGTGGCCATTCCCATGCTCATGCGCTGCATCGCCCCCAACCTGTGGGGCTGGCTGGGTGACCGCAGCGGCCAGCGCCTGCTCATCGTGCGCCTGGGGGCGTTGTCGACCCTGGCGACCTTCTCGCTGATCTTCGTCGACAAGAGCTACGCCTGGCTGGCACTGGTAATGGCCCTGCATGCCTTCTTCTGGCATGCGGTGCTGCCCCAGTTCGAAGTGATCACCCTGGCCCACCTGCACGGCCAGACCTCCCGCTACAGCCAGGTGCGCCTGTGGGGCTCGATCGGTTTCATTCTCACCGTGGTCGGCCTGGGCCGGCTGTTCGAATGGCTGAGCCTGGACATCTACCCGGTGGCGCTGGTGGCGATCATGGCTGGCATCTTTCTCGCCAGCCTCTGGGTACCCAACGCCCAGCCGGTGGAACAGGCCGAGCGCAAAGGGGCAGGGGGCTTTTTGCGCCAGCTGGCGGCGCCGGGCGTGCTGGCATTCTATGCCTGCGTGGCGCTGATGCAGCTCAGCCACGGCCCTTACTACACCTTCCTGACCCTGCACCTGGAGCACCTGGGCTATACCCGTGGCGCCATCGGCCTGTTATGGGCGCTGGGGGTGGTCGCCGAAGTGCTGGTGTTCATGGCCATGAGCCGGATCTTCGCGCGCATCAGCGTGCGCCGTGTGCTGCTGGCCAGCTTCCTCTTGGCGGCGCTGCGCTGGCTGCTGCTGGGCAACCTGGCCGACATCCCGGCGGTGCTGGTCATGGCCCAGGTGCTGCACGCGGCCACCTTCGGCTGCTTCCATGCTGCCGCCATCGCCTTCGTCCAGGGCAGCTTCGGCGCGCGCCAGCAAGGGCAGGGCCAGGCGCTGTATGCGGCGTTGTCCGGCACCGGCGGTGCCTTGGGCGCGCTTTATTCGGGCTACAGCTGGAAACTGCTGGGCCCGGCCTTCACCTTTGGTATGGCCAGCCTCGCAGCCTTGGCCGCAGCCGTTATCATTGCCCTTTGTTCGAAAGAAACCAGGAACAGCCCCTGATGAGCATTCTCAGCGTTTTCCACACATCCAGCCCCGAGGTGCCGAACAAGGTGCTGACCCACCATGACGACATCGCCGCGACCCTGGCCGAGCAAGGTGTGCGCTTCGTCCGTCGCCCCCATGAGCTGCGCATCCGTCCGGGCACCCGCCGCGACGAGGTGCTGGCCGAGGGCCGTGGGTTGCTCGATGAGCTGATGACCGAATATGGCAGCGTGGCGTTCAGCCTGCTCGATCGCGATGGCCAGGCCCCGGCCGGGGCTGACCTGCGTGATGAGCATGTGCATGAGGCTGAGGAAGTGTTCGCAGTCGTCACCGGCCGTGCGCAAATCAGCCTGCGACTGGGCGAGGCGGTGTACGCGGTGGTGTGCGAGAAAGGCGATGTGCTGGTGGTGCCGGCCGGCACCCGTCGTTGGTTCGACCTGGGCGACAACCCGTTCTGCCTGGCTTTGCGCCTGTTCGCCAGCGAGCAGGGTGCGCAGCCGCGGTTTACCGGCGATGCCTCAGCCCGGGCGTTTGCCGGCATGGATGAATTCTAGGGCCAATCGCCGGCAAGCCGGCTCCCACAAGGGTTTGGGGAACACCTTTGGCCGCTGTGGGAGCCAGCTTGCCGGCGATTGGGCTTTCCGTGCTTACCGATAGGTCGGCAAGGCAAAGCGCTGCTGGCTTTGCAGCATCGAGATCACCGGCAACTCGCTGGCCTGTTCGGCCAAGTCACGGCGAATGGCGCTGATCGCCCAGGACAATTGCTCCGCGCTGTGCAGCTGCGCGTACGACAGCACCCGGCGGGTGACCTTGCCGTCGGCGGCACGCAGGTTCAGCTGGATACCGCCATCGGGACGCGGTTGGGTTTCGACCTTGTAGGCGGAGAAGACCGAGGCGAATTTTTCCTGGATGAGGTCCATATCTCAACTCCTGACTGTTGTGTTTTGCAGACTCTGGAGTTGAGGGTTGCAGCGACCGTGCCAGGCACGAGTCGCTGAAAATTCCATTTAAAATCAACAGGTTGATGATCTATTGCAATGAGGTGACCGTGCATTGTGCAAGGTCGTGCATTTTGCACAGTGCATTTTGCAAGGGTCATAGGGTTTGCCTCTTGGCCCTATAGATTCTGAACCTTTGACCGCCCGGCATTGCCTGACGAACACTTGGGCGCTCGACTATGCCAGGAGGTTCCCGATGTCCGACCGACAACCTATCGCCATGACCGACGACGAAACCGCTGCGTTCGCTGAAGAAGTCTTCGAACGTGCCCGCCGGGGCGATGCGCAGATGCTCGAACGCCTGTTGCACAGCGGCCTGCCGGCTAATCTGCGCAACCATAAAGGGGATACCCTGTTGATGCTGGCCAGCTACCACGGCCACCATGACGCGGTGAAGGTATTGCTGGCCCATGGCGCCGACCCGCTGATCGCCAACGACAACGGCCAGCTGCCGATCGCCGGTGCCGCGTTCAAGGGCGACTTGGCGATGATTCGCCTGATGCTCGAGCACGGCGTACCGGTGGATGCCGCCGCCGAGGACGGGCGTACCGCGCTGATGCTGGCGGCGATGTTCAACCGCGTCGAGATCCTCGACTTCCTGCTGGCCCAGGGCGCCGACCCGGCTCGCCAGGATGCCCGTGGCGCCACCGCCCTGGCCGCCGCCCAGACCATGGGCGCCGTCGACACCGCCACACGCCTGCAGGCGCTGGTCGGCTAACCCTCCGGGGGCATTTGCGGCTATCCTTGGCGACTTTTTCGCAAGCCGCAGGCCCCCTCATGAAAAACCAGTTGCTCGAATTCATCAGCCTCATCGGCGCCGGCTGCATGCGCGAACAAGACATCGAGCGCATCGCCGACGAAGCTGCCCAGGCCTATGCCGACCCGGCCGCCTTCCTGGCCGCCAACCCGGACATCAACTACGACGATACCTTCCCCATCCCCTTGGGCGAATGGGTGGTGCTCGGCAGCCTGCCCGATACCGTGCTGTTCCAGGCCGACAGCTATCAGGAGCTGTTCGAGCGCATCACCGATTCGTTCGACAAGAGCGTGCCGTTCACCCTCAAGCCCAAGCAACTGGCGCGCACCGAGGCGCTGACCGCGCTCAACCGTATCCAGGTGCAGATGGGCGCCTTGAACAAGGAAGCGGGTGGCTACGTGCTGCTCAATTTCAGCCAATTGCTCGATGACGAGCTGCAGATGGTGATGGTCGGGCAGAATGACCTGGCGCGGGTGCTGGAGCTGGGCGCGGCGTTGGGCATCAAGGTGGAGCCGGCGCTGGAGGCGTTGCGGGTGGCGGTGCACGTCTGACAATGAATGGGGCCGCTTTGCGGCCCTTTCGCGGCACAAGGCCGCTCCTACCGGCATTCGTGATCCCCTGAGCGGCCCTTGTGCCGCGAAAGGGCTGCAAAGCAGCCCCAAAATCTCACCCCAACGCGGTATCGAGAAACATCATCACCCCGAACCCGCCCATCAACCCCAGGGTCGCTGCCGTCTGGTGCCCATTGCGGTGGGTCTCGGGAATCACCTCGTGGGACACCACGAAGATCATCGCCCCGGCCGCCAACCCCATGCTGATCGGGTAGGCGAGGGCGAAGCCAGTGGAAATGCCCAGGCCGATCACCGCGCCCAGTGGCTCCATCAGGCCGGAGCCGATCGCCACCAGCGCCGCCTTCACGTTGGAAAGCCCGGTGGCACGCAGCGCCAAAGCCACGGCCAGGCCTTCGGGGATGTCCTGGATGGCGATGGCGCTGGTCAGCGGCAGGCCGATGTTCATGTCGCCGTTGGCGAAGCTCACCCCGATGGCCATGCCTTCGGGCAGGTTGTGCAGGGTGATGGCCAGCACGAACAGCCAGACCCGGCTGATCCGTTCCGCTTCCGGGCCGCACGGGCCGGTGCTTTCATGCTCATGGGGCGTGAAGCGGTCGAGGCCCAGCATCAGCAACACACCCAGGCCCATGCCCAGCACCACGGTAAAAGCCGCAGCCGGGCCGTTGCCGGTGATTTCCCGGGCGGCGTCCAGGCCAGGCAGGATCAGCGAGAAGGAGCTGGCCGCGAGCATCATGCCAGCGGCAAACCCCAGCATCACGTCCTGGCTGCGTGCGCTGACATCGCGCAGCACCACGGCCAGCACGGCGCCCAGAGCGGTGGCGCCGAACCCGGAAAGGCCGCCCAGCACCGCCAGGTGCAGGTTGTCGGCATGGTCACCCTGGACGGCATTCCACAGGCTGGCCGAGAGCAGGGCGAGCACCGCCAGCAGGCTCAGGCCCAGGCCGGCGCTGAGCCAGGGGGCGGTGGTGGCTTGTTGGCGCCAAGCGTTGAACAGTGAGACAGGCGCGGTAGTGGGGGACTGGGCGGGTGGCATGCGAACCTCGAGGCAAATCTGTTGCTGGCAGTCTACCCAGTGACCGATGCCAGCGCCCAAGGATTCCCTTCTATCGACGTAATAGCCGACTATGCTTGGCGGCAATCACCTTTGGCAGGAGCGTGCGCATGGGGTCCACATTCAATGGCCTGGTCGGGCTGATCATTCTGGCGCTGGATATCTGGGCGATTCTTCATGTGCTCAAGAGCGGGGCCGAGGTGGGTATCAAGATCCTCTGGGTGTTGCTGATCGCCTTGCTGCCGGTGATCGGGCTGATCATCTGGGCCATCGCCGGGCCGCGAGGCAACCTGCGATTTTGAATATCGTTCACTGGGGACGCTACGCGCCCCATCGCGGGACAAGCCCGCTCCTACAGGTTCTGTGCAGGGGTGTAGTAGCGTTCGCCGTAGCAGGCTTTGCAAAACCCACCCCGTGACAAAATTTTCACACTGGATTATCGAAAATCCGCGCCGCACAATGCTGCGTTGGCCCAATTGCCGTGCTGGATGGCCGGGCCCTTCAGGTAGCAGGGCGTCTTCGCCTTTTTCGCAAACCCGCAATCCTAGGATCCCCCCATTCATGGCTAACACGGATGCCTTGAAGCAACGGGCCGTGCCGGCTTCGTTCGCGCCGACCCTCAAATCGCACCTCGCCTACACGCTGCTCAGCGCCCTGGTGATCATGCTGATGCTCAGCCTGGTCCGCCTGGCGCTGCTGGTCTACAACAGCGACATGATCGGCGACACGCCGTATGCCACCGTCGCCGAAGGCTTCCTCAACGGCCTGCGCTTCGACCTGCGTGTGGTGGTGTACATCAGCATCCCGCTATTGCTGGCGCTGCTCAGCCCCTGGGCCATGGCCCGGCGCGGTTTCTTCCGCCTGTGGCTGACCCTGGCCTCGAGCCTGGTGATGTTCCTCGGCCTGATGGAGCTGGACTTCTACCGCGAGTTCCACCAGCGCCTGAACGGCTTGGTGTTCCAGTACATCAAGGAAGACCCCAAGACCGTCATGAGCATGCTCTGGTACGGCTTCCCGGTGGTGCGCTACCTGCTGGCCTGGCTGTTCGGTACCTGGCTGCTGAGCCTGCTGTTCAAGGGCATCGACCGCCTGACCCGTGGCACCGGCAGCACCGCTGCAGCTGCCGCCCAGCGCAGCGTCGCGCCCTGGTACCAGCGCGTGGCGGTGTTCATGGTGATCCTGTTGGTGGCCGTGGTCGCCGCCCGTGGCACCCTGCGCCAGGGCCCGCCGATGCGTTGGGGCGACGCCTTCACCACCGACTCCAACTTCGTCAACCAGCTTGGCCTGAACGGCACCCTGACCCTGATCGACGCCGCCAAGAGCCGTTTCGGCGAAGACCGCGCCAATATCTGGAAGCCCGTGCTCGAACAGGGCGTGGCCACCCAGAGCGTGCGCGACCTGCTGCTGACCCCCAACGACACCCTGGTCGACGCCGACGAAGCCGCCATCCGCCGCGACTTCGTACCGCCGGCCGACCGCACCCTGGCGGTCAAGAACGTGGTGGTGATTCTCATGGAGAGCTTCGCCGGCCATTCGGTGGGCGCCCTGGGCAGCCCCAACAACATCACCCCGTATTTCGACAAGCTGGCCAAGGAGGGTCTGCTGTTCGACCACTTCTTCTCCAACGGCACCCATACCCACCAGGGTATGTTCGCCACCATGGCCTGCTTCCCCAACCTGCCGGGCTTCGAATACCTGATGCAGACCCCGGAGGGCGGCCACAAGCTGTCTGGCCTGCCAGCGTTGCTCAGTGGTCGTGACTACGACGACGTATACGTCTACAACGGCGATTTCGCCTGGGACAACCAGTCCGGTTTCTTCGGCAACCAGGGCATGACCACCTTCATCGGCCGTAACGACTTCGTCAACCCGGTGTTCTCCGACCCGACCTGGGGTGTGTCCGACCAGGACATGTTCGACCGCGGCAACGAGGAATTGGCCAAGCACGACGGCAAGAAGCCGATCTACGCCTTGCTGCAGACGCTGTCCAACCACACGCCGTACGCGCTGCCCAAGGACCTGCCGGTGGAGAAGGTGACCGGCCAGGGCCGTCTGGACGAGCACCTGACCGCCATGCGCTACTCCGACTGGGCCCTGGGCCAGTTCTTCGAGAAGGCGCGCAAGGAGCCGTACTTCAAGGACACCCTGTTCGTGATCGTCGGCGACCACGGTTTCGGCAACCAGCAACAGGTCACCGAGCTGGACCTGGGCCGCTTCAACGTGCCGCTGCTGCTGATCGCCCCCGGCATCCAGGAGAAGTTCGGTGCGGTCAACCACACCGTGGGTACCCAGGTCGACATCGTGCCGACCATCATGGGCCGCCTGGGCGGCCAGACCCGTCACCAGTGCTGGGGCCGCGACCTGCTCAACCTGCCTGAGGGTGACCAGGGCGTGGGCATCATCAAGCCGTCGGGCAGCGAGCAGATCGTCGGGATCGTGCAGGG
The DNA here is from genome assembly GCF_020151015.1 of Pseudomonas sp. p1(2021b). Classification (NCBI taxonomy): domain Bacteria; kingdom Pseudomonadati; phylum Pseudomonadota; class Gammaproteobacteria; order Pseudomonadales; family Pseudomonadaceae; genus Pseudomonas; species Pseudomonas sp. p1(2021b). The sequence continues at coordinate 1,368,013 of NZ_CP083746.1, forward strand.
CGATCGTATCCTGATCGAGTCCAAGGACATGACCCCGCGCCTGTATCGCTACCAGTTGGGCCGCGAGTTCAAGGCCGAGCTGATCGAGAGCCCGGAGCAGCCTGCGTTGCTGAAGAACCTCGAAGCCTATATCCAGACGGCGACCAAGAGCCTGCTGGACAATACCGCGGGCGTGGTTCACGGCACGCCGAAGTAAGCGCAAGCGGGCCGCAGTGCGGCCCTATCGCGGGGCAAGCCCGCTCCTACAAGGGGCTGGCTTGTCGGCAATGTCCTACGGACTGAACAAATCCCCCGGCTCACGGTCAAGGTTACAGGCAGCACATCCTGGTTTCTTTGATTGAGAGGGCGATTCAATGAAAGAGTGGGAAGTCACCTTCGTCGACCAGAACGGCGTACAGAACTCACTGCTGTATAACGGCGAGCAATGCCCCAGCGACGAGGAAGCCGCACGGCTGATTCGTTCGCACCTGTTCCCGGTGATCGATGAGCTGGACCTGAACGACTTCCAGGACCGCAGTCCTTCTCCCACGGTACGTTGGCTCAAGGAACAGAGCGGTGTGTCCATCACGGGCATAAGCCCATTGTCCTGAGCGGCTGCGCTGGCGTCGGTGGCCAGCAGGCACTACGCTCAGACGAGGCCTGGGTCTTTTCTGCGGACCTTGGTCGGTTTCATTCGCGTCTCGCATCAGCTCGATCTGCCGGGCACCGCTTGGTGCCAGCAGGTGCGTTGTGCACGGAAAGTCTATCCATTGCATTGCAGGAGGACGTTTCATGAGCAGCCAGAACGACGATATCAGCAGCAGTGTCCTTCGCCAGATGAAAGATGGCGGTTTCGATTTCACCCGTATCCACCCGATCGAGTTCTACGCAGTGTTCCCCGACGAGGCAGGCGCCCGGCGGGCGGCCCGGCAATTTCGTGGGGAGTCCGTCAGTGCGCAGGTCTGCGAACTGGACGACGGCGCCTGGCACTTGGAATTGAGCAAGGTGATGTACGCCACCTACCGAGGAATCGGTGCCTTCGAAGAGACGTTCGAGCAACTGGTCTCGCCGTTTGGCGGCGAGGTGGAAGGCTGGGGCGTCAAGCAAGAGCGTCCGGTGGCCTGAGCGCCTCGCCGCTCCTACAGGCCTTGTAAAATCAATGAGTTATGCGTTGTTCTATGAGAGAGGCGAGGCCTCAGGGCTTGCGCTTGGCCATATGCGCCAGGTAGGCGATAAGGTCGTCCAGCTCCTGGTCGTTCAGCACGCTGGGCGCAAACCCCGGCATGCGCGCCTGGGGCCACTGCCGCAGGCTTTGCGGGTCGCGGATGTAGCGCCGCAGGAAGCCGGCCTGGAAATACTCGGTTGGGTTGTAGGGCACGTTCAGGTCCGGGCCGAACTGCGCATCACCCGCGCCATTGAGCCGGTGGCAGGCCAGGCAGTTCTGCTGGAACAGGGCGAAGCCGTGGCGCACCGGGTCGTCCGCCGGCAGGCCTGGGTCGGGCAGCAGGGCAGGGAAGCGCGCCTGCACCGGGGCCAGGCGGCGGATCGTGGCGATCTGGAACGGCCACTGCTCGGGGCGGATGCCGCTGGCCTGGGGGGTGGTCCATACCAGGTAGAACGGCCCGGCGCTCGGCTTGCCGTCGCCCAGGGCCGGCCAGGGCTTGGCCGGGTCTTCCACGGCCAGCCACGCCCGCGCCGGGCCGGTCTGCAGCAAGGGCCCGGCGGGCATCTCGGCGGCGAAACCATCCAAGGCAACGGCTTGCAAATGGTCGCTTGCAGTGACGCCTTCGAGCAGCACGTTCAACGGCACGGCGCGGTAGTGCATCGGGCGCTTGTAGGACACGTCCTGGTCGATGCGGATATTCCGGGCCTGCGGGTGGGCCAGCAACTCATCGCTTTGCCACTGGCGCGAACGTTCACCGAGTTCCAGGTGCAATTGCGCCGCCGACAGGGGCAGGCAGAACAGGAGTGTCAGCAGGGCGAGGCAGCGACGCATGGGCAATCTCCAACCGGTCAGGGGTGGCAGATTACCTGTGTGGTGCCTGCAATGGCCACGGCTGCTTTCATCCGAACAAGCGTGTCAGGTTCGGCAGGATGAGCAGCAAGGTCGTGGCGAAGAGAATGAGCCCAGCTTGGCGTACTTTTGGTTGTTTGATCATGGCGGACCGCCTTCTTGTTGTTATTCCTGAATAGCCCTTGGCTTCCTTGTCTCGCTTCGGGTCGATCGCGACGGCGTACGCGGTACGCCGGTCCTGCATGCCTCTTTTTTTGGATATACAACCAACAGTAGGGGGTACGTCATCCTTGTTTCAGAACCCTTTGTTCTATTGGTTTTCCCATTGATTCACTTCGCTTATGAGGCCATGTGCCAGCTCGCTGGCAAGCTCTGGCTAGACAGCTGCGCTCCCTGCACCGGACTGCGTGAAATTAGTGACCGTTCGTCAGAGCATCCTACTTGCTTGTACCGGGCTTTCGCGTCAGTCTCTACAGCAAATTCCCACACACGTCGTTCAGGACTATCCCTATGTCGTTACGCATCTGCATCCTGGAAACCGATGTCCTGCGACCGGAGCTGACCGCGCAGTACCAGGGCTACGGAAGGATGTTCGAGCAGCTGTTCTCGCGTCAGCCGATCGCCGCCGAGTTTCGCGTGTACAACGTGATGAACGGCGAGTACCCGCCTGAAGGGGAAACCTTCGATGCCTACCTGGTCACCGGCAGCAAGGCCGACTCGTTCGGTTCGGACCCCTGGATCCAGACGCTCAAGGCGTACCTGCTCAAATTGTACGAACGTGGCGAGAAGTTGCTGGGCGTGTGTTTCGGCCACCAGGTGCTGGCGTTGGTGCTTGGCGGCAAGGCCGAGCGGGCTGAGCAGGGTTGGGGCTTGGGGATTCACCGCTACTCCCTGGCCGCCCATGCGCCCTGGATGGACCCGGAGGTCTCCGAGCTGACCCTGCTGATCAGCCATCAGGACCAGGTGACCGAGCTGCCGGAAGGCGCCACGGTGATCGCTTCGAGCGATTTCTGCCCCAACGCGGCCTACCACATCCGTGATCAAGTGCTGTGCTTCCAGGGGCACCCGGAGTTCGTCCACGACTATTCCCGCGCCCTGCTCGATGCCCGTCAGGCGGTGTTGGGGGATGAAGTGTACCAGCGGGCCATCGCCAGCCTGTCGCAGGAGCACCAGGGGGATCTGGTGGGCAAGTGGATGCTGCGCTTCATCGGGCACTCGAACAAGAGCAGCGAACACGCGGCGTAAGTGCCTGGCTGTCAGGGGTCCATCGCCGGCAAGCCGGCGAGGGGCCGCACAGCGGCTCCTACAGCCAGCCCGACCGCTTGAAGCTGGCATACAACGCCGTGCAGCCCACCCCGATCACCCCCAGCACCCCGAAATACCCGTAGTGCCAGCCCAGCTCCGGCATGTTCTCGAAGTTCATCCCGTAGATGCCGGCAATGGCCGTGGGAAACGCCAGGATCGCCGCCCAGGCCGCGAACTTGCGCTGCACGATGCTCTGGCGCGAGGCTTCGAGCAGCATGCCGATCTCGATGGTCTGGCTGGCGATGTCGCGGATGCTGGACAGGTCTTCCATCTGCCGCGTGACGTGGATCTGCACGTCGCGAAAATACGGGCGCATGTTCTTGTCGATGAACGGGAAGCTCAGGCGCTGCAGTTCTTCGCTGACCTCCACCATGGGCGCGACGTAGCGGCGCAGGCGCAGGATGTCGCGGCGTAGGCTGTGCAGGCGCTGGATGTCTTCTTCGCGCAGCGAATTGCTGAGCACGCTCTGTTCGAGTTCCTCGATCTCGCCGTGGATGGCCTCGCTGACCGGCTGGTAGTTCTCGGTGACGAAGTCGAGCAGGGCATAGAGCACGAAGTCCTCGCCGTGCTCGAGCAGGAGCGGGCGCGCTTCGCAACGCTGGCGCACCAGGGCGTAGGATTTGGAGTGGCCGTTGCGGCAGGTGATGATGTAGCCGGCTCCGGCGAAGATGTGCGTTTCGATGAATTCCAGCTTGCCTTCATGGCGCACCGGCGAATAGGTGACGATGAACAGCGCGTCGCCGAAGGTCTCGAGCTTCGGCCGGCTGTGCTTTTCCAGCGCGTCCTCAATGGCCAGTTCGTGCAAGCCGAACTGGCGCTGCAGGTTGGCCAGTTCCTCGGCGTTGGGTTCTTCCAGGCCGATCCAGACGAAGTGCCCAGGCTTGCGCGCCCATTCGCTGCCTTCGTCGATGCTGATGTTAGTGACCTTCCTGCCGGCGCTGTACACCGCCGACGCCACGACTCGCCCCATGGTTACCCGCTTCTTCGGTTGAACACCCGCTACAGCTTGGGCTGTGTCGGGCCATAGAGCAACTTTTGCCCTGCAGGCGGCATCGCGGGGCAAGCCCGCTCCTACAGAGTCTGTAGGGAGGATGCAGGCCTATTGTGGGAGCGGGCTTGTCCCGCGATGGGGCCATCGCGGGTCTCAGCCGTTCGCCAACTCGCCTTCCATCCGGTCGATGCACTGCTGCATCTGCGTGCGGCATTGCTCGACCAGCGCCGGCAGGTCCTGCTGGCTCATGCCCGCCGTGGCGATGGGCGGCAGCGAGCGGACGATCACCGTGCGCTGGCGCCAGCTGTTCAGGCCCAGGCGCCGGGTGTAGCGGCTGACGCACACCGGCACGATCGGCACCCCGGCTTCGACGGCCATGTGGAACGCGCCTTTCTTGAACGCCAGCAACTGCTCGCCCGGGTTGCGGGTGCCTTCGGGGAAGATCCAGATCGACGTATCGTCGCGCAGGATACGCGTGGTCACCTGCATGGCCTTGCGCGCCTGGTAGGCGTTCTTGCGGTCCACCAGCACGTTGCCGCCGAGCCAGAACAGCTGGCCGAACAACGGAATCCAGCCCAGGCTCTTCTTGCCGATGGCCACGGTACGCCGGGGCACCACCTGGCCGAGGATGAACAGGTCGAAGTTGGACTGGTGGTTGGCGACGATGACACAGCCAGGCGGCTGGTCCCACAGCGGGCCGACCTCGGCCTTGACCTTGATGCGCATCAGCCAGGCGGCAGGCAGGCTGTAGAGGCGGGCGAAAACGCGGCTGTTGTCGGGGTTGAACGGGCGGCACAGGCCGATGACCAGGCCTGCCACGCCGACGAACAGGAAATGCAGCGCCAGAAGGAGCATGCGAAGCATATAGAGCATGATACGACTCACACCAGACAGTCGCCGCGCAGTGTACGGCTGTGCACTGTCTGGGGCAAACCTTGGGCGTATGTCACGCCTCCCTGTAGGAGCGGGCTTGCCCCGCGATCAAGGGCGAAGCCCTTTCCGTCAGCCCGCACCTGCAAGCCTGAGCGTCAGCCCAGGTGCTGCAGGTCCTGCGCGATGGCCTCGTCCAGGGCATCGAGCAGGCCCTTGCGTACCTTGAGCTTGGTGTTCTTGTGCGCCAGCATGTTCAGCTTCTTCAGTTCGCGCGCCGCTGCCAGCGCCGCTTCCTGCAGTTGCTCAGCCGGCACCACCTTGTCGAGAAAGCCCGCGTCCACCGCGGCATGGGGGTCGAACACCTCGGCATTGATCACCGAGCGGTGGAAGGCCGAACGCCGCAGGCGGTCGCGCGCCAGCTCGATCCCGGCATGGTGCATGGTCATGCCGATCTGCACTTCGTTCAGGCAGATCTTGTAGGGGCCCTCGACGCCGATGCGGTAGTCGGCCGACAGCAGCAGGAAGGCACCCTTGGCCACGGCGTTGCCTGGGCAGGCGACGATCACCGGGAAGGGGTGGCTGAGCAGGCGACGGGCCAGGGTGGAGCCGGCGGTGACCAGGCTGACCGCCTCCTTGGGGCCTGAGGTCATGACCTTGAGGTCGTAGCCGCCGGAGAGGATGCCCGGCTGGCCGGTGATGATCACCACGGCGCGCTCGTCCACGGCGCGATCCAGGGCGGCGTTGAAGGCGGCGATGACATCCGGCGAGATGGCGTTGACCTTGCCGTTGTTCAGGGTCAGGGTGGCGATGCCGTCTTCGGCGTGGTAGGTAATCAGCTCGCTCATGGCAGGGTCCTTTGGATAACGTGGCGACGACGTTACCCAGCAGGGCGGCCCAGGTAAAGCAGCAAGGCTGACTGGCCGGTCAGCGTCTGCGCCGCGCGCCTTGCCCCGTCGGGGCACAGCTGCAAGAGCATGCAAAAGCACAGGGCAGATTGGCAGCATCGCCCTGACAGGCCCTGCTTTTTGGCCGGCAGGCTTAAGCACATGAAAATTCTGAAAAAAATGCTTGCCAAAGGAAAAGGCTTCTACTAAATTAGCGCGCCTCGACAGGCTGAACTGCTTGAAGAGATCCGGTGAAGTGTCCGAGTGGTCGAAGGAGCACGCCTGGAAAGTGTGTATACGAGAAATCGTATCAAGGGTTCAAATCCCTTCTTCACCGCCACATTCCGCAAGAAGCCCCCGCGCTGAAAAGCTCGGGGGCTTTTTGTTTTTCTTGGGTTTTTGGGGCCGCTGCGCGGCCCATCGCGGGGCGAGCCAAGCGCAAGCCCCAAGCCGTGCAATCCCGTGTAGGAGCGGGCTTGCCCCGCGATTGGGCTGCGCAGCAGCCCCAAAACCCTCAGAAACTCACCGAAGCCGACAACCGCGCCGTCCGGGGCGCGCCTTGGAACAGGTAGTTGTCCCCCAGGTAGTCACCGACGTCCCGCCAGTAGCGCTTGTCGAAGACGTTATCCACCGTCAGCCGCCACACCGTGTCATACCCACCGATACGCGTGCGGTATCGGCTGCCGACATCGAACACGGTATAGCCGCCAACCTCCACATTACCCGCCGAGCTCGCGTACTTGCTGGCGCTGTAGCGCACCCCGCCAAGCAGCGCCAGGCCGGGCACCGGCAGGCTGTAGTCGGCCTGCAGGGCGGCGCGCAGGCGCGGTACGTTGATGGCCTGGTGGCCCTCGTAGGCGTCGGTATCGCTGTTCTGCACCCGCGCGCGAATGGCCGCGGCGCTGGCCTGCAGTTGCAGGCGCGAGGTCACCCAGCCGCTGGCGCCCAACTCCAGGCCGGTGTTCTTCTGCTGGCCCTGTTGTACGTAGGTGAAATCGCCGCCGTCCGGGCGTGCGTACTGGTAGGCCTGGCGGATCTGGAACAGCGCGGCGCTGAAGCTCATGCCTTGCCAGTCGTGCTTGATGCCCAGTTCCAGTTGATGCGACAGGGTCGGGGCGAGGATCTCGAAACGGTTTTCGGCGAACCAGGGGGCAGTGCCGCCGGCTGACAGACCTTTCGAATAACTGGCGTACAGCGTGGTGTCCGGCTGTGGTTTGTAGATCAGCGCGGCGTTGGGCAGCAGTTGGTACTGCTGGGTATGGCGCCCGGAAACCCCGTTTTCGCCCCAGGTCTTTTCGTCCAAGCGTACTTCACGGGCGCCGAGGACGGTCTGCCACTGTTCGTTGAAGGTGATCTTGTCGCTGATGAACAGGCCGTACTGGCGGCTGTCGAGGCGACGTTCGCTGGAGCCGACAGGCGCGGTGGCCTGTGGCACGGCAGGAACATCCTCATTGATGTTGCCGTTGCCGACGTCAATGTTGTAGTAGGGGCGCTGGTCGAGGGTGCGACGCTGCGCACTGGTACCGACAGTCAATTCATGTCCCACGCCCATAGCGTCGAAGCGGCCATTGAGCATGGCCTGTGCTTCGTCGATGCGTCGGGTGTCGTCCGGGCTGCGGAAGTCGTAGATGTCGTAGTCGCCTTCGGGGCTGAAATGCGGAACCCAGCCATCCTCGCTGCCCCATGCAAATGAGCTGTAGTCATCGATCACCACCTTGCTGCGCGACGCGCTCAAGGTCCCGCTCCAGGCCTCGTTGAAGCGGTACTCGAACTTCCCGCCCAGGTTCAGCGAATCGTTCTGCACCGGCTTGGCCCAGCGCTGGTAGGCCAGGTGGTCATCCGGGTCGACGCCATGGGGCACTTCGCTGCCGCCAAGCAACTGGTACCCGGGCACCGAATACTGCTCGCGGTGCTGGTATTCAGCGTCCAGCTGCAGCGTAGCGTCAGGGTTGATCTGCCAGTCGAAGGCCAGGGAGGCGAAGTCGCGCTTGCCGTCGGCGTGGTCGACGTAGGAGCGGATATCTTCATGGGCCAGGTTGGCGCGCAGGCCGAACTGGCGCTCGCTGCCGAACCAGCCGCCCAGGTCGGTGGCCAGGTAGCGCTCGCCTTGTTCGTTGCTCGACACGCTGATGCTGCGCACATCCTCGGGCCGCTTGGTCACGTAGTTGATCAGCCCGCCAGGCTCCGACACGCCGCTTTGCAGGCCCGACAACCCCTTGAGCAGCTCGACCTGCTGCTTGTTCTCCAGGGCCACGTTCTGTTCGCCGGCAATGGTCTGGCCGTTGATCCGGTAGCTGCTGGCGGCATTGAGTTCGAAGCCGCGCACATTGAAGTTCTCGTAGTAGCCGACCGGGGCGTAGCTTTCGCCGACCGAAGCGTCGCTTTGCAGCACCTCGCTGAGCAGGCGTACCTGGCGGTCTTCGAGCAGCTGGCGGCTGAACACGTTCACCGAGGCGGGGGTATCGAGCAGCGGTGTGGCCTGGAACCCGCCGACCTGGGCTTCCCTTGCCTGGTAACCCTCGTCTTCCTTCACCTGCGTCACGTGCAGCGGGGCCAGGATGACGCTGTCGTCGGCCAGGCCCTGGGCACTGTGCAGGGCAAGGCCCAGGCCAAGCAGGCCGAGGGGCAGGCGGGGGCGAAGCGGGGTCATGCGGGCTCCTTGAAAGCGGGCGTGCCGAGGGGGGCGGACAAAAGGGCGCCATGGTAGCAGGCAGGAAGACGCCAGGCGCCTGCATTTCACAGGCGCCTGGCGACTGAAACGATTGGGTGGGTGGAAGATTCAGCTGGCCGTTTGCTCGTTCAAGCGGCTTGTATCGCCCCTTTGCGCCGACGTTCGGCCATCATCCATACCACCAGCGCCACGGCCCCGATGACCAGGCCCGCTGTCACGATCCCCATCCAGCCCTGGCGCTGGAACAACTGGGTCCCCAGCAGCGACCCCAGCGCTCCGCCGATGAAGTAGCAGGTGATATACCCTGCGTTGAGTCGCGTGCGCGCTTCCGGGCGCAGCACGATCACCGCGTTCTGGTTGCTCACATGGATCAGCTGCACCGCCAGGTCCAGCAACAGCACGCCGGCCAGCAGCGCCATCAGCGAGCTTTGGGCGAAGCCCAGCGGCACCCAGGACAGCAGCAGTGCCACCAGCCCGACCGTGGTGCCCAACGAGCCCTGGCCTCGGTCGGCCAGGCGCCCGGCCCAGTTGGCCGACAATGCACCAGCGGCGCCGGCCAGGCCGAACAGGCCGATCACGGCATCGGAGTAGTGATAGGGCTCATTGGCCAGGAGGAACGCCAGCGGGGTCCAGAACAGGGCGAACAGGCTGAAGGCCAGCAACCCCAGCAGCGAGCGCAGGCGCAGCACCGGCTCCTCGGCGAACAGGCGGAACACCGAGCCGATCAGCGCTGGGTATTTCAGCCCGGCATGGGTGTGGTGTTGCGGCAGGCTGCGGTACAGGGCGAGGGCGGTCAATGCCATCAGGACAGCGGCCAGTACGTAGATGCTGCGCCAGCCACCGAGTTCGGCCATGAAGCCGGCGGCGGTACGCGCCAGGAGAATGCCCAGCAGCAGCCCGCTCATCAAGGTCCCGACCGCACGGCCGCGTTGGTCGGGGGCACTGAGGGTAGCTGCCATGGGCACCAGCACCTGCGCGACCACGGAAAACAGCCCGGTCAGCGCCGTGCCCAGCAGCAGCCAGGGCAGGCTGGGCGCACAGGCGCTGATCACCAGGCCAAGGGTGGCGATGGCCACCATGCAGATGATCAGCCGGCGCTGCTCGAACATATCGCCCAGCGGTGCCAGCAGGAGTAGGCCGGCACCGTAGCTCAACTGCGCGGCGATGACGATGGTCCCGGCGCTGGCGGTGTCCAGGCCGAATTGCTCGGCGATGCTGTGCAGCAGCGGTTGGGCGTAATAGTTGCTGGCCACGGCCAGGCCGGTGGCAGTGGCCATCAGCAGGATCAGGGCGCGGCTCAGGGCAGGGGAGGTCATCGTGGTTCTCATGGCAGACGAAAGTGAAGCAGTATCAAGAAATGTCCGGTGAGGCGCTATCCCATGTAGGAGCGGCCTTGTGCCGCGATCGGGCGCGAAGCGGCCGTGAACTCAGCCAATGCGATCCCTCGATCGACCGCGGTTGCTGATTTACGGCCGCTGCGCGCCCGATCGCGGCACAAGGCCGCTCCTACAAGGAGGCCAGGCAAGCGATGGCCTCAGGCCGCGAACCCGCCATCGGCCGTGAGGCTTGCCCCGGTGATGTAGCCCGCTTCAGGCCCGGCCAGGTAGGCCACGAAACTGGCGATCTCCTCGGCCTGGCCATAGCGCCCGATGGCCATGAGCGGGATGAGGCTGTCGGCGAAGTCGCCGGAAGCCGGGTTCATGTCGGTGTCCACCGGGCCGGGTTGCACGTTGTTGACGGTGATGCCCCGTGGGCCCAGGTCGCGAGCCATGCCGCGGGTCAGGCCGACCAGCGCCGACTTGCTCATGGCATAAGGCGCGCCACCGGCGAAAGGCATGCGCTCGGCGTTGGTGCTGCCGATGGTGATGATCCGCCCGCCCTGGCCCATGTGACGGGCGGCGGCCTGGCTGGCGACGAAGACGCTGCGCACGTTCACCGCCAGCAGGCGGTCGAAGTCGGCCAGGTCGAATTCGGTCACCGGGGCCACGGCGAGCACGCCGGCATTGTTGACCAGGATATCGAGGCGGCCGAAGGCCTCCACGGTGGTTTCTACCGCCTGCTGCACGGCGGCGGCATCGGCGCTGTCGGCGCGCAAGGCCAGGGCATGGCCGCCGTTGCTGTTGATTTCGCTCGCCAGGGCGTCGGCGGAGCCGGCGGAGGCGACATAAGTGAAGGCGACCTTGGCGCCTTCCTTGGCCAGGCGTCGCACGATGGCCGCGCCGATGCCACGGGAACCGCCCTGGACCAGGGCGACCTTACCGTCGAGGTTGAATGCGGTGGACATGCTGATCTCCTGCGTGAAGCAAGGCCGAATGCCTTGGATGAGCGCAGTATCGACCCTGGATTACCCGCTGATAAGATGGCAATCGCGATCAGCAGAGTAAACCTTGGGTTGATAATCATGGCCATGGAATCCTTCAGCACCCTCGAGTGCTTCATTCGCAGCGCCGAGGTCGGCAGCTTCGCCGAAGCGGCCCGACGCCTGCACCTGACCCCGGCCGCAGTGGGCAAGAACGTCGCCCAGTTGGAGGCGCGCCTGGGGGTGCGCCTGTTCCAGCGCAGCACCCGCAAGCTGACCCTCACCGAAGCGGGCCAGCGTTTCCTGGAAGAGGTGAGCGACAGTTTCCGCACCATCCAGTACGCCATGGCCAACCTCGCCAGCGCCGAAGGCCAGCCGGCCGGCGCCTTGCGGGTGAGCATGGGCACGGTGTTCGGGCGGCTGTACGTGTTGCCGTTGCTGGGTGAGTTCTTGCAGCGCTACCCGGCGATTGTTCCCGACTGGCACTTCGACAACCGCCAGGTGGACCTGATCGGCCAGGGCTTCGATGCCGCCATCGGCGGTGGTTTCGAGTTGCCGCCGGGTGTGGTGGCGCGCAAGTTGACCCCGGCGCACCGGGTGCTGGTGGCCGCGCCCGGCTATGTGCAGCGCCATGGGCCGATCGACCAGCCGGAGGCTTTGCCGCGACACGCCGGGATCCTGATCCGCTCCCCGCAGACCGGCCGCGTGCGCGCCTGGCCACTGACCAGCCGCTGGCAGGAACAACGGCCGCTGCAGTTGCAGCAGGCGATGACCATGAGTGACTCCGACGCCGCCTGTGCGGTGGCCGAACAGGGGTTGGGGATCGCCCTGGTCAGCCTGCCGTTCGCGGTGCCGTACCTGGTGGCCGGGCGGTTGCAGCGCGTGCTGCCGGACTGGTACGTGGACGATGGGCATATCAGCCTGTACTACGCCGAGCACAAGCTGTTGCCGGGCAAGACCCGGGCGTTCATCGATTTCGTGGTGCAGCGGTTTGCCGAGCAAGGGTTGGCGATGCGGTTCAATGCGCTGGAAGTGTTGGAGAGCGCTGCTGGGCCCATCGCGGGGCAGCCCTCCTAGAACAACACATAAGCCATTGATTTAGCGGGGCTGTGGGAGCGGGCTTGCCCCGCGATAGGGCCGCTTCAGGCGACGTGAGTCACCACCGATACCTGTTCGGCGCCGGCCACCGTCAGGCTCACTTCGTCATCGACCTTCTTGCCCAGCAACTGCTGCCCCAATGGTGAACGCGCTGTGATGACGGTCACCATTTGCTCACCTTCCCCGATCTTCAACCCCGCTGCCTCGGGCCCGAGGAACAGCACGCGCGGGTGCCCTTGGTCATCTTCCAGGGTCACCAGGTTGCTGACCTGGATGCCGCGAGCCGGGTCGTAATCGCGCAGCAGCAACTGCTGGTACGCCAGCAGCGCCTGGCGGATCTCGGCCGTGCGCCGGGCCTGTCCGGTGGCCAGGTACGAGGCCTCGAGGCTCAGGGTGTCATACTTGTTCTCGGCGATGTTCTCTTCGGCGGTGGCGGCCTCGTAGGCGGCCTGGGCCGCACGGCGCAGCACCTCGACATCATGCTCGAGGGTCTGGACGATGCGCGAGAGCAGGGTGGTCTTGTCCATGGTCAATAGCAGAATTCCAGTACGTTGGCCTGGCTCTTGTCGGTCGGTGCGGTGCGGTTCTGTTGCAGCCAGAACTGGCACTTGGGGTTGTTCAGGTTGCGCGGGCTGCCCTGGGCGGCTTCGACGGCCTGGCGAGCCTCCTGCTGCTGGAGGATCACCTTGTAGCGCTCGAACATCTCGGCCTGGGCGTCGGCCGCTGCAGCCGGCTGGCTGGCGCTCGGTGCCATGGCCTTGGCCACCGGCTGCACCTGCCCCGGCCACCAGCGCCAGGCCAGCCACAGGCTCAGGGCGATGGCCACGGCGCCGAGCCACAGGCCGAGCGCCACGCAGAGGATCAACTGCACGGGCTTGAGGGTAACCTTCAGTTCGCGACGACGTGGCATGGCGGCCTCCTGGCTGGGCGGTTCATGCCGGGCATTGTCGCACGGCGGCAAGGGCTTTTTCGCATCAATGCTTTCGCCACGAGGTATTTATCCGCAAAATCCGCGGTTTTGCGCAAGGCAAGGGAGTGGGTATGAAATCCACCTGGGACATCTTCTGCACGGTCGTCGACAACTACGGCGACATCGGCGTGACCTGGCGCCTGGCCCGCCAATTGGTGGCCGAGCAGGGGCTGGCGGTACGCCTGTGGGTGGACGACCTGGAGGCCTTCGTGCGCCTATGCCCTGGAGCCGATGCCGGCGCCGCGCAGCAGTGGCAGGCTGGCGTCGACGTGCGGCACTGGCCGGGCCAATGGCAACCGGTGGCGCCTGGCGATGTGGTGATCGGTGCCTTTGGTTGCCGGTTGCCGGCCGATTACATCGAAGCCCTGCGCCTGCGGGACACGCCTGCATTGTGGCTGAACCTCGAGTACCTGAGCGCCGAGGATTGGGTCGAGGGCTGCCATGGCCTGGCCTCACCCCAGGCCAATGGGCTGCGCACCCTGTTCTTCTTCCCGGGCTTCACCGACAAGACCGGTGGCCTGCTGCGCGAGGGTACGTTGCTGGCCCGGCGCGAGGCCTTCGAGGCGGACCCGGCCGCACGCACAGCGTTCCTCGGCAACCTGGGCGTGCAGGTGGAGGCGGGCGCGCGGCTGCTCTCGCTGTTCGCCTACGAAAACGCGCAACTGGGCAACTGGCTCGATGCCTTGGCCGAAGATGGCCAGCCCAGCCATTTGCTGGTGCCCGAGGGGCGCATCCTGGCCGACGTGCGCCAATGGCTGGGCGAGCCCGGCCTGGGGGTGGGCGATGTGCGGCGCAAAGGCGCGCTGACCGTGCAGATCCTGCCATTCGTCAGTCAGGACGATTACGATCGCCTGCTCTGGGCCTGCGACTTCAATGCCGTGCGCGGCGAAGATTCGTTCGTCCGCGCCCAGTGGGCCGGCAAGCCGCTGTTGTGGCATATCTACGTGCAGGACGAGAATGCCCACTGGGAAAAACTCGAGGCGTTCCTCAAGCTTTATCGCCAAGGGCTGTCAGAAAAAGCGGGAGATGCGTTGGTCGAGCTCTGGCGGGCCTGGAACATGGATCGTGACATGGGCGCGGCCTGGCGCGGGGTGCTTCGGCACTGGCCGCAGCTGCAGGCCCATGCCCGCCAATGGAGCGCCGCGCAGGCCGCTCGGCCGGACCTTGCCACGACGCTGGTACAGTTTTACCGAAATTGGCTATGATACGCGGCCTCGATTTTTATAAATCCATCCAGATTCGGATACTTCGTAATGAAAACTGGTAAAGAACTGAAACCCGGTACCGTACTGCGGATCGACAACGACCCGTGGCTGGTACAGAAAGCCGAATTCACCAAGTCCGGTCGCAACAGCGCGATCATGAAGACCAAGCTGAAGAACCTGCTGACCGGCTACAAGACCGAAACCGTCTACTTCGCCGACGACAAGCTGGACGACGTGATCCTCGATCGCAAGGAAGTCACCCTGTCCTTCATCAGCGGTGATGCCTACACCTTCATGGACACCACCGACTACACCATGTACGAACTGAACGCCGAGGACATCGACGCCGTTCTGCCGTACATCGAAGAAGGCATGCAGGACGTCTGCGCCCTGACCATGTACGAAGAGAAAGTGGTTTCGGTCGAACTGCCGACCACCATCAGCCGTCAGGTCACCTACACCGAGAACGCTGCTCGCGGCGACACCTCGGGCAAGGTCATGAAGCCGGCCAAGCTGGCCAACGGCACTGAAATCCAGGTTGCCGACTTCATCGAGATCGACGAGTGGATCGACATCGACACTCGCGACGGCAGCTTCAAGGGCCGTTCCAAGAAGTAATCTTCTTGCGATCGCAAAAAAACCCGGCTTCGGCCGGGTTTTTTTATGACGCGCTATTCGATGCTGCCAATCGCCAGCTTGCCGGCGGTTGGGACGCAACGCGTCCCCATACGGTCAAACCGTCACATGCAAGCGCACATCCACATTGTTGCGGGTGGCATTGGAGTAAGGGCAGACATGGTGCGCCTTCTCCACCAGTGCTTCGGCGTCGGCCTGGACCAACCCCGGCAGGTTGATGTGCAGGTCGATATCCAGGCCGAACCCGCCCGGGATCTGCCCGATGCCCACCTTGGCGGTGATCGAGCTGTCGGCAGGCAGCTGCTGCTTCGCCTGACCCGCCACGAACTTCAAGGCACCGATGAAGCAGGCTGAATAACCGGCTGCGAACATCTGCTCGGGGTTGGTGCCGTCGCCGCCAGCGCCGCCCAGCTCCTTGGGTGTGCTCAGCTTGACTTCGAGCTTGCCGTCGCTGGAGCGGGATTTACCATCGCGACCGCCTGTAGAGGTTGCTTCGGCGATGTACAGGGGAGTGACCTTTTGCATCTTGAGCCTCGCTTGTGTGCTGTGCGCCGTGGCGCTGAATGGGTACGGGAATTAAATTAGCGCTCAATTATTTAGTGCGCAAGATAAATTTCATGCCGTTCATCGTTCGGCGTTCCACAGCATAGCGTTCAGAGGCTTTTTTGCAGGCTGGCGCGCAGTTCCAGCAAGTCCGCCTGCAGTTGCTGCAGGCGTTCGACACTGCGCCCGCTGGCTTGCAGGATGCACGGCGGCACGCGCCTGGCCTCGTCCTGCAGGGCGTGCCCCTTGTCGGTCAATTCCACCAGCACCACCCGCTCATCCTCGCGGCTGCGGGTGCGCTTGAGCAGCCCTTCGCTTTCCAGGCGCTTGAGCAACGGCGTCAGCGAGCCGGGGTCGGTGAGCAGGCGCTGGCTGATCTCGCCCACGGTCAGGCCGTCCTGTTCCCAGAGCACGAGCATGGCCAGGTATTGTGGATAAGTCAGGCCCAGGGCCTGCAACAGAGGTTTGTAGACCTTGGTCATCAGCAACGAGGTGGAGTGCAGGGCGAAGCAGACCTGGTTGTCCAGCAGCAGCTCGTCGCAAGGGGCGTTGATGTCGGCGTTCATGCAGGTCCTTGAATGAAGTCAGGGTAGAAATCTAGCACGCTGATGGTTGGCGCGCTCACTACCTGCGCAGCCCACTGCGCAGGGCCAGGTCCCAGGGTGGTACCGGACTGAAACGGCTCTTGAGGAATTCGAGCAGCAAGCGACTGCGAGAGTTCGTTTCATGTTCCAGGCGTAGTGCATAGATGCCACTGCTTTCTGGTGGTGGCAGGCCGTTTTCGCAGAACAGCGGCAGCAGTTCGCCGCGCAGCAGGTGGTCGCTGACCAACCAGGTGGGCAGGTGGGCGACGCCCAGGCCGGCGAGGGCGCCGAACAGTAGGGTTTCGGCATTGTTGGCGGCCATGCGCATGCGTGCCGGGCGATACAGGTGGGGCTGGCCATCGACCGTGAAGCGCCAGGCGAAGGGCGGCGCCAGGCCGTCCCAGTCCAGGCCATGGTGCTCCGGCAGCTCGCTCGGGCAGGCCGGCACGCCGTGGCTGGCCAGGTAGGCGGGGCTGGCGCAGGCGATGCGCACCATGTAGGCCAGCGGCGTGGCCACCAGACGGGTGTCGGCCAGGGGGCCGGCGCGCAGTACCAGGTCGACCTCGCCCAGGTGGCTGCCATGCAAGTCGACGAAGCTGTCGATCAGGCGCAGCTGTACATCCACGCCTGGGTACGCCCCCAAGAAGTCGGCAATGGCAGGAGCCAGGTGGCGGCGACCGAAGGCGGCAGGCGCATCGATACGGATCAGCCCCTCCGGCGCGCTGCTCAACGACACCGCCTCTGCCCGTGCCAGGCGCAGTTCTTCGATGATGCGCCGGGCCCGTTCGGCGAAGGCTTTGCCAGCTGGTGTAGCACGGACTGCGTGGGTGGTGCGGGCGAACAGGCGGCTGCCCACGGCCTGTTCCAGGTTGTCGATGCGCCGGGCTACCGCCGAGGGTGTCAGCGGGTGGCGGCGCGCCGCGGCGGAGAAACTGCCGGTTTCCAGCACATCGAGAAACAGACTCAGTTGTTCGGTCAAGGTATCGGGGCTCATGGCACACATCACTGTTGATCTAGCGCGGACCGGTGTAGGAGCGGGCTTGCCCCGCGATCGGGCGCGCAGCGGCCGCGATCCGGTAAAGCACGGTCAGCCTGATGTATCGAATGGGCTGGTTTTACGGCCGCTGCGCGCCCGATCGCGGGTCAAGCCCGCTCCTACAGGGAAAGCGTATGCTTGTGCGAATTTCGCAAAGCCATTGTGCGCTGCTGTGCGTTTCCCCGCCAGCGGCGAGCGACTAGCATGCCCGTATTGTCAAACCGGCGGGATGAGGCGCGGATGATCGAGTGGGTGATGTATGTCGTGTTGGGTGCGGCCCTGGGCACGATGGGCGGTTTGTTCGGCATCGGTGGCGGGTTGATCGCCATCCCAGCGCTGGGTGTGTTGTTCGGCCTCGACCAGCAACTGGCCCAGGGCACGGCGTTGGTGATGGTGGTACCCAACGTGCTGCTGGCGCTGTGGCGCTACAACCAGCGCAACCGCATCGAATTACGTCATGCGTTGCCGCTGGCGGTGTGCAGCTTCCTGTTCGCCTGGCTCGGTTCGATCTGGGCGGTGGGCATCGATGCGCAGGCCATGCGCCTGGGCTTCGTCGGCTTCCTGGTGGCCCTGGCGGTGTGGAACGTGGCGCGAATGTTCCTGCGCGTAGCGCCGCCAAGCGCCGAACTGCGCTACCCCTGGCCTTGGCTGGGTGTGCTCGGCAGTTTCGCCGGCGCCATGGGCGGGTTGTTCGGTGTCGGCGGGGCGGTGGTGGCGACTCCTATCCTGACCAGTGTATTCGGCACCACCCAGGTGGTTGCCCAAGGGCTGTCACTGGCCCTGGCCGCGCCCAGCACGTTGGTCACCCTGGTGACCTACGGCGTGCACGGCAGTGTCGACTGGCACGTGGGTATCCCGCTGGCCATCGGTGGCCTGCTCAGCATCAGCTGGGGTGTGAGGCTGGCCCATGCTTTGCCGGAGAAGGTGTTGCGCACGCTGTTCTGTGTCTTCCTAGTGGTCTGCGCTGTGATGCTGGGCCTGGAGGTCTAGCCAAGACGCATCGCCGGCAAGCCGGCCCACAGGGCCGCGACAGGCATCACTTGAACCCTTCGACGATATAGTCCGCCATGCAATCGGTGATTGGCGATTGGTGCTGCGTGTTGCGCAACAGCATCACATTGGCCAGCGGCAGCTGCGGCAGGCCTTCGTGTTCGCCGAGCACCCGCAGGTTGCCCCCGACCAGGCTCTGCAGCTGGGCCGTGACGGCCAGGCCGGCGGTGACGATGGCGAAGATCGCCGCCAGGCTGGGGCTGGTGTAGGCGATGCGATAGTCGATGCCCTGGGCCTCCAGGGCGTTGCAGGTCCAGGCGCGGCAGAAACAGTCGGTGTTGAACAGCGCCAGGGGCATGGGGCGCTGTTCCTGCGGGCAGAAGCCCTGGGCTGCGGCCCACACCAGGCGCTCCTGGCGCAGCAACTGGCCGACCTCGTTGCCCGGTTCGCGCGTGACGATGGTCAGGTCCAGGTCCTGGCGCAGCATCAATTGCTTGGATGACTCGCAATGCACTTCCACCTGAATCAGCGGGTAGGCCTGGGCGAAGCTCGAAAGAATGGTGGGCAAGAAGCGCATGGCGTAGTCGTCGGGCGTGCCGATGCGCACCACGCCGACCATGTGCGGCATGCGCAGGGTATTGAACACCTCGCCCTGCAGCTTGAGGATGCGCCGGGCGTAGCCGAGCAGTACCTGGCCCTCGGCGGTCAGCCGCACCTGGCGGCCGTCGCGTTCGAACAGTTGGCGCTGGAGAATGTCCTCTTCCAACCGCTTCATCTGCATGCTCACCGCCGACTGGGTACGGTTCACCACTTCGCCGGCACGGGTGAAGCCGCCCTGTTCGGCGATCGCGACGAAGGTGCGCAGCACGTCCGAATCGAGGTTCTGGTACTGGGACATTGCATCAATCTCCGAGATGCATGGCATCAGAAACATTCGTTGGATTGATCTTAGGCCCGGCGCGAGACTGAAGCCATCTTCACGGAGGGCTTCAAGATGAAAGGTCAGATCATAACCCTGTACGTCAAACCTTCCTCTACCTTCACCCACCTGGGGGAGGCACTGCTGGCACGGCTGCTTCGCTGGTACGAGCTGTACCGCCAGCGCCGCGAGTTGCGCAGCTTGAGCGATGCGACCTTGCACGACCTGGGCTTGAGCAGGGCGGATATCGAGCAGGAAGCCGAGCGGCATTTCTGGGATGATCCGCTGCGCAAATGAGCAAGACCGTGCCGATGTCATCGCGGGACAAGCCCGCTCCCACAGGGTTAGCGGTGATCCTTGTGGGAGCGGGCTTGTCCCGCGATTGGGGTCGACGCCTTATTGGCGAACTTGCTTGAGCGTCTCGGCAATCAGGAATGCCAGCTCCAGTGACTGGTCGGCATTGAGCCGCGGGTCGCAATGGGTGTGATAGCGATCCGACAACCCATCCTCGGTGATCGGGCGTGCCCCGCCGATGCATTCGGTGACGTTCTGCCCGGTCATCTCGATGTGGATACCGCCGGCGTACGAACCTTCGGCCTGGTGCACCTGGAAGAACTGGCGCACCTCGTCGAGGATCTGCGCAAAATCCCGGGTCTTGTAGCCGCTGCTGGCCTTGATGGTATTGCCGTGCATCGGGTCGGAGCTCCACAGCACCTTGCGCCCTTCGCGTTCGACGGTGCGGATCAGCCCCGGTAGATGCTCGGCCACCTTGCCGGCGCCCATGCGCACGATCAGGTTGAGCCGCCCCGGGTCGTTGTCCGGGTTGAGGGTGTCGATCAGGCGGATCAACGCCTCGGGGTTCATGCTCGGGCCGACCTTGACCCCGATCGGGTTGTGCACCCCGCGCAGGAATTCCACATGGGCACCGTCCAGCTGGCGGGTGCGGTCGCCGATCCACAGCATGTGCGCCGAGCAGTCGTAGTAGTCGCCGGTCAGGCTGTCACGCCGGACGAAGGCTTCCTCGTAGTTGAGCAGCAGCGCTTCGTGGGCGGTGAAGAAGCTCGTCTCGCGTAGCTGCGGTGCGCTGTCCAGGCCGCAGGCACGCATGAACGCCAGGGTCTCGTCGATACGCCCGGCCAGTTGGTGGTACTTCTCCGACAAGGCCGAGTTGGCGATGAAGTCCAGGTTCCACTTGTGCACCTGGTGCAGGTCGGCAAAGCCGCCCTGGGCGAAGGCGCGCAGCAGGTTGAGGCTGGCGGTGGCCTGGTGGTAGGCCTGCAGCAGGCGCTCCGGGTCCGGCACGCGGCTTTGCTCGTCGAAACCGATGCCGTTGACGATGTCGCCGCGGTAGGCCGGCAAGGTCACTTGGCCGATGGTTTCGTCATCCGCCGAGCGGGGCTTGGCGAACTGCCCGGCCATGCGCCCGACCTTGACCACCGGGCAGCCGGCGGCGAAGGTCATGACAATGGCCATCTGCAGCAGCACCTTGAAGGTGTCGCGGATCTTCGCCGCCGAGAACTCGGCGAAGCTCTCGGCGCAGTCGCCGCCCTGCAGCAGGAAGGCCCGGCCCTCGGTGACCTCGGCGAACTGCCGGCGCAGCTCCCGGGCTTCGCCGGCGAACACCAGTGGTGGGTAGCTGGCCAGGGTCTGCTCGACCTTGAGCAGGTGCGCGGCGTCGGGGTAGGTCGGTTGCTGCTGGATCGGCAGGGTACGCCAGCTCTCGGGGCTCCAGGGTCGGTTCATCACGGGCTCGGTAGTCGGTTATTGGCTGCCTGCCATGGTATCAGCTGGCGGCGTGCTTGTTGCACCGGGGGCATTGGCGGACAATGGCCGTTTTGCGCGGGCAGGTGGCGGTGATGGAGACGGAGCGGGAAGAGCGGCTGTTGGCCCGGGTCGAGGATGCCTTCGGGGTCATCAGCGTCTATGAGGTGGACGACTACCGCTTCCTCGAGTTCGGCGACGCCATCGAACAGAGCTGCACCTTCACGGCCGACCCCAGCTGGCTGGAATACGACTACACCCGCGCCATGCTGGTCGGTGCACTGTGCCATGCGCAGCCCGAGAGCGCGCTGTTTCTGGGGCTTGGGGCCGGGACCCTGACCCAGGCCTGCCTGAAGTTCCTGCCCCTGGAAGATGTCGAGGCCATCGAGCTGCGCCCGGATGTGCCGCGCCTGGCCATGGAATACATGGGCCTGGACGACGACCCGAGGCTGTACGTACGGGTGGGCGATGCCCTGGAACTGCTGCCCAGCGCCGAAAAGGCCGACCTGCTGTTCGTCGACCTCTATACCGACCACGGGCCGGGCGTCGGGCACCTGGCCTGGGGGTTCCTGGAAAACTGCCAGAAGCAGCTCAACCCGGGCGGCTGGCTGGTGATCAACCAGTGGGCCGGGGATGATGGCCGGCCTCTGGGCGCGGCGTTGCTGCGTGGCTTGTACCACCGGCATTACTGGGAGCTGCCGGTGAAGGAGGGGAATGTGATCCTGCTGGTGCCGGCCGACCTGGAGCAGGCGCTGGACCTTGACGGGCTGCGGGCGCGGGCCGAGGCGTTGGCGCCGCGGTTGGGGTATTCGCTGGACTATCTGATCAAGGCGGTTCGGCCGGCCAGTTGAGGAAATGGGGCCGCTTTGCGTCCCATCGCGGGGCAAGCCCGCTCCTACAGGGGATGGCATGCACGAGCGGGCTTGTCCCGCGATGAGGATCAGGCGAAATCGATTCAGCTTGGGCCTTACCGTTGAAAAAAATCTCACGGTCCGGCACTAATTCGGGTATAGTACGCGCCGGTCTTTTAGCGGACCTCAAAATCAGGTGGTGCAAATCCTCCGAGTCCAGCTTCGGCTGCGCGTCCGCTAGGCGGACCTTCCCAAGACGTTCCTTTTTCAATCGTTTTCGCAAATCCCCGCCGCCAAAGCTGCCTGGGTGACCGTTTGGTCTTTCAAGGCATGTGCAGCTTTGGAGCATGGGTCTTTGCGGATGCACCTAGAGGCAGACCCATGACCCAGGAAACCGGCGGATTCGCCGCTCTCGATCTCAATCCGAATATCGTTGCCGCAGTACTGGCGACCGGCTATGAAGAGCCGTCGGCCATCCAGCAACAGTCGATCCCGATCATCCTCGCCGGTCACGACATGATCGGCCAGGCGCAGACTGGCACCGGCAAGACCGCTGCCTTCGCCCTGCCGATCCTCAATCGCATCGACGTGAGCAAGCGCGAACCGCAAGCCCTGATCCTGGCGCCAACCCGTGAGTTGGCGCTGCAAGTAGCCACCGCATTCGAAACCTACGCCAAGCAGATGCCTGGCGTGAACGTCGTGGCCGTGTACGGTGGTGCCCCGATGGGCCCACAGCTGCGCGCCATCCGTAACGGCGCGCAGATCGTCGTCGCCACCCCAGGCCGCCTGTGCGACCACCTGCGCCGCGACGAGAAAGTCCTGTCCACCGTCCAGTACCTGGTGCTCGACGAAGCGGACGAAATGCTCAAGCTCGGCTTCATGGACGACCTGGAAGTCATCTTCAAGGCCATCCCCGAGTCGCGCCAGACCGTGCTGTTCTCCGCCACCCTGCCGTCGTCGATCCGTTCGATCGCCGAGCGTCACCTGCGTGAGCCCAAGCACGTCAAGATCCAGAGCAAGACCCAGACCGTCACCGCGATCGAGCAGGCCCACCTGATGGTCCACGCCGACCAGAAGATCCCGGCCGTGCTGCGCCTGCTGGAAGTGGAAGAGTTCGACGCCCTGATCGCCTTCGTGCGTACCAAGCAAGCCACCCTGGACCTGGCCGCCGCCCTGGAAGCCAAGGGCTACAAGGCTGCCGCGCTGAACGGCGACATCGCCCAGAACCAGCGTGAGCGCGTCATCGACTCGCTCAAGGATGGCCGCCTGGACATCGTCGTCGCCACCGACGTCGCTGCCCGTGGCCTGGACGTGCCGCGCATCACCCACGTGTTCAACGTCGACATGCCGTACGACCCGGAGTCCTACGTGCACCGTATCGGCCGTACCGGCCGTGCCGGTCGCGATGGCCGTGCGCTGCTGCTGGTCACCCCGCGTGAGCGCCGCATGCTGCAGGTCATCGAGCGTGTCACCGGGCAGAAGGTTGCCGAAGCCCGCCTGCCGAACCCGCAGGCCGTGCTCGATGCGCGCATCAAGAAGCTGACCGCGAGCCTGGCGCCGCTGGTGGCCGAATCGGAAGCCAGCCATGGCGAGCTGTTCGACCGCCTGACCGCCGACCTGGGCTGCACCCCGCGTGCCTTGGCCTCGGCCCTGCTGCGCAAGGCCACCAACGGCCAGGCCCTGGACCTGGCCGCGGTCGAGCGCGAGCAGCCGCTGGTGCCGACCTACACCCCGCGCGAGCGTGGTGAGCGCGGTGAGCGTGGCGAACGTGGTGACCGTGAGCGTCGCGCGCCGATGCCGCTGCCGGAAGGCCGCGTGCGTTGCCGTACCGCCCTCGGTGCCCGTGACGGTATCGCCGCCAAGAACCTGTTGGGCGCGATCCTCAACGAAGGCGGCCTGGCCCGTGACGCCATCGGCCGTATCCAGGTGCGTGACAGCTTCAGCCTGGTCGAGCTGCCGGAAGAAGGCCTGGAGCGTCTGCTGTCCAAGCTCAAGGACACCCGTGTGGCGGGCAAGCAGCTGAAGCTGCGCCGCTACCGCGAGGACTGATCCTGGCGCAATGAAAAAATCCCCGGCCTTGGCTGGGGATTTTTTTTGCTCGGGAGTCATTGGGGCTGCTGTGCAGCCCTTTCGCGGCACAAGGCCGCTCCTACAGGCCTTGTGTCGCGAAAGGGGCACAGCGCGCCACCGGAGCGCGTCAGTCGAAACGATAGATATCCATTCCCAGCGCCCCCAGGGTAAACCCCTGGTGCACCACCGAGAATCGCTCGCCAGCTCCCAGGGCAAAGAACAACGGCAGCAGATGCTCGTCACTGGGGTGATTGCGCCCGGCAAACGGTGCCTGTTGCCGGTAGTCGAGCAGCGCGTCGCGGTCACCTTCGGCCAGCCTGTCCACCACCCAATCGCGAAACGCCAGCGCCCAGGGCTCGACCACCTCTGGCCCGGCATGCCAGTCCAGTTCGCCCAGGTTGTGGGTGATGCTGCCCGAACCCACCAGCAGGATACCCTCGGCGCGCAAGGCCGAAAGCGCCTCGCCGACCTTCACCTGCAAGGCCGGGCCAAGCGGGCTGGGCAGCGACACCTGGATGACCGGGATGCTGGCGCCTGGATACATCAGCGACATGGGTACCCAGGCACCGTGGTCGAAGGGGCGTCGGGCGTCCAGGTGTGCCGGTAGGCCGGCCTTCGCCAGGCGCTCGACGACCTGTTCGGCCAGGGCCGGTTCACCCGGAGCGGGATACTGCACCGCATACAGCGCGGCAGGGAAGCCATGGAAATCGTGCCAGGTCTCGGGTTGGGCGTTGCCCATTACCAGCAGCTCGCGGCTCTCCCAATGCGCCGACACCACCACGATCGCCTTCGGTCGCGCCAGGGCATTGGCCAGGGCTTTGAGGGCCGGGCCACTGGCACCGGGTTGCAAGGCGAGCATTGGGGAGCCGTGGGAAATGAACAGGCTGGGCAGCATGATGGCGTCCTGGCGGTTAAGATGGCTTCATCTTCGATCAGCCATCGATCGATATCCAATATAAGTTTTCAAGGCGTTTCATCGAAAAACCGGGAGGAAGCATGGAGCCAGCGTTCTGGCACAAGCGGTGGGCGGACAACCAGATCGGTTTCCACCAGGCGCAGGTCAATCCTTACCTGCAGGCCCACTGGCCGAGTTTGGGCCTGGCACCGGGCAGTCGGGTGCTGGTGCCCTTGTGTGGCAAGAGCCTGGACCTGGCCTGGCTGGCTGGGCAAGGGCATCGGGTGCTGGGCGTGGAGCTGTCGCGGCGGGCGGTGGAGGACTTCTTCCGCGAGCATGGCCTGGTGCCGGAGGTCGTGCAGCAGGGTGCGTTCGAGGTCTGGCGCAGTGGGGCGGTAGAGCTGTGGTGTGGGGATTTCTTCGCGTTACAGGCGAAGGACCTTGCCGATTGCGCGGGCCTGTATGACCGCGCCGCCTTGATCGCGTTGCCGCCGGCCATGCGCGAGCGCTACATGGCATTGCTGTCGTCGTTGTTGCCGGCGCCGTGCGGCGGGCTTCTGGTGACGCTCGATTATGACCAGGCATTGCTCGACGGGCCGCCGTTTTCGGTGGCGGATGACGAGGTCCGGGCCGGGTTTGTCGGATGGCGGGTGGAGCGGCTCGAGGCGCGGGAGATCATCGAGGAAAGCCCGAAATTCGAGCTGGCGGGGGTGGGGAGCCTGATGGAGCGGGTATACCTGTTGGGGCGGTGAACGGGGAGGGCTTTGCCCTCCGATCGCGGGGCACGCCCGCTCCTACAGGGCGGCGCCTCGCCCAAATGCAAAGGGCGACTGAAGTCGCCCTTTTGTTTACCCGTTGATCAACCGCGGTGGCGCAGGGCCTCGATGCGGTCTTCCAGTGGCGGGTGGCTCATCAGCAGGCCGGCCAGGCCATGCTTGAGGCCGCCATTGATACCGAACGCCTTGAGGGTGTCGGGCATGTGCACCGGCATGCCTTGTTCCACGCGCAGGCGCTGCAGGGCGCCGATCATCGCACCGGTGCCGGCCAGTTGCGCACCGGCTTCGTCGGCGCGGTATTCGCGGCGGCGCGAGAACCACATGACGATCATGCTGGCCAGGATGCCCAGGATCAGCTCGGCGACGATGGTCGCCACGTAGTAGGCGATGCCCTGGCCTTCTTCGTTCTTGAAGATCACCTTGTCGACGAAGTTGCCGATGATGCGGGCGAAGAACATCACGAAGGTGTTCACCACGCCTTGCACCAGCGCCAGGGTGACCATGTCACCGTTGGCCACGTGGCCGATCTCGTGGGCCAGCACCGCACGCACCTCGTCGGGCGAAAAGCGCTCCAGCAGGCCCTGGGAAACGGCCACCAGGGCGTCGTTGCGGTTCCAGCCGGTGGCGAAGGCGTTGGCCTCGTAGGCCGGGAAGATACCCACTTCGGGCATCTTGATGCCGGCTTCGCGGGACAGCTCCTCGACCGTTTGCAGCAGCCACTGCTCGTGGCGGGTGCGCGGCTGGGTGATGATCTGGGTGCCGGTGGTCATCTTCGCCATCCACTTGGAGATGAACAGCGAAACCAGGGAGCCTGCAAAACCGAACACGGCGCAGAAGACCAGCAGCTGGCTGAGGTTGAGGTCAACCCCGTTGGCCGCCATGAACCCATTGAAGCCGAACAGGCTCAGGGTAATGCTTGCAACCAGCACCACCGCGAGGTTGGTGGCTACAAACAACAGAATGCGCATCATGGTTGTTACGTTCTCCTGACGGACGAAAATGTTGCGTACTGCGGGCTATATAAGGGGCGGGTCCTACTGATTCAACCGGGCGACTATTTCAAACTGTGTACGGCCGAGTATGGCAGACGTTGGAGCGGGGGCTGTGGACAGAGCGTTGCAGAATGTAAGAGGTTTCTTAACAGCCCGCCGAAAGCCCAATCGCGGGACAAGCCCGCTCCCACAGGTACAGCAATGCTCTAGCGAGCAGCGCAAGCCTGGTGGGAGCCGGCTTGCCGGCGATTGGGCGCTGCGCTGTTACTGCTGGTAGGTGCGCAGGAAATTGCCAATGCGGCCAATCGCCTGCTCCAAGTCATCCACCCGTGGCAGGGTCACCACACGGAAGTGGTCCGGCCACGGCCAGTTGAACGCTGTGCCCTGGACGATCAGCAGTTTCTCGGACAGCAGCAGGTCGAGCACGAACTTCTCGTCGTTATGGATCGGGCAGACCTTCGGGTCGATCTTCGGGAAGGCATACAGCGCGCCCATGGGTTTGACGCAGCTCACGCCGGGGATGGCATTGAGCAGTTCGTAGGTGCGGTTGCGCTGCTCCAGCAGGCGGCCTGGCGGCAGCACCAGGTCGTTGATGCTCTGGTAGCCGCCCAGGGCCGTTTGGATCGCGTGCTGGGCCGGCACGTTGGCGCACAGGCGCATGTTGGCCAGCATGTCGATGCCTTCGATGTAGCTCTGGGCATGGTGCTTGGGCCCGGAGATGATCAGCCAGCCGGAGCGGAAGCCTGCCACCCGGTACGACTTGGACAGGCCGTTGAAGGTCAGGCACAGCAGGTCTGGGGCCAGCGAGGCGGTGCTGATGTGCACGGCTTCGTCATAAAGGATCTTGTCGTAGATCTCGTCGGAGAACACCACCAGGTTGTGCTGGCGTGCCAGCTCCAGCATGCCCAGCAGCAACTCCTTGGAATACACGGCGCCCGTCGGGTTGTTCGGGTTGATGATTACCAGGGCCTTGGTGTTGGGGGTGATCTTGGCCTTGATGTCCTCGAGGTCGGGGAACCAGTCGGCCTGCTCGTCGCACAGGTAGTGTACCGGCTTGCCGCCGGCCAGGCTCACTGCGGCGGTCCACAGCGGGTAGTCCGGTGCCGGGATCAGCACCTCGTCACCGTTGTTGAGCAGCGCCTGCATGGACATCACGATCAGCTCGGACACACCGTTGCCCAGGTAGATGTCCTCGATTCCGACGCCTTCGATCTGCTTCTGCTGGCAGTACTGCATGACCGCCTTGCGCGCGCTGAACAGGCCCTTGGAGTCGCTGTAGCCCTGGGCGGTGGGCAGGTTGCGGATCACATCCTGGAGGATCTCGTCCGGCGCTTCGAAGCCAAACGGGGCCGGGTTGCCGATGTTCAGCTTGAGGATGCGATGGCCTTCCTCTTCCAGGCGTTTGGCGTGCTTGAGCACCGGGCCGCGAATGTCGTAGCAGACATTGGCGAGCTTGTTCGATTTGCTGAACTGCATGATGTGATCCCGATTGAGAAGTCGCGGCGCACCGCCGTCAAAAGGTTTGAAAAGGGCGGGGCGCATGCCAGACTGGCTGGCAAGAGAAGCCCACTAATATACGTGTCACCCCCGCCATAAAGAAAGACGGCGCGAGTGAAATTCAGCCTGCCGAGGTCAACCATGCAAAAGATCGACAAAACCCTGGAAGAGTGGCGCCAGATGCTCGACCCCGCCCAGTACCAGGTATGCCGCCTGAAGGGCACCGAGCGCCCCTTCAGCGGCAAGTACAACAGTGAGCGGCGTGACGGTATCTACCATTGCATCTGCTGCGACCTGCCCCTGTTCGACGCCAAGGCCAAGTTCGATTCCGGCTGCGGCTGGCCTAGCTTCTACGAGCCGATCGAGCAGAGCGCCATGATCGAGGTCCGCGACACCTCCCACGGCATGATCCGTACCGAGGTCACCTGCGCCCGCTGCGACGCCCATCTGGGCCACGTATTCCCCGATGGCCCGCCACCGACCGGCCTGCGCTACTGCATCAACTCGGTGTGCTTGGACCTCAAGCCGCGTGACTGACCGGAGACCTGCGATGGCCGACTCGCTGAGCGATATCCGTTGCGTCACCCTCGGTGGCGAGCACAAGGTGCTGGGCGATTTCCCCGGCAAGGCGCTGCTGGTGGTCAACACCGCCAGCCAGTGCGGTTTCACGCCCCAGTACAAGGGCCTGGAGCAGCTCTGGCAGGACTACCGGGCCCAGGGGCTGGTGGTGCTGGGCTTTCCCTGCAACCAGTTCGGCAAGCAGGAGCCGGGCGAGGCGCGCGAGATCGCGCAGTTCTGCCAGCGCAACTTCGGCGTGAGCTTCCCGTTGTTCCGCAAGGTGGAGGTCAACGGCCCGGGCGCCCACCCGCTGTTCGTCGAACTGAAGAAGCGCGCGCCAGGCATCTTCGGCACGCAACGGATCAAGTGGAATTTCACCAAGTTCCTGGTCGACCCGGCCAGCGGCAAGGTCACCCGCTTTTCCCCCCGTACCAAGCCCGACGCGCTCAAGGCGCCGATCGAGGCGCTGCTTGATCGCTGAACGGCGCCCAGTGCTCGACCAACGCCAGCAACTCTTCGCGGCGAAACGGCTTGGCCAGGTAGTCGTTCATGCCGGCGGCGCGGCAGCGTTCGCGCTCCTCGGGCATGGCGTTGGCGGTCAGGGCGACGATCGGCAAGGCTGACCAGCGCCCGTCCTGGCGGATGCGCCGGGTGGCCTCGTAGCCGTCCATCACGGGCATGTTGCAGTCCATCAGCACCAGGTCCACCGCTTCGTGCTCCAGCTGCTCCAGGGCCTCGACGCCCTGGGTGGCCAGCAGCACCTCGCAGCCGAGCTTGAGCAGCATGCCCTTGGCCACCAGTTGGTTGACCGGGTTGTCCTCCACCAGCAGCACGCGTGCCCGCCGCTGCCCTGGCTGGGGCTGCTCGTGGGGTTGTGGCGCGTCGGGCTCGTCACCGTGCAGCGCGCGGCGCAGGATCTGGTACAGAGCATTGCGCGCCAGCGGGCGGGCCAGTTGCAGCAAGGGCGCCAGTTGCGTGACCTCTTCACCGGTCAGGAAATTGCCATAGGCCGTCACCAGCAGGATCGGTGCCTTCAGCCCTGGGCGCAGGGCGAACAGGTGTTCGAGGTCATCGGTGATCAGCAGGTCGGGCGCGGCATCGACGGCCTGGGCCACCTCGTCCATCCGCTGGTAGGCCAGGCCCCAACCGGGTAGCAGACCTTGCAGCAGCTCAGCCAGGCCGCTGCCGGCATTACTCAAGGCCACCACGCGCCCGGCCAGCGGCGCGGGCGGGATGGCTTCGGTGTGCACCAGCAGTGGCAGCTCGGCACTGAAACGGCTGCCGAAGCCGGCTTCGGACTGGATGTGCAGGTGGCCTTGCATGGCCTTGCACAGGTTGCGGGTCAAGGCCAGGCCCAGGCCGGTACCGCCGTACTGGCGAGTGATGCCGGCGCCGGCCTGGGTGAAGGGCTGGAAGATCCGTGCCTGGGCTTGTTCCGGAATGCCGATGCCGGTGTCGCAGACCTCCAGGCGCACGCCGCCGACGATAGCGGCCAGACGCACATCGACACGACCGAAGCGGGTGAACTTGAGGGCGTTGGACAACAGGTTGCTGACGATCTGCCGCACCCGGGTCGGGTCGCCCACGACGGAGCTCGGGAAGCCCGGGCTGACCAGGCAGGTCAGCTCGACGTTGGCTGCGGCGTTCTGCGACAGCAGGTTGGCGGTGTCCTCGACCATCGCGCCCATGTCGAACGGGATGCGTTCGAGCTCCAGCTGGCCGGCATCGAACTTCGACAGGTCGAGGATATCGTTGAGCAGTTCCACCAGGACCTTGCCCGAGTCGTGGGCGATCGACAGCTGCTGGTGTTGTTCGGCAGCCAAGGGGCTGTCCAGGGCCAGGGCGATCATGCCCAGCATGCCGTTCAGGGGGGTACGGATCTCATGGCTCATGTTGGCCAGGAAGGCGGCCCGTGTCTGGGCCATGTCCAGCGCCCGCTGGCGCGCCTGTTCCAGCTCCTGGTTGGACTGGCTCAGCCGGTCGTTGCTGGCCTTCAGTTCGTTGGTGCGGGCCGAGACGATGTCCTCCAGCTCGTTGAGGTATTGCGTGAGGCGGTTCTCGGCATTGCGCCGCTGCTGGATTTCCGCGGCCATGCTGACGAGTTGCTGGTTGGTCACCTTCACCAGCACGCCGATCTCGTCCTGCTCATGACCGGGCGGGCATTCCAGGCGGCCTGGCTGCGGGTGGCGCGGGTCGCTGCTGCTCAGGGCGGCGATGACCCTGACCAGGGGCTTGGTCAGCATCAGGTAGAACAGTGCAAGGAGGATACCGGTCAGTACCAGGCTGCGGGCGAACCCATTGACCAAGGTGACCCCGGCACGGTCGAGGAAGCGGCTGCCGAAGGCGTAGGTATCGACTTCCAGGTACAGGGTGCCCTGGTAGTCGTTGGGCATGTGCGGCAGGAACAAGCGCTCCTGGAACTGGCGTTGCTCGCCGAACAGAAAATCGCTCAAAGGGCGGTAGCGGTCCTCCAGGCGTGGACGCTGGGAGTCGGCCAGCACCGAGTCGTTGTTATCGACCAGCCGTGCGCGGGTCACTGCCGGCGATTGCAGCAAGCCGCCGGTCAACTCCTTGGCCAGTTCCGCGTCGATGTTGTAGGAAATGCGCGAGACCGGGTCATGGGTGATCTGCAGCAAGGCCTGAATTTCGCGGTTGATGGACGCGTCTTCGCTGGCATAATCGATACCGATCTGGATGAGACTGAGCAAGGTACCCAGTACGCAGCCGACCAGGACTGTCAACCGGGCTTGCTTGTAAGACAGGCGATTGGTGAACGTGATATCCATGAGTTCCGAGCCGGTTTCGCGCCCCTGCGCTGCGCAAGCATAGCCCGAGACACCCTGGGCTGCTGGCAGGTCTGTCGTTCGTTTCAGGTTGGCCGCTATTTTTTGGGGCCGCGCAGCGGCCCCGACTGACTCCCAGGAGCCCCCATGGACGCCCGCTTGACCGCTTTTCTCGACCGCGCCGAATCCGTGCTCGCGCGCCTCGAACCTCTGCTGCCCGCACCGCGCCCGGACATCAACTGGTCGACCACGCTGGCCGCGCGCTGGCAGCGCGATGGCCGCAACGGCTACCTGCTGCCGCTGCAGGTCAGCCTCGATATTCGCCTGAGCGACCTGATCGGCGTCGACCAGCAACGTGAGCAGTTGGGCCGCAACACCCACCAGTTCATCCACGGCATGCCCGCCAACCACGCTTTGCTGTGGGGTTCGCGCGGCACCGGCAAGTCGTCGCTGGTGCGTGCGCTGCTGGCCGAACATGCCGGCCAGGGCCTGCGCCTGATCGAGATCGAACGCGACCACCTGGCCGACCTGCCGCGGGTGGTCGAGCAACTGCAAAAATGCGAGCAGCGCTTCATCTTGTTCTGCGACGACTTGTCGTTCGAGGCGGGGGAGGGCGACTACCGGGTGCTCAAGAGCGTGCTCGACGGCTCGCTGGAGCAGGCACCGGACAACGTGCTGCTGTATGCCACGTCCAACCGCCGCCACCTGGTGCCGGAGAAGGAGAGCGATAACGAAAACTGGCAGCGTGTCGATGGCGAACTGCACCCCAGCGAGGCGGTGGAAGACAAGATCGCCCTCTCGGACCGCTTCGGCCTGTGGCTGTCGTTCTATCCCTTCACCCAGGACCACTTCCTCGATGTGGTCGAACACTGGATCGGCCAGCTGGCCGCTGCGGCCGGCCTGCGCTGGCAGCGTGACGAACAGCTGGACATCCTCGCCGTGCGCTGGGCCACCGGCCGCGGCAACCGTAATGGCCGTTGTGCCTATCAGTTCGCCCGCTACTGGGTCGGGCTGCAATTGCTGGAGCAAAAACCATGATCGACCTCAATGCCAGTGGCAACGGCCTCGACGGCTATGACCTGCTGGCCGCGCAAGTGCAGGCGTTGTTCGCCGACGAGCGCGACTTCATCGCCAATGCCGCGCAGTTTTCCGCCTTCCTCTATCACCAGGTGGAGGACTTGAACTGGGCAGGCTTTTATCTGAACCGCAACGAGCAATTGGTGCTGGGCCCGTTCCAGGGCCAGGTGGCTTGCGTGCGTATCCCCTTCGGCAAGGGCGTGTGCGGCGCGGCGGCGACCACCCGGCAGACCCGGCGGGTCGAGGATGTACATGCCTTCCCCGGGCATATCGCCTGTGACAGCGCTTCCAACAGCGAGCTGGTGATTCCGCTGGTGAAGGGCGGGCGGTTGATAGGTGTGCTGGACCTGGACAGCCCCAGGCTTGCGCGTTTCACCGAGGCGGACCAAGTGGGGCTGGAGCGCCTGGCGGCGATCTTCCTGGAATTGACCGATTGCTGAAGGGGGCGCAAAGGGCCTGAGCCTGGGTTGTCTGGCCGGGCCCATCGCAGGCTGTTGCCTGCTCCCACCGAGATTGCGCCGTTCTCAAGACTTGCAAAATCCCTGTAGGAACCGGCTTGCCAGCGATTGGGTCATGGAAATGGAAGGCTGTCAGTCGTAAACGGCCTTCTTCTTCCAGGTCTCGTCGTCGTCGGTCTTGAGCCCCTGGGTCAGCTCGTTCTCGTCATTCTCGGCCGGCTCCATCTGGTCCTGCACCAGGGCATTGGCCCGGGCCAGCAGTTTTTCCAGGTATACGCGCTGCTCTTCGTACTGCTTGGGATCCTGCTGCTTGCGCAGGTACTGCACGCCGCGCTCGAATGCCAGCCGTGCCTGCGCCGGCTGGCTCTGCTGCAGGGCCTGCTGGCCCAGGTTGTTGAAGAACTCGATATGCAACAGCACCAGCAGGTGGCGGATCTCCTTGACCCAGTACTTGCCTTCGTTGGTCTGCAGGAAGCCTTCCTGGGTGGCGCGCACGATCTGGTTGTGCAGCGACTCGAGCAGGTAGCGCACTTCCTTGGCCTTGGCCTCGGTCTGGATCGGGCTGGGTGGGTTGTCGATCGGCAGGGCCTCGCCTTGGGCAATGAGCCCTTCCAGGGCCGTGATGCGCGCCTTGATCTCTGTGTTGTGTTTGTCCAGCGCCAGTTGGCGCTGGTTGAGGTTGAGCTCCAGGCGCGTGAGCAGCAGCTTGAGCGGCGGGGTCATCAGCTGCCGGGGAAAGGTCTCGGTTATTTCGCCACAGCGGCGCAGGCGTTCGGCCAGCTCTATCTTCAGTCGTGCGCGTTCCAGCTTGGCGTTTTCCACGACATTGTTCAGATAACCGATCACGATCAGTAATGCGATGCCTGCGACGATGAGCAGGGTGATCAGAAGTGGTGTCACCGTTAACGCCTCGTTGGTAAAGAGTAGTTTTCTGTATTGAGTGTAGGAGAGTTCGACTTATGCCGGAAAGCCCGTCCGGCAGTCTTAGGATTTTTCCTAATGGCGCTTTGCCATGAGCTTGCCGACTGACTGTCAGAAAATCAACGTCAGTTTTCGGGCATGCCTCCGGCGGTCTCTATATAGACGGAAGTCATTGATTTAAATAAATTTCCACAAAGGGGTTGACGGCTCCCAAAGGCATCCATAGAATGCGCGCCACTTGCAGCGTAAAGCACACAGCGAAGCGCGGCAGGGAGTGAAAAGTTGTAGTGTGTGTCCCCTTCGTCTAGTGGCCTAGGACACCGCCCTTTCACGGCGGTAACAGGGGTTCGAGTCCCCTAGGGGACGCCAATGCGGGAATAGCTCAGTTGGTAGAGCACGACCTTGCCAAGGTCGGGGTCGCGAGTTCGAGTCTCGTTTCCCGCTCCAGTTTCTCCAGCGCTGCCTTTTGGCAGGGCAGGAAATAAATCCAGGCTGAATCGCAAGGTTCATGATCTGGTGCGCTGAAAAGCGTTGGGTATGTCCCCTTCGTCTAGTGGCCTAGGACACCGCCCTTTCACGGCGGTAACAGGGGTTCGAGTCCCCTAGGGGACGCCATTTGCGGGAATAGCTCAGTTGGTAGAGCACGACCTTGCCAAGGTCGGGGTCGCGAGTTCGAGTCTCGTTTCCCGCTCCAATTTCAAACGCTGCAGTGCTCATGCATTGTGGTGGCAGTGAAGGCCAATAGGCATTTCACGCAAAATAGCGGTTCGCTTCAAATATGCGGGAATAGCTCAGTTGGTAGAGCACGACCTTGCCAAGGTCGGGGTCGCGAGTTCGAGTCTCGTTTCCCGCTCCAAATCGAAAACGCCCTCTCATTCGAGAGGGCGTTTTTTTTTATGCTTTGAAAATTTAGGCTGACGCCTCTGGGGCGCACCTTCTCCTGCCTTTACCCCTCAATTCAACCAGTTACTGCGGTTTCCGCGCTGTGTCGAAATAACAAAATCGAATAGGGCTGCGCTCAGAAGCCACCTTCGATGGGAATTTATTACGGTCTGGCACATTTCAGAAGAGGGACGCATGGCTGGTTATTCAGAAGATGAACTCGTCAGTTGGATGAAAGAAAAAAGCAGGATGTTCGATTGGGGCATGATTGCGGTCATGGACCGTGCCAAGACCAATCGCCTGCTGGTACAGGAATATATCAGGCACTTCGAGGAAGATGCCTATCTGCCGCCACAATCCGGTGAGATCAACACGGATGGTAGGTGGCTGAACAGGATCGAAAACGCCATCCTGGATATACCGAGGTTGTCATTCGAAAACGCCAACCTGCAGAACTCCAAAGCGCGTCTGCGCATGGCAATGGTCGGTGGTAACCGGGTTCGCCTGGAAAAAAGAGGCAGCGCCATAGAGGTACGACGCATCGATCAGTATGGCCCTCAACAGCGGCCAGAACTGGAGATGGACCTGTACCTGCCTGACGTACCTGGCAGCGTGGACGAGGGGGGCAGTATTTTCCTGGATCTGAAAGACTGCAAGGACTTCCTGTTCACGTTTGCCGGCTCGTCTGATGAGCAGCGCGACATGGGCGAATTCTTCAAGCAGAAGTTCCATGAGTTGGAAGCGGCCAAGCGTATTTATCACCTGGGGCGCATCGAGCGTGGGCTTGCTGATCTGATGCGCCCGGACAGGTTCTTTTTGCGTACACAACCGCGCGATGAGCTGGTCAGGGATGGTGACGGCGCGGTGGTCACTTTCATTCGTTTGGAAGGGGACGATTCCGGCTCGATCCCAACATCGAACGATACGTTCAAATACATGATTCCCAACGACGCGGGTAAAGATTATTCCGCGGCGGTGGCGATCGGGAGCGAGCGGTTGGCCATTTCGCAGATGGTGCTGGCGCTGCAGGCGATCATTCCGGAAGCGGCATTCAAGACAGAATACAAACAAGAAAACGGTCGACGTGTATTCACTGGCGCCACCCTGACCAACGGGACGCTGGCTGTCCAAGAGCAGGAATTCACAATCGATGGGTTCGAGCAATTCGAAGACCTGGTCGCGTCCTACCGTCTAGATGAATGCATCTGTGATATTTCGGATCGACTGCAGGTCAAGATGGATGCCAGTGGAAAGAAAATAGAGCTGAAATGCACGCTCCAAGGCGTGGCCGAAGGCCAGTTGTTGAGCTTGGCCAGTGAGTCTGGCCAGTTCGAAGAGCTTGTAAGGGCATTCAAGATTGACTTGAGTCATCTTTTTGAGGTGCGGCGCGACCCTTATCAGTATGAAGTGACGGCCTCCTATGATTTTAGTTCGGAAGAGGGTGGGCAGTTAAAGAACACGTCGTTCGACTTCAAAGTGATTCAGGAGGCGGACTTGCGTGGCGACACAAGCCGTACGATGTCGAATGCAGGGCAGCGCACCCGTAGTCTTTGGGATCAGCTCATGGAAGCCATCGCTCGATTGATCATCAAGATTACAGAAGGCATTCGTCTGTCGCTCTCCGGTACGGTCGAACAGATCGGTGGAAAGCAGAGCTTTCGTGGCGTGCTGGAGGAGAGCTTCAAGAAAAGCTTCTCGCTGAGTAGCCCCCTCAAAGCGCTCATCAAGGAAACGGTGAAGCTCAATTTCGGCAATGCGATTATCAATGACCAGCATCATTTGCCTCTGGACGCGGTCACTTTCGGTAAGGTCAACCCTGAGCTGACCCATTTTGTCATCGATGATCTCGAGCCCGTCATGGCGGCCGGTGCGACCCGGCAGTTCAAGACCATCCCCGCCATGGACGGTCTGCAATGGCAGGTTGAACCGAAGGAGGGCGTTGGATCGATCGATCCGGTAACAGGCCTCTACACGGCGCCGGAGGTCGGGAGTTTCGACGATGTATTCGTTCGCGGGCGTGTCATCGCCAAGGGCAAGGATTTCGAGAGCTCCGCCCTGCTGACCGTAGTGCGTTCGAACCTGATGCTGAACCCCTTGGTGGTGACGACTTGGCTAGATAGCGAGGTCGAGTTGCAAGCCGGTGCGCTGGGGGCGGTGGGTAATTTGGAATGGTGTATCGAAAATGCCGACCCCCACGGATCATTCAAAACCCCTGGCGCATCCACGGCGAACATGACGTATGTCACAAATGCCCAGGGCGAGAAACCATCGAAAGCTTTTTATATCGATGAAGTGTCAGTGCGTGACACAGACACCGGGGAAAAGCGCACGATGCTCATTATCATCAAGGACGACTACGGCCCACCTTTGACAGTGAGCACCACGCTCGATGCCGACTCGCATTCGCTCACGCTCAAAGCAATAGAATTTGATGAGGATGTAACGGAAGAGACTGACTGGGTCATCCGGCAGGGGCCGGGGAAACTCGAAGACAACCGCTATATCGCTGATGAGACATCCCGTGAGCCGTTCGCGGTCATCACGGCGGCCTACATAGGCGGCAGGAGAACCTATGAAGGGTTCGTTATCGTACCGCTGCCATTGTCGCGCCAAGGCCTGTAGGACACTCCGCGACTTCCAATCGCCGCCCCTCGAAGAGGGGCGGCCTCGCTTGATCGACTGATCGAGGCTCGATGGCATGCTCTGTTCCGGTGCTGCCTGACGAGCCTGCCGAACACGCTTCAGGCCACCGTTCATGATGTGCTTGGACACGTTCCCTACCCGCCATGCGTTCGCTGACGCTGCTCATGGGGGACTACGCTTTTCGTACAGCCCCTATTAGTTCAGCCAGTTTTCCATTTCTTCATCTTGAGCAAGAGTAAATAGGCTCGATAACGCGGCGTTTGAGGCTCGTTATTGGGAGTCGATTTTTTACGTCTATCAAGGGGGGAACATGTCGGCCTATTCCGAAGAAGAATTGGTGCAGTGGCTAAAAGAAGAAAGCAAGATGTTCGATTGGGGCATGATCGCGGTCATGGATCGCGCCAAGGCCAATCGCCTGCTGATTCAGGAATATATCAGGCATTTCCAGGACGGCTCTTATCTTGCGCCGCAGTCAGGTGAAGTCACGACTGGCGGCTCATGGCGGAACACGATCGAGAATGCGCTGCTGGATGTGCCGCGGCTGTCCTTTGAAAACGCCAACCTGCAGAACGCCAAGGCGCGCCTGCACATGGCAATGGTCAGCGGTAACCGCGTACGTCTGGAGAAACAAACAAACTGGGAAGTGCGCCGTATAGATCAGTATGGCCCCCAACAACGCCCGGAATTGGACATGGACCTTGAACTGTCCAATGTGCCAGGCAATGTCGGAGAAGATGGAAGCATTTACCTCGACCTCAAGGACTGTTCGGCTTTTTCGTTCGGCTTTGCAGGGTCGTCCGATGAACAGACTGACATGGGGGCGTTCTTCAAGAACAAGTTCGAAGCGCTGGATGACGAAAAGCGTATCTATCGTCTGGGCCGCATCGAGCAAGGGGATAACGAATTATTGCGCCCAGATCGTTTCCTTCTGCGCACCCAAGCGCGTGACCCGCAGGCCAAGGACGGTGATGGCGCGGTGATCAGTTTCATCCGCATGGAAGGCGACCAGGATGGCTCGCTTCCCACGTCGAGCGACACGTTCAGGTATTTGATTCCCAAGGATGCCGATAAAGACTATTCCGCTGCAGTGGCGGTGGTGGGCGAGCGTATCGCGTTGGTGCAATTGACTCAGTCGTTGCAAAAGAGCATTGAAGGCGCGCGCTTCGAAAATAGATATGAGGACATCGGCACCAGGCGGGTGGTCGTGGGGGCGGATCTTACACAGGGTCAACTGAGCATTCCGGGTGTAGGGGAGCGCGTCATAGAGTTCGAAGATGCGCTCGAAGGCATGAGTGCGACGTATAAAACTGGCGACATCGTTTGCGACCTCAGCGATAACTTGGAAATACGCCTTCTTCCAGGCGGGAAAGGGATAGTCGTCAAGGGCGGGCTGAACGGGAGCGTACCGTTTAGATTCAAAGGTATCGATATCGGGGACTGGGATGACCAGCAGAAGCCGATCGCCACGCTTCTCATCAACGCGATGGTCGGTCACTTGTTCGCGATCGAAAAACTGCCTTATGAATACGCGTTCGAAGCGACCTATATCCTGGACGATGTGCGGGGTGAGCTGCAGAATGTGGCGTTCGATATCACTGCTCTTCGCGAGCCGACACTCCCTCCTGTGAGGAGGCCGCCTGGAGAGTGGGATGACCCTGAGTTCCCCGGGTTTGAAGACATCCAAAAGCTCATTGCCTATTTGCTTCTGGGCCTTGCGGGCATGGTTGCGAAAATGGTCGCGGAGGTCCAAGAGGTCGTCGCTGGCCCGGACCTGAGTTTAGGGGCGAATATCGAAGATGCACTGAATAAGAGTTTTGCTGTTTCCGCGTCGATAGATGACCTGATCGATAAGACGATCAAGTTGAATTTCAATAACGCGATCCTCCGCGACAAGACTCGAATTCCCCGAGATGTCGTCGCCTTCGGCAAGGTCAACCCCACGCTCACCCGTTTCGTTGTCGACGATCTGGAGCCGGTACTCGCCGCCGGGCAGAAGAAAACGTTCCGGACCGTCCCCGCCAGATCTGACGTGGTCTGGAGCGTCGAGCCAGAGGGCTGCGGGAACATCGACCCGAAAACGGGGGAATATACCGCGCCTGTTGTCGACGATATCGACGGCTCGTTCATTCGTGCGCGTGTGATCGCCAGGGCGAAAGACGCCGAGAGCTCGGCATTGGTCACCGTGGTACGGCATGGCCTGATGTTGAACCCCTTGGTGGTGACGACGTGGCTAGGTAGCGAGGTCGAGTTGCAAGCCGGTGCGCTGGGAGCGGTGGGTAACTTGGAATGGCGTATCGAAAATGCCGACCCCCACGGTTCATTCAAAACCCCGGGCGCATCGACGGCGAACATGACGTATGTCGCACACCCGCAGGGCGAGTATCCACCGAAAGCTTTTTACATCGATGAAGTGTCGGTGCATGAGCCAGACACCGGAGAAAGGCGCACGATGCTCATTATTATCAAGGACAACAACGGCCCGGCCTTGACAGTGAGCACCACGATCGATGCCGACTCACCTTCGCTCACGCTAAAAGCAATTGAATATATCGACGATGTCACGGAATACACGGATTGGGTCATCCGGCAGGGACCGGGGAAACTCGAAGACAACCGCTATATCGCTGATGAGACGTCCAGTGAACCGTTCGCGGTCATCACGGCGGCCTACATAGACGGCAGGAGAACCTATGAAGGGCTCGTTATCGTACCGCTGCCACTGTCCAAGAATAATCGGGCACTCGCTGCCCTTTGCAAGGAGGCTTGCTGAATATGATGTATACCATAAACCCCGAACTGATCGAATGGATGAGCAATCATGGCCTGCATGGCTATGATGGCTTGACGACACTCTCGGAAGGGCAACTCAATGCCACACTGGCGGAACAACATCGGCGGCGCTTGAGCCGCGAAAAAGTGCTGACGAATATCACCGGTACACTGCCCATCAAAGATACCAATACTACGTATTCTCTGGCGGGCTACCAGATGTCGGCGCCTGCCTTGGAGCTGTCCAGCCTCAACAAGTTCGGCATCACCAGCCAGTTGGATAGCGGCCTGTTGGTCGAGCACACCTCATCCTCGCCGGTATCGATCAGGGCTGTATCGCAACACGACGCGCTGGACCCAATGGAACAGACGTGTGATTTGCCGCTTCTACCTACGCTTGCACATTCACTGTTGGAGCTGGACGTGGCCAACGGCGAGCGCATGCTTCTTGGCCTGGGGGACGGTCCGGTGCTGCGTCAGCACGGCGGTAAGTTCATCCAGCAATACATGCAGGACCACGCGGAGCGCAACGAGCCCTACGTGCTGGCAAGCCTGGGGCGGGACGCGGACAACGCGCTGGCTATCAAGCAGATCGACCTGCGGACACAAGAGGATGCCGAGACGGGACACCGCGATCTGCTGCTATGGGCCGCGACCCAGCAGGGGAAGGTCGGCAAGCTTCCGTCGGATGTGCATGTTCCCGGGCTCGACCCTGCCGTGAACACGGTCCTGGCCAGCGCTCGCCTGGTGCATCGTGTCAGCTATGGCCGAGGCCTGACCGGTCTGCTGGAGGGCGGTACGTTCGAAGAGCAGCGCGATAGCGAGAACATGCTGGTCGGCCTGCGCGCCACTGCGGGCTCTTTGACCGTTCCGGCCTCTCGCTATACCAGTACCGGGTACTCCTTCGAATGTGATGCCTTCACGGTTCCGGCGAGAGATGGCCTCTCGGTTACTTTTGAAGCAGATGAAGTCAACCAGGCCTGGAAATCGCAGTGTACCGTCGCCTTGCGCTACAAACCCCTGGGTGGTAAGGAAACCGAGGAGTGCCAGGCTACGTTCGACCTCGACCTGGGCCATCGTTTCACTTTGCTCAAGGCCCCCGAGCAACAAAAGGGCGTTCTGCAGGGGCAGTTGTACTCGCCTTGGGAGCGCGATGCGCAAGTGGTTGCAACCCGCGGCTTGCCGCAGCTCTCCGATGACGAGCGTGCCCAGATCGAAGAGTTCATCGCCCATGTGGTCAAGCGTGCGATCGTCACTGGCCTGTCGAAGAATCTGGCAGCCGATGCGCCGGAGCGCTGGCTGGCGAATACGCAAGTGGGGCTGGACACGGACGTGTTCCTGCGCGCCGCCGATGTGGCGGGCAAGACAGACGTCGCCATGATCACCACGCCGACGGAATTCACCATCGAGCCCAGCACGGCGGTTGTGCTGGCGGGCGAATCCTGTGAGCTGCGCATCGTCCCGCCTCGAGAGAATGTCCGTTGGTACGTCGAACGCCTGCCTGTCAGCGCTGAAGATGCTGGAGCGATGTATCCGGAGGACGGCCCAACAAGCACCTATTGGGCTGCGTTGCCCGACGCCTTGAAGGGCAAGCCGAGCAAAGTGCTGGTGATCGCTGCCGATGTATCGAGCAATACCGTGCTGGCTTCTGCCTTGGTGACCACTGTTTCTCGGGTCGTTACCGTGAACCCCATGATCCATGCCTGTGACGGGGGGGATGAACTCCTCTTGACCGCCGGTTCGCTGGGGGGAGGTGAGCTGGACTGGAAGATCCTCGACCCCGTGGAGAGCAAGAGCGGTTCGCTGACGCCTGAAGAGGGTGGTAAGCGTTGCCGCTATGAAGCGAAAGCAGTGGAGGGCACAACCTATTTCATTGAGCGGATCCAGGTCGAGGATAGGAAAACCAAGGATCGTTGTACGGTCCATGTATTGGTTTTGCCCTCTTCCAAAAGCAACGTAGTGGTGCAGCTCAAGGCGCCACCTGGGGAGGACGGTAGTTTCGAGTTGGTCGGCGAGCGGTACGGAGCTGAGCTGGAAGAGGCGCAGTGGTGGTTGCCGATCGATGGCCAAGGCCGTTTCGTCGATGGACGCTATGTACCGCCTGAAGCCAACGAGGCGGGGTTCGTCTTGATATTCGTGAAAGGTCTCGATGGGAGCAGGACCGTCGAGGGTCATTTGATCCTGCCCTGGCCGTTGACCGATTTTCCGGAGCTTATCGAAAAGCTGACAGCGCGATGAACGCGTGCTCGTTCATTGCTGATTCCCATCCATGGAGGTTCGGAAAATGTCCGGCAACTCTCTCGAGCGTGTGCTCGAAACAATGAAAGAAATCAACGTGACCCTGGGGTGGGGCGCGTTGGTGGTTTACAGCCGCGGCTGCTTGAACGCGCTGATCGAGCGACACTACGTGGAGCGCTTGGGCCAGTGGAATTGCCTGCCGCGCTTCGATGCGACGATCGAACGGGAAGACGGGGGCCTGACCCACGCGCAGGCAATCGAATTCGGCGTGCCGACGTTGTCTTTCGCCAGCGCCACGACCGGTGACAACCGCGTACAGGTGAGCCTGCCGATCTTGTCGGGGGCCTACAGGCACGAGTCGCTGCGCGCTGACGACAAGTTGCACTATTTCCTCATCAACGAAGCCATGGGCTTTACCTTGGACGTCGATGTGGCGCTGGACGTGGCTGTCATTGCCGGACACCACGTGCTCAGGCTGGACTTGCGCAACGCGCTCGATGCGCGTTGCAACCTGGGCCTGGGGGCCGTTTACGACGAGCGCCTGGCGTTTGAACTGCTGCGCTGGCTGGGCAACCTGGAAGTGTTCCAGAGCCAATTCGCCCTGGTTGAAATCGATAGCCAGGGTGAGGATGGCTGGACGCCAACCGAAGTACGGCTCTATACCCAGGCCGCGCCAGCTGCACAGGCCTCTGGTCATGGCGACGGCGCGTTGCTGATGTTCCTCAAGGTCAAGGGCAGGGGGCGAGAGGGGCTGGCGCCGACACCCAGTTTTCCCTACCTGCTACCGGACGATGGCAGCGAACGCTGTCCCGTTACCGTAGTGCTGGACCGGAGCCTGGATCATTTGCCGGGTGATGTGTTGGGCAAGTTGTCGTATCAACCGATGCCGTACGCATTCGCCGAGCGAACCAGGCATGAGCCGTTCGATACAGCGGTATTCGGCAGCCTCGTACCGCAAGGGTTGATACTGACCGTGGCCAAGCCTCGTCACACCTTGCAGGTGGGTACTTCCCATCGCTTCGTCTTGCATGACCAGCACGGGACGCCTGTCGAGGCCTCGTACTGGTCAGTGGGCGGCCTGGGAGGCCTGGGCGGGCAACCGGGCGAGTATGGCGAAATCGACCACAAGACGGGCCTTTATCGCGCCATGTCGCTCGAACAGCTCAAGCGGGAGGACCCGGTGATCGTGGTCAACGCCAAGCTGTACCGTGACGATAAGGTCTATAGCGCCTCGTTACGCGTGCGGATTGCCATCGATCTGTTCGTGTTGCAACCGGAAGTGGCGATCGTGGCGCCAACACGATCCATCGATCTGCAATTGGCAGGCCCTGGGCCGGGTTATCGGTGGACCTTGCTCGATGAGCCCCACGGTCGACTGGTGCAGCATAATAGCAAGCAGGCGACGTTCGTACCGGACGCCGTCGTCAGCCGCAAAGGGCTGGCGGTGCAGCAGATTCGTGTCGACAACTACCCGCCTCGCAGGTTTTCGATCGTCATGTCCAATGGGCCCCAGCTGTTGTCCATCCAGTCCGAGGCGTTTCGCAAGCTCGGCTATCGCGAGTCTTTGCACCTGCAGGAACAGGATCCGAGCTTCATGCCGGAGGCCAAGCGGCGTTGGAGCCTGTTTGGCATAGGCGAACTGAGCGAGGATGGGCGTTTTACCGCGCCGCCGAACGGCACGCCGGGGTTTTCCGTGGTGACATGTGAAATCGAACACCAGGGCGTGGTGTTGGCGACCGGTTACAACGTGCTGCAGATCGGCAGGCCGTAGCCCGGCCTGGGCGGTTCTGCCAAGCCACTGACCCGCATCCACACCCAGTGGATGCGGGTTTTTTCGTCAGTGCTTGGGCGTTTGTTCCGGCAGGCTCAGCAATTGTTTTTGCTGGTTCCAGTCGAAAGGCTCCCCGTTCTGCTCGGCCTCGTAGCGCAGGTCTTCGAGTTGCTGGTAGAGGTTCAGCTCCTCGTCAGGCATGAAGTGCAGGCAATCGCCGCCGAAGAACCACAGCAGGTCACGGGGCACCAGGTGTGCGATCTGTGGGTAGCGCTGGATCACCTGGCAAATCAGGTCCTGGCCCAGGTACTGGCTTTCCAGCGGGTCCTG
Source organism: Pseudomonas sp. p1(2021b) (assembly GCF_020151015.1). Taxonomy (NCBI): domain Bacteria; kingdom Pseudomonadati; phylum Pseudomonadota; class Gammaproteobacteria; order Pseudomonadales; family Pseudomonadaceae; genus Pseudomonas; species Pseudomonas sp. p1(2021b). Next base: position 1,412,282 of record NZ_CP083746.1, read on the forward strand.
GGGCAACAGGGTGAGCAGTTCGTCGAAGCGCTCGAGGAACAGGGCGTGGCTCTCTTCCGGTACCTGCTCGGCCTCGCCCAGGGCCACCAGTATGGTGCGCAGATGCTGGAGCAGTTGCAGGTGGTATTCCAGGTGCGGGTTGGCCATGGAAAAGTCCTCGGTATGGCTGAAACGGGGGCGGAGTATACGCTGGTTGTTCGGTTTGTGCTTTGGGGGTAGGCCTTGAGAGGGTGGCGTCGGTGAGATCGAGCGCCGCCCGCGCGGCGCTCGATCTCACGGCACCGAGACGATTGCGGCGAACTCAGCGCACTTTGTCCGGTACCGCCTGCAAAGCCTCCTTGTCGAACGCATCCACATCGATGACCCGCCGCCGCGCAGCCTCGGCCTGGTGCAGGCGTTGGCCTTCATCGGCCTGCAACACGCCGGCTCCGACCGCCGCATCGATCGCCGATTGCCCGGGGGCGGGACGTACCCTGCCGTCCTTGATCGCCTCATGCACGGCCTTGTGCAAGGGGGCGCATGCTTCCAGCAGGTCGCAGGCACGTTGCAATGCCGCCACCGGGTCGCCTTCCGCGCTGGGGCGCATGCAGCCGGCCAGCAGCTCTTCGAGTGCCGGGTCGCCTTTGCTGCGGCCGATCAGGGCTGCCACTTCGGCGTCCAGTTCATCGCTCGGGCCGGTATGGCGGCGGCCGAAGGGGAACACCAGCACGCGCAGGGCACAGCCGATGAAGCGGTTGGGGAAGTTGTCGAGCAGCCGGTCCAGGGCATGTTCGGCCTGGCCCAGGCTTTCCTCAAGGGCCCAGCGCAGCAAAGGCTGCATATGCTCGGGCGAGCCCAGCTCGTGGTAGCGCTTGAGCGCCGCCGAGCTCAGGTACAGGTAGCTCAGTACATCACCCAAGCGGGCGCTGAGCCGTTCACGGCGCTTGAGCGCCCCGCCCAGGAGCATCATCGACAGGTCGGCCAGCAAGGCGAAGGCCGCGGCCTGGCGGTTCAGGGCGCGGAAGTACCCTTGGCTCAGCGCATCCCCCGGCACCTTCTCGAAGTGGCCCAGGCCCAGCCCGAGTACCCAGGTGCTGGCAGCGTTGCCTGCGGCGAACAGGATGTGCTTCATCAATAGGTCGTCGAACTCCCGAAGGGCCTGCGCCTGGTCCGGGCGAGCGGCGAGGGCCATTTCGTCGAGCACGAACGGATGGCAACGAATGGCACCCTGGCCGAAGATCATCAGGTTGCGCGAAAGAATGTTGGCCCCTTCCACGGTGATGAAGATCGGTGCGCCCAGCCAATTGCGCGCCAGGTAGTTGTTCGGGCCCATGATGATGCCCTTGCCGCCGTGCACGTCCATGGCGTGCTGGATGCATTCGCGGCCGCGTTCGGTGAGGTGGTACTTGAGGATGGCCGACAGCACCGAGGGTTTCTCGCCCAGGTCCACCGCCAGGGCGGTGAGCAGGCGTGCGCTGTCCATCAGCCAGGCGTTGCCACCGATGCGGGCCAGGGACTCCTGGATGCCTTCGAAGGCCGCCAGCGGCACGTTGAACTGCTCGCGCAGGTTGGCGTACTGCCCAGTCACAAGGCTCGTGTACTTGGCCGCGCCGGTGCCCACCGCCGGCAGCGAGATGGAGCGCCCCACCGACAGGCAGTTCATCAGCATCATCCAGCCCTTGCCGAGCATGGCCTGGCCGCCGATCAGGAAGTCCAGGGGGATGAACACGTCCTTGCCGCTGTTGGGCCCGTTCATGAACGCAGCGCCCAGGGGCAGGTGACGTTTGCCGATCTCAACGCCGGGGAGGTCGGTGGGGATCAGTGCCAGGCTGATGCCCAGGTCTTCTTCTTCGCCAAGCAGATGGTCCGGGTCATGGGCCTTGAACGCCAGGCCGAGCAAGGTCGCCACCGGGCCTAGGGTGATGTAGCGCTTCTCCCAGTTCAGGCGCAGGCCGATGACTTCTTCGCCTTGCCATTGGCCTTTGCACACCACGCCGGTGTCGGGCATGGCGCCCGCGTCGGAGCCTGCCAGGGGGCCTGTGAGGGCGAAGCAGGGGATCTCCTCGCCACGCGCCAGCCGCGGCAGGTAATGGTTGCGTTGCGCCTCGGTGCCGTAGTGCAACAGCAGTTCGGCCGGGCCGAGGGAGTTGGGCACCATCACCGTGGAGGCCAGGTCGCCACTGCGGGTGGCCAGTTTCATGGCCACCTGGGAATGGGCATAGGCCGAGAAGCCTTTGCCGCCGTATTCCTTCGGAATGATCAGGGCGAAGAAACCCTGCTCTTTGATGTAGGCCCAGGCCTGTGGCGGCAGGTCCAGGTCCTGGCCGATCTGCCAGTCACTGACCATCGCGCAGAGGGTCTCGGTGGGGCCATCGATGAAGGCTTGCTCTTCGTCGGAAAGCGCGGGTGCCGGGTAGCCAAGCAAGGTGTTCCAGTCTGGGCGGCCGCTGAACAACTGGCCGTCCCACCACACGGTGCCTGCGTCGATCGCCTCGCGCTCTGTGCGTGACATCGGCGGCAGGGTGCGCTGGAACCAGCGGAACACCGGTTCGGTGAACAGCTTGCGGCGCCAGTCGTGCAGTACCAGGAAGGCGGCTTTGCTGGCCAGCACCAGCCACAGCACGGCCAGCAGCCAGCCTGGGCAGTCGCTCCAGATGCCCATCGCCAGCACGTACAACGCCACGGCCCCGATGATCCGTAGCGGCGCCAGGCGCCTGTGCGTGAGGTACGCCGCGCCGACCACCAGTAGTACCAACCACAACAGCAACATAGATAGTCCTCCATGGAACCTAGGGTTTGAACGAATCCATTCAGCTTAGCCATGAACGGCGGCTTGCCTTGGAAAAGCCCAGGGTCAGGTTTTCCCTGGCAGGGTTGCCAGCTGTCGTGGGCTGCGAGAGGCATGTAGAACAACGGGCTCATTGCGCCGGCTAACGCCCGGCAATCCATACACACCCAGAAAAGGATGCCTTGTGCATGAGTAAAGATTTCGCAGTTCCAGAGATACCCGCGTTGGCCGGGGGAGAGTCGCTTGAGTTGAAGAGCTTGAACGGTAACGACCTGGAAGTGTTGTTCACCTACGACGAGATCGACGAAAGCGACCAGTGCATCATCAACTTTCGCGGGCGCTCTGCCGACGCGCGCAACCTCGTCTACAAACGAGGTGGAAACGTCGGAGAGCTGGACGATCGAGGTTATGCAACGATGTGGATTCCAAACGCCCAATTGGCGGCGTGTTCAGGCGGTTGGGGGTTCGTATCGGTCGATAAGGACGATGGATTCGGCAAGCTGACGGAGTCTGGCCTGGCGTTTTTCTATGTGGACAAGGCGGCGGATACGGTCAGAACGCTGCCACCGGCTCAAGTTATCGGCGGTAATGGCTTGTGTATCGACCTCGATCGCGAGCCGGGTGACGGTATCGTCGTGGCCGGGCCTTATCCGGCCATGGCCGTTGGCGATCGGGTCACGCTCACCTGGCACGGCCAGGATAAGCATGGCGAACCGCTTGGCCCGATCAGCCTGCAGCAGCACGTGAATACCGCCCAGGACATCGGGAAACCGCTTTTCTGGTGTCTGGATGGCAACGAGTTGCACCTGGCCAGCGCGGGGCAAGGGGAGATGAGCTATACGATCGACTACGCCGATTCCACCACTGGCAGCCAGTCCCCAACCCAATCAGTGCGTATTGTCCAGGGTGAGCCTGAAGGGCCGAAGCTGGCGAGGCCGCGCATCGAAGGCCTCACGGGAGACCATGTAGACCCGGATGCGTATCCCGACGGTATCGTTGTCCAGGTCGACGACTATGGCCTGCAGCTGGACGATGAGATCGTGCTGCACGTCTATGGCCGGGTGCCCGTAACCCGCGTGGTGCATGTGGATGTCAGCATCCTGCAGAGCGGCAAGATCAGGTTCGGCCTGGGACATGATTGGCTGCAAGCCAACACCGGCGGGAGGGTTACGCTCGCCTATCAATTCAGCCGGTTGGGGGCTTTGGGGGGTGGCGAACCGTTGCCATTGGTCATCGGTACGGCGCCGGTCTTGCCGACACCCACCGTGGACGGGGTTGAGTCCGAGGGAGACGCAAAGGGCTCGCTGACTCCGGAAACGGCCGTGAACGTGCGTGTTCCTGCGGACGTAGAACCCCGGAAGTTCGAGATGATCGCGGTCAACCGAATGGGAGAGCGGTTCCGCGCCAACGAGACCCTAGGGGGCGGCGGCAAGGTTTTCCAGTTTCCAATGGGCGTGATAGCTGCCAACCTGGGCCAACGTCTCGAGCTTTTCTATTCGTTCGAGCAGGATGATGGAAGCGTCGAATACTCCAAGGCCTACGACCTGGGTATCAGGAACGTTGTGAACCCGAACCACTTCAAGAAGATCGAATGCAAGGCTGCCAAGGAGGGGAAGCTGTCCTTGGGCGCGGTGCCGGAAGAAGGCGTCTTGCTGGAATTGCCGGTGTGGCTGTTCAACAGCGTGGGGCAGCCGGTTCGTATCCAGGCGGTGGGGCACGATGCGGGTGGGGCGATGTTGCCGGTCGAGATCCTGCGAGACGACCAGCCTTTGACGTTCGAGGAGCGCCGGGCTGGCAAAGTGCAGGCCTCTATGGCCAAGCGCTTCGTGCAAAGCCTGAAACTCAATGAAACCTTCCGTATCCGTGCGGCGGTCAGCTTTGATGAAGGACGTTCCTTCAAGACCTTACCGGCGCTGGTACTGACATTGGTGCCTTGAGTTTCCTTTACCGTCAGACTTGGGCCCGGCGTTGGCCGGGCCTTTTCAAGGCGTTATCGATAGCTGATGGTGAACTTCAATGCGCCCTTTGCCGAGCCCGCCTTGATTTTGTCGGGGGGCAGCGTCTGGTAATAGTGGGCCTTGAAGGCGAGGCGAGTGGTGCCTTTGGCCAAGTCGGCCATGTCTTCTTCGATCCCCAGCGGCATCGAGGTTCCGTCGCCTTTGAGAATCTGTATGCCAACGCCTTCGGCGTCGGAATCGGTGGTGAGGCTGAATACCCCATCTGGCGTACCAGGTAGTGGGTTCGACCCGTCGATACCCTCCAGTTTGATGGTGACGCGCGTCGTGTTCGTAGGGTCGCTTTCGCAGTTGGTCAATTCGATCGCGAAATCCGTCGAGGCGGTGGTATGCCCAATGCTCGTGAACTCCGATTTCGGCCAGGTTTTCAGCTGCACATCGGCTGGGTTGGAGGTCTTGGGAATCGTGCAGGGGTTACTGATCACGCGGCTGGTCAACCGGTAGTCCATGAACTGGCCGCCGATGCTTGTGCTGGCTTTGAACAACGGGGTGTTGATGTAGTGCACACCCGGTGCGATGTCGCCAATCTTGACCAGTTGAATCCTGTGGAGCAGTCTCGTGAGCTCCATCTTGGCCGTTCCGGTGTTTCCAAGGGTACCCGTGAACGGGACATAGCTGTTGTCGGTCGGTTTGAAATAGTTGTTTGCTGTCCCGGTAAACGGGTTACCGAGCTGCACGGCGACGCCAATGCCATCTACATTGGTTTTCATTACCCGCACGCCTCCAGGACCGGGGACGGTTGACAGCCCGGTCAGCGTCTCGACGGTCAAGTGTATGAGGTTCTTGTCGTCGTCATTCTCACAGGTGTATTTCGTACCTGTCGCGGGTAGCAGGTTGGCGTTCTGAACGACACCAATTGTTTCGCCGGGACTCAGGTTGGCGTCGACATTGAGGATATCGGGAAGCGTGTATTCATAGCTGAGTTGACCACCTTCCAATTGGCAGTCGCGATCGGCCATGGCAAGTGGGGCGTGCCCGAGCGTCATCAGCAGTGCTGGCAATAACAGGGCGACGGGTCGATTCATTGGATACTCCAGGGCGTGTCAGCAGGTTCAGGCACGGGGGCGAACGTGGGTATCTTCATCCACAGGTCAGGGTCTGCATGCGAAACCCTTGGTTCAGTGGCATGTCGGCCACATCCAGTTCGAGCTGGCACTGGGCGTGCGGGTGCTCGCTCCAGCGCACCTGGACCTGCTGGGTGGTTCGGGTGGTCGGTAGCATGAGCACACCGCCCTGGCCGACGATGCCAAGCGATGCGCCTTGGTCGTCGGATACCTGGGCGCCGAATGGCACGGGCTGGCCTTGGGGGGTGCGCAGGGTCAGTACCAGGCGGTTGACCTTGCGTGCATCGAAGCGGTGCTTGACCACCGCCCCCCGTCGCGGGACCACCTGTGCGATACCGTTGTCGATTTCCACATCCGGGCTCAACTGGTCGGTGTGCAAGACCAGTTGGTTGTTCTTGTAGGGGCTCAGGCTGGGCACCAAGGCGTAGCCGCGTGCGTTGGTACGCGCGTTCGAAGCGTTCTGTACACCCACGCCAGGGGTGTTCGGCACTTCGATCAAGCCAATGGTATCGCCAAGGTTCGGGCCGAACTCGATGCCATCGGCGTGGGCCAGCAGCGATCCGCTGGCATTGAACGACAGGCTGCGATAGTCGGGGGCGACACTGACACCGGCGCCCAGCGAGGCGCTGGTCGTCTGGTAGCCCAGGTTCAGGCCGAGGGCTTGTCGTCGTTGCTCGTCACGGCTGACGCTGGTGTTGTAGCTGAGGCGGTAGTCGTGGTCGCTGCCGCTTACGCTCGCGCGCTGGCGATTGCCGTTGGCGCTGTGCTGGGTGTCGAAATACAGGGTACTGCTGTGGCCGAAGTCCAGGGGCAGGGAAATGCTCAGCCCCACCTGTCGAGCGCTGCCTCGCCTGGAGGTGCGCAGCGACTGCGAGGCATGCAGGCCATAGTTGACCTTGTTGTGGGAGGTATTGAAGGAGAGGCGGAACTGGCGTTCCACGTCCGTGCGCTGCCAGTAGTCCTGCTGGGAAAACGTCAGGTTGAACGAGCTGCGTGTGCCCAGGCGCTGGATAATCGTGGTATCCAGGCGGCTACGACGGCTGCCGGTGAAACGGGGGTCATGGCTGCGCTGGCTGACCCATTCATCGAAGTCGCGGTAGCCTTCGGTCGAGTAGCGATAGCCGGCGAAGCGCAGGTCGGTGCCGGTGCCGAATGTCTTGCTGTATTTCATCGCATAGCTTTGGCCTTGCACATCGGCGGCGCTGTCGAACTGGCTGCTGGCGTGGGTCACGTCGAATGCCAATGCGCCCAGGCTGCCCAGGTCGCGGGCGATGCCGACGGCGTGGGCCAGGTAGCCTTCGCTGACCATCAAGCCACCGTAGAGCGTGGTGTGCCAGGGCGTACCGTAGGCCAGGGTGCCTTGCCAGAGTGTGGGGGTGTCCAGGTCGCCGGCCGGGTTGTAGCGGCCCAACGCTGCCGTGTAGCGCCATGCGCCTGAGCGCAGCAGGTTGTCGATGTTGGCGTAGGGCTGGGTGAAGCGCCGGACTTGGCCATCTTCCTCGGTCAGTACCACTTCCAGTTCACCTGTGCCGCCGACGCTGAGGTCGTCGATGGCGTAGGGGCCGGGGCTTACGTAGGTGGAGTAGATGGGGTAACCGTTCTGCAAAACCTCGAGCTTGGCCCGGGTCTGCGCCACGCCGCTGATGGCGGGGGCGTAGTTGCGCATCGTGCTGGGCAGCATGTCGAGGTCGGTCGCGATGCGGGCACCCAGTATCGGTACGCCACGAAAGACCTCACTACCGGTGAATGTCTCGCCCAGGGTGAAGGTGCCCAAGGTACCGGGCAGGTCGCGCTGGGCATAGGTATAGGCGCGGTCCCAGCTGCGTGCGCCGTCGCTGTCCTGGCGCCAGGCTTGGCTGCTGCGCAGGCGCCAATCGCCGAAGTTGAGGCCACTGTTCAAATACAGGTCATAGTTGCTGGAGCGGCCTTGGGTACGGTTGTCCAACTGCTGGGTCGAAACTTGGTAGTTGACGAAGGCGGCGGTAATGCCGCTGTCCCAGCGTTCGGGGGCGATGTAGCCGATGAGCTCCCGGCGCAGGGCGATTTGTGGGATCGACACGGTCACTCGCAGTGCCGCGCTGTCGAAATCGACCCGGGCACCAGGGACCGCGGTGGCCAGGTCGAGGCACGGCTGTTCTAGCAAGGCTGGGTCGGGCAAGGCGTCCAGGCGCAGGCCCTGTTTTTCCAACAAGGCTGGTGAAAGACAGGGTCGTAGCCGATTGTGTTGTGGGTCCATGGCGAAGTCGAGCTCCAATTGCCCGACCCGCGTATGGTTGACCTGCAGTTCCACCAGATAGCGGCCTGGGCCGAGTTCATGCTCATTGGCCAAGGCTTGGAGCGCGGCAGCCGCAGCATCGCCATTCAAGCCGGGCTGGTGGAAAAATCCTGACTGGAACTCGACAGGTAGCGGCTCGAGCAGGTTGGCCAGTGCTGCGCCGCTTGGCACGCCGATGAGCAGCAGGCAAAAACAGCGCAGCCGCGAGTGCGCACGGCTTTGATGCGAGAGGGTCATGATACGGTCACTCTTTGCTGGATGCCGTCGGGCTCAGGGCGCCTTGTGCACGGGCAAGGTCAACGGAGCGCTGTTGCTGCCGTAATCGTTGATGATCGACAACACGACCTTCAGGTCTTTGGCCAGTACGCCAGCAGGTAGGGGAAAACTGTGCTCGCTCATGGGCGACAGCATGTCGACGCCGGGCACGGGGGACTGTTGTTTGGCACTGTGCAGATCCAGCCGGCTGAAGGTGTAGTGAAACGGCGTGGGGTTATGTATGTGCAAGTGCCGTTGGCCGTTCACCGGTTTGATGGAAAAACGCAGTGTCTTCAGGAGTTCTGTCGGGTTAGCGGTCAACTGGCTGGGGCGATAGAACAGCTTGATGCGAGTGCGTAACGCGATATTAAGCACATTACGTTCGCCCGGTCGGGCTTCAGGAATTTCCTGCACGTTGAAAAAGAACAGTGATTCTCGATCAGTGGGTAAGTCATTGGGCAGAGCAGCCACGTTTACGGTTTGCTCTTTTTTTGGATTGAGACGAGACAAGGCCGGTGTCGTGACGAACGGCACGGCGGTCGTTGTGTCGTCGGACTTTGTATTGACCCAGGATTGTGCCGCATAGGTACGCGTGCTTGGATTGGCAATGATCACGGACGTGCTGCGTACATCACTGTGGTAAACGATGCGTGTGGTATCGATGGTGAGTGCTGCGTAAACATTTTGAAAGCAGGTCGCTCCCGCGAATAGGCATACGGCAAGGACTCGTATTGTTGAGTGCATAGGTCAATGTTCTAGACGTTCAAACACCAGGCGCAGGCATGCGTCTGGTGTTCAGGGTTATTTGATTTCTGCGGTGATGCCGACTTCGGAAACGATGGGGCCCGGTTTTACCGTGGCGTGGGTAGCAACGAGCCGTGCCGAGAAGTCAAATGCCTTTTCAGTGTCCGAAATTCTATAATCTGCGGTTGGTATACCCGAAGTAACGGAGGTGCCATTTCGGTCGGTGATTCCTACTGCTATGTTTTCCGCTGCATCGATGGCTTTTTGTATGCCAAACAGATTCCCTGTTGCCCCCTCGACACCATTTTGGGCAGTGAATGTAAATTTGACCGTTTTGCCCCCGCCGGTGAGATCACAGGCACCGGAGTCGTCAATTTTCAGCTGGAAGTTAACAGGCGTTGTCGCATCGCCGATGGCCTTGAAATCTGTGGGACGGATGTTCGAGCCCAGAAATACAGTGCCTGGGGTGGTACTTCCTACTGGCGTTACATCAATCGGGCAGGTGCCGCCGTCTTTAATGCTGCCGATGAAGCGTACTTCGCCGATTCCATCATCGGCGAACGCACTGATGCTGGCCAATCCAAAGGCCAGGGCCATGAATGTTTTTTTCATCTGGTTTACCTAACTATATTGAGTTGTGTTGGTTTCCGCGCGAGCGGTGTTTCGGAATATCCGCAGTCGGCTTCAGATTTCGAAACGGTGGCAAGCTTAAGAGAGGAAGTGGGAAGGGTCTGTAGGTATGGAGGCGTGAGTTATTCGGACGAGGGATTTATTTCTGTAGGCGCATTTACCTGTTGATCTAGTGTCCTGTCTTGGAAATACGTTCTCTTTTGGCGAGTGGCTTGGGTGTTCGGCCGATGCGGCCGAGCAGCATCGACAGTTCGCTGAAGGCGTGCTGGAACGAGGTACCTGGCTGGATGCGGTAGAGCTTCATGCAGCTGGTGTGGCCTGCGGTGCTCCAGGTGGTAGGTTTGTCCTGGGCTTCTGCCTGGCTGGGCTGATGGGAGGGTGTGAAGGGATGCGGGCGGGAGGATCAGGGACGAGTTTTTGAGGCATGGCCGGGCAAGCCCGGATCGCGGGGCAAGTTCAAGTCCGCTCCTACAGGGCTCCCGCCAGGCTTGCACCCTGTGGGGCTTGTCCCGCGATGGCGTTCTGGCAGGCCACGATCTTGGAGTAAACTCCCCCACCTGCACATTCATAAGGACATCGCCATGCTGAAGATCTGGGGCCGCAAGAATTCGAGCAATGTGCGCAAGGCACTGTGGATCGCCCATGAACTGGGCCTGGATTTCGAGTCGATCGACGCCGGCGGTGCCTTCGGCGTGGTCGACGAGCCCCACTACCGCGCCCGCAACCCCAACGGCCTGGTGCCCATGCTCGAGGACGGCGACCTGGTGCTGTGGGAGTCCAACGCCATCGTGCGCTACCTCTGCGCACAATACGGGCGCGACCGGGGCTGGTACCTGGACGACCCCCGCCAACGCGCCCTGGCGGACAAATGGATGGACTGGACCACCTCGTCCTTCGCCACGCCGTTTCGCCCGCTGTTCTGGGGCTTGCTGCGCACCCCCGAGGCGCAGCGCGACTGGGTGGCGATCAATGCCGCGCAAAAGCAATGCGCACAATTGCTGTCGATCGCCGACCAGGCCCTGGCGCAGCAGCCCTATCTCTCGGGCCAGGCAATCGGCATGGGCGACATCCCGCTGGGCAGCTTCATCTACGCCTGGTTCGAGATGCCCATCGAGCGCCCGGACATGCATCACCTGCGCGCCTGGTACGAGCGCCTGCGCGAGCGGCCGGCCTACCAGGCGGCGGTGATGACGGCATTGACCTGAACACCTCGGCTGTTTCGATAGTCATTATCGATACACATGACTGTACTTGTGCGGCCAGGCCTTGCACCATGGGCCGCACTCACTGCGCCAGTGACTTGACCTGGCGTGTCCTGAACCCTTTTTCGGTACCTGACCCGCTATGAGTTCCGCCCTGTCCATACGACAGCTGACCAAGACCTACGGCAACGGCTTCCAGGCCCTCAAGGGCATCGACCTGGACGTTTCCGAAGGTGACTTCTTCGCCTTGCTCGGCCCCAATGGCGCCGGCAAGTCCACCACCATCGGCATCCTCTCGACCCTGGTGAACAAGACCAGCGGCACGGTGAACGTGTTCGGCCACGACCTGGACCGCGAGCCGGCGGCGCTCAAGCGCTGCCTGGGCGTGGTGCCCCAGGAGTTCAACTTCAACCAGTTCGAGAAGACCTTCGATATCGTCGTCACCCAGGCCGGCTACTACGGTATCCCGGCCAAGCAGGCCAAGGAGCGCGCCGAGCAGTACCTGACCCAGCTGGGCCTGTGGGACAAGCGCGACGTGCAGTCGCGTTCGTTGTCCGGCGGCATGAAGCGCCGGCTGATGATCGCCCGGGCGTTGATCCACGAGCCGCGCCTGCTGATCCTCGACGAGCCCACCGCCGGGGTGGACATCGAGCTGCGCCGTTCGATGTGGAGCTTCCTCACCGAGCTCAACCAGAAAGGCATCACCATCATCCTGACCACCCACTACCTCGAGGAAGCCGAGCAGCTGTGCCGCAATATCGGCATCATCGACCACGGCACCATCGTCGAGAACACCAGCATGCGCAAGCTGCTGGGCAAGCTGCACGTAGAGACCTTCGTGCTCGACCTCAAGCAGGACCTGCCCCAGGCACCGGTGCTGCAGGGCTACCCGTGCCGCCTGATCACCCCGCATACCCTTGAGGTGCAGGTGGACAAGGACATGGGCATCACCGCGCTGTTCGGCCAGCTGGCCCTGCAGAACATCGAAGTGCAGAGCCTGCGCAACAAGACCAACCGACTCGAGGAGCTGTTCGTGTCCCTGGTGGAAAAAAACCTGTCGAAGGTGGCGGTATGAGTGTGGAACTGCGTACCAACTGGGTGGCCCTGAACACCATCGTCTACCGCGAAGTGCGGCGCTTCCTGCGTATCTGGCCGCAGACCCTGCTGCCGCCGGCGATCACCATGGTCCTGTACTTCGTGATCTTCGGTAACCTGATCGGCCGGCAGATCGGCGACATGGGCGGCTTCACTTACATGGAGTACATCGTGCCGGGGCTGATCATGATGTCGGTGATCACCAATTCCTATGGCAACGTGGTCTCGAGCTTCTTCGGCAGCAAGTTCCAGCGCTCGATCGAGGAGCTGATGGTCTCGCCGGTGTCGCCGCACACGATCCTCGTGGGCTATGTGCTCGGTGGTGTGTTGCGTGGCCTGGCGGTTGGGGTGATCGTGACCCTCCTGTCATTGTTCTTCACCCACTTGCAGGTGCACCACCTGGGCGTGACCGTGGTGGTGGTGCTGTTGACTGCGACGATCTTCTCGCTGCTGGGCTTCGTCAACGCCGTGTTCGCACGCAACTTCGACGATATATCCATCATCCCGACCTTCGTGCTGACACCGCTGACCTACCTGGGCGGGGTGTTCTACTCGATCAACCTGCTGCCGCCGTTCTGGCAGACCGTGTCGCTGGCAAATCCGGTGCTGCACATGGTCAACTCGTTCCGCTACGGCATCCTAGGGGTGTCGGATATCCGTATTGGCACGGCGATCACCTTCATGCTGGTGGCCACCGCGGTGCTCTACGTGCTGTGCGTGCGCCTGCTGGTCAGCGGCCGCGGCATGCGCGCCTGAGCCACGCTCCGCCTTGCGCCGGCGCCACTGCCGGCCCACCCACCAGCGCCAGTACAGCATGGTGGCGAAATAGGCCACTGCGCCCAGTACCAGGCCGCAGACCACGGAGCCGAGCAGGAAGGGTTGCCAGATCGTCGACAGTTGGTCGGTGACCCATTGCACGGTGATTTCGTCGGGCAGGCTGCGTGGCGGCACCTGCATCAGCCAGGCACCGGTCATGTAGGTGACGAAGAACACCGGTGGCATGGTCAGCGGGTTGGTCAGCCAGACCAGGCTGACCGCGATCGGCAGGTTGCCCCGCAGGGGAATGGCCAGGCTTGCAGCGAGTAGCATCTGCATGGGCATGGGAATGAGCGCCGCGAACAGGCCCACGCCCATGGCCCGCGCCACCGAATGGCGGTTCAGGTGCCAGAGGTTCGGGTCATGCAGCAATTTGCCGAAAAAGCGTAAGGACTTGTGTTCCCGAATGCTGGTCGGATCCGGCATGTAGCGTTTGAAGAGACGGCGAGGCATGTAGGCTCCCGGCGGGTTGATGGGGGCAGTATGCCTTTTTTCGCTGACCGCCTTGTTCAGAGTTTGTGACAATTGTTGAGCAAGGCGTGTCGCCATTTCGGCTATTCCTCAGAAGGTCGTTTCGCTTCTGGGGCTCTATTTCATGCGCACAGGGATGTTGGCGCTCGCACTCGGGTTGTTGAGCCTGGGTGTTCTGCCAGCCTTGCCATCGGTCGGTTGGTGGGCGGTTTTGCTGGTGCTGGGCCTGGTATGCCTGTGCAGCCGGGCATGGCCATTGGGGTGGTTTCTGCTCGGCGTCTGCTGGGCGTGCTGGTCGGCACAGATGGCATTGGATGACCGCCTGGCTCCCGTACTCGATGGTCGCACCTTGTGGCTCGAAGGGCGGGTAGTGGGGTTGCCGATCCAGGCGCCGCAAAGGGTGCGCTTCGAAGTGGAGGATGCGGTCTCGCGTCGTGCCGGGCTGCCACGACGCCTGCAACTGAACTGGTTCGATGGCCCCGACATCCGCGCGGGCGAGCGCTGGCGGCTGGCTGTCACGCTCAAGCAACCCCATGGCCTGCTCAACCCCCACGGCCCGGACCGCGAGGCGGCCTTGCTGGCGCGGCGCATCGGGGCGGTCGGTACGGTCAAGGCCGGCCATCTGTTGGAGGCGGCGCCAGGCAACTGGCGAGACGGGTTGCGTCAACGGTTGCTGGCGATCGACGCCCAGGGGCGCGAAGCCGTCCTGGTCGCGCTGGTGCTGGGGGATGGTTCGGGTCTTTCCCAACGCGACTGGCAGGCCTTGCAGGCCACCGGCACGGTGCATCTGATGGTGATTTCCGGCCAGCATATCGGTTTGGTGGCCGGGTTGGTCTATGGCCTGGTGGCGCTGCTGGCGCGTCTGGGAGCCTGGCCGGCACGCCTGCCCTGGTTGCCCTGGGCGTGTGCGCTGGCCTTGGTCGCCGCCTTGGGCTACGGCTGGCTCGCAGGCTTCGGGGTGCCGGTGCAGCGGGCCTGCCTGATGCTCGCGGTGGTACTGCTGTGGCGCCTGCGTTTTCGTCACTTGGGCGTGTCCACACCGTTGCTCATGGCCATGTGCGGTGTCCTGCTGGTCGAGCCGCTGGCCAGTTTGCTGCCGGGCTTCTGGCTCTCGTTCGCCGCGGTCGGGGTGCTGACTTTCTGCTTCGCCGGGCGGCTGGGAGCTTGGCGACCCTGGCAAGCCTGGAGCCGGGCTCAATGGGTGATTGCGGTCGGCCTGCTGCCGCCATTGCTGGCGTTGGGGCTGCCGATCAGCCTGACGGCTCCGCTGATGAACCTGGTGGCGGTGCCCTGGATCAGCTTCGTGGTGCTGCCGTTGGCCTTGCTCGGCAGTGCGTTGTTGGCCGTTGGCGCATTCGCGCAAGGGCTGTTGTGGCTCGCTGGGGGCTCGCTGGATGTGTTGTTCGAGGTGCTGGGCTGGGTGGCGAGCCGGCGCCCGGCCTGGCTGCCGCCGGCCTTGCCGCTGGGGGCGTGGCTGCTGGTTTGCCTGGGCGCGATGTTGGTGCTCCTGCCTCGGGGGATCCCGCTGCGGGGCTTGGGTGGCGTGATGTTGCTGGCGCTGTGGACGCCCCGGGAGCACGTGCCCCACGGGCAGGTGGAGGTGCTGCAGTTGGATGTCGGGCAGGGCCTGGCCGTATTGCTGCGTACCCGCCACCACAACCTACTCTACGACGCCGGGCCCGCCAAGGGCAGCAGCGACCTGGGCGAGCAGGTCGTGTTGCCAACCCTGCGCAAGCTGGGCGTGAGGCAACTGGACCTGATGCTGATCAGCCACGGCCATGCCGACCATGCCGGCGGCGCCGCGGCCATCGGTCGAGGCCTGCCGATCGCCCAGGTGCTCGCCGGCGAGCCCGGGCAGCTGGCGGTCGAACTGGAGGCGCTGCCGTGCGCCAGTGGTGAGCGTTGGCGCTGGGATGGGGTGGACTTCGCGCTCTGGCAATGGCCACAGGGGCCGGACAGCAACGAGCGATCCTGCGTGCTGCGGGTCGAGGCGCAGGGCGAGCGCCTGTTGCTGGCAGGCGACATGGAGGCCGGCGCCGAGCGGGCCTGGCTGGCCGCGACCGAGTCGCCGCGTATCGACTGGCTGCAGTCGCCTCACCATGGCAGCCGCAGTTCGTCCACCGAGCCGTTCATCCGGGCCCTGGCGCCGCGTGGCGTGTTGATTTCGCGCGGGCGGTACAACGGTTTCGGGCACCCGCATCCGCAGGTATTGGAGCGCTATCGGCGGCATGGGTTGAGTGTGCATGACACGGCGTTGGAAGGGGCGTTGCGTTTGCGGCTGGGGAGCCATGGGGTCGTGGAGGGCATGCGGGAGCAGCGGCGGTTCTGGCGGCAGGTGCAGTGAGCTATTTCGGCAGCATTGGTTGTGCTACGGCGAACACCGCACACGAGGTATTCCCTGACCTCCGGCAGATGAGCCCCTTGCGCGGCTATGGTAGAGTGCAGGCCTTTTTCCAAGGGGATGTTTACTGTGTGGGAATTGGTCAAGTCCGGTGGTTGGATGATGCTGCCGATCATTCTGAGTTCCATCGCCGCCATGGCTATCGTCGCCGAGCGCCTGTGGACCCTTCGCGCCAGTCGCGTGACCCCGCCGCACCTGCTGGGCCAGGTGTGGGTGTGGATCAAGGACAAGCAACTGACCAGTGACAAGCTCAAGGCCCTGCGTGCCGATTCGCCGCTGGGCGAGATCCTCGCCGCGGGCCTGGCCAACTCCCGCCACGGCCGCGAGATCATGAAGGAGTGCATCGAGGAGGCCGCGTCGCGGGTCATTCACGAGCTGGAGCGCTACATCAGCACCTTGGGCACCATCGCGGCCATGGCCCCGCTGCTGGGCCTGCTGGGCACGGTACTGGGCATGATCGATATCTTCAGCGCCTTCATGGGCTCGCAGATGACCGCCAACCCGGCCGTGCTCGCCGGGGGTATCTCCAAGGCCCTGGTCACCACCGCGGCGGGCCTGATGGTCGGTATCCCGGCGGTGTTCTTCCACCGCTTCCTGCAACGGCGCATCGATGAACTGGTGGTCGGCATGGAGCAGGAGGCGATCAAGCTGGTCGAGGTGCTGCAGGGCGACCGCGAAGTCGAAGTGGCCGGAGGCAAGGCGTGAAGTTCCGACGCAACCGACAGCGGGAGAACGTCGACATCAACCTGGCATCGCTGATCGACGTGGTGTTCGTGTTGCTGCTGTTCTTCGTGGTCACCACCACCTTCACCCGCGAGACCCAGCTGCGCGTCGAGCTGCCCGAAGCGGTCAGCGCCTCCCAGCCGCCGGCGGAGGAGGGCAAGCGCGTGGAAGTCACCATCAGCGCCGATGGCGTGTACTCGGTGAACAACCACTTGCTGCCCAAGAGCGACCTGGCGACCCTGACCGAGGCCCTGGAGCGCGAGTCCGGCGGCGACATCACTTTGCCGCTGTCGATCAGCGCCGATGGCAAGACGCCCCACCAGGCTGTGGTCACTGCAATGGATGCGGCCGGCAAGCTCGGCTTCAGCAAGCTGCGCATGACCACCGTCGAGGCTGCGCAGGGCAACCCTTGATGGCCTTCGCCGACCGCCTGCTCGCTGCCTGGTACGCCGGGCATCCGGCCCTTGCGCTGCTGCGACCGCTGGAAGCCTTGTACCGGCGTGTGGTCTTGCGCAAGCGGGCACGTTTTCTCAGTGGCGAAAGCGCCAGTTACCGCGCCCCGGTGCCGGTGATCGTGGTGGGTAACATCACGGTGGGAGGCACGGGCAAGACACCGATGATCCTGTGGCTGATCGAACATTGCCGTCGCCAGGGGCTGAAGGTCGGCGTGGTCAGCCGTGGCTACGGCGCCACGCCGCCCAGCGTGCCCTGGCGGGTCCATGCCGACCAGGACGCAGGGCAGGCCGGTGACGAACCCCTGTTGATCGTCCAGCGCACCGGTGTGCCGCTGATGATCGACCCGGACCGCGCCCGCGCCGTGCAGGCCCTGCTGGCCAGCGAGCCGCTGGACCTGATCCTGTGCGATGACGGCATGCAGCACTACCGCCTGGCCCGTGACCTCGAACTCGTGCTCATCGATGCCGCCCGTGGCCTGGGCAATGGCCGCTGCCTGCCAGCCGGCCCCTTGCGTGAGCCGGTCGAACGCCTGGCCGAGGCCGACGCGGTGCTGTACAACGGCGCCGAACACGACCGCTATGGTGGCTTCGCCTTTGGCCTGCGGCCGGCAGCGCTGGTCAACCTGCGCAGCGGCGAGCGCCGCCCCCTCGAACATTTTCCCGCCGGCCAGGCCGTGCACGCCGTGGCCGGCATCGGTAACCCGCAGCGTTTCTTCAATACCTTGCAGGGGCTAAACTGGCAGCCTGTACCGCACCCCTTCGCCGACCACGCGCAGTTCAGCGCCCAGAGCCTGGCATTCAGCCCAGCGCTGCCGCTGGTGATGACCGAGAAGGATGCGGTGAAGTGCCGCGCCTTCGCTGCCGAAGACTGGTGGTACCTGGCCGTGGATGCGGTGCCGTCCCAGGCCTTCGCCGCCTGGTTCGACGGCCAACTGCAGCGGTTGCTGCCCGGGCGCCCCGCGCCTCAAGATCGTTAATTTTTCCGGCCTCTGGCCTCGTAAGGAAGCCTCCATGGACACCAAACTGCTCGATATCCTGGCCTGCCCGATCACCAAGGGCCCGCTCAAGCTCAGCGCCGACAAGACCGAGCTGATCAGCAAAGGCGCAGGCCTTGCCTACCCGATCCGCGACGGCATCCCGGTGATGCTGGAAAGCGAAGCGCGCACCCTGACCGATGACGAGCGCCTGGATAAATGAGCCTGAACTTCACCGTGGTGATTCCCGCCCGCCTGCGCTCCACGCGCCTGCCGGGCAAACCCCTGCTGCCGATCGCCGGCAAGCCGATGGTCCAGCATGTCTGGGAGCAGGCGCGCAAGAGTGGCGCCAGCCGCGTGGTCATCGCCACCGATGACGCCAGTATCGTCGAGGCCTGCCAGGCCTTTGGCGCCGAGGTCCTGTTGACCCGCGCCGATCATGAGTCGGGCACCGATCGCCTGGCCGAAGTGGCCGCGCAATTGGCGTTGCCCGCCGATGCCATCGTGGTCAATGTCCAGGGCGACGAACCCCTGATCCCACCGGTGATCATCGACCAGGTGGCCGCCAACCTCGCGGCCCACCCGGAGGCCGGCATCGCCACCCTGGCCGAGCCGATCGCCGAGCCGGAAACCGTCTTCAACCCCAACGCGGTGAAGGTGGTCAGCGACAAGAATGGCCTGGCCCTGACCTTCAGCCGCGCTCCGCTGCCTTGGGCTCGGGATGCCTTCGCCAAAGACCGCGAAAACCTTCCTGGGGGCGTTCCGTACCGTCGTCACATCGGCATGTACGCCTACCGCGTGGGCTTCCTGCAAGACTTCGTCGGCTGGGGGCCATGCTGGCTGGAGCAGACCGAGTCGCTGGAGCAACTGCGCGCCCTGTGGCATGGCGTGCGCATCCATGTCGCCGACGCCATCGAGGCGCCTGCGGTCGGCGTGGATACCCCTGAAGACCTGGAGCGCGTACGGCGCTTGCTGGAGGCCTGATGCGCGTTCTGTTCGTCTGCCTGGGCAACATCTGTCGTTCGCCGACTGCCGAGGGCGTGCTGCGTCATCAACTGCAGGCCGCAGGCCTGGCCGAACAGGTGCACGTGGCGTCTGCCGGCACCGGTGACTGGCATGTGGGCAAGGCGCCCGACAGCCGTACCTGCCAGGCGGCCCTGGCGCGTGGCTACGACCTGTCGCGCCAGCGCGCCCAGCAGGTCAAGGTCGAGCATTTCGGTGACTACGACCTGATCCTGGCCATGGACAAGAGCAACCTCGGCCACCTGCAGGCCATGCGCCCGCATACCGCCCGCGGCGAACTCGACCTGTTCCTGCGCCGCTATGGTGCGGCCCTGGATGAAGTACCAGACCCTTACTACGGCGGCGCCGAAGGTTTCGAGCAGGTCCTGGACCTGATCGAGGCGGCCTGCCGTGAGCTGGTCGTGGAAATCAAGGGGCGGCTATGACGGCGAGTTGGCAGGAACGGGTATCGCTCAAGCCTTACAACACCTTTGGCATCGACGTGAGCGCCCGGTACTTCACCCAGGCCCATGACGACGACGAAGTGCGCCAGGCCCTGGCCGAGGCTGCCGAGCGGCAGGTGCCGGTGCTGGTGATCGGTGGCGGCAGCAACCTGCTGCTGACCGGTGATATCGACGCCCTGGTGCTGCACATGGCCAGCCGTGGTCGCCGGGTCGTGCAGGAGGACAGTGACCGGGTCGTGGTCGAGGCCGAGGCCGGTGAGCCTTGGCATCCTTTCGTGCAATGGTCCCTGGAACAGGGGTTCTGCGGCCTGGAAAACCTCAGCCTGATTCCTGGCACCGTGGGCGCTGCGCCCATGCAGAACGTCGGCGCCTACGGGGTGGAAATCAAGGACGTGTTCGCCGGGCTGACCGCACTGGACCGGGAAACCGGCGAGCTGCGCGATTTCGCTCTGGAAGAGTGCGCCTTCGCCTACCGTGACAGCCTGTTCAAGCGTAACCCTGGGCGCTGGTTGATCTTGCGGGTGCGTTTCGCCCTCAGCCGGACCTTGAGGGCTCACCTGGACTACGGGCCGGTGCGCCAGCGCCTGGCCGAGCAGGGCGTCGAGACGCCGACAGCCCAGGCTATCAGCGAGGCCATCTGTAGCATTCGCCGGGAAAAACTGCCCGACCCGGCCGAACTGGGCAACGCCGGCAGCTTCTTCAAGAACCCGGTGGTTCCGGCGGCGCTGGCAGAACGCATTCGTGAGCACTACCCGAACGTGGTGGCTTATCCACAACCCGACGGCCAGGTGAAACTGGCTGCTGGCTGGCTGATCGAGCAAGCTGGGTGGAAGGGCTATCGGGATGGCGATGCCGGGGTGCACCGCCTGCAGTCGCTGGTGCTGGTGAATTATGGGCAGGCGACGGGTGCCCAGCTGCATGATCTGGCGCGTAGGATCCAGGCCGACATCTTCGAGCGGTTTGGTGTGGTGTTGGAGATGGAGCCCAACCTGTACTGATGGTGTCGTCAGTGCTTGGCATGGCCTTTGTAGGAGCGGGCTTGCCCCGCGATCGGCTGCGTAGCAGCCGCAAACCCGGCAAGAATTTGGTCTGCCTGGTCTATCGAAGTGGCTGATCTTACGGCTGCTACGCAGCCGATCGCGGGGCAAGCCCGCTCCTACACGGAACAACGCCCATGAAAAAGCCCCGCCAGTTCGCACTGGCGGGGCTTTTTCATTCAACCGATGGCATCAACCGTGGTTAGGCTTTTGCGCTTCGGTGGTTTCCAGCGCCTCGGGCTCCTGGGCTGCTGCAGCGGCCTTGGCGGCAGCGGCGGCAGCTTCGGCTTCGCGCTTGCGGCGACGCACTTCGCGTGGGTCGTTCGGGGCGCGGCCGTTGGGCAGCATCACAGTGGCCGGTTCGACCGGGGCCGGTGCCTCTGGCGCTGCTTCTGCAGGCGCGGCTTGGGCTGCGACCGGAGCAGGTTCGACCACTTCAGGCGTTGCCTCGACGGCTTCGACAACCGGCTCTGCAACCGGCGCTTGCCCGGTGGCAGGGGCTTTCTCGGCTTCGCCGGACTCAACGGCCGGTGCTTGTGCGGCAGTTTCGACCGCAGGGGCTTCGGCAGCGGGCTGTTCAGCCGTTTCCACGACAGGTTCGGCACCAGGCTCGACTACGGCAACCGGTGCGCTGACAGGCTGCTCTACCACTGGGGCGATAGCGGCTTGCTCGACCTGGGTAGCCGGCTCTGCGGCGACCTGTTCAGCCGACAGGGCGATGACTTCACCTTCGGCAACCGTGGCAGTGGCTTGTTCGGCCTGCTGGTTGGCCTGGGCTTCGGCGTCGGCGCTGATGTTGCTGGTGGCGACGGCGGCCGTCACGGCCAGGCCGGCGGCCAGTTCCGCACCCAGCTCGGTGGCTTGGTGCTGCGGTGCTGCCTGTTCTTCGCCGGTAGCGTCCTCGTCACCGCCTTCGATCAGCTCGCCGTTGGCGTTGCGCTGACGTTCGCGACGGTTGCTGCGACGACGCTGGCCACGGGAACGGCGGCGTGGGCGTTCGCCATCGGTGCCTTCCTGTTGCTCATCCTGCAGCAGCTCTTCGTTGGGCAGTTGCTCCTCGGTGGCTTCGGCTGCTTGCTCGGCGGCACGCGGCTGGCGCTCTTCGCGTGGTGGGCGCGGCTGGCGTTCTTCACGCTCGGCACGCTCTTCGCGCGGAGCACGTTCTTCACGAGGGACACGTTCTTCACGCGGAGCACGTTCTTCACGAGGAGCGCGTTCTTCACGCGGGGCTCGTTCTTCACGCGGGGCACGTTCTTCGCGAGGCGTACGTTCTTCACGTGGCTGGCGTTCTTCACGCGGTGCGCGTTCTTCGCGGGCTACGCGTTCTTCACGTGGCGCACGTTCTTCGCGCGGCTGGCGCTCCTCGCGGGCGGCCGGTGCGGCGTCCAGCGGTTCACGCAGCTCGCGTACACGCTCTTCGCGGTTGCCACGGCGGTCTTCGCGTGGCTGGCGCGGCTGGCGCTCTTCACGTGGTGCGCGCTCCTCGCGAGGTGCACGTTCTTCACGCGGCGCACGCTCTTCGCGTGGCTGGCGCTCTTCACGCGGGGCTCGCTCGCCACGCTCTTCGCGCGGCTTGCGCTCCTCATCGCGGCGGCCGTTGCGATTGCGGCTCTGCTGACGGCCGTTGCGACGCTCTTCGTTACGCTGCGCGCGTTCGGTGGCAGGTTTCTCGGTGGCGGCAGCCGGAGCGGCAACAGGCTCTTCCTTGCCGGCGAACAGGCTGACCAGGGACTTGACCAGGCCTTTGAACAGGCTCGGTTCAGGTGCGCTCGGCGCCGGCGCGGCAGGAGCGGCCGGTTGCGGTTCGGGCGTGGCCGGTACCGGGGCATTGGCGCGGGCCGGAGCGGTCTTCACTGCGGCTTCCTGGCGAACCAGGGTGCGGGTGGCGGTCGGCTGCGGTGCTTCTTCGGTTTCGGCGGCCGCGATCTCATAGCTGGACTGGCTGTTGAGCACGTCCGGGTTGTCGTCGCGCAGGCGCTGGACTTCGAAGTGCGGGGTTTCCAGGTGATCGTTCGGCAGGATGATGATGCGCGCACGGGTGCGCAGTTCGATCTTGGTGATCGAGTTGCGCTTTTCATTGAGCAGGAAGGCGGCCACCGGGATCGGCACTTGGGCGCGTACCTCGGCGGTACGGTCCTTGAGGGCTTCTTCCTCGATCAGGCGCAGGATCGCCAGGGACAGCGACTCGACGTCGCGGATGATGCCGGTGCCGGAGCAGCGTGGGCAGACGATGCCGCTGCTTTCGCCAAGCGATGGGCGCAGGCGCTGGCGGGACATCTCCAACAGGCCGAAGCGCGAAATGCGGCCAACCTGGACGCGGGCACGGTCGGCCTCGAGGCATTCGCGTACGCGCTCTTCCACGGCGCGCTGGTTCTTCGCCGGGGTCATGTCGATGAAGTCGATGACGATCAGGCCGCCGATGTCGCGCAGACGCAGCTGGCGGGCGATTTCCTCGGCCGCTTCCAGGTTGGTCTGCAGGGCGGTTTCCTCGATGTCGCTACCCTTGGTGGCGCGCGCCGAGTTGATGTCGATGGAAACCAGGGCTTCGGTCGGGTCGATGACGATGGAGCCGCCCGACGGCAGGTCGACCACGCGCTGGAAAGCGGTCTCGATCTGGCTTTCGATCTGGAAGCGGTTGAACAGCGGGACGCTGTCTTCGTACAGCTTGACCTTGCTGGCGTACTGCGGCATCACCTGGCGGATGAAGGTCAGGGCTTCTTCCTGGGCGTCGATGCTGTCGATCAGCACTTCGCCGATGTCCTGGCGCAGGTAGTCGCGGATGGCGCGGATGATGACGTTGCTTTCCTGGTAGATCAGGAACGGCGCGGCGCGGTCTTGGGACGCTTCCTTGATGGCGGTCCACAGTTGCAGCAGGTAGTCCAGGTCCCACTGCATTTCTTCGCTGCTGCGGCCAAGGCCGGCGGTGCGCACGATCAGGCCCATGTCGCCCGGGACGGTCAGGCCGTTGAGGGCTTCGCGCAGCTCGTTGCGCTCTTCGCCTTCGATGCGGCGGGAAATGCCGCCGGCACGCGGGTTGTTGGGCATCAGCACCAGGTAGCGGCCGGCCAGGCTGATGAAGGTGGTCAGGGCGGCGCCTTTGTTGCCGCGCTCTTCCTTCTCGACCTGGACGATGACTTCCTGGCCTTCGCTCAGTACTTCCTTGATGTTGACGCGGCCTTCGGGCGCCTTCTTGAAGTATTCGCGGGAGATTTCCTTGAGTGGCAGGAAGCCGTGGCGTTCGGAGCCGAAGTCGACGAAGGCGGCTTCGAGGCTGGGTTCGATCCGGGTGATCCGGCCTTTGTAGATGTTGGCCTTCTTCTGCTCGCGCGCCCCGGACTCGATATCCAGGTCGTAGAGGCGTTGGCCATCCACCAGGGCTACACGCAACTCTTCGGGTTGAGTCGCGTTAATCAGCATTCTTTTCATGTTGTACCGTCGGTTTCCGGGCTGCCGGAAACGGCGTTCGGCACACACGACTGTTCATGGTCGGTGCCAAGGTGCGCAAAGGGTGGCGGGCCACCCCCGTGTCCAGCGACGTTCGGCACCAGCCGGTTACCCAGCCTGCCGTGGTCGCGACGACGCGTCCTGTTTGCTGCGATGCCAAAAAGACCTGTGGTATCCGAATCAACCATACAGGCCCCGTGCACTCAGTCAGGAGGAGGAATCAACCGTCGGCCGTGGACGCCCGAGGGGCATCTGTCCAGGACCGGGTCCGCTCATCGGCCAAACAAGGGGCCGGTGGCCGGACGCGGTGCTACACGGTCCGAGGGCTGTGCATCTCCACCCTGCACGTATCCTGATCATTCGGGTGCTGCCGCGCGCTGAATCCGCAACGGGTTGCATTTTTCGCCAGCTCCGATTCGGGAACTGGCGCCATTCATATCCAAGGCAGGTATTTCCGAAGCATTCGCCGGGCGATGCGTGCAAGCGCCGGAGCGGGCAGAGGTACGGCGAAAAGAAGCGGGTAAGCAGGTGAAATACCGCACTTGTCGTTTTTTTTCGGTCTTCTCTACACAGCGCTGGTGGCGATTCCAGGCATTTCGGTAAACTGGCGAAAACCCCGTAGGACGGCCTCGCGTCCTCGAGAATTGCGATGGTCAGGGGCGGGCCTGGAGCCTGCTGCCGCTGGCCTGCCGCTTTTGGCGGCGTTCGCGACTATAGCAGTAATGATTAAGTGCTTCAATTCCATAAAAAATTGTTATGATTCCCGCATGACGACCAATACCCCCCCGACTTCCGGCGTACAGCTGATCGAAGTCGCGCCGGAGCTTGCCGGCCAGCGCATCGACAATTTCCTCATCACGGCCCTCAAGGGCGTGCCCAAGACCCTGGTCTACCGCATCCTGCGCAAAGGCGAGGTGCGGGTCAACAAGGGCCGGATCAAGCCTGAGTACAAACTCCAGGCCGGCGATATCGTGCGCGTGCCGCCGGTGCGCCTGCCCGAGCGTGACGAGCCGGCCCCGGTGGCCCAGGGGCTGCTGCAGCGCCTGGAGGCGGCCATCGTCTACGAAGACAAGGCGCTGATCGTGCTCAACAAGCCGGCCGGCATCGCCGTGCATGGCGGCAGCGGCCTGAGCTTCGGGGTGATCGAGGCGCTGCGCCAGTTGCGTCCGGACGCCAAGGAGCTGGAGCTGGTCCATCGACTCGACCGCGACACCTCCGGTCTGCTGATGATCGCCAAGAAGCGCAGCATGTTGCGCCACCTGCACGCGGCCCTGCGTGGCGATGGTGTCGACAAGCGCTACATGGCCCTGGTGCGCGGCCATTGGCCGACGTCCAAGAAACAAGTCAGTGCGCCGCTGCAGAAGAGCAACCTGCGTTCGGGCGAACGCATGGTCGAAGTCAACGACGAAGGCAAGGAGGCGCTGACCCTGTTCCGCGTGTTGCGCCGCTTCGGCGACTTCGCCACCCTGGTCGAGGCGCGTCCGGTGACCGGCCGCACCCACCAGATCCGCGTGCACACCCTGCATGCAGGGCACAGCATCGCCGGTGACAGCAAGTATGGCGACGAAGACTTCTCCAAGGAGATCCGCGACCTGGGCGGCAAGCGCTTGTTCCTGCATGCCTATGCCCTGACCGTGCCGCTGCCCGACGGCGGTGAGCTGAAGGTCGAGGCGCCGGTGGACGAGGTATGGGCCAAGACCGTGGAGCGTTTGAGTGCGACCTGATTTCCCATGAACAAACCGTATGAGCTGTTGATCTTCGACTGGGATGGCACCCTGGCCGACTCCATCGGGCGGATCGTCCTGGCCATGAACAGTGCCGCCGAGCGTGCCGGCGAGGCGCCCAGTGACGAGGGTGCGATCAAGGGCATCATCGGGCTGGCCCTGGGTGAGGCGATCGCCACGCTGTACCCGCATCTGGATGTTGGTCAGGTCGAAGTGTTCCGCCAGCACTACGCCGATGTGTACATGGCGCTGGACCAGCAGCCTTCGCCGCTGTTCGAGGGCGTGGTGGAATCGCTGGAGGCGTTCCGTGCCGAGGGTTACCGCCTGGCGGTCGCCACCGGCAAGGCGCGCCGTGGGCTGGACCGGGTGCTCAAGGCCAATGGCTGGGAGCGTTACTTCGACATCACCCGCGCTGCCGACGAAACCCGTGGCAAGCCGCACCCGCTGATGCTCGAGCAGATCCTTGCCCATTGCCAGGTCGAACCGCAGCGCGCATTGATGGTCGGAGATTCGGCGTTCGACCTGCAGATGGCCGCCAATGCCGGGATGCATTCGGTCGCCGTGGGGTATGGTGCCATGTCCCTGGAGGCCTTGAGCGAGTTCGGTCCGCAGGTGTGCATCGATCATTTTTCACAGTTGCGTGAGTGGCTGGCCACATCGCGCACCCATTCCAAGGTAGGTGAGCATGGCTGACGAGTGGCGGGCACCCGAGCCCGAGGGCTCCGGGGACAACGACGAGCGCAAGAGCTGGAAGCTGCTGGAGAAGACCCTGCTGGCAGGTGTGCAGGAGCAGCGTCGGGCACGGCGCTGGGGGATCTTCTTCAAGCTGCTGACCTTCGTCTACTTGTTCGGCATCCTGCTGCTGTTCACCCCGCTGATGGACATGGACAAGGCGGCTTCGCGCAGTGCCAGCCATACCGCCTTGGTCGAGGTGCGCGGCATCATCGCCGACCAGGAGCCTGCCAGCGCGGACAATGTCGTCAAGAGTCTGCGCGAAGCTTTCAAGGACCCGAAGACCAAGGCCGTTGTCATGCGCATCAACAGCCCGGGCGGCAGCCCGGTGCAGGCGGGCTACATCTATGACGAGATCCGTCGCCTGCGTGGCGAATACCCGGGGATCAAGCTCTATGCGGTGATCGCCGACCTGGGGGCGTCGGGCGCCTACTACATCGCCAGTGCGGCCGACGAAATCTATGCCGACAAGGCCAGCCTGGTGGGCTCTATCGGTGTCACGGCGGCCGGCTATGGTTTCGTCGGCACCATGGAGAAGCTTGGCGTGGAGCGGCGTACCTACACGGCCGGTGAGCACAAGGCCTTCCTCGATCCCTTCTCGCCGCAGAAGCCTGAGGAAACCGAGTTCTGGCAGGGCGTGCTGAACACCACCCATCAGCAGTTCATTGCCATGGTCAAGCAGGGGCGGGGTGATCGGCTCAAGGACAAGGAGCACCCCGAGCTGTTCAGCGGCCTGATCTGGTCGGGTGAGCAGGCCAAGGCCCTGGGACTGGTGGATGGCCTGGGCAGTGCCAGCTATGTGGCGCGTGAGGTCGTGGGCGAGAAGGAGTTGGTGGACTTCACGGTCGAAGAGTCGCCGTTCGATCGCTTCTCCAAGCGCCTGGGAGCCAGCGTGGCCGAGCGCCTGGCCATGTGGATGGGGTTCCAGGGCCCTGCCTTGCGCTGATCTGGGATCGGGCCGCTGTGCGGCCCTTTCGCGGCACAAGGCCACTTCTGCCAGGAAGGGCGATGCCGGGGCGTTTCAGGGAACCTGCACGCCTTCTTTCAGCAGCATGTCCACCAGGCGGATCAGCGGCAAGCCGATCAGGCTGGTGGCATCGCACCCGTGGGTGCTTTGGAACAGGCTCACGCCCAGCCCTTCAGCCTTGAAGCTGCCTGCGCAGTCCAGCGGCTGTTCGGCCCTCACATAGCGCTCCACGCGTTCACGATCCAGTTCCCGCAGGTGTACGGTAAACGGCACGCAGTCCACCTGGCAGCGGCCGGTGGTGCTGTTGTACAAGGCCAGGCCGGTGAGGAAGCTGACCTGTTGCCCGCTGGCGGCCAGCAGTTGCTCGCAGGCACGTTCGAAGGTGTGCGGCTTGCCCAGGATCTGTTCGCCGAGCACCGCCACCTGGTCGGAGCCGATGATCAGGTGGTCGGGGTGGCTGCTCGCCAGGGCCTCGGCTTTTTGCCGGGCCAGGCGGCGAACCAGGTCGACGGCCGGTTCGTCATCCAGGCGCCGCTCGTCTATGTCGGGGCTTGCCCAGGTGAAGGGCAGGCGCAGGCGCTCGAGCAGTTCGCGCCGGTAGGGGGAGCTGGAAGCCAGTAACAGGGGAAGCATGATAGACTCCTGGGCAGATGACCCCGATTCTAACATGCGTGATGCTGCCGAATTTCCTTTGACAGGGGCGGGGGGCATCCCTAGAATGCTGCGCCTATGTTGAATGACCCGATTCCACCTCACGTTGACCCGCGCAAATTGGCTGATCGCGGCGTAACCCTCCAAGGTTCGCTGCAACTCGCTGATTTGGAAAGACTCTGCGACCCGCTTTCCGACGATGTCGGTACGGTGCAGGCGAAGTTCGATTTTGAGCGAGACGAACAGAACGCCGTGGTTATCCACAGCGAACTCGACGTCGAGGTCAAGATGGTTTGCCAGCGTTGTCTTGAGCTGGTCACCCTGCCGATCCACAGCGAATGTACGTACGCCGTGGTGAAGGAGGGTGCGAATACCCAGTCGTTGCCGAAAGGCTATGACGTGCTGGAACTGGGCGAAGATCCTTTGGATCTGCAGGCGCTGATCGAGGAAGAGCTGTTGCTCGCCCTGCCGATCGTACCTGCTCATCATCCGGAAGAATGCCAGCAGCCGGCGGGCGCCGATGAGCCCGAACCGAGCAAGGACGAGGTATCGCGGTCCAACCCGTTCAGTGTTTTGGCGCAGTTAAAGCGTGACCCAAACGTTTAGGAGTTAATC
Source organism: Pseudomonas sp. p1(2021b) (assembly GCF_020151015.1). Lineage (NCBI taxonomy): Bacteria > Pseudomonadati > Pseudomonadota > Gammaproteobacteria > Pseudomonadales > Pseudomonadaceae > Pseudomonas > Pseudomonas sp. p1(2021b). The sequence goes on from NZ_CP083746.1 coordinate 1,440,805, forward strand.
AATTATGGCTGTTCAGCAGAACAAAAAATCCCGCTCTGCCCGTGACATGCGCCGTTCCCACGACGCCCTGTCGGAAAACGCGCTGTCCGTAGAGAGGAGCACCGGTGAAGTACACCTGCGCCACCACGTTTCGCCAGAAGGCGTATACCGTGGTCGCAAAGTGATCGACAAGGGCGCTGACGAGTAATCCTTGTCTGCTCAGATCATCGCGATCGACGCAATGGGCGGGGACTTCGGTCCCCGCAGCATTGTTCAGGCAAGTATTGCTTGCCTCTCGGCTACCCCCTCGCTGCACCTGACCCTCGTCGGTCAACCTTCCCTCCTCGAAGAACTCATCAGTGGCCTTGCAGCTGCGGATCGCGCACGCCTGCAAATTGTCGCGGCCAGTGAGGTGGTGGGTATGGACGAGCGGCCATCCCAGGCGTTGCGTGGCAAGCCTGACTCGTCGATGCGCGTCGCCCTTGAGTTGGTGCGGGACGGCAAGGCCCAGGCCTGCGTGAGCGCCGGTAACACGGGTGCCCTGATGGCCTTGTCGCGTTTCGTGCTCAAGACCTTGCCGGGCATCGACCGGCCGGCGATGGTGGCGGCGATCCCGACCCAGGGCGGCTACTGCCAGTTGCTCGACCTGGGTGCCAATGTCGACTGCAGTGCCGAAAACCTCTACCAGTTCTCCGTGATGGGTTCCGTGGCCGCCCAGGCCCTGGGTATCCAGCGCCCGCGCGTGGCGTTGCTGAATGTCGGTACCGAGGACATCAAGGGCAACCAGCAGGTCAAGCTGGCGGCCAGCCTGCTGCAGAATGCCCGCGGCCTCAACTACATCGGTTTCGTCGAAGGCGATGGCCTGTATCGGGGTGAGGCCGACGTGGTGGTGTGCGACGGTTTCGTCGGCAACATCCTGCTCAAGTCCAGCGAGGGCCTGGCGACCATGATCGGGGCGCGCATCGAGGCGTTGTTCCGTGGGGGAGTGCTGACGCGTGCCGCCGGTGCCTTGGCCATGCCGCTGCTCAAGCGCCTGCAGGCCGACCTGGCTCCGGCGCGACACAATGGCGCGAGCTTCCTCGGCCTGCAGGGTATCGTCATCAAGAGCCATGGCTCTGCCGGGGTGCAGGGCTTCCAGAGCGCCATCCAGCGGGCGCTGATCGAAATCCAGGAGAACCTGCCGCAACGCTTGCATGGTCGCCTGGAAGATCTCTTGCTTTAATTCCCGCGGTGAAATGGTTAAATGTGACCGCTTGGTCTCTTTTCCCATCCAAGTTTTCAGTTTCCGCGTCCAGCCCTTGGCTCGACGCACCCTATCCGACGACAAGATCATAAGGGCTTGTTCAATGTCTGCATCCCTCGCATTCGTCTTTCCCGGTCAAGGCTCCCAGTCGCTGGGCATGCTCGCCGAACTCGGCGCAGAAAAGCCGGTGATCGTCGAGACCTTCAAGGAAGCTTCCGAGGCTCTGGGCTACGACCTGTGGAAGTTGGTCCAGGAAGGTCCGGAAGAACAACTCAACCAAACCGACAAGACCCAGCCGGCGATCCTCACTGCCTCTATCGCCTTGTGGCGCCTGTGGCTGGAGGAGGGCGGGGCGCGTCCGGCCTTCGTTGCTGGCCACAGCCTGGGTGAGTACAGCGCGCTGGTCGCCGCTGGCAGCCTGAGCTTGAAGGACGCCGTGCGCCTGGTCGAGCGCCGTGGCCAGTTGATGCAGGAAGCCGTGCCGGCCGGTCACGGTGCCATGGCCGCGATCCTCGGCCTGGATGACGCCGACGTAGTCGCCATCTGCGCCGAAGCGGCCGAAGACGAAGTGGTCAGCGCGGTCAACTTCAACTCGCCAGGCCAAGTCGTCATCGCCGGTAACAAGGCTGCGGTCGACCGCGCCATCGAGCTGTGCAAGGCCAAGGGTGCCAAGCGCGCGCTGCCGCTGGCGGTCAGTGTCCCGTCGCATTGCGCATTGATGAAGCCGGCTGCCGAGCGTTTTGCCGAAGCGGTCAACGCCATCGAGTGGAAGGCCCCGCAGATTCCCGTGGTGCAGAACGTCACCGCCGCGGTCGCCGCTGACCTCGCTGCCCTCAAGCAGGACCTGCTGGCCCAGCTGTACCAGCCGGTGCGTTGGGTCGAGTGCGTGCAGACCCTGGCGGCCAATGGCGCGGTCAACCTGGTCGAGTGCGGCCCGGGCAAGGTCCTGGCCGGCCTGAACAAGCGTTGCGCCGACGGCGTGACCACCTACAACCTCAACACCCCTGACGCTGTCGCCGCCACCCGTGCGGCGCTGGCCTGAAATTGGAGAAGCTTGCATGAGCCTGCAAGGTAAAGTCGCACTGGTCACCGGCGCCAGCCGTGGTATCGGCCAGGCCATCGCCCTCGAGCTGGGCCGCCAGGGCGCGACCGTGATCGGCACCGCCACCTCGGCTTCGGGCGCAGAGCGTATCGCCGCCACCCTGAAGGAGCACGGTATCACGGGCACCGGCATGGAACTGAACGTGACCAGCGCCGAGTCCGTGGACGCCGTGCTGGCCGCCATCGGCGAGCAGTTCGGTGCGCCGGCCATCTTGGTCAACAATGCCGGTATCACCCGTGACAACCTCATGCTGCGCATGAAGGACGACGAGTGGTTCGACGTGATCGACACCAACCTGAACAGCCTCTACCGTCTGTCCAAGGGTGTGCTGCGTGGCATGACCAAGGCGCGTTGGGGTCGTATCATCAGCATCGGCTCGGTCGTCGGTGCCATGGGCAACGCCGGCCAGGCCAACTATGCCGCCGCCAAGGCCGGCCTGGAAGGTTTCAGCCGCGCCCTGGCGCGTGAAGTGGGCTCGCGCGGCATCACCGTCAACTCGGTGACCCCGGGCTTCATCGACACCGACATGACCCGCGAGCTGCCAGAAGCGCAGCGTGAAGCGCTGCAGACCCAGATTCCGCTGGGTCGCCTGGGCCAGGCCGAGGAGATCGCCAAGGTGGTTTCCTTCCTGGCATCCGAAGGCGCGGGCTACGTTACCGGCGCCACCGTGCCGGTCAACGGCGGGATGTACATGTAAAAACCCAGTGCGATGTGACGGATTGCTTCAAAAAAGAGTCATACACGAAGCCTAAAATCCGTTATAAAGCTGCAACCAGATTCCAGGCAGAGGGTGGAGTGACTGGGTGAACGGCGCGTTGCGCTTGAAAAGCAGGCGTCTTTCTATAAACTTGGTCACCGGCCAGCTGCCTGACATATGTCCATTAGGAGTGAAAACTAGGTATGAGCACCATCGAAGAACGCGTCAAGAAAATCGTCGCCGAGCAACTGGGCGTCAAGGAAGAGGAAGTGACTGCCGAGAAGTCCTTCGTCGATGACCTGGGTGCCGATTCGCTTGACACCGTTGAGCTGGTGATGGCTCTGGAAGAGGAATTCGAGACCGAAATCCCTGACGAAGAAGCCGAGAAGATCACTACCGTTCAAGCTGCAATCGACTACGTCAAAAGCCACCAGGCCTAAGACGCAGTAGTCGACGCTTCTTGTCGGGAAAAACCGCACTGCCTTTGCCGGCGTGCGGTTTTTTCTTTGCGAGCCCCCAGAGCCTGTTGCATTGCATTTCGTCGCCATTGAATGCAATGGCAAGAGACTCTGTTATCAGAAGAGGAGAGTACTGTGTCGCGTAGACGCGTCGTGGTCACCGGTATGGGTATGCTGTCGCCACTGGGTACCGATGTACCGAGCACCTGGCAGGGCATTCTGGCTGGCCGCAGTGGCATTGGGCCGATCGAACACACGGACCTGTCTGCCTATACCACCCGTTTTGGCGGCTCGGTGAAAGGCTTCGAGGTCGAGCAATACCTGTCGGCCAAAGAGGCCCGCAAGCTTGACCTGTTCATTCAGTACGGCCTGGCGGCCGGTTTCCAGGCGGTGCGCAACGCTGGCCTGGAAGTCACCGACGCCAACCGTGAGCGCATCGGCGTGGCCATGGGCTCGGGCATCGGCGGCCTGACCAATATCGAGGAAACCAGCCGGACCCTGCATGACCAGGGCCCACGGCGGATTTCGCCGTTCTTCGTGCCTGGCTCGATCATCAACATGATCTCCGGCTTCCTGTCGATCCATCTGGGGTTGCAGGGCCCGAACTACGCCATTTCCACGGCCTGCACCACCGGCACCCACTGCATCGGCATGGCCGCGCGCAACATCGCCTACGGCGAGGCCGACGTGATGATCGGCGGCGGCGCCGAAATGGCGGCCTGCGGCCTGGGCATGGGTGGTTTCGGAGCCTCCCGCGCGCTGTCGACCCGCAATGACGAACCGACCCGCGCCAGCCGCCCGTGGGACAAGGGCCGCGACGGTTTCGTGCTGTCCGACGGTGCGGGTGCCCTGGTGCTCGAGGAGCTCGAGCACGCCAAGGCCCGAGGCGCGACGATCTATGCCGAGCTGGTCGGTTTCGGCATGAGCGGTGATGCCTACCACATGACCTCGCCACCCGATACCGGTGACGGCGCCGCACGTTGCATGGTCAATGCGCTGCGCGATGCCGGCATCGCCCCCGAGGCGGTCAGCTACATCAACGCCCATGGCACCTCGACCCCGGCTGGCGACATCGCCGAAGTGGCCGCGATCAAGAAGGTGTTCGGCGAGCATGCCTACAAGCTGGCGGTCAGCTCGACCAAGTCGATGACCGGCCACCTGCTGGGCGCCGCGGGCGCGGTGGAGGCGATCTTCAGCGTGCTGGCGATCAACAGCCAGATGGCGCCGCCGACCATCAACCTGGACGAACCGGACGAAGGTTGCGACCTGGACTTCGTGCCCCACGAAGCCCGCAGCATGCCGATCGACGTGGTGCTGTCCAACTCCTTCGGCTTTGGCGGAACCAACGGTTCGCTGGTATTCCGCCGGTTCGTCGGCTGATGCACAGCTGGATCGACGGCCAGCCCGCTGCTGCACTCAACCTGCAGAATCGCGGCCTGGCCTACGGCGATGGGCTGTTCGAGACCATCGCCGTGCGTGCCGGCAGGCCCAGCCTGCTCACGCAGCACCTCGACCGCCTGGCGCTGGGTTGCCAGCGCCTGGCGATCGAAGCTGACCTGTCTGTTGTCCGTAACGAAATCATCGCCTATGCCCGCCAACTCGGCGAAGGCGTGGCCAAGCTGATCCTTACCCGTGGCGATAGCCTGCGTGGCTACGCCCCCATGGTGGGCGCCGCGCCCCGGCGCATTCTCCAGGGCAGCCCGTTGCCCGCCTACCCGAAGGAACACGCCGAACAGGGCGTACACCTGTTCGATTGCCAGACCCGTCTGGCCGAACAGCCGCTGTTGGCCGGCCTCAAGCACCTCAACCGCCTGGAACAGGTACTGGCCAGAAGCGAATGGCAGGGTGGCGAATATGCCGAAGGGCTGATGCGTGACATGCACGGGCGGTTGATCGAGGGCGTCTACAGCAACCTCTTCCTGGTCCGCGACGGCGAGCTGTTGACGGCCGACCTCAATCGTTGCGGCGTGGCGGGCGTCATGCGTGCGGCGTTGCTGGAGCAGGCCGCAGCCCTGGGCATCACGGCCCAAGTGCGCGACCTGGCGCTCGACGACCTGAAACAGGCCGACGAAGTGTTCCTGTGCAACAGCGTCTATGGTGTATGGCCGGTGCGTACATTTTCTGCCTTGAAGCTCGACTGGCCGCCAGGCCCACTCACCCGTAAACTGCAGGCCGTTGCCCGTACGTTACTGGAAACCTGATTCGTGAGACGTAAATTCCTGCTGCTGCTGGAAATGGGGTTGATCCTCGCTGGCCTGGCCTTCGGCTGGTCGGCCTGGAAGGTCAACTCAGTCCTGGAGCAGCCCCTGCACGTGACGCAGGAGCAACTGCTCGACGTGCCCACTGGCACCACGCCCAATCGCATGTTCTATCGCATGCAGAACGAGGGCCTGCTGGACGACGCCATCTGGTTGCGCCTGTACTGGCGCTTCAACATGGCCGGCACCCCCTTGCACACCGGCGAATACCGCCTCACCCCTGGCATGACTGTGGCCGAGCTGTTCGATGCCTGGCGCCGTGCCGACGTGGTGCAATACAACCTGACCCTGGTCGAAGGCTGGACCTTCCGCCAGGTGCGTGCTGCGGTCGCCAAGCATGAAAAGATCAAGCACACCCTCGACGGGCTGTCCGACGCGCAGGTGATGGAAAAGCTTGGCCATACCGGGGTGTTTCCCGAAGGCCGCTTCTTCCCTGATACCTACCGCTTCGTGCGCGGCATGAGTGATGTCGAACTGCTGCAGCAGGCCTACATGCGCCTGGAGGAAGTACTCGCCAAGGAATGGGCCGAGCGCGCCACCGACCTGCCGTACCGCGACCCGTACCAGGCGCTGATCATGGCGTCGCTGGTGGAGAAGGAAACCGGTATTCCCCAGGAACGCGGGCAGATCGCCGGGGTGTTCGTGCGCCGCCTGCGTCTGGGCATGATGCTGCAGACCGACCCGACCGTGATCTACGGCATGGGCGAGCGCTACAACGGCCGCATCACCCGCGCCGACCTGCGCGAGCCGACGCCCTACAACACCTACACCATGACCGGGTTGCCGCCGACACCGATCGCCATGGTCGGCCGCGAGGCCATCCATGCCGCGCTGAACCCCGCCAACGGCTCCAGCCTGTACTTCGTCGCTCGCGGCGACGGCAGCCATGTGTTCTCCGATGACCTGGACGACCACAACAGCGCCGTGCGGGAGTTCCAGCTCAAGCGTCGCAGTGACTACCGCTCGAGCCCCGCGCCCCAAGCGCAACCAGGCGCTGGCGAGCAGGCGCCGGTCGAGCCTGCGCCACCTGCCAGCGGGCCATCAGGCGAAGGCCTGGCGCCCGAAGGTGATGCGCCTGCCAGCGAACCCGCGCCGGCCGAGACGCCGGCTCCCGACGAACAACAGTAAGGACTGCCCGTGAGCGGTTTGTTTATCACCCTGGAAGGCCCCGAAGGCGCGGGCAAGAGCACCAATCGCGAATACCTGGCCGAGCGCCTTCGTGAACAGGGCCTGGACGTGGTCCTGACCCGCGAACCGGGCGGTACGCCGCTGGCCGAGCGGATCCGCGAACTGCTCCTGGCGCCGAGCGACGAGGCCATGGCCGCCGACACCGAGCTGCTCCTGGTGTTTGCTGCCCGTGCCCAGCACCTGGCCGAGGTCATTCGCCCGGCACTGGCCCGCGGTGCGGTGGTGCTGTGCGACCGTTTCACCGATGCCACCTATGCCTACCAGGGCGGTGGTCGCGGCTTGTCCCAGGAGCGCATCGCCACCTTGGAGACCTTCGTCCAGGGCGCACTGCGCCCCGACCTGACGTTGGTTTTCGACCTGCCGGTGGAAGTGGGCCTGGCCCGCGCTGCCGCCCGCGGTCGCCTGGACCGTTTCGAGCAGGAGGGCCAGGCGTTCTTCGAGGCCGTGCGCCAGGCCTACCTGCAGCGCGCCGGGCGCGAGCCCCAGCGCTACCGCTTGCTGGATGCCGCACAGCCGCTGGAGGCCGTGCAGCGCGCCATCGATGCGTTGCTGCCGGGCATCCTGGAGCGCTGCCGTGGCTGAGGCCTACCCCTGGCAGCAGGCGCTCTGGCAGCAGTTGTCCGGGCGCGCCCAGCACGCTCACGCCTACCTGCTCCATGGGCCCCAGGGTATCGGCAAGCGGGCCCTGGCCGAGCGCCTGATGGCCCGCCTGCTGTGCCAGCAACCCCAGGGCCTGGATGCCTGTGGCCAGTGCAAGTCGTGCCTGCTGCTCAAGGCCGGCAGCCACCCGGACAACTTCGTGCTGGAGCCGGAAGAGGCCGACAAGCCGATCAAGATCGACCAGGTGCGCGAGCTGGTGTCGTTCGTGGTGCAGACCGCGCAGCAGGGCGGGCGCAAGGTGGTATTGATCGAGCCGGTCGAGGCGATGAACGTCAATGCCTCCAATGCCCTGCTCAAGAGCCTCGAGGAGCCTTCGGGCGATACCGTGCTGCTGCTGGTCAGCCACCAGCCCAGCCGTCTGCTGCCGACCATCAAGAGCCGCTGCCAGCAAGTCGCCTGCCCGCAGCCGAGCCTGCCCCAAAGCCAGGCCTTCCTCGCCGGAGCCCTGCCCGACGTTGCGCCCGAAGAACGCGACGAGCTGTTGACCCTGGCTGCCGGTTCGCCCTTGATGGCCATGAGCTTGCAGGCCCAAGGCGTGCGCGAGCAGCGTGCATTGGTCACCGATGGCGTGAAGAAACTGCTCAAGCAGCAACAGTCCCCCAGCCAGTTGGCCGAAGCCTGGAGCAACGTGCCGTTGTTGTTGCTGTTCGACTGGTTCTGTGACTGGTCGCACCTGATCCTGCGCTACCAATTGACCCAGGACGAAGAGGGGCTAGGCTTGGGCGATATGCGCAAGGTGGTGCAATACCTGGCGCAGAAAAGCCGGCAGGGCAGGGTGCTGGAGGTCCAGGCATGGATCCTCGAGCAACGCCAGAAGGTGCTGGCCAAGGCCAACCTCAATCGTGTCCTGCTGCTCGAAGCCTTGTTGGCCCATTGGGTCCAATTGCCGGGTTCACGCTGATTCCTCTTTCGTTTCCTTCATGTGTGCCGTAATCCCATGCTCGTAGATTCCCATTGCCACCTCGACCGACTTGACCTGAGCGCCCATGGTGGCTCCCTCGATGCTGCCCTGCAAGCCGCCCGCGAACGGGGCGTGGGGCATTTCCTGTGCATCGGCGTGAGCGCCGACAATGCTGGGGCGGTCAAGGCCCTGAGCGAGCGATACGCTGACGTGGATTGTTCGGTAGGTGTGCACCCGCTGGACCTGGCGCCCGGTGAAACGCCAGCGCTGGAATGGTTGTTGCGCGAGCTGGCCCACCCGCACGTGGTGGCCATCGGCGAGACTGGCCTGGACTACCACTACGAGCCTGAGGCCGCTGAGCTGCAGCAGGCCTCCTTCCGTCTGCACCTGGAAGCCTCGCGCCAGACCGGCAAGCCGGTGATCGTCCACACCCGCGCGGCGCGGGCCGATACCTTGGCCCTGCTGCGCGAGGCCGGCCTGCCGCAAGCTGGCGTGCTGCACTGCTTCACCGAGGACTGGGACATGGCCCGGGCCGCGCTGGACCTGGGCTACTACATTTCATTGTCGGGTATCGTCACCTTCCGCAATGCCGACGCCCTGCGCGAGGTGGCCCGCCAGGTCCCGGCCGACCGCCTGCTGGTGGAAACCGACTCGCCGTACCTTGCGCCGATCCCGTACCGCGGCAAGCCGAACCTGCCGCAGTATGTGCGCGAAGTGGCCGAATACGTGGCTTCGCTGCGTGGGGTGAGCTATGCGCAGCTGGCCGAGCAGACCACGGCCAACTTCAAGCGCTTGTTCCCGTTGGCGCGGGTGGCCTGATTCCCTGCCGGTGCTTGGCGCCCGCCTCCAGAGGCAAGCACCTGTTCCGCGGGCAAAAAAAACCCGGGTTCTGGGGGGGGAATCCGGGTTAAGACCATTAGGAGTAAAACAAAGGTACCGCGGTCCCTGGGCACCTTTATTGACGCGCCACTTGGGGGGATGCGCCGCGCCAACACTCCAAGTATCGATCAGGTTTGGCACAGTGCCAGCGACAACTGGTCGTTTTTTAAACAGATTTGGAATACACCTGGAAACCATAGGGTCTTCCCTGCATGTCCAAAGGGACAAACGGTTACTCTTCACGCCGCCTGGATTACGCTCGACACGCACCGTGATACATAGAAGCGAGGATGATCCGTGCATTTTCCTGCAAGTTAGGCATAATAAACCGCTTCGATTGTCCATCCAGTCCTTCCTATGCAGAAAGAACCTCGTAAGGTCCGTGAGTTTCGCCGCCGCGAACAAGAGATCCTCGATACCGCGCTCAAGCTGTTTCTCGAGCAAGGTGAAGACAGCGTCACCGTCGAGATGATCGCCGACGCCGTGGGTATCGGCAAAGGCACGATCTACAAGCACTTCAAGTCCAAGGCCGAGATCTACCTGCGCCTGATGCTCGACTATGAACGCGACCTCAACGCCCTGTTGCACTCGGACGACGTCGACCGCGACAAGGAAGCCCTGTCGCGCGCCTATTTTGAGTTCCGCATGCGTGACCCGCAGCGTTACCGGTTGTTCGACCGCCTGGAAGAAAAGGTCGTCAAGGGCAACCAGGTGCCAGAGATGGTCGAGGAGCTGCACCGCATCCGCGCCTCCAACTTCGATCGCCTCACCCTGTTGATCAAGGGCCGTATCAGCGAGGGCAAGCTCGAGGACGTACCGCCTTATTTCCACTACTGTGCCGCATGGGCGTTGGTGCACGGCGCCGTGGCACTGTATCACTCGCCGTTCTGGAGCAATGTGCTGGAGGATCAGGAAGGCTTCTTCCAGTTCCTCATGGACATTGGCGTGCGCATGGGCAACAAGCGCAAGCGCGACCCGGAGATCGCGAACTAGAGCATCGCGATACAAGTCGCTCCTGCAGGCCTGGTACATCTGTAGGAGCGGCCTTGTGCCGCGAAAGGCTGCATCGCAGCCTCCGTTCGCCCGTCGGCCAGAAGTTGGGGCTTGCAAAAACCTGATTTATGAGTCAGGTTTTGCCAGCCCGATTCATCCGTGCCGGAGTCACCCACCCATGATCGTCGATCGTCAAGGCAGGCGCTTTCGCAACCTGCGTGTCAGCCTGACGGCTGCCTGCAACTATGCCTGTACGTACTGCGTGCCCGATGGCAAGCGCCTGGTGGCGGCGCAGGATGAGCTTCCGGCCGAGTTGCTGGCCCGTGGCGTGGCCTACCTGGTCGAAGCGGCCGGGATCGAGCGGCTGCGTATCACCGGTGGCGAGCCGTTGGTCAGCCCGCGCCTCGAGGCCTTTCTCGAAGCAGTCGGAACGCTGGGCCTGGCCGATATCGGCCTGACCACCAACGGCCAGTTGCTCTCGCGCAAACTCCCATTGCTCAAGGCCGCCGGTATTCGTCGTCTGAATGTGTCCCTCGACACGCTCGACCCCGACGCCTTCCGCCGTATTGCCCGTGGCGGCGATCTGGCCACGGTGCTGGCTGGCATGGAACAGGCCAGTGCCGCCGGCATGGGCATCAAGGTGAACATGGTACCCATGCGCGGGCAGAACCTGGATCAGGTATTGCCACTGCTCGACTACTGCTTGGAGCGGGGTTACGAATTGCGCTTCATCGAGCTGATGCGCATGGGCCATCTTGCCCGCGACCACAACGCCTTTCTTCAGCAATTCGTCGGCCTCGAACAATTGCTCGATCTGATTGGCCAGGCCCATGCCTTCCAGCAGGCCAGCGCGCCACTGGATGCCACCGCCTTGCGCTATCGAGTGGCTGGCAAAGGCCATTTTGGCGTGATCGCCAACGAGAGCGTGCCGTTCTGCCGGACCTGCTCACGGCTGCGCTTGTCCTCCACGGGCTGGTTGCACGGCTGTCTGTCATCGGGTAACCGGCATTTCGTCGGTGACCTTCTGGAAAAGCCTCGCCATCAGGCCCTGCCGGCCTTGCAACGCTTGCTGGTCAAGGCCCTGGCGGATAAGCAGGACCTGGCGTTTTCCGGCGGCATGACGGTGATGAAGGTGATCGGTGGCTGACCTGGCGTAAAAGCTGCATCTGGCGGCTATTCGCCGGTTTTTCGTCGCCGGTTTCTGGAGGAAGAATGCGTAGGCTGGTCTTGTCGCTGGCGCTGTTGGCGCTGGGCGGTTGCATGAATGTCAGTGATATGGGCGAGGGGGTTCGCTACCACATGAGCGATGCCGGGCTGCTGGACCACAGCGATACCCGACGTAGCCTGTCGGTGCGCCTGCAGCCCGACTCGTTCATCTTCATCGGCCAGGGGCATTTCGCACCGCCAGGCAAGGGGCCGGTGCCCCGGCCGAACGTGGTGGCCGAGGAAGCCTACAAGAGCTTCGTCGAATATTTCCCGCTGGTGCGTCGCGCCCAAGGGCCGCTGGGGTTGGAAGAGGCGCTGGCCGAAGCTCGCTCGGTGGGCGCCCATTATGTGCTCTACACCCGTTTCGCGCGGACCGATGACCGCATCGGCAATGGGGACGAATGGTACGACGAGCAGGCCGTCGATCGCCTGGGGGTCGATACCGGTGTGGTGCAGATGATGCTGATCGAGACCAGCACCCGCTATTTGATCGATACGGCGCGGATCAAGAGCCGTGGCGGTTTGTTGACGTTCCACGACAAGGCGCCGGAAGATTTGCTTGGCCCCCCCATGCGCGATTACGCTCGTAGCCTTCTGGGCATGAGTCGTTGAGGGCAGGGTGATGGCAGGTACCGGCAAGGCCAATGATCTTCTGGCGCAGATCCCGAAGGAAAAAGGGTTGCCGCCGGTACACCTGTGGAATCCAGATTTTTGCGGCGACATCGACATGCGCATCGCCCGCGACGGGACCTGGTACTACCTGGGTACGCCGATCGGGCGCAAGCCGATGGTCCGGTTGTTTTCCACCATCATTCGCCGCGATGGCGATGATTATTTCCTGGTTACGCCGGTGGAGAAGGTCGGTATCCGGGTCGATGACGCACCCTTCGTCGCCGTGCTGCTGGACGTGCAGGGCAGTGGCGAGCAGCAGGTGCTGCGCTTTACCAGCAATGTCGATGACCAGGTCGAGGCGGGCCCGGAGCATCCGCTGCGGGTCGAGATCGATCCCCTGACCCAGGAGCCTTCGCCGTACATTCTGATGCGCAGCAACCTCGAGGCGCTGATCCATCGCAATGTGTTCTACCAATTGGTGGAGCTGGCGGTCCCGCGTGAAATCGAGGGCCAGGAGTGGCTTGGGGTTTGGAGCGGCGGGGCGTTCTATCCTGTGGGGCGTCTTTGAGAATGCTGGGGCTGCCTTGCAGCCCTTTCGCGGCACAAGGCCGCTCCTTAGGTGCTCAGCACACGTATCGATAGGCCTCCTCGTTTTTCCCTGTATTGGCCATTGGTCCGCGAGCCGTCCGGGCATAACCTGCTGGCAATCGCCAACAGGAGAACGCCATGAACATTCCCCGCTTATCCCTTGCCGTGCTGTTTGCCCTCGGCGTAACAGGTGTCCAGGTGCCCGCCTGGGCTCACGGCGAGCAACCTGACCAGGTCAAGGTCCTGCAGGAAAAGCGCCCCAGCAATGCGCCCGGCAAGAAAGCCGTGATGCTTACCGTCCACTATGCCCCGGGCCAGGCATCGCCCGCCCATCAGCACCCTGGCGCGGTGATGGCCTACGTGCTCGAAGGTGCGGTGGTATCGAAGCTCAACGATGACCAGGAGAGGACCTACAAGGCCGGCGAATATTGGTACGAAGCGCCTGGTACCGTGCACAGCGTGTCTCGCAACGCCAGTGAATCCGCTCCGGCCAAGCTGCTGGTCTGGAGCCTGGTGGACGAAGGCAAGCCGGTGACCGAGCCGTTGAAATAGCGAGTGCAGGCGGCAGAAACGAAAAAACCTCCAGTGCTTGCGCAACTGGAGGTTTTTTCAGTGTTTGGCTCCGCGACCTGGACTCGAACCAGGGACCCAATGATTAACAGTCATTTGCTCTACCGACTGAGCTATCGCGGAATCTGCTGCGTATCTTACTGATAGCCAGGGGGAAGTCAAGCTTACCCCCTGGCAATCAATGGGTTACAGCACTTCGACGATGGCCTTGGTGACCACGTGGATGTTGCTCTGGTTCAGCGCGGCCACGCAGATGCGACCGGTATCCAGGGCATAGATTCCGAACTCGTCCTTCAGGCGGCCGACCTGCTCTGCGGTCAGGCCCGAGTAGGAGAACATGCCGCGCTGGCGACCGACGAAGCTGAAATCGCGCTTGGCACCGTACGCGGCCAGCAGCTCGACCATCTGCTTGCGCATGCCATGGATGCGGCCACGCATCTCGCCCAGCTCGGCTTCCCACATCTGGCGCAGCTCAGTGCTGTTGAGCACGGCGGCGACGATGCTGGCACCGTGGGTCGGCGGGTTGGAGTAGGTGGTGCGGATCACGCGCTTGACCTGGGACAGCACGCGGGTGCTTTCGTCCTTGGAGCCGGTGACGATCGACAGGGCGCCGACGCGCTCGCCGTACAGCGAGAACGACTTGGAGAACGAGCTGGAGACGAAGAAGTCCAGGCCAGACTCGGCGAACAGGCGCACGGCGAAGGCGTCTTCGGCGATGCCGTCGCCGAAGCCCTGGTAGGCCATGTCGAGGAACGGCACGTGGCCCTTGGCCTTGACCACTTCCAGGACGTTCTTCCAGTCGTCCAGGCCCAGGTCGACGCCGGTCGGGTTGTGGCAGCAGGCGTGCAGGACGATGATCGAGCCGGACGGCAGGTTGTTCAGGTCCTCGAGCATGCCGGCGCGGTCGACGTCGTTGCTCGGTGCATCGTAGTAACGGTAGTTCTGCACCGGGAAGCCGGCGGTTTCGAACAGGGCGCGGTGGTTTTCCCAGCTCGGGTCGCTGATGGCGACCACGGCGTTCGGGGAGAGGCGCTTGAGGAAGTCCGCGCCGATCTTCAGAGCACCGGTGCCGCCGACCGCCTGCACGGTCACCACGCGGCCTGCAGCCAGCAGCGGCGACTCGGCGCCGAACAGCAGCTTTTGCACCGCCTGGTCGTAGGTGGCGATACCGTCGATCGGCAGGTAGCCGCGGGAGGCGTGCTGGGCGGCACGCTGGGTCTCGGCTTCGATCACCGCGCGCAGCAGCGGGATACGGCCTTCCTCATTGCAATAGACGCCCACGCCCAGGTTGACCTTGGCGGTACGGGTATCGGCGTTGAATGCTTCGTTGAGGCCCAGGATGGGGTCGCGGGGTGCCAGCTCGACAGCGGAAAACAGGCTCATTGTTACCTTGGCTCTGATTGGAGAGTGATAGGGCGCGCACGCTCCGGCCGAGTGCGTTGAAGCGGTGCGCAAACGGGGAGTCAGTATAGTGATACCGACCGGTCATCGCGACAGTCTGGCGCAGCTTTTGCGGGCTTTTGTGCGATTATTTTTCGACCATTGGTCTAATTGCCCGGTCCACTGAAAGACCAGTCCTTGAAACGGGCGCCGGGCGCGCTCATTTCGGTTAGACTACTGGCTAAATTTACAGTTGCCGCGTCATCCACGAGGTCCGTCATGTCCGAGTTCCAGCTCGTCACCCGTTTCCAGCCGGCCGGCGACCAGCCCGAGGCCATCCGCTTGATGGTCGAGGGCATCGAGGCCGGGCTTTCGCACCAGACCCTGCTCGGGGTGACCGGCTCGGGCAAGACCTTCAGCATCGCCAACGTCATCCAGCAGGTGCAGCGCCCGACCCTGGTGCTGGCGCCGAACAAGACCCTGGCCGCACAGCTGTATGGCGAGTTCAAGGCGTTCTTCCCGAACAATGCGGTGGAGTACTTCGTTTCCTACTACGACTACTACCAGCCGGAAGCCTACGTGCCGTCGTCGGACACCTTCATCGAGAAGGACGCCTCGATCAACGACCATATCGAGCAGATGCGCCTGTCGGCGACCAAGGCACTGCTGGAGCGCCGCGACGCCATCATCGTCACCACGGTGTCGTGCATCTACGGCCTGGGCAGCCCGGAGACCTACCTGAAGATGGTCCTGCACGTCGATCGCGGCGACAAGCTCGACCAGCGTGCCTTGTTGCGCCGCCTGGCGGACCTGCAGTACACCCGCAACGAGATGGACTTCGCCCGCGCCACCTTCCGCGTGCGCGGCGACGTGGTCGACATCTTCCCGGCCGAATCGGACCTCGAAGCCATCCGCATCGAGCTGTTCGACGACGAGGTGGAGAACATCGCCGCCTTCGACCCGCTCACCGGCGAGGTCATTCGCAAGCTGCCGCGCTTCACCTTCTACCCCAAGAGCCACTATGTCACCCCACGCGAAACCTTGCTCGAGGCGGTGGAGGGCATCAAGGAAGAGCTCAAGGATCGCCTCGAGTACCTGCACAAGGCCAACAAGCTGGTGGAAGCCCAGCGCCTGGAGCAGCGCACCCGCTTCGACCTGGAAATGATCCTGGAGCTGGGCTACTGCAACGGCATCGAGAACTACTCGCGCTACCTGTCCGGGCGCCCAGCTGGCGCGCCGCCACCCACGCTGTACGACTACCTGCCGGCCGATGCGCTGCTGGTGATCGATGAGTCCCACGTCAGCGTTCCCCAGGTCGGTGCCATGTACAAGGGCGACCGCTCGCGCAAGGAAACGCTGGTGGAGTATGGCTTCCGCCTGCCGTCGGCGCTGGACAACCGCCCCATGCGCTTCGATGAGTGGGAGGCGGTCAGCCCGCAGACCATTTTCGTGTCCGCCACGCCCGGCCCCTACGAGGCCGAGCATGCCGGCAGGGTCGTGGAGCAGGTGGTTCGCCCCACCGGCCTGGTGGACCCGGAGGTGGAGGTGCGCCCGGCGCTGACCCAGGTCGACGACCTGCTTTCGGAGATCGGCAAGCGGGTCGCGGCAGGCGAGCGGGTGCTGGCCACCACCCTGACCAAGCGCATGGCCGAAGACCTCACCGACTACCTGGCCGACCACGACGTGCGTGTGCGCTACCTGCACTCGGACATCGACACCGTCGAGCGGGTGGAGATCATCCGCGACCTGCGCCTGGGCACCTTCGACGTGCTGGTGGGTATCAACCTGCTGCGCGAAGGCCTGGACATGCCCGAAGTGTCCCTGGTGGCCATCCTCGACGCCGACAAGGAAGGCTTCCTGCGCTCGGAGCGCTCGTTGATCCAGACCATCGGCCGGGCCGCGCGCAACCTCAACGGCAAGGCGATCCTCTATGCCGACCAGGTCACCGGTTCCATGCAGCGGGCCATCGACGAGACCGAGCGGCGCCGGGCCAAGCAGATCGACTTCAACCAGGCTCACGGCATCGTGCCCAAGGGCGTGGTCAAGGACATCACCGACATCATGGAAGGCGCCAGCGTGCCCGGCGGGCGAAGCAAGAAACGCAAGGCCATGGCCAAGGCGGCAGAGGAGAGCGCCCGCTACGAGGCCGAGCTGCAGACCCCGGCCCAGATCACCAAGCGCATCAAGCTGCTGGAAGAGAAGATGTTCCAGTTGGCCCGAGACCTGGAGTTCGAGGCCGCGGCGCAGCTGCGTGACGAAATCGCCCAATTGCGCGATCGCCTGATCGCCAGCTGAGCGCCTGTAGGAGCGGGCTTGTCCCGCGATAGGGACGGCCCTGCCTTCAAAGCTGCAGAACGCCGCTGCGGCCGTCGACATTCGCCTGCGCGCCATCGCTGGAGCCCGACGCCTGCTCCCTGCTACCATTCGGCCTTTGTTTCATCTTTCGTTCGAGACTCTCCATGACCACCGTTCGCACGCGCATCGCGCCATCGCCCACCGGCGATCCCCATGTCGGCACCGCCTACATCGCCCTGTTCAACTACTGCTTCGCCAAGCAGCACGGCGGTGAGTTCATCCTGCGTATCGAAGACACCGACCAGCTGCGTTCGACCCGTGAGTCGGAACAGCAAATCTTCGACGCCCTGCGTTGGCTCGGCATCGAGTGGAACGAGGGCCCGGACGTCGGTGGTCCCCATGGCCCTTACCGGCAGAGCGAGCGCGGCGAGATCTATGCCAAGTACGCCAAGCAGTTGGTGGATGCCGGCCACGCCTTCTATTGCTTCTGCACCGCCGAAGAGCTGGAGCAGATGCGTGCCGAGCAGATGGCGCGCGGCGAGACCCCGCGCTACGACGGTCGCGCCCTGTTGCTGAGCGCCGAGGAAGTGCAGCGCCGCCTGGATGCCGGCGAACCCCACGTGATCCGCATGAAGGTGCCGAGCGAGGGCGTCTGCGTGGTGCCGGACATGCTCCGTGGCGACGTCGAGATCCCATGGGACCGCATGGACATGCAGGTGCTGATGAAGAACGACGGCCTGCCGACCTACTTCCTGGCCAACGTGGTCGATGACCACCTGATGGGCATCACCCACGTCCTGCGCGGCGAGGAGTGGCTGCCGTCGGCACCGAAGCTGATCAAGCTGTACGAGTACTTCGGCTGGGAACAGCCCAAACTGTGCTACATGCCGCTGCTGCGCAACCCCGACAAGAGCAAGCTGTCCAAGCGCAAGAACCCAACCTCGGTGACTTTCTACGAGCGCATGGGCTTCATGCCCGAGGCGATGCTCAACTACCTGGGCCGCATGGGCTGGTCGATGCCGGACGAGCGCGAGAAGTTCTCCCTGGCCGAGATGGTCGAGCACTTCGACCTGTCGCGCATCTCCCTGGGTGGCCCGATTTTCGACATCGAGAAGCTGTCCTGGCTCAACGGCCAGTGGCTGCGCGACCTGCCGGTGGAAGAGTTCGCCGCACGCGTGCAGAAGTGGGCCTTCAACAGCGACTACATGATGAAGATCGCCCCCCATGTACAGGGCCGGGTCGAAACCTTCAGCCAGATCGCTCCGCTGGGTGGCTTCTTCTTCGAAGGCGGCCTGAAGCTCGACGCCAAGCTGTTCGAAAGCAAGAAGCTGTCCGCTGACCAGGTGCGCCAGGTGATGCAGTTGATCCTGTGGAAGCTCGAGAGCCTGCGCCAGTGGGAAAAGGACCGTATCACCGGCTGCATCCAGGCCGTGGTCGAAGCCCTGGAGCTGAAGCTGCGTGACGCCATGCCGCTGATGTTCGCCGCGATCACCGGCCAGGCCAGCTCGGTCTCGGTGCTCGACGCCATGGAGATTCTCGGCCCTGACCTGACCCGCTACCGTCTGCGCCAGGCCCTGGACCTGCTCGGCGGCGTGTCGAAGAAGGAAAACAAGGAGTGGGAGAAGCTGCTGGCGACCATCGCCTGAGGCCTTTACGCCCCCCCTGTAGGAGCGGCCTTGCGCCGCGAAAGGACCGCAACGCGGTCCTACGTTGCGAGCGTCGATGCCAAACCCATGGGGCCGCTGTGCGGCCCTTTCGCGGCACAAGGCCGCCCCTACAATCCGTGCTTGCAGAAGCAAGTGGCCTCGAAAACGGGGCAGGGCGATAAGTGATTGTTATCTGTGAAAAAATTTTTGGATATTTTCAAAAATATGTTTGACAGCCCAGCAATCGGAACTTAATATGCGCCCCGTCCACAGCGATGAGCTAAAACGAAACGCCAGGCACCCAGCCGGTGATTTGAGTTCAGCGCGACATTGTGGGGCTATAGCTCAGCTGGGAGAGCGCCTGCATGGCATGCAGGAGGTCAGCGGTTCGATCCCGCTTAGCTCCACCAAATTCCGCTTCACGATCAGCTGGGCTGGTCGGGAAGAAAGATCGGTTCCAGCAAATCGGTCTTGAAGGTAGAAGGTTCGTCCCCTTCGTCTAGTGGCCTAGGACACCGCCCTTTCACGGCGGTAACAGGGGTTCGAGTCCCCTAGGGGACGCCAGTTTTGCACAAGCGATGTTTCACGATGTCGCTGGGCCGAGAGGCTAGAAATCCGGGGCTATAGCTCAGCTGGGAGAGCGCCTGCATGGCATGCAGGAGGTCAGCGGTTCGATCCCGCTTAGCTCCACCAATTTTGCCAGGTCCGCGCAAGCGGGTCGGTACGAAGGTTGTTGTCCCCTTCGTCTAGTGGCCTAGGACACCGCCCTTTCACGGCGGTAACAGGGGTTCGAGTCCCCTAGGGGACGCCACTTTTACCCGCGTCTTGCGGGAGTTGAAAGGCTCATTCGCACATTGGATGGGCCTTTTGTTTTCACCTTGGGGCTATAGCTCAGCTGGGAGAGCGCCTGCATGGCATGCAGGAGGTCAGCGGTTCGATCCCGCTTAGCTCCACCAATTCTGCCAGGGTCTGCGTAAGCAGCCTGCACGAAGGTTCACGTCCCCTTCGTCTAGTGGCCTAGGACACCGCCCTTTCACGGCGGTAACAGGGGTTCGAGTCCCCTAGGGGACGCCATTTTTACCCGCGTTTTGCGGGACTTCAAAGGCTCATTCGCATATTGAATGGGCCTTTTGTTTTTCTCCCTCCGAAAAAATCAAGGGCATGCTGAATGGCAGTAGATTTCGCTTGCCAATAAATATTATGAGCATAATATTACGCTCATAATGTTTCGGAGCCGGCCATGAGCGACAGAAAGAGCAAGACCCGCGAACGCATCCTGGACGCGGCCTGCAGCGCCCTGATCCAGCACGGCCCCGCCGAGCCGAGCGTTAGCCAAGTAATGAGCGCCGCAGGGCTGACGGTGGGTGGGTTCTATGCCCATTTCAACAGCAAGGATGAACTCATGCTGGAGGCGTTTCGCCAGTTGCTGGGCGAGCGACGCGCATTGCTCGCCCAAGTGGACCCCAGCCTCGATGCTGAAGGGCGGCGGGCCCTGGTGGCGGCCTTCTACCTGTCGCGCAAGCACCGCGATGCCCAGGAGCATGCCTGCCCGTTGCCCAACGCCTTGAGCGAGATGCAGCGCCTGCCGGACGCCTTTCGCGACGTGCTGGCCGAGCACATCGAGCTGATCACCGCGCAGATGGTCGATCGGCCCGAAGACATCGACAAGGCCATCGCCGACCTCGCCTTGATGGTTGGCGGCCTGGCCCTGGCCCGGGCCCTGGGCGGTACCGAGCTGTCCGACCGGATCCTGCGTGCCGCCAAGTCGGCAGTGATCTGAACCACCTCCTCTGGAGCAAGCCATGACTACCCTGAGCTGGATTCGCGGCGTCAACGCAACCCTCGGCCGCCTGGCCCCCGAGCATGTCGCCGGCAGGATGCGCCGGGCCTTCATGACACCGCGCAACTTACCCCCACGGCAGTGGGAGCTGCCGCTGCTGGCCAGAGCTGAGCGCATCACCTTGCGCTTTGGTCTGTCGGCCCTGCGCTGGGGCAAGGGGCCTACGGTATTGATGATGCATGGTTGGGAAGGGCGCCCGACGCAATTCGCTGCGCTGATCGACACCTTGGTGGCCGCTGGGCATACGGTGGTCGCTCTGGAAGGCCCGGCCCATGGTCGCTCTCCAGGCCAGCAGGCGCATGTGGTGCTGTTCGCCCGTGCCCTGTTGGAGGCCGCCGGCGAATTGCCACCGCTGCGGGCCGTGATCGGCCATTCTATGGGAGGCGCCAGCCTGCTGCTGGCCTTGCAATGGGGCCTGCGTACCGAGGCGGCGGTAAGCATCGCTGCGCCGGCGCAGCTGCTGGGTGTTCTGCGTGGCTTCGCCCATCGCCTGGGGTTGCCGGCAAGGGCCAGGGCGGCGTTCATTCGCCAGATCGAACAGGATGTCGGCGTGCAGATCTCGCGCCTGGACGTCAGCGGCTACCAGCTGGACGTGCCCGGGCTGGTGGTGCACGCCAGTGACGACCCCCTGGTGCCGGCCAGCGAGGCCCAGTTGATCCACAAGGCCTGGTTCGACAGCCGCCTGATGGTGCTGGAGGAGGGTGGGCACCAGCGTGTGCTGGCCGACCCGCGCTTGAAC
Source organism: Pseudomonas sp. p1(2021b) (assembly GCF_020151015.1). NCBI lineage: Bacteria > Pseudomonadati > Pseudomonadota > Gammaproteobacteria > Pseudomonadales > Pseudomonadaceae > Pseudomonas > Pseudomonas sp. p1(2021b). The sequence continues at coordinate 1,462,039 of NZ_CP083746.1, forward strand.
GAGGCCGTGCTCGAGCTGCTGGCCCGCACCGCGATCGGGGCACGGCAAAGCGCCTGATATCCGGTACACTCTGCCCGTTCACAGACCAACGGGAGCGGGCATGAGCTGGGACCTGGCATCGCCATTCATCATCGACCTTCGCGTCGGCGCCGAGGACATCGACGGCCTCGGCCACGCCAACAACGCCGTCTACGTCACCTGGCTGGAACGCTGCGCCTGGCGCCATTCCCAGCGCCTGGGGCTGGACCTGACCGAATACCGGCGCCTGGACCGCGCCATGGCCGTGGTGCGCCACGAAATCGACTACCTGGCCGCCGCCTACGAGGACGACGAGCTGCAACTGGCCACCTGGATCATCGACTGGGACCAGCGCCTGCGCATGACCCGCCGCTTCCAGCTCAAGCGCCCCCGCGATGGTGTCACCGTGCTGCGCGCACAAACCACCTTCGCCTGTATCGAGCTTTCCAGCGGCAAGCCCAAGCGTATGCCGGCCGAGTTTCTCGACGGTTATGGTCCGGCGCTTTTGCCGAACAGTTGACTGATTCTCTCAATGATCGCACCGATCAATGTTGGCTTGACCAAGGGACGGGTGTTACTAGCGGCTCTGTTCTTTTCTATTACAGTTTCTTCGGAGTCTGGTGGTGGCTTTTCTTCCGATGGCTCAAGGTAGAAATTGAGTATCTCGTAATTGCAAGGCCTGATTTGTTTCATGGGACGATAATCGCGTAGGCTCCCCGGCGTCCTTTGGGTTGCAGAGAGCATTTATCGTGAGGCATCGTCTCTTTGTGCTTGGTCTTGAGCTGGAAGCCAGGAGGAGCGCAATGCCGCGAAGAATTCTTGGTTCCCGGTCGATAAATAGCGTTTTCATTGAGTTCCCCTGGTTTCGGTAATGGCTTGGGGAATCGTATTCCAGGCGTTAGATAGATATTTGTGGCTTACTTCCGTACGGGATGTAGTCCTTTTCCTTTTATGGCTGGGCTGATAGATGTACGGTTTGGGCCTTGTAGTGGGGCGAAATCCAGCGCCGCCCGCGCGGCGCATCGCGAGCTTTGCTCCTACGTTTGTTTCGGGCCAATGATGCTGTGGGTTTTTCGCGCGGACGCCTTGGTGCATGACACGATATTGCAACGTACCCATCAGGCGGTCTCGTGCGACTGCCATGGGCGTTACTGGTACTTAACAAACGTAGCGAGCAAAGCATCGCGATGCGCGGCGTGGAAGCAACGTCTTGTTCGTCCCCCAGATGGTGCGTTCGGGGTGGCAGATGCGCCTTCGGACGAAAGCTTGGCCGCTTTTTTGATGAGTCTGGTAGCATTCGCGCATTTTCCAAATGTGGCGTACCTCAATGCAAATTGCCCTGGCCCCCATGGAGGGGCTGGTCGACAACATCCTGCGCGACGTCCTGACCCGGGTCGGTGGCATCGATTGGTGCGTCACCGAGTTCATCCGTGTCTGCGATCGCCTGTTGCCGCCTTCGTCGTTCGACAAGCTGGCGCCGGAGCTTCGCCAGGGCGCGCGGACCGCGGCCGGGGTGCCGATGCGCGTGCAACTGCTCGGCTCCGACCCGGCGTGCCTGGCCGATAACGCGGTGCTGGCCTGCGAGCTTGGCGCGCCGGTGATCGACCTGAACTTCGGCTGCCCGGCCAAGACCGTGAACAAGTCACGCGGTGGCGCGGTGTTGCTCAAGGAGCCGGAGCTGCTGCACGCCATCGTCCGCGAAGTGCGCCGGGCGGTGCCGGCGCATATTCCTGTGACCGCCAAGATGCGCCTGGGCTTCGACAGCCCGGACGGTGCCCTGGAATGCGCCACGGCGTTGGCCGAAGGCGGTGCCGAGCATTTGGTGGTGCATGCCCGGACCAAGGTCGAGGGCTACAAGCCGCCGGCTCACTGGGAATGGGTGGCGCGGGTGCAGGAGGTGGTGAAGGTGCCGGTGTTCGCCAATGGCGAGATCTGGACCGTGGACGATTGGCGGCGTTGCCGTGAGGTCAGCGGGGCCGAGGACATCATGCTCGGCCGGGGCCTGGTCTCGCGGCCGGACCTGGGTCTGCAGATCGCCGCTGCGCGCGATGGGCGGGACTATCAGCCCATGAGCTGGGACGAGTTGCTGCCGCTGCTGCGCGAATTCTGGCGCCAGGCCCAGGCCAAGCTGTCGCCGCGCTATGCACCAGGGCGGCTGAAACAGTGGCTGGCCATGCTGACCCGCAGCTATCCCGAAGCAGTTGCGTTGTTCGCCCAGTTGCGGCGCGAGGATGATTGCCTGCGGATCAGTGGATTACTCGGGGTTGGGGTGCAGGCATTCGATGAGTGCGTTGCTTGATGCGGTCCTGATCGCTGGCAAAGCCGACCCCTACGCCTGACGTCGCGGTTGTATGGCAAAGGCTTCGCCCTTGATCGCGGGGCAAGCCCGCTTCTACAAGAGCCCCGCAAAAAAATTTTGTTCATACCTCTTGAAACCGTCTTGTCGGCCCCTATCTCTTGAGTACGCGATGCCGAAGTCGGGTCGCGTAGTGACTTAACTTGCTGAATCTCAGGAGTTCATGACCATGACTACCGCTTTCTCTCTCGCACCGCTGTTCCGCAATTCCGTCGGCTTCGACCGTTTCAACGACCTGTTCGAGTCCGCGGCACGTAACGAGGCGGGTAGCAGCTACCCTCCCTACAATGTGGAAAAGCACGGCGATGACCACTATCGCATCGTGGTTGCCGCAGCCGGTTTCCAGGAGCAGGACCTCGACCTTCAGGTCGAGAAAGGCGTCCTGACCGTTACCGGCGGCAAGCGCGACAACAGCACCGAAGGCGTTACCTACCTGCACCAGGGCATTGCCCAGCGCGCCTTCAAGCTGTCCTTCCGCCTGGCCGACCACATCGAAGTGAAGTCCGCAGGCCTTGCCAACGGCCTGCTCAGCATCGACCTGCTGCGCATCGTGCCGGAAGAAGCCAAGCCCAAGCGCATCCCGATCAATGGCGAACAGCCTGCGTTGAACTGAGTTCGGCTCAGTGAAGAAAGGGCACCTTCGGGTGCCCTTTTTGCGTTTCTGGGACGCGCCTCAATAATCCGCCGGGGTCTCGATCAATATCTGGCGGAACTCCATCAACGGCAGCGGCCGGCTGTGCAGGTAGCCCTGGTACAGGTGGCAGCCTTGGCGCTCGAGGAATTCCAGCTGCCCGGACTGCTCGACCCCTTCGGCGATCACCGCCAGGTCCAGGCTGCGGGCCATGGCCACGATGGCCCGGACGATCTCCGCGTCATTGGGGTCGTTCGGTGCATCGCGTACGAACGTCTGGTCGATCTTCAAGGCATCCACCGGCAGGCGCTTGAGGTAGGTCAGCGAGGAATAGCCCGTGCCGAAGTCGTCCATGGCGAAGCTCACCCCGTAGCGTTTCAGTTCGCGCATCTTGCTGATGGTGTCCTCCAGGTTCTGGATGACGATGCCCTCGGTGATCTCCAGCGTCAGCATGGACCGTGGCAGGCGATAGTCGTCCAGGCTGCGTAGCACTCGCTCGACGAAATCGTTCTGGCGGAACTGCCGGGGGCTGATGTTGACGCACAGGCTGAAGTCGTCGGCCTCGATCAACCCGTCGGCCAGCATGCGTGCGCAGGCGTCGCAGGCTTCGTCGAGAATCCAGTTGCCAACTTCGAGAATCAGGCCGCTTTCTTCCAGTACCTGGATGAACTGGGCTGGAGGTTGCTGGCCCAGCTGGGGGTGATGCCAGCGCAGCAGCACTTCGGCGCCGACGATGCGATTGTCGCGGGCATCGACCTGGGGCTGGAAGTGCAGGGCCAGCTCGCCCCTGGCCAAAGCCAGACGCAGGTCGGTCTCCATGCGCAGGCGCTCGCTGGCCGCCTTCTGCATGGTGGTATGGAACAGCTGTGTGGTGTTGCGCCCCGAGTCCTTGGCCCGGTAGAGGGCGATATCGGCACGCTTGAGCAGATCGGCCGGGGTCGCGCCATGGTCGGGAATCAGCGCCACGCCGATGCTCGGTGTCACCTGCAGGCGCTGGCCGTCCAGGGACATCGGCTCGGCGAGCAGCTCGCGCAGGGTGTCGGCCAGGTCGCGCACTTTGCGCTCGACCTGTTCGCGGCTACCCTCAAGGCCGCTGAGCAGCACCACGAACTCGTCGCCGCCCAGGCGCGCCACGGTGTCTTCCAGGCGAACGCTGGCCTCCAGGCGGGCGGTGATGATCTTGAGGACCGTATCGCCCACCGGGTGGCCGAGGGAATCGTTGATGTGCTTGAAGTGGTCCAGGTCCAGGAACAGCAGGGCGCCGCGCAGGTTGTGGCGCTTGAGCAGGGCGATCTGCTGGCTCAGGCGGTCCATCAGCAGGGCGCGGTTGGGCAGGTTGGTCAGCGGGTCGTGGTAGGCCAGGTGGCGGATCTGCGCCTGGGCGTTCTTCAACTGGCTGACATCCCGGGCGGTCAACAGCAGGCAGTCGGCTTCGTTGAGGCTGATCGGCTCCACCGAGACCTCGACGGTAAGGATGTCACCGCGTTTGTTGCGCCCGAGCATTTCCCGGTGATGCACCCGGCCGTGCTCCTTGAGTTCGGCCAGAAGGGCGGCACGTTGCTTGTCGTCGGCCCAGATACCGATTTCGTAGACGCTGCGGCCGATCACCTCGGCGGCGGTGTAGCCGGTCAGCCGGCAGAAGCCGTCGTTGACTTCCAGGTAGCGACCGCTCTTGCGTTCGGTGAGGGTGATGGCGTCGGGGCTGGAATGAAAGGCCTTGGCGAATTTCTCCTCGCTGGCCTTGAGCGCCGCCTCGGCGCGTTGCTGCTGGGTGATGTCGCGCAGGGTGGTGACGCTGCAAGGGAAGCCGTCGACCGTGATCAGGCAACTGGAGATCAGGCAGGTGAGGGCGGTGCCGTTGCGGTGGTTGACCACCACCGCCACATTGCTCAGGGCCTTTTCGCGGATCACCCGTTCTATGCGTTGCGCGCGGGCGGCCGATTCGGCCCATAGGCCGATCTGTTCGGCAGTGCGACCGATCACCTGGTCGGCGCTCCAACCGAAGGTCTGGGTGAAGGCTCGATTGATTTCGATGAATTGGCCGCTGTCCTGGCGGGTCACGCAGATCGGGTCGGGGCTGACCTGGAACAGGCTGGCGAACTTTTCCTCCGAGGCCGTCAGACGTTGTTCACGTTCCACCTGGTCGGTGATGTCGAGCAGGGTGCCGGCCATGCGCAGCGGGTTGCCTTGCTCGTCGCGGTACAGGCGGGCGCGGCTTTCGATATAGCGCGAGGCGCCGTTCTCCAGTTGCACGCGGTAGGTGATCTGGTAGTTGCCTGCCGGCCCTTCGCGCAGGCTGCGGTAGGCCTGGCGCATGACATTGCGCTCTTGTTCGGGCACGCCTTCGAAGAATGCCTCGAAGGACTCGTGGAACGGCACCGGTTCCAGACCGTGCAATTGCGCGGCCCGGGCCGAGCCGTAGAGCATGCCGCTGGGGATGTGCCAGTCCCAGGTGCCCAGCTGCGCGGAGTCCAGGGCCAGGTCCAGGCGCTCCTGGCTGTCCTTGAGCGCCTGCTCGGCGCGCTTGCGCTCGCTGGTGTCGACGAAGGTGCTGAGCAGGTACGTCACGCCCTCGAGCTCGATGCTCTGGGTGCACAGGATGCCGTCGTGGAGCTTGCCGGTACTGGCGCGGAACTGCACTTCCAGGGTCAGTGGGCCGCCATTGCCACGGGTGTTGTCGAGTACCTGGTGGCGCAGCTCGGGGTTGACCCATAGGCCCAGCTCCAGAGTGGTCTTGCCGACCACCTGGTCGCCCGGCCAGCCGAACATGTCCTCGAAGTGCTGGTTGACCTCGTAGATCATGCCGTCATGGCGACGGGTCAGGAGAATGGCGTTGGGGCTCAGGTGAAACAGCGTGGCAAAGCGTTTTTCCGAGTTGATCAGCGCCGTTTCCCGCTCCCGTTGGCGCGTGATCTCCCGCACCACACCGATCATCTGGGGGCGGCCGTGGGCATCGTGGGTCAGGCTGCCATTGATCTCCAGCCAATGCAGGCTGCCATCCGGCCAACGGATGCGATGGCGCATGGCCTGCTCCACCGGCTCGCCATTGACCACGGCCTGGAACACCTGGCGCGTGCGGGCGCGGTCTTCCTCGGGCAGCAGCTCGAGGTAGTCGATATCGCGGGGTATCGGCCGCTGCGGGTCGAAACCGAACAGGGCCTGGGTGGCACGGGACCAACTGACCCGGCCACTTTCTATGTCCCATAGCCAGGCACCCAGGCGGGCCCCATTGAGCGCGGCCAGCAGTTGCGGGGCGTTCTGCCAGGTCTGCTCCGACTCCTGGGGATCCGCCGCGTGGATGCGCGGCAGGCGCGGAAAACGGTTTGCTGATTTTGGCATCGATACCAGACCTTTGGCGGATGACGCGTCCTTGAAGAAGGCCGACCGACCCGGGGTCAGACGGACCCCGCGTGACTGTCGAGCAAGGCCATGAACGCCCTGGCCGCATTCGACAGCGTGCGTTCCGTATGCAGAATGTAGCCTAGCTGGCGAGACAGCTGTATGCCGGGCAAGGCGATGGATGCAACCTGTTCATCGAGCATGGTGCGCGGCAGCACGCTCCAGGCCAGGCCGATGGACACCATCATCTTGATGGTTTCCAGGTAATTGGTGCTCATGGCGATGTTCGGCGTCAGCCCCTGGCTTTCGAACAACCGCTGGACGATGTGGTGGGTGAAGGTGTTGCCGCCGGGGAATACCGCCGGGTGGTGGGCCACATCGGCGAGGCTGACCTGCTGGTTACTGGCCAGGGGATGTTCCGGTGCTGCGACGAAATCCAGGGCATCGTCCCATACCGGCACTGCCCGAATCAGGTGGTGAGGCTCGGGGGCGAGGGTGATCACGGCAATTTCCGCACGGCCATGGAGAATTTCATCGTAGGCCGCTTCCGAATCGAGGAACTGAATATCCAGCGCAACGCCGGGGTGCTCCCGGGTGAAGGCCCGCAACAGCGGGGGCAGGCGGTGCAGGCCGATATGGTGGCTGGTGGCAAGGGTCAGGCGACCCGTGACTTCGCCGGTCAAATTGTTCAACGCCCGCCGGGTATCATCCAGTACGTTGAGGATCTGGTAGGCGCGCGGCAGCAGGGCCCGGCCCGCCTCGGTCAGTGTCACTTCGCGGCCCAGGCGGTCGAACAGGCGTACGTCCAGTTGCTGCTCGAGCCCGGCGATGCGCTTGCTGATGGCTGGCTGGGTCAGGTGCAGGCGTTCTCCGGCCCCGGAAAAGCTGCCGGTTTCGGCGATGGCGATGAAAGCGCTGAGGTTGGCCAGGTCCACGGCATCGAATTCCTATTGGTTATCCAAAGCATAAAAATTATGAATTTGAGTTATTCAATCTAACGCCATAGCATCGACCGTACAAGCCAAGGGGTTATTGGCATAGAAATACGCTGATGAGGAACAGTCTGATGGCTGGCAAAACGCTCTACGACAAACTCTGGGAAGCACATGAAGTCAAGCGGCGCGACGATGGTTCGTCCTTGATCTACATCGACCGTCACATCATCCACGAAGTGACCTCGCCCCAGGCCTTCGAAGGCCTGCGCCTGGCCAACCGCAAGCCGTGGCGCATCGATGCCAACATCGCCACCCCGGACCACAACGTGCCGACCACGCCCGAGCGCAAGGGCGGCATCGATGCCATCGTCGACCAGGTGTCGCGTCTGCAGGTGCAGACCCTCGACGAGAACTGTGACGAGTACGGCATCGTCGAATTCAAGATGAACGACGAACGCCAGGGCATCGTCCACGTCATCAGCCCTGAGCAGGGCGCCACCTTGCCCGGCATGACCGTGGTCTGCGGCGACTCGCACACCTCGACCCACGGCGCCTTCGGCGCACTGGCCCACGGCATCGGCACCTCCGAGGTCGAGCATGTGCTCGCCACCCAGTGCCTGGTCGCCAAGAAGATGAAGAACATGCTGGTGCGCGTCGAAGGCACCTTGCCTGCCGGCGTGACCGCCAAGGACATCGTCCTGGCCGTGATCGGCAAGATCGGCACCGCCGGTGGCAATGGCCACGCCATGGAGTTCGCCGGCAGCGCCATCCGTGAGTTGTCCATGGAAGGCCGCATGACCATCTGCAACATGTCCATCGAAGCCGGTGCCCGCGTGGGTCTGGTCGCCGTGGACGACACCACCGTCGCCTACGTCGAGGGCCGCCCGTACGCGCCCAAGGGCGAGCAGTGGACGCAGGCGGTGCAGGCCTGGAAGGGCTTGGTCTCCGATGCCGACGCGGTGTTCGACACCGTGGTCGAACTGGACGCCTCGCAGATCAAGCCACAGGTCAGCTGGGGCACCTCGCCTGAGATGGTCCTGGCCGTCGACCAGCGCGTGCCGGACCCGGCCGCCGAGCCTGACCTGATCAAGCGCGGCTCCATCGAGCGAGCGCTCAAGTACATGGGCCTGGCCGCCAACCAGGCGATCACCGACATCAAGCTCGACCGCGTGTTCATCGGCTCGTGCACCAACTCGCGTATCGAAGACCTGCGCGCCGCCGCCGAGATCGCCAAGGGCCGCAAGGTCGCGGCCAACGTCAAGCAGGCGCTGGTGGTACCGGGCTCCGGCCTGGTCAAGGCCCAGGCCGAACGTGAAGGGCTGGACAAGATCTTCATCGAGGCCGGTTTCGAATGGCGTGAGCCAGGCTGCTCCATGTGCCTGGCCATGAACCCGGACCGCCTGGAGAGCGGCGAGCATTGCGCCTCGACCTCCAACCGCAACTTCGAAGGCCGTCAGGGCGCCGGTGGCCGTACCCACCTGGTCAGCCCGGCCATGGCCGCCGCCGCCGCAGTGACCGGCCACTTCATCGATGTCCGCGAGTTGATCCAAGGGAGCGCAGCATGAAAGCCTTTACCCAGCACACCGGCCTTGTCGCGCCATTGGATCGCGCCAACGTCGACACCGACCAGATCATTCCCAAGCAATTCCTGAAGTCGATCAAGCGTACCGGCTTCGGCCCCAACCTGTTCGACGAGTGGCGCTACCTGGACGTGGGCCAGCCCTACCAGGACAACAGCAAGCGCCCGCTGAACAAGGATTTCGTGCTCAACCACGAACGCTACCAGGGGGCCAGCGTGTTGCTGGCACGGGAGAACTTCGGTTGCGGTTCGAGCCGCGAGCACGCTCCGTGGGCGCTGGACGAATATGGCTTCCGTAGCGTCATCGCCCCGAGCTTCGCCGACATCTTCTTCAACAACAGCTTCAAGAATGGCCTGCTGCCGATCATCCTCAGCGATGAGGAAGTCGACGAGCTGTTCAGGCAGGTCGAGGCCAACCCGGGCTACCAGCTGACCATCGATTTGCAGGCCCAGGCCGTGACCCGTCCGGACGGCAAGGTGCTGCACTTCGAGATCGATGCCTTCCGCAAGCATTGCTTGCTCAACGGCCTCGATGACATCGGCCTGACCCTGCAGGACAGCGACGCGATCAAGGCGTTCGAAGGCAAGCACCGCGCAGCGCAGCCTTGGCTGTTCCGTGATGCCTGAAGTGTGCAGGTGACAGTACCGGCCTCTTCGCGGGTAGATCCGCTCCCACAGGTACAGCGCAGGATTCGAAACCTGTAGAGGTTCTGTGGGAGCGGGTTGACCCGCGAAAGGGTCGGTGCAGGCAGCAAGAAACCCAAAGGATCGAGACATGACCAGCACCCAACACACCGATGTGGTCCAACGCCAGTTCGGCGAACAGGCCAACGCCTACCTCAGCAGCGCCGTGCATGCACAGGGCAGTGAATTCGCCCTGCTGCAGGCCGAGCTGGCGGGGCAGGGCCATGCCCGCGTGCTGGATCTGGGCTGCGGTGCCGGTCATGTCAGTTTCCATGTCGCCCCGCTGGTGGCCGAAGTGGTTGCCTACGACCTCTCCCAAGCCATGCTCGACGTGGTTGCCCGTGCCGCTGCCGAGCGCGGCCTGGCCAATATCACGACCGAACGCGGCGCCGCCGAGCGCCTGCCGTTCGCCGACGCCGCGTTCGACTTCGTCTTCAGTCGCTACTCGGCCCATCACTGGAGCGACCTGGGGCTGGCCCTGCGCGAAGTGCGCCGGGTGCTCAAGCCGGGCGGCGTGGCGGCTTTCATCGACGTCATGTCGCCCGGTAGCCCATTGCTCGACACCTACCTGCAAACGGTGGAAGTGCTGCGTGATACCAGTCACGTGCGTGACTATTCCGCCGCCGAATGGCAGCGCCAGGTCAGCGAGGCGGGGCTGCACGTACGCAGCCACACCCGCCAGCCGCTGCGCCTGGAGTTCGGCAGCTGGGTCGAGCGCATGCGCACCCCCGAGCCGATGCGCGTGGCCATCCGCCAGTTGCAGCAAGCCATGGGCGAAGAAGTGCGGCAGTATTACCAAGTCGAGGCCGATGGCTCGTTCAGCACTGACGTGCTGGTGTTGTGGGCCGAGCGTTAAGAACTTTTCGGTGTGGCCCGCTTGGCTGCACCGTATGAATGGATAGAGGAAAGCATGAGCAAGCAGATTCTGATTCTCCCAGGTGATGGCATCGGCCCGGAAATCATGGCCGAGGCCATCAAGGTGCTGGAGCTGGCCAACGACAAGTTCCAGCTCGGCGTCACCCTGGAGCACGACGTCATCGGTGGTGCCGCCATCGACAAGCACGGCGTGCCGCTGGCCGACGAGACCCTGGAGCGCGCACGCAAGGCTGACGCCGTGCTGCTCGGTGCGGTGGGCGGGCCGAAGTGGGACAAGCTCGAGCGCGACATCCGTCCCGAGCGCGGCCTGCTTAAGATCCGTTCGCAACTGGGCCTTTTCGCCAACCTGCGTCCGGCGATCCTCTACCCGCAACTGGCCGATGCCTCCTCGCTCAAGCCGGAAATCGTCGCCGGCCTGGACATCCTCATCGTCCGTGAGCTGACCGGCGGCATCTACTTCGGTGCTCCGCGCGGCCAGCGCGAGCTCGAAGGCGGCGAGCGCCAGGCCTACGACACCCTGCCGTACAGCGAAAGCGAAGTGCGCCGCATCGCCCGCGTCGGCTTCGACATGGCCCGTGTGCGCGGCAAGAAGCTGTGCTCGGTGGACAAGGCCAATGTCCTGGCCTCCAGCCAGCTCTGGCGCGAAGTGGTCGAGGACGTGGCCAAGGACTACCCGGACGTCGAGCTCAGCCACATGTACGTCGACAACGCCGCCATGCAGCTGGTCCGTGCACCCAAACAATTCGACGTGATGGTGACGGACAACATGTTCGGTGACATTCTGTCGGATGAAGCTTCCATGCTGACCGGTTCCATCGGCATGCTGCCGTCTGCGTCGCTCGACGCCAACAACAAGGGCATGTACGAGCCGTGCCACGGCTCGGCCCCGGACATCGCCGGGCAGGGCATCGCCAACCCGTTGGCGACCATCCTGTCGGTGTCGATGATGCTGCGCTACAGCTTCAACCAGGTGGCCGCCGCCGACGCGATCGAGCAGGCTGTCAGCCGGGTGCTGGACCAAGGCCTGCGTACCGGCGACATCTGGTCGGCCGGGTGCAGCAAGGTAGGTACGCAGGAAATGGGCGACGCAGTAGTCGCAGCGCTGCGGAATCTGTAATCTCTCTGGCCCGCCATCGTCTTCCCTTCGATGGCGGCCCACTTTTAGCAAAGGTGTAGTTGCGATGAAACGTGTAGGTCTGATCGGTTGGCGCGGTATGGTCGGTTCCGTGCTCATGCAGCGGATGCTGGAGGAGCAGGATTTCGACCTCATCGAGCCGGTGTTCTTCACCACGTCCAACGTGGGTGGCCAGGGTCCGAACGTGGGCAAGGACATTGCTCCGCTCAAGGACGCCTATAGCATCGAAGAACTCAAGACCCTCGACGTCATCCTGACCTGCCAGGGCGGCGACTACACCAACGAAGTCTTCCCCAAGCTGCGCGAAGCCGGCTGGCAGGGCTACTGGATCGATGCCGCCTCGTCCCTGCGCATGCAGGATGACGCGGTGATCATCCTCGACCCGGTCAACCGCAAGGTCATCGACCAGCAGCTGGACGCCGGTACCAAGAACTACATCGGCGGCAACTGCACCGTCAGCCTGATGCTGATGGGCCTGGGTGGCCTGTTCGAGGCGGGCCTGGTGGAGTGGATGAGCGCCATGACCTACCAGGCGGCCTCCGGTGCCGGCGCGCAGAACATGCGTGAACTGATCAAGCAGATGGGCGGCATCCACGCGGCGGTGGCCGATGACCTGGCCAACCCGGCCAGTGCCATCCTCGACATCGACCGCAAGGTCGCCGAGACCATGCGCGGCGAAGCCTTCCCGACCGAGAACTTCGGCGTACCGCTGGCGGGCAGCCTGATCCCCTGGATCGACAAGGAGCTGCCGAACGGCCAGAGCCGCGAGGAATGGAAGGCCCAGGCCGAGACCAACAAGATCCTCGGTCGCTTCAAGAACCCGATCCCGGTCGATGGCATCTGCGTGCGTATCGGCGCCATGCGTTGCCACAGCCAGGCGCTGACCATCAAGCTGAACAAGGACGTGCCGCTGGCGGACATCGAAGGCATGATCAGCCAGCACAATCCTTGGGTGAAGCTGGTGCCGAACCAGCGTGACATCAGCATGCAGGAGCTGAGCCCGACCAAGGTGACCGGTACCCTGAACGTGCCGGTTGGCCGTTTGCGCAAGCTGAACATGGGTTCGCAGTACCTGGGCGCCTTCACCGTGGGTGACCAGCTGCTGTGGGGCGCTGCCGAGCCGCTGCGCCGCATGCTGCGGATCCTGCTGGAGCGTTGATCGCCCCTCGGTGGATTGAACGAAAAACCCGTGCCCTGGTGGTGCGGGTTTTTTGTTTATGGGGGGTACGGTTTGGTGGGGCGGAAATCGCGCGCCGCGCGATTCACGTACCACCCCAAAACTCAAGCCAAGCACTTACCCTCAGCCGGCCAACCCAAGTAAAGTGCCCACCCCAAGTTCCACCAGAAGGATCCCACATGCCCCAGCCCATCGACATCGCCATCATCGGCGCCACCGGTAACGTCGGCGAAACCCTCGTCCAGATCCTCGAGGAACTCGAGTTCCCCGTCGCTACCCTGCACCTGCTGGCCAGCATGGAATCGGCCGGCAGCAACCTCATGTTCCGCGGCAAGAAACTGCGTGTACGCGAAGTCGACAGCTTCGATTTCACCCAGGCCAAGCTTGCATTCTTCGCCGCCAGCCCCGCCGTGACCCGCAGCTTCGCCCCCAAAGCCCAGCTGGCCGGCTGCACGGTCATCGACCTGTCCGGTGGCCTGGACCAGGCCATGGCTGTAGTGCCCGAGGCCAACGGCGACCAGCTCGCCAAGCTCGAGCAACCTGCTCTGATCGCCAGCCCCAGCGCTGCCGCGGTCGCCCTGGCCGTGGCCCTGGCACCGCTCAAGGGCCTGCTGGACATCGAACGCGTGCAGGTCATGGCATGCCTGGCCGTCTCAGCCCAGGGCCGTGAAGCGGTCACTGAACTGGCCCGCCAGACCGCCGAGCTGCTCAACGCCCGGCCACTGGAGCCTCGCTTCTTCGACCGCCAGGTCGCCTTCAACCTGCTGGCGCGGGTAGGCGCTGCCGATGAACAAGGCCACACCCGCCTTGAACGCCGCCTGGTCGATGAACTGCGCGTACTGCTCGACCTGCCGACCCTGAAAATCTCCGTGACCTGCGTCCAGGCCCCGGTGTTCTATGGCGACAGCTTCAGCGTGGCCGTGCAGAGCCGGCGCCCGGTCGACCTGGCCGCCGTCAACGACGCCCTGGAAGCCGCCGAAAGCATCGAATTGGTCGAGCCGGACGACTTTCCGACGGCCGTCGGCGACGCAGTGGGCCAAGACGTGGTCTATGTTGGTCGTGTACGCCATGGTATCGACGAACAAGAGCAGCTCAATGTGTGGCTGACCACCGACAATGTGCGCAAGGGCGCAGCGCTCAACGCCGTGCAAGTGGCCGCATTGTTGATAAAAGACATGGCGTAAAAGATACTGGCGGGTACTTTTGTCCTGCACCATACGCAGGTTTCAGGACGATTCTTACAAGGGAAGAGGTCATGCTTCGAATTCGCAAACTGGTTCTGGCCATGGCGGCAGCCTCGGCGTTGTCGTCCGGCATGGCGAACGCCCTCGGGTTGGGTGAACTGACCCTCAAGTCGGCACAGAACCAGCCACTGGATGCCGAGATCGAACTGCTCGATGTGCGCGACCTCACCGCGGCTGAAGTGGCGCCGAGCCTCGCGCCACCGGAAGAGTTCGCCAAGGCAGGCGTGGCCTATCCCAGCTACCTTGAGGACCTCACCTTCACCCCGGTGATCAACCCCAACGGCAAGAGCGTGTTGCGGGTCACCTCCAGCCAGCCATTGCCGGCGCCGGTGGTGAAGTTCCTGGTCCAGGTGATGTGGCCCCAGGGCCGCCTGTTGCGTGACTACAATGTCCTGCTCGACCAAGCCAAGGCCCAGGGCGAGGCGCCATCGGCGGCCAATGTCGAACCGGCAGTCAGCGGTGCGGGCAGCTACACCACCAAGCGCCGCGACACCCTGTGGCAGATCGCTGCGCGCAACACCCAGGGCGGCTCGATCCAGCAGACCATGCTGGCGATCCAGGCCTTGAACCCCGATGCCTTCATCGGCAACAACATCAACCAGCTCAAGACCGGGCAGGTCCTGCGCCTGCCCGACCCGCAACAGGTCCAGAGCATTCCCCAGGGCGAAGCCGTTCGCGAGGTGGCCGAGCAGTATGCCGCCTGGCGTGAGGGTCGGCGCCTGGGGCCGCGTGCCCGGCAGCTGGACGCCACCCGGCGCGCAGCGGCCGGTGAGGCGCCGGAGCGTATTGCCCAGGGGGACAACCTGCGCCTGGTCAGCCCGGGCGGGCAGGGTGAAGCGGGGGAGACCAAGGCCCTCAGCGACAAGCTCGCGGTGGCCCAGGAAAGCCTGGACACCAGCCGCCGTGACAACGAGGAACTCAAGAGCCGCATGGCGGACCTGCAGAGCCAGCTGGACAAGCTGCAGCGTCTGATCGAGCTCAAGAACGACCAGCTGGCACGCCTCGAAGCGCAGGGGGCGGCGGCGCAAACCCCGCCGCCTGCCGCGTTGCCGGGCGAGCCGGCACCCACGCAACCGCCGGTCAATGCCCAGCTGCCGTCGGCCGAGCCGGTGGTCAAGCCAGCTCCGGCCGCCGTGGACACGGCCCCAGCCGAGCAAGGCGAGCAGGCCCAGGGTGTGCTCGACGAACTGATGGGCAACCCGTTGCTGTTGGGGCTGCTCGCCGGTTCTGCGTTCCTGGTGCTGCTGCTGTTGCTGTTGTTGCTTGCCCGCAAGCGCAAGGCCCAGCAAGAAGCCGAGAAGCACCTGCGCATGGCGCGTGCACTGGCCGAGGAGGGCGAACGCAGCCCTGACCTGAACGTGCCGCCCGGAAGCTTCGATGATCTGGATGTATCGGCGCCGAGCGTGAAGCTCTCGCCGGCGGTGGTCGCCGCTTCGGCCGCCGCTGCCACAGCTGCGGAAAAACCGCTTGCACCGGAGCCGGCGCCCGCCCCGGCAACGCCTGCAACTGACCAGGACCCAATGGCCAGCCTGCTGGCCGAGGTGGACCAGAGCCTGGCGCAAGGTCGCCTGAACCATGCCGCCGACCTGCTCGAGCCGGCAGTGGCTGCCGAGCCACAGCGCAGCGACCTGCGTTTGAAACTGATGGAAGTCTATGCCCGCCAAGGCGACCAGACCGCCTTTGCCGATCAGGAGCGTGCGCTTTCGCCTACCGACCAGGACAAGGCCCAGGTCGACACCTTGAAGGAACGCTTCCCGGCCATGCTCGGCGTCGCCGCCCTAGGCCTGGGGGCGGCGGCCCTGGCGGCCGAGATGGACAAGCAGTACGTCCACGATCTGCTGCAGGACGGCGAACAGGCGCCTGCAGGCGCCGAGCCGGACCCGCTCGATACACCTATCGTGAGCGAGAACTCGCCTGAAGCAGCGCTGGAGGCTGTCACCGACGTCCCTGCCATCGAAGAAGATGATCTGGACGGTGCATTCGACCTGAGCCTGGACGATGACCTGCCGGTGGATGCGGCGCTTGAGGCCGCGCCGTCGGAGCAAGCCGCAGTGACCGAAGCTGCACCACAGGAAGCCGAACCGGTCGCCACCGACGCCGATGCCGATTTCGAAGCCCTGCTGGAGCAAGCCCAGGCCGAGCCGCAGAGTCTCGATGACCTGTCCGATTTCGACCTGGATGTCGGCGAGCCACAAGCGCCGGCAGCACCGGAAGACGCCCCGGTCGACGTAGCCGCGGAGCTGGCGGCTTTCGACGAAATCCCGGAATTCGACCCGCTCTCGGAACTGGAGCTGCCGGAAGACTTCGACCTGTCGCTGTCGCTGGACGACGAGTCGCCGGCCGACAAGCAGTTCGCCTCGGAGCTCGATGACGTCAATGCCGAGCTGGACAAGCTGTCCCAGAGCCTGGAGTCGCCGTCGCTGGAGCCGCACTTCACTGCCGCCGATGCCGCCCAGGAGCCGGACCCGCTGGACGACCTGGACTTCGACTTCTTCTCCGGCACCGATGAGGTGGCCACCAAGCTCGACCTGGCGCGTGCCTACATCGACATGGGCGACCACCAGGGCGCCCGCGATATCCTCGATGAAGTGGTCAAGGATGGCGATGAGGAACAGCGTCAGGAGGCCGAAGACATGCTGTCGCGACTGGTCTGACATCCAGGCGTGGCCTGTGGAAGATGCCCGGGCAAGGGTTTCGCCCTTGTTCGCGGGGCAAGCCCACACACAGGATAACGCACGGCCCCCTGTGGGAGCGGGCTTGTCCCGCGATAGGCCGGCATTGCCTGTGAACAGCTTCGCCAGCAACGGCAGCCCTCCCGGCTGCCGTTGCCGTTATAATGCCCGCCTTCCGTTTCACCCACAGGTTTCGCGCTCTTGGACATCAATGACATCGACCCGGCCGAATCGGCGGCCGAAGGCTACGCCCGCATCGCTCTGGGCGTGGAATACAAAGGTTCGCGCTACCGCGGCTGGCAGCGCCAGGCCAGCGGTGTGCCGAGTGTCCAGCAGGCCCTGGAGCAAGCCCTGTCGACGGTGGCCAACGAGCCGATCTCGGTGATCTGTGCCGGGCGCACCGATGCCGGCGTGCACGGCTGCGGGCAGATCGTCCATTTCGACACCCGTGCCGTGCGCGATGAGCGAGCCTGGACCCTGGGCACCAATTTCAACCTACCCCATGACATCAGCGTCACCTGGGCCAAGCCGATGCCGGCGCATTTCCATGCCCGCTTCAAGGCGACCGCGCGACGCTATCGCTACGTTATCTACAACGACCCGATCCGCCCTGCGCACCTGGCCGAGGAAGTGACCTGGAACCACCGTCCACTTGACGTCGAACGCATGGCCGAGGCCGCGCAGTTTCTGCTCGGCACCCATGACTTCAGCGCCTTCCGGGCCAGCCAGTGCCAGGCCAAGTCGCCGATCAAGCACATCCATCACCTACGGGTCACCCGCCACGGCAAGATGATCGTGCTGGATGTCCGGGCCACGGCCTTCCTGCATCACATGGTACGCAACATCGCCGGTGTGTTGATGACCATCGGGGCCGGCGAGCGGCCGGTCGGCTGGGCGCGTGAGGTGCTGGAGGGGCGCAACCGCCGGGAGGGCGGTGTGACCGCCCACCCCTATGGCCTGTATCTGGTCCAGGTGGAGTACCCCGAGGAATTCGCCCTGCCGGTCCGTTACATCGGCCCACACTTTCTGACCGGCTACGAGGCGCTGGCGGACTGACGGGCGAAACGTCATTTGCTAACATCCGGCCTTTCACCGATCACCCAAGGTTCGCTGTCCATGAGCAACGTTCGCAGCAAGATCTGCGGGATTACCCGTATCGAGGACGCCCTGGCGGCCGCCGAAGCCGGCGCCGATGCCATCGGCCTGGTCTTCTACGCCAAGAGCCCGCGAGCGGTGGACGTGCATCAGGCGCGGGCCATCATCGCCGCACTGCCGCCGTTCGTGACCACGGTCGGCCTGTTCGTCAACGCCTCGCGTTGCGAACTCAACGAGATTCTCGAAGCTGTGCCGCTGGACCTGCTACAGTTCCACGGCGATGAAACCCCGGCCGATTGCGAGGGCTACCATCGCCCCTGGATCAAGGCCCTGAGGGTACGCCCCGGCGATGACCTCGAGGCGGCTTGCCAGCAGTACGCCGGCGCCCGTGGCATCCTCCTGGACACCTACGTGCCCGGCATCCCGGGCGGTACGGGCGAGGCCTTCGACTGGTCGCTGGTGCCGGCTTCCCTGAGCAAGCCGATCATCCTGGCCGGTGGCCTGTCGGCCGGCAACGTCGGCCAGGCCATTGCCCAGGTGCGTCCGTTTGCGGTGGATGTCAGCGGCGGCGTGGAGCAGGCAAAGGGGATCAAGGACGCCGCGAAGATCGAGGCGTTCATGCGTGCGGTGAAACAGGCGTGACGACGGATGTGACGGCTGCCCGCGCGCCATCGTCCATAGCTTTCGCAGCCCGGTGCTGCCAGGCCTGCCTATCGGGCGGGCCATGCGGACTACCGGCATGACAGGTTGACGATGGCCCGGCCACCAGGCTGGCCCCGCATCGCGCGGGCCTCGGAGCCGGGCCGTCATCGTTTCATTGAAGAACATGAGCTCAAGGGCAGGGCATGGCCGGCCAGACCGGCCCCCGCCCACCGATACTGGAGAAAGAAAGCATGAGCAACTGGTTAGTCGACAAACTGATCCCTTCGATCATGCGTTCCGAGGTGAAGAAGAGCTCGGTGCCTGAAGGCCTGTGGCACAAGTGCCCGGCCTGCGAGGCCGTGCTGTATCGTCCGGAGCTGGAGAAGACCCTGGATGTCTGCCCCAAGTGCAACCACCACATGCGCATCGGAGCCCGTGCGCGCATCGACATCTTCCTCGACGCCGAAGGCCGTGCCGAACTGGGTGCCGACCTGGAGCCGGTCGACCGTCTGAAGTTCCGTGATGGCAAGAAGTACAAGGACCGCCTGACCGCGGCCCAGAAGCAGACCGGCGAGAAAGACGCCCTGATTTCCATGAGCGGTACCCTGATGGGCATGCCGATCGTGGTCAGCGCCTTCGAATTCTCCTTCATGGGCGGTTCCATGGGGGCCATCGTCGGCGAGCGCTTCGTACGCGCGGCCAACTACGCCCTCGAGCACCGCTGCCCGATGGTCTGCTTCTCCGCGTCCGGCGGCGCGCGCATGCAGGAAGCGCTCATCTCGCTGATGCAGATGGCCAAGACGTCCGCTGTGCTGGCGCGCCTGCGCGAAGAAGGCATTCCGTTCATCTCGGTGTTGACCGATCCTGTCTACGGTGGTGTTTCCGCGAGCCTGGCGATGCTTGGCGATGTCATCGTCGGTGAGCCGAAGGCCCTGATCGGCTTCGCCGGCCCCCGTGTGATCGAGCAGACCGTGCGCGAGAAGCTGCCAGAAGGCTTCCAGCGCAGCGAGTTCCTGCTCGAGCATGGTGCCATCGACCTGATCATCTCCCGTGGCGAGCTGCGTCCGCGCCTGGCTCGCCTGCTGGCGCAGATGACCGGCCAGCCGACCCCGGCAGAGGCCCTCGAGGTGGCTGCCGTCGCGTGATGAACCTTCATACCCTGGGCGACTGGCTCGCCTACCTCGAGCAACTGCACCCTTCGGCCATCGACATGGGGCTGGAGCGGTCGCAGCAGGTGGCCGCCCGGCTAGGGCTGGGCAGGCTTGCGCCCCGGGTGGTGACGGTCACCGGCACCAATGGCAAGGGCTCGACCTGCGCATTCGTGGCATCGCTGCTTCGGGCGCAGGGGCTGAAAGTCGGTGTGTACAGTTCGCCGCACCTGTTGCGCTACAACGAACGGGTGCGTATCGACGGTGTCGAGGCCAGCGATGAGCGCCTGTGCGAAGCCTTCGCAGCCGTCGAGGCGGCCCGTGGCGAGACTTCCCTGACCTATTTCGAAATGGGCACCCTGGCGGCCTTCTGGCTGTTCCAGCAGTCCTCGCTGGACGCCGTGGTGCTCGAGGTCGGTCTGGGTGGTCGCCTGGATGCCGTCAACCTGGTCGATGCGGACCTGGCGCTGGTCACCAGCATCGGCGTGGATCATGCCGATTACCTGGGCGATACCCGTGAATCCGTGGCCTTCGAGAAGGCGGGCATCTTCCGACAGGGCAAACCTGCGCTGTGTGGCGACCTCAACCCCCCACAGCCTTTGCTGGACAAGGCGCGCGAACTGGCTTGTCCGTTCCTGTTGCGCGGCCGCGATTTCGACCTGGCAACCACCGACCAGCATTGGCAGTGGCGGGGCAGCCGGCCCGACGGTAGCAGCGTGGAGCTGCATGACCTGCCGCTGCTGGATCTGCCGATGGAGAACGCCGCTCTGGCGCTGCAGGCCTATCTGCTGATGGGCTTGCCTTTCGAGGCCGGACAGGTTCGCCAGGCGCTGCTCGATACCCAGGTGACCGGGCGTTTGGACCGCCGCACGGTGCGCTGGCAAGGCCGGCGCCTGGAGCTGTTGCTGGATGTGGGGCACAACCCCCATGCCGCCGAATACCTGGCTGCCCGTCTGGCCGCGCGCCCGGTCAAGGGGCGCCGCCTGGCGGTATTCGGCCTGCTCGCCGACAAGGACCTGGAGGGCGTGATCGCACCGTTCAAGGGGTTGGTCGACGAATGGGCGGTGGCGCCGCTGGATACCCCCCGCAGCCGCCCGGCTGCGGAACTGGTGGCGGCCTTGACGAACCTCGGTGCGGCGGTGAAGTCTTACACCAGCGTCGAGGCCGCCCTCGAGGGGCAGTGCGCGCAGGCGACGGCAGATGACCAGATCCTGCTGTTCGGTTCGTTTTTCTGTGTTGGCCAAGCCCTGGAATGGCTAGAGCGGCAAGCTCCGGAGGAGTAGATGGCAGTGCTGGATAAAGGGATGAAGCAGCGCATGGTCGGTGCGTTGGTGCTGGTGGCGCTGGCGGTGATCTTCCTGCCGATGCTGTTCACCCGCGAGGACGAGATGCGCCAGGTGCGTGTCGAGGCGCCCGAGGCGCCGGCGATGCCGAGCTTGCCGCAGGTGGAGGTGACGCCTGTGCAGGTGCCGGAGCCTCAGCCTCTGCCCGAGGTGGCGGAGCAACCACCGGAGCAACCGCCAGTGGTGGTCAATGAATCCACCGCGCCCATGACCACGCCCAGCCAGCCGATCACCCCGGGGCCGTCCCAGCCAGCAGTCGCCCAGGCGCAGGCACCCAAGCCGGCACCGAAGGTCGAGGCCAAGCCGGCTGCGACGCCCGCCCCGGCGCCCACTGCCTCCGCACCCAAGCCTGCCGCGCCATCCAAGGTCGATGCCAATGGCCTGCCGGTGAGCTGGTCGATCCAGCTGGCCAGCCTGTCCAACCGTGCCGGTGCCGACAAGCTGCAGAATACCCTGCGTAGCCAGGGGTACAACGCCTACATCCGCTCGGTCGGCGGCATGAACCGCGTCTATGTCGGGCCACTGATCGAGCGTGCCGAGGCCGAGCGCCTGCGCGACGCGATCAACCGCCAGCACAATCTCAAGGGCTTCGTGGTGCGCTTCCAGCCCGAGCGTGGCTGAGCCTGTAGGGCCGCGCTTACAGCCCCATCGCCGGCAAGCCCCACCTGTTCTGCGCTGCTTTCAGAGATACCGCCGTACGTGTGGGAGCTGGCGACAGCCTGCGATGGGCCGCAAAGCGGCCCCTTGAGTCTGGAGGGCTCGACCGTTTGAGGGCTTGGGGCTGCTTTGCAGCCCATCGCAGGCTGTCGCCAGCTCCCACCGAGATTGCGCCGCCCTCAAGACTTGCGAAATCCCTGTGTGGGGGTTTGCCAGCGATAGGGCCCTCTCGAATCGCCTGACATTCCGCTTACCCCAAGCCTGCCGCTCTGGTAAAATGCGCCGCCTCAAACGTCGGCAGGCAACACCGTGGCATTTACCTGGGTTGATTGGGCGATCATCGCGATCATCGCCATTTCCTCATTGATCAGTCTCAAGCGCGGCTTCGTCAAGGAAGCCTTGTCCCTGCTCATCTGGATCGTCGCCGGTGCGGTCGCCTGGATGTTCGGCGGCTCCCTTTCGCAGTATCTTGAAAGCTATATCCAAACGCCCTCGGCCCGCATCATCGCCGGTTGCGCCATTCTTTTCGTCGCCACCCTGCTGGTGGGGGCCATGATCAACTTCCTCATCGGCGAGCTGATCCGCGTGACCGGGCTGTCCGGCACCGATCGTTTCCTCGGCATGGCGTTCGGCGCCGCGCGGGGGGCCTTGCTGGTGGTGGTGGCCATCGGGCTGTTGAGCCTGGGGCCGGTACAACAGGACCCGTGGTGGCAGGAATCGCGCCTGATCCCACAGTTCCTCCTTGTCGCTGACTGGTCGAAGAACCTGATCCTGGGGTTCACCGGTCAGTGGATGTCCAGTGGAGTCAGCACACCCGCTGATCTTCCGTTCAAGGAACAGTTGCTGGGGCCCACCAGGCCCTGAGCGCTTTTCAATCAAGTTTCATCAAAGTAGGGGTTGCGTCGCATGTGTGGCATCGTCGGTATCGTCGGTAAGTCGAACGTCAATCAGGCGCTGTATGACGCGCTAACCGTGCTCCAGCACCGCGGCCAGGACGCTGCCGGTATCGTGACCAGCCACGACGGCCGGTTGTTCCTGCGCAAGGATAACGGCCTGGTGCGCGACGTCTTCCAGCAGCGCCACATGCAGCGCCTGGTCGGCCACATGGGTATCGGCCATGTCCGCTACCCGACCGCGGGCAGCTCGACCTCGGCCGAGGCCCAGCCGTTCTACGTCAACTCGCCTTATGGCATCACCCTGGCGCACAACGGCAACCTGACCAACGTCGAGCAGCTGGCCAAGGAGATCTACGAGTCCGACCTGCGCCACGTCAACACCAACTCCGACTCGGAAGTGCTGCTGAACGTGTTCGCCCACGAGCTGGCCGTGCGCGGCAAGCTGCAGCCGACCGAGGAAGACGTGTTCGCCGCGGTTTCCCACGTGCACAGCCGCTGCGTCGGTGGCTACGCGGTGGTGGCGATGATCACCGGCTACGGCATCGTCGGCTTCCGTGACCCCAACGGCATCCGCCCGGTCGTGTTCGGCCAGCGCCATACCGACGAAGGCGTCGAGTACATGATCGCCTCGGAAAGCGTTGCCCTGGACGTGCTCGGCTTCACCCTGATCCGTGACCTGGCGCCGGGCGAAGCGGTGTACATCACCGAAGAGGGGCAGATGTTCACCAAGCAGTGCGCCAACAACCCGAAGCTGCAGCCGTGTATCTTCGAGCACGTCTACCTGGCCCGTCCGGACTCGATCATGGACGGCGTCTCGGTGTACAAGGCCCGCCTGCGCATGGGCGAGAAGCTGGCCGAGAAGATCCAGCGCGAGCGCCCGGACCATGACATCGACGTGGTCATCCCGATCCCGGACACCAGCCGCACGGCGGCCCTGGAGCTGGCCAACCACCTGGGCGTCAAGTTCCGCGAAGGCTTCGTCAAGAACCGCTATATCGGCCGTACTTTCATCATGCCCGGCCAGGCCGCGCGCAAGAAGTCGGTACGCCAGAAGCTCAATGCCATCGAGCTGGAATTCCGCGGCAAGAACGTGATGCTGGTGGACGATTCCATCGTGCGCGGCACCACCTGCAAGCAGATCATCCAGATGGCCCGCGAAGCCGGCGCCAAGAACGTCTACTTCTGCTCCGCGGCCCCCGCGGTGCGCTACCCCAACGTCTACGGCATCGACATGCCGAGCGCTCACGAACTGATCGCCCACAACCGTACCACCGAACAGGTGGCCGAGTTGATCGGCGCCGACTGGCTGGTCTACCAGGACCTGCCTGACCTGATCGATTCGGTCGGTGGCGGCAAGATCAAGATCGAGCACTTCGATTGCGCGGTGTTCAACGGTGAATACGTCACCGGAGACATCGACGACGCCTACCTGGAGCGTATCGAGCAGTCGCGCAACGACGCGGCCAAGGCGAAGAACCAGGCCGTCAGCGCGATCATCGACCTCTACAACAACTGATTTGGGAGCGACGGCATGACGGATCAATGGGATGCCGGTCGACTGGACAGTGACCTCGAGGGTGTCGGTTTCGACACCTTGGCGGTGCGCGCCGGTCAGCACCGTACACCGGAAGCCGAGCACAGCGAAGCGCTGTTCCTGACTTCCAGCTATGTCTTCCGCACGGCCGCCGACGCGGCTGCGCGTTTCGCCGGTGAAACGCCGGGCAATGTCTATTCGCGTTATACCAACCCGTCCGTGCGCGCCTTCGAGGAGCGCCTGGCGGCCATGGAGGGTGCCGAGCAGGCCGTGGGTACGTCCACCGGCATGTCGGCGATCCTGGCCGTGGTCATGTCGCTGTGCAGCGCAGGCGACCATGTGCTGGTGTCGCAGAGCGTGTTCGGCTCGACCATCAGCCTGTTCGAGAAGTACTTCAAGCGCTTCGGCGTTCAGGTCGACTACGTGCCACTGGTCGACATCGGCGGTTGGGAGAAGGCCATCAAGGCCAACACCAAGCTGCTGATCGTCGAGTCGCCGTCCAACCCGCTGGCCGAGCTGGTGGACATCACCGCCCTGGCCGAAGTCGCCCACGCCCGTGGCGCGCTGCTGGTGGTGGACAACTGCTTCAGCACGCCGGCCCTGCAACAGCCGCTCAAGCTCGGCGCGGACATCGTGTTCCACTCGGCGACCAAGTTCATCGACGGCCAGGGCCGTTGCATGGGCGGCGTGGTGGCCGGGCGCAGCGAGCACATGAAGGAAGTGGTGGGCTTCCTGCGTACCGCAGGCCCGACCCTCAGCCCGTTCAACGCCTGGATCTTCACCAAGGGCCTGGAGACGCTCAAGCTGCGCATGCGTGCGCATTGCCAGAGCGCCCAGGCGCTGGCCGAGTGGCTGGAGCAACAGGACGGCGTGGAGAAGGTCCACTACGCCGGCCTGCCGAGCCACCCGCAGCATGAGCTGGCCAAGCGCCAGATGAGCGGCTTCGGCGCGGTGGTGAGCTTCGAGGTCAAGGGCGGCAAGGAGGGCGCCTGGCGCTTCATCGACGCCACCCGGGTGATCTCCATCACCACCAACCTGGGTGACAGCAAGACCACCATCGCCCACCCGGCCACCACCTCCCATGGGCGCCTGACGCCTCAGGAGCGTGAGGCCGCGGGTATCCGCGACAGCCTGATCCGCGTCGCCGTCGGCCTGGAAGACGTGGCCGACCTGCAAGCCGACCTGGCCCGCGGCTTGGCGGCGCTGTGATCGACTGGAAGGGCGGCGAGCCCGGCCATAATGGCCGGGTGGCCTTGGTGACCGGTGCCGCCCGCGGCATCGGCCTGGGCATCGCCGCCTGGCTGATCTGCGAAGGCTGGCAGGTGGTACTGGGTGACCTGGACCGCCAACGGGGGGCCAAGGTAGCCAAGGCCCTGGGTGGCAACGCTTGGTTCGTGGCCATGGATGTGGCTGACGAAGCCCAGGTCAGCGCGGGTGTTTCCGAGGTGCTGGGGCAGTTCGGTCGCCTGGATGCCCTGGTGTGCAACGCGGCCGTCGCCAACCCGCACAACGAAACCCTCGAAAGCCTCTCCCTGGCCCAGTGGAACCGGACCTTGGCGGTGAATCTGAGTGGTCCGATGTTGCTGGCCAAGCATTGTGCGCCGTACCTGCGCGCCCATGGCGGGGCCATCGTCAACCTTGCCTCCACCCGTGCCCGGCAATCGGAGCCAGACACCGAAGCCTATGCGGCAAGCAAGGGCGGCCTGCTGGCCTTGACCCATGCGTTGGCCATGAGCCTGGGGCCGGAGATTCGCGTCAATGCCGTGAGCCCCGGCTGGATCGATGCCCGTGACCCGTCCGAGCGGCGCGCCGCCCCCTTGACCGACGCCGACCACGCGCAGCATCCGGCGGGCAGGGTAGGGACGGTGGAGGATGTCGCTGCCCTGGTGGCCTGGCTGTTGTCTCGTCAGGCAGGGTTCGTCACCGGGCAGGAATTCGTGGTCGATGGCGGGATGACCCGCAAGATGATCTACGCCTGAGCGGCACGTCATAAGTTGCAGGAGGGGACCGTCAGGTCCCTTTTTACTTTTAGCCCCGCAGGCCAGTCCAATCGCCGGCAGCCAAGCAAAATACCTGAGCAAGGCCTCACTTTTCCCACCGTCGGTTTTGCCCTTTTTGAAAAAAAATTCAATGGGGCTATTGACTTAGCTTCGGTACCTGCGTAAATTTCGCGGCCTCAGCGAAGCAAACGCAACAAGCAACACCGCGAGGGTGATTAGCTCAGCCGGGAGAGCATCTGCCTTACAAGCAGAGGGTCGGCGGTTCGATCCCGTCATCACCCACCACTTCCTGAGATGTTCCTGACCCAGGATGCTTCGAAAGAAGGGTCCTAATTGAGAGGAACCGGACGCAAGTCCACATGCGCAGCGGTAGTTCAGTCGGTTAGAATACCGGCCTGTCACGCCGGGGGTCGCGGGTTCGAGTCCCGTCCGCTGCGCCACTTATTCTTCAGATGGGTGTTCATCACCGGTCTGGGGTCTGAAGGCCAAGAGCACTTCAGGCCGACCCAGTTTCAATCAGGCGCAAGCCTGAACGATACGCAGCGGTAGTTCAGTCGGTTAGAATACCGGCCTGTCACGCCGGGGGTCGCGGGTTCGAGTCCCGTCCGCTGCGCCATCTTCGCCTCGAGGCCCCTTGAACGCCTCGACGCAACAAACGAAGCGATCAGCGAATCGCTTTTTTTGTGCCTGCCTTGCGAGCGAGCGCTTCGTAAGGTCAGATCCTCAAGTTTCAACCAGGCGCAAGCCTGGGCGATACGCAGCGGTAGTTCAGTCGGTTAGAATACCGGCCTGTCACGCCGGGGGTCGCGGGTTCGAGTCCCGTCCGCTGCGCCATCTTCGCCTCGAGGTCCCTTGAACACCTCGACGCCTACGAAAAAGCGACCCTCGGGTCGCTTTTTCGTTTTCTGCACCCAGGCCGGCAGGCAATGATGAATTTTGCTCGATCAGGCCAGCGCCGCAGTTTCAGTGAGCGTTCTTGTGTTGCACAATACACACCGTTTGTCCTTTTCTCCGGAATCCAAGATGTCCAGATCTTCCGTCTTCGGTGCGCTCGGGCTGGCCCTTGTGCTGGCGGGCGTGTCCGGTTGTTCCTCGAAAAAGCCCGCCATCTACGAGCACGAGAACTTCGATGACTCGGGCACCTTTTCGCGCAGCTTTCCGGTGAGCGAGGCGGGCTCCTGCGAGGCCGCCCGTCGTGCGCTGCTCAGCCAGGGTTACATCATCACCAGCAGCGGCCCCAACCAGATCGCGGGCAACAAGAGCTTCCAGCAGAACAGCGACAACCATCTGCAGATCAGCTTCAACGTTACCTGCGCACCGGACACCAATGACGAACAGCGTTCCACCATGTTCGCCAACGCCTTGCAGGACCGCTACGCCCTGAAAAAATCCAATACGTCGGCCAGCCTGGGGGTGGGGGTGCTGGGGTCGGTGTCCATGCCCATTGGTTCGAGCGACGATTCGATGGTCAAGGTGGCCAGCGAGACGGTCACTGCGCCGCAGTTCTATGAGCGCTACTTCGCGTTGGTGGAAAGCTACCTGCCCAAGCCGAAGAAGGTGGAGCAGGCCGAACCGAAGGTGGAAGCGCCCAAGCCCGCGCCTGAGCAACCGGCGCCTGCCCTGGGGTTGCCTGAGCAGGCGTCCACTGCCCAGCCGGCTCCGGCACCGGTTGCAGCCGACGCGCCGGCTCCTGCGCCTGTGGTCGAAACACCCGTCACAACGGCGCCTGCCAGCGAAGTACAGGCCGCTCCGGTCGTGGACGACAGCCAGGGTTCCCAACCCATCGCCCCGCCTGCCGAGCCTGCGCCGATCGAGGTGCAGCAAGAGGCGCCTGTGACCGAGGCGCCACCCGCGCCGTTGTAATTGGCCATTCCTGTAGAGGCGGGTAGAGCTTCATTGGCCTTCGTGGGGGCGGGTTTTACCCGCGAACTCCGGCAAAGCCAGTGCCATGCAACGCGCCGTACGCTTCGCGGGTAAACCCGCTCCCACAGTGCTCATCGTCTACCACGTTGTCATGATGCGTTCATCCAACGCGCTTAGCGTGGCGGCATGACCCGACCGATGAATGATTGACGAGGATGCAGCGATGGACGATTACCAGGAAGAACTGCTCGAATTCCAGGCCTACGAATTGGACCCGATGGAGCCGGCAGACGACGCTACCGAGCTCTGACCTTCCCGCCGCTGGTTGCGGCGAAACGCGCCGGGCGTGATGCCGGTCCAGCGCTTGAATGCGCGCTGGAAGGCCTCGGCCGAGGCAAACCCCAGCAGATAGGCGATTTCGCCGAAGGCCAGCTGTGTATCGCGGATATAGGTCTCGGCCAGGTCGCGGCGTGTGTCGTTGAGCAGGTTGCGAAAGCGTGTGCCTTCTTCAGCCAGCTTGCGCCGCAGCGTCCAGGTCGGCAGTTGCAGGTGGCGCGCCACCGCTTCCAGATCCGGTTCCTGGCCGCCATTGAGCAGGGGGCCCAGCAGGTGGGTGATGCGTTCACCCAGGCTGCGCACGCGCGTGCGCTGGGCCAGCTCTGCTTCGCACAGCTGCAGTAGGTGGTGCCAGGTGCTGGGGCAATGCTGGGGGTTGGGCAGCTCGAGGGTCGCGCGGTCCAGCCGCAGCTGGTTGTTGACGGCTGCGAACTGCACCGGGTTCACGCACAGAGGCTGGTATTGCGCGGCATAGCTGGGCGCCTCGAACTCGATGTCCATCCGCTCGGCCTGTACCGGCGCGCCCGCCAGCTGCGACAGCTGCGCCAGCCAGCCGGCCAGCAGCGAATCGACCACGAAACGGTTGTAGGCGTTGTAGGGGCTGATCGAGTAGAAGCGCAGCCAGGCGCCCTGGCGGTCTTCGAGAAAGCTCGACTGGCCGCGGTAGTTGGCCGCGTACAAGGGTTCGAAGCGCAGCAGCGTGCGCGCGGCCTCGCCCAGGGTCGGAGCCTGGGCCGCCGTTATGCCCGCCAGCCCTGCCTGGGCCAGGCGACTCGCGCGGCCCATGCGCAGCCCCAGTGCCGGCTCGCCGCACAGTTCGATAGCGGCATGGCCCAAGTGCATGTAGCGCGGGATCGACAAACGTGCACCGGCCTCGGCCAGGCGGGAGGCGTCCAGGCCGTAGCGGCGCAGCAGGGGTGTCGGGTCGTGCCCCAGCTGCTCCAGCGCCTCGCCCAGGGGCTGGACGAAGCCTACCGAGAGGTCACCCAGGCGTACGCGTGGTCGGGCCATCGATCACAGCCAGAGGTTGAGCAGGCGGGCACCCTGGCTGGGGTTGCCGGCCAGGTGCTGGCCTGCCTGGTTGGCAAAGCCCTGGCCGTCGCTGCCCTGCTCCCAGAACTGGCCGCGCAGGAACACGCTCAGGCTGGGCGTGCTGGCGTTGGCAGTCAGGGTCAGGCGCTGCCAGGCAGCCTGTTCATCGACCTCGCCGCGCTGCAGTGGCAGTGCACTGGCGGCATCCTGGTGGCGATTGCCTCGCCAGGGAGCATTCCAGGTGTGCTTGCCGGTGAGAAACACCGGGTTGGCGATCAGCTCCACCGATTGGCGGGCCAACTGCTGGTAGTTTTCCGGGTACCAGCTGTCGCTGCCCACCAGCACGCCCAGGCGCCCGGCTGGAGTCTGGATGACCTGCAACGGGTGCTGGCGGCCATCATGGATGTAGCGACGCACTTCGCTGTCGGGATACTGCTGGCGCTGCGGTTGGCCGAGCACGGTGCCGTCGGTGCCGAACACCAGGCTGCTGTTGAACAGCGGGCCGCTGCCAGGGTGCAGGATGCCGCGGTCTACGTACGGAGCGGGGAGCACGATGGAACCCGCCACCAGCGTTACACCGAATTCCTTGGCCAGGCCACCGAACAGTTGTTGATAGTCGCGGGCCATCTGCTCGGCTTTCATGCGCAGGTGGGCGTCGGCGCGGCGGTCGTCGCCCGTGGCGGTGAGCATGGCCAGGCCGTAGCGCAGTGGGTTGCTCAGCTCCAGCCACTGCCAGGCCTCCCGGCGCTGGGTCACCTGGTACAGCTCGTTCTTTTCGCCACGGGCCCACAGCCAGGTGCCGATGTGTTCGGGCAGCACCACCACGGTGCGCGGCCCTACCAGGCCCTGGGCGCGGGCTTGTTCCAGGTAAGCCGACAGCTTGCGGTGCAAGCGCTGCAGGTTCTGGTAGTCGCCTGGGTAGAGCAGGGGTTCGACCCCCAGCAGGTTGCCATGCTCGCCCGGCACGCCATGGTTGAGCGCCAGCTCGATGCGCAGGTCGGACAGGTAGTGGCCCTCCGGGCGCTGCAAGGTCCAGAAACCGTAGCCGCAGAGCGCGGCGATCATTACCAGCGCCAGGGCGCTTGCCAGGAATTTTCGCATGAGGCGGCCAGGGCACCTTCCTAATCAAGGGTGTCCTAGGGTAGACCTGCTGTATAGCAGGATCAACAAGTTGTCACTTTCGATCATTGAGTGCGCTCAAACGCCTGTTTAATGTCAGGGCCAGACAAACGACGGGGGCCTGCGAGGCGCCCGCATACCGTGATCACGCCTGATAGGGAGTTCATCCATGGCTGCCGACCGTTACCCGCACCTGCTGGCCCCGCTGGACCTGGGCTTCACCACCCTGCGCAACCGCACCCTGATGGGCTCGATGCACACCGGCCTGGAAGAGCGCCCGGGCGGCTTCGAGCGCATGGCCGCGTATTTCGCTGAACGTGCCCGCGGCGGCGTTGGCCTGATGGTCACCGGTGGCATCGCGCCGAACGATGAAGGCGGCGTGTATTCCGGCGCGGCCAAGCTCAGTACCGAAGCAGAAGCCGACAAGCACCGTATCGTCACCGAAGCCGTGCATGCCGCTGGTGGCAAGATCTGCCTGCAGATCCTCCATGCCGGGCGCTATGCCTACAGCCCGCGCCAGGTCGCGCCCAGCGCCATCCAGGCGCCGATCAACCCGTTCAAGCCCAAGGAGCTGGACGAAGCGGGCATCGAGAAGCAGATCGCCGACTTCGTCAATTGCGCCGTGCTGGCCCAGCGCGCCGGCTACGACGGTGTCGAGATCATGGGCTCGGAAGGCTACTTCATCAACCAGTTCCTGGTCGCCCACACCAACCAGCGCACCGACCGCTGGGGCGGTAGCTACGAGAACCGCATGCGCCTGGCGGTGGACATCGTGCGCCGGGTGCGCGAGGCGGTCGGGCGTGACTTCATCATCATCTTCCGCCTGTCGATGCTCGACCTGGTGGAAGGTGGCAGCACCTGGGACGAGATCGTGCAGCTGGCCAAGGCCATCGAGCAGGCCGGCGCCACCTTGATCAACACCGGCATCGGTTGGCACGAGGCGCGTATCCCGACCATCGCCACCAAGGTGCCGCGTGCGGCCTTCACCAAGGTCACCGCCAAGTTGCGCGGTGCGGTGAAGATCCCGCTGATCACCACCAACCGCATCAACACCCCGGAGGTGGCCGAGGCGGTGCTGGCCGAGGGCGATGCCGACATGGTCTCCATGGCCCGCCCGTTCCTGGCCGACCCGGAATTCGTCAACAAAGCCGCTGAAGGCCGCAGTGACGAGATCAATACCTGCATCGGCTGCAACCAGGCCTGCCTGGACCATACCTTTGGCGGCAAGCTGACCAGTTGCCTGGTCAACCCTCGCGCCTGCCACGAGACCGAGCTGAACTACCTGCCGGTCGCCCAGGTCAAGCGCATCGCCGTGGTGGGTGCAGGCCCCGCTGGCCTGGCCGCGGCCACCGTAGCCGCCGAGCGAGGCCACCAGGTGACGCTGTTCGACAGTGCCAGCGAGATCGGCGGGCAGTTCAACGTGGCCAAGCGTGTGCCGGGCAAGGAAGAGTTCCATGAAACCCTGCGTTACTTCCGCAACAAGGTGGCGCGCACCGGTGTCGACCTGCGCCTGAATACGCGGGTCGGGGTCGATGAGCTGGTGGCGGGCGGTTTTGACGAGATCATTCTCGCCACCGGCATCAGCCCACGTACGCCGGCAATTCCGGGCATCGAGCATGCCAAGGTGTTGAGCTACCTGGACGTGCTGCTCGAGCGCAAACCGGTGGGCAAGCGGGTGGCGGTGATCGGTGCGGGGGGGATCGGCTTCGACGTGTCCGAGTACCTGGTGCATGAGGGCGTGGCCACCAGCCAGGACCGCCAGGCGTTCTGGAAGGAGTGGGGCATCGATACCCGTCTCGAGGCCCGAGGCGGCGTCGCGGGCATCAAGGCCGAGCCGCACGCGCCGGCCCGCCAGGTGTACCTGCTGCAGCGCAAGAAATCCAAGGTGGGCGATGGCCTGGGCAAGACCACTGGCTGGATTCACCGCACGGGCCTGAAGAACAAAGGGGTGCAGATGCTCAACAGCGTCGAGTACCTGGCGATCGACAACGATGGCCTGCATGTGCGCATCGGCGAGGGCGAGCCGCAAGTGCTGGCGGTGGACAACGTGGTGATCTGCGCGGGCCAGGAACCCTTGCGCGAGTTGTACGACGGGTTGCTGGCGGCGGGGCAATCGGTGCATTTGATCGGCGGCGCCGATGTAGCGGCGGAGCTCGATGCCAAGCGGGCGATCAACCAGGGGTCGAGGTTGGCTGCCGAGTTGTGATCGATCTGCTGATCGCCGGGGGCGCTTTGCGCCCCTCTCGCGGGACAAGCCCGCTCCTACAGGCCGGCGCTCCGGCCCAGGGTGCTGATACACTCGCCCGATGTCCGAAACCTTCGCCAATCTTCCCCAAGCGCCGTTGCAACCATTGTTGTTGCCCTGGCTCGACCAAGCCGGTGTCGAGGTGGCGGTGCTGCGCCTGGACCTCATCGACCCGCTGGTCAGCGGCAACAAATGGTTCAAGCTGCGCCACCACCTGCTCGAGGCCCAGGCCGCCGGCGCACCAGGCCTGATCAGCCTGGGGGGCAATCATTCCAATCATCTTCATGCCCTGGCAGCAGCAGGCAAGCGTTTCGGCTTCGCCACCGCCGGGCTGTTGCGTGGCCACGCGCAGGACACCCCCACGGTGCGTGACTTGCAAGCCTTGGGCATGACGTTGCACTGGCTGGGCTACGGCGGTTACCGCGAACGTCACCAGGCCGGCTTTTGGGCGCCCTGGCAAGCACGTTACCCGGGCTGGCACTGCATTCCTGAAGGCGGCGCAGGGCTGGCCGGTGCCGAGGGCTGCGGGCTGATCGTCGAGCAGGCGAGGGCGCAGCTGGGAAGCATGGGCTGGGCAGGTCATGACGGATGGTGGCTGGCGGTCGGCACGGGCACCACCCTGGCGGGCCTGGTGCTCGCCGAAGCTGGCGCCCGGACGGTACATGGCGCATTGGCAGTACCGCGTGGCCATGGCGTCGAGCAGAACCTCGCCGGGCTGGTACACGGCGGTTATGAACTGCACGACGCCTGCCGGGGCGGGTTCGGCCGCTTCGACGATGAACTGCTGGCCTTCATCGACGAGACCGAGCGCCACAGCGGCGTGCCGCTGGAGGCTGTATACACCGGCAAGGCCTTGATGGCCTTGCGAGACCAGGTCGCGGCCGGGCGCTTTGCGCCTGGCACGCGCCTGATCTTCCTGCATACCGGTGGGCTGCAGGGGCGTCGCGGCTACCGGTGAGGCAGCATGCGCACCAGTGTGTTGTCGCGCTGGACGTAATGGTGGTAGAGGCCGGCCACGGCGTGCACGCCGATCAGCCAGTAACCCCAGCTGCCGATGCGTTCATGCCAGCCTTTGATGAACTTGGCCAGGTCTGTATCCGGGGCGGTCAATGCCGGAAGCTCGAGGCCGTAGAAGGGGATCGGCTTGTCGGCGGCGCTCAGGATCAACCAGCCTGCCACGGGCAGGCCGATCATCATCAGGTACAGCAGTACGTGCACCAGGTGCGCCAGGCCCGTCTGCCAGGCCGGTGGCTTGGGCAGGATCGGCGGGGCAGGGCGGATCAGGCGCATGGCCAGGCGCAGCCAGACCAGAATGAACACCGTCAGGCCCAGCATGAAGTGCAGGTCCTTCATCAGGTTGCGTTCGGCGCTGTCCTTGGGGAACAGGCCGCGCAGCTCGATGGTGGCATAGACGGCGGCCAGCAGCACCAGCATCAGCCAGTGCAGGGTGATCGAGAGGCGCGCGTAGTGCGTCGAGGGGGTGGGTGAAGCCATAGGTGATCCTCATCATCAGGTCGGGGGAGCGCTCTTTTTGGCGCTTGACTGCAACTCTAATCCTTGATTGGGGATTTTTCTTTGAGCCAGGTCTTTGAAATTGATGTTGACAATGCTGGCCCAATCGCGGGACAAGCCCGCTCCTACACGGGCAGTGACAGCTATCAAGCCGGTAGGTAGGGCCAATTGTCCGCGACCAGGAACAAGCGCTCGGCCTCCTCCCAGCTACCGTTTCCGGCCTCTTCCAAACGGACCAGCATGTGCGCCGGCGCCTGGTTGTCCAGCTCGCCAAGCCAGGCGCCGAATTGCATAGGCGCCCAGCAATCGCGCGCCTCGACCCGTGCCGGTGCCAGCCAGGCATGCCGGGGCAGGGGTTGCCAACGCCCGGCGGGGCTGGTTTGCCGGTAGCCTGCCCAATCGCTTCGATGCAACCAGCGGCCACGCAGGTGGTGCGCATTGGCGCCAACCGGCGATTCGGCATGTGCTGGCCAAGGGTAGAACAGGTAGCCACCGAGCCAGGCATGCGCCTGGACCTCGCCCACTCCTAGCAGTGCCAGGGCCGTGCGGCTCTGGGCACTGGCCGAGATGGGCAGTTGGTGCCCGGCCAGGTGGTTCAGCTTGCGGTCCAGCCGGTCGTGGCAGCCTGGGCCCAGCCAATGCGCCGGGTCGTGGCCATCCCCGCCAGGTGGCCCGAGGTAGAGTTTGATGGCCAGTTCCAGGTGGTGCACACCCTCTCGGTCACGCAGGATGATATCCAGCTCTCCCAGGGTATGTCCGCCTTCACGGATCGGCAGGTTGGCCGCCAGCAACTCGATGCCGGGCGCCTGGCCCAGGGCGAACTGCCACAGGCTTTCGTAGTACAGGCCCAGGCGGTGGCTGGTGAGGCGGGCGAGCCAGTCGCGCAGCGGCCGGTCGTCCTGGTCCAGTGCCAGCAGCCAGTGGCGCAGGCGCGCGGGGTCGTGCGCCCAGGCGCTGGCGGCCAGCGGGTGGCGTTGCGCGCAGGGCGGCTGGCCGAGCAAAGGTGGCGACACCAATACCCATGCCAGGTCGCGCACCGCAGGGCGGCGCAATTGGCAGGGCAGGGCGTGAAGATCGGCGAACGGCATCATCCCGCGAGCATAGCCGGTTTGCCGCTGGCCGGTCGTTTCGCCCATAATCCCCGAGGCCGCACCGG
Organism: Pseudomonas sp. p1(2021b); assembly: GCF_020151015.1. Classification (NCBI taxonomy): domain Bacteria; kingdom Pseudomonadati; phylum Pseudomonadota; class Gammaproteobacteria; order Pseudomonadales; family Pseudomonadaceae; genus Pseudomonas; species Pseudomonas sp. p1(2021b). The sequence goes on from NZ_CP083746.1 coordinate 1,497,263, forward strand.
CCACCCGTCACCCGCCGCAGAGCCTCGCAGGAGCCCCATGGAGCAATTTCGCAATATCGGTATCATCGGACGCCTTGGCAGCTCCCAGGTGCTCGACACCATTCGCCGGCTGAAAAAATTCCTGCTCGAGCGCCACCTGCACGTGATCCTCGAGGACACCATCGCCGAGGTGCTGCCCGGCCATGGCCTGCAGACCTCCACGCGCAAGCTGCTGGGCGAGGTGTGCGACCTGGTCATCGTGGTCGGTGGCGACGGCAGTCTGCTGGGCGCAGCCCGCGCCCTGGCCCGGCACAACATCCCGGTGCTGGGCATCAACCGTGGCAGCCTGGGGTTCCTCACCGACATTCGCCCCGATGAGCTGGAGGTCAAGGTCGCCGAGGTGCTCGACGGCCATTACCTGGTGGAAAACCGCTTCCTGCTCCAGGCCGAGGTACGCCGCCACAACGAGGCCATTGGCCAGGGCGATGCACTCAACGACGTGGTGCTGCACCCGGGCAAGTCGACGCGGATGATCGAATTCGAAATCTACATCGATGGCCAGTTCGTCTGCAGCCAGAAGGCCGACGGCCTGATCGTCGCCACCCCCACTGGCTCCACCGCCTACGCGCTATCCGCTGGCGGGCCGATCATGCACCCCAAGCTCGACGCCATCGTCATCGTGCCGATGTACCCGCACACCCTCTCCGGGCGGCCGATCGTGGTGGACGGCAACAGCGAACTGAAGATCGTGGTGTCGCAAGACCTGACGATCTACCCCCAGGTGTCCTGCGATGGCCAGAACCATTTCACCTGCGCGCCGGGCGATACCATCACGGTGTGCAAGAAACCGCAGAAGCTGCGCCTGATCCATCCGCTGGACCACAACTACTACGAGGTCTGCCGCACCAAACTCGGCTGGGGCAGCCGTTTGGGTGGTGGAGGCGACTGATGCTCGATCCGGCGCGAAGTTTCGACATCATTGGCGATGTCCACGGTTGTGCCCTGACCCTGGAACGCCTGCTCGACACCCTCGGCTACAAGCGCATCGGCGGTGTCTGGCGCCACCCGTGGCGCCAGGCGCTGTTCCTGGGCGACATCGTCGACCGCGGCCCGCGTATCCGCGAGGCGCTGCACATCGTCCATGACATGGTCGAGGCCGGCCAAGGGTTCTGCATCATGGGCAACCATGAATACAACGCCCTGGCCTGGGTCACCCCGGCGTTGCCCGGCAGTGGCAAGGCCTACGTGCGCGAGCATACGCCCCGCCACGCCCGCCTGATCGACGAAACCCTGACCCAGTTCGCCCAGCACCCGGGCGACTGGCATGACTTCCTCGAGTGGTTCTACACCTTGCCGCTGTTCGTCGACGCTGGCCGTTTCCGCCTGGTGCATGCCTGCTGGGACCCTCGCCTGATCGAGCCGCTGCGCCGGGAATACCCCGACGGGTGCATCGACGAACACTTCATCCAGGCCTCGGCGGTGTCCGGCAGCTTCGCCGCCACCGTGTGTAACCGCCTGCTGCGCGGCACCGACATGCGCCTGCCGGACGGCCTGACGCTGACCGGCGGCGATGGCCTGACCCGTGCCTTCTTCCGCACCAAGTTCTGGGAAGAAGACCCACAGACCTACGGAGATATCGTGTTCCAGCCCGACGCCCTGCCCGAGGAAGTGGCCCGCACACCCTTGAGCCACAGCGAGAAGAATGCCCTGCTGCGTTACGGCGAGGACGAGCCTTTGCTGTTCGTCGGCCATTACTGGCGCAGCGGCCGACCCGCGCCGATCCGCGCCAACCTGGCCTGCCTGGACTACAGCGCGGTGCTCTACGGCAAGCTGGCGGCCTACCGCCTGGACGACGAAACCCGCATCGACCCGCACAAGTTCGTCTGGGTCGATGTCGACCGTCCGCAGGCCAACCAATGAACGTGGTCGAGGCGATGCGCCTGCCGCTGGCAGTGGACCTGGGCGGTTTCGTGCGGATGCTGCGGCGCCTGCAGGTGCCGCACCGGGTGGTCGAGGAGGGCCAGGAGCAGGTGCTCTGGGTGCCCGAGTCGCTGGCCGACGACGTGCGCCAGTTGTACCAGCGCTTCCCCGAAGGCAACGACGACCTGGACATTGAGGGCGCGGGCCTACCCGCGAACGGCCCGGCCCAGCCCTCCCTGGCCGAGCAGGCCCGCGCCTGCAAGGTCACTGCCGCCATATTGCTGTTGTGCCTGGTGGTGGCCGGCGTGACCGGCCTGGGTGACAACCTGTCGACCATCGGTTGGTTCACCTTCCTGGAATTCCGTGTACAGGGCGAGTACCTGTACTTCACCCCGCTGGCCCAGGGCCTGGCCGAAGGGCAGTGGTGGCGCCTGGTATCGCCCATGCTGCTGCACTTCGGCGTCCTGCACCTGGCGATGAACGCCCTCTGGTACTGGGAGCTGGGCAAGCGCATCGAGTTGCGCCAGGGCCCGTGGATGCTGCTGGGCCTGACCTTGGTGTTCAGCCTGGTCTCGAACCTTGCCCAGCACTACACCAGCGGCCCCAGCCTGTTCGGCGGTTTGTCCGGCGTGCTCTATGGCCTGCTCGGGCACGTGTGGCTGTACCAGTGGCTGGCGCCCAACCCCCTGTTCAGCCTGCCCAAGGGCGTGCTGGTGATGATGCTCATCTGGCTGTTGGTGTGCCTGACGGGTGTGGTCGGCCAGCTCGGCTTCGGCCAGGTCGCCAATGCCGCCCACGTCGGCGGGCTGCTCATCGGATGCCTGACCGGGCTCTTGGGCGGGGCGCTGGCACGGCGTAAACTGTCGGCCTGATTGAGGAGACGCTATGTCCACGTTCGCGCAAATGATCCAGAACATCACCCCCGAAATCTACGAAAGCCTGAAGCTGGCCGTGGAAATCGGCAAATGGGCCGACGGCCGCAAGCTGACCCCGGAGCAGAAGGAACTGTCCCTGCAGGCGGTGATCGCCTGGGAGATGAAGAACCTGCCCGAGGAGCAGCGCACCGGCTACATGGGCCCGCAGGAGTGCGCGTCGAAGTCGGCACCGGTCCCCAACATCCTGTTCAAGTCGGACTCGGTACATTGATCGAACTCGCTCGTGGCTCTTTGAGCAAGATGGCGGTGCGCCTGGAAGCACCGGTCGTTCAATACAGTTTCCGCCTGGGTGAGGAGCAGGTGCCGGTCAACCCGCTGATCGGTTCCACCGTGCGCCTGGAATACCTCGGCGCCATCCATTGCACCCATTGCGGCAAGCGCACCAAGACCAGCTTCAGCCAGGGCTATTGTTACCCCTGCATGACCAAGCTGGCCCAGTGCGACGTGTGCATCATGGCCCCTGAAAAATGCCATTACGACGCCGGCACCTGCCGCGAGCCGTCGTGGGGCGAGCAGTTCTGCATGACCGACCATGTGGTGTACCTGGCCAACTCGTCGGGCATCAAGGTCGGCATCACTCGTGCCACGCAACTGCCCACGCGCTGGCTCGACCAGGGCGCCAGCCAGGCCCTGCCGATCATGCGCGTGGCCACCCGGCAGCAGTCGGGCCTGGTCGAAGACCTGCTGCGCAGCCAGGTGCCGGACCGCACCAACTGGCGCACGCTGCTCAAGGGCGATGCCGAGGTGCTCGACCTGCCGGCCATCCGCGAGCAGGTCTTCGATGCCTGTGCCGAGGGCCTGCGTGGTTTGCAGGCGCGCTTCGGCCTGCAGGCCATCCAGCCGGTACCCGATGCCGAGGTGGTGCAGATGCGCTACCCGGTCGAGGCCTACCCGAAAAAGATCGTCAGCTTCAACCTCGACAAGGACCCGGTGGCCGAAGGCACGCTGCTGGGTATCAAGGGCCAGTACCTGATCTTCGACACCGGCGTGATCAACATTCGCAAGTACACGGCCTACCAGTTGGCCGTGCACCAGTAAAAGGACCAGCACTATGCGTACCGAACAACCGCAAGTGATCTACCTCAAGGACTACCAGGCGCCCGAGTACCTGATCGACGAAACGCACCTGACCTTCGAGCTGTTCGAGGACCACAGCCTGGTCCATGCGCAGCTGGTCATGCGCCGCAACCCGGCGCGCGGCGCCGGCCTGCCGCCACTGGTGCTCGACGGCCAGCAACTGGAGCTGCTGAGCGTGCAGCTCGACGACCAGGCCCTGGCCGCCGGCGACTATCAGCTCGACGACGACAGCCTGACCCTGCAGCCCAAGGCCGAGCGCTTCACCCTCGACACCAGCGTGCGGATCCACCCGGAAAGCAACACGGCCCTCGAAGGCCTGTACAAGTCCGGCAAGATGTTCTGCACCCAGTGCGAGGCCGAGGGGTTCCGCAAGATCACCTACTACCTCGATCGCCCGGACGTGATGAGCACCTTCACCACCACGGTGATCGCCGAGCAGCATCGCTACCCGGTGCTGCTGTCCAACGGTAACCCCGTCGGCAACGGCCCGTCGGAAGATGGGCGCCACTGGGCCACCTGGGAAGACCCGTTCAAGAAGCCGGCCTACCTGTTCGCCCTGGTCGCCGGTGACCTGTGGTGCGTCGAGGACACCTTCACCCGCCAGTCCGGCCGTGATGTGACCCTGCGCATCTATGTCGAGCCCGAGAACATCGACAAGTGCGACCACGCCATGGTCAGCCTGAAGAAGTCCATGCGCTGGGACGAAGAGGTCTATGGTCGCGAGTACGACCTGGACATCTTCATGATCGTCGCGGTCAACGACTTCAACATGGGCGCCATGGAAAACAAGGGCCTGAACATCTTCAACTCCAGCTGTGTGCTGGCCCGGGCCGAAACCGCCACCGATGCCGCCCACCAGCGCGTCGAAGGCGTAGTGGCCCACGAATACTTCCATAACTGGTCGGGCAACCGTGTGACTTGCCGCGACTGGTTCCAGCTGTCGCTCAAGGAAGGCTTTACGGTGTTCCGCGACGCCGAGTTCAGTGCCGACATGAACTCGCGCACGGTCAAGCGCATCGAGGACGTGGCCTACCTGCGTACCCACCAGTTCGCCGAGGACGCCGGCCCCATGGCCCACCCGGTGCGCCCGGACAGCTTCATCGAGATTTCCAACTTCTACACCCTGACCGTGTACGAGAAGGGGGCCGAGGTGGTGCGCATGGTGCGTACCCTGCTGGGCGCGGAGGGTTTCCGCAAGGGCAGTGACCTGTACTTCGAGCGCCACGATGGCCAGGCGGTGACCACCGACGACTTCATCAAGGCCATGGAAGACGCCAACGGTGTCGACCTCACGCAGTTCAAGCGCTGGTACAACCAGGCCGGCACCCCGCGTCTGGAGGTCAGCGAAGCCTATGACGCCGCGGCCCAGCGCTACAGCCTGACCTTCCGCCAGAGCTGCCCGCAGACCCCGGACAAAGTCCAGAAGCTGCCGTTCGTGATCCCGGTCGAGCTGGGCCTGCTCGATGCCCAGGGCAACGACCTGCCACTGCGCCTGGCCGGCGAAACCGCGCCGCAGGGCACCAGCCGCGTACTGTCGGTGACTGAGGCCGAGCAGACTTTCACCTTCGAAGGCATCGCGGCCAAGCCGCTGCCCTCGTTGTTGCGCGGCTTCAGCGCGCCGGTCAAGCTGAGCTTCCCCTACGACCGCGACCAGCTGATGTTCCTCATGCAGCACGACAGCGATGGCTTCAACCGCTGGGAAGCGGGGCAGCAACTGTCGGTGCAGGTGTTGCAGGAGCTGATCGGCCAGCACCAGCGCGGCGAGGCGCTCAAGCTCGACCAGCGCCTGATCACGGCCCTGGGCACCGTGCTGGGCAACGCATCGCTCGACGCGGCCATGGTCGCCGAGATGCTCTCGCTGCCAGGCGAGGCGTACCTGACCGAGATCAGTCAGGTGGCCGATGTCGATGCCATTCACGCCGCCCGTGAGTTCGCCCGCAAGCAGATCGCCGAGCAGCTGTTCGATGCCCTGTGGGCGCGCTACCAGGCCAACCGCGCGGTATCGGCGAACACCGCCTATGTCGCCGAGGCCGAGCACTTCGCCCGGCGCAGTCTGCAGAACATCGCCCTGTCGTACCTGATGCTCAGCGGCAAGCCAGAGGTGCTCGCAGCCACGTTGGAGCAGTTCGACCAGTGCGACAACATGACCGAGCGCCTCACCGCCCTGGCGGTGTTGGTCAACTCGCCGTTCGAGGCCGAGCGCGCCAAGGCCCTGGAAGCCTTCGCCGAGCACTTCAAGGACAACCCGCTGGTCATGGACCAGTGGTTCAGCGTGCAGGCGGCCAGCACCCTGCCGGGTGGCCTGGCGCGGGTCAAGGCGCTGATGCAGCACCCGGCCTTCACCCTGAAGAACCCGAACAAGGTGCGTGCGCTGATCGGGGCCTTCGCCGGGCAGAACCTGGTGAACTTCCATGCCGCCGACGGCTCGGGCTACCGCTTCCTGGCGGACCTGGTGATCGAGCTCAACGCCCTCAACCCACAAATCGCTTCGCGCCAGCTGGCGCCGCTGACCCGATGGCGCAAGTATGACGATGCGCGCCAGGCGTTGATGCGGGGCGAGCTGGAGCGGATCCTGGCGTCCGGGGCGTTGTCCAGCGATGTGTATGAAGTGGTGAGCAAGAGCTTGGCTTGAGGGCCAGGGGGCCGCTTGGCGGCCCTTTCGCGGGGCAAGCCCGCTCCTACAGGGGTACAGCGCGGCCTTCAGGGTGGTGCGGTCCGGTGTAGGCGCGGGCTTGCCCCGCGATGCTTTCGAGTGCTTAACAAAACATAACGTCCCGCTCGTTGTCTTCCCGCCGATAACCCCGATACGATGGCCCCAAAGCTATTGCAGGGCTCTGGAACAGGCTTTTCGCAGTACCTGGCAATAGATTGACCCACTACAAGAACACAACAGGGGGCGATCATGACGGATCGGGTGATGGCGCAAGCCAGGCGCGGTGCCTGGCCGCTGGCGGCCAGTGCGCTGCTGGCGTTGGCGTTGGCGACAGGAGCAGGTGGTGCACGAGCCGCGGCGGCCGAGGAGTATTCGGTGGAGTCGGCCCGGGCCAGCCAGAGCCTGCTGATCGATGTCGCCCATGCCGGCAAGCGGCTGGTGGTGGTCGGCGACCGGGGCCATATCCTGTTCTCCGACGACCAGGGCAAGACCTGGGCCCAAGCCCGGGTACCCACCCGTCAACTGCTCACCGCCGTGTTCTTCCTCGACGACAAGCGTGGCTGGGCCGTCGGCCATGACGCCCAGGTGCTGGCCAGCAACGATGGCGGCGCCACCTGGAGCAAGCAGTTCGAAGACCTCGCCCGCGAGGCGCCCCTGCTCGATGTCGCCTTCCTCGACGCCCAGCACGGTTTCGCTGTCGGCGCCTATGGCGCATTGCTCGAGACCACCGATGGCGGCCAGCATTGGCAGGACATCGGCGAGCGCCTGGACAACCCCGACCAGCTGCACCTGAACGCCATCGCCCAGGTCAAGGACGGCGGCCTGTTCATCGTCGGCGAGCAGGGCAGCATGTTCCGCTCCAGCGATAACGGCCAGAGCTGGTCCGTGGTCCAGAGCCCCTACGAGGGTTCGCTGTTCGGTGTGATCGGCACCACCCAGGCGCGCACCCTGCTGGCCTATGGCCTGCGCGGCAACCTGCTGCGCTCCACCGATTTCGGCGATACCTGGCAACCGATCCCGCTCAAGAGCGCCCGCGGCCCGTTCGAGTTCGGTCTGGCAAGCGCTACGCTTCTGGAAGATGGCAGCCTGGTGCTGGTGGGTAACAGTGGCAGCGTGTTGCGTAGCCAGGATGATGGCCAGAGCTTCTCGGTCTACAACCGTGCCGACCGCATCGCCTTGTCGGCTGCCACGGGCCTTGCCGACGGCGGCTTGCTGCTGGTCGGGCAGGGCGGGGTGCACCTGGCCACTGCCCAGGGTGCCGAGGAGGTGCAGCCATGACCAGCCGGGAGAGCTTCGACATGCACCAGCAACACCATCAGGACAAGGCCACCCTGCTCGAGCGGCTGATCTTCAACAACCGGCCAGTGGTCATCGCCCTGTGCCTGCTGGTGAGCATCTTCCTGTTCTGGCAGGCCACGCAGATCCGCCCGTCCACCAGCTTCGAGAAGATGATCCCGCTGCAGCACCCGTTCATCGAACAGATGATCGAGCACCGCAACGACCTGGCCAACCTTGGCAACACCGTGCGTATCTCGGTGGAGGCGGTCAATGGCGACATCTTCGACAAGGACTACATGGAGACCCTGCGCCAGGTCCACGATGAGGTCTTCTACATTCCTGGCGTCGACCGTGCGGGGCTCAAGTCGCTGTGGAGCCCGGCGGTGCGCTGGACCGAGGTCACCGAAGACGGTTTCGCCGGCGGCGAGGTGATCCCCAACACCTACAACGGCTCGGCACAGAGCCTCGAGGAGCTGCGCGACAACGTGCTCAAGTCCGGCCAGGTCGGGCGCCTGGTGGCCAATAACTTCAAGTCCAGCATCGTCGACGTGCCGTTGATGGAGAGCTACCCGGACCCACAGGACCAGAGCAAGCAGGTCAAGCTCGACTACCAGCAGTTCTCCCACCAGCTGGAAGAGAAGATCCGCGACAAGTTCCAGGCCCAGAACCCCAACGTGAAGGTGCATATCGTCGGCTTCGCCAAGAAGGTCGGTGACCTGATCGACGGCCTGGTGATGGTGGTGATGTTCTTCGGCGTGGCCCTGGCCATCACCTGGGCCTTGCTGTACTGGTTCACCTGGTGTATCCGCAGCACCATCGCGGTCCTCATCACCACCCTGGTGGCGGTGGTCTGGCAACTGGGGTTGATGCATGCAGTGGGCTTCGGGCTGGACCCGTATTCGATGCTGGTGCCGTTCCTGATCTTCGCCATCGGCATCTCCCACGGCGTGCAGAAGATCAACGGCATCGCCTTGCAGTCCAGCGGCGCCGACAATGCCTTGACCGCGGCCCGGCGCACGTTCCGCCAGCTGTTCCTGCCGGGCATGATCGCCATCCTGGCCGACGCCGTGGGCTTCATCACCTTGCTGGTGATCGACATCGGGGTGATCCGCGAGCTGGCCATCGGTGCGTCGATCGGCGTGGCGGTGATCGTCTTCACCAACCTGATCCTGTTGCCGGTGGCGATCTCCTATGTGGGCATCAGCCAGAAGGCCATCGCTCGCAGCAAGAAGGACGCGACCCGCGAACACCCGTTCTGGCGCCTACTGGCCAATTTCGCCAGCCCCAAGGTGGCACCGGTGTCCATCGCCCTGGCCCTGGCGGCCTTCGCCGGTGGCCTGTGGTACAGCCAGAACCTGAAGATCGGCGACCTCGACCAGGGCGCGCCGGAGCTGCGTCCGGACTCACGCTACAACCAGGACAACAACTTCATCATCAACAACTACTCCACCAGTTCCGACGTGCTGGTGATCATGGTCAAGACGCCGTCGGAGAGCTGCTCGATCCATTCCACCATGGCGCCGATCGACGAGCTGATGTGGACCATGGAGAACACCCCTGGCGTGCAGTCGGCGATTTCCCTGGTCACCGTGTCCAAGCAGGTGATCAAGGGCATGAACGAGGGCAGCCTGAAATGGGAAACCCTGTCGCGCAACCCGGACGTGCTCAACAACTCCATCGCCCGCGCCGACGGCCTGTACAACGCCGACTGCTCCCTGGCGCCGGTGCTGGTGTTCCTCAACGACCACAAGGCCGAAACCCTGGAGCGCGTGACCTCGGTGGCCAAGGCTTTTGCCGACAGCCACAACAAGGATGGCCTGCAGTTCCTCCTGGCGGCGGGTAATGCCGGCATCGAGGCGGCCACCAACGAGGTGATCAAGTCGGCCGAGCTGACCATCCTGGTGCTGGTCTACCTGTGCGTGGCGGTGATGTGCCTGATCACCTTCCGCTCGTTCGCCGCGACCCTGTGCATCGTCCTGCCCCTGGTGCTGACCTCGGTGCTGGGCAACGCCCTGATGGCCTTCATGGGCATCGGCGTGAAGGTCGCCACCTTGCCGGTGGTCGCCCTGGGCGTAGGTATCGGCGTGGACTATGGCATCTACATCTACAGCCGCCTGGAGAGCTTCCTGCGTGCCGGCCTGCCGCTGCAGGAGGCCTATTACGAAACCCTGCGGTCGACCGGCAAGGCCGTGCTGTTCACCGGGCTGTGCCTGGCCATTGGCGTGTGCACCTGGATCTTCTCGGCGATCAAGTTCCAGGCCGACATGGGCCTGATGCTGACCTTCATGTTGCTATGGAACATGTTTGGTGCGCTGTGGCTGCTGCCGGCGCTGGCGCGGTTCCTGATCAAGCCGCAGAAGCTGGCGGGCAAGGTGGGCGGGTCGATCTTCGCCCATTGATCCACACGGGCCGCCTTGCGGCCCAATCGCCGGCAAGCCGGCTCCCACCGAGATTGCGCCGCTCTCAAGATTGGCGAAGTCCCTGGGGGAGCCGGCTTGCCGGCGATTGGGCTGCACAGCAGCCCCGGGGTTATACTGGCGCCCCATTTTTTACCTGGTGCTCCAATGTCTTCCCTCGCCACCGCCCTCGCAGCCTGCGACATGCTGCTGATCGACGGGCTCCATGCCTTCGACTTCACCTACGACGACTCAGGCCTTTCGATCGAATGCATGGACGGCCGCCAGCTGCGTCGCTGGCGCTTCACCCTCGACCAGGTGGCCGCCGCTATCGCCGAGGGCGACCAGTGGCGGCTCGCCGATGCCGAAGGCGAGCATCGGCTAGTCTGTATGGATGCCCTGCGCGCTTCGGAAGATGACGATGATGAAGACTTGGAAGACCCTGCTGGCCGCTAGTCTCATGGGCCTGACAGTGAACAGCCATGCCGCGGTACTGCTCGTTGGCAGCTACACCGACGGTGCCAGCCAAGGGATCTACCGCTACCGCTTCGACAGCGACAGCGGCCAGCTCGATGTCAAGCCGCTGCAGGTGGTCAAGAGTGTCAGCCCGTCCTGGCTGGTGCTGTCTGCCGACCAGCGCCTGCTGTTCGCGGTTAACGAGACGCCCCAGGGCCATGTGAGCAGCTTTTCGCTGAATGCCAAGGGCGACATCAAGCTGCTCAACCAGGTGGCCAGCCGTGGCGACGAACCGACCCACGCCAGCCTCAGCCATGACCAGCGCTACCTGTTCGTTGCCAACTATGCCGTCGCACCGGTGCCGGGCGGCAGCCTGGCGGTGCTCCCGGTGGCGCGAGACGGCAAGCTCAAGGGCGTGGTCCAGCAGTTGCGCCACGCGCCCAGCAAGGTCAACCCCGAACGCCAGGCCGGGGCCCATGTGCATTCGGTGGTGTTCTCGCCCGAAGGCCGTCACCTCTATGCCAGCGACCTGGGTGCCGACCAGGTGTTCATCTACCGCTACGATGGGGCCAGCCCCGAACATCCGCTGAGCCCGGCGATTCCCGCGTCGGTCAGCCTGCCTCCAGGCAGCGGCCCACGCCACCTGCTGTTCGACGCCAAGGGCCAGCACGCCTACCTCACCCTGGAGATGAGCGCCGAGGTGGTGATGTTCGACGTGCAGGACGGCAACCTGGTGGAGCGCCAACGCCTGCCCCTGACCGAGCGCCAGGAGGCCGCGGCCAAGGCCGCCGGTGGGCTGCACCTGTCGGCCGACGGGCGCTTCCTGTATGTCAGCAACCGCGGCACCAGCAATGAGATCGTGGCCTATGCGGTCGACAAGCACGATGGCCAGCTGACCCTGTTGCAGCGCCGCTCCGTCGAAGGCGACCACCCACGGGAGTTCAGCCTCGACCCCAGCGGCAAGTTCCTGTTGGTGGCCAACCAGAAGAGCAACCAGATCGTGGTCCTGCGCCGCGACCCGCGTAGCGGTAAGCTGGGCGAAACCGTGCAGAAGCTGGCCCAGGATGCGCCATCGGATCTCAAGTTTCTCGAGTGACCTTTATTTTGGGGCGTGTTGAGGAGGTGTCAGGGCTGCCAGGTGTTCGTCGTGAAAGGTTCAGCGCCTATCCGATCGAGCGCCGCGCGGGCGGCGCTCGATCTCACAGGCACCGAAGCTGCTACGGCGAACTGCTCAGCGCGCCATGATGGCCTTGAACAACGTCGACTCGAGCCACCCTTGCAACCAGCTGCGCAACCGGGGGTAGGGTGCTTCGGCGAACCAGTCAGGCTCCACCCCGGCAAACTGGCGCATCAGTGGGAGTAGGGCGGCGTCGACCAGGCTCGGATGGTCGGCCAAGAGGTAGGGCCGGCCTTCGAGCAACCCTTCGAGCTCGACCAGCCACGGTTCGGCCTGCTGACGATAGAACGCTCGCGGGTGGTCGGGGTAACGCTCGGCGTACTTGTACAGGTTCACGTGTACCTTGAAGTCCCGGTCGTTACGCGCGATCAAGGCCTCGGCCTGTTGCGCGCCGCCCGGGTCGGCCTGCAGGCGCCAGTCCTGTGGGTCGTTCTGGGCCAGCGCCCAGCGCATGATGTCCAGGCTTTCCTCCAGCACCCCGGCACCGGTATCGAGCACCGGCACCGTGCCCTTGGGCGACAAGGCCAGCAGCTCGGCCGGCTTGTTCTTCATTGCCACCTCGCGGACCTCCACCGGGCAGCCTGCATAGCGTAATGCCAGGCGTGCGCGCATGGCCCAAGGGCAGCGACGGAACGAGTAGAGAATCACCCGCACACCTCCACATCACTCAAGCCATTGCCCTGGCGACGCACCTGGATCTGCACCGGGATGCGCTCGTGCATTTCCTGCACATGGGAAATCACCGCCACCTTGCGCCCCTGGGCCTGCAGCCCGTCGAGGGCATCCATGGCCAGCTGCAGCGATTCGGGGTCCAGGCTGCCGAAGCCCTCGTCGATGAACAGCGACTCGATGCGCAAGGTGCTCGAGGCCATGGAAGCCAGGCCCAGGGCCAGGGCCAACGACACCAGGAAGGTCTCGCCGCCGGAGAGCGAATGCACCGAGCGCAGCTCGTCGCCCATTTCGGTGTCCAGCACCAGCAGGCCCAGGGCACTGCCGCCGCGCTTGAGGCGGTAGCGCTTGGCCAACTGGCGCAATTGGCTGTTGGCGTGGTGCAGCAGCAGGTCGAGGTTATAGCCCTGGGCGATCTTGCGGAACACGTCCCCCGAGGCCGAGCCGATCAGGGCGTTCAGGCGTGCCCAGCGTTGCCATTGCTGGTAGGCCTGGTCGATCTGTTCGGCCAGGGCCTGATGGGCCTGCTGGCGGCGTTGATCGTCGGCCTGCCGGGCGCGCAGCTCGGCGCACTGCTGTTCCTGCAGGGCCAACTGCTGACCGATTTCGGCCAGGGCCTGATGCAGGGCTTCGGCAGCCAGATCGCCCTGGCCCTGCTCGGCATGTTGCTGCAGGCGTTGTTCGCGTTCCTGCAGCAGCACACGGCTCTGCTCGATGGCCTTCTCCGCGGTTTGCAGGCGCTGGCGCAGTTCGCCGAGCTGGGCATCGTCTATGGCCAGCAGGCGTTCCAGGCCGGTGTCGTCCAGCTCAGGGTGCTCGCTGCGCCATCGGCTGATCTGACCCTGTAGCTGCTGGCATTCCTGCTCCAACGCCTGTTGCCGCTGGTGGTTGGCCTTGAGTTCGCTGGCCAGTTGCACGCCCTGGGTGTGCAGCGCCTGGAGGCGTTGGGCCGTTTCGGCCTCGACCACCCGGGCCTGTTCCAGCTGGGTGTCCATGTGCTGTTGCCAGGCTTCGGCACTGGCCTGTTCGCCGAGCAGTTCGCTTAAGGTCGCCAGGGCCTGCTGGCGCTGTTCATCCAGCGTGGCGAGCGTGTGCCGGAGCTGCTGTTGGGCAGCCAGGCGGGCCTGTTGCTGGTCGCGCAACTTGTCCAGTTGCACCTGGCGGGCCTGCTGCTCCTGCTGTTCGTCCTGGCGTTGCTCGAGCTGCTGGCGACGCTGGGCGATCTGCTGGTCGAGGCCGAGGAAGGCCGTGGCCGGGTCGTCGCGCAGGGCCTGGAGGATATCCTGAGGCAGCACGTTGGCCAGGTCGTTCAAGCCCTGTTGCAGCTGCTGCTCGTCCGCGGCCAGGGCCTGGTGCTGCTGCTCGAGGTGACGCTGGGCCTGTTGCTGGGCCTCGCTTGCCGCCTGCAGCTGCTGGGTGAGACGGGCGGCGTCCTTCTGCAGGGCCAGCAGGGCCGCCTGGCGTTTTTCGTCGCGATCGATCTCTTCGCCCAGGCGACGCAGCTGGCCGTCGAGCCACGTGCGGCGGGCATTGTCGTCCTGCGGGGCGAGGGCCGGCCACAGAGTATGCGCCTGGAGCTGTTCGGCAAGGGGTTGCAGCTGCTCGCCCAGTTGCACCTGCTGTTGCTGGAAGTCCTTGAGCTGGGCATTGACCACGCCCAGCTCGGTGCGCAGCTCCACCAGGCGGGTGTTGAGGCGCTCGACTTGCGCACGGGCAGCGTCCTCTTCGATCTGGTCATGGCGGCCGAGGCTCTGCAGCAGGGCGTCTGGCTGGTGGAACGGGTGCTCGGCACTTCCGCAGACCGGGCAGGGTTCGCCGTCGCGCAATTGTCCGCGTAGCTCTTCCACGCTGCTGGTGCGCGCCAGGCGCTGGCGCTCCAGCAACTGGCGGGTCAGGGCGAGCGCCTGTTCGGCGGTTTCCAGTTCGGCCTTGGCCGCGGTGCCTTCGCCGATGAGTCGCTGGCGCTGCTGCATGGCCTGCTGCTGGCGCTCGCGCAAGGTCGCGACGAGCTGGCGCAGTTCCAGTTCACGGGCCTGCAGGCGCGACAGCTCCTCGACCGCGCGTTGCTGCTTGCGGTTGTCCTGGAGCATGGCGCCCAGCAGGTCGATCTGCTCGGCGAGGGCCTGGGGTTCGGCTCCCGCTTCGCGGAACAGCAGTTCGAAAGCGTCGCGTTGGCCTTGCAGCTGGGCGTTGGCCTGGCTGGCCTGGGCCTGCAGGCCGGGCAGCTCTTCACGGCCCTTGGTCAGGCGCGCCCCGATCTGCATCACCTGCTTGAGTTGCGGCAGGTAGGCCTGCCAGGCGCTGGCCAGGTCCGCCAGGTGTTCGCTGTCGGCCAGCGCCATGTCAATCTGTGCCAGGTGCTGCTGGCTGCGTTGCTGGTGCTCCTCGAGCTGCTGCACCTGCTGCTGGCCCTCGGCGACGTCCTGGTCAGCCTGCTGGGCGGCGCTGCGTTGGCTGGCCAGCGCCTGGTCGAGGCGCGCCAGGCTGTCCTGGGCGGCGAAGGCCTGGCGCAGGAGAGGGGCGTTTTCGCTGTGCTGGGCTTGGTTGTGCGCCAGGGTCTGGCGCGCCGCCTCCAGCGCTTGCTCCAGCTCGCCGATGCAGACCAGCAGGTCGGCCTGCTGGCGCTGCTGGTCGACGAGTTCTGCGGCCAGGGGCGCCAGTTGTGCGGTCAATACTTGCTGGCGGTGGAACTGGTGGCGTTGGGGGGCCAGGCGTTCCAGGCGTTGCAGGTCCAGGCGCTGCTCGGCGAGTTGTTCCCAGCCTTGCTCGGCCGCTAGCAAGGCGGCCTGGGCCTCGGCGTGCTGGGCCTGCAGCTTGCATTGTTCATCGAGCCAGGCCCGCTGCTGTTCCAGTTGGCGCTGGCGCGCCTGACCGGCCTTGAACTGCTGTTGGGCCTGCTCCAACTGCTGGTCGAGCTCGGCGCGGGCCTCGGCGGCCATCGGCACCAGGTGCTCGGCCTGTTTCTTCAGATCGTTGTGCGCTTCGCCGGCCTCGCGGGCTTTGCTGAAGGCGCGTTGGCCCAGGCGGGTGTAGATCGCCGTGTTGGTGAGTTTTTCCAGCAGTTCGCTGCGGTCCTTGTCGTCGGCCTTGAGGAAGGCGCCGAACTCGCTTTGGGCCAACATCACCGCGCGGGTGAACTGCTCGAAGTTCAGGCCCAGGCGCGCCTCGACCAGCTGCTTGTATTCGTTCTTGCCGCTGCCCAGCAATTGCTCGGCGTCCAGGTCGTACAGGCTCTGGCGACTGAGCTGCAACTTGCCGTTGGCTTTTTCACGGGCGCGGTTGGCTTCCCAGCGGGCGCGGTAGCGGTGCCCGTCGATGCCCACGAAATCCACCTCGGCGTACGCGCTGCCGGTGCCGCGGCGCAGCAGGTTGCGCGGGTCGTAGGTGGCGATCTCGCCATCGGCGTCGGGCACCTTGGCTTCCCGGCCGATATCGTTGAGCCGTGGCACGGTGCCGAACAGCGCCAGGCACAGGGCATCGAGCAAGGTGCTCTTGCCTGCGCCGGTGGGCCCGGTGATGGCGAACAGGCCAGCGCTGGCCAGGGGCTCGGCGGTAAAGTCGATGTCGATCGGGCCGGCCAGCGAGGCCAGGTTCTTCAGGCGAATGGCAAGGATCTTCATGGCTGCACCTCCTCCTCCTGCACGTCCTGCAGAAGCAAGGCGAAGTCGGCCAGGGCCTGCTCGTCGACGGGGTTGCCATAGGCCTGCTCCCAGGCGCGGCTGAACAGGTCCTGTGGAGTCATCTGCGACAGCTCGACGAACGCCCGTTCATCCTCGTCCTGGCTGCCGCGCCCAGCGTACTCGGCACTGATGCGCACCAGGCGCACGGCCTTGCCCTCCAGGGCGCCTTCGATCTGCTGGCGCAGGTCCGGCTGTGGCTCGTCCAGGCGCACCCGCACCTCCAGCCAGGGCTGGCGGTTGGGGTCTTCCAGCAGGTCGACCACCGGCAGGTCGGTCAACTGCTGCAGCAGCTCGCCCAGCGGTGCCGGGCCGATACGTTGCAGGGCCACCGCACGGGGTACCAGGCGGGCCTCGACGCTGACCAGCTCGGCGCCGTCGAGCTCCACTTCCAGCACTTGGTGCGGGTAGTTGATCTCGGCGAACGACAGCGGGATCGGCGAGCCGCTGTAGCGGATGCGTTCCTCGCGGTTGACCCGCTGCGGCTTGTGCAGGTGGCCCAGGGCGACATAGCTGATGGCCTTGTCGAACAGGCGCGCCGGCAGGGCTTCGGCGTTGCCGATGACCAGGCTGCGCTCGGAGTCTTCCGAGACCGTGCCACCGGCCATGTGTGCATGGCTGATGGCGACCAGGGCCTGGTCCTTCTTGCGCTTGGCCTGGGCGGCTTCGATCAGTTGCTGGTGCACCTGGGTGATGCCTTGCAGGTAGTCGTCGCCCAGCTGCGGCCCGGTGACTTCCGCCGGGCGTAGGAAGGGCAGGGCCAGGCACCAGGCGCAGACCTTGCCACGGGCATTGGTCAGCGGGATCAACAGCCGCTCGGCATCCAGCTGGCCTTCATCGAGCCAGTGCACCCGCCCCAGCGCGTGGGTGCGCAGGCGCCGCATCAGGGCCGCGGGCAGCTCGATGCGCGAGCCGGAGTCGTGGTTGCCGGCGATCATCACGATGTCGAGCTTGGGCTGTTGCTCATGGGCCTGGACGATGAAGTCGTAGAGCCGCTCCTGGGCTTTGACCGGCGGGTTGACCGTGTCGAAGATATCGCCGGCGATCAACAGGGCATCGGGCTGGCGCAGACGCAACTGGCCAAGCAGCCAGTCGAGGAAGCAGGCATGTTCGAAGTCGCGTTCCTGGCCGTGCAGGCTTTGGCCCAGGTGCCAGTCGGAGGTGTGAAACAGACGCATGGATGACCTGTCGAGTGGGGTCAAGCAAGCTTGTGCTTCGCTTGAATGATGAGCTTCTCAGAGGGGCGGCTATGGTAACTCAACACGGCGGGAGAGGGAGCAGGGTGAAGGCTGAGCCGCAGCGCCAGGTATCCGCCATTGGCTTTTTGGAACGTTAGTCCACGTTATGAAACACTTTTCTTCGCATGTGAGTCGGGCGCGGTAGGCGTTGGCATGAGCAGGTCGGTAACCACTTCTATGGTGCGCTGACACGTACCTGGAAACCCCTCTGCGGCAGGGCATTCAGCGAAAGCCGGTGCTTTTTGGAAGGGGAACAAATGTATGAATGGTGTCAAATAGGCATCGCCTGGCCACTCTACCTCGCCGATTGTTTCCGGGCCCCAGCACGTTGACAGTGCAGCTTTTACCGGTGTTTTCTTTTGGCCTCTCTGCCGCGCATGGCATATCGGCGTGTGAGCCCATCGTGATGGCCGCTTCTGCTAGGCAGAGTGCGGGCTGAGTGCCCGCTGGATCGGAGCAGCTGAGCATCGCATAAGCGTGCTGGCCGTACTTTCAAGGAGATCTCGCATGACCATGGACCTGGCCGCAGCGCTGCTGTTGCCGCATAACCGCCGCCTGTTCAAGTTTCACAACCTGGCCAACCCCACACCGATCGAAGCAATCGCCACGGCAGTGACCGTGTCGATATCGACGAACAAGGCGTAGCGATGGCCACCACGAGCATCTACGACAGGATTTCCCAAAAGCGTGAGGCTGCCGAGGCGCTCGCACGGCGACAGGCCGAGCAGGAGCGTGAGGCCGCCCAGGCCCTGAGTGCGATGCCCGCCCCTGTCCAGGCATTGCCGTTGAATGCGCAGAGCAATGCGTTACGCATCGCCGGGCTCGATATGCGGGTACCCGCAGGCTTCAGCTTTCGAACCATCGAAACCACGTTGGAGTTCGCCGGCTGCGAGGTCATGTTCAGGGCTTGCCTGAGAGGCGCACCAGATGACCTGGAACTGCCCACGGCCATAGACGCGTATGTGAAGAAGCTGCGCGACTGCCATGCCGAACTGACCTTGGTACGCCAGGCCGAAACGTTGTTGGCAGGGCACCCGGCAGTAGCACTCGACTATGAGTTCCAGCTTGGCCAAGCGCGCCGGCACGGGCGTACGGTGTGCACGATCATCACCCACGAGAGCGACATCCGCCACTGGCTCGAGGTGTCTACCCAGATCGACCCAGCCCAGGCGCCGCTGGCCGATTGGCTGATTGAGTTCGAGGCCATGCTGGCCGGGATGACGGCTCAGTAATTTTTTCTTTCAAATGGAATTTGAAACCCATGGACTATCAGCTTCAGGAAGGCAGCATCACGTTGCCGGAAGGCTTCCAGGATCGGACGGTGAACATGTTCATCTTGGGCAGCAATATCCCCGCACCGTTGAACATCACGATTTCGCGAGACAACGTTCTGCCTGCCGAGGACCTCGATGCCTATATCGACCGTCAGGTGAAACTGATCGCGTCCAAGCTGCGTGGCTACACCGTACTCGCCCGCAAGCCCGCGCAGTTATCGTCCAGCCAGCCTCTGATGGGCGTCCAGATAGAAGGTTATTACCTCAACGATGGCCGCCCCGTCTATCAACGCCAGGCCGCATTCGAGGTTGCCCCAGGGCGTATCCTGGTTTTCTCGACGACCAGCCAGGCCGACTTCAACGGCAAGCAGAACGAGAGCTGGCTTGCGCTCTTGAACAGCTTCCAGCCACGCCAGGATGCTGCAGCATCATCCGATAACGTCACTCAGGACTGAGTCATGTTCGAAGCAGCACGTTGGGGTGATGAAATTGAACATACCGGTGCTTTGGCCGGATTTCTTGCGGGGGCGGTGATTGGCTTGGTGATCGCTACAGCGGCGAGCTTCACCATTTGTACCGCCGGTTTTGGTGGTTTTCTGTTGGCAGCAGCCGTTGGTATCGGTGCCAGCCTGATTCCGATGATGGGCGAGCGATTTGGCTCAACGTTCAGTTCACCGGCTGGACAGATAGAATTGGCCGGATGCTCGACGAACGTGTTCATCAACCAGCGGAACGCGGCCCTCGCCACCTTGAGTACGGCAAAGTGCGACAAGCACCCTGCGACCGTGCGGGTGGCGGAGGGCTCCTCGAATGTGTTCATCAACGGTGTCGCTGCGGCGCGCAAAGGCGACAAGCTGACCTGCGGCGCCAAGATTTCGGGCGGGTCGAACAACGTATACATCGGTGGCGGCACCACGCGCTATTTGCCGGTGGACGAGGAGGTGCCCGAATGGCTACGGGTGACCGTCGATATCTTGATGGTCGTGGCGTCCATGGGGCGCTCGGTCTGGTCGGTCGGCCGTCTGGGCCTACAGGCGGGTCTCAAGGCAGCCGGCCCTTGTGCCTTGCGAGTAGGGGCTACGATTGCGGCAAGCTACCTTGCCGGGCGCTACATCATTGGCCCCGCCGTGGAGCGAGCGATTGGTGGCTTTATCGGAAACCCGGTAGACCTGACCAATGGCCGTAAACTGCTGGGCGATGAAACAGACTTCGTGTTGCCGGGGTTGATGCCTATCGAATGGTCTCGCTTCTACGCTAGCGATCTTGCCGTAGAGCGCGCGCTGGGACGGGGTTGGATCTTGCCCTGGGAGCAGAATCTGCGCCGCAAGGGTGGCTTTGTCTACCTCACCGACAACCAAGGCCGCAGCGTTCCGTTCATCGATCTGGAGCCCGGCGAAAGCATCTACAACCCCCATGAGCACATCCACCTCGTGCGTACCGCAGGTGGGCACTACATTCTGCAAACGCTGGACAATGTTTTTTTCTACTTCGGCGAAGTGCCGAACGACAATAGCAGGGTCCCTTTGCAGCGTCTGGAGAATGCGCTGGGCCATTATTTGCATTTTACCTACAGCGCAAATGGCAGCCTGACGGACATCACAGCACCAGGCGCTGTGCGTGTCCACTTGCACTACGACAATCCATTAGGGCGCCTTACCGACGTCAAACGCGTGGTGGGCGACAGCGCTGTGGAAACTTTGGTGCGCTATCGCTATGACGATAACGGCCAACTGATCGAGGTCATCAACCGCAACGGCGATTCCATCCGGCATTTCCACTACGCCGACGGCCTGATGGTACGCCACAGCAATGCGCTTGGCCTGATGTGCGAATACCGCTGGCAAACCCAGGACGGTAAACCACGCGTGGTCGAGCACTGGACCAGCGACGGCGAGCATTATCATTTTCGCTACGACTTCGGCCAACGTACCAGTTGGGCGACCGACGTGTTGGGCCGCGAACTGGAGATCCAGTACAACGAGGACAACCGCGTCATCGCCAGCCGGGATTTCGGTGGTGAACGCTACAACATCGATTTCGACGCGTTCGGCAACATCGTCGGCCTCACCTTGCCCGACGGTAACCAGCTGGCGCTCAAATACGACGACTTTGGCCGCCTGGTCGAGGAAACCGACCCACTGGGCCGCAAGATCAGCTACAAGCACCACTTTGCGACGCCACTGGTGACCGAAACCCGTTTCCCGGATGGCAGCGTGTGGAAGTCCCGCTATGACGACAAGGGCAACCTGGTCGCCGAGATCGACCCGCTAGGCAACAAAACCGAATACCTCAACGGCGAAGATGGCCTGCCGCACACCATCATCGATGCGAACTTCAAGTCCAAGTACCTGTGGTGGAACAACCATGCCCAGGTCGAACGCTTCGAGGACTGCTCGGGCAAGAGCACCTACTACCGCTACGACGAGCGCCAGCACCTGGTCGCCGTCACCGACGCGCTGAACCAGACCACCACGCTGGAGCGCAAGCCGGACGGTGAAGTGCTGAAGATCACCCATCCGGACGGCACCTCGGAAACCTTCACCTACAACACCCTCGGCCAGGTAATCGCACACACCGACGGCAAGGGCCAGACCACCCGCCTGCAGCGCACTTCAAGAGGCCTGCCCAGCAGCCGCCAGGACGCCAAAGGGCAGCGGGTGCGGTACGAATATGACAAGGCTTTGCGTCTTACCGCCCTGGTCAACGAGAACAACGCGACCTACAGCTTTGCCTACGATGCGTCGGACCGCTTGGTCGAAGAAGTACGGGTGGACAACCTGACCCGGCGTTTCAGCTACAACCCCGGAGGTCATCTCACCCGACTGGATGAGATTGGCTACGGCGAAAATGCCGAACGCCCGGAACGGCACACGCTGTTCGAGCGTGACAGCATTGGCCGGTTGGTCGCCAAGATCAACCGCGATGCGAGCCAGACCTTCGCGTACGACGACGGCGACCGGTTGCTGAGCATCGAGCGGCAACCGACCGGGATCGGCAAGCAGCTTGGGATCACGGAAGAGAAGCTGGAGTACGCCTACGATCTGCTCGGCCGGTTAACACAGGAAGTCACGCCCGCCGGCGCGCTCCGTTATGAATACGACCCGCTCAGCAACCTGACCACATTGACCCTGCCGGATGGCCGCAAAGTCAACCATCTGTACTACGGCAGCGGGCACCTGCACCAGCTGAACCTGGACGGCCAGGTGATCAGCGACATGGAGCGTGATGACCTGCACCGTGAGGTCTACCGGACCCAGGGCAAGCTCACCAGTTGCTTTGGTTACGATGCGATGGGGCGCAAGGCCTGGCAATTCGCCTCGACCTTGCCAGCCGACAAGCTCTCGCAAGTGCACAACACCGGTATCAATACTTCATTGTTGGTGGAGCATGCGTATAACCCCATCCACCGCCGTTATCAGTACGACCCGGCGGGTGAACTGGTACGCACGCTCGACAAGCTACGCGGCGAGGTCAAATACGAATACGAAGCCAACGGCCAATTACACAGCCGCGATACCGGCTCGCTGATAGGCAGCGAAGAGTTTCGTTACGACGCGGCGGCCAACCGCCTGGACTTCAACGCCCGCCAGTTCGCCAAGGTCAAGGACAACCGGATCAAACAGTGGCGGGACCAGGAGTATAGCTACGACCCCTGGGGCAACCTGATCGAGAAGCGCTCGGGGCACAGCACGCTGCAGTATTTTGCCTATGACTGCGAAAACCGGTTGGTGCGGGCAGAAACAACGGTCAATGGCAAGCTGGAAAGCACCGGGCACTACCGTTATGACAGCTTGGGGCGGCGAGTAGCGAAGCAGTCGGAAATCAACGGCGAAGTCGAGCAGAAGCGCTTCCTCTGGCAAGGGCTGCGGATGCTGCGTGAGGAGACGCCGGGGCAGAGCATTCTGTATTTCTATGAGCCGGGGAGTTACGCACCGCTGGCACGTGTCGATCAGCTCGAAGGGGAAGGGCAGAAGGTCTATTACTTCCATACTGACCAGATCGGTACGCCGCTGGAGCTGACGGATAGCGACGGTGAGATCGTTTGGCAGGCGACGTATCGCTCATGGGGAGAGATTGAGCAATTAGCCGTCAATGAGGTTGAGCAGAATCTGCGCTTCCAAGGGCAGTACTTGGATAGCGAAACAGGACTGCATTTCAATACGCTCCGGTATTATGACTCAATAGTAGGAAGATTTATTACTCAAGATCCAGTAGGGGTATTAGGGGGGGTAAACCTCTACGATTTTGCTCCAAATCCGATGATTTGGGCCGATCCATGGGGGCTTCTTTGCTGGAGTACGGCCAAGAAAAATTATTGGAAGAATGAAGCTAAAAATTCAATGCCTGGGCAGTACTCCAGTAGAAATATTAATAGAATGCTTTCCGGCAGAGCGCCGATGATGCGGGTTAAGGTGAAGTATAAAGATACAGCTTGGAATAGGGCTCGGGGACGTGTAGGGCAAGTCGTAGAAATTAATGCGCCTTTGGAGCTTCATCATCAATACCTTCCACAGCGAATGGGATCTGGGGTGGCTAATGAAAGTTGGAACTTGACAAAGGCTACGCCATGGGGACATGCCTCTATGGACGCATATAGAAATTTGGGGTGGGAGCTTCAAAGTATTACAAAGACCATCGGTCAATGGTAAGTTTGAGAGGGTTGAATGGTGCTTAGTGAATTTAATTATTTTTGTGCAGATGCAATAATGGTGTCTGCAAAGTTTGCGGGCTCTGTAGATGATGAGCAAGCAGACGGCTTCATGAAAAATCTTTTTTTAATTTATGAGAAAGAAGGGGCTCCTAAGAATAGAAAAAAATGGCTTGCCGAGAAGCTTAAAGATCAATTTGTTTTCATGGCCGAACCACCCAAATGGGTGGGCGAACCTAGATGGGCATATTTGGATAATGTGCCAATGGTGTTTTTGCATCAATTCCAAGTGGTGGATTTAAATAATCAATTAAGCGGTCGGCTTAAGGTTGGGGATACTGTATTTATTTTTGGAAGTAAGACACCTCCTTGTCCACAGGACGAAGAATCATGGGCGGTCGCTTATAGAATGGTGGTCCAAACAGAGGAGGGAGAGGATCTGTATTATCCCTAATGCTTAGGTGTAGTGGTCACCGGAAAGTGCGCCGTAACAAAACTATATATTTGTAAATAGTGAATGCTAGGTCTACCGGCCCCAGCTCACCAGTTGCTTTGGCTACGATGCGATGGGGCGCAAGGCCTGGCAGTTTGCCTCGACCTTGCCGGCCGACAAGCTCTCGCAAGTGCACAACACCGGCATCAATACCTCGCTGCTAGTGGAGCATGCCTACAATCCGATCCACCGCCGTTATCAGTACGACCCGGCGGGTGAATTGGTGCGCATGCTGGACAGGCTGCGCGGCGAAATCAAATACGAGGCCAACTAAAGTTATTTACAATGATTCAGGAATGGGGAAATCGTCGATGGTAAAGTATTCAGTAACTAATTTGAGCGATGAGTGTATATTGGTATTGAAAGGCTTTATGAGTGAGATGCATGGTTGGGAGGCGGATTGTTATAAGAAAAATGTCGAGGGTTTTGATGATGACTTGCTTGGGTCGGATATTGAGGAAGTTATGCGTAATGAGCTTTTGGATATCTTCAATAAATACGTACTGAAGGGGGGGAGGAACTATGATCGAGTAGGGAATTTGGTTTGCGGTAGACATCCTGAATATGACGAAGGAAGTGATCAAATTGAGATTGTTGGGGTTAGTGAAAAGAGAGTGTCAGTTGTCATCAAGAAAACCAAGGGCTTGGCCTCTTTGTTTCGCTTGACTCTTTCTTTGACTGACGGTGTGTTCATGATTGCCAGTCGAGAGCTGCAGAGTGGTGGAAGGTGGCAAAAAACCTACATTTGATTTAAGGTTTGATTTTGGCGTGCTGTTAGTTTGTCGCTAATGGTTTGGCTTGTTTTCCGGCGTTTCAGCTACAACGTCGGAGGTCATCTCACCCGACTGGATGAGATTGGCTACGGCGAAAATGCCGAACGCCCGGAACGGCACACGCTGTTCGAGCGTGACAGCATTGGCCGGTTGGTCGCCAAGATCAACCGCGATGCGAGCCAGACCTTCGCGTACGACGACGGCGACCGGTTGCTGAGCATCGAGCGGCAACCGACCGGGATCGGCAAGCAGCTTGGGATCACGGAAGAGAAGCTGGAGTACGCCTACGATCTGCTCGGCCGGTTAACACAGGAAGTCACGCCCGCCGGCGCGCTCCGTTATGAATACGACCCGCTCAGCAACCTGACCACATTGACCCTGCCGGATGGCCGCAAAGTCAACCATCTGTACTACGGCAGCGGGCACCTGCACCAGCTGAACCTGGACGGCCAGGTGATCAGCGACATGGAGCGTGATGACCTGCACCGTGAGGTCTACCGGACCCAGGGCAAGCTCACCAGTTGCTTTGGTTACGATGCGATGGGGCGCAAGGCCTGGCAATTCGCCTCGAGCTTGCCAGCCGACAAGCTCTCGCAAGTGCACAACACCGGCATCAATACCTCGCTGCTGGTGGAGCATGCCTACAACCCGATCCACCGCCGTTACCAGTACGACCCTGCAGGCGAACTGGTACGTACCCTCGACAAGCTACGCGGCGAGGTTAAATACGAATACGAAGCCAACGGCCAATTACGCAGCCGCGATACCGGCTCGCTGATAGGTAGCGAGGAGTTTCGTTACGACGCGGCGGCCAACCGGTTGGACTTCAACGCCCGCCAGTTCGCCAAGGTCAAGGACAACCGGATCAAGCAGTGGCGGGACCAGGAGTATAGCTACGACCCCTGGGGCAACCTGATCGAGAAGCGCTCGGGGCATAGCAAGCTGCAGCACTTTGTCTATGACTGCGAGAACCGGTTGGTGCGGGCGGAAACAACGGTCAATGGCAAGCTGGAAAGCACCGGGCACTACCGTTATGACAGCTTGGGGCGGCGGGTTGCGAAGCAGTCGGAAATCAACGGCGAGGTCGAGCAGAAACGCTTCCTCTGGCAAGGGCTGCGGATGTTGCGTGAGGAGACGCCGAGGCAGAGTATTCTGTATTTCTATGAGCCGGGGAGTTACGCGCCCTTGGCACGTGTCGATCAGGTCGAGGGAGAAGGGCAGAAGGTCTACTACTTCCATACTGATCAGATCGGCACGCCGCTGGAGCTGACGGATAGCGAAGGTGGGATCGTTTGGCAGGCGACGTATCGTTCGTGGGGGACGATTGAAGAGCTAACCGTCAATAAAATCGAGCAGAATCTGCGCTTCCAAGGACAGTACTCAGACGAAGAGACGGGCCTACATT
This sequence comes from Pseudomonas sp. p1(2021b), assembly GCF_020151015.1. Taxonomy (NCBI): domain Bacteria; kingdom Pseudomonadati; phylum Pseudomonadota; class Gammaproteobacteria; order Pseudomonadales; family Pseudomonadaceae; genus Pseudomonas; species Pseudomonas sp. p1(2021b). The sequence continues at coordinate 1,523,311 of NZ_CP083746.1, forward strand.
ACAATACCTTTAGGTACTATGATCCTGAGGTAGGACGCTTTGTTACTCAGGATCCAATTGGCTTAGCAGGTGGAATAAACAGCTATTCTTACACAGCTAGTCCTGTTCAAGAAATAGATCCGCTCGGATGGTGTTCCACAAAGCTTGGGAGAAATATGGGGCATAGGGCCGCAGATGGAATGGGGAATCACCATCTGATACCTGAGCAATTGATGAACAAACCAATTTTTAGCTCCATGTTCAAAAGATTAAAAGGGATTGGATTTGATGGGGATGGCGCCTCAAACGGCATCTTCTTGCCGGATAAAAAGAATGTACAGTTTATAGATTTGCCAGGGCACTGGACTAATCATGATCTTTATACGGCTGCGGTTGGTAAAAAATTGATAGAGCTAAATAAGTTGGCCCCGCAGCTAAGCGACACTCAACTAGTTTTGGGTATAAAAAACATCCAGGACTGGGCAAGATCTGGTCTTAAAAATGGGCTGTTTGAAGTGGATTCCGTTACGGGTAGATTATTGTGAGGGCTCATGAAAGAATTTTATGTTGTTAGTGCGGCTGAAATTGACGGTGTTCCACTTTTTTTTGACGAGGTTTGGAGGCCGCAGCTACCTGAGTTTAATCAAGTTGTTGAAAATCCGGAGTTACGTATTTTTTGTGATTCGTATGAGCTTGAAATAGGCCTGGATGCATTTGATGTAGATGTGATTTTTGAGCAGTATATCGCATCTTCGAAATTCGTTGATTTTTGCAAAAAATATCGATGTAGGTTTATTTCGATCCCCCTCAAAGTTACTCTTCGTGGCGGCATGAAGCCAGATGGGGAATATAATTTATTCTTAGTTCTTAGCAGGTATTCGCTCCTGGATATTGAAAGCTCTATGTATACGCTTATGGATGAGGGGTTACTACGCCAAGTTGACGAGCGTGAAAATATTATTCCAGTCTATGATCGCATTGATAAATTTGTTCCAAGAGCCGATGTTTCAGATGACTTATTTTATTGCGAAGAGTTGAAGCAAATTGTTTGCTCGTCTGTCTTTAGAGCTCACTGCCTCGAACAGAACTTAGCTGGGTTGGAATTCGAAAAGATTGATGAGAATTTTATTTATGCGCCCTGGGGGTGATTTCTCTGAGGTTTAATTTTTTTGGGCTATTTAAAAAATTTTAGAAGTTATTGGATGTCAAGAGCTCGGATTGAGAAAAGTATTCGATCAAACAAATTGAATTGCGGGTGATTTATGCTGTCTAATAAAGTTAAGGATTATTGTCGTCGAGAGGGGTGGTGGTACGATGACGCTAGTTCAGACTACGAAGTCGAATTGTTGAAGCTGGGTGTTGATCTTCATTCAGATTGTGCAGAGTTTTATTTGCATGCTGAAGACGGTTCGACTTTTTTATCGAACGGTCATGAGCTTTACCAGCTTTGTTGGTTTTCTAGGAATACTAATTTTGATTTAGCTTTGCAGCGGACTCATCATACGCTCGGGTTGCGTGCTGAGTATATTCCCTTGGATAGTTTCGAGGGCGAAAGTGGATATTTTTATAACTCTAAGACGGGAGAGGTAGTAGAACTCTCCCTTGGAAAAAGTCTTGAGGACTTCAAGTCTGGGAACTCGTCCCCTCAGTGGCGAAACTTCAATGATTTCATTGAGTGCTACTTTGGCTTAGTTTGACTTTGGTTTCCGCCTAGCTCGAACTCGGTTGCCTAAAGAAAGGTGTTAAGGGCGCAGGCTGTCGAGCGTTGTTCTTGGGGGCGCCACATATCATTAAAGATCTTAAAAAATGTCTATTTTAAGAGGGCTGCGCAGCCCCTCTTAATTCTAATGTCTAAAACTGGCTTATAAATATCACTGGTAAACCTGGGACGGTAAACCGCGCGTGGTCAAGCACTGGACCAGAAACCGACCCGCTGGGCCGCAAGATCACCTACAAGCACCACTTCGCGACGCCACTGGTGACTGAAACGCGTTTCCCGGATGGCAGCCTGTGGAAGTCCCGCTATGACGACAAGGGCAACCTGGTCGCCGAGATCGACCCGCTAGGCAACAAAACCGAATACCTCAACGGCGAAGATGGCCTGCCGCACACCATCATCGATGCGAACTTCAAATCCAAGTACCTGTGGTGGAACGCCTACGCCCAGGTCGAACGCTTCGAGGACTGTTCGGGCAAGAGCACCTACTACCGCTACGACGAGCGCCAGCACCTGGTCGCCGTCACCGACGCGCTGAACCAGACCACCACGCTGGAGCGCAAGCCGGACGGTGAGGTGCTGAAGATCACCCACCCGGACGGTACCTCGGAAACCTTCACCTACAACACCCTCGGCCAGGTAATCGCACACACCGACGGCAAGGGCCAGACCACCCGCCTGCTGCGCACGGCCCGGGGTTTGCCCAGCAGCCGCCAGGATGCCAAGGGCCAGCGAATTCGCTACGAGTACGACAAAGCCATTCGCCTGACCGCGTTGGTCAACGAGAACAACGCGACCTACAGCTTTGCCTATGATGCGTCGGACCGCTTGGTCGAAGAAGTACGGGTGGACAACCTGACGCGTCGCTTCAGCTACAACGTCGGAGGTCATCTCACCCGACTGGATGAGATTGGCTATGGCGAAAACGCCGAACGCCCGGAACGGCACACGCTGTTCGAGCGTGACACCATTGGCCGGTTGGTCGCCAAGATCAACCGCGATGCGAGCCAGACCTTCGCGTACGACGACGGCGACCGGTTGCTGAGCATCGAGCGGCAACCGACCGGGATCGGCAAGCAGCTTGGGATCGGCGACGAAAAGCTGGAGTACGCCTACGATCTGCTCGGCCGGCTGACGAAAGAAATCACGCCCGCCGGCACACTCGGCTACGAGTACGATCCACTCAGCAATCTGACCACCCTAACATTGCCGGACGGCCGCAAGGTCAACCACCTGTACTACGGCAGCGGGCACCTGCATCAGCTGAACCTGGATGGTCAGGTGATCAGCGACATGGAGCGCGATGACCTGCACCGCGAGGTGTATCGGACTCAGGGCAAGCTCACCAGTTGCTTCGGTTATGACGCCATGGGGCGCAAGGCCTGGCAATTCGCCTCGACCTTGCCAGCCGACAAGCTCTCGCAAGTGCACAACACCGGCATCAATACCTCGCTGCTGGTGGAGCATGCCTACAACCCGATCCACCGCCGTTATCAGTACGACCCTGCGGGTGAACTGGTACGTACGCTCGACAAGCTACGCGGCGAGGTCAAATACGAATACGAAGCCAACGGCCAATTACGCAGCCGCGATACCGGCTCGCTGATAGGTAGCGAAGAGTTTCGTTACGACGCGGCGGCCAACCGCCTGGACTTCAACGCCCGCCAGTTCGCCAAGGTCAAGGACAACCGGATCAAACAGTGGCGGGACCAGGAGTATAGCTACGACCCCTGGGGCAATTTGATCGAGAAGCGCTCGGGGCACAGCACGCTGCAGTATTTTGCCTATGACTGCGAAAACCGGCTGGTACGTGCCGAGACATTGGTCAATGGCAAGCTGGAGAGTATCGGGCACTACCGTTATGACAGCTTGGGACGGCGGGTAGCGAAGCAGTCGGAAATCAACGGCGAGGTCGAGCAGAAACGCTTCCTCTGGCAAGGGTTGCGGATGCTGCGTGAGGAGACGCCGGGGCAGAACATCTTGTACTTGTACGAGCCGGGAAGCTATGCGCCCTTGGCACGTGTCGATCGCATCGAAGGGAAAGGGCAGAAGGTCTACTATTTCCATACCGACCAGATCGGTACGCCGCTGGAGCTGACGGATAGCGACGGTGAGATCGTTTGGCAGGCGACGTATCGCTCATGGGGAGAGATTCATCAATTAGCCGTCAATATGGTTGAGCAGAATTTGCGCTTCCAAGGGCAGTATTTCGACTTGGAGATTGACCTATATTATAACTTATTTAGGTATTACGATCCGGGGGTCGGGCGATTTGTTACACAGGATCCTATAGGATTAGAAGGTGGAAGCAATATATATGCTTATGTGCCCAGCCCGATAACATGGGTTGATCCTCTGGGACTTTCCCCGTGCTCAATGCGGGAAGTTAATGAAGCCAAGATATTCGGAAAGGGCCAGAAAGATGGTACGCCTGGCCACAACCAGTTCTCTGAGGTTATCGCTAATAAGCTGGCCATGAGCGGGAAGTTCAAAGAAATCTATTTGAATAGATCATATAGCTTCGCCAACGGTAAAGGAGTATCAGGGCGACGACCTGATATCATGGCTATTGATAAATCTGGAAGGGTGCACGCCATAGAGCTTGCGTCTAAAACTGATATGGGAAGGAAATTGCCATTATTAACTGTGCGGAATCAGACGGCAATGAATAATTTGCCGAGCATCGGGCAGGGAAGTATTGTTGTATTGAAACATCCTTATGATGCCTCGAAAGTAAAGAGTGCCTTGGATAATCTGATCGGTAGTATATAGGTGGAATGCTATGGGCGCAGCTAAAGCAATGGCGGTTTACGGGATTGAAGAGATTTCTGCTAAATTGGCATACGAAATCGGATTGCTTTTTTTTCGGGTTATAAAGCTTGATGTAACAGCTTCAGGATATTATCGATATCGTGAGGATAGAGCTGACGAGGATATTGACTTTATCGAAGTTTCACGGGTTGAACTAAAAGGTGAAATTGAAGCTGGTAGGGCAACATCGTTCAGGCTTTATTGTACAAGCGAGAGCAGTAATCTCTGGGATGCCTCATTCGGATACACGACAACCGATTTCGGAGGTTTTTATCATTTCGATGCGCAATGCCTAGACCAACATTTTGGAAGAGATAAATTTTTAGAGTTTGTCGAGGAGTTGGGCGAGTTGAGCGAGTTTAGGTACGCAATATTTTATTCGGTAGACGATGTCTCGGAAGGCTTTTATTATGCTGGCGGGGAAAATCTGATTAGTGTGTACGATTACGAAAATCCAATACTATTCAATAAGGAAACAGGAGGGAGGTTTAAAGGGGCGGAACGGTACAAAAATAAAATGTTGAGGATGGTGTATCCGCTAAACGTTATAAATGAGGCGCACCTCAATCTACAGGTAGGGGATGGCAAGTTGCAGGACTGGATTCTTAGCGAAAAGCGGCGTGGGCTGTTAAAGCCAAGCTTAAATAGGATGTGGGTGTGGGAGGTCAAGGAGGAGGACTTGGAATATGTTAATGCCGAGCTTGGGGCTGCTGGGTTATTAATTGCATGGAAACCGTTGCGCTCTGCAAAGAAAAGTAAGTTAACGTTTTGATTTTTCACGCAAAATTCTTAGGGGCGCGATACTGTCTCTATGCGTTTTTCCAGCTGAACCTGGATAGCCAAGCCATCAGCGACACGGAGCGCGACGACCTGCACCGCGAGGTCTACCGGACTCAGGGCAAGCTCACTTTGCGTTCCTTTACAGCTTCCTCACCCACCGCGCGTATTACCTGAAGCAGACAACGGGTCAGCAGGGCTGGAACCCGTTCGAGGGCCAGCGGATGATTTAAGCCGGGTTGGTCGGCCCCGCCATCGATTGCTTGGGGCCGCTGGAGGCTTGGGGATTTCAGGCGTGCTCTGTTTCAAGCCTCACTTCGGGTAGAGCGGGGGTAAGCTTGTGCTTTCACCCGCCGGCAACAACACCTGCTCCGCCGGCGGAATCGTGCCGATCGCTCTCCACAAGTCCTCACCCTGCCAATACTGACCGCTCTCGCTGTACAGCGCCCCGTTCAATCCATCCAGCGCGTCCGACAACGGCACGAAACGGGCGGCCATCTCGGCGAGGGTTTCCGGTTGCTGGCGCGCCCAGGCATCCAAGGCCTGGCGGGTGGCCTGGGGGTCGTTGGCCTGGCAGGCGCGCTTGAGGTCGTCCAGCAGGGTGCGTGGGCTTGGCCCGCTCTGTGCGGCGCGCAAGATGGCCGGTTGCGAGCGTGCGCGCCACCACAGGGCAAAACCCAGCACGGAGGTCAGGGCCAGCAGCACCGTCGCCAATTGCCACGGCCAGAGCAGGGCCGTGCCGCTGCTGGTGTCGCTGACCGGCGTTTCGCCGCTGAGGGCCGGGTTGTCCTGCACGGTCAGGGTGCGTGCCGGCAGGCTGCTGTGTTCCAGATGATCTTCGCGGGTGTTCCACCAGGTGACGTCCAGGGCTGGCAGGGCCAGGTCGCCGCTATGGGTGGGGACCAGCGCCTCGCGTTCTTCACGGTTGGCGGTCATGCCGCGTTCGTTGATCTCGTTGCGCAGCAGCGGCTGGTCGGGGTAGCGGCGCAGGCCATGGATTTCGGTGGCCGGTAATTGAGGCAGCTGGGTGCTGGACAGCCCTTCGGCGCGCAGGGTGATGCTGCGGGTCAGGGAGTCGCCGATCTGCGTGGGCTGGCCGTTGGGTTCTGGGTTCCAGTGTTCTTCCAGGCTCAGGCTGCGGGCCGGCAGCCAGGGCTGGTCGGTTGGCCAGGCGCTGGGGATCGGCCGCACGCCAAGGTGCAGCGGCAGCGAGCTGACCTGAACCTGGCGGCCGACTCGGGGCGTGCCGGCTGGCTGCACACCGCTGTCGGCGGCGGTGGCGGTGAAGGTCAGTGCCGGGATATCGAGGCTGCCGCTTTGTTGCGGGTAGAGCGCATAGCGGGTCTCGATCACCCCGTGGCGGACCCCGTCGATTTCCTTTTCATAGGTGCGCGACTCGCCCAGCGGCTCGACCTTGGCGTTGTCCAGCTGCAGGGGGCTCAGGCTGCTGTCGTCGTACAGCGGCACCGAATGGTAGATGCGCAGGGTCAGCACGGCCTGGGCCTGGACATAGACGTCCTGGCGGTCGAGGGTGGCCTCGATGAACACCTGGGCGGCGCGTTCCGGGCGGCTGGCGTCGGCCTGCAACACCTGCAGCTCGATGGCCTGGCTCTGCGAGCGGCCTAGCTGCAGTTCAGGGATGCGCAGGCTGCCGCTGCGCCGCGGCAGCAGGGTGATGATCCAGCGGGTGCTGGCGCGGGTCTCGCCGTCCAGGGTGTGCAGGCTGTTGAGCTGGCGCGTGCCGCGCACTTCGAAGTCGCCTTCCAGGGCGCGCAGATCGGGCTTGCCGAACTGCGTGACATCCTGGCTTTCCAGGGTCAGTTCCAGGGTTTCGCCGGCCTGCAGGCGCGTGCGGTCGACGCTGGCCTGCAAGGTCGGTTGCGCCTGGGCCTGGAGAAGCCACAACAGGCTGAGTAGGAAGACGCCGAGGCGACTCATCGTGGGTTGTCCTGATGCAATTGCTGTTCATACCAGAATTTGCGCCGTAGCAGCTGGGCGGGGTTGTCGGGAATCTCCCGCAACCATTGCTCCAGCGCCTGGCGCTGTTCGGCATCCAGGCTGGTGGAAGCCGGCCGCTGCGGTGGCTGGGTCACCCCATCGTCAGCGCCGGGCTGGTTGCCGCCCTGGGCCTGCTCGTTGCTGGCGCCTTCGCCGGGTTCTTCGGCGGCGCCCTGTTCTTCGCTGCCAGGTGTGCCCTGGGCCGGGTTGGCCGCCGAGCTGCTGTTGCCTTCGGTCTCGTTGCCGGGCGTGCCTTGGGCATCGCTGTCGGCCGGTTGTTCCTCGGCCTTGGCCTGGCGTTGTTGCAACAATTGCTGGACCAAGGCCTGGTTGTCCAGTGCTGGTTGCAGGTCGGGTTGGCGTTCCAGGGCTTGTTCGTAGGCATCCAGCGCGGCCTCCAGTTCGCCGGCGCGGGCCAGGGCGTTGCCCCGATTGTAATGGGCCGCGGCATTACTGCCCTGGGCGAAGGCCCGCGCGGCGCCTTCGTAGTCGCCGGCCTGGTACAGCGCCACGCCGCGCCATTGTGGGTCCTGGAAGTGCCGGGCGGCCTCGGTGGGGCGTTGTCGCTCCAATAGACGCTGGCCTTGTTGGTCAGGGCGCAGCCACAGGTCGTTGAATTCGAAGGCCTGGCTCGGTTGTGGCAAGGCCAGCAGCAAGGGCAGGCAGAACAACCAGCCACGCCGACCGGCGCAGGCTGCCAGCAACAGCAGGGGCAGCAGCAGCCAGTGGCCCTGGTCGGCCCAGCTGTCGAGCTGCATTGTCTGACCGTCGTTGCGCAGGGCGCGGGGGGTGTCGAACAGGCCCAGGCCACGCAGGTCCAGGTCGTCGATACGGGCATGGCGATAGCGTCCGCCGGTGCCGTTGATGAAGGCCTTGAGGCTGGCGCCGTCCAGGCGCGGCACAAGGATGCCGCCTTGCTCATCCTTGAGGAACTCACCGTTGGCCTGACGCACGGGGGCGCCTTCGGCGCTGCCGACCCCCAGCATCAACAAGCTCGGGCCCTGGCGGCCGAGGGCCTTGAGGATACCGGTGCGTTCCTGCTCGTTCAGGGAGGAGCCGATCAGCAGCAGGCGACCCTGGCCCAGGCCGCTCTGGGCCAGCAGGGCCAGGCCTTTCTGTACGGCGAGGTCCGCGCGCTGGCCGGGTTGCGGCATGATCGACGGGTCGACGGCCTCGAGCAGGTTGCGCGTGGTGCCCAGGTCGTCGGACAGCGGCACCAGGGTATGTGCGCTGCCGGCATACACTACCAGGGCAGTCTGGCTGTCGCGGCGGTGCTCGAGCAGGTCCAGGACCTTGCGCCGGGCCTGTTCCAGGCGGTTGGGCGCGCTGTCCTCGGCGAGCATCTGCGGGGTCAGCTCGAGCAGGATCACCAGCGGGTCGGCAGGGCGCTGGCGGGTTTCTTCGAGGCGTTGCCAACTGGGGCCGAGCAGGGCCAGGACCACCAGCAGCCAGGCCAGGCCCAGGGCTACCCAGGGCAGCTTGCTGGCCTGGCCCTTGCCGCCGCCGAGCAGCACGGCATGGAATTGCGGCGGCAGGATCATCTGCCAGCGCCCGGCACGCTTGCGCCGATGCCACAGCTTGAACAGCAGCCAGCCGAGCAGGGGCACCACCAACAGCCAGAGCGGGCGCAGCCATTGTGGCCAGAGTTCGATCATCGCCGCCTCCTCAGGCGCAGGCGCTTGAGGCGCTGGCGCCATTCCGGGTGCGGCTGCAGGAAGCGTGGCCGGCGCAGTAGGCGCTGGAGCAGGTTGTCCGGCCATTGCACGGCCACCACCAGCAATACGCTCAACAGCAGCGCCAGGGCCAGCGGCCAGGCGTACAGGGCCTTGGCGGTGCGCGCCTGGGTCGGTTGCTGGGCCACCGGCTCCAGCTGGTCGAGGGCATCGCCGATGGCGTCCAGTTCGGCGCCGTTGTGGGCGCGGAAATAGGTGCCGTGGGTCAGTTCGGCGATCTCCTTGAGCGAGGCTTCGTCCAGGTCCAGGCTCGGGTTCAGACCGAGCAGGCCGGGGGTGCCGCTGGCCTCGGGGTTGGCGCCGATGCCGATGGTGTAGATGCGCACGCCTTCCTGGGCAGCCAGGCGGGCGGCGGTCAGCGGGTGGATCTGCCCGCCGTTGTTGGCGCCGTCGGTGACCAGCACCAGCACGCGGCTCTGGGCCGGGCGTTGGCGCAAGCGCTTGACCGCCAGGCCAATGGCGTCGCCGATGGCGGTGTTCTTGCCGGCGATGCCGATCTGCGCTTCGTCGAGGAAGGTGCGTACGGTGCGCCGGTCGAACGTCAGCGGGGCCTGCAGGTAGGCCTCGCTGCCGAACAGGATCAGGCCGACTCGGTCGCCTTCGCGGTCCTGGAGAAAGTCGCCGAGCAGCGCCTTGACCAGGTCCAGGCGGCTGATTTCGTCGTCCTTCCACTGCATGTCGGGGAAGTCCATGGAGCCGGACACGTCCACCGCCACCAGCAGGTCGCGGCCACTGGCCGCCACCGGTACGGGGTCGCCCAGCCATTGTGGGCGCGCGGCAGCCAGCAGTAGCAGCACCCAGATGACCACGAACGGCGCCTGCTGGCGCCAGGTCGGCAGGTTCAGCCGCGCCCGGCGTCCGGCCAGGCCTTCGAGCTCATCGAGAAAGCCTACCTTGAGTACCGGCTCGCCGCTGTCGGCGGCGGGCAGCACCAGCCGCGCGAGCCAGGGCAGCGGCAACAGCAGAAAAATCCACGGCCAGGCCAACTCAAACATGCTTGCGGATCCAGGTTTCGACCGCCTGGGCAAGCCCGGCGATGGCCTTGTCGTCGAGCTTGCACTCGGGCTTGTAGGCACCTTCGACCAGCACCATCCAACGGGTCAGGCCGGCGGCCGGGCAGCGGTTGTCGAGAAACGCCAGCCATTGCCGGCCGTTGAGGGTATGGCTGTTGGCACCGGGGTAGTGGTTGCGGCACAGGCGCTTGAGCAGCGCGTTGATCTGCTGCAGCCAGGCGCCGGCCGGCGCGCCGTCGTACGGGCGCGGCAGGCGGGCAAGTTCGGCCAGCGCTTCCACGCGCACTGGGTCCAGAGGCAGCTCGGCGCGTACGATCGGGCGCTTGGTCGGGCGCCAATGGCGAACCCGCCATAGCCCCCAGGCCAGCAGCGGCAGCAGGGCGAGCAGCACCCACCAGCCGGGCGCGGGCGGCCACAGGCTGACCGCCGGCGGGGCGATCAGCGGTTGCAGCTGGTCCAGCGGGTTCATTGCGTGCTCCCGGGCCGCTGGGCGTTGAGGTACTCGCGCAGCTGTTCGATCATTTCGCTCTGGGTGCTCAGGGGCATCATCAATACCCGTAGCTTCTGTGCCAGCAGCTCCCAGCGCTCGATGCGCGCCTCGGCCTGCTGGCGATAGGCCTGGCGCAGGTTGGCGTCGAGTGTGTCGAGTTCCAGCTGCGCGCCGCGTTGGGCGAAGCGCAGCAGGCCGGCGGCGGGCAGGGCATGGTCGAGCGGGTCGGACACCGGCATCAGCAGCACGTCGCAGTGGCGCGAGAGCATGCTCAGGTGCTGCTCCACGCCGGGGCTCAGGGCACGTTCGTCGCAGATGATGATGGCCAGGCTGCCAGGGCGCAGCACCTCGCGGGCGCGGCGCAGGGCCAGGGCCAGGCTGTCGGCCTGGGGCAGGGCCTCGGTGTGCAATGCCTGGTTGACCTTGGCCAGGCGGTTGAGCAGTTGCAGCAGGCTCTGCTTGCTGCGCCGTGGCTTGATCTCGTGGTGCTCGTTATCGCCGAACACCAGGCCGCCGATGCGGTCGTTATGCCCCAGCGCGGCCCAGCCGAACAGGGCCGCCGCCTGGGCGGCCAGCACCGACTTGAACATCAGCCCGGAACCGAAGAACAGGCGCTGGCTCTGCTCGACCAGGATGAAGATCGGCCGCTCGCGCTCTTCGTGGAACAGCTTGGTATGAGGCTCCTGGGTCCGCGCGGTGACGCGCCAGTCGATGTTGCGCACATCATCGCCGGCCTGGTAGACGCGTACCTGGTCGAAGTCCACGCCGCGCCCGCGCAGCTTGGAATGGTGCAGGCCGACCAGCGGGCTGCGCTGGCCGGGCCGGGAGAACAGCTGGATCTCGCGCACGCGGTGGCGCATGTCGATCAGCTCGGCCAGGCCAATGCGGATGCCGGGTTCGGCCAGGTACGCGGTGGGCATGGAATCAGGCGACGGCGACAACGTCGAGGATGCGCTGGACCACCCGGTCCTGGTCGATCCCCGCCGCTTCCGCCTCGAACGAAAGGATGACGCGGTGGCGCAGCACGTCGAACAGCACCGCCTGGATGTCCTCGGGGCTGACGAAGTCGCGCCCGGCCAGCCAGGCATGGGCCCGTGCGCAGCGGTCCAGGGCGATCGAGCCGCGTGGGCTGGCGCCGTAGGCGATCCAGTCGGCCAGCTCGGCATCGAACTTGGCCGGCGTGCGGGTGGCCATGACCAGTTGCACCAGGTATTCCTCCACGGCATCGGCCATGTACAGACCGAGGATTTCCTTGCGCGCGGCGAAGATCGCCTGCTGGCTGACCCGCCGTTCCGGCTTGGCCTCGCCGCCCAGGGCTTCGCCGCGGGCCTGCTGGAGGATGCGACGTTCCACTGCGGCATCCGGGAAACCGATCTTCACGTGCATCAGGAAGCGGTCGAGCTGGGCTTCGGGCAAGGGGTAGGTGCCTTCCTGCTCGATCGGGTTCTGGGTGGCCATGACCAGGAACAGCGGCGACAGCTCGTAGGTGCTGCGCCCGACGCTGACCTGGCGCTCGGCCATGGCTTCGAGCAGCGCCGACTGGACCTTGGCTGGGGCGCGGTTGATTTCATCGGCCAGCACCAGGTTGTGGAAGATCGGGCCTTGCTGGAACACGAAGCTGCCGGTTTCCGGGCGGTAGATCTCGGTGCCGGTGATGTCGGCCGGGAGCAGGTCGGGGGTGAACTGGATGCGGTGGAACTGCGCCTCGATCCCCTCGGCCAGTTCCTTGATGGCCTTGGTCTTGGCCAGGCCAGGCGCGCCTTCGACCAGCATGTGGCCGTCGGCCAGCAATACGATCAGCAGGCGTTCGACCAGTTTCTCCTGGCCAAGGATCTGAGAGGAAAGAAAGGTGCGCAGCGCGATCAGCGCCTCACGGTGTTCCATCGTCGACGGTTCCTGGAAATGGGCCGGCGATGCGTGTACCGCAGCGTCCGGGCAAGGGCTGATACTTTAATCCATCCGGGCCCATGCCGACCAATGGCGGCGTGGAAATTTCTCGACAGGCACAGTGCCATCTGCCTGTCCACCTCTGTAATCTGCTGATTTTCCACGCCAGCGGTTTGCGCCTTCATTGTTCATTTTCGAACAGCGGAAAGCACCGATGGACCTACCACAGCCGACTGGCCCGATCACCTTGCGGATCGGCGTTTTCTTCGACGGGACCGGCAACAACCAAGGCAACAGCGTTGCGCCCGGTGAGGCGGTGGACGGCCGCCTGGGCAGCTACGGCAATGCTCCCAGCAACGTGGCGCTGCTCCATGATTTGTACCCGCAGGCCAGCGATGGCGCTTCCACGGTGTATTTCAGGTGCTATATCGAGGGGATCGGCACCTGGGCGGGCAAGGACGATTCAGCATTCGCCCAGGCAACTGGCCTAGGCCGCAGCGGCGTCGAGGCCCGTGTCGCGCAGGCCGCCCAGGCGATCGCCGGGCAAATACGTGCCTGGCTGGGCAGCCGCCCCCAGGCGCAGGTTGCGACGCTGGAATTCGACCTGTTCGGCTTCAGCCGTGGCGCGGCGGCGGCCAGGCACCTGGCCAATGACCTGGGCAAAGGGGGCGATAGCCTGCTGGCGCGGACCGGCGTGCTGGGCGAGGGGTTCGACTGGCAGGCCGGGCCGGTCATCAACTTCATCGGCCTGTTCGACACCGTGGCAGCGATCGTCGAGCCGCTCAAAGGCAATTTCAGCCCGGCCAACGACCGCTATGCCGGGCTGCAGCTGGGGCTGGCCGCAGGTGCGGCGCGCAAGGTGGTGCAACTGGTGGCCGCTGACGAGCACCGGCACAACTTCCCGCTGGTGCGCAGTGACAACGACATCGTCGTGCCAGGCTGCCATTCGGATATTGGCGGGGGGTACCTGGAATGCATGATTGAGCAGATGCTGCTCAGCAAGCCGCGCTCGAACCTGGTGCCGGTGCGCACGCCTGTGGAGCAGACCCAGGCCTACGTCCTGACCGCCGCACAATTGGCCAGGGACCATGCTCATACGCCAGCGCCTGCGCCCCGGGTCTTGACCTGGGAGGAGCCGGTCGAACGAAGCGACCCCCGGGATGAACCGTACAAACGGGTCTATGCGGCGATACACCGCGAGCGGGAGGTACGTGGGCACTTGTCGCGGGTGTACCTGCGCATCATGCGTGAACTGGCGGTGCGGGCACGGGTGCCGTTTGCCGAGGTGGATGACGATGCGGCGGCGTTCTGGTTGCCGCCGGAGCTGCTGGGGATCAGCGACAAGCTGCATGACTTCGCCCTGGGGCGCAGCGCTGAGCCGGGGTTGACCGTGGAGCAAAGGCAATTGCTGGAGGCGCGCTATATCCATGCTTCGGCGCATTGGAATGCGCTGAAGGGGCTGCGCAACAGTGAACTGGATGTGTTGTACATCGACCGGCCGGCGGAGGGCGGGCGGTCGATGCACGGCAATGGATGATTCGAGCCGAGCCGGGGCCACTGTGCAGCCCTTTCGCGGCGCAAGGCCGCTCCTACAGGGGCGCGTATGCCTGCTTCTTGGAGCGGCGTTGCGTCCTCAGAACCTTCTGCTAGTTCTTCGAGGTCGAATGCCTACGCCCCTGGTCCAGCAGCGCAAAGACCACCACCAGCACACCGGAAACCGCCAGGATCAACGCCACGCCATCGGTGGAGTGGGTCGCCGAGCCAGCCACCAATGCCAGGCCGCCCAGCGGGGCCAGGCCACCGGCCACGGCCGTGCCGATCTCGCGGCCGGTGCCGAAGCCCGAGGAGCGGGTCTGGGTCGGGAACTGGCGGCTGAGGAACGAGCCTTGGGGGGCGAACATCATCGGGGCGAGCAGGCCGGTGCCGATGGCGATGGCGATGTAGATCAGCGTCGGCTCGCCGGTTTCCAACAGCTTCAGGAATGGGAAGGCGAACAACGCCGACAGCAGGCCACCGAGCATCAGCACATGCTTGCTGCTCCAGCGGTCGCACAACCAGCCGAAGAACGGCACGGCGAAGATCGCCACCAGGCTGGCCAGGGTCACCGACAGCGAGGTGACATGGGCTTCGACGCCCTTGAACTGGGTCAGGTAGGCCAGGGAGAAGGTCTTGAAGATATAGCTCAGGGCGTTGTAGCCCACGGCCACGAAGAACACCACGGCCAGGCCCTTGAGGTCGTGCTTGAACAGCAGCTTGAGCGGCGAGACCTGCGGCTTGTCCTTGGCCTGGTCGAGTTCCTTGAAGTCCGGCGTCTCGGGGATGCTCTTGCGCACCCACAAGCCAATGCCCACCAGGGCGATGCTGGCGATGAACGGGATGCGCCAGCCGCCGGCCAGGAGGAATTCGTTGCCGTTCATGGTCAGCAGGTACACCGTCAGCGACGACAGCAGCAGACCCAGGTTCAGCCCCAGCGCCGGCCAGGCGCCCTGGCTGCCGCGCTTGCCTTCGCTGGCATGCTCGTAGGAGGTGACGGCTGCGCCCGACAGTTCGGCGCCGGCACCCAGGCCCTGGATGATACGGATCACCACCAGGATGATCGGCGCCCAGATGCCGATGCTGGCGTAGCTGGGAATCAGGCCGATCAACGCGGTGCACACGCCCATCATGCAGAAGGTGATCACCAGCACCTGCTTGCGGCCGAACCGGTCGCCCAGGTAGCCGAACAGCACGCCGCCGAAGGGGCGGGCGATGAAGCCGATGGCAAAGGTGGAGAAGGCTAGCAGCGAGGCCACTGCCGGGTTGCTGGCGTCGAAGAAGATCTTCGAGAAGACGATCGCCGCCATGGTGGCGTACAGGTAGAAGTCGTACCACTCCAGCATCGAGCCGAAAATGGTCGCCGCGGCCACCTTGCGCAGGCGCTTGCGTTGCTGTTCCGGGGTTTCGGGCGCGGCCGGGGCCGCCTCATATACCGACATCTGAGGTTCCTTATTGTCTTTGTAGTTGGGTGTGCAGCAGGTTCAGCGGGCCTTGAGGATCCTTTCGGCGATCATCTGGCCGATGGGAATGGCTGAGGTCGCCGCCGGTGATGGGGCATTGCAGACATGCACCATGCGCGGGGTCTCGGCGAACAGGAAATCGTGCACTAGGGTGCCGTCGCGCATCACCGCCTGGGCGCGAATGCCGGCCTCGTAGGGCAGCAGGTCCTGGACCTCGAGCTGGGGACAGTACTTGCGGCACTGTTCCAGGTAGCCGCGCTTGAACAGCGAGTTCTTCATCTCGGTGGTGCCGGAGCCGAGGTTGTTCCAGAGGGTCTTCCAGAAGCCGGGGAAGCGTGCGTATTCGGCAACGTCCCGCCAGTTCACCGAGAACTTGCGGTAGTTCTCCCGGCCCAGGCCGAGCACGGCGTTGGGGCCAACGGTGACGCTGCCGTCGATCATCCGCGTCAGGTGCACGCCAAGGAACGGCAGGTCCGGATCGGGGATCGGGTAGATCAGGTGGTTGACGATCTGGTTCTTGCTCGGCGGCAGCCGGTAGTACTCGCCACGGAAGGGGATGATCTGGTGGTCGATCTTCACCCCGGCCAGGCGCGCCAGACGGTCGGACTGCAGGCCTGCACAGGCGACCAGTTGGCGGGCGCACCAGCTCTGGCCGTCACTGCTGACTTCGACATGCTCGCCGTGTTCCTTGATCGCCCGCACCGTGGTGGCCATGCGCACTTCGCCACCGGCCTTCTGGATGACACGGGCCATGGCGTCGCACACCTGCTTGTAGTCGACGATGCCAGTTGCATCGAGGAACAGGGCTCCCTTGCCGACGATATTGGGCTCGCGGCGCTTGAGCTCGGTGGCGTCCAGGCGTTCGACCTTCAGCCCGTTCTGCCGGGAGCGCTCGTGCAGCGCCTGCATACGCTGCATTTCCAGGTCGTTGGAGGCGACCAGCAACTTGCCGCAGACCTCGAAGGCAATGCCGTGCTCGGTGCAGAAGTCTTTGGTGGCCTGGGCGCCGCGCTTGCACAGGTCGGCCTTGAGGCTGCCCGGGGCGTAGTAGATGCCCGCGTGGATCACGCCGCTGTTGTGGCCGGTTTGGTGACGACCGAGGATGGTTTCCTTCTCGAGGATCAGCAGCGATGCGCCGGGGCGCTGCTCGAGCAGGGCCATGGCGGTGGCGAGGCCGACGATGCCGCCGCCGATGATGCAGTAGTCGTAGGTCATGCAGGGGTACCTTGGATTTCTTGTCGGTGGATCTGCTTATCAGGTTGTCAGACTAAGTAGGGCGTGTGAAAGGCTCCCAGGCCATTGCGTGTGGCTCCGGTGTCAGTCGAGTTCGGGCAGGTCGATTTTCAGGCGCCGTGCCGAGGCCCGCAGGTGCGCTTCGGCGCACGCTGCAGCCGCCAGGCGGTCGCCGTCGGCGATGGCCTGGTACAGCGCCTGGTGTTCGCGGTTGGCATCGGCCGAGCCGCCCACCGAAGCGGTGGCGGAGTTTTCCCAGGCGCTACGCCGCGCGGCCGCCAGCTGGCCGCCGAGAAAATCGTGGAAGGCCACGAAATAGTCGTTCTTGCTGGCTTCGGCGATGGCCCGGTGGAAGGCCACGTCGGCGGCGGAGGCGCTGGCCAGGTCGCTACGCTTGTCGAGCATCGCCTGCAGGGCTTGGCCCATGCGCGCCAGGTCCGCGTCGTCGCGACGGCGGGCGGCGATGGCCGCAGCCTGGGTCTCGATCCACAGGCGCATTTCGAACATCTGCGCCAGGTCCGGCTTGCGCCCGTTGCTGCCGGGGAAACGGAACACGGTGCCGCTGGGGGTTTGCGAAATGTACGAGCCGAGCCCACGCCGGGCGATGAGCACGCCATCGGCCTTGAGCTGCGCCACCGCCTCGCGCACGACCGAGCGGCTGACGTTCAGCTGTTCGGCCAGTTGCTGTTCGGTGGGCAGGCGCGATTCGGCAGCCAGGCGGCCGGAATCGATCTCTGCGCGGATGGCGCTGACAACCCGTTCGACCAGGGTGTCGGGGCGCTGGAGCTCTAGCATTGGGAATGATTGCCTATTGATCAGGTTGTCAGACAATGCCTGTGCCGGGGGCGGTCTGTCAATGATCTGGCGTTATCGAGGGGGGCTGTAGGAGCGGCCTTGTGCCGCGAAAGGGTCGCAACGCGGCCCTAGTGTGGTGTTTCACAAATAACGACCATAACTCGCGGCGCTTTTTGCGCACATGCGGCGTTGTCGCTCCTCGCCGTAGCTGGGCTACGACTCGTCGCGACGCCTTGCCTGAGCGCAAAAATCGCTCGCGAGTTATTGGTCGTATTTGCAAAACACCACACTAGGTTCTGCGTATAGACGCATGGATGGCCGGGGGCGCTGCGCGCCCCTTTCGCGGCACAAGGCCGCTCCTACAAAGGGGGCGGGTCGGCTTCAGAGCTCGGAAACGAAAGTCCCGGTACCGTCGAGGATGTTGCGCAAGGTCAGCTCGACCTCCTCGAGGTCGGTACCTGCCGAGGTCAGCACGATCTCCAACTGTTCGGAGCCCTTGAGGGCATCCCGGTCGCTGGCCGCCACTTCGATCAGTAGCCGCGTGGCACTGAGCGTCACCTTCAGGCCGTCGAGCGTCGATGGCTCGTCGTCCAGGGTCAGGTCCACGGTGTCTTCGTCCGGGTAACGAGTGAGCAGGAACATCTGGCCCTTGTCGCTGTGGCAGCACAGGGTCGCCATGTTGTCTTCTTCTTCGTCGCAGGGCGTGGCGAAGAGCAGGGCGGTTTTCAATTGCATGGCTGGCTCGGGTCGAAGGTATGAAAGGGGAATTCTGACAGCCTTGCCCGCTTACATAAACGTAAAGTTACCGGCCCTTGACCGAAATTGTCGCAGCGCTGCAAGCCCTGGTGACCACTCAGTCGTTAAGCTGCCCAGTCGATGGACACCCGTAAAGCCACAGCCCGAGGGCGGCAGTCGTCTTTGCAGGTGCTCATCCATGAACGGATGGACGCGAAATGGCGTCCGACGCCTGGTTTTCACCGTCCAGTCGCCACGGGTTGGCTATCGTTGATTCGTGTACGGCGGACGCACGCGACGCTTCACCAAATAACAAGCCCAAGCGGAGTACCACAGATGGCGTTCTTCACCGCAGCCAGCAAAGCCGACTTTCAGCATCAACTGCAAGCGGCCCTGGCGCAGCACATCAGCGAACAGGCACTGCCACAAGTGGCGCTGTTCGCCGAACAGTTCTTCGGCATCATCTCTCTGGACGAACTCACCCAGCGCAGGCTTTCCGACCTGGCCGGCTGCACCCTCTCTGCCTGGCGCATCATCGAGCGCTTCGACCCCGAGTACCCGCAGGTACGGGTCTACAACCCCGACTACGAACGCCACGGCTGGCAGTCGACCCACACCGTGGTCGAAGTGCTGCACCACGACCTGCCGTTCCTGGTCGATTCGGTGCGCACCGAACTCAACCGCCGCGGCTACAGCATCCACACCCTGCAGACCACGGTGCTCAGCGTGCGCCGTGGGGCCAAGGGCGAGCTGGTCGAGCTGCTGCCCAAGGGCACCCAGGGCGAAGGCGTCCAGCATGAATCGCTGATGTACCTGGAGATCGACCGCTGTGCCAGCGCCGCCGAGCTGACCACCCTGAGCAAGGAGCTGGAGCAGGTGCTGGCCGAGGTGCGCGTCGCGGTGGCCGACTTCGAACCGATGAAGGCCAAGGTCCGTGACCTGGTGGAATTGGTGGAGCAGACCGCGTTCGGCCCGGCACAACACGACAAGGCCGAGGTGAAGAGCTTCCTGTCGTGGCTGCTGGACAACCATTTCACCTTCCTCGGCTATGAAGAGTTCGTGGTCGAGTCCGATGCCGGCGGTGGCCATCTGGCCTATGACGAAGGCTCGTTCCTGGGCCTGACCCGCCTGCTGCGGGCGGGGCTGGGCGCCGACGACCTGCGCATCGAGGACTACGCCGTCACCTACCTGCGCGAACCCGAGCTGCTGTCGTTCGCCAAGGCCTCGCAACCGAGCCGCGTACACCGCCCGGCCTACCCGGATTACGTGTCGATCCGCCAGATCGACGCCGACGGCAAAGTGGTCAAGGAATGCCGCTTCATGGGCCTGTACACCTCCTCGGTGTACGGCGAGAGCGTGCGCACCATCCCGTACATCCGGGGCAAGGTGGCCGAGGTGGAGCGCCGCTCGCACTTCGATCCCAAGGCCCACCTGGGCAAGGAGCTGGCCCAGGTACTGGAAGTGCTGCCGCGCGACGACCTGTTCCAGACCCCGATCGACGAGCTGTTCACCACGGTCATGGCGATCGTGCAGATCCAGGAACGCAACAAGATCCGCGTGTTCCTGCGCAAGGACCCATACGGCCGCTTCTGCTACTGCCTGGCCTACGTGCCGCGTGAAATCTACTCCACCGAGGTGCGCCAGAAGATCCAGCAGGTGCTGATGGAGCGCCTGAAGGCCAGCGACTGCGAGTTCTGGACCTTCTTCTCCGAATCCGTCCTGGCACGGGTGCAGCTGATCCTGCGCGTCGACCCGAAGAACCGCATCGACATCGACCCCCAGCAACTGGAAAACGAAGTGATCCAGGCCTGCCGCTCCTGGCAGGACGACTACTCGGCGTTGGTGGTGGAAAACTTCGGTGAAGCCCAGGGCACCAACATCCTGGCCGACTTCCCCAAAGGCTTCCCGGCCGGCTACCGCGAGCGTTTCGCGGCGCATTCGGCGGTGGTCGACATGCAACATGTGCTGGCACTGTCCGAGAACAAGCCGCTGGCGATGAGCTTCTACCAGCCGCTGACCCAGTTGGCCGAGCGCCAGTTGCACTGCAAGCTGTACCACGCCGATACGCCGCTGGCGCTGTCGGACGTGCTGCCGATCCTGGAAAACCTCGGCCTGCGCGTGCTGGGTGAGTTCCCGTATCGCCTGCGCCACGCCTCGGGCCGTGAGTTCTGGATCCACGACTTCGCCTTCACCTACAGCGAAGGCCTGGACCTGGATATCCAGCAGCTCAACGACATCCTGCAGGACGCCTTCGTCCATATCGTCAAAGGCGACGCCGAGAACGACGCCTTCAACCGCCTGGTGCTGACCGCCGGCCTGCCATGGCGCGACGTGGCGCTGCTGCGCGCCTATGCCCGCTACCTCAAGCAGATCCGCCTGGGCTTCGACCTGGGCTACATCGCCAGTACCCTGAACAACCACACCGATATCGCCCGCGAGCTGACTCGGCTGTTCAAGACCCGCTTCTACCTGGCGCGCAAGCTCACGGTCGACGACCTGGACGACAAGCAGCAGCGCCTGGAGCAAGCGATCCTCAGTGCCCTGGACGAGGTTCAGGTGCTCAACGAAGACCGCATCCTGCGTCGCTACCTGGACCTGATCAAGGCCACCCTGCGCACCAACTTCTACCAGCCGGATGCCAACGGGCAGAACAAGCCGTACTTCAGCTTCAAGTTCAACCCCAAGCTGATTCCCGAGCTGCCCAAGCCGGTGCCCAAGTTCGAGATCTTCGTCTATTCGCCACGGGTCGAGGGCGTGCACCTGCGCTTCGGCAACGTGGCCCGCGGCGGCCTGCGCTGGTCGGACCGCGAGGAGGACTTCCGCACCGAAGTGCTCGGCCTGGTCAAGGCCCAGCAGGTGAAGAACTCGGTGATCGTGCCGGTCGGTGCCAAGGGTGGCTTCCTGCCGCGCCGCCTGCCGCTGGGCGGCAGCCGCGACGAGATCCAGGCCGAGGGCATCGCCTGCTACCGCATCTTCATCTCCGGCCTGCTGGATATCACCGACAACCTCAAGGACGGTGGCGTGGTGCCGCCGGCCAACGTGGTGCGCCACGATGACGACGACCCCTACCTGGTGGTGGCGGCCGACAAGGGCACCGCGACCTTCTCCGACATCGCCAACGGCATCGCCATCGACTACGGCTTCTGGCTGGGCGATGCCTTCGCCTCGGGCGGTTCGGCTGGCTACGACCACAAGAAAATGGGCATCACCGCCCGTGGCGCCTGGGTGGGCGTGCAGCGTCACTTCCGTGAGCGCGGCATCAACGTGCAGGAAGACCCGATCACCGTGGTCGGCATCGGCGACATGGCCGGCGACGTGTTCGGCAACGGCCTGCTGATGTCCGACAAGCTCAAGCTGGTGGCCGCGTTCAACCATCTGCACATCTTCATCGACCCCAACCCGGACCCGGCCACCAGCTTCGCCGAGCGCAAGCGCCTGTTCGAGCTGCCGCGTTCGGCCTGGAGCGACTACGACACCAGCATCATGTCCGAGGGCGGCGGGATCTTCCCGCGCAGTGCCAAGAGCATCGCCATCAGCCCGCAGATGAAGGAACGCTTCGCCATCGAGGCCGACCGCCTGACGCCCACCGAGCTGCTGCATGCCCTGCTGCAGGCGCCGGTGGACCTGCTGTGGAACGGGGGTATCGGCACCTACGTCAAGGCCAGCAGCGAAAGCCACGCCGATGTCGGCGACAAGGCCAACGATGCCCTGCGGGTCAACGGCAACGAGCTGCGCTGCAAGGTGGTGGGCGAGGGCGGCAACCTGGGCATGACCCAGCTTGGCCGGGTCGAGTTCGGCCTCAATGGCGGTGCGACCAATACCGACTTCATCGACAACGCCGGCGGCGTGGACTGCTCCGACCACGAGGTCAACATCAAGATCCTGCTCAACGAAGTGGTGCAGGGCGGCGACATGACCGAGAAGCAGCGCAACCAGCTGCTGGGCAGCATGACCGACGAAGTCGCCTCGCTGGTGTTGGGCAACAACTACAAACAGACCCAGGCCTTGTCCCTGGCGGCGCGCCGTGCCCTCGAGCGCATCGCCGAGTACAAGCGCCTGATGGCGGACCTCGAAGCCCGTGGCAAGCTGGACCGGGCCATCGAGTTCCTGCCGTCCGAGGAGCAGCTGGCCGAGCGCCTGGCCGCAGGCCAGGGCCTGACCCGCGCCGAACTGTCGGTGCTGATCTCCTACAGCAAGATCGACCTCAAGGAGCAGCTGCTCAAGTCGCTGGTGCCGGACGACGACTACCTGACCCGCGACATGGAGAACGCCTTCCCGCCGTCGCTGGTCAGCAAGTTCGCCGAGGCCATGCGCCGTCACCGCCTCAAGCGCGAGATCGTCAGCAACCAGATCGCCAACGACCTGGTCAACAACATGGGCATCACCTTCGTGCAGCGCCTGAAGGAGTCCACCGGCATGAGCCCGGCGAACGTCGCCGGTGCCTATGTGATCGTGCGTGACATCTTCCATCTGCCGCACTGGTTCCGCCAGATCGAGGCCCTGGACTACCAGGTCCCGGCCGAGATCCAGCTGACCCTGATGGACGAGCTGATGCGCCTGGGCCGTCGTGCCACTCGCTGGTTCCTGCGCAGCCGTCGCAACGAGCAGGATGCAGGCCGTGACGTGGCGCACTTCGGGCCGAAGATCGCGCAGTTGGGCCTGAAGCTCGACGAACTGCTCGAAGGCCCGACCCGCGAGCGTTGGCAGCAGCGCTACCAGGGCTTCGTCGAGGCCGGCGTACCGGAGTTGCTGGCGCGTATGGTTGCAGGTACCACGCACCTGTATACCTTGCTGCCGATCATCGAGGCCTCGGATGTCACCGGCCATGACCCGGCCCAGGTGGCCAAGGCGTTCTTCGCCGTGGGCAGCTCGTTGGACCTGACCTGGTACCTGCAGGAAATCAGCAATCTGCCGGTGGAGAACAACTGGCAGGCCCTGGCCCGCGAGGCGTTCCGTGACGATATCGACCTGCAGCAGCGCGCGATCACCATCTCCGTGCTGCAGATGGCCGATGCGCCGGACGACATGGACGCCCGCGTGGCCCTGTGGAATGAGCAGCACAAGGTGATGGTCGAGCGCTGGCGCGCCATGCTCGACGACCTGCGCAACGCCACGAGTACCGACTATGCGATGTACGCGGTGGCCAACCGCGAGCTGGTCGACCTGGCGATGAGCGGGCAGGCGGCGGTGATTCCGTCCTGAGCGGAGTATTGAGGTAAAAGAAAGCCCCGGCAGCGATGCCGGGGCTTTTCTTTTTATGGCCTACCGCGTGCCCATGTAGGAGCGGCCTTGTGCCGCGAAAGGGCTGCACAGCGGCCCCGGCAATGTCCGCTTGATGCACTGATCCCTTGAGGCGCTTCGCACCCCTTTCGCGGCACAAGGCCGCTCCTACAGGGAGGCGGTGCTATTTGAAGCGGCGCTCGACGCCTTTTTCCACCAGGATCTTCGCCGAGATCTCCTCCACCGAAAAATGCGTGGAATTGATATGCGGGATGTTCTCCCGGCGGAACAGGCTCTCCACTTCGCGCACCTCGAATTCGCACTGGGCGAAGCTCGAATAACGGCTGTTGGGCTTGCGCTCGTGGCGGATGGCGGTCAGGCGGTCGGGGTCGATGGTCAGGCCGAACAGCTTGTTCTGGTGCTTCTTCAGCACCGCCGGCAGTTGCAGGCGCTCCATGTCGTCTTCGGTCAGCGGGTAGTTGGCCGCGCGGATGCCGAACTGCATCGCCATGTACAAACACGTCGGCGTCTTGCCACATCGCGACACACCCACGAGGATCAGGTCGGCTTTGTCGTAATAATGGGTGCGCGCGCCGTCGTCGTTGTCCAGGGCGAAGTTGACCGCCTCGATGCGCTCCATGTAGTTGGAGTTACCGCCGATCGAGTGGGACTTGCCCACGGAATACGACGAATGGGCGGTTAATTCCTGCTCCAGCGGGGATAAAAACGTCGAAAAGATGTCGATCATGAAGCCGTTCGACGTGGCCAGGATTTCACGGATGTCCTGGTTGACGATGGTGTCGAAGATGATCGGCCGCATGCCGTCCCGCTCCGCCGCATCGTTGATCTGGCGGACCATGTTGCGCGCCTTGTCCGGCGTGTCGATGTAGGGACGGGTGAATTTATTGAAAGGAATGCTATCGAATTGTGCGAGCAGGCTTTGGCCCAGCGTTTCGGCAGTGATACCGGTACCGTCGGAGATGAAGAACGCGGATCGTTTCATTTGCACCCTGGGCCTTAAGCTGCCGAAGTTTTCTGGAGTATGATAGGTTCGGTTTGCCGAACGCGTGTGTTCGGCATTCTCACTTATTTTCCAGGTCCAGGCCACAAGCGTCCGGCCAAGTCGGAGTCGACAGGCGGGCGCCCTTGAGCTTTTCCAATACAGTTAGTGGAGAGATCACCTTGGTAGAGTACGTAGTTTCCCTCGATAAGCTCGGCGTCCACGATGTAGAGCATGTGGGGGGCAAGAACGCATCCCTGGGCGAGATGATCAGTAACCTCGCAGGTGCCGGCGTATCGGTGCCGGGCGGCTTTGCCACTACGGCTCAGGCGTACCGCGACTTTCTCGAACAGAGTGGCCTGAACGACCGCATCCATGCAGCCCTGGACGCATTGGACGTCGATGACGTCAATGCCCTGGCCAAGACCGGCGCACAGATTCGTCAGTGGGTGATGGACGCCGAGTTCCCGGCGCGCCTGGACGCAGAAATCCGCACCGCTTTCGCCGAAATGGCCCAGGGCAACGACAACATGGCTGTCGCCGTGCGTTCCTCGGCCACCGCCGAAGACCTGCCGGATGCCTCCTTCGCCGGCCAGCAGGAGACGTTCCTGAACATCCGTGGCGTCGACAACGTGATCCGCGCCGCCAAGGAGGTGTTCGCCTCCCTGTTCAACGACCGCGCCATCGCCTATCGCGTGCACCAGGGCTTCGACCATAAGCTGGTCGCCCTGTCCGCCGGCGTGCAGCGCATGGTCCGTTCGGAAACCGGCACCGCCGGCGTGATGTTCACCCTCGACACCGAGTCGGGCTTCCGTGACGTGGTGTTCATCACCGGCGCCTACGGCCTGGGCGAGACCGTGGTGCAAGGTGCGGTCAACCCCGACGAATTCTACGTGCACAAGAGCACCCTGCAGGCCGGCCGCCCGGCCATCCTGCGTCGCAACCTGGGCAGCAAGGCCATCAAGATGGTCTACGGCGACGAGGCCAAGGCCGGCCGTTCGGTCAAGACTGTCGAGGTCGACCGCGCCGACCGCGCGCGCTTCTGCCTGACCGACGCCGAGGTCAGCGAGCTGGCCAAGCAGGCCATGATCATCGAGCAGCACTACCAGCGCCCGATGGACATCGAATGGGCCAAGGACGGGGACGACGGCAAGCTGTACATCGTCCAGGCACGTCCCGAGACCGTGAAGAGCCGCTCCAGCGCCAATGTCATGGAGCGCTACCTGCTCAAGGAAAAGGGCACCGTCCTGGTGGAAGGCCGTGCCATCGGCCAGCGCATCGGTGCCGGCAAGGTCCGCGTGATCCACGACGTGTCCGAGATGGACAAAGTGCAGCCGGGCGACGTGCTGGTCTCGGACATGACCGACCCGGACTGGGAACCGGTGATGAAGCGCGCCAGCGCCATCGTCACCAACCGTGGCGGCCGTACCTGCCACGCGGCGATCATCGCCCGTGAACTGGGCATCCCGGCGGTCGTCGGTTGCGGCAACGCCACCCAACTGCTCAAGGACGGCCAGGGTGTGACGGTTTCCTGCGCCGAGGGCGACACCGGCTTCATCTTCGAAGGCGAGCTGGGCTTCGACGTGCGCCAGAACTCGGTCGACGCCATGCCGGAGCTGCCGTTCAAGATCATGATGAACGTCGGCAACCCGGACCGTGCCTTCGACTTCGCCCAGTTGCCCAACGCCGGTGTCGGCCTGGCGCGCCTGGAGTTCATCATCAACCGCATGATCGGCGTGCACCCCAAGGCGCTGCTCAACTATGCGAGCCTGCCGGCCGACCTTAAAGAGAGTGTCGACAAGCGCGTGGCCGGCTATGCCGACCCGGTCAGCTTCTATGTCGAGAAGCTGGTCGAGGGCATCAGCACCCTGGCTGCGGCGTTCTACCCGAAGAAGGTCATCGTGCGCCTGTCGGACTTCAAGTCCAACGAGTACGCCAACCTGATCGGCGGTAAGCTGTACGAGCCGGAAGAAGAGAACCCGATGCTGGGCTTCCGCGGCGCCTCGCGCTACATCAGCGAGTCGTTCCGTGACTGCTTCGAGCTCGAGTGCCGTGCCCTCAAGCGGGTGCGCGACGAGATGGGCCTGACCAACGTCGAGATCATGGTGCCGTTCGTGCGCACCCTGGGCGAGGCCAGCCAGGTCGTCGACCTGCTCGCCGAAAACGGCCTGGGCCGTGGCGTCAACGGCTTGCGTGTGATCATGATGTGCGAGCTGCCGTCCAACGCCCTGTTGGCCGAAGAGTTCCTCGAATACTTCGACGGCTTCTCCATCGGTTCCAACGACCTGACCCAGCTGACCCTGGGCCTTGACCGCGATTCGGGCATCATCGCCCACCTGTTCGACGAGCGTAACCCGGCGGTCAAGAAGCTGTTGGCCAACGCCATTGCCGCGTGCAACAAGGCCGGCAAGTACATCGGTATCTGTGGCCAGGGCCCGTCGGACCACCCGGACCTGGCCAAGTGGCTGATGGAGCAGGGCATCGAGAGCGTGTCGCTGAACCCGGACTCGGTGCTCGAGACCTGGTTCTTCCTGGCCGAGGGCCAAGGCGCAGCTTGATGCAACGAACGCGGGAGCGCTCCAGGGCGCTCCCGCCTGGTTTACCCAGGGCGAGCTCCAGCGATGGATCCCGCCCTTTTTTGTGCAATCGACCTATGCAAAGCAGCAGTACCCTGTTTCCCGTGGCCTTGCTCAGCGCCGAGCGGCGCGGTGACCTCAGTGAGGACGTGTACCGGATCAAGGCCGGCAACAGCCCCGACCCCAGCGTGGAACTGGCCGTGACCCGCCTGGGTCTGGCCAGCCAGGCGAGCGCCCAGGGTGTGCCGGTGATTCTCCTGCACGGCAGTTTCTCCAACCGTCGTTTCTGGTATTCGCCCAAGGGCATCGGCCTGGGCGCCTACCTGGCCCGCGCCGGGTTCGATGTGTGGATTCCGGAGATGCGTGGCCATGGCCTGTCGCCGCGCAACCGCCAGTGGCGGCATAACCGTGTTGCCGACTACGCCCGCTTCGACTTGCCGGTGATCGGCGCGTTCGTTCAGGAACAGGCCGGGCAGGCGCCGCACTGGGTTGGCCATTCCCTGGGGGGCACCACCTTGGCAGCGGCGTTGGGAGGTGGCTACCTGGGTGCAGACGAGGTGGCCAGCGTGGCCCTCTTCGGCTCCCAGGTCAGCCGCGTGTATTGGCCGCTGAAAGTGCCGCCGGTTGCCTGGAGCGCGCGTGTGCTGCTCAAGCGTTTCGCCCAGTTGTCCGGGTCGCGGCTCAGGCGTGGGCCGGAAGACGAACCCATTGGCCTGGCGCTGGAGAGTTTGCGTTGGCACAAGCTGTTCGGGCGTTTCGGCGACAAGCAGGACGACTGGTGGGCCGGGTTGGCGCAGGTCGATGTGCCGCTGCTGGCGGTGGCAGGCGCGGCGGATCACCAGGACCCGGTATGGGCCTGCCGCAAGCTGTTCGAGCAACTGGGCGGGACGCGCAAGCAATTCCTGCGCCTGGGGCGGGAGGAGGGCTTCGATGCGTTCGGGCACGTCGACATGCTGGTGAGCAAGGCGGCGCAGGCGCAGGTGTGGCCGTTGGTGGAAGGGTGGTTGAACGACCCGCTTTCGCTGTTGCCCGGGGCTGCGGTGGTGGAGCCTGGCTTGGCTGGGTGAAGTCTGGCTGTCCTGTTCGGTCCCACCGCCGGCCTCGACTGACCGAGCAGTCTCGGATGAC
The DNA here is from genome assembly GCF_020151015.1 of Pseudomonas sp. p1(2021b). Lineage (NCBI taxonomy): Bacteria > Pseudomonadati > Pseudomonadota > Gammaproteobacteria > Pseudomonadales > Pseudomonadaceae > Pseudomonas > Pseudomonas sp. p1(2021b). The sequence continues at coordinate 1,551,399 of NZ_CP083746.1, forward strand.
TGCGAGGGCTTCCCCGGTGTAGCCTTGGGCAACTTCGCTTTCGTTGTGACTGACAGGAGTTTCCCATGCAGCATTACGTAACGCCCGACCTGTGCGACGCCTACCCGGACCTGGTCCAGGTGCTGGAGCCGATGTTCAGCAATTTCGGTGGCCGTGATTCCTTTGGCGGCCAGATCGTCACCATCAAATGCTTCGAAGACAACTCGCTGGTCAAGGAGCAGGTCGAACTCGACGGCACGGGCAAGGTCCTGGTGGTCGATGGCGGTGGTTCGCTGCGCCGTGCGCTGCTGGGCGATATGCTCGCCGAAAAGGCTGCCAAGAACGGCTGGGAAGGCCTGGTGATCTATGGCTGCGTACGCGACGTGGATGTACTGGTGCAGACCGACGTCGGTGTCCAGGCCCTGGCCAGCCACCCGATGAAGACCGACAAGCGCGGCATCGGCGACCTCAACGTGGTAGTGACTTTCGCGGGCGTGACCTTCCGCCCGGGCGAGTACGTGTACGCCGACAACAACGGCGTGATCGTCTCGCCAAGCCCGTTGAAGATGCCCGAGTGACGCGCCGCGCGCGCTGATGGAGCTGGAATGTTCGAGGAAGACAACGCGCAGTGGGGGCTGGTCCATGCCCTGGTGCTCGATGGCAAAGGCGGCGCGCGCTCTATTGCCCGGACCGAACTGGACGACCTTGCCTTACAGCCCGAGGAAAGCCTCTGGCTGCACTGGGACCGCAGCCACCCTCAGACCCGCACCTGGCTGTTGCATGACAGCGGCCTGAGCGAGTTCGCCTGCGACCTGTTGCTGGAGGAAAACACGCGCCCACGCCTGCTACCGCTGGCCGAGGAGCAGATGCTGCTGTTCCTGCGTGGGGTCAACCTGAATCCGGGGGCTGAACCCGAGGACATGGTCTCGGTGCGTATCTTCGCCGAGGCCCGACGGGTGATCTCGCTACGTCTGCGGCCGCTGCGTGCCAGTGACGAGATTCTCCAGCAGCTGGACGAGGGCCGGGGGCCGAAATCGGCCTCCGAGCTGTTGTTGCTGATGGGCGAACTGCTTACCGAGAAGGTCCAGGCGTTGGTCGATGACCTGTCGGAAGTGGTCGACCTCGAGGAAGAGAAGGTTGAATCCGACGAACGGTATAGCCCGGTTCAGGGCAGCCTGCAGCAGATCCGCCGCCGTGCCGCCGGCCTGCGTCGATTCCTCTCGCCGCAGCGGGAAATCTACGCCCAGCTCTCGCGCAACAAGTGGAGCTGGTTCGCCGATGGCGATGCCGACTACTGGAACGAGCTGAACAACAGCCTGACCCGTTACCTGGAGGAGCTGGAGCTTACCCGCGAGCGGGCTGCATTGGTGCTCGAGAGCGAGGACCGGCGGCGCAGTGAGCGTATGAACCGGATCATGTACCGCTTCGGCATCATCACTTGCATCTTCCTGCCCATGAGTTTCGTCACCGGCTTGCTGGGCATCAACGTCGGCGGTATCCCGGGCGCCGACAGCCCCTATGGGTTCCTGCTTGCCTGCGCTGTGGTGCTGGGCTTGGCGGCAGGGCAGTGGTGGCTGTTCCGGCGGTTGCGATGGGTATGATTCAGCCTGGTCGGCCAGCTATGCATTTTGAAACATTCGTCCCACATCCAGGTGTGACCCATCGGCCCGTGCCCTCGTCTTTGACAGACATCACGCGAGGTGCCCATGCACGATCCGTTTGAAGAATCCTTGCGCGACCTGCTCAAGGCATCGCCGTCCGGCCAGGACCGTGACGATGCCGCTTGCCTGGGTCGCGTCCTCAAGACCGCCAACCGCCAGGTCGGTGCGGGTGATCTGTTCAGCTTGCTCGGCCGTTGGAGCCAGGCGCTGATGATCGCCGTGAACAATGGCTCGGCGCATGTCGCGCCGGTGCGCCGCAACCCTGCCGCAGGCAGAAAAGCTGATAAGGCCGATTGAATATGGAACTCGATCTCTGGACCCAGAGCCTGGTCACCGCGATGACCGCCCTTTGGACCAAGGTGGCGAACTTCATCCCCAACCTGTTCGGCGCCCTGGTCGTGGTGCTGCTCGGTTTCGTGGTGGCCAAGCTGCTCGACACCCTGTTGTCCAAGCTGCTGGCCAAGTTCGGCCTGGACCGCCTGATGAGCGGCACCGGCCTGACCAAGATGCTCAGCCGCGTCGGCATCCAGGTGCCCATCTCCACCCTGATCGGCAAGATCGTCTACTGGTTCGTGCTGTTGATCTTCCTGGTCTCGGCTGCGGAATCCCTGGGCCTGGAGCGGGTTTCGGCAACGCTCGACATGCTCGCCCTGTACTTGCCCAAGGTATTCGGGGCGGCGCTGGTACTGCTGGCCGGCGTACTTCTGGCGCAGTTGGTCAACGGCCTGGTGCGCGGCGCCGCCGAAGGGGTGGGCCTGGAATATGCTGCCGGTGTCGGGCGTATCGCCCAGGGCCTGGTCATCATCATCAGCATCTCGGTGGCGATCAGCCAGTTGGAGGTCAAGACTGACCTGCTCAACCATGTGATCGTCATCGGTTTGATTACCGTTGGTCTGGCCGTTGCGCTGGCAATGGGCCTGGGCAGCCGGGAAATCGCCGGGCAGATCCTGGCTGGAATCTACGTGCGTGAACTCTACCAGGTCGGCCAGCAGGTGCGGATTGGAGAGGTCGAAGGGCAGATCGAGGAGATCGGTACGGTCAAGACGACCCTGCTGACCGATGATGGCGAATTGGTGTCGTTGTCCAATCGGGAATTGCTCGAGCAGCGAGTCAATAGCCGCTAACCGCACAAAAGCTGTTAATGTATGCCGCCGCGAAAACCGGCCCACGGGGCCGAGCGGCGACATTGACCCGACTGTCGGCCAGATCCGTTTTGAATAAAGTTCATTCGCCGCCCATGCGCTATGACCCCCGAGCACTCACTGACGAGGAGTTGGTGGCGCGTTCGCATGAGGAGCTGTTTCACGTAACCCGCGCCTATGAAGAGCTCATGCGGCGCTACCAACGGACCCTGTTCAACGTCTGTGCGCGTTACCTGGGGAACGACCGGGATGCCGACGATGTCTGTCAGGAAGTGATGCTCAAAGTGCTGTACGGGCTGAAGAGCTTCGAGGGGAAGTCCAAGTTCAAGACCTGGCTCTACAGCATCACCTACAACGAATGCATTACCCAGTACCGCAAGGAACGACGCAAGCGAAGGCTGATGGATGCCTTGAGCCTGGACCCTATGGAAGAGGCGTCCGAGGACAAGGCGCCGAAACCTGAAGAAAAAGGCGGGCTGGATAAATGGCTGGTGCATGTGAACCCGATCGACCGAGAAATCCTGGTGCTTCGATTTGTCGCAGAGCTGGAATTCCAGGAGATCGCAGACATCATGCACATGGGCCTGAGCGCCACGAAAATGCGCTACAAGCGTGCGCTCGACAAGCTTAGAGAGAAATTTGCGGGGCTCACTGAAACTTAGTGGCGCGTAAATATCTCTAACCAACCGGCAAGTTCTGCTAGACTTGCCGTCGAGTTGTCCCCCGGATGTTGGTGGGACTGCTTAACTATCACCAGATGGGGATTTAACGGATGAAATTGAAAAACACCTTGGGCTTGGCCATTGGTTCGCTTGTAGCCGCCACTTCGTTTGGCGCTCTGGCACAAGGTCAAGGCGCCGTCGAGACCGAGCTCTTCTACAAGAAAGAGTTCTTCGACAGCCAGCGCGACTTCAAGAACGACGGCAACCTGTTCGGTGGCTCGATCGGTTACTTCCTGACCGACGACGTCGAACTGCGTCTGGGCTACGACGAAGTTCACAACGCTCGTGGCGAAGACGGCAAGAACATCAAGGGCTCCAACACCGCCCTGGACGCCGTTTACCACTTCAACAACCCGTACGACGCCATCCGTCCGTACGTTTCGGCTGGTTTCTCGCACCAGAGCCTGGGCCAGACCGGCCGTGGCGGTCGTGACCACTCCACCTTCGCCAACGTTGGCGCTGGCGCCAAGTGGTACATCACCGACATGTTCTACGCCCGTGCTGGCGTCGAAGCTCAGTACAACATCGACCAGGGCGACACCGAGTGGGCCCCGAGCGTTGGTATCGGCATGAACTTCGGCGGTAGCCCGAAGCAAGCTGAAGCTGCTCCGGCTCCTGTTGCCGAAGTCTGCTCCGACAGCGACAACGACGGCGTCTGCGACAACGTCGACAAGTGCCCTGACACCCCGGCCAACGTTACCGTTGACGCCGACGGCTGCCCGGCTGTTGCCGAAGTCGTACGTGTTGAGCTGGACGTCAAGTTCGACTTCGACAAGTCGGTCGTCAAGCCAAACAGCTACGGCGACATCAAGAACCTGGCTGACTTCATGAAGCAGTACCCACAGACCACCACCACCGTTGAAGGTCACACCGACTCCGTTGGTCCGGATGCTTACAACCAGAAGCTGTCCGAGCGTCGTGCCAATGCTGTCAAGGAAGTCCTGACCCAGCAGTACGGTGTTGAATCCAGCCGTATCGACTCGGTTGGCTACGGTGAGACCCGTCCGGTTGCTGACAACGCCACCGAAGAAGGCCGCGCTATCAACCGTCGCGTTGAAGCTCAGGTCGAAGCCCAGGCCAAGTAATTTGGTTTGATGCTTCACGAAAAACCCGGCTTCGGCCGGGTTTTTCTTTTTTGGGTTGCAAGCGCTTACCGCTGTGGGGGCGGCGGCGTATCACTGCCTGAGCAAGACCACCAGCAAGACCAGGTTCAGCAGCAGCGACAGCAACGCCACACCCTGCCAGACCTTCAACGGTTCCCGCTCCAGCAGCGGCCGGGCCCGCTTGGGCACTTCTTCCCTGTCGCCCCGCTCGAACGCCAGCAACCACTCCTCGGCCGTTTCGAACCGCCGTGCTGGATCACGCTCCACACCCCGCAACAGGTTCCCTTGCACCCAGGCCGGCACATCCGGGCGGTAGCGCGCTGGATCGATCGCGGCCCTGAACCGAGGGTGCTGGAACGCCTCGACCTCGCCATACGGATAATGGCCCGTGAGCAGGAAATACAAACTCACCCCGACCGCATAGAGGTCCTGCCGTGGGTCGGGCGGGGCACCATCGAACGCTTCCGGTGCGATGAACGACGGTGTGCCGGGCAGCGTATGGGCTGCGTCCTCGGACAGCCCCGGGCAATAGGCCAGGCCAAAGTCCAGCAGCCGCACCTGGCCATCTTCCCCTAGGTGCAGGTTGTCCGGCTTGATGTCCCGATGCAGCAGGTTGCGCCGGTGCAGTACCCCGACCGCTTGCAGGAGCTGGCGTGCCACCTCCAGCCAGCGTTGCAGCGGCAGCGGCCCTTGCTCGGCGAACAGGGTCGCCAGGGTTTGCCCTGGATATTCGCGCATCAGGTAATACAGGTGTTGGCGCTGGCTGGCGCTGTGTACTTCGGGAAAATGTCGCCCGGCGACCCGGCGCAGGAACCATTCCTCCAGCAGCAGGCGCTGGGTGGCCCCCGGCTCAGCATGCACGTCCCCTGGCAGGGTCTTGAGCAGCCAAGCCTGCCCCTGGCTGTCAAATACGCGATACAGCACCGACTGACGGCTGCGCGACAGCACGGCATCCACCTGCCAGCCATCGACCGACTGGCCAGGGCGCAGCGAGCCGGGCACGGGCCATTGCTGCAGGTGCGCCAAGGTATCGCCGAGGTTGGCCGGGCCCAGCTGGTCCACGCGCACCAGCAAGGCGCTGGCGTTATCCTGGCTGCCGGCATGGTGGGCCGTGGCGACCAGGGTGTCGGCGGCTGCCTGCAGGTCGGGCTGGTCATGCAGTATCGAATGGATACGCTGGTCGCCAAGGCATGCCCAGACCCCATCGCTGAGCAGCACGAAACAATCGCCGGCCTGCAGCTCACCCTCGAGATAATCCACCAGTAGGTGCTGGTCCAGGCCCAGGGCGCGCTTGAGCACATGCTGCATGCCTGGTTGGTCCCAGACGTGATCCTGGCTCAGACAGAGCAGGCGTTCTGCGTGCCAGCGATAGATTCGGCAGTCTCCCACGTGCGCCAGGGTGAAGCGGCGCCCGCGCAGTACCAGGGCGCTGAGTGTGGTCAACAACGGCTGGCCATTGCCCTGGGCACGCAACCAGCGGTTCTGCGCCAGCAGCAGGCGGTCCAGGGCCTGAGTCACGCCCCAGGTGGGCGGGGTGGCGTAGTAGTCCAGGGCCAGTGCCTGCAGGGTGGCCTTCGCGGCCAGGCCGCCGTCGGCGCACTGGCTGACACCATCGGCCAGCGCGCACAGGTAGCCCTTGCTGGCGGCCAGCTCCGCAGCGGGCGTGACCAGGCGCAGGGCATCCTGGTTCTCGGCCCGTGGGCCGGTGGCCGTGGCTTGGGCGAAGCTCAACTGCAGGCTCATGGGCAGCCCTCAGACCCGCGCTGCGGTGACGGCCGCAGAGCCCCAGGTGGTGCGCCAGCGCTGCTTGACGCCGTGCAGGCCGAACCAGGCCAGCAGACCGAGGCTGGCGAACAACCACAGAGCCAGCTGGTAGTCGCCGGTATGTTGCTTGATCGCCCCCAACCCGGCGGCCAGAAGGAAGCCTCCGATGCCCCCGGCCATGCCGATGAGCCCTGTCATCACGCCGATCTCCTGGCGAAAGCGCTGGGGCACCAGCTGGAACACCGCGCCGTTGCCCGCGCCAAGGCCGAGCATGGCGCTGACGAACAGGGCCAGGGCCGCCACGGCGCTGGGCAGATTGAAGCCGACTGCAGCAATGCAGATGGCGGCGACGCTGTACATGGCCAACAAGGTACGGATCCCGCCGAACCGGTCGGCCAGGGCGCCGCCCAGGGGGCGCATCAGGCTGCCGGCGAATACGCAGGCGGCCGTATAGTAGCCGGCGGTCACCGGGCTCAGGCCGTACTGGTCGCTGAAATAGCCGGGCAGAGCACTGGCCAGGCCGATGAAGCCGCCGAAGGTTACGCTGTAGAAGAACATGAACCACCAGCTGTCACGATCGCCCAGGGCCTTGAGGTAGTCCGCCATGGCCTTGGGCTTGGGCCGCTGCGGCGCATTGCGTGCCAGCAGGGCGAACAAGGCCAGGGTCAGCACCAGGGGCAACAGGGCGAAGCCGAACACGTTGTTCCAGCCATAGGCCGCCGCCAGGGCAGGGGCCAGCAGGGCGGCGAACACCGTGCCGGAGTTGCCCGCACCCGCGATGCCCATGGCCTTGCCCTGGTGCTGGGGGGGATACCACTGCGAGGCCAGGGGCAGGGAGACAGCGAACGAGGCGCCGGCAAAGCCGAGGAACACGCCCAGCAGCAAGGCTTGTTCATAGCTCTGGATGCCCAGGTGCCAGGCGCAGGCCAAAGCTACGATCACCACCACCTGGCCGAGCAGCCCGGCAGTCTTCGGTGACAAGCGATCGACCAGCAGGCCCATGACGAAACGCAGCACGGCCCCGGCCAGGATCGGCGTGGCCACCATCAGGCCCCGTTGCTGTGCGCTGAGCCCGAGGTCGGTGGCGATCTGCACTGCCAAGGGGCCCAGCAGGTACCAGACCATGAAGCTCAGGTCGAAATACAGGAACGCGGCAAACAGGGTGGGCACATGCCCGGATTTCCAGAAGCTCGTATTCATCGAACACCTCGCGTGGCTGCAACGCTGGTCACGCCCTGGCTGTGCAGGGCTGGAACGAAAAAGACGCCGCTTCCCGCACCACGAGGGGAGGGGAGAGCGACGTCTTTGTCGGTAATCAAGTGAGGTAACCGCCGTTGGCTACCGGTGAGGTTTGCTCAGCAAGAGATGGGCCAACTGTTGACGGGGGGCTTTGGATTTTCGGTGCCTAGCCCAACATCTCGTGCATGGCGATGATCTGCTCGGCCACCTGGATCAGCTTCTGCTGTCGGCTCATGGCCTGGCGCCGCATCAGCGTGTAGGCCTGTTCCTCGTTGCAGTCTTTCATCTTCATCAACAGCCCTTTGGCTTGTTCGATGCGCTTGCGTTCGGCCAGTTGCTGGTCGCGAGCCAATAACTGCGCCTTGAGCGCCTGGTCGCTTTCGAAGCGGGCCATGGCCACGTCGAGGATCGGCTGCAGGCGCGTGGCCTGGATGCCTTCGACGATATAGGCGCTGACCCCGGCCTGGATCGCCTGGCGCATCACGCCCGGGTCGTGCTCGTCGGTGAACAGCACGATCGGGCGAGGACGGTCGCGGCTGACCAGTACCACCTGTTCCATCACATCCCGGCCCGGTGACTCTGTATCGATCAGAACCACGTCCGGGTGCACGGTTTCGACGCAGGTGGGCAGGTCGATGGTCAGCGCGCCCGCCTCGATCACCTCGAAGCCCGCCTCGATCAGGGCGCCCTTGAGGCGGCCGACTTTCTTTTCGGTATCGTCGATCAGCAGGATACGCAGCATGTTCGTGCTCCTCACAGTCCGGCTCGGGTGCCGAGGGCGTCATCCAGGGCATGCAGGCGGAAGCTGCGGGCGTAGCCGTAAGGGTCGCTGCCGTCCCAGCGGCTGCCGTCGATCATCAGGCTGCTGCGCATGAGGGGATAGGAGCACGGCACGCCGATGGCCTCGGCTGCCTGTCGGTAGAGCGACAGCTGCTGGACTTGGTGGGCGATTTTTAGGTAGTCCGGGTCTTCGCGCAGCAGGCCCCAGCGGCGGAACTGGGTCATGAACCACATGCCATCGGACAGGTAGGGCATGTTCGCCCGCCCCTGGTCGAACAGGCGCAGGGCGTGAGGGTCGTGCCACTGGTTGCCGAGGCCGTCCTGGTAGTCGCCGAGCAGTCGCGGTTCGATGCTGCCCAGTGGGGCGTCCAGGTAGGCCTTGCCGCTGAGCAGTTGGGCTGTGCTACGACGGTTTTCCTGGCATTGCTCGATGAATCGGCTGGCAGCCAGAACTGCTTTCACCAACGCCCGGGCACTGTTGGGGTATTGCTCGACGAATGAGCGGGTAGCGCCGAGGACTTTTTCCGGGTGGTCCGGCCAGATCGACTGGCTGGTCGCCAAGGTAAAGCCCAAGCCCTTGGCCACCGCATCGGCCGACCAGGGCTCGCCGACGCAAAAACCATCGATACGCCCGGCCTGCAGATGGGCAGCCATTTGCGCGGGTGGTACCACCACACTGCGCACGTCCTGCAGTGGATGGATACCCTGACTGGCCAGCCAATAGTACAGCCACATGGCGTGGGTGCCGGTGGGGAAGGTCTGGGCGAAGGTCAGGCGTGCGCCATGCTGGTGCACCAGGCGCGACAACGCCTCGGGGCTGGTCACGCCTTTGCGCTGCAGGGCAGGGGAGAGGTTCAGGGCCTGGGCGTTCTGGTTCAGGCCCATGAGTACGGCCATGGCATGGCGAGGTATGCCGCCCAGGCCCAGGTGCACGGCGTAGACCAGGCCATACAAGCAATGGGCGGCGTCCAGTTCACCACTGACCAGCTTGTCGCGCAGCCCGGCCCAGGAGGCCTGGCGCTTGAGGTTGAGGGTCAGGCCGTGCAGTTGGGCGAAGCCCTGGGTGGCGGCCACCACGACCGGCGCGCAGTCGGTCAGGGCCATGAAGCCGATGTCCAGGGAGGTTTTCTCGGGTGCATCGCTGCCGTTGACCCAGGCCAGGGGTGTCGTGGGGAGTGCTGTATTCAAGGGGGTCCTCGCCGGTACGGGGCTGTCTGCCTGTACCTTGCGAAGCAACCCATGTGCCAGCGCCCCTGTCGCCCGGGCCGCGCGCTGGCTATAATCGCCCGCTCACTCACCGCGAGTCTTGCCTGCCCATGTATACCCTGGCCCGCCAGCTGCTGTTCAAGCTTTCCCCGGAAACCTCCCACGACCTGTCCCTGGACCTGATCGGCGCCGGTGGCCGCCTCGGTCTGAACGGCCTGCTGTGCAAGCAGCCGGCGGCGTTGCCGGTAACGGTCATGGGCTTGAACTTCGCCAACCCGGTCGGCCTGGCCGCCGGCCTGGACAAGAACGGCGCGGCCATCGACGGTTTCGCCCAGCTGGGTTTCGGCTTCGTCGAGATCGGCACCGTGACCCCGCGCCCTCAGCCGGGCAACCCCAAGCCGCGTCTGTTCCGCCTGCCCGAAGCCACGGCGATCATCAACCGCATGGGGTTCAACAACCTCGGCGTCGATCACCTGCTGGCGCGGGTTCGCGCAGCGCGATATGACGGTGTGCTGGGCATCAACATCGGCAAGAACTTCGACACGCCGGTCGAGCGCGCGGTGGACGACTACCTGATTTGCCTGGAGAAGGTCTACGCCGACGCCAGCTATATCACCGTCAACGTCAGCTCGCCCAACACCCCAGGCCTGCGCACCTTGCAGTTCGGCGACTCGCTCAAGCAATTGCTGCAGGCCCTGGCGGTACGCCGCGAGCAGTTGGCCACCGAGCACGGCAAGCGCGTGCCCCTGGCCATCAAGATCGCCCCGGACATGACTGACGAGGAAACCGCGCTGGTGGCCTCGGCGCTGATGGAAACCGGCATGGACGCGGTGATCGCCACCAACACTACGCTCGGCCGCGAAGGCGTGCAGGGCCTGCCGTTCGGTGACGAGGCCGGTGGCCTGTCCGGTGCGCCGGTGCTGGAGAAGAGCACCCACACGGTGAAGGTATTGGCCGGTGAACTGGCCGGCAGGTTGCCGATCATCGCCGCGGGTGGGATCACCGAAGGGCGTCACGCAGCGGAAAAGATTGCCGCCGGCGCCAGCCTGGTGCAGGTGTACTCGGGCTTTATCTACAAGGGGCCTGCGCTGATCCGCGAGGCGGTGGATGCCATTGCGGCGATGCCTCGGCAATAAAGGAACGGGCATAAAAAAGGGCCCCTCGAGGGGCCCCTGGGCCTCAGCCCGCCGCCCGGATAGGGCGCGCATGGTGACTCGAATTCAGTGTCCTCGTCTCAGCCAACGGCGTGATTTTCGTTGAGTCTCTGGATGCCAGCGGTGCCGGTCATGCCATCCCAGTTGTCACCCCGTCCTTCGCGCCAGCCATTGATCCAGGCTTGACGTACGGACGGCAGGTTGAAGGGGCAAAGCTCGCGGGATTTGCCGGTGACCCCATACTGGTAGCCACGTGAATATGCTCTTTCCAACGGATCACGCTTAAGTCTTCTCATAGGGTGTTGCCCTCACTTGTTGACTGTAATGTCCCGTCGGCCTCTCCGAGGCCGGGCAGAATCGTTCTGCCGGTTTGCGCTCGCTGCCGGCGTGGCGAGCGGAAGGTGTTGCCTCGTTGCGAGACAACCTGAGGTCAGTTCTAACCAAAGCGAGTCACAGTGTGAATGATCGATTTGTCATAAGGACGTAACCTTTCCAAGGGTCAAAGGATAAGTAAATAAATGCGACTCAACTTGATTTATCGTTGAGCCCGCTATGATCAGGGTTTAGCGCTGCTGTGCAGTCATCTGGCCAGTGGTGCTGGACGATGACCGTAACAATTTGAAATGCGACGAAGGGTCACATTGGCGCTCCCGTCGCTGGAAATTTTCATACTGCCTGACGATCTAACCTCCTTTCGCCATGACGCGATGGGCTCGTCGATCAGGTGGCCCGGCCTTCCCTCAGTGGGCAAGGCCACCCGAGCGCCTGCTGGAAGGGCGCCCGGGCAAACTCAGGCGGGGCGATGCGTCGGCCCGTCACTCAACCAGCCCAAGGCTTTGGATTGCTCATGTCGGACCGTTTCGAACTCTATCTCACCTGCCCCAAAGGCCTGGAAGGCCTGCTCGCCGAGGAAGCCCGCAGCCTGGGCCTTGAAGAGGTGCGCGAGCACACCTCGGCGATCCGCGGCTCGGCCGACATGGAAACCGCCTACCGCCTGTGCCTGTGGTCGCGCCTGGCCAACCGCGTGCTGCTGGTGCTCAAGCGTTTTTCCATGAAGAACGCCGACGAGCTCTACGGCGGCGTCCATGGTGTCGACTGGCAGGACCACTTGATGCCCGACGGCACCCTGGCGGTGGAGTTCAGCGGCCACGGCTCAGGTATCGACAACACCCACTTCGGTGCCCTGAAGGTCAAGGACGCCATTGTCGACAAGCTGCGCAACCGTGAAGGCCAGCGTCCTTCGGTGGACAAGATCGACCCGGACGTGCGCGTGCACCTGCGCCTGGAGCGCGGTGAGGCGATCCTGTCCCTGGACCTGTCCGGCCACAGCCTGCACCAGCGTGGCTACCGCCTGCAGCAAGGCGCTGCGCCGCTGAAGGAGAACCTGGCGGCGGCGGTGCTGATCCGTGCCGGGTGGCCGCGTATCGCCGCCGAAGGTGGCGCCCTGGCGGACCCCATGTGCGGCGTGGGCACCTTCCTGGTCGAAGCGGCGATGATCGCTGCCGATATTGCACCTAACCTCAAGCGCGAACGGTGGGGCTTCACGGCCTGGCTCGGCCATGTGCCGGCGCTGTGGCGCAAGGTGCATGACGAGGCCCAGGCACGGGCCCAGGCGGGGTTGGCCAAGCCGCCGCTGTGGATTCGCGGCTATGAAGCCGACCCTCGGCTGATCCAGCCGGGGCGCAACAACGTCGAGCGCGCGGGCCTGGGCGACTGGGTGAAGATCTACCAGGGCGAGGTCGGCAGCTTCGAGCCGCGCCCGGACCAGAACCAGAAAGGCCTGGTGATCAGCAACCCCCCCTATGGCGAGCGCCTGGGCGACGAGGCGAGCCTGCTCTACCTCTACCAGAACCTTGGCGAGCGCCTGCGCCAGGCTTGCCTGGGTTGGGAAGCGGCGGTGTTCACCGGTGCGCCAGAGCTGGGCAAGCGCATGGGCATTCGCAGCCACAAGCAGTACGCGTTCTGGAACGGCGCGCTGCCCTGCAAATTGTTGCTGTTCAAGGTGCAGCCCGACCAGTTCGTGACCGGCGAACGCCGCCAGGCCGAGCCTGAAGCGGGCGAGCCGCGCCGCCCTGCGGCGGTGGCCAGCGAGCCGGCACGCCTGTCCGAGGGCGCACAGATGTTCGCCAACCGCCTGCAGAAGAACCTCAAGCAACTGGGCAAGTGGGCCCGTCGCGAGCAGGTCGGTTGCTACCGTCTGTACGATGCCGACATGCCCGAATATGCCCTGGCCGTGGACCTCTACCAGGATTGGGTACACGTGCAGGAATATGCCGCACCGCGTTCGGTCGACCCGGACAAGGCCCAGGCGCGCCTGCTCGACGCCCTGACGGCCATCCCCCAGGCGCTGGGCGTCGACCCGCAGCGCGTGGTGCTCAAGCGCCGCGAGCGTCAGAGTGGAACCCGCCAGTACGAGCGCCAGGGCGCCGAAGGCCGTTTCCATGAAGTGAACGAAGGCGGCGTCAAGCTGCTGGTCAACCTCACCGACTACCTGGACACCGGCCTGTTCCTGGATCATCGCCCGATGCGTATGCGCATTCAACGCGAAGCGGCCGGCAAGCGTTTCCTCAACTTGTTCTGCTACACCGCCACGGCCACCGTGCATGCGGCCAAGGGCGGGGCGCGCAGCACCACCAGCGTCGACCTGTCCAAGACCTACCTGGACTGGGCGCGACGCAACCTGGCGCTCAATGGCTTCTCCGACCGTCACCGCCTGGAGCAGGGCGACGTCATGGCATGGCTGGAAGGCAACCGCGACAGCTATGACCTGATCTTCATCGACCCGCCGACCTTCTCCAACTCCAAGCGTATGGAAGGCGTGTTCGACGTACAGCGCGACCATGTGCAACTGCTGGACCTGGCTATGGCCCGGCTGGCGCCAGGGGGGGTGCTGTATTTCTCCAACAACTTCCGCAAGTTCCAGCTCGACGCCGGGCTGGAGGAGCGTTACGCGGTCGAGGAGATCAGTGCGCAGACCCTGGACCCGGATTTCGCCCGTAACAACCGGATCCACAAGGCCTGGCGGATTCAGGCGCGTTGAACTGACCCGCTATGTTGCGCGGCCAGTGGCCAATAGCTATAACTCAGCGAAAGGCTGGTCAATTCGCAGGACGCTGACTTGGTGAGATCCTCTTATGAAGTGTGGCGTGCGTGCGAAGGTGCTTGGCGTATTTCGCCAGGCATTGCCTGCGTGGGCGGTGGCGTTGGCGGCCCTGGTCGCCGGCGGGCTGCTCACGGCTGCCTTGGTGATTGCCGCCCAGGCGTTCTATAAACAGCAGTTGCTCCAGCGTTTCGACTTGCTGGCCAACGAGCGCTATAGCCGCATCGCCGAGCGTTTCGAGGAACAGGAGCAGCGCCTGGATGGGCTGCGCCGCTTCGTCAGCTATTCCACCCAGATCACCCCGCTCGAATTCGATGGCTATGCCAGGCCATTGCTGCACCGCACCCAGGCCTACTCCTGGGCGCCGCGGGTCGACGCCGATCAGCGCGACGACTTCGAGCGCCGGGCCAGCGCCTGGCTCGGCCAGGACTACCGGATCCGCGACCAGGACGCGAAGGGGGGCTGGCGGCCTGCCGCTGCGCGCGACTATTACTACCCGGTGCTCTACACCCAGGCAGCCTCGCTGCAGGGACAGCCCTATGGGCTCGACCTACGCGGCCAGTCCCTGCGCGAGGCTGCGTTGGTCCGCGCCCAGTCACCGGGCAGCATGGCGGTTTCTGCGCCGCTGGACATGATCAATGTCGAACCGGCCTACGCCCGGGGCGTGCTGGTGGTGGCGCCGGTATTCGCCGATGGCATGACCGGTGGCCTGCCGGCCGGCTACGTGATGGCGCTGCTGAGCATGCGACGCCTGGTAGCCGACGGCCTGCCGCCGACCGAGGAAGACAACCTGGTGGTGCGTATCACCGATGCCTCTGGCGGCAAAGGTCCGGAGGTGCTGTTCGACTCGCAGAGCCCGATCGCAGCGGTGCCCCTGGCCAGCAGCCATCTCTTGCACCTGGCGGACCATCATTACCAGCTCGACATCCGTCCCAGCCAAGCCTTCCTCCAGGCCAACCGCTCCTCCGCCGCGGTGGCCATCGGCTTGCTGGGCGGCTTGTTGAGCCTGTTGCTCAGCACCTTGCTCTACAGCCTGTTCAGCCAGCGCCAGCGCGCCCTGAGCCTGGTGGAGCAACGCACCGCTGAGCTGCGCGTCAGCGAACAATCACTGCGCGACACCCATAATCAGCTGCGCAGCGTGCTGGATGCCGCCACTCAGGTGGCGATCATCGCCACCAGCCTCAGGGGCGTGGTCAGCACCTTCAATGCCGGTGCCGAACGCATGCTGGGCTATTCGGCCAGCGAGGCGATCGGCCGGTTGCGCCTGGAGGACCTGGTTCCGCCCGAGGAGTTGACCCAGCGCGCCCATGCCTTGAGCGTGCGCTACGGACGTGATTTCGGCGGCGGCCAGGCGATGTTCGCCGAGACGGTACAGGAGGGTGGCAGCGAGCCGGGGGAATGGACCCTGGTGCGCAAGGATGGCAGCCACTTGTTGGCGAACATGCTGGTGACGGCCGTGCTCGACGAGCAGGGCCTGTGGGTGGGGTACCTGGCGATCTGTATCGATGTCACCGAGCGGCGACGGGTCCACGAGGCCCTGGCGGCACGTGACCGGCTCCTGGAAAAGCTCAGTGCCGAAGTGCCGGGCGGTATCTACCAGTATCGGCAGGACGCCGACGGGCATTCGTGCTTTTCCTACGCGAGCCAAGGGCTGCGCGACATCTACGAGATCGACCTGCAGGTGCTGCGTGAAGACGCCTCGGCGGTGGACGAGCGCATCCACCCGGACGACCTGGAACGCGTGCGCAAGTCGGTGCGGTATTCCGCCGAACACCTGACGCCCTGGCGTGAGGAATACCGGGTCGTGCTGCCCAAGGCGGGCCTGCGCTGGGTCCGCGGGGAGGCGACGCCGGAAGTCGATGATGCCGGCTGCACGGTCTGGCATGGTTATCTGACGGATATTTCCGACCTCAAGCGAGTAGAAGAGGAGCTACGCGCCTTGTCAGTCACCGATTCGCTGACAGGCATCCACAATCGTCGCTACTTCCAGGAGCGGCTCAAGCATGAGCTCGAGCGGGCCCAGCGCGATGGCCTGGACCTGGCAGTGATCATGCTGGACATCGATCACTTCAAACGCATCAACGACCAGTATGGTCATGCGGTTGGGGACCATGTGCTGCGTAGCCTGTGCCAGCGGATCGGCAATCGGCTGCGTCGCACGGATGTATTCTGTCGCCTGGGCGGCGAGGAATTCATGGTGTTGTGCCCGGGCAGCAATGCCGAGCAGGCGCGGTTGCTGGCGCTGGAGTTGTGGCAGGGGGTGCGGACTGTGGCGGTCGAGGGGGTCGGGCGGGTGACGGCGAGTTTCGGGGTGGCGGGATGGCGGGCGGGTGAGGGCGCGGATGCGCTGTTGTTGCGAGCAGATGCCGGGGTCTATGCGGCCAAGCAGGCGGGGCGGGATCGGGTGGAATCAGAATTGACCTGAAGGATATGAAACAGGTAGCGGGGCTGCTTTGCAGCCCATCGCCGGCAAGCCGGCTCCCACACAAAGACCCGGGGCGCTACTGGTCTTTGTGGGAGCCGGCTTGCCGGCGATAGGGCCAGGATTGCCAGCCAGGCAGCATGCCCCTATCGCCATCGATAATTCAGATCCAGGCGTTGCAGGCCCGGCTCCGGACCATCAAGGCACGACGCCTACCGTCCCGGCTCCAACCTTGGGCTGGCGATAAAGGTCCAGCAATACCTGGTCCAGAACCTGCGAAGCCCCCCAAGGCTTGGGGTCGTTCAAGATCGCCGCCACCGCCCAGGTATGCCCATTGCTGTCGCGGCTGAAGCCGGCAATCGCCCGGACCGTATTGAGCGTGCCGGTCTTGATGTGCCCTTCGCCACTGAGCGCCGTGCGCTTGAGCCGCTTGCGCATGGTCCCGTCCATGCCCACCAGGGGCATGGAGCTTATGAACTCTGCTGCATAAGGGCTCTTCCAGGCCGCCTGCAACAGCGCCGCCATTTCACGGGTGCTCACCCGCTCGGCACGGGACAGCCCGGAACCGTTCTCCATGACCAGGTGCGGGGCGGTGATGCCTTTCTTCGCCAGCCACTGGCGCACCACACGCTGGGCGGCACGTGCGTCATCCCCGTCGGCATCGGTGCGGAACTGTGCCCCCAGGCTCAGGAACAACTGCTGGGCCATGGTGTTGTTGCTGTACTTGTTGATATCGCGGATCACTTCCACCAGGTCCGGCGAGAACGCTCGGGCCAGCAGGCGTGCGCTCTTGGGCACGTTCTCGATCCGGTCGCGGCCCTGGATGCTGCCGCCCAGTTCGTTCCAGATCGCACGTACGGCGCCAGCGGCGTAGGTCGGATGGTCGAGCAGCGACAGGTAGGTCTGGGAGTTGCAGCCATCACCGAGCTGGCCACTGACCACCACGCTGACACCGTCGGCCTGGGGCACCGGGTTGTAGCGCACATCGCCCGTGCAACGCTTGGACGCCAAGGCCTTGACCTGGTTGTCGATACGGATGTTGGCCAATGGCGGCTCGACGGCCACCGTCACCTTGCCGCCGTCGTTACGGGCCACGAAGCGCAGGGCCTTGAGGTTGACCAGCAGCGAATCAGGGCGTACCAGGAACGGTTTGTTCATGTCGCCGCCGTCGTCATTGAACTGTGGCAGGTTGGGCTGGACGAAATGGCTGCGGTCCAGCACCAGGTCGCCAGTGATGGTACGCACGCCGTTGGCACGCAGGTCGCGCATCAGCAACCAGAGTTTCTCCATGTTCAGCTTCGGGTCGCCGCCACCTTTGAGGTACAGGTTGCCGTTGAGTACACCGTTGCTCAGGGTGCCGTCGGTGTAGAACTCGGTTTTCCACTGGAAGGTCGGGCCGAGCAACTCCAGCGCCGCGTAGGTGGTGACCAGTTTCATGGTCGAGGCGGGGTTGACCGAGACATCGGCGTTGAACACGGTCGGCGTGCCTGGGCCGTCCAGAGGCAGCATCACCAGGGACAGCGCCGAATCTTGCAGCTTGTTGGCCTTCAGCGCCTGCTGCACCTTGGGCGAGAGGGTGGTATTGACCGTGGCGGCCTGGCTGGTCATGGCGAACGGCAGGAACAGGCCGGCGAGAATCAGGGGACGAAGCGTTTTGATCATGTGCGATTTCAACCCTGCGGACGAGGGAAAAAGACAACGGGGCTGTAAAGATGATGGCCCCAGAACGAAATAATGTGCGCATTATGCCCCAAGCGCACGAACCATGGGTCATGTTCGACGGAAAAGCGCCGCTTTGGCGCGGAAACTGGTAAAGTGCCGCGCGTTAATACTCAAGAGGATTGTTTCATGGCCACCAACCGTTCCCGTCGCCTGCGCAAGAAGCTCTGCGTGGACGAATTCCAGGAGCTGGGTTTCGAACTGAACCTGGAATTCAAGGAAGACCTGTCCGACGAAGCCATCGATGCCTTCCTCGATGCCTTCCTCGCTGAAGCCATGGATGCCAACGGCCTGGATTATGTTGGCGGCGATGATTTCGGCCTGGTCTGCCTGGCCAAGCGTGGCTCGGTCAGCGAAGAGCAGCGCGCTATTGTCGAAGCCTGGCTCAAGGGTCGTAGCGAACTGACCAAGATCGAACTCAGCCCGCTGCTGGACGCCTGGTATCCGGACAAGCCGATCAACACCCCGGCTTCCTGATCCACCTGTGCGGCCGCCGTTCGGCGCGCCGCTTCAGCGAGCCCTGGCCAGATCCTGCAGATGCCTGGCCAGGGCTTTCTCGACACGGCGCATGTGCCGTGCCAAGGCCTGCCTTCGCAGCTTGCGTTGCGGCAATGCCAATGGCTGGCGCTCCAGCGCCTCACAAGCCTTTACCAGCGCCCTCGCGTCGAGCATCCTCGCCACGCCAAGGATATGGTGCGCCTGGGTGGCGAGCTTCTGTGGATCAAGGCCTGGGTCGATGGCCATCAATGTAGTCAGGTCCTGTTGCAGGCTTAGCTGCAGCGCTTTGAGCAGCCGCTCATGGTTGGCGGGGTTCTCTCCGGCGATGGCGGCCAGGCCTGCGGGTTCGAAAGGTCTGGGGCGCGGGTTTGCCTGCTTACCCAGGCGGGTAGGGGCGATGGCAGCGAGGCGTTGGTTCAACATGTGCAAGCTGATGGGCTTGAGCAGACAATCGTCCATGCCGACATCCAGGCATTTCTGACGTACCTCAGGCTGGGCATTGGCGGTATAGCCAAGGATCACGCAACGTGGCCAGCCGAGCCGGTGCTCGTGCGCTCGGATCGCTTCGGCTACCTGGTAGCCGCTCATGCGTGGCATGTTGCAGTCCAGAATCACCAGGTCGAAACCGCCCGTGCGCCATTTTTCCAAGCCTTCATGGCCATCGCGAGCACTGTTCTGGCGTAGCCCCAGGAAACTCAATTGTTGCTCCATCAGCAACAGGTTGGCCGGGTGATCGTCGATCACGAGCGCTTTCAGGCGCGCCACCGGCGCCTCGACTTCAGGTATCAGCGGCGCAGCTTCCATTGGGGGCGCGACACAGTGCAGCGGCATGACCAAGCGGACCTGGGTGCCCACACCCGGAAGGCTCTTGATCGTCAGGTCGCCTCCCATCATTTCGCACAAGCTCTGGCTGATCGCAAGGCCCAGGCCAGTACCCGCCCGGGCGCCTTCGCTGTGGGGGTTGGCCTGAACGAACGGGTTGAACAATTCCTGCAAGTCATCTTCATGGATGCCGATACCGGTGTCACGCACCTGCAGCTCCAGGACAGGTGTACCTGATTTGTCGTCGAGGGCGAGACCGACGCACACCTGGCCATCTTCGGTGAACTTGATGGCATTGCTCACCAGGTTGGAGACGACCTGCTTGAAGCGTAATGGGTCGAGCAGGGCATGACATCGGGCATCCGGTGCGATCATCACTTGCAAGGCGAGGCCCTTCTGTCGTGCCAGGCCGTCGAATATCCGGGCCACCGATTCCACCAGTGCGCTTGGGTCGACTGGCTCGGGCGCGAGGTAGAGATGCCCGGATTCGATACGAACGAAATCCAGGATATCTCCGATCAGCCCCAACAGGTCCTTGGCCGAATGATAGGCGACCTCCAGTGCCGGTCGGTCCAGCTGCCCCTTGTCGGCGCGCCGCACGGCCAGCTCCAGCATGCCGATGACCGCATTCATGGGCGTTCGGATTTCATGGCTGATGGTCGCCAGAAAGGTGCTTTTGGCACGGTTCGCGTCATCGGCTTGCTGCTTGGCCAGGCGCAGTTCCTGAATCAGCTTGCGGCGCTCGCTGATATCGATCCAGCCGCCAATGATGCCCTGGACCTCGCCCAGAGAATCACGATAAGGCAGGATCCAGTGATAGAGCGTCAGGTGGCGACCCCCTATGTGCAAGGCACGATCGAGTATCAGGGGCGTGCCGGCAGCCATCACCTGCCGATAGTCGGTTTCTATCTGCTGGGTATACTCACGTTCGTTGCCCAGGCTCTCATCCAGGCGCTTGCCGATCAGGTCCTCGGCCTGTGCTTCGATAGCTTCCAGGTAGCTGTTGTTACAGCTTTGCAAGCGCCCTTCGCGGTCACGTACATACATGGGATGGGGCGTGCCGTTGAGCAGGGCGCGCATGAACTCCAGCTGGTCGTTGAGCGCTCGCTCCACGCGTTGGCGGTGTTTGATCTGTCGACGCAGGTGCGCATTCCAGAGCAAGGCCAGCAGCAACAGCAAGCCTATGGCCAGCAAGAACTGCAGGGCTTCGCGCCGAAATTCGCGCCAGGGCGCGTCGTCATGCAACCGATAGCCCCGCCAGCGGTTGTCGATCACACCCAGCTCTTCCGGAGAGATGCTCTGCAGGGCCTTGTCGAGTATCGAGGCGAGCGCCTGGGGTTGGCTGTTGGTGGCCATCGCAAAGGTTGCCGGCTCGCTGCCGATCGTGCTGCGGATCACCAGGTCCGGGTTGTCGGCCAATGCATGGTTGGCATCGATCAATGTGCTAATGGCCGCATCCACCTCGCCGCTGCCGAGCAAGGCCATGGAAAAGAATGGGCTGTCCGTCTCGATCCTGCCGATCTGCGGATAGTGTGCCGAGAGCAGTTCGGCGATGTTGCTGTCACGCATGATCGCGACCTGGCGGTTCTGCAGTTGTTCGAGCGATGACGCCTGGTCACTGCCTGCACGCGTGACCAATACATAGGCGCTTTCCAGGTAGGGTCGGCTGATATGCAGGGCAAGGTCATGTTTTTCATCGCTGGAAATGGCCGCGATGACATCGGCTCGACCATCCTTGAGCCGGGCCAGCATGTCCCGGATGCCGCTGGCCCGTTCGATCTCGAAGCGCAGGCCCGTGCGCAGGCGGACGAGTTCGAGCAAGTCGGCGACAATGCCTCGGAAATGACCGTTGCCGTCAAAATAGGATAGGGGGGCGGCCGTTTCGTTGATGGCCACGCGCATGACCGGGTGCTCCCGCAGCCACTGTTCCTCGCTTGGCGAAAGCTGCAGCTTGCGGTCGCTCAAAAGCAGGTCGCTGCCAGCTCCCCAGCGTTTGAAGATGCTGGCCTTCATGGCGTTGGTCTGGGTGTCGAGGGCTGCGTCGACCAGCGCCTTGAGCTGGGTATCTTGGCGACGCAGGGCGAAGCTGAAACCTACGGCCTCATGCTTGCCGAAACTGGCCATGCGTAGGGGGGGCATGTGGCCGCGGTTGAGCTGGTAATGGGTGGAAATGGTATCGCCGATGAATACGTCGGCCTGGCCGAAGGCGACGGCATTGAGCGCCAGGGTCGAGGATTGGAAGGCGAGCAGTTCGGCCTTCGGGTAGGTTTGCAGTACGGTCTTTGGCGACAAGTAGTGGTAGAGCATGCTCAGGCGTAGGCCCTCGAGCTGGTCATCCAGCACACGACCTTCCTGTTCGCGGGTCACCAGGACCGGTTGGTCGACGGCGTAGGGCCGTGAAAGGGCAAGCCCGGCATGGGCCTCGTAACCGTTGGCACTGCCGAGCAGGTCGATCTGGCCTCGGGTGAGTGCGTCGATCGCGGCTTGGCGACTGTCGAAACCCAGCACCTGTACCTGCAGCCCCAGGGCGCTGCCGATCAAGCCTGCATATTCGGCAGTGAGCCCCTGGTAGTCTCGCCCCCCGGTGGTGATATCGAACGGCGGATAGTCCGGAAAAGACGTCCCGACTATCAATACCTGCTTGTTTCCAAGCCATTGGCGTTGTGCTTCGCTCAGCACCGGCGGGATCGGCTTGAGGTTCGAGCGCGTCAGCAAGTTCAGTGCCTTGGGTGTTGCCGGTTCAGCGAGGACTGCGCTGCACATCAGCGCCAAGGCAAGATAAATGGCCAGGTAGCGCCCCATGTCGCACCTCAAACCAAGGCGTTGCGCTTGGCGACATCGATCAGGTCGACCAATGTTTGAACCTGAAGTTTTTGCATGAGCCGTTTTTTATAGGTGCTGACGGTCTTGTTGCTGAGAAACATGCCCTTGGCGATATCCTTGTTGCTTCTACCTTGCGCGAATAATTGCAACACCATCAGCTCTCTGTCATTGACCTGTCGGAAAAGTCGTATTTCGGAGTTCGCGTCGGAGAGGCTGCCATTAACGGCCTGGCTTGGAAAATAGTTATAACCCGACAGTACAGCCTTGATTGCACTTAGCAGTTCACTCAGGTCTTCTTGCTTTCCGACATACCCTGCGGCGCCGGATTGCATGCAGCGGACAGCGAAAAGCGCAGGTGACTGGGCGGTCAGAACCAGGACCTTCAAGGGGAGTGCCATGCTTTGGAAGCGGGAAAGCACTTCCAGGCCATCCAGCTTCGGAATGGCAATATCGAGGATTACCAGGTCGGGGCGTGTTTCGCGGATCATTTGCATGGCGTCCACGCCATTGTCCGACTCGCCGACAATCTTGTAATCCTGATTTTCCAGCAGCATGCGAACAGCCAGACGGATAACGGGGTGATCATCGACGATATATACAGAGTGCATATTCAACTTCCATGCGTAGGTGTCGGAAAACGACATCTACCTTAGCGCAGTTGGAAGATAAGGAATATGCGGTGAAGGGCTGTAATTATGATATGGGAAAAGGCTTACAGTAAAAAACTATCCGCGCTACGCAGCCCGTGTATGGGGGCGGCGTCACGGGCTGGATTTGGTTACTTTTTATTTGGAAATATAAAGAGATGTTTAATCGAAGGGTGAGTTATTCAGATGTTTCCTTCATCAAAGCCCGTCGGATGTGGGCAGCTCCTGCCCTTACGTCGGGCTGGAGCGTCCCGTCATTTCACTGGCCATTTCGCTGGCATAACTATCGGTCATGCCGGCGATGAAATCGATCATGCGCAGGAACGCATTGTGTAGCGAGCCATGGGGGTCAGGTGCATGGTTGCCGATCAGGTCCAGGACACGTCGGCTCTTGAACGAAGGCGTGCGCCCGCCATGCTGTTCCAGCGCAGCTCCGCAAAACGCGTTCAGGAGGATCTCAAGGGTGGTGTAGGCGCCTATTTCATGCAACGTCTTGCGCTTGTCCTGGAAGATTTTCTTACGCGCCATGTCCTTGGCCTGCAGGACGCAGCGCTTGGCCGGGCCATGCATGTGCTCGACCAGGTCACCGGCCAGGTGGCCGGCGAGCAAGGCGTGCTGCTGCTCGACGAAGGCCTGGGCGGCGGCGTTGGTCAGGTGTTCGATGGCCTTGCCGCGCAGGATCGCCAGTTTGCGTCGCTTCGAATCCGCCGGCCCCAGCTGGCGATAGGTCTCGGGAAGGTCGTCGCCCACCAGGTCGAGCAACAAGGCCTCCACTTCTGCGTATTGCAGCAGCTCCATCTCCAGGCCATCTTCAAGATCGATCAACGCGTAGCAGATATCGTCGGCTGCCTCCATCAGGTACACCAGTGGGTGCCTTGCCCAACGTTGCTGCTCGAGCTGTGGCAGGCCGAGCTTGCGGGCAATTTGCTCGAGCAGTGGCAGTTCGCTCTGGTAGCAGCCGAACTTGTGCTTCTTGTAGCCCAGGGCGTCGGCGTGACGGGCACTCCAAGGGTATTTCAAATAGGTGCCCAGGGTGGCGTAGGTCAATCGGGTACCGCCGTCGAACTGGTGGTATTCCAGTTGGGTGAGGACCCGAAAACCCTGGGCGTTGCCTTCGAAATTGAGGAAGTCGGCCCGCTGGTCGTCGCTCATGTCGTCCAGCCAGCCGCGCCCGGCGGCCTGTTGGAACCAATGGCGGATGGCGTCCTCGCCGGAATGCCCGAACGGTGGGTTGCCGATGTCATGGGCCAGGCAGGCAGACTGGATGATCATGCCCAGGTCGCTGGGCTCGCACCAGGCGGGCAGGTTGTCGCGTAGCGTCTCGCCCACGCGCATGCCCAGCGAACGGCCGACACAACTGACTTCCAGGGAGTGGGTCAGACGGGTATGGATATGGTCGTTGCTGGAGACCGGGTGCACCTGGGTCTTGCGCCCCAGGCGGCGGAAGGCGCCGGAGAAGATGATGCGATCATGGTCCTTGTGGAAGGGGCTGCGCCCCAGCTCCTCGGGGCTGTACAGGGCTTTGCCCAGGCGTTCGCGGGTCAGCAGGGTATGCCAGTCCAAGGCTCGATCTCCCATCAGGTGGACGCCATAGCTTCCCGTGTCGAGCGCGCCCGCGCAAGCGGCGGGCACGAGTTCAGGGACGTTGGCCGCTGCGCAGGAACAGGCGTACCAGGGGGACCAGGCTGGTGCCCAGGCGCAACAGGCGGCTGAGGTTGCCGCTGCGCACACCTTTGCCTGTGACAAAGCCCAGGGCGACCACTGCGCCCAGGCCCCACAAGGGCGCGTGCTTGATGCCCAGGCCGCCGTGCAGCGCATCGCCTACGCCACGCAGGCGGCGGACGGGCTCGAGCAGTTGCGCCGATTCGTGGCGGATTTCCTGGCGGTGCATTTCCAGGCGCAGGCGCAGCAGCGCCTTGCGCAGTTCCCTGGGGTTCCGGGTATTGGGCAGTTCGGGCAGGCTCATGGCAACAGGCGCTCCCTGTCCTTGGCAAGTTCCTCGAGCGTGGCGCTGAAAGGCGAAGACTCATCGAATACGGCCGCCTTCAGACGCAACCCGCAATACAGCGCGGCGATGCCGTAGAACACGCACAGCCCGACGATCCCGGCCAGGCGATAGCTGTCCCACAACAGCACCAGGAGCAGGCCGGACAATGCGGTCAGCAACAGAAGCCCGAATACCAGGGCGAGGCCTGCGAACAGCAGGAGGCTGAGGGTGCGGGCTTTCTGTTCCTGCAGTTCGATGCCGAACAGTTCGATATGGCTGTGCAACAGGCCGAGCAGGGCCGCGCCGAGGCGCTTGCCGGAAGCGCTGGCGCCTGGGGCGTCGGTGTCCATGGGCGCTCCTTAACGTCGGTTGGCCAGCAGGCCGATGAGCAGGCCGACGCCGGCGGCAATGCCAATGGCTTGCCAGGGGTTTTCCTGGACGTACTGTTCGGCGGTGCCCAGTGCCGCCTGACCGCGTTCGCGGACCGAATCCTGGGTCAGTTGCAGGGTCTCACGGGCCTGGGTCAGGCGTTCGTGCAGCTGTTCGCGAAGGGCATCGGCCTGATCGCCGGCAAGGTTGGCGGTGTCGGCGAGCAATTTCTCGGTGTCGCGCACCAAGGCCTGGAAGTCAGCCATCAATAGCGCTTGAGCAGTCTTTGCCGATTTATTGGCCATGCGATCTCTCCCTGTGAAATGTGTGTGGCTATTTCGAGTGATGGGCGAAGCGGAAGGTTCAGTGCGGTTGCTGGTATGGCCCTTGCTATCAGCTGGGGCGTGACTATCAGGTTGCGCGCCGAATACGTGCACCTGGCTGGCCGATACCGATAAACCTTAACCCAATCCACGACAAACCCAAGAAAAAACCACGCAGGTCCCGCCCCCTTCACCGAAACAGGGCAGGGGCCTGGCACCGAATCGGTGCACGGATGCGGGCTCTTGAACTGTCCTGGGGCTTTTTTCAGGTCTGCCTACTCATGGAAAACATGCACAGCGCGATGGACTCTCTCGTTCATGGCTCCAATACCTTGTTCATCCTCATGGGCGCCATCCTGGTGCTGGCCATGCACGCCGGTTTCGCCTTCCTCGAGGTGGGTACCGTGCGGCACAAGAACCAGGTCAACGCCTTGTCGAAGATCCTCAGCGATTTCGCTATCTCGGCCCTGGTGTACTTCTTCGTCGGCTACTGGGTGGCCTATGGCGTCAACTTCGTCCAGCCGGCCAGCGAACTTGCCACCGACCATGGCTATGCCTTGGTCAAGTGCTTCTTCCTGCTGACCTTTGCCGCGGCGATCCCGGCGATCATTTCCGGTGGCATTGCCGAGCGCGCCCGTTTCGTGCCGCAGCTGTGCGCCACGGCCTTGATCGTGGCGTTGGTCTACCCCTTCTTCGAAGGCTTGGTATGGAATGGCAACTTCGGGGTACAAGCCTGGTTGCAGGCCCGTTTTGGCGCTCCGTTCCATGATTTCGCAGGTTCGGTGGTGGTGCATGCCATGGGGGGGTGGCTGGCACTGGCGGCGGTATTGCTGCTGGGCGCGCGCCGTGGGCGCTATCGCGAGGGTCGGCTGGTGGCGTTCGCGCCGTCGAGCATTCCGTTCCTGGCGTTGGGTTCGTGGATTCTCATCATCGGCTGGTTCGGCTTCAATGTCATGAGCGCCCAGACCTTGCAGGGCGTCAGTGGCCTGGTGGCGATCAACTCGTTGATGGCCATGGTCGGCGGTACGCTGGCCGCCTTGCTGGCCGGGCGCAACGACCCAGGTTTCCTGCATAACGGGCCGCTGGCCGGGCTGGTGGCCATTTGTGCCGGCTCCGACCTCATGCACCCGATCGGCGCCCTGGCAACCGGCCTGGTGGCGGGTGCGATGTTTGTCTGGTGCTTCACCGCTGCGCAGAACCGCTGGAAGATCGATGATGTGCTGGGCGTGTGGCCACTGCACGGGTTGTGTGGCGTCTGGGGCGGCATTGCCTGCGGCCTGTTCGGGCAGACCCTGCTGGGCGGAATGGGGGGTGTCAGCCTGGCCAGCCAAGTGCTTGGCAGCCTGGCGGGCGTGATGGTGGCGTTGACCGGCGGCTTTGCCGTGTATGGCCTGATCAAGGCGGTGCATGGGCTGCGCCTGAGTCATGAGCAGGAGTTCCAGGGCGCCGACCTGTCGTTGCATCGTATCGGGGCGACCAGCCAGGATTGACCCGCTGCAGGTGCGCGTAGCAGGGGATGGACCTAGAATAAGACTCCCTCTCCATAGACCCGGGGCCTGGCCATGCTGCCTGAATGCCAACTGTTCGGCACCGTTGGGTGCCATTTGTGCGAAGTCGCCGAGGCCGTGCTGATGCCTTTTGTCGAGCACGGTCTGCTGGTCGAACTGGTCGATATCGCCGACAGTGAGGCCTTGTTCGAGCGCTATGGCTTGAGCATCCCGGTGTTGCGCCGTTGCGACACGGGGGCTGAACTGGGTTGGCCGTTCGATGCCGAGCAGGTGGTGGCGTTCTTGGGGTGAGAAGTGCTCGGGCAGGAGTCATCTCCATCCTGCATCCAACGGGGCGTGGATCGAAAATTCGGGTCCGATCCAAACCCTGGAGTACCGCGATGTTCATTACCCCCCATTTCACCCTCGCAGAAATGACCGTTTCCCAAGTCGCCGCGCGTGAAGGCCTGGACAACGAACCGGGCCCGCAGGCCTTGGCCAATCTTGACCTGTTGTGCCAGGCACTGGAGGGGGTGCGCGAGTTGTGTCGTGCCCCTGTTCTGATCAGCAGTGGTTTTCGCAGCCCGGCCGTCAATCAGCGGGTGGGCGGCGCTCGCAACAGTGCCCACCTTTCCGGGCTGGCCGCCGATTTCAATGTGGTGGAAATCGAGCCTCGGGAAGTGGTTCAGCGCATCCTCGACAGCGACCTGATGTTCGACCAATTGATCCTGGAGTATGACCGCTGGGTCCATCTTGCCGTGGCGGTAGGGGCGCCGCGACGGGAGGTGCTGACCGTTCGCCGTGGCAGCGGTTACCTCCAGGGGTTGCATTGAGACGATTGACGCAGGCGCTGCTGCATCCGTATGCTGTATATAAATACAGCATCAGGGATGCCACATGCTCAATGTCGAGCAATTGAAATACAGCGTCAATCGCATGCCGCCGGAGCGCGTATGCGAAGCCGTGCTGGAGCTGCGGCTCGAAGGCTTGGTGACCGACGACCGGACACCCTTTGGCAAGGTCCATTTCAACACCTGCTTTGCCGAAATCGAGGCGCTGTTCCAGCGCGCCGGCTAC
Source organism: Pseudomonas sp. p1(2021b) (assembly GCF_020151015.1). NCBI lineage: Bacteria > Pseudomonadati > Pseudomonadota > Gammaproteobacteria > Pseudomonadales > Pseudomonadaceae > Pseudomonas > Pseudomonas sp. p1(2021b). The sequence goes on from NZ_CP083746.1 coordinate 1,579,423, forward strand.
CACCGCCCCCTGGATGTGGTGGGGTACCAAGGGTTGGTCTATGCCCTGTTCGATCCAGGTCGTTGGGAGGCCGTGCAGGTGTTGCGCTGGTTGAAGGAGCGCAGTGAGTTGACCGGCCAGGCTGGTTGAGCCAGCGGGCATGACGGATAATGCCCGCCTTTGAATGCCCGAGCCTTGCCATGACCGCACCTTTCGACCCCGCCCGCCAGCAAGCCAGTACCGTATGCCTGCCCCCTGGCCGTTGGACGACCGTGCTCGATTGCCTGAGCGATCACTTCAAGGGCATCGGTCGCGAACAGTGGCTCGACCGCTTTGCCCGTGGGCGGATATTGGATGCCGAGGGGCGGGCGATCCCGGCGGACCTGCCCTATCGCCAGGGCATGCGCCTGCATTACTTTCGCGAAGTGCCCAATGAAAAGCCGATCCCCGTGCAAGAGGCGATTCTGCACGTCGATGAACACCTGGTGGTGGCGGACAAGCCGCATTTCCTGCCCGTCACGCCCACCGGGGAGTATGTCGAGCAGACCTTGCTGCGCCGCCTGATCCGCCGTCTGGACAACCCGCACCTGGTGCCATTGCATCGAATCGACCGCCACACCGCAGGGCTGGTGCTGTTCTCGGCAAACCCGCAAAGTCGCGGGGCCTACCAACGGCTGTTTCCCGAGCGGCGCATCGACAAACGCTACCAGGCGATCGCTGCAGCGCTGCCTGGGCGTGAGTTCCCGTTGGTGCATCGCAGCCGTCTGGTGCATGGCGAGCCCTTCTTTCGCATGCACGAAGTGGAAGGCGTGGCGAACAGCGAAACCCTGGCCGAGGTGCTGGAGAAGAACGGCGAATTGTGGCGGTATGGCCTGTCGCCGGTGACCGGCAAGACGCACCAGTTGCGGGTGCACATGGCGGCGCTGGGCGCAGCTATCTGCAACGACCCGTTCTATCCGCAGCTGACCAACGAAGAGGACGACTACCAGCGGCCCTTGAAACTGTTGGCGCAGAGCTTGCGGTTCGAAGACCCCTTGACCGGGCAGGCGCGTTATTTCGAGAGCCGGTTGGCACTTGATTGGTGATTGACGGCTTGGTGTGAGGCTGGCCGATCGGCGTTTGCGCCGCGCTCAAGACTTGCGAAATCACTGTGGGAGATCACCCAGCCCTTCGGGCTGCGCTGTCGCGCAGAGAACAAGTGGCTAGCGCCGCCTTCTTCTGTAGGAGTGGCGGTGCGGCGGTCCGACTTGTCCCGCGATCAAGGGCGAAGCCCTTGCCAGACGACGGTGATATCGGGCCCGGCCTAATCGCGGGACAAGCCCGCTCCTACAGGCCTTGTCAACTCAATGAGTTATGCGTTGTTCTATGGGAGCCGGCTTGCCGGTGATGGGCTGCGAAGCAGCCCTGCGTCAGGCCAAGCCTCAGCGATTGAACCGCTCCACCAACGAGTACTGGCTGCCGGCCGTGCTGGTCAGCTCCTCGCTCAGCAATGCCGAGCGCTGCGCCTGTTCGGCGGTCTGGTCGGCCAGGTCGGCGATGGTGCTGATGTTGCGGCTGATCTCGTCGGCCACGGCGGTCTGTTCTTCGGTCGCGGCGGCGATCTGGGTGGCCATGTCGGTGATATTGGCTACCGCTTCGCTGATGCCTACCAGTGCCTGGTCGGCTTCCATGACGCGCTCCACGCCCTCCTGGGCCTGGCGATGGCCATTTTCCATGGTCTGTACCGCATTGCTGGCGGTCTGCTGCAGCTTGGCGATCAGACCGTGGATCTGCCCGGTGGATTCGGCGGTGCGCTGGGCCAACTGACGAACCTCATCGGCCACTACCGCGAAGCCACGTCCCATCTCGCCCGCCCGGGCGGCCTCGATGGCTGCGTTCAGCGCCAGCAGGTTGGTCTGGTCGGCAATGCCCTTGATCACATCGACCACGCCACCGATCTCGTCGCTGTCCTTGGCCAGCTGGGTGACGGTCTGCCCGGTTTCGCCAACGGCAACCGACAGGCGCTCGATGGCTTCACGGGTTTCCCCGGCGATTTGACGGCCCTGGCTGGTCAGGCGGTTGGCTTGCTGGGTGGCGTCGGCGGTGCGCTGTACGTGGTTGGCCACTTCCTGGGTGGTGGCGGCCATCTGGTTGACTGCGGCGGCCACCTGCTCGGTTTCCACGCGCTGGCGCTCAAGCCCGGTGGAGCTCTGGTGGGCCAACGCATCGGACTGGCGAGCCTGGTCGCTCAGGTGTTCGGCGCTGTCCTGCAGGCGCGTCAGGCACGTCTTCAGGCGTGCATCCTGGCTGAGCATGGCCATTTCCAGGCGTGCCTGGACGCCGCGGCTGTCGGTGTACATCTGTGCGATCAACGGGTCGGACGTGGTCTGCTCGGCCAAGCGCAACAAGCGCTTGAGCCCACGCTGTTGCCAACCCAGGCCAAGCAGGCCGAGCGGCACCGAGAGGCCCGCCGCCAGGGCGAAGCCCCAGGAGTGGCCAAGCCAGTTGCCGATGCAGAAGCCGATCTGGCTGATCAGGATGAACGGCAGCCAGTCCTGCAGCACCGGCAGCCATTTGTCGCGCCGCGGGATCGCGGGCCTGCCCTGGTTGATGCGCTGGTACAGCGCCTCGGCCCGGCGGATCTGCTCGGCCGTGGGCTTGACCCGCACCGACTCGTAGCCGACCACCTGGTTGTGTTCGAACACAGGCGTGACATAGGCATTGACCCAATAATGGTCGCCGGACTTGCAGCGGTTCTTGACGATGCCCATCCAGGGCAGGCCCTGCTTGAGGGTCTGCCACATATGGGCGAACACCGCCGACGGCACGTCGGGATGACGCACCAGGTTATGGGGCGCGCCCGTGAGCTCCTCGCGAGAAAAGCCACTGATGTCGATGAAGGCATCGTTGCAGTAGGTGATCACGCCCTTGGCGTTGGTGGTGGAGATCAACCGCTGCTCGGCAGGAAACGTCCGTTCTCTCTGGGTAATGGGCTGGTTGTTACGCATGGGGCTCAATCCGCAAGGCTTTGGACTGGTATCGGCATGTCCGGACTTTTATTGAGTGTTTATTTAATGGATTGCATAGGGCGCTAGCATCGGATAGGTGAAGCCTACGAAATGCGCCAGGTTCAGGCCGAAGTGACACAGCACGGCTGCGAGCAACCCGCCATGGCGATAGGCCAGGCCATAGCCGATGCCGGCGAGGCTGGCGAGGCAGACCCATTGCCAGCCGCCCCCCAGGTGCGCCAGGCCGAACAACAGGGCGGCAGCGAGCAAGGCCAAGTGGTCATGGCCGAACAGGCGTTGCAGGCCGCCCTGAATGTAGCCGCGGAACAACAGTTCTTCTGTAAGGCTTACCAGCAACAGATTGTTCAGCAGCCAGATCCAGGCCTGGTCTGGCCATTTCGGCGCCCAGGCCACCAGCCCTGCAGCCCAGGCACCGCCCAGGCAGACGAGCACGGTAGCAGGTAACGTGAGGGCCAGGCTCGCCCCCCAGCCGCGACCCCGCCAGGCCAGGACCCAGGGACAGGCCAGCAGCAGCCAGGCGCCGATCAGGGGTTTGTCCAGGTTCAGGTACATGGAGAAGGGTACGGCGCCAGGACTGAAGACAGCCTTGTCGATCACCTTGGCGCCATTGAAGCCAGGCAGCCAATGCAGGGCGAGCGCGATGGCCAGGGCGATGAAGGAGGCATGGCCAAGGACCTGCTGCCAGCGTACCTGGCGGCGGACCAGCAGGTAGGCTCCGAGCAGGGCGATGAAAGCGGGTAGGCTGGCCAGGCCGAGGCTGCCGTATGCCAAGGCCAGGAGGTAGCCGAAGCCGAGCAGGAGCAGGGCGCTGATGGGAGGGAGGGGCATGGGAAGTCCTTGTCGAGGGTGAGGCAGGTAAGGATACGACTCACCGGGTGTCGTCCAGGACACGTCATTGCGATGCTGCCGCGCAGCCCCTCGCAGCGCAAGGTCGCCCCCACAGGGGCCGCGAAGCGGCCCCGGGTCGTGGGTTCACGCTGCGATCAATTGCCGCAACACGTAGTGAAGGATGCCGCCGGCCTTGAAGTACTCCACTTCATTGAGCGTATCGATCCGACATAGCACTTCGATCTGTTGCTGTTGGCCATCCTCGCGGGTGATGCGCAGCGGCAAGGTCATGCCGGGGTGGACCTGCGCGCCGGTCAAGCCCAGCACGTCGATGCGCTCGGTGCCGGTCAGGCCGAGGACCTTGCGGTCTTCGCCAGCCCTGAACTGCAACGGCAGCACGCCCATCCCCACCAGGTTGGAGCGGTGGATACGCTCGAAACTTTCGGCCAGCACCGCCTTGACCCCCAGCAGGTTGGTACCCTTGGCCGCCCAGTCGCGGCTGGAGCCGGTGCCGTACTCCTGGCCGGCGATCACCACCAGTGGCGTGCCTTCAGCCTGGTAGCGCATGGCCGCGTCATAGATCGACAGCTTCTCGCCGCTGGGCACGTGCACGGTGTTGCCGCCTTCCTCGCCCCGCAGCATTTCGTTGCGGATGCGGATGTTGGCGAAGGTGCCGCGCATCATGACCTCATGGTTGCCGCGTCGCGAACCATAGGAATTGAAGTCGCGGGGTTCCACACCCTTGCTGCGCAGGTAGCGCCCGGCCGGGCTCTCGGCCTTGATGTTGCCGGCCGGGGAGATGTGGTCGGTGGTCACCGAATCGCCGAGCAGGGCGAGTATGCGCGCGCCCTGGATATCGCGGATCTGCGGCAGTGGGCCACCGATGTCGTCGAAGAACGGCGGGTGCTGGATATAGGTGGAATCGGCCTGCCAGACATAGGTGGCGGCCTGGGGCACTTCGATGGCTTGCCACTGCGCGTCGCCGGCGAAGACTTCGGCGTATTCCTTGTGGAACATGGCCGTGTCGACCTTGGCCACGGCATCGGCGATCTCCTGCTGGCTGGGCCAGATGTCGCGCAGGTAGACCGGCTGGCCATCCTTGCCGGTGCCCAGCGGGTCGCGGGTCAGGTCGGTGCGTACGCTGCCGGCCAAGGCATAGGCGACCACCAGGGGGGGCGAGGCCAGCCAGTTGGTTTTCACCAGTGGGTGGACGCGACCTTCGAAGTTGCGGTTGCCCGAGAGCACCGAGGCCACGGTCAGGTCCGCCGAGCCGATGGCGTGCTCGATGGCTTCGTCCAGTGGTCCTGAGTTGCCGATGCAGGTGGTACAGCCGTAGCCGACCAGGTCGAAGCCGAGCTGGTCGAGGTAGGGGGTAAGGCCGGCGGCCTTGAAGTAGTCGGTGACCACTTTGGAGCCGGGCGCCAGGGAGCTTTTCACCCAGGGCTTGCGGGCAAGCCCCTTTTCGATGGCCTTCTTGGCCACCAAGCCTGCGGCCATCATCACGCTCGGGTTGGAGGTGTTGGTGCAGGAGGTGATTGCCGCGATCACCACGGCGCCGTCGCGCAGGGTGTGCGTCTGGCCCTCGTGGGTGTAGTCGATCTCGCCGGCCTGGTCGGCGTTGCCGACCGCCACGCCGCCACCACCTTCGCTTTCCAGGCGACCGACTTCCTTGGCCAGGGGCTTGGGCTGCAGCTCGATGAAATGGTCGAAGGCCTGGCTGACCTGGGACAGTGCGACTCGGTCCTGGGGCCGTTTGGGCCCGGCCAGGCTCGCTTCGACGTCGTGCATGTCCAGCGACAGGGTGTCGCTGAACGCCGGTTCATGGCCAGGCAGACGCCACAGCCCCTGTTCCTTGCAATAGGCTTCCACCAGTTGCACGGTGGCCTCCGGCCGCCCGGACAGGCGCAGGTAGTCCAAAGTCACCTGGTCGACCGGGAAGAACCCGCAGGTGGCGCCGTATTCGGGCGCCATGTTGGCGATGGTGGCGCGGTCGGCCAGGGGCAGGTCGGCCAGGCCGTCGCCGTAGAACTCCACGAACTTGCCCACCACGCCCTTCTTGCGCAGCATCTGGGTCACGGTCAGCACCAGGTCGGTGGCGGTGATGCCTTCACGCAACTTGCCGGTCAGCTTGAAGCCGATGACTTCGGGGATCAGCATCGACACCGGCTGGCCGAGCATCGCCGCTTCCGCCTCGATGCCGCCCACGCCCCAACCGAGCACGCCCAGGCCGTTGATCATGGTGGTGTGCGAGTCGGTCCCGACCAGGGTGTCGGGGAAGGCATAGGTGCGACCGTCCTCTTCGCGGGTCCAGACCGTGCGGCCGAGGTATTCCAGGTTGACCTGGTGGCAGATCCCGGTGCCCGGCGGTACCACACGGAAGTTGTCGAACGCGCTTTGGCCCCAGCGCAGGAAGGCGTAGCGTTCACCATTGCGCTGCATCTCGATGTCGACGTTCTGGGCGAAGGCGGCGGGGCTGGCGTAGCGGTCGACCATCACTGAGTGGTCGATCACCAGGTCCACCGGAGAAAGCGGGTTGATCCGCTGCGGATCGCCGCCGGCCTTGGCCATGGCCGCGCGCATCGCCGCCAGGTCGACCACGGCGGGCACGCCGGTGAAGTCCTGCATCAGCACCCGCGCCGGGCGGTACTGGATTTCCCGGTCCGAGTGGCGTTCACCGAGCCAGTCGGCCAGGGCCTGCAGGTCGTCGCCGGTGACGGTCTTGCCGTCCTCCCAGCGCAGCAGGTTTTCCAGCAACACCTTGAGCGACATGGGCAGGCGCTGTAGGTCACCTAGCTGCCGGGCGGCCTCGGCGAGGCTGAAATAGTGGTAGGTCTGCTCTGCGACCTTGAGTGTCTTGAGGCTGTTCAGGCTATCGAGCGAGGGCATTGCCAACTCCTTCTGCGCCGGTGCCCGGCAATTCCAGGCCGGTGTCACCGCTCTGTGACGGTCCGCACGGCACGGACCTGGCTGAATGCTCAGGGTAGACCGGTTTGCCGACCCTGACTCAATTCTGGACCGGTGGGGCGTGTCGCAGGTTCCGATCTTCCTTTATCATCGCCGCCCTGCCGGCGCCTGTCTTGCGCCGGATCAAGGCTGGCGACCGATGCCAGCGAAGTGGAGTGAAAGATGAATACCCTGTTCATGCATTGCCGGCCCGGTTTCGAGGGCGAGGTCTGCGCCGAAATCAGCGAACACGCCGCCCGTCTGGGCGTTGCCGGCTACGCCAAGGGCAAGCCGCAGAGTGCCTGTGCCGAGTTCGTCTGCGCCGAACCAGACGGCGGCGAGCGGCTGATGCGTGAACTGCGCTTCGATCGGCTGATTTTCCCGCGCCAGTGGGCCCGAGGCCTGTTTATCGACTTGCCGGAAAGCGACCGTATCAGTGTCCTGCTCGAGCACCTGGCCAGTTACCCGGTGTGCAGCAGCCTGTGGCTGGAGGTGCTCGACAGCAACGAAGGCAAGGAATTGTCGACCTTCTGCCGCAAGTTCGAAGTACCGCTGCGCAAAGCGCTGGAAAAGGCCGGGCACCTGGTGGAGAAGGCGGGCGGGCCACGCCTGCTGCTGACGTTCATCAGTGGCCGGCGGGTTTTCGTAGGCCTGGCCGAAGCCGACAATTCGGCGCTTTGGCCCATGGGCATCCCACGCCTGAAGTTCCCACGCGAGGCGCCGAGCCGTTCGACCCTCAAGCTGGAAGAGGCCTGGCACCAGTTCATCCCGCGCGACCAATGGGATCAACGCCTGAACGATGACATGACCGGCGTCGACCTGGGGGCTTCTCCCGGCGGCTGGACTTACCAACTGGTCAAGCGCGGGATGTTGGTGACTGCCATCGACAACGGCCCCATGGCCGAGAGCCTGATGGATACTGGCCTGGTCCAGCACCTGATGGCCGATGGGTTTACCTGGCAACCGCGGCAGACGGTGGACTGGATGGTCTGCGACATCGTCGAGAAGCCTGCGCGTACGGCGGCCTTGATCGAGACCTGGCTGGGCGAGGGGCTGTGCCGTGAGGCGGTGGTCAACCTCAAATTGCCGATGAAGCAGCGTTATGCCGAGGTGCGTCGGCTGCTCGACCGGATCGAGGCGGGTTTCAAGGCGCGCAAGATCAAGGTGTCGATCGCCTGCAAGCAGCTGTACCACGACCGCGAGGAAGTCACCTGTCACCTGCGGCGGCTGGACCTCAGCCGCGGTAACCCGCGATAGCTCTGCCGCCTGGCAAGGGCTGTGCCCTTGATCGCGGGGCAATCCCGCTCCTACAGGGCAGCCCTCTTGGAGCCTGGCGCCCGATGCGCGACAATGCCCCATCATTTGGAGCCCCCCATGACCGAATTCACCCCTGACGCCGTCCTCGATGCCACTGGCCTGAATTGCCCGGAGCCGGTGATGATGCTGCACCAGCATGTACGTGACCTGGCCGCGGGAGGCCTGCTCAAGGTGATCGCCACCGATCCCTCGACCCGTCGCGATATCCCCAAGTTCTGCAACTTCCTCGGCCATGAACTGCTGGAGCAGCAGGAGCAGGCTGGCACCTACCTGTACTGGATCCGCAAGAAGGCCGACTGAGCCCGCTGGATCGCGCCCTGCAGAGGGCCTACACTGCGTTCCCCTGACAGGAGAGCGCCATGCTGATAGTTGCCGACGAGAATATTCCGCTGCTCGATGCCTTCTTCGCCGGGTTCGGCGAGATCCGCCGTTACCCAGGGCGCAGCATCGACGCGGCCTGCGTCAAGGACGCCGATGTACTGCTGGTGCGTTCGGTGACCCAGGTCGACCGGCGACTGCTCGAAGGCAGCCAGGTACGCTTCGTCGGTACCTGCACCATCGGCACCGACCACCTCGACCTCGACTACTTCGCCCAAGTCGGTATCCACTGGAGCAGCGCGCCGGGTTGCAACGCCCGTGGCGTGGTGGACTACGTACTGGGCAGCCTGTTGACCCTGGCCGAGCTCGATGGCGCCAGGCTGAGCGAGCGGGTGTACGGTGTGGTCGGTGCCGGGCAGGTGGGCGAGCGCCTGGTGCGCGTGCTGCGTGGCCTGGGCTGGAAGGTGTTGGTGTGCGACCCGCCCCGCCAGGCGCAGGAGGGCGGGGATTTCGTCAGCCTCGATACCTTGCTCGAAACCTGTGACGTGATCAGCCTGCACACGCCGTTGCAGCGTGATGGCGAACACCCGACCTGGCACCTGCTGGGCGAGGAGCAGCTGGCACGCCTGCGGGCGGGGGCCTGGCTGATCAACGCCAGCCGTGGCCCGGTGGTGGACAACCATGCGCTGCGCGAGCTGCTGCTCGATCGCGAAGACGTGCATGCGGTGCTGGATGTATGGGAAGGCGAGCCACAGGTGGACCTGGACCTTGCCGACCTGTGCACCTTGGCCACACCGCATATCGCCGGCTATAGCCTCGATGGCAAGCAGCGCGGTACGGCGCAGATCTACCAGGCGTTCTGCCGCTGGCGGGGGGAGCCCGAGCAAGTGCAACTGGCCGACCTGCTGCCGGCAGCGGCGCTGGCGCAGGTTGACCTGGACGCCAGTGCCGAGCCCGCCTGGGCCCTGGCCACCTTGTGTCGCGCGGTGTACGACCCGCGTCGCGACGACGCGGATTTCCGTCGCAGCTTGAGCGAAGAGCCGGCCGAGCAGCGTGCCGCGTTCGACCTGCTGCGCAAGCACTACCCGGTGCGGCGCGAGATCGAGGGGCTGGCAGTGCGCCTGCGGGGCGAGGCACCGCAGTTGGCGCAGGTGGTCAACGCGCTGGGGGCTGTGCTCGCCTGACGTTCCTTGGCTGCTGCTATCGCCGGCTTGCCGGCGAAAGGCAAATAAAAACCCGGCGCAAGCGCCGGGTCGAAGTCATTCCTGGCTTACGCCTTGGGCACCTGTTTCACTCGGCTTTCCTCCAGCTCCTTGCAGGCCTGCTGGATCATCTGCTCGGTGATCGGGACCTCGCGTCCCTGGGCGTCGATGATCGAACCGCACACCTTCGGCTGCGGCTGGTGGGTGGTCTTCGGTGCTTCGCTGCTATGTTGCAAGCTCATGTCCTGTCTCCTCATCAGGTTCAAGCTCAGGATAACCCCGGTGCCGTGACTGGCCTGTGACAGCTCCCTGGCGTCGCGGCAGGGATAGTCCACCAGAAAGTGTGGTAAAGCTCCAGAGGCCTGTTAGACCGAAAGCGCATAGGGATCGGCCCGTGCTTCCCATCGCTGGGCCTCGCTGTGCAAACGACGCCGGGTGGGGCCTTGCGGTTCCGTTCGAGCGGATCAGTGGTAGTGTGCACTCTCCTGGCAGCGGATGGTCTTTTCATGCCCGAACCGGTTTCTTCCCGTCAACGCCGCGCCCTGCGTCTGGCCTGGCAGTTCATTCGCCCGTATCGCAAACAGGTGGTGTTGGCCTTGCTGGCGCTGGTGGTCACCGCCGGGATCACTTTGTCGATGGGCCAGGGCATCCGCCTGTTGGTCGACCAAGGTTTCATGACCCGTTCTCCCCAGCAGTTGAACCAGACTATCGGCCTGTTCCTGCTGCTGGTACTGGCCCTGGCGGTCGGTACGTTCAGCCGGTTCTACCTGGTCTCATGGATCGGCGAGCGCTGCGTAGCGGATATTCGCAGGGCGGTGTTCGATCACCTGATCGGTTTGCATCCGGGGTTCTTCGAGGACAACCGTAGCTCGGAGATCCAGTCGCGGCTGACCGCCGACACCACCTTGCTGCAGTCGGTGATCGGCTCGTCGCTGTCGATGTTCCTGCGCAATGCCTTGATGGTGATCGGTGGCGTGGCATTGCTGTTCGTCACCAACCCCAAGCTGACCAGCATCGTGGTATTGGCGCTGCCGTTGGTGCTGGCGCCGATCCTGCTGTTCGGTCGCAGGGTGCGCAGCCTGTCGCGCCAGAGCCAGGACCGGGTGGCCGACGTGGGTAGCTACGTGGCCGAGACCCTGGGCCAGATCAAGACTGTGCAGGCCTACAATCATCAGGCGTTGGATCGCGAGCGTTTCGCCGATACGGTGGAGGCGGCGTTCGCCGTGGCCCGGCGGCGGATTGCCCAACGCGCCTGGTTGATCACCTTGGTGATCGTGCTGGTGCTGGGGGCGGTCGGGGTGATGCTATGGGTCGGTGGCATGGACGTCATCGCCGGGCGTATCTCCGGGGGCGAACTGGCTGCTTTCGTGTTCTACAGCCTGATCGTCGGCAGCGCCTTCGGCACCCTCAGCGAGGTGATCGGCGAGCTGCAGCGTGCTGCCGGAGCGGCCGAGCGCATTGCCGAACTGTTGGCGGCCCGCAGCGCGATCCTGCCACCGCTGCAGGCGAGCGCCCTGGCTGCGGGGCGGTCCCGTGGCCGCATCGAGCTGCGCGACCTGCATTTTGCCTACCCGTCGCGCCCGGGCGTGGCGGCCATCGATGGCCTGGACCTGGTCATCGAACCGGGGCAGACCGTGGCGCTGGTCGGGCCTTCGGGGGCTGGCAAATCCACGTTGTTCGACCTGTTGCTGCGGTTCTACGACCCCCAGCGTGGGCAGATCCTGCTCGATGGCCAGGCGATCACCGAGCTGGACCCAAGCGACCTGCGTCGCCAGTTTGCCCTGGTGGCCCAGAACCCGGCGCTGTTTCGCGGCACTGTCGAGGCCAATATCCGCTATGGGCGGCCCGAGGCCAGCCTGGCCGAGGTGGAGGCGGCGGCCCGCAGCGCCCATGCCCACGCGTTCATCGAACAACTGCCCCAGGGTTACCAGACCCTTCTGGGGGAGGGTGGCCTAGGGCTCTCCGGCGGCCAGCGCCAGCGCCTGGCGATCGCCCGTGCGCTGCTGCTGGATGCGCCGATCCTGTTGCTCGATGAAGCCACCAGCGCCCTCGATGCCCAGAGCGAGCATCTAATCCAGCAGGCGCTGCCGCCCCTGATGGCCGGGCGCACCACCCTGGTCATCGCCCACCGCCTGGCCACCGTACAGCATGCCGAGCGCATCGCGGTGATCGACCACGGGCGCGTGGTGGCGGTGGGCAACCACCGCCAACTGATCGAGCAAAGCCCGTTGTACGCCCGCTTGGCCGCCCTGCAGTTCAGCCCGGGCTAGACGCTTTCGTCGCATGGGCGGCGCTGTCTCGTCTTCCCCTGGTTCCGCTATCGCCTTGTTCCGAGACCGACCGATGTTGCGTAAATCCCTCAGAGTGCAAGTCCTCACCCTGCTCGGCGGCAGCCTGGCGGCGATGCGCAGCGAGGAGGGCGCCGAGCAGGTGCAGCAGGCCCGGCCCAATCGCGGGACAAGCCCGCTCCTACAGAGAGGCAGGGCACACCGGGCGGGGGAAACCCGCCATTTGCATGCCCAAAGGGCAAGGTAATGTGGCGGATTGTCGCCAGCAAAACCGCTAAAGATGGGGTGCGACCACACGTCCTAGCTATTAGCCGTTGGTCTTGGTGAAACTGGCACAACTTCTGCTTGAGGGCGAGCCGGGCCAAGGGCCCACGGCAATCCTGCCCCGATCCATCGAAACCCCAGGCGCCGACCTTCACCGGTCCTGCAGGCCAGTTGCCGCAGGATGGCGCGTCGCTGACGCGAGAGGCCGCGCGAGCCAGAACAACAACCGGGCGTGCACAGCGGGGTCAGGGCAATGCCAGCCACTTCACTTCAATTGGATTGAACTATGAAAAAAATCCTGCTGACGCTCCTGTGCCTGAGCGTCATCGGCTGCTCCAAGCCCGGTGAGCCGGAAAAGTCCGTCGATGTCCTGCTCATCGGCGGCGGCATCATGAGTGCGAGCCTGGGTACCTACCTTACCGAGCTCGAGCCGAACTGGAAGGTCGACGTCTACGAGCGCATGGACCAAGTCGCCGAGGAAAGCTCCAACGGTTGGAACAACGCCGGTACCGGCCACTCGGCCTTCTGCGAGCTGAACTACACCAGCGAAGGCAAGGACGGCAAGATCGACATCAGCAAGGCGGTCAACGTCAACGAGCAGTTCGAGGTCTCCAAGCAGTTCTGGGCCTACCAGGTCGAGCAGGGCGTGCTGAGCAACCCGAAGTCCTTCATCAACAACGTGCCGCACATGAGCTTCGTCTGGGGTGACGAGAACGTTGCCTTCCTGCACAAGCGCGTCGAGGCCCTGCAGCACAGCTCGTTGTTCCGCGGCATGGAGATTTCCGAGGACCACGAGCAGATCCGCAAGTGGGTGCCGATCGTGATGGAAGGCCGTTCGCCTGATCAGAAGGTCGCCGCCACCCGCATGGCCATCGGCACCGACGTCAATTTCGGTGAGATCACCCGCCAGCTGTTTGCGTCGATGACCCGCAACCCCAACGTCCAGGTGCACCTGCGCCATGAAGTGCGCGATATCGTGCGCAACGACGACGGCAGCTGGAACGTGGTGGTGGCGGACCTGGCCAACGGTGGCCGGGAAACCCGCGTCAACGCGAAGTTCGTGTTCATCGGTGCCGGTGGCGGTGCCCTCAAGCTGCTGCAGAAGTCCGGCATCCCGGAAGCCGAAGGCTACGCAGGGTTCCCGGTGGGTGGCCAGTTCCTGATGACCGACAACCCGGACATCGTCGCTCGTCACAAGGCCAAGCTGTACGGCAAGGCCTCGGTCGGTGCGCCGCCGATGTCGGTACCGCACCTGGATACCCGCATGATCGATGGCAAGGAAGTGCTGCTGTTCGGCCCGTTTGCGACCTTCTCCACCAAGTACCTGAAAAATGGCTCGCTGCTGGACATGTTCGCATCGCTGACCACGCACAACATCATGCCGATGATGAACGCCGGCATCGACAACATCGACCTGAGCACCTACCTGATGGGCCAGCTGATGCTCAGCTTCGATGACCGCATGAATGCCCTGCGTGAATACTTCCCCAACGCCAAGAACGAGGACTGGAAACTGCTGCAGGCCGGTCAGCGTGTCCAGGTGATCAAGAAGGACCCCGAGCACGGCGGCATCCTGCAGTTCGGCACCGAGGTGGTGGCTTCCCAGGACGGCACCATCGCTGCGCTGCTGGGGGCTTCGCCAGGTGCATCCACCGCGGCGCCGATCATGCTGACGGTGCTGGAGAAGACCTTCAAGGACCGCGTCCGGAGCCCTGAATGGCAGGCCAAGCTCAAGGAAATCGTGCCGACCTACGGCCAGAAGCTGAACAATAACCTCGAGCTGACCAACAAGACCCGTGAATGGAGCAGCGCGCGTCTGCAGCTGCTGTACGTTCCGGTGCAGCCTGAAGAGGCGGTGGCCGAAGCGGTCACGGTGCAGTAACGCTGTCGCGAAGAACGCCCCTCCCAGGGGCGTTTTTTTTGGCGGTGGGCTCACGGATCAATCGCGGGGCGCACCCGCTCCCACAGGTGCGGCGGCGCTCGCGGTCCTCTGTAGGAGCGGGCTTGTCCCGCGATTGGGCCGCAGGCCCCAGCTTTTCCAAAGACAACAAAAAGCCCGCTCGAGGCGGGCTTCTTGGAGAGGATTTGGTCGGAGAGACAGGATTCGAACCTGCGGCCTTCTCGTCCCGAACGAGACGCGCTACCTGGCTGCGCTACACTCCGATGAACAAAATCCTACTGCATCGCATTTTTCGACGCAACCCCTTGTTGCAAAAAGAGTGTTTGCCGAAAAACGCTACTCAAATCACAGCTCCTTGACGGTGCGGATCTGGTCCTTGTTGATGCGGGTGCGCTTGCCGTCGAGCTGCTCGAATTCGTAGAAACCGGAGTCCTCGTCGTAGGCAGGAGTATCCACTGCCTGGATCTCGCGGCCATCATTGAGCGTGATGACGGTCGGCGATGCGCAGCCAGCGAGGGCGCCCAGGCCGAGGGCGAGCAGGAAAGCGGGAAGGGTCCGTTGAATCATTGTGTTTCTCCAGTACGATCGTGCTTGATGTCTAGTAGGACGCCGGGCGTCCACGCAAAGTTCCTTGCACAGTGCAGCATAGCGCCATTGCGCAGGCATTGACGCAGAACAACGGCGGCGTCGTGGTCGGCCTGTGATATAAAAGCGGCCATCTTCCTCTTCCTGCGACGGACTCCCATGAAAGCCAAGGCAGACACTCCCTTCGTGCCGCTGAACATCGCCGTGCTCACGGTCAGCGACACCCGTACCTTCGAGACCGACACGTCCGGCCAGTTGTTCGTCGACCGCCTGGGCGCGGCGGGCCATCGCCTGGCAGCCCGCATGTTGCTCAAGGACGACCTGTACAAGATTCGCGCCCAGGTCGCCACCTGGATCGCCGATGACCAGGTGCAGGTGGTCCTCATCACTGGCGGCACCGGTTTCACTGGCCGTGACAGCACACCCGAAGCGGTCGCCTGCCTGTTGGACAAGCAGGTCGAGGGCTTCGGCGAGCTGTTCCGGCAGATCTCCGTGGCCGATATCGGCACGTCCACCGTGCAGTCCCGCGCCTTGGCGGGCCTGGCTAACGGTACCCTGGTGTGTTGCCTGCCGGGCTCGACCAACGCGGTGCGTACCGGGTGGGACGGTATTCTGGCCGAGCAGCTCGATGCTCGCCATCGCCCTTGTAACTTCGTACCGCACCTGAAGCAGGCAGCGGCCTGTGAAAGCCGTGGTTGAGGCCGCCAAGCCCCGCCCGCTGATGGCGGTGGAAGAAGCCTTGGAGCGCTTGCTGGCGCTGGCCGAAGCGGCGCCGATCAAGGGCTCGGAACGTGTGGCCTTGGCCGATGCCCAAGGGCGCGTGCTGGCGCGCGAGGTGGTCGCCGAGCTGGACCTGCCGCCCTGGCCGAACAGCGCCATGGATGGCTATGCCCTGCGTCTGGCAGATTGGCAGGGCGAGCCTTTGCCGGTGAGCCAGCGGATCTTCGCCGGCCATGCCCCTGCACCGCTGCAGCCGGGCACCTGTGCACGGATCTTCACTGGCGCGCCGCTGCCCGAGGGGGCCGATTGCGTCGAAATGCAGGAAAACACCGAGGTACTGGAAAACGGCCAGGTGCGTTTCCTCGAGCCACT
Organism: Pseudomonas sp. p1(2021b); assembly: GCF_020151015.1. Lineage (NCBI taxonomy): Bacteria > Pseudomonadati > Pseudomonadota > Gammaproteobacteria > Pseudomonadales > Pseudomonadaceae > Pseudomonas > Pseudomonas sp. p1(2021b). The sequence goes on from NZ_CP083746.1 coordinate 1,595,147, forward strand.
CAAGCCCGGGCAGAACGTACGCCCGCAAGGGCAGGAGACGCGTGTAGGCGAACAGGTGATGGCGGCTGGCACGCGGCTGGGGCCGATCCAGCTGGGGTTGGCGGCAACCTTGGGCCTTGCCCGGCTCGAGGTGGTGCGCAAGGTGCGCGTCGCGGTGCTGTCCACCGGTGACGAACTGGTCGAGCCCGGGCAGCCGCTGGGCCCCGGGCAGATCTACAACAGTAATCGGCGTTTGCTGGCCAGCTGGTTGCAGCGCCTGGGATGCGAGGTGGTAGATGTAGGCATCCTCGCCGACGACCTGCAGCGTACCCGCGAATGCCTCGCGGGGCTTGGCGATGTCGACCTGATCCTTTCCAGTGGCGGTGTCTCGGTGGGCGAGGCCGACTACCTGGGCATGGCGCTGCGCGAAGCGGGCGAGCTGGCATTGTGGAAGCTGGCCATCAAGCCGGGCAAGCCGCTGACCTTCGGGCATTTTCGCGGTGTTCCGGTGATCGGCTTGCCAGGCAACCCGGCATCGACCCTGGTTACCTTCGCCTTGCTGACCCGGCCTTACCTGCTGCGTCGCCAAGGTGTGGCGCAGCAGGTAAGGCCGCTGCGTTTCAGTGTGCCGGCCGGCTTCGACTGGCCCAAACCGGGAAGTCGGCGCGAATACCTGCGGGCGCGGATCGAAGACGGCCAGGCGCACATCTACAAGAACCAGAGCTCCGGCCTGCTGCGCAGTGCGGCCTGGGCCGAGGGGCTGGTGGAGGTGCAAGAGGGCACCACGTTGCGCCAGGGTGACAGCGTGTCATTCATTCCCTTCAGCGCGTTACTTGACTGAACGCCCGAGCAACGCAGTATCCATGACTTCGACCGGCCCTAGTTGGCTCAGGCGCATGTGCACGTTCATCAGTTGCTGTGCCGCGACGCTCCAATCGTGGCGCTGGCGCACGAACTGCCGACCTGTCTCGCCCAATTGACACATGCGCCAGGGCTGGTTGAGCAACTGCGTGATCAACAGTGCCAATTGGCCGCTGTCGTCGCTGCCCAGGTAGTGCTCGCCGCTGTTGATCGCCAGGCCCGATGCCCCTTTGCTGGTGGTCAGTACTGGCAGCCCGGCGGCCATGGCTTCGAGGATCTTCACCTTGGAGCCACCGGCATAGCGCAGGGGTGCGAAGAACAGTGCCGAGCGTCGTTGCAGGTCCCTCAGGTCCGGGCGATAGCCGATCCATTCGATACGTGGATCGTTCCAATGCAGCTTCCAACTGGCCGGTAGCGCATGCCCGGCGATGGCCAGGCGCACCGCCGGGTTGCTCATCCAGACTTGCGGCAGGATCTCTTCCAGCGCCCATTCGATGGCCTCCAGGTTGGCGCCGTATTCGAAGTTGCCGACGAACAGCAGGCGCTGGCTGCGGTAGGCCGGCCGTACGTCCTGGTAATAATCGCAATCGACACCGTTGACCACCACGTTCACCGGCCGGCCGCTGATCTGCCCGATCCATTCGGCATCATGGGCACTGACGGCCACCACCTCGCTGGGCTGGCGCAACACGCGCTGCTCCCAGCGTCGGTAGCGCCAGCGGTCGAAGGCGTTGAGCGGGCGCAGCCACAGCGGTAGGCGGTCATGGCAGGCGGTCCCCATCACCGACTCGAGGTTGTGCTCGGTGAGCATGAAGGGCAGGCGGCGGGCTTGCAGGGCTTTTTCGAAGGGCTGGAAGCTGTAGCTGTGCTCGATCTGGATCACGTCCCAGGGCTCGTCAAGCAACTGTTCGAAGCGGTGTCGCAGGCAGGGCGCCAGGCCATGGATGATGGCCCGCATGGGGTAGTCGATGATCGGTGAAGCCAACAAGTTGAGCGGGCTATGCAGTGGCCGCCGGGGCAGTACGATCAAACGTTCGACCAAGGGTTCCAGCATTTCGCGGGCGGCATCGCCGAGCGGAACCTTCGATTGCGTCAGCAAGGTGATCCGGTGGCCCTGTCGTGACAGTTCACGCAGCAAATGATATTGCCGGGTCTTGCTGCCGCTGGTGGTGGGCCAGGGCAGGTAGGGCAGTGTCCAGAGTATGCGCATGGCCCCGCTACCTCGTCGTCGGCTGGTACGCTGTTTCAGCCAGGGTATATGGCATGAGCATAGTCAATAAAATGGCCGCTGTGCCAGGTGGCTGGTCTTGGTAGCCAAGTTTTTGTCGGTCGGTCAGGTTCTATCTCACTCATTCATGCAACCATTGGCCATCAGTCGTGGTCGAGATTGGAAGCGAAAAGGCGAGGGGAAGCGTGATGGGCGAGCGCAAGGCAATGTTGATCCTGCATGGCAAGCAGGCCATGAACGAAGAGGTGCGCAGTGCCGTGGGTACCCTGCGTGAGCGCGGCTGGACGCTGGATGTACGTTTGACCTGGGAGGCGGGCGACGCCCAGCGGTTGGTCGGCGAGGCCTTGGCCGCCGGTTATCCGCACGTGGTCGCCGGTGGTGGGGATGGCACGCTGCGCGACATCGCCGAGGCCATGGGCCAGGCCAGCCACTCGGCCAGCCTGGCGTTGCTACCCCTGGGTACGGCAAACGACTTTGCCAAGGCTGCAGGTGTACCGCTGGAGCCTGAGGCTGCGCTGAACCTGCTGGAGCAGCCGGCCCGGGCGGTGGACCTGGGCAAGGTCGGCGACCAGCTGTTTCTCAACATGGCTACCGGCGGCTTCGGCAGCCAGGTGACCGCCAACACGTCGGAAGACTTGAAGAAGGTGTTGGGCGCTGCGGCCTACTTGTTCACGGGGTTGTCGCGTTTCAGCGAGTTGCAGGCGGCCTCGGTGGAACTGCAAGGGCCGGATTTCCACTGGCAGGGTGATTTGCTCGCGCTGGGCATCGGCAACGGCCGCCAGGCCGGTGGCGGGCATGTGCTGTGCCCCGACGCAATGGTCGACGATGGTTTGCTGGACATCGGCATCTTGCCTGCGCCCCAGGAGATGGTCGGGGCGTTGCGCGAATTGCTGGCCGGAGAAGGGTTGTTCATCCGGGCCCGCCTGCCCTGGGTCGAAATCAAGGGCTCCCAGGGGCTGGACATCAACCTCGACGGCGAGCCGCTGCAGGCCGACAGCCTGCGCTTCGAAGCCTGCCCGGGGGCATTGCGCCTGCACTTGCCGGAGGACTCGCCAGTGCTCAGTCGTCGAGGCTGATGATCTTCTCGCGCACCGCAAACAGCACGAGGCCGGCCACGTCATAGATCTGCAGGCGTTTCATGATCTGCGAGCGGTGGGTTTCGACGGTCTTGATGGAAAGGCCCAGGCCGCTTGCGATCTCCCGGGTCGACTTGCCGCGCACGATCAGGCGCAGGATTTCCAGCTGGCGGGCGGTCAAGTTGTGTCGATCGACCGCAGGCTGCTTGCCATCTTGGGCACGCAACAGCGCCTGGTTGATCACCGTGTGGGCGATCGCTGGGCTCAGGTACCGTTCGTCGCTGCGCAAGGCAGCCAAGGCCTGTTCCAGTTCGTTGGCCGTGGTGTCCTTGAGTAGATAGCCGTGGGCACCGCTCTCCAGGGCGCGCATGATCAAGTCAGGGTCGGTATGCATGGAAAGGATCAGTACCTTGCATGCGAGGCCGTTCGCCTGGAGCTGGTTCAAGGCATCCAGGCCGCTGGTCGAGCGCATGGAGATGTCCAGCAGGACGATGTCCGGGGCCAGGCGTTGGACCATTTCCAGCAACTGGCTGCCGTCGTCGGCCTCGCCAACCACCGCATAGCCGGGAATATCGGACACCAGGGCGCGCACGCCGGCACGGATCAGCGAGTGGTCATCCACCAGCAATAATCTACAGGTCATGGGAGGCAGGTATCCTGGCACGCTCTTCGGTGCGCGGTGGCCATGGGAACACGGCGTCGATCCGGGTGCCTTGGCCGGGTTGGCTGGTGATGGTCAGGCTGCCCTGCAGGGCAGTGGCGCGTTCCAGCATGCCTGCCATGCCGCGCTGGCCCGCCTCGGCCGGGTCGGTGGCAGGGGCGAAGCCACAACCGTCGTCCTGGATCGACAGGGCGAGGCCCGAAGGGGTACGCCGCAGGCTGATCGTGAGGTTGCGTGCATTGGCGTGGCGCAACATGTTGGTAACGGCTTCCTGGGTGATGCGAAAGGCCGCCATGGCAACGTCCTCGCAGATGCCCTCCAAACGCTGGTGGCACTCCAGGCTCCAATGCACCTCGCTGTTTTCCAGCGTGCGCAACAGGTGGGCGCGCAGGCTGGCCTCCAGGCCCAGGCTGGCCAGTTGACGCGGATTCAGAAGAGCAGAGACGTCGCGTACGTTGCCCAAGGTGTTGTCGAGGGTCTTGCGCAAGGTGTCGCAGTGCGCCTGCAGATCGGCTGGCATGCGCCGTTGGAGCCAGTCGACCTGGAGCTTTGCGGCCGTGAGCAATTGGCCAATGTCGTCATGCAGCTCGCGGCTCAGGCGTTGCCGTTCGCTTTCCTGGACCTTGAGCATGCGATCGGCCAGTTCTGAAGGCCGGAGGCTGATCGATCGCCCCCATTGACGCCAGTGCCAGAAAACGCCAGCCAGGGCGAGCACTTGTAACAGCAGCAGGCTGGCAGGCAACGGCTGCCCGCGCAGGCTCAGCATCAGGTTGGCAAGCAAGGAGGCCACGCCTATCAATGCAGTCGCCCAGCGCAGCAAGGTGGCGCGGCAACGTGATGGAATTTTCAAGCGTGGGGGCATAAGTAGAAAAGCCACTGAATTATTGCTATTGGAGGCCTTGCATGGGTGTGATCAGAGGCTTTGGCATCCTGCGTTCAACTGTCATCGAAGGTGTCCATCCAATTGGACAATACCCGCGACGCGTGCATTCGATTGCGGGCATGGTATCACTTCAGGTTCATTTGGTCGCTGCTGGGTAATGACCTGAGACCCTGGTGTTTTCGGGCGCAAGCAGCGTTAAGTCGTGTCGTGGGCTGTCTGTATGACGGTGGGTTGGGAACACACCCGAATGCCAGGGCTGGGACCTCAATGCCGGGGGCTGTTCAGGCTGCTGGATGGCCTGGATATCGCCTGGGTGGGATGTGCGTGAACGCAAACATCGCCGCGAGCCCGGCAAGGGCCGCACAGCTCTGGAAGGGGTTGGCCCATGGCATCGGCCAATTCGCCTAGCAGCAGCTGTTGTTCCTCGGTATCCAGGCTGAGGCGGCCGGTCGAAGTGTCGACCAGCTCCAATTGCCAGGCCAGCAGGTTCAGGCATGCGTGCAGCGCACTCAAGGCTTCACTGCCCAGATGCCGTTGCCGGCAGGCTGGCTCGAGCAACCGTTGCAAGGAGGCCGTGTAGTGGGCGACTTCCAGCAGGCCCAGCAGGTTGGCGCGACGGGCGAGGGTCTCGAGGGTTTCGTTCAGGCAGAAGCAGGCATCGGGATCGTTGTGGATCAGCTCGAGATGCTGCAGGCATTCCAGCGACTTTGTCAGCCATACCTGTGCATCCACCAGGAAATCCTGGAGGACGCCATTGTTCAGTGGTGCGTTGTCCATCATGACGCCCCTGTGTGCAGGGCGGGACACGCGCTTGGCAACACCGAGACTGTCGCTAGCAAAGCCTGACTCCATTCATGCATTGAGAAAGGCGTCACATTAATGGCTAATGGATATGGGGAATATCAGGTTGCACCCGATTGCCACTAGGGGAAACCCTGATGGTTTTCGAAGCAAGGGCGCAAGGGCGGGGCTAGAAGGGCTGTAAGCAGTAGAGCATGATGTTAGATTGATATCAATTGGGCATCATGCATTTTTCATAGCAGGTCAAGCTGCTGCCCAAACCGCCGATACAGGGCAGATGACATCATTCACCTGACTCAAGCCTGGGGGTTTCCAATGGCTGGCATTCTCGACACGGTCGACCAACGAACGCAATTGGTGGGTGAGAACCGCCTGGAGATTCTCATGTTCCGGTTGGCAGGCCGCCAGTTGTTCGCCATCAATGTGTTCAAGGTTCAGGAAGTACTGCAACTGCCAAAGCTGACATTGATGCCACAGCGCCATGCGTTCGTTTGCGGCGTGGTCAACCTGCGCGGCCAGACGCTGCCGGTGATCGACCTGTCCCAGGCGATCGGCATGCGGCCACTGCAGCCAGGGCCGGACAGCACCATCATCGTCACCGAGTACAACCGTTCGGTACAGGCGTTCCTGGTCGGTGGTGTCGATCGCATCGTCAACATGAACTGGGAAGCGATCATGCCACCGCCTTCCAGTGCCGGGCGCCAGCATTACCTGACGGCGATCACCAAGGTCGATGAGCAACTGGTCGAGGTGATCGATGTGGAGAAGGTCCTGGCCGAGATCGTGCCCTACAACACCCGCGTTTCCCGGGACAAGCTCGACGACCCGGTCCTGGCGCGGGCCCGTGGGCGTGAAGTGTTGCTCGTGGACGACTCCAGCGTGGCCCTGGTGCAGTTGCGCGAGACCCTGTCCCAGCTGGGCATGAAGCTGCATGTGGCCAGTGACGGCCTGAAGGCCTTGCGCATGCTCAAGGGGTGGGCCGATGCAGGGGAGGACGTCTGCGAGAAGTTGTTGATGGTGTTCACCGATGCGGAAATGCCGGAAATGGACGGTTACCGGCTGACTACGGAGATTCGCAACGATGCCCGTCTGCGCGGTCTGCACGTGGTGCTGCATACCTCGTTGTCGGGAAGCTTCAACGAATCGATGGTCAAGAAGGTCGGCTGCGACAACTTCCTGTCCAAGTTCCAGCCTGACCGGTTGGTGGAGGTGGTCCACCAGCGGCTGATGCTGGATGAGGCCACCGCCTAGTGCTTGCTGGCCGCTGCCGGGTATAAGCTTGCGCTTTCGACTGGCATGAGGCGGGCAGGGATGTTTTTGAGTGCGTTGTATCGGTACCCGGTGAAATCGGGGCAGGCCCAGAGCCTCGAGGCTTCGGCGGTAGACGTGCTGGGTCTGCAGGGCGACCGGCGCTGGATGGTGGTGGAGCAAGACAATGGGCGCTTCCTTACCCAGCGGGCCTGGCCGCGCCTGGGGCAGCTCAAGGCCAGTTATGCGGTGGATGGCCAATTGCTGCTTGAAACCTCGGGGCAGGCGCCGCTTACGGTGCCTGTACCACCCGCCGACGAGGCGCTGCGGGGGGTGACCATCTGGCGCGATACCCTGCGCGTGCCCGACGCCGGCGACGCCGCCGCGGCCTGGTTGAGCGAGCTGCTCGGCAAGCCGGTGCGCCTGGTGCATTGCCCCGAGCAGCGGGCCCGCTACCTGCCCAATGGCTATGGGTTCAACAGTGACCGTGCGGCTTTCCCGGACGGGTTTCCTTTGCTGTTGATCGGCCAGGGCTCGCTCGATGAGCTGAATCGACGGATCGGGCGGCCCATGGAGATGTTGCGGTTCCGACCGAACCTGGTGGTTTCGGGGGGCGAGCCGTTTGCCGAGGACGGGTGGAAGCGGATTCGTATCGGCGGCCTGGTTTTCCGGGTGCTCAAGCCTAGCGTGCGCTGCATCCTGACGACCCTGGACCCGGCGACCGGGGAGCGCAGCGCGGATCGCGAACCGTTGACGACCTTGAAGACGTTCCGTGAGCGTGAGGGGGATGTATTGTTCGGGCAGAACCTGGCGGTGGATGGCAGTGGGGAGTTGCGGGTGGGGATGGCGGTCGAGGTCCTTGAGTAGGGGGCTACGGGCCCCTGCGTTCCGGCCGCCTGTTGCCTCAGGAGTACAGACGGCGCCTGGCCTGGTGGACGGGTGGTGGGCTCAGGTTCTAGAGGCTGCTTTGCAGCCTATCGCCGGCTTGCCGGCGATAGGGCCCGAACGACGAACCCAGTAGCGCCCGTCCGCGTAGCCCACCCCGTTACATATCGTCGAAATAACGCTCATGCCAATCCACCAACGGCTGCGGTGAATTCAGCTTCTGCCCGTAGATGACCGAATAGGACAGTACGTTCTGTACATACTGCCGGGTCTCATCGAACGGTATCGATTCTACCCAGACATCGAAGCTCAGGTGCTTGGCGCCCTTGAGCCATTGGCGTACTCGCCCGGGGCCGGCGTTGTAGGCTGCCGATGCCAGCACCCGGTTGCCATTGAACTGCCCGTGCACCTGGCTCAGGTAGGCTGCCCCCAGCTGGATGTTCTTGTCCGGGTTGAGCACCTGCGACGGTGAGGCCAACGGTATGTTGAACTTGCGCGCCGTCTCCTTGGCCGTAGCCGGCATCAGCTGCATCAGGCCGCTGGCCCCGACACTGGAGCGGGCGTCTTCCATGAAGGCGCTTTCCTGGCGGGTAATGGCGAACACCCAGCTCGAATGCAGCCCGCGTACCTTGGCCTCGCGTACCAGCGTGTCGCGATGGGCCATGGGGAAGCGGATGTCCAGGTCGTCCCAGTACTGTGCCTGGCTGATGGTGCGAATCGCCGGGAAGTACCAGCGCAGGTCGTAGGCCAGGCGCGCCTGGGCGACCATCTCGTCGCGGTTGAAATGACGGCTGACGTGGTACCACTCGCGGCGACCTTCGACGATCTGGCCGCGGGCGTGGAATTCCAGCGCGCGGCGGATGCCCGGGGTGTTGCGAACCTTGTTGATCACCTGCTGGCTCAGCGCCAACGGCTTGTTGTTCAGCTGGTAGGGTGTTTGCGCCCGGTCGGCGGCCAGGAAACCATAGAAGTCGCGTTCACGGGCCACGGTCTTGTACAGCAGCGGGATCTGTGGGTTGTTCGGCTGGGCGAGCTCCAGGCTGCGTGCCTGCCAGTAGCGCCAGCGGTTGCTGCTGGCCAGGTCCTGGGGCAGGCGTTGGGTCAGCTTGTAGGCCTCTTCCCAGCGCCCCAGGCGCAGCAGCAGGCGCAGGCGCCATTCACTGACGGTATTGTCGCGCAGTTCGGGGTCGTAGCGCGTCATCAGGTCGAGGGCGCGCGGGTCATAGCGGCGTGCCAGGGTCAGGCCGATCTCGCGAGCGATGGCGACTTTCTCGTCACGGGAGAAGTGCATGCGCTGGGCGTAGTCGTCGAGTAGCGCCATGGCCCGTTCCGGGTCCTGGCGGGCCAGGCGGCGCAGGCCCAGGCTGACCACATCGGACATGGCCTCGTTGGCCGGGGTGAAGCGCGACGGCTGGTTGAGCAGTTGCGGCTTTTGCGCCACGTCGATCAGCAGGCGGCCTTGGGGGGCGAGGGTGGTCAGGCTTTTCACCAGGCTATTGGCCAGGCCGTAGTTGCGCGCCTGGGCCGCCAGCTTGGCCCGGTGCCAGCGCTTGGCTTCGGTCAACTGGCCCTCGGCGGCCCAGAGGCCGAACAAGGTGTCGCAGGCCGCCGGTTGCGACTTGCCCACGTTCCACAGCTTTTCGGCGCTGGCGAAGCCCTCGGCACGCTGACCGTGGGTGATCTGGTACTGGCCGTTCAGGCAGTCCAGCTCGGTGAAGTTGAGCTTGGGGTCGTAGTATTTGACGAACGTGCTCCACTCTCCGCGCTCGGCCAGCCAGCGCAGCCAGCGCAGCTTCATCCAGTTGGCCTGGGGCAGGTCGCCGTGCTTGGCGAGGAAGCCTTCTATTTCCTGGTTGCTGGCGCTCTTGAGGCGGGCGGTGAGCTCGTCATAGGCCAGGTAGGGCGTCAGCGGGTAGTCACGCAGTGCCTGGGCGTAGCGCAGGTAGGGGCCTTTGTCGCCCTTGGCCAAGGCGCGCTTGGCTTCGTCGTAGTACTGACGTTGCTGGGTGATGTCGATGGCCTGTGCCGCACTCGTGGCGGTGGCAGTGAACAGCAGGCAGGAAACGAGTTGGAACAGGCGGCTGCGCATGAGACGTCCGGGCAGTTGAACCATGGGAAAGTGACGGCGGAGCCAGCACTGTTGGGATCTATTGCCTTAGCTTAGCCGTTTGCCGGCGGCGGATGAAAGCACTGAGCTTGTATCCGGAGATTATCTTCGACCGGGTGTCGCACGGCCCCTGGAATAGGGCCGGGTTGATGCCGGGAAGGGGCAAGTCAGGTAGAATGCGCGCCCGGTTTTTGGAGACGATTATGACCCTGCTCAAATTCAGCGATGTGTCCCTCGCGTTCGGTGCCATGCCGCTGCTGGACAAGGTGTCCTGGCAGATCGCGCGTGGCGAGCGGGTGTGCATCATCGGTCGCAACGGCACCGGCAAGTCGAGCATGCTGCGCCTGGTCAAGGGCGAGCAACGGCCCGATGACGGCGAGATCTGGCGGGCCCCAGGCCTGAAGATCGGCGAACTGCCGCAGGAGTTGCCGGTGGCCGACGAGCGCAGCGTGTTCGACGTCGTGGCCGAGGGCCTGGACGGTGTCGGGGCGCTGCTGGCCGACTATCACCACCTGAGCCAGAACATCCAGGGCGACGCCGACCTGGAGAAACTCATGCATGTCCAGCACGAGCTCGAGGCCCGCGACGGCTGGCGCCTGCAGCAGGTGGTGGAAAGCACCCTGAGCCGCCTACAGCTGCCGGCCGACAAGACCCTGGCAGAGCTCTCCGGTGGCTGGCGTCGTCGTGTGCTGCTGGCCCAGGCACTGGTGTCCGAACCCGACCTGCTGCTGCTCGACGAGCCGACCAACCACCTGGACATCGGCGCCATCGCCTGGCTCGAGGAAGCCCTGAGCGGCTTCAACGGTGCGGTGCTGTTCATCACCCACGACCGTTCCTTCCTGCAGAACCTGGCCACGCGTATCCTCGAGCTGGACCGCGGCGGCTTGATCGACTGGAACGGTGACTACGCCAGCTTCCTGGTACACAAGGAGGCCATGCTGGCCGCCGAGGAAACCGCCAATGCGCTGTTCGACAAGCGCCTGGCCCAGGAGGAAGTGTGGATTCGCCAGGGCATCAAGGCTCGGCGTACCCGCAACGAAGGCCGTGTACGCGCCCTCAAGGCCCTGCGTGTGGAGCGTGGCGAACGACGTGAGCGCCAGGGCAAGGCGAACATCCAGATCGAGGTGGCGGACAAGTCCGGCAAGCAGGTCATGGTGTTGGAGAACGTCAGTTTCGCCCATGCCGACGGCCCCCTGCTGGTCAAGGATTTCTCCATGGTCCTGCAGCGCGAGGACCGCATCGGCCTGCTGGGCGCCAACGGCACCGGCAAGACCACCTTGCTCAAGCTTATGCTGGGTGACTTGGAGCCCAGCAGTGGCAAGGTCGAGCGCGGCACCAAGCTGGAAGTCGCCTACTTCGACCAGATGCGCCACCAGCTGGATCTGGAAAAAACGGTGATCGACAACCTTGCCGAGGGGCGCGACTTCATCGAGATCGATGGCCAGAATCGCCACGTGCTCAGCTACCTGGGCGATTTCCTGTTCAGCCCCCAGCGTGCCCGCACGCCGGTCAAGGCCTTGTCGGGCGGTGAGCGGGCGCGTTTGTTGCTGGCCAAGCTGTTCAGCAAGCCAGCCAACCTGCTGGTGCTGGACGAGCCGACCAACGACCTGGACGTCGAAACCCTCGAGCTGCTCGAGGAAGTGCTATCCAACTTCAAGGGCACCGTGTTGATGGTCAGCCACGACCGGGCGTTCCTCGACAACGTGGTCACCAGCACCTTGGTGTTCGAAGGCCAGGGGCGGGTGCGCGAATATGTCGGGGGCTATGAGGACTGGATCCGCCAGGGCGGCTCGCCAAAGTTGCTGGGCGTGACCGAAAGCAAGGGCGGCAAGGCAGCGCTTGGCAGCGCGGTGGTGGAGAAGCCTGTCGAGCAGGCGGCGCCAGCGCCGGTTGCGTCTGCCGCTGCGGTGGAGCCTGGGAAGAAGAAGCTCAGCTACAAGCTGCAGCGCGAGCTGGAAGCCCTGCCGGGACAGATCGACGCGCTGGAGCAGCGTATGGCCGCGGTTCAGGAAGAGGTCAATGCCCCTGGTTTCTACCAGCGCCCGATTGGCGAGACCTCGGCAGTACTGGCCAAGCTGGAGCAGATGCAGGGTGAGCTGGACGCCCTGGTCGAGCGTTGGGCCGAGTTGGAAGGGTAGAGCGTATCGGGGGCGCTATGCGCCCCATCGCGGGGTAAGCGGGACCGCCACAGCGCCGCTCCTGCAGGGGCATCGCTGGCCCTGTAGGAGCGGGCTGCAAAGCAGCCGCAAGTACGTGTCAGCCTTCTTTCTTCAGCAGGCGTACCGCCAGCACGTCACAAGGCGCACCGTGCAGCACGTCGTTGGCGGTGGAGCCCAGCAGCAGGGCCAGGCCATGGCGGCCATGGCTGCCCACCACGATCAGGTCACAATTCTGCTCCTTGGCCAACTGGTGGATTTCCTGGCGTGGCTGGCCGTAGGTCAGGTGCGAGTCGCCACGGTTGATGGTCGGGTACTTGTTGAACAGGCGATCCATGCGCTCCTTGGCCTGGTCGAACTGTTGCTGCTGCAATTGCGACAGGTCCATTGGCACGTCTCCGCCAAAGGCCATGGCCATGGGTTCGACGATATGCACCAGGGAGACCTTGGCACCCGTGGGCTCGGCGAGTTTCATGGCACGCTTGATCACCGGGTCGCATTCTTCGGTCAGGTCGACGGCGACCAGAAGATGTTCGTAGGACATGGGTGGTACTCCTGCAATCGCGATAGTAGAAGTATGGTCGCTTTCGGGCCGAATGCCGTGAAACCTGGCTAACCAGCTCATTTGCAACGCTTTATGGGAACTACAGATATGACGGTATGGCTGGTGGTGTCAATCCTTGCGCTGATTCTCAGCCCCCTGGCCTGGTTGCGGCCATCGCGCAAGCAGAGTGAACAGATGAACTTGCGCATGGAGGGGCGACGCATGGGCCTCGCCATGCAGCTGGCGCCCCAGACCTGGCCTCATTGGCTGGAAAAGGAGCCGCCAAGCCCTTGCCCGCAATACCACCGCGCGCGGCGTAAAGGCCATGACGATACCTGGGTGTATTGGCAGGTCACCCCGGGTGTGTGGTGGAACCAGTGGCGCGAGCCATGCGAGGACGCCCGTCTGTGCGAGGCCTTTGCGCGCCTGCCGGAGAGCGTCTACAAGATCGAAGCCGACAGCCGCATGCTTGCCCTGTACTGGGGCGAGCGGGGCGACAAATCTGTTTTGCAGGATATTGCCCAGGTCCTCGAAGCCCTCGCTTGATAGGGTTGGGGTATTGGGCGGGCGCTCGATTTCATCGGCGCCGCAAAATTCAAGGCATGCGCTGCGCCATGAATACCTGCCCATCACTGTCATCATGTTTCGTACCCAGTGGGTGCAAAATGACCGGAAAGTCGCGTTTTCACCGTGCTTGCGAGCATTTGACAACGTCGATCTTTTCGAGGAATGTGTGCGTACCCAAATCAAACGGGCGTATGAATTGAGCGTTTGTATGTCGAACGGCTCTAACAGAATCCCGACTCGCGCGCTGACGGGTGTGCCTGGGTAGGGGCCAAGCCGGCCCTTAATGCCAGCGTTCGGCGTGTACAGTTCAGCTTCCATATCGTGGAGATCAGTTGATGATTTACGAAGGTAAAGCCATCACGGTTAAGGCTCTTGAAAGCGGCATCGTCGAACTGAAGTTCGACCTCAAGGGTGAGTCCGTCAACAAGTTCAACCGCCTGACCCTGGACGAACTGCGCCAGGCCGTGGATGCCATCAAGGCCGACGCCGCCATCAAGGGTGTGATCGTCAGCAGCGGCAAGGATGTGTTCATCGTCGGCGCCGACATCACCGAATTCGTCGACAACTTCAAGCTGCCCGAGGCCGAGCTGGTCGCCGGGAACCTGGAAGCCAACCGCATCTTCAACGACTTCGAAGACCTCGAAGTGCCGACCGTTGTCGCCATCAACGGCATCGCCCTGGGCGGCGGCCTGGAGATGTGCCTGGCGGCGGACTACCGCGTCATGTCCAGCACGGCGAAGATCGGCCTGCCTGAAGTCAAGCTGGGTATCTACCCAGGCTTCGGCGGTACCGTGCGCCTGCCACGCCTGATCGGCTCGGACAACGCCATCGAATGGATCGCCGCCGGCAAGGAAAACCGTGCCGAGGACGCCCTGAAGGTCGGTGCCGTCGATGCCGTGGTGGCCCCCGAGCTGCTGCATGCCGCAGCCCTGGACCTGATCAAGCGCGCCATCAGCGGCGAGCTGGACCACAAGGCCAAGCGCCAGCCCAAGCTGGAGAAGCTCAAGCTCAACGCCATCGAGCAGATGATGGCCTTCGAGACCGCCAAGGGCTTCGTGGCAGGCCAGGCCGGCCCGAACTACCCGGCACCGGTCGAAGCCATCAAGACCATCCAGAAGGCGGCCAACTTCGGCCGTGACAAGGCCCTGGAAGTCGAAGCCGCAGGCTTTGCCAAGCTGGCCAAGACCTCGGTCGCCGAAAGCCTGATCGGCCTGTTCCTCAATGACCAGGAACTCAAGCGCAAGGCCAAGGCCCATGACCAGATCGCCCACGACGTGAAGCAGGCCGCCGTGCTCGGCGCCGGCATCATGGGCGGTGGCATCGCCTACCAGTCGGCGGTCAAGGGCACGCCGATCCTGATGAAGGACATCCGCGAAGAAGCCATCCAGCTGGGCCTGAACGAAGCCTCCAAGCTGCTCGGCAAGCGTGTCGAAAAGGGCCGCCTGACCCCGGCCAAGATGGCCGAGGCGCTCAATGCCATTCGCCCGACCCTGTCCTACGGTGACTTCGGCACTGTCGATATCGTCGTCGAGGCCGTGGTCGAGAATCCGAAGGTCAAGCAGGCCGTGCTGGCGGAAGTGGAAGGGCAGGTCAAGGAGGATGCGATCCTGGCCTCCAACACCTCGACCATTTCCATCAACCTGCTGGCCAAGGCGCTCAAGCGCCCGGAAAACTTCGTCGGCATGCACTTCTTCAACCCGGTGCACATGATGCCGCTGGTGGAAGTGATCCGTGGCGAGAAGTCCAGCGATGTGGCGGTCGCCACCACCGTGGCCTACGCCAAGAAGATGGGCAAGAACCCGATCGTGGTCAACGACTGCCCGGGCTTCCTGGTCAACCGCGTGCTGTTCCCGTACTTCGGCGGCTTCGCCAAGCTGGTCAGCGCAGGTGTGGACTTCGTGCGCATCGACAAGGTCATGGAGAAGTTCGGTTGGCCCATGGGCCCGGCCTACCTGATGGACGTGGTCGGCATCGACACCGGCCACCATGGCCGCGATGTCATGGCCGAAGGCTTCCCGGACCGCATGAAGGACGATCGCCGCTCCGCCGTCGATGCGTTGTACGAGGCCAACCGCCTGGGCCAGAAGAACGGCAAGGGCTTCTACGCCTACGAAACCGACAAGCGCGGCAAGCCGAAGAAGGTCGCCGACCCATCGGTGCTGGAAGTGCTCAAGCCGATCGTCTTCGAACAGCGTGAGGTGACCGACGAGGACATCGTCAACTGGATGATGATCCCGCTGTGCCTGGAGACCGTTCGCTGCCTGGAAGACGGCATCGTCGAAACCGCCGCCGAGGCGGACATGGGCCTGGTGTACGGCATCGGCTTCCCTCCCTTCCGCGGTGGCGCGCTGCGCTACATCGATTCGATCGGGGTCGCCGAGTTCGTCGCCCTGGCAGACCGGTACGCCGATCTGGGGCCGCTGTACCACCCGACCGCGAAGCTGCGCGAAATGGCCAAGAGCGGCCAGCGCTTCTTCAACTGAGCGCCCAACGAGTTAGAGCGAGAATATTGATATGAGCCTGAATCCAAGAGACGTGGTGATTGTCGACTTCGGTCGCACGCCGATGGGCCGTTCCAAGGGTGGTATGCACCGCAATACCCGTGCCGAGGACATGTCCGCGCACCTGATCAGCAAGCTGCTGGAGCGCAACGACAAGGTCGATCCGAAGGAAGTCGAGGACGTGATCTGGGGCTGCGTCAACCAGACCCTCGAGCAGGGCTGGAACATCGCCCGCATGGCCTCCTTGATGACCCCGATCCCGCATACCTCGGCCGCCCAGACCGTCAGCCGCCTGTGCGGCTCGTCCATGAGCGCGCTGCACACCGCCGCCCAGGCGATCATGACCGGCAACGGCGATGTATTCGTGGTCGGTGGCGTCGAGCACATGGGCCACGTCAGCATGATGCACGGCGTCGACCCGAACCCGCATCTTTCCCTGTACGCAGCCAAGGCCTCGGGCATGATGGGGCTGACTGCCGAGATGCTCGGCAAGATGCACGGTATCACCCGTGAGCAGCAGGACCAGTTCGGCCTGCGTTCGCACCAGCTTGCCCACAAGGCGACGGTCGAAGGCAAGTTCAAGGACGAGATCATCCCGATGCAAGGGTATGACGAGAACGGTTTCCTCAAGGTCTTCGACTACGACGAGACCATTCGCCCGGAAACCACCCTCGAAGGCCTGGCATCGCTCAAGCCGGCATTCAACCCCAAGGGCGGTACCGTCACTGCGGGTACTTCGTCGCAGATCACCGATGGCGCCTCCTGCATGATCGTCATGTCCGGCCAGCGTGCCATGGACCTTGGGATCCAGCCCTTGGCGGTGATCCGTTCCATGGCCGTGGCGGGCGTAGACCCGGCGATCATGGGCTACGGTCCGGTACCGTCGACCCAGAAAGCCCTCAAGCGTGCCGGCCTGACCATGGCCGACATCGACTTCATCGAGCTCAACGAAGCCTTCGCGGCACAGGCCTTGCCAGTGCTCAAGGATCTGAAAGTGCTCGACAAGATGGATGAGAAGGTTAACCTGCACGGCGGCGCCATCGCTCTGGGCCACCCATTCGGTTGCTCGGGGGCGCGGATTTCCGGCACCCTGCTCAACGTCATGAAGCAAAATGGCGGTACCCTGGGTGTCGCCACCATGTGTGTGGGCCTGGGCCAAGGCATCACGACTGTCTTCGAACGCGTCTGATCGCATCGTCTACAGCGACCGGGGCCTTGTGCCCCGGTTTTTGTTTTTAAAGTTTGTTTCAAGAGGGTGAGCGACATGCAGATACAGCCAGGTGTGTACCGGCATTACAAAGGGCCGGAATATCGTGTGTTCAGCGTTGCGCGGCACTCCGAGACCGAAGAATGGGTCGTGTTCTACCAGGCGCTGTATGGAGAATATGGCCTGTGGGTGCGGCCGTTGTCGATGTTCCTGGAGTCCGTCGAGGTTGACGGCGAGCAGGTGCCGCGCTTTGCTTTGGTCAAGGCCGAAGAGGGGCTGTTCGAGCAGCCTGGCGTGGCAAGCGACTGAACCTGAGCGCTTGACCTCACTCTGTTGCCACTATATATAGCGGTGCCGCGTCCGGCACCTGACGCGTTTTTCATCTTCAGATTCAGGAATACTCCGATCCATGGGCAAATCGCTGGTCATTGTGGAATCCCCGGCCAAGGCCAAGACCATCAACAAGTACCTGGGCAGCCAGTACGTGGTGAAGTCGAGTATCGGCCATATCCGAGACCTCCCCACCAGCGGTTCGGCCAGCGCCAGCAAGGAACCGGCGGCCAAGCGCGGCAAGGCCGCAGGTGAGGCGCCGGCCCTGTCGCCGAAAGAGAAGGCCCGTCGCCAGCTGGTGGCCCGCATGGGCGTCGATCCGGAAGCCGGCTGGAAGGCCAAGTACGAGATCCTGCCCGGCAAGGAAAAGGTCATCGAGGAACTGCGTCGCCTGGCCAAGGACGCCGATACCATCTATCTCGCAACCGACTTGGACCGCGAAGGGGAGGCCATCGCCTGGCACCTGCGCGAGGCCATCGGTGGCGATGACACCCGCTACAAGCGCGTGGTGTTCAACGAAATCACCAAGAAGGCCATCCAGGAGGCCTTCTCCCAGCCGGGCGAGCTGGACATCGACCGGGTCAACGCCCAGCAGGCGCGGCGCTTCCTCGACCGCGTGGTCGGCTACATGGTCTCGCCATTGCTGTGGGCCAAGATCGCCCGCGGCCTTTCGGCTGGCCGCGTACAGTCGGTGGCGGTCAAACTGGTGGTGGAGCGCGAGCGTGAGATTCGTGCATTCGTCCCGGAAGAGTACTGGGAAGTCCATGCGGACCTCGGCACTGCCAAGAACGCCAAGGTGCGCTTCGAAGTAGCGCGCGAAAAGGGCGAAGCCTTCAAGCCGCTGAACGAAGCCCAGGCCATGGCGGCGCTGGAAAAGCTCAAGGCTTCCAGCTACAGCGTGGCCAAGCGTGAGGACCGCCCGACCAGCAGCAAGCCGTCGGCGCCGTTCATCACCTCGACCCTGCAGCAGGCTGCGAGCAACCGCCTGGGCTTCGGCGTGAAGAAAACCATGATGATGGCCCAGCGTCTCTACGAAGCCGGCTACATCACCTACATGCGTACCGACTCGACCAACCTGTCGGTCGATGCGCTGGATATGGCGCGCAGCTACATCGAGCGCGAATTCGGCAAGCAGTACCTGCCTGAAAAGCCGGTGGTGTACGGCAGCAAGGAAGGCGCCCAGGAGGCGCACGAGGCGATTCGTCCTTCGGACGTGAATACCCATCCGAGCAAGCTCAGTGGCATGGAGCGGGATGCCGAACGCCTGTACGAGCTGATCTGGCGCCAGTTCCTGGCCTGCCAGATGCCGCCTGCGCAGTACCTGTCCACCAGCGTCACGGTCAACGCCGGCGACTTCGAGTTGCGCGCCAAGGGCCGTATCCTCAAGTTCGACGGTTACACCCGTGTGCTGCCCCAGCAGAGCAAGCCGGGCGAAGATGACGTGCTGCCGGAAATGGCCCAGGGCGAGGTACTCAAGCTCATCCAGCTCGACCCGAGCCAGCATTTCACCAAGCCGCCGGCACGCTACACCGAAGCCAGCCTGGTCAAGGAAATGGAAAAGCGCGGCATCGGCCGCCCGTCGACCTACGCGGCGATCATTTCCACCATCCAGGACCGCGGCTACGTAACCCTGCACAATCGCCGCTTCTATTCCGAGAAGATGGGTGACATCGTCACTGAGCGCCTCTCGGAGAGCTTCTCCAACCTCATGGACTACGGTTTCACCGCCGGCATGGAGGAGAACCTCGACGACGTGGCTCAGGGCGAGCGCGACTGGAAGAACGTCCTCGACGAGTTCTATGGCGACTTCAGCAAGAAGTTGCTGACCGCCGAGTCGGCCGAGAACGGCATGCGCGCCAATCAGCCCACGCTGACCAACATTCCGTGCAAAGAGTGCGGCCGGCCGATGATGATCCGTACCGCCTCCACGGGCGTCTTCCTTGGTTGTTCGGGCTACAGCCTGCCACCGAAGGAGCGCTGCAAGGCCACCGTGAACCTGGTACCGGGCGACGAGATCGCTGCTGACGACGAAGGTGAGTCCGAATCTCTGGTGTTGCGTGGCAAGCACCGTTGCCCGATCTGCGCCACGGCGATGGATGCCTACCTGCTGGACGAAAAACACAAGCTGCACATTTGTGGCAACAACCCGGACTGTCCGGGTTACGAGATCGAAGAGGGCAGCTACCGCATCAAGGGTTACGAAGGGCCGAGCCTGGAATGTGACAAGTGCGGCAGCGAGATGCAGCTCAAGACCGGCCGTTTCGGCAAGTTCTTCGGTTGCACCAACCCTGCGTGCAAGAACACCCGCAAGCTGCTCAAGAACGGTGAGGCGGCGCCGCCGAAGATGGACAAGGTGGACATGCCGGAGCTCAAGTGCGAGAAGGTCGACGATACCTACGTGCTGCGCGATGGTGCCTCGGGGCTGTTCCTGGCTGCCAGCCAGTTCCCGAAGAACCGCGAAACCCGTGCGCCGCTGGTGCTGGAAATCGTCCCGCACAAGCATGAAATCGATCCGAAGTACCACTTCCTGTGCGATGCGCCGCAGAAGGATCCGGATGGCCGCCCGGCAGTGATCCGCTACAGCCGTAAGACCAAGGAGCAGTACGTGCAGTCCGAGGTGGACGGCAAGCCGACGGGCTGGAAGGCGTTCTACGACGGCAAGGTGTGGAAGGTCGAAGACAAGCGCTGATCGGTAAGCGCTAAAAGGGGGCCGCTTCATGCCCCATCGCGGGCTTGTCCCGCGATGGGGCACGAAGCGGCCCTTGTCTTTTATGACATTCGGCTTGCGGCAGGGCGGGGCAATCCCTGAAACTGAGGCATCGCCTTGCAGCCTAGGGAGGCCATTCGAAATGGCCCAGGAACTCTACACCCGCACCAACCAGAAACTGTTCTTCGCAGGGCTTGCCCTGGAGTCCATGGCCAAGGCTGCCGACAGCCAGGCGATGAATGCCCAGGGCCTGATCCAGGCGGAGCGTGAATCGGCGCTGTTCCACTTGTATGGCGCACTGCTTGGCCTATGCCATGAGATCGCCGGCTTTTACCGCCTGCCGCAAGCGGCGGCCACGCAGGTGGAGCTGTTGCTCAATGAGGAGGCGCTCAATGGCATCGCCATCCCGGAGGTGGCCGAGATGCTGGAGCTGGCGCGTCAGCCGGAAACCTGGCTCGCGCAATTGCTTCGTGCTTATGCCGATTTGTTCCGACCGCCGGTCGCCAAAAAAGCACCGAAAACCGACGTCACCCAGCCTCTGATCCAGGCCGTGAACCTGGATGAACCCGAGCAGGCGCTGCTGTCCCGGGAAGAGCTGGAAAGTTGGCGCAACAATCTCAAGGGTTTGGTGCGACGTTTCCGTGACGCGTTGAGTGAGTGCTGACAGCGGCGGTGGCTGGTACAATACCGGCCTTTCGTGAAAAGCAGGCCCTATATGTCAACGTCCTTTCTAGAAATTGTCGAGTTGCCTGATGGCCGGATCGAGCTGCGCCGTGCCGAGGACGAGGGTTCTTTGGTGACCCTGGATTTCTCCGAGGACGCCAAGGCGTTCCTGCAAGGCCAGCATGTGGAAGTGGCCAAAGCCATGCTGAGTGTCGGCGTGCAAATGGCAGGTCGCCTGGTCGAGGGCGATCTCGAGCACGAGGAAGGGCCGCGCGTTCTGCATTGAGCCTCGCGCTTTGCAATTCAGAAATTGAAAGACAGGCAAAGCCTGAACATCAGCCGAGGCGGATGTTCAGGCTTTGTGCGTTTCCGGTCGTGGCTGCGCGGATCAGTTGCTGGCGCGCCGTGGCATTGAGGTTGCCAAGCCAGCTGACCACGGTATGGCTGTGGCCCAGGCGCAAGGCTTCGCAGGCCAGCTGCAGGGCGCTCTGGTTCGCGCCCGGTTGCAGCAACAGGATGCGTTCACGGTTGAGGCCGGCATCGCGTAGCCAGGCCTGGGTCAGGCTGGCGGGTGGTGCAATGAGGGTCAGCCAGCGGGTTTCGTCCTCTTCGCTCAGTTCTCGCAGAACTGGCGCCAGCAGGCTTTGGCAGTGGCCAGGTGCGCCACGCAGGGACAGTTCGCTGAACAGCTCGGGCTGCTGGGGCTTGCGTGGTTGCTCTGCGGCGCCGTTGCGGGCCTTCAGGCCCGGCAGCACCGGCTGGGCCAGGAAGGCCTCGAACAGGGGCAACTGTGCTTGCTGGGGTGCATGGATGAACTGCTGCATGACGCCTCCTGGATCAGCGGCGAATGACGCCGACACTCAAGCCCTCGATCACCAGTTCCTGTTCTTTCAGGTCGACTTCGATGGGGGCGAATTCGGGGTTTTCGGCGATCAGCCAGACCTTGCTGCCTTCGCGCTTGAAGCGCTTGACGGTCACTTCATCGCCGATGCGGGCGACGACAACCTGGCCGTTGCGGGCTTCGCGGCAGGTATGCACTGCCAGCAAGTCGCCGTCGAAGATGCCGATGTCCTTCATGCTCATGCCGTGCACGCGCAACAGGTAGTCGGCGCGGGGATGGAAGAAGGCCGGGTTGATGTTGCAGGATTCCTCGATGTGCTGCTCGGCGAGGATCGGGGCACCGGCGGCGACGCGGCCGATGATCGGCAGGCCGCTTTCCTCCGCCTTGGTCTCCAGGCCGGGAATGCGGATGCCACGGGAGGCGCCCGGAGTCATTTCGATCGCACCCTTGCGGGCCAGCGCCTTGAGGTGTTCCTCGGCGGCGTTGGGGGACTTGAACCCCAGTTCCTGAGCGATTTCCGCACGGGTCGGCGGGAAGCCGTTGTCTTCCAGGCAGCGTTTGATGAAGGCCAGGATTTCGGCTTGGCGTGGCGTCAGTTTCAACATGGCGGGCGCTCTGTCTTTTTATACAGTGACTGGAATTATATACAGTGGATGGCCAGCTGCAAGCACTTGAAGACGAGAAAAGCTTCGCACGAGGCAGGCTTTCATCGCCCAGGCTACGGGATACGCGGCCTGCAGCGTGACATGCGGAGCTGTGGTTAAATGGCGACCCACCAGTCACCGAGCCTTGACAAGAGGCCTGCTTGAAACGTATGTTTCAAACAACTGTTTGTCAGGCGGAGTAGTCATGGCCCAATCCGAAACCGTTGAACGCATTCTCGATGCTGCCGAGCAGCTGTTCGCGGAAAGGGGGTTCGCGGAAACCTCGTTGCGGCTGATCACCAGCAAGGCCGGGGTCAACCTGGCGGCGGTGAACTACCATTTCGGTTCCAAGAAGGCCTTGATCCAGGCGGTTTTCTCGCGCTTCCTCGGCCCGTTCTGCGCAAGCCTGGAGCGTGAGCTGGACCGACGCCAGGCTCGCCCCGAGCCGCGGCCGAGCCTAGAAGAGCTCCTGGAAATGTTGGTGGAGCAGGCCTTGGCCGTGCAACCGCGCAGCAACAACGACCTATCGATCTTCATGCGCCTGCTGGGCCTGGCCTTCAGCCAGAGCCAGGGGCACTTGCGCCGTTACCTGGAGGACATGTACGGCAAGGTGTTCCGCCGCTACATGCTGCTGGTCAACGAGGCCGCCCCCCGTATTCCGCCGCTGGAGCTGTTCTGGCGCGTGCACTTCATGCTCGGCGCGGCGGCGTTCAGCATGTCGGGCATCAAGGCCTTGCGGGCCATTGCCGAGACCGACTTCGGCGTCGACACCTCGATCGAGCAGGTGATGCGCTTGATGGTGCCGTTCCTGGCCGCTGGTATGCGCGCCGACAGCGGTGTCACTGACGAAGCGATGGCCGCAGCGCAATTGCGTCCGCGCAGCAAGACCGGTTCCGCACCGGCCTCGGCCAAGGCCTGAGCGCTGGGCGTGGAAGGGCGCTTGAGCTAAGCTAGCGCCCATGCCCGACCTCGATTTCCTGCACGTTTCCCTCGCCGACCAGCGCCTCTATGGGTTCGCCCAGGGCGAGCTGCGTGTGCGCCTGGCCGTGTCCACGGCGCGCAACGGGGCTGGCGAGCGCAATGGCTCGGGCTGCACGCCCCGTGGCCTGCATCAGGTCCGCGCGAAGATCGGTGCCGGCTTGCCGCAGGGCGCCGTGCTGAGCAGTCGACGCTGGACCGGCGAGGTATGGTCCGAGGCGCTGCACGCACGTTTTCCCGGGCGAGACTGGATCTTGAGCCGCATCCTCTGGCTCAGCGGCTGCGAGCCGGGATTCAACCGTCTCGGCCAAGTCGACACCTTTCGCCGCTACATCTACCTGCATGG
Organism: Pseudomonas sp. p1(2021b); assembly: GCF_020151015.1. NCBI lineage: Bacteria > Pseudomonadati > Pseudomonadota > Gammaproteobacteria > Pseudomonadales > Pseudomonadaceae > Pseudomonas > Pseudomonas sp. p1(2021b). The sequence continues at coordinate 1,618,360 of NZ_CP083746.1, forward strand.
CACGCCGGACACTGAACCTATGGGCGTGCCGCTGTCCCATGGATGCATACGCATGAGGAACAGCGACCTGGTGCCGCTGTTCGACCGTATACAGGAGCATTGCCGGGTGCAGATCGACGAAGCCGCCTGCCCGCAATGGAACTCCCTGCCTCTTCACTGAAGGATTCAATTATGACCGCCAGCCTGCAAGGCTCCCTGATGGTGGATATCGCCGGTAAATGGCTGACCGCCGAAGACCGCCATCTCTTGCGCCAGCCCGAGGTGGCCGGCCTGATCATCTTTGCCCGCAACATCGACAGCCCCCGCCAGGTGCGCGAGCTGTGCGCCTCCATCCGCGCCATCCGGCCCGACCTGATCCTGGCGGTCGATCAGGAGGGCGGCCGGGTCCAGCGCCTGCGCCAGGGCTTCGTGCGCCTGCCGGCCATGCGTGCGATCGCCGACAACGCCAACGCCGAGCAGTTGGCTGAGCAGTGCGGGTGGGTGATGGCGACCGAGGTGCTGGCGGTCGGCCTGGACCTGAGCTTCGCGCCGGTACTGGACCTCGATCACCAGCGCAGTGCGGTGGTCGGTAGCCGCGCCTTCGAAGGTGACCCGACACGGGCCACGCGGTTGGCCGGAGCCTTCATCCGCGGTATGAACGCAGCCGGCATGGCCGCCTGTGGCAAGCACTTCCCCGGCCATGGCTGGGCGGAAGCGGACTCCCATGTGGCCATCCCCACGGATGAGCGCAGCCTGGAGCAACTGCGCCAGGCCGACCTGGTGCCGTTCACGCGCCTGAGTGGCCAGTTGGCGGCCGTGATGCCGGCCCATGTGATCTACCCGCAGGTGGACAACCAGCCGGCTGGCTTCTCGCGTCGCTGGCTACAGGACATCCTGCGCGGCGAATTGGGCTTCAAGGGGGTGATCTTCAGTGATGACCTGTCGATGGCTGGCGCCCATGTGGTGGGGGATGCGGCCAGCCGTATCGAGGCCGCACTGAGCGCCGGCTGCGACATGGGGCTGGTGTGCAACGACCGGGCTGCGGCGGAGCTGGCCTTGAGCGCGGCGCAGCGCCTGAAGGTCAGGCCGTCGCCGCGGATCGCGGGAATGCGCGGACGCGGGTTCGCGCGTACCGACTACCGCCAGCAGCCGCGCTGGCTGGAGGCGTTGGGGGCCTTGAGAGAGGCGCAGTTGATCGATTGACCGGGGGGCTGCGCTGGCTCATCGCGGGACAAGCCCGCTCCTACAGTGACTGCGCCAGTCCAAGGGGGCGCTGTACCTGTAGAAGCGGCCTTGAGCCGTGATCGAGGACGAAGTCCTCGCTGGGGTCAGCGGCGTTTACCCGGCAACGGCGCGAACAGCGCCTCGATCTCGTCATCGCCCAGGCGCCACTGCCCGGCCTGCCCGCCATCGAGCAAGCTGGCCGCCAGCGCGGCCTTCTCCTGCTGCAGTTGCTGGATCTTTTCTTCCACCGTTCCCCGGGTGATCAACTTGAACACGAACACCGGCTTGTCCTGCCCGATGCGATAGGCTCGGTCGGTAGCCTGGTTCTCGCTGGCCGGGTTCCACCAAGGGTCATAGTGGATCACCGTGTCGGCGGCCGTCAGGTTCAGGCCGGTACCGCCGGCCTTGAGGCTGATCAGGAACACTTCGCTGTGGCCGTTCTGGAACTGTTGCACGGGCGTGCGACGGTCGCGGGTATCGCCGGTCAACAGGCTGTAGCGAATCCTGCGCTTGTCCAGTTCGGCCTCGATCAAGGCCAGCATCGAGGTGAACTGGGAAAACAGCAGCACCTTGCGCCCTTCGCTGAGCAGCTCCTCGAGCATCTCCATCAGGCTGCCCAGCTTGCCTTTGTCGGCCTGGTTGCCCTTGGCTTCCACGCCCTTGACCAGGCGTAGGTCACAGCAGACCTGGCGCAGCTTGAGCAGGGCGTCGAGGATGACGATCTGGCTGCGTGCCGCGCCGTTGCGGGCGATTTCGTCGCGGACTTTCTTGTCCATCGCCACCCGTACCGTTTCGTAGGTGTCGCGCTGGGCATCGCTGAGCTCGACCCAATGGATCATCTCGGTCTTGGCGGGCAGTTCGGTGGCCACCTGTTCCTTGGTGCGGCGCAGCAGGAAGGGGCGGATGCGGCTGGTCAAGTGGGCCATGCGTTCGCTGTCGCCGTGGCGTTCGATGGGCGTGCGGTAGTCCTGGTTGAAGCGCTTGAGGTCGCCCAGCCAGCCGGGCATCAGGAAGTGGAACAGCGACCACAGCTCGCCCAGGTTGTTTTCCATCGGCGTGCCGGTCAGGCACAGGCGTTGGCCGGCCTGCAGTTCGCACACCGCCTGGGCGGCCTTGCTGGTGCTGCTCTTGATGTTCTGTGCTTCGTCCAGGATCAACACGCTCCAGGACACCGTACGCAGGTGCTCGAGGTCTCGCGGCGCCAAGGCATAGGTGGTCAGCACCAGGTCGTAGTCGAGCAGCGCGTTGAAATGCTTGCTGCGCCCCGGGCCATGCAGCGTCAGCACGCGCAGGCCGGGGGCGAAGCGTTGGGCTTCGTCGAGCCAGTTGGGCACGAGGCTGGTGGGCATCACTGCCAGGGCGGGTTGCGGCAGGCGGCCTTTTTCCTTTTCCAGCAGCAGGTGGGCCAGGGTCTGCAGGGTCTTGCCCAGGCCCATGTCGTCGCCGAGGATGCCGCCGGTGCCCATTTCGCGCAGTGCCTGCAGCCAGTTCAGGCCTTGTTGCTGATAGGGGCGCAGCGCAGCGTTCAGCCCTTTGGGTGGTTCGACCTGCAGGTCGCGGGCATCGCGCAGGCGCCGGCCCAGGTCGCGCAGGTGTTCGCCACCTTCCCAGAGCAGGGGCAAGTGGTCGATGTCGTTCAGCCGGGCGACATCGGCACGCTCCAGGCGCAGGGAAGGGCCGATGGCGTCTTCGTGCAGGTACAGCTCGCCCAGGGTGCCCATCACTGCCTTGATGCGGCCATAGGGCAGGGCAACGCGCAAGGCCGGGCTGTCCTGGCGGCCGCGGTTGAGGTCGATCAGCAGGTGTTCGTCGTCGCTGCGTCGGGCCAGCTCGCTGGGACGCAGCAGTTCGGGGCTGCTGCGCAGCAGTTGCAGCATGATCGGCAGCAGGCTGTGGCGCTGGCCGTCGACCACGATCCCCAGCTCCAGGTCGAACCATTCATGGCCGGGTGTTTCGTCGAGGGTGGCGTACCACTCGTCGATGTCCTGCAGGTTGAAGGCGAAATCCCGGGGGATGTCGATTTCCCAGCCGGCCTTGCGCAGACGTGGCAGGCCTTCACGGGCGAACAGCAGCCAAGCTTCGTCGTCGGCGAGTTGGAACATTTCGCCGGCGCTGTCGGGCAGGGCCTTGCTCTGCCGGGTGGCAGGCTTGAAGCCAAGCCCGCGCAAGGTCTTGCGTATGGCCTGCTCGGCCTGGGGCTGGCGGTGGATACGTTGGCTGGTCTCGCCCACGAGGCGGTTCAGGGGCTTTTCGTCGTTGCCACTGGCCAGCAGGCCGTCGTAGTTGAAGGCCAGGGCGGCGCGGTGCTGTGTCTGGCGCTGCATGCGCCCGGTCTTGGGCATATAGGCGCTGAATTCCAGGCTGCCGAGGGTCAGGTGCGGGCGTGGCTGGATGTGGTCGTGTTCTTCGCTGCGCACGGTGGTGGGCGTGGGGACCTGGCGGTTCAGGGCATTGAGCCGATGGCTCAGCGGCACGACCAGCGCCTCCGGTACCGTCGGCGCGCGGGCCAGTTGGCTGGCGATGAAGGGGTCCAGCTCGTGCCGCAGCCGGCCTGTTTGGCAGGCCCGGGTATCCACGTAGTACAGCGGGTCCAGTGGCAGCACCGGGAACAGGGCATGGCCATCGTGATACCAGGCGCCACGGTAGCTGCCGTTGTCCTGGCGGACCCAACGGAACTCCGCCGACTGCTCGGGGCCCTGGGTGAACGGCTCGGCTTGGTCCTCGAACAGCAGGCGACCTGTGGCCAGGGCATATTCGAGCAACTCCGCCCCTTTCTTGCCCTCCAGTGGCGTCGAGGGCGAAACGATGGCTTTGTTCTGCGAGCTGATCAGGCGTAGCAGGCGAGCATCTTCTTCGGTCACATAGCGAGGGGTGTAGTAGATCATCTCCGGCAACGAGGTGATCTTGCCCAGTTTCAGTCGGCCGTCGCTTTGCAGGGTGCCCTTGAGGGCTTCCAGGCGGCATTGCATACGGTCGAGCTTGACCTGGTAGTAGATGGCCGGCCCCTTGCGCGCGGACTTTTGCTCTGCCGGCGTGGCCGTGGGGGCTTCGAGCGCCTTGATCCATTGGCTCAGTTCGGGGGGGAGCGATGCCCCGCAACCGAGTGTCGAGGGGTCGTCGATGCACTCTTGCAAGTGGAACAGCGCGGCGGCGCAGTGCTTGCAGTTGGTCTCTACCGGGCAAGTACAGCGCCCGAGTACACGCAGCTTGGCGCCGCTGTGCATCAGGTGGATCGTCTGACTGTAGCGCTGGCCTGCGGAACCCGAGCAGACTGCCTCGACCGCCTGGTCATGGGCCGAAAGAATCTTGACCTTGCCCTGGATGGCATAGTCCAGGCCACGGCCAAGCGCTCCGGCATCGAAGGCGGAGGTCCAGCTCCCGTTGGCCTGGAGCAGCTGCTGCACATCGCGCGCGCTCACCTCATTGCTCCATCATCTCCGGGTCGAGCACTGGCAGCTTGCGCATGCCGGCGGGGGTGACCTTCAGCAGCACGGCCAGGTGCCCGCCGTCGAGAAAGGTCAGCTGGTTGGCTTTCATGTTGCTGTTGCTCTGCCTGAACTGCTCGCTGCGCAGCACGCTGCCGTTGCCGTCGAGCTGGTTGACCCAGAAATTGGCGTCCACGGCGATGAAGCGGCCATCGGCGATGCTCAGGTTGCCTTCGATGGGGAAATGCCCGAACTGCTCTTCGCCGGCGCTCAGGGCAATGCGGCTTGGCGTGCTGCCGACCTGCTGTTGCCAGGCCTTGTGCAGCAGCACGGTGTAGTCGGCGGTCGCCTGCAGGCGGGTGGCTTCATCGTCCAGCGCCAGTGGCCGTTCGGCTGCCTTGTCCAGGCGTGGCGCGCCAGCGCTCCAGTCTTCCGGGGCGAACGGGCTGGTCACCGCGGGCACGGCGTTCTGGCGCAGCAGGATCATTTCTACCTGATAGAGGCCTTCGGCGAAGGCGGCCGGCGCGAACAGCGTCAGCATCAAGGTCAGGCAACGGATGGCACGCATGGATCTTCCTTAGGCAGGCTGTGGGGTCAGGCGCTCGAACAGCGCCTCCAGGGTGGTGAAACGTTCGTCCGGGCGCTCCATCGGCACGAGGAAGCGGAACTGCGTGGCGCCTTCGAACTTGTAGCGCTTGGGCTGGCCCTGGATGAGCTTGATCAGGGTCAGCGGGTCGACCGGTGTCTCGGCTTCGAACTCGATCTTGCCGCCGTTGGGGCCGGCGTCGACCTTCTTGATGCCGAGCTTTTCCGCCTGCAGCTTGAGCAAGGTCAGGCGGACCAGGTTCTTGGTCGGTTCGGGCAGCAGGCCGAAGCGGTCGATCATCTCCACTTGCAGGTCCTTGAGGCCGTCTTCGTCGGCGGCCGAGGCGATGCGCTTGTAGAGGATCAGGCGGGCATGGACGTCCGGCAGGTAGTCTTCCGGGATCAGCGCCGGCAGGCGCAGGTTGATCTCCGGGCCGCCGCCCAGCGGTTGCTCGAGGTTCGGCTGGGTGCCCTTGCGGATGGCCTTGACTGCGCGTTCGAGCATTTCCATGTACAGGGTGAAGCCCACGGCCTGGATCTGCCCGCTCTGGCCTTCACCGAGCAGCTCGCCGGCGCCACGGATCTCCAGGTCGTTGGTGGCCAGGACGAAGCCTGCGCCGAGGTCCTGGGTGTTGGCGATCGCCTCCAGGCGCTTTTCGGCATCGGCGCTGATCTGCTGGCGCTGTGGCGTGAGCAGGTAGGCATAGGCTTGGTGATGGCTGCGCCCGACACGGCCACGCAGTTGGTGTAGCTGGGCCAGGCCGAACTTGTCGGCGCGCTCGATGACGATGGTGTTGGCGCTGGGCACGTCGATGCCGGTCTCGATGATGGTCGAGGCCACCAGCACGTTGAAGCGCTTGTGGTAGAAATCGCTCATCACCTGTTCCAGCTCGCGTTCGCGCATCTGCCCATGGCCGATGCCGATACGCGCCTCGGGCACCAGTTCGGCCAGTTCGGCCGCGCATTTCTCGATGCTCTTGACGTCGTTGTGCAGGTAATACACCTGGCCGCCGCGCAGCAGCTCGCGCAGCAGCGCTTCCTTGACCGTGCTCTTGTTCTGCTCCATGACGAAGGTGCGCACCGACAGCCGTCGCGCCGGTGGAGTGGCGATGATCGACAGGTCGCGCATCCCCGACACCGCCATGTTGAGCGTGCGCGGGATGGGCGTTGCGGTCAGGGTGAGGATGTCCACTTCGCTGCGCAGGGCCTTGAGCTGTTCTTTCTGGCGCACGCCGAAACGGTGTTCCTCATCGATGATGACCAGGCCCAGGTCCTTGAAGCGCACGTCGTCCTGCAGCAGCTTGTGGGTGCCGATGAGGATGTCGATCTTGCCTTCGGCCAGGTCCGCGGCGGCAGCGCTGACTTCCTTGGCCGACTTGAAGCGGCTCATGACCTCGACCGTCACCGGCCAGTCGGCGAAGCGGTCGCGGAAGCTGTTGTAGTGCTGCTGGGCGAGCAGGGTGGTGGGCACCAGCACGGCCACCTGGCGGCCGCTGTGCACGGCGATGAAGGCAGCACGCATGGCTACTTCGGTCTTGCCGAAGCCGACGTCACCGCACACCAGGCGGTCCATCGGCTTGCCGGCGAGCATGTCGGCGCGCACCGCGTCGATGGCCGATTGCTGGTCCGGCGTTTCCTCGAATGGGAAGCCGGCGCTGAAGGTGGCGTAGTCGGCGGCCGGGTCGGCGAATGCATGGCCCTTGCGCGCGGCGCGGCGGGCGTAGATGTCGAGCAGTTCGGCAGCCACGTCGCGGACCTGTTCGGCGGCCTTGCGCTTGGCCTTCTGCCAGGCTTCGGAACCCAGGCGGTGCAGCGGGGCCAGGGCATCGTCGCTGCCGGTGTAGCGGGCGATCAGGTGCAGGTTGGCGACCGGCACGTAGAGCTTGGCGCCTTCGGCGTACTCCAGGGTGAGGAACTCGGCGGCCTGGCCGTCGATTTCCAGCGTGGCCAGGCCCAGGTAGCGGCCCACGCCATGGTCGATGTGCACCACCGGCGCACCTTCGCGCAGCTCGGTGAGGTTCTTGATGACCGCATCGTTGGCCGCGTCGCCGCGTTTCTCGCGGCGCCGACGCTGCATCACGCGCTGGCCGAACAGCGGGCTTTCGGCAACCAGGGCAATGGCCGGCTCGTCCAGCAGCAGGCCGTCGTCCAGTGGGGCGATGGTGATTGCCAGGCGCGCCTTGCCGGTGACGAAGTCAGCCCAGCTTTCGACCGTTTGCGGGCGCAGCTTCAAGCGCTCGAGCAGCTCCAGCAGCACTTCGCGACGGCCCGCCGATTCGGCGGTGAACAGCACGCGGCCGGAGAACTCGTCGAGGAACTTCGACAATTCGCCCAGCGGCTGGTTGGCCTTGGCTTCGATGGCCAGGTTCGGCAGCGGTCGGGCCGGGAAGCGCTGGCGACCGGCACCGGGCTCGACCTCGTCGCTGCTGACCACCACGCGTGGCCACTGCTTGAGCTGGGCGAAGCAGTCCTCGACCGGCAGGAACAGCTCGGCCGGGGGCAACAGCGGGCGGGTCAGGTCGCCGCGGCGTTCTTCATAGCGCCCGCGCACATCGTTCCAGAAATGCTCGGCGGCCTGTTCGACGCCGGGCAGGGAGAACACCTGGGTGTCGGCCGGCAGGTAGTCGAACAGGGTCGAGGTTTCCTCGAAGAACAGCGGCAGGTAGTACTCGATGCCGGCGGGGATGATGCCGCTGGTCAGGTCCTGGAAGATCGCGCTGCGACGGAAATCGACATCGAAGCGTTCGCGAAAGCGCGCCTTGAAGCGGGTCACTTCTTCCTTCTGCATCGGGAATTCGCGGGCCGGCAGCAGGCGCACCGAGTCGACCTTGTCGATCGAGCGCTGGGTCTCGGGGTCGAAGGTGCGCAGGGTCTCGATCTCATCGTCGAACAGGTCGATCCGGTAGGGCAGCTTGCTGCCCATGGGGAACAGGTCGATCAATGCACCGCGCACGGCGAACTCGCCATGCTCGTAGACCGTGTCGACGCAGCGGTAGCCGCTGGCTTCCAGGCGTGTGCGCATCTGCTCCACGTCGATCGTCTGGCCGACGTCCAGCACCAGGCTGCTGCCCAGCAGGAAGCGGGTCGGGGCCAGGCGGTGCAGGGCGGTGGTGATCGGCACCACGAGGATGCCGTGGTCCAGTTCCGGCAGCCGGTAGAGGCTGGCGATGCGCTGGGAGATGATGTCCTGGTGCGGCGAGAACAGGTCGTAGGGCAGGGTCTCCCAGTCGGGAAACGGCAGCACCGGCAGGTCCGGCGCGAAGAAGCGCAGCTCCTGTTCCAGACGGTCGGCAGCCTGGCTGTCGGCGGTCAACAGCAGGGTGAAGCGGCCAGCGCTGCTGGCGGCTTCGGCGATGGCAAGGCTCAGGGCGGCCCCGGGCAGGTTGCCCCAGGTTTGTTTGCCGGCCGTGGCCGATAATTGCGGTAGGCGCAGAACTGACACGGGAGATTGGACTCCAAGCGTTGCGGCAAAGACGACAATTGTACCGGTGCCGGTGCGCGCTGTCAGGCTCGGAAGGGCGTGGCGACGGGCTCTGGCGGTGGCGACAGGCGCTCATTGCCCGATACGTCGAGGGGCGTCATAATGTAGCCCCTTTTTTCTCCCCCTACATGTGGAAGGTTCCCGTGACTCAGAAGCCCGACCAGTGTCTTGGTGAGTGGATCGATCGTGAAGCCCTGGCTGAAGCGATGATCCCGCTTATCGGTCAGCTCTACCGCAACAACAACGTGGTGAGCTCGATCTATGGCCGCAGCCTGATCAATCGTTCGGTTATCTCGATCCTCAAAGCCCACCGCTTTGCCCGTCACCGTCAAACCGACGAAACCGAACTGTCCGTCCACGAGACATTCCCCCTGCTCAAGGCCATGAGCGAGCTGAAGCTGGGTGCCGCCTCGGTCGACCTGGGCAAGCTGGCCAACAAGTTCAAGCAGCAAGGCAACGGCCGCACCGTCGAGCAGTTCGTGCGCGAAGAGCTGGCCGATGTCGTCGGCCAGCAGAACGTTTCCCCACGCAAGGGTACCGACGTCGTCCTGTACGGCTTCGGCCGCATCGGCCGCTTGCTGGCGCGTATCCTCATCGAGAAGACCGGTGGTGGCGACGGCCTGCGCCTGCGTGCCATCGTCGTGCGCAAGGGCGCCGAGAACGACCTGACCAAGCGCGCCAGCCTGCTGCGTCGTGACTCGGTACACGGCCCGTTCGATGGCACCATCGTCATCGACGAGCAGAACAACACCATCACCGCCAACGGCAACCTGATCCAGGTCATCTACGCCAAGAACCCGAGCGAAGTCGACTACACCCAGTACGGCATCCAGGATGCCCTGATCGTCGACAACACCGGTGTATGGCGTGACGCCGATGGCCTGGGTCAGCACCTGGCCTGCCCTGGCGCTTCCCGCGTGATCCTCACCGCACCCGGCAAGGGCGCGCTGAAGAACATCGTGCACGGCATCAACCACGGTGACATCACTGCCGACGACAAGATCATCTCCGCCGCCTCCTGCACCACCAACGCCATCGTGCCGGTGCTCAAGGCCGTGAATGACCAGTACGGCATCGTCAACGGCCACGTCGAGACCGTTCACTCGTTCACCAACGACCAGAACCTGATCGACAACTTCCACAAGGGCAGCCGCCGTGGCCGCGCCGCGCCGCTGAACATGGTCATCACCGAGACCGGTGCCGCCACCGCTGCGGCCAAGGCGCTGCCGGTGCTCAAGGGCAAGCTGACCGGCAACGCCATTCGCGTGCCGACGCCGAACGTCTCGATGGCCATCCTGAACCTGAACCTGGAAAAGGCCACGACGCGCGACGAAATCAACGAGTACCTGCGCCAGACCGCCATGCACTCGGACCTGCACAAGCAGATCGACTACGTCAGCTCCCAGGAAGTGGTATCGACCGACTTCGTCGGTTCCCGCCACGCCGGTGTGGTCGACGCCGAGGCGACCATCTGCAACGACAATCGCGTTGTCCTGTACGTCTGGTACGACAACGAATTCGGTTACAGCTGCCAGGTCGTTCGTGTGATGGAAGACATGGCTGGTGTGAACCCGCCAGCGTTTCCACGCTGATCCGCTTGTAATGCGTTGAAGAAACGGGAACCTTCGGGTTCCCGTTTTTTTTGGCCACGAAGCGTCGATCTGCACGCTACCTGTAGGAGCGTGCAGGCGGCTGGACAATCGAGAGATCGAGTTTGCGCGTACTTCTATTACTGTTCATCCTGATGTCCCTTGGTGCCTGCGACCCAGGCCCGACTCTGGAGCGCCTGGGCGGCCCGACCATGGGCAGCAGCTACAGTATCCAGTATGTCCGCGACCCTGGCGGCCCGTCGCCAATGGAGGTGCGGGAAGCCGTCGATGCGATCCTCGGCGACATCGACGAGCACTACTCGACCTACCGTGGCGACTCCACCGTCAGCCGGTTCAACCAGCTGCCAGCCAACCGCTGCCTGGCGCTGCCGGCGGACATGCTGGCGTTGGTCGGCTTCGGCCAGCACCTGGCCGAACAGAGCGAGGGCGCCTTCGACCTTACCGTCGAGCCGTTGCTCGACCTGTGGGGCTTCGGCCCCCAGGCCCGGCAGGCGCAGGTGCCCGACCCGCTGCAGCTGGCCCAGGCACGCCAGCGCGTCGGCTACCGGCACCTGCGTATCGAGGGCGGCGCCCTGTGCAAGGACGCCCCGGTGGAACTGGACTTCAACAGCATCGCCGCAGGCCACGCCGTGGACCAGATCGCCGAACGCCTGCAGGCGATGGGCGTCAGCCATTTTCTCGTCGAGGCCACCGGCGAGCTCAAGGCCGTGGGCAACAAGCCCGACGGCAGCCCGTGGCGGGTCGCCCTGGAATTGCCCCGCGAAGACCGCCAGGTCGCCCGCCAGGTGATCGCCGTGGATGGCCTGGCCGTGTCGACCTCGGGTGACTATCGCCACTATTTCGAGGACAATGGCCGGCGCTATTCGCACACCTTCGATGCCCGCCTGGGGCGTCCGGTCGAACACGACCTGGCCGCGGTCACCGTGCTCGATGCCTCGGCGCTGCAGGCCGACGGCTACTCGACGCTGCTGTTGATCCTCGGCGCTGAGCAGGGCTGGGATTTCGCCGTGGCCCACGGTATTGCCGCGGTGCTGGTGACCCGGGCCGAGGGTGGCTTCGTCTCCCGTGCTACGCCTGCGTTCGAGCAGGCGTTGAAAGGCAGGTGAAAGCGCAAGCACGGATGATCGTCGCCAGGGAACCGGTGAATGACATGTAGTGCGGTCAAAATTGGCCTACGACGCGACCAAGGGTTAATGTGCGCGGCGTTCACGCTTGATTAGACTGCACCCGAATTTTCTCATGGCGCCCCGGCGACATGATCGCGCCCCGCGGCCACCCGGCCGGCGGGCCAGTTCTGAAGGAGTACGCATGGCTGTCTACAACTACGACGTAGTGGTGCTGGGTTCCGGCCCGGCCGGAGAAGGTGCGGCAATGAATGCCGCCAAAGCAGGGCGCAAGGTGGCGATGGTCGACAGCCGTCGCCAGGTCGGCGGCAACTGCACCCACCTGGGCACCATTCCGTCCAAGGCACTGCGTCACTCGGTGCGGCAGATCATGCAGTTCAACACCAACCCGATGTTCCGCGCCATCGGCGAGCCGCGCTGGTTCTCCTTCCCCGATGTGCTCAAGAGCGCCGAAAAGGTGATCTCCAAGCAGGTGGCCTCGCGTACCGGCTACTATGCGCGCAACCGCGTCGATGTGTTCGTCGGCACCGGCAGCTTCGCTGACGAGCAGACCATCGAAGTGGTCTGCTCCAATGGCGTGGTCGAGACCCTGGTGGCCAAACACATCATCATCGCCACCGGTTCGCGCCCATACCGCCCGGCCGATATCGACTTCCACCACCCGCGCGTCTACGACAGCGACACCATCCTCAGCCTGAGCCACACCCCGCGCAAGCTGATCGTCTACGGTGCCGGGGTGATCGGCTGCGAATACGCATCGATCTTCAGCGGCCTGGGCGTGCTGGTGGAGCTGGTGGACAACCGTGGCCAGCTGTTGAGCTTCCTGGATTCGGAAATCTCCCAGGCGCTGAGCTACCACTTCAGCAACAACAACATCACCGTACGCCACAACGAGGAGTACGACCGGGTCGAAGGTCTGGACAACGGGGTGATCCTGCACCTGAAGTCGGGCAAGAAGATCAAGGCCGATGCCTTGCTGTGGTGCAACGGCCGTACCGGCAACACCGACAAGCTGGGCCTGGAGAACATCGGCATCAAGGTCAACAGCCGTGGCCAGATCGAGGTCGACCAGGCCTACCGCACCAGCGTACCGAACATCTATGGCGCCGGTGACGTGATCGGCTGGCCGAGCCTGGCCAGCGCCGCTCACGACCAGGGCCGTTCGGCCGCTGGCAGCATCGTCGACAACGGCAGCTGGCGTTTCGTCGATGACGTGCCGACCGGTATCTACACCATTCCGGAGATCAGCTCGATCGGCAAGAACGAGCAGGAGCTGACCCAGGCCAAGGTGCCGTACGAAGTGGGCAAGGCGTTCTTCAAGAGCATGGCCCGCGCGCAGATCGCCGGCGAGCCCCAGGGCATGCTGAAGATTCTGTTCCACCGCGAGACCCTGGAGATCCTCGGCGTGCACTGCTTCGGCTACCAGGCCTCGGAGATCGTTCACATTGGCCAGGCGATCATGAACCAGCCGGGTGAGCAGAACAACCTGAAGTACTTCGTCAACACCACCTTCAACTACCCGACCATGGCCGAAGCCTATCGGGTAGCGGCCTACGACGGCCTGAACCGGCTTTTTTGAGCGGCTCCGGCCGGTGGCCTGAGCCGGTCGGGGAGTCCGGGTTCAGCCCTTCCCAAGGGTGGTCATGGCCAAACCGGGAAAGTCTGTAATCAGGCTGTCTACGCCAAAGTCGGCGAGCCGGCGCATCAGCGCCGGTTCGTTGACCGTCCACACCGATACGTGCAACCCCTGGCGCTGGGCCTTGAGCAGGCGCTCGGGAGTGCACAGTGTCCAATTCAAGGCCAGCATGTCACAGCTGTAGTTCTGGGCGACCTTCAGTGGGTCGAGCCAGGCGTATTCGGCCACCAGCCCGCGAGACACGTCCGGCACCAGCTCCAGTGCGGCGCCGAGCACTTCGCGGGAGCTCGAGGTGATGGTCACCTTGTCGAGCAGGCCGTATTGCTGAGCCAGCTCGCGAATGGCCAATACGGTACTGGCGGCGCGGGTGCGCGAGGCACTCTTGACCTCCAGTTGCCAGTGTTCGAAGGCACATTTCTCGAACAGTTCCTCCAGCCGCGGGACAGGGCAGGGCTGCACCCAGCCCGGGCCGCCCTTGCGCGCATCGTAGGTGACCAGCTCGGCGGCAGTGTGCTCGACCACCTTGCCACGCCGGCCGGTGGTGCGCTTGAGGCTGGGGTCGTGGATCACCATAAGCTCGTTGTCGGCTGACAGGTGCAGGTCCAGCTCGCAGCGATTGACGCCGTGGGACAGGCACTGGCGGAAGCTGGTCAGGGTGTTTTCGGGCGCTTCGCCCTTGGCGCCGCGATGGCCATAGATCAGGGTCACGTTCGTTCCTTCAAATCAGAGTGAATAGGCTCAGGAGGCGGGGTCGTTCTGTTCCAGCGCCTGGCGCCGCTGTTGTTGCTGGCGCTGCAGGATGTAGCGGGCCAGCAGCTGGCGCTGGGCGTCGGTCATGTCGATGAATACGGTGCCGACCTCGTAATGGCCGTCCGGGCGCCGGTCGCAGTGGGTGACCCGGGCACGCAGCAACAGGCCCAGGGCGCGGGGCATCAGCACCATCTTCACGGCCACGCGGGTATCGGTGGCGAGTGGGGTCGCCTGGGCGAACTCGATGCCGCCTTCGGAGAGAATGACCGGCTGCGGTTGCCCGATTTCGCCCAGCAGGGTTTGGGCCATCACTGCGCTGAGCAGGTCGAGGCGTTTGTTCTGCACCCGCAGGAATGCCGCCAGGGTGCGGTCCTTTTCGCTGAGCTGGCGCATCAGGTGCTGGGATTCGAAGTCGGCAAGGTGCAGTTCGCTGAGCAGGTTGAACAGCGGTGAAGCATCTTGCAACAGGTCTGTTTCCAGGGCTTCGGCCGCGCCCAGGGGGCTGATTTCAAGTGCGATACTGTCTTCGATGCGGTAGTATTCGCGGCGATCTTCTTCGTCTAGTGTCGTCATGGCGAACCCATGGTTACGGCGGTGGTCCGAGTGTAAAGCCGCTGCAGGCGCCCTGCCACAAGGACGTTCCCTTTCATCCGAACAAGCCCCGACATGTTCAGACCTCTTTTCGTATTCATCGGTACGCGTTATACCCGTGCCAAGCGTCGCAACCACTTCGTCTCGTTCATTTCGCTGACTTCGATGATCGGCCTCGCCCTTGGCGTGGTGGTGATGATCGTGGTGCTGTCGGTCATGAACGGTTTCGACCACGAGATGCGTACCCGCGTGCTGGGCATGATCCCTCACGCCACGCTGGAAAGCGGCCAGCCGCTGGACGACTGGCCGGCCCTCGCCCAACAAGTAAAGCAGAATCCGCAAGTGCTTGCGGTGGCGCCCTTCACCCAGATGCAAGGGTTGCTGACCCATGACGGCAAGGTGCAGAAGGTGCTGCTCAACGGCATCGACCCTGCGCGCGAGCGCGAGGTGTCGATCATCGACAACTTCATCCGCGATGGCAGCCTCGACAAGCTGGCGCCGGGCGAGTGGGGCATCATGATCGGCGACAAGGCCGCGGCCAAGCTGGGCGTGGGCATCGGCGACAAGCTGACCTTCGTCGCCCCGGAGGTCAGCGTGACCCCGGCCGGCATGTTCCCGCGCATGAAGCGCTTCACCGTGGTCGGCACCTTCCATGTCGGCGCCGGTGAGATCGACGGCTACCTGGGCCTGACCAACATCAACGACCTGTCGCGCCTGCACCGCTGGAAGGCCGACCAGGTCCAGGGCCTGCGGCTGAAGTTCGATGACCTGTTCCAGGCCCCGCGGGTGGCCTGGAACATCGCCCAGAACCTGGGCGAGCAGGAATTCTATGCCCGCGACTGGACCCGCACCCACGGCAACCTGTACCAGGCGATCCGCATGGAGAAGGCCATGATCGGTTTGCTGTTGCTGCTGATCGTGGCGGTGGCGGCGTTCAACATCATTTCCACCCTGGTGATGGTGGTCAACGACAAGCGGGGCGACATCGCCATCCTGCGTACCCTGGGCGCCACCCCGGCGCAGATCATGGCCATCTTCATGGTCCAGGGCACGGTGATCGGCG
Organism: Pseudomonas sp. p1(2021b); assembly: GCF_020151015.1. Classification (NCBI taxonomy): domain Bacteria; kingdom Pseudomonadati; phylum Pseudomonadota; class Gammaproteobacteria; order Pseudomonadales; family Pseudomonadaceae; genus Pseudomonas; species Pseudomonas sp. p1(2021b). The sequence goes on from NZ_CP083746.1 coordinate 1,633,828, forward strand.
TGGTCGGCACCCTGATCGGCGCCGTGGTCGGGATCTTCGCGGCGCTCAATGTCAGTGCGGTGATCGCCGGCATCGAGACGCTGATCGGGCACAAGTTCCTGAATGCCGATGTGTATTTCATCGATTACCTGCCGTCGCAGATCCAGGCCCAGGACGTGTACATGGTCTGTGGTGCGGCGCTGGTCCTGAGTTTCTTCGCCACCCTGTACCCGGCCTGGCGTGCGGCCCGCACCCAGCCTGCAGAGGCGCTACGTTATGAGTGAGTCGCGCATGAGTGATAAAGCCGTACTGAGTTGCCGCAACCTGGGCAAGTCCTACGAGGAAGGCCCGGAGTCGGTGCAGGTGCTGTCGGGCTTGAACCTGGAGCTGCACGCCGGTGAGCGGGTGGCCATCGTCGGCAGTTCCGGCTCCGGCAAGAGCACCTTGCTCAACCTGTTGGGCGGCCTCGACACGCCGACCCAGGGCAGTGTCTGGCTGGCCGGCGAGGAGCTGTCGGCCCTCGGCGAGCGCGCCCGTGGCCTGCTGCGCAACCGCGCCTTGGGCTTCGTGTACCAGTTCCACCACCTGCTGCCGGAGTTCACTGCCCTGGAGAACGCCTGCATGCCGCTGCTGATCGGCCGTACGCCGATCCCGGAGGCCCGCGAGCGTGCCGAGGCGCTGCTCAAGCGGGTGGGCCTGGGCCATCGCCTGAACCACAAGCCGGCCGAGCTGTCCGGCGGTGAGCGCCAGCGCGTGGCGATCGCCCGTGCCCTGGTCAATCGCCCGGGCCTGGTGATGCTCGACGAGCCCACCGGCAACCTCGACCACCATACCGCCCAGGGTATCCAGGAGTTGATGCAGGAGTTGTCCAATTCGTCCCAGACAGCCTTCCTGGTGGTGACCCACGACCTCAACCTGGCACGCCAGATGGACCGGGTCCTGCGCCTGGAAGACGGCCACCTGGTGCCGATCTGAGCCGCTCGCACGCGGCGGCAGGAGCCGCTGCGTAACTCTTTTTCATTGGGTGTTCTCGTACATGTTCAGACCCTTGCCCTTGTTCATCGGTGCCCGCTACACCCGTGCCAAGCGCCGCAACCATTTCATCTCGTTCATCTCCATGACCTCGATGATCGGCCTGTCCCTGGGCGTGCTGGCGATGATCGTGGTGCTCTCGGTGATGAACGGCTTCCAGCGCGAAATGAGCTCGCGCATCCTCGGCCTGGTGCCCCATGCCAGCATCCTCGGCGTGCAGCCGTTGGACGACTGGCGCAAGGTCGCCGATAGCGCGCTGAAGAACCCGGCGGTGATGGCCGCCGCACCGCTGACCGAAATGGAAGGCATGCTGTCTTATAAGGGCGCTATGCAGCCGATCCAGGTCAGCGGTATCGACCCGGCCGAGGAGGGCAAGGTCTCCATTGTCGGCCAGCATATCGTCCAGGGGCGGTTGCAGGACCTGGTGCCGGGCGAGTATGGCGTGGTGATCGGCGAGCTGACGGCCCGGCGTTTCCGCCTCAATACCGGTGACAAGCTGACCCTGATCGTTCCTGAGATCAGCAAGGCGCCGGGGGGTATCACGCCGCGCATGCAACGCCTGACTGTGGTCGGCATCTTCAAGGTGGGGGCCGAGCTGGATGGCTCGCAGGCTTATATACACGTGGCCGATGCCGGTGAGATGCAGCGCTGGGCGCCGGGCAGCGTGCAGGGCGTGCGCCTGAAGCTGCACGACCTGTATGCCGCGCCGCAGGTATCCAAGGCGATCGCCGCAGGCCTGGGCGATGCCTACCGCGCCGATGATTGGTCCCACACCCAGGGCAGCCTGTTCAGTGCCATGAAGATGGAAAAGACCATGATCGGCCTGCTGCTGATGATGATCATCGCCGTGGCGGCCTTCAACATCATCGCCACCCTGGTGATGGTGGTGAACGACAAGGGGTCGGACATCGCCATTCTGCGTACCATCGGCGCCACACCAGCGCAGATCATGGGGACCTTCATGGTCCAGGGTTCCTTGATCGGTATCGTCGGCACCCTGGTCGGCGGTGTGCTGGGCGTGGTCGCCGCGTTCAACGTCAGCCAGATCGTCGGCTGGCTGGAACGGGTCAGCGGGCAGCACATCTTCACCTCCGACGTGTACTTCATCAGCAGCCTGCCGTCGGAACTGCAGTGGGGCGACGTGGCGATCATCTGCACGGCGGGGCTGGTGATGAGCTTCCTGGCGACGATCTACCCGGCGTACCGGGCGTCCCAGGTGGAGCCGGCGATGGCGTTGCGTTACGAGTGACGTTCCAGGGCGCGCAGAGGCCTCTATTCGGGTAGCTCGATGACAAACCGCGTCCAACCTTCCATGCACTCGGCGCGAATGGTCCCACCATGTGCCTGGATGATCGAACGGGTGATCGCCAGGCCCAGCCCCGCATGCTCGCTGCTGCCTTCCCGGCGCGCGGGGTCGGCGCGGTAGAAGCGGTCGAACAGGCGCGGCAGCATGGCCGGTGCGATCGCAGGGCCCGTATTGGCGACGGTGATCTGTGTGCCGGGCACCAGCGTCACACGGATTTCTCCGCCTTGTGGCGTGAAGCGCAGCGCGTTGTCGAGCAGGTTGGACAGCGCTCGGCGCAGCATGTGCCGGTCGCCTTCGAGCCTCGCCTGGCCCTCACGCCGCACCTGCACCTCGGCGTCCTCGGCCAAGGGCGCATAGTACTCGAGCAGGGCATCCAGCTCCTGGTCCAGGTCCAGGGCTTCGCGGTTGGGCATGAGCAGGCCATGGTCGGCCTTGGCCAGGTACAGCATGTCGTTGACCAGTTGCGCCATCCATTGCAGCTCTTCCAGATTGCCGTGCAGCGCTTCGCGGTACTCCTCGAGGCTGCGCGGGCGGGTGAGGGTGACCTGGGTATGGGTCAGCAGGTTGGACAGGGGCGTGCGCAGTTCGTGGGCGATGTCGGCGGAAAACGCCGAGAGGCGCTGGAAGGCATCGTCCAGCCGCTGCAGCATGGCATTGACCGTGTCGGCCAGCTCCGCCAGCTCCTCGGGCATCTGCGCCACCGGCAGGCGGGTGGTGAGGGAGCGTGCGTTGACGCTGGCGGCCACTTCGCCCATCTGCCGCAGGGGGCGTAGCCCACGGCGCGCAGCCCAGGCGCCGAGCAGGGCAGTGGCCAGGGCCGACAGGCCCACCGTCAGCCAGATCAGGCGCTGCATGCCTTGCAAAAAATGCTGGTGATGGGTGATGTCGAGGAACAGGGTCAGTTGCCCTGCGCTTGGGTTTTGCTCGTCCAGGCGGGTCGACAGGCTGCGGTAGTCGATGCCGTCTGCATGCAGGGTCGCCAGGCCCGAGTGGCGGGGGGGCTCGGGCAGGTCGGTGCGGCTGTCGTACCACACCACGCCATCGGCGCCACGAATGCGCAGGGCCAGGTCGGCCTGGTGGCTCAGCTCGTTGCGCAGCGCCGGCAGCCGTTGCGCCAGCGCGTCGGGGCTGGTCACGCCGTCGAGCAGCGCGCGCATCAGGGACAGGCGGCTGCCGAGCAATTGCTGGTCCAGCTCGATGAAGTGCCGTTCGCTGGCCCGGCTGAACAGCAGCCCGGCGGTCAGCGAAACGGCTGCGGTGCAGGCAGCGAACAGCAGGGCCAGGCGCCCGCCAAGGGACAGGCGACGCATCAGTCCTGGCGCTCCTCGAGCACGTAGCCCATGCCACGCACGGTGTGGATCAGCTTGTTGGCATGGCCGTCGTCGATCTTCAGGCGCAGGCGACGGATCGCCACTTCGATGACATTGGTGTCGCTGTCGAAATTCATGTCCCATACCTGCGAGGCGATCAGCGACTTGGGCAGCACTTCGCCCTGGCGACGCAGCAGCAGTTCGAGCAGGGCGAACTCCTTGGCGGTCAGGTCGATACGTTGCCCGTCGCGGTCGGCGCGGCGGCGGATCAGGTCCAGGCGCAGGTCGGCCAGGCCCAGTGTGGTGTCCTGGTTGGGGCTGGTGCCGCGGCGCAACAGGGTACGAACACGCGCCAGCAGCTCGGAGAAGGCGAAAGGCTTGACCAGGTAGTCGTCGGCGCCCAGTTCCAGGCCATGCACCCGGTCTTCGACGGCATCGCGTGCGGTGAGGAACAGCACCGGCGTATCCAGGCCGGCCTGGCGGACGGCCTGGAGGATCTGCCAGCCATTGCGTCCCGGCAGCATCACATCGAGGATCAACAGGTCATGCTCGCCGCTCAGGGCCAGGTGCTGGCCGGTGTCCCCATCGCTGGCCAGCTCCGTGGCGAAGCCCGCTTCGCTCAGGCCCTGGCACAGGTACTGGCCGGTCTTGGCCTGGTCTTCGACGATCAGCAGTTTCATGGTGTCCCTTGTGCTGGAAGGTGAGGGCAGTGAGTACCGGCAGATGATACGTGACCCAGGGCCTGCCGGGCGAAGCTGACGGCGTTGTAATGCGGCTGTCAGCCAGCGGCCAGCCGCGCTTGGTCGGCCTGGTGGGGCCACCGGGCGACGCCAGTGCCAAGGCAGGCGTTAAAAACGGTAGACTAGGGCCATTCGAAACTTCCGTATCCAGGTCAGGTCCATGCATCCCGCCGCCGAACATTCCCCGCTGGGTAAGTCCAGCGAGTACATCGCCACCTACACCCCTTCGCTGCTGTTCCCCATCCCGCGTACGGCCAAGTGGGCCGAGCTGGGTGTCACGGCCCAGACCTTGCCCTGGCAGGGCGTGGACTACTGGAACTGCTTCGAGCTGTCCTGGCTGCTGCCTTCGGGCAAGCCGGTGGTGGCCATTGGCGAATTCGCTATCCCAGCCGACTCGCCGAACATCATTGAGTCCAAGTCGTTCAAGCTGTACCTCAACTCGCTGAACCAGACGACATTTGCCTCGGTCGGCGAGCTGCAGGCCTGCCTGGAGAAGGACCTGTCCGCCGCTGCCGGCAAGCCGGTGGGCGTTCGGGTTCGCAGTCTGGGTGAAGTCGAGGCCCAGGGCGTGGTCGCCCTGCCTGGCCAGTGCATCGATGCCCTGGATGTAAGCATCAGCAACTACGAACAGCCCCAGCCGGAGCTGCTGCACTGCGACGCACAGCGTGTGGTCGAGGAAACCGTTCACAGCCACTTGCTCAAGTCCAACTGCCCGGTGACCGGCCAGCCGGACTGGGGAAGCGTGGTGGTGCAATACAAGGGCCTGGCCCTGGACCATGCCAGCCTGCTGAGCTACCTGGTGAGCTTCCGCCAGCATGCCGACTTCCATGAGCAGTGTGTCGAGCGCATCTACCTGGACTTGCTGCGCCTGCTCAAGCCGGAGCATTTGACCGTATATGCACGCTATGTGCGCCGTGGCGGCCTGGACATCAACCCGTACCGCAGCACCGGGGCGATCAGCCCGAGCAACCAGCGGCTGGTTCGTCAGTAAGCGGGGGCCGCTGTGCGGCCCCAGGACAGATGAAGGATCAGATCCCCATGCTGTGCAGGCTGTTGGCGATATTGCGCAGGATGGCGGTCAGGTCGGGGTGGTCTGCTTCGAAGCGCTCGACGGCCGAGTTGACACCATCGACCAGGTTGGTGTCCTGGGTGGCTTCCTCCAGTTTGATCTGGGCTTCGATCTGCTGCATCAGTGCATGCAGATGCTCGCGCTCTTCCAGCGAGAGCGGCGGGTTGCGTTCCAGTTGCTCGCGCAGGCTCTCGAGTTGCTCTTGCAGTTCGCGGGCAGGCATTGGGTGTTCTCCCTCTATGGCTTGGCAAGGCATGGACCTTCGCAACGGGGCAAAGGTTCTGGCCTGCCTTCAAGCGTAATCCACCGGCGGGCGCTTTGCATGATCCGCGTCAACGAGGCCGTATCAGGGTTTTTCACCCTTGCGCCGGCGCAGGGCGATATCGGCAAGACAGGTGTCCAAGGCCTCCAGGTGGTCGATCACCGAGTGCACGCCCAGGCCGAACAATGCCAGGGTCGCCTTGCCACGCGCCAGTTCCCGTTCCTGCTCGGTCATGGCCTGCCACTGGCTGGAGCTGGGGTCGCACTCAGGGCTGCCACTGGCCAGGCCGACCGTCCACAACCCGGCGTTGAGGCCCGCCTGCAACAGGCGTGGTTGGCCGCTGACCAGCACGCAGCCCTCCAGGCGTTCGCTTTGCAGAGCCATCAGCGCCTGCCAGCAGGCATTCGGTGCCGGCAAGGGGCAGCCGTTGACCAGATGCCCGGGCAGCCAATCTGGCAGCACGGCGGCCAGGCGCTTGCCTTGGCTTGAGCTTACGTCGTCGAGCCAGATACAGGGTACGCGCTGGCGCTGCAGGTTGGACAGGGTGTCGAGGGCGCCCGGCAAGGGCTGGGCGGCGCCGCCCATGGGTTGGACCAGGCAACCGCGCAGTCCGAAGAGCACGGCGGTGAAGTCGGATGCATCGAGCATGGCAACGTCCCTGAAATAGCCCGCAGGCTAGGTCGGCTGTGTTACCGCGGGATGACACTGCAACAGTTGTTCACATAATCTTGAATAAAAATGTGTAAGGCTGTTTATCAGCCAATCAGCATTTATACTGGCGTCTTAGTTACGCAGCGCCCAGCGGGGCGTTGCGGCCGTGAAATCCGATGGAGAAACATCTATGCGTAGGATCGGTGCCGGTGTGCTCGAGCGAGTCACCCAGGCCTGTGTCTGCGCCAGCTTGTTGCTGGCGCCTGTGGCAGCCACCCAGGCGGCCACCGAGGAGGATCCCTGGGAGGCGGTCAACCGACCGATCTTCAAGTTCAACGATACCCTCGACACCTATGCCCTCAAGCCGTTGGCCAAGGGCTACCAGGCGGTCACCCCGCAATTCCTCGAAGATGGCATCCACAACATCTTCCGCAACCTGGGCGATGTCACCAACCTAGTGAACGATGTGCTGCAGCTCAAGCCGCACGCCGCCGGCGTCGATACCGCGCGCCTGATCGTCAACACCACCTTCGGCCTCGGTGGCTTCTTCGATGTCGGCACCAAGATGGGGCTGCAGCGCAACGACGAGGACTTCGGCCAGACCCTGGGCTACTGGGGCGTGGGCAGCGGCCCGTACGTGGTCATTCCGTTCCTTGGCCCAAGTACCGTGCGCGATGGCCTGGCCAAGTACCCGGACACCTACACCCGGCCTTACCGCTACATCGACCACGTGCCGACCCGTAACTCGATCTTCGCCCTGGACGTGATCGACACCCGCGCCGACCTGCTGTCGGCAGAGAAGCTGATCAGCGGCGACAAGTACGTCTTCATCCGCAATGCCTACCTGCAGAACCGTGAGTTCCGCGTCAAGGATGGCGAAGTCGAAGACGACTTCTGATTCGCTGAGTCGCAGTGCTGCCTGGTGGCGGTTCAGGGCCGTTCAATCAGTGAGTTCGTGGCGTGGGGCTGCTATGCAGCCCATCGCGGGGCAAGCCCGCTCCTACAGGAAGGGCGCCCATTCCAAGCCCCGCGATGGCCATGAAACGGCACTGCTTACGCCTGGCTTCCAACCATTCGGATCGCATCGGGTCGCTTTCTTATAACTTCCGGTCATTTGCCTTATAACGGTGCAGGCAACTCGACCCTTGCATGCTTGAAACGCCTGGCGGATGGGAGTACCGTCTGCGCCTTACAGGGTACCTCTGCAAGTTGCCGGGCTTGTTTTCTTGTCCTACAACTCAAGTAGAGTGATGCCACACAGTATTCCAGTAGCGCCGCGGCCACCTTGCCGACGCCGCTACACCAACCCAATCCGGCGCCGTTCGCCCACATGCAGAAAACCAGTGCAACGCTGCTGATCATCGATGACGACGACGTGGTCCGTGCCAGCCTCGCCGCCTATCTGGAAGACAGTGGCTTCAGCGTCCTCCAGGCCAGCAATGGCCAGCAGGGGCTCCAGGTCTTCGAAGAACACCAGCCCGACCTCGTGATCTGCGATTTGCGCATGCCGCAAATGGGCGGCCTCGAGCTGATCCGTCGGGTCAGCGAGCGCGCACCGCAATTGCCGGTGATCGTGGTCTCCGGCGCGGGTGTCATGAACGATGCGGTCGAGGCCTTGCGCCTGGGCGCCGCCGACTACCTGATCAAGCCCCTGGAAGACCTCGCCGTGCTCGAGCATTCGGTGCGTCGCGCCCTCGACCGCTCGCGCCTGGTGCTCGAGAACCAGCGCTACCGGGACAAGCTCGAGGCGGCCAACCGTGAGCTGGAAGCCAGCCTGCACCTGCTGCAGGAGGACCAGAACGCCGGTCGCCAGGTGCAGATGAACATGCTGCCGGAAAGCCCGTGGGTGGCCGGTGACCTGTCGTTCGAGCACCAGATCATTCCGTCGCTGTACCTGTCGGGCGACTTTGCCGACTACTTCCGCGTGGATGAGCGGCGCATCGCCTTCTACCTGGCGGACGTGTCCGGTCATGGCGCCTCGTCGGCGTTCGTCACGGTGCTGCTCAAGTTCATGACCACCCGGCTGTTGTTCGAATTCAAGCGCAGCAACAGGATGCGCGAGTTCAAGCCTTCGCAGGTGCTCAGCCACATCAACCGTGGGCTGATCAACTGCAAGCTGGGCAAGCATGTGACCATGGTCGGCGGGGTGATCGACGAGGACACCGGGTTGATGACCTACAGCGTCGGCGGCCATTTGCCGCTGCCGGTGCTCTATACCCCGGGCCAGGCCCGCTACCTGGAGGGCCGAGGCCTGCCGGTGGGGCTGTTCGAAGAGGCCAGCTACCAGGACCAGGTGCTGGAGCTGCCGCCGAGCTTCAGCCTGAGCCTGATGTCCGATGGCATTCTGGACCTTTTGCCAGGGGATACACTCAAAGATAAGGAAGCGACCTTGCCGGAAATCGTCAAGGACGCAGGGGGCAGCCTGGACGGGCTGCGCCAACGATTCGAATTGGCTACGCTTGGGGAGATGCCGGATGATATCGCCCTATTGGTGTTGAGCAGGAACCTTGAATGAGTACCGGTAGAATCCAGTTCGCCGAGCAGAGCGGGACCTTCGTCCTGAAGTTTGTCGGTGAAGTGCGCCTGACCCTGTGCTCGGCGCTGGATGCGACGATCGAAAAGATCTTCACTGCGCTGAACTTCTCGGCCATCGTCATCGACCTGACCGAGACCGAGAGCATCGACAGCACCACCCTTGGCCTGCTGGCCAAGCTGTCCATCCTGTCCCGGCAGAAGGTCGGGCTGTTGCCGACCGTGGTCACCACCAACCCGGACATTTCCCGGTTGCTGCAATCGATGGGCTTCGACCAGGTGTTCAACATCGTCGACCGCCCGGTGCCGTGCCCGGAGTGCCTGACCGACCTGCCATCCCAGGACCAGAACGAGGATGTGGTGCGCTCGAAGGTGCTGGAGGCACACAAGATCCTCATGGGCCTGAACGACTCCAACCGCGAGGCATTCCATGACCTGGTGAATGCCCTGGAGCGGACCTGATCCGTCGCCTGTCCCGACGCTTTCGCGGGTAAACCCGCTCCCAGGGGAGCCACACACGCTTCAAGGTGGACGGGACCAGACTATCCCTGTGGGGTTTACCCGCGAAGCGGTCAGTAAAGACCGCACAAACCCACCAGCCACAGTCACGCTGGCCGCGTAAACTCCGTCGCCTCATCCCCATTGGCACTCAACTGAAACACCCGCGCTGGCCGCCCCTGCTCATCGAACCATACCTGCCCCAGCCCTGCGCCATTCCACAGCCGCTCCCCCGCCTGGCTGCGGCTGGGCGTGCGCGGCACCACCTCCATCTGCCGGCGTTTGGTGAACCAGTTGAGCGGCGAGCGGGGCGCGTAGAGCCAGCGGTTCAAGCGGTCGAGTACGTCCAGCAGGCGCTCGGGGAACTGGTTCTTGATACCGCTGCTGGTGATCTGCCAGAGGTGCGGGCTGCGCTGGCGATGACGGATCAGCACTTCATAGACGAACGAGTAATGCACGTCACCCGAAAGGATCACGTAATGTCCTGGCGTGCGCGAGTGGCGGAAGATGTTGAGGATCACCTGGGCCGCCCCCCGGTGGGCCATCCAGTTCTCGGCATCCACCAGCAGCGGGTGGCCCAGCCAGCTGAATACGCGCTGCACTGTCTCGATCAGCTTCACGCCGAAGATCGGCGCCGGGGACACGATGATCGCCGAGGGATGATCGAGCAGCGCCTGCTGCAGTTCGCTCAGGGCTTCCCAGTCCAGCAAGCCGGAGGGTTTCTTCAGGCTGCTCTCACTGCGCCAACGGCGGGTGCGCGTGTCGAGCACCAGCAGCGGCGGGGTGGTGGGCAGGTTGAACTGCCAGCCCTGGAAGCGCAGTAGCTGGCCGATCAGTGCATCCTGGGCCGGGTGGTCCAGGTGCCCTTGCAGGGCCTGTTCGCCCAGGGCCTTGCTGCGCTCGAGCAGTGGCTGGCAGCTATCCGGGTCGTTGCCCCAGCCCTGGCAGAGCAGGTAGCCCAGCAGTGCATTGCCGATGATCCGGCGGGAGAAGGGGTGGCCATAGGCGGTTTCTTCCCATTGCGCCGACAGGTTCCAGTCATCGGTGATGTCGTGGTCATCGAAGATCATCAGGCACGGCAGGTGGGCCATGACCCGCGCCACCTGGCCGAGGCCTGCCGCAAACGCTTCGATCAGCGGCAGCTCTTGGCGGTAGCGGGCCTGGCGCTTGTCGGTGAGGCCTGCGGGCATGTCCAGGCGCACCAGCTGCCAGGGTGTTGGCGACCAGACCAGCAGGTACATGGCCATGACTTCGGCGAAGGTCACCAGGTGATTGTCGGCGTTGCTGCTGGAGAAGATCGGCTTGCGCTTCCCCCCGAAGAAGCGTTCGCGCAAGGTCTCGTTGCTCTCCTGGGCGGGCAGCAGGTCGGCGCGGTGGTAGTAGCAGGCCGGGTGGCGATACAGCTCGGCGCTGTCCTTGACCAGGGCGCCTTCAAGGGTTTCCTGGAACAGGCCCAGGCGCGCCACGAGCCCATGGATGGCCCGCAACATGGGCCCTGCGACATCGTCGGCATACACCTGGTCGCCACTCATCAGCAGCAGCGCGGGGCGCTCCTGGGGCTGCCGGCACTGTTCCAGCAAGCGGTCGGCGCAGAGCAGGCCATCGGCAGCCGGGTGATGGGGCTTGCGGCAGGAGCCGTGAAGCAACTGGTCGACGCGCTCGCGCAGCACGAAATCCGGCCGTTGCTGGCCTGGGTAGAGCAGGTGCGGCGCCCAGCTGGCGATACCTTGGGCGTCGCCCAGCAGCAGGTCGTATCCGATCGCCAGGTTGCACGGCAGCGGCTGGTCGAAACGGATGTCCAGCAGGTGCACGAACGCATGCGTACCGATCGGCACCACCTCGCAATGCAGGTTGGTCGTGATGCTTGGGCAATCGAGGGCGAATTCAGGGCGAAGCGGTTGCGTGGCGACCAGCCAGATGGCCAGGCGCTGGGGTTCCAGGCGGCGCAGTACGGGGCCGGCGAGCACGAGGGGGAGCGGAGCGTCGATTGCCATTGATCCTGTGGTGTCTGCTCTATCCAATCGCGGGGCAAGCCCGCTCCCACAAGGTTGGTGCCAGCCCTGTGGAAGCGGGCTTACCCCGCGATTGCGTCGGTCGTTTCATGGAGAAAGCGCGGTAGCAGCCTCTCCCAACGAAAACGGGCGGAAAATGCTCGGCATTTCCCGCCCGCCGGGCAAGCCAGATTTGTATCAGGCCTTTTCAGCCATCAGCGCTTCGAGCTTCTCTTGGTCCCGGGCGAATTGGCGAATACCTTCGGCCAGCTTCTCGGTGCCCATGGCATCCTCGTTCATCGCCCAGCGGAACTGGCTTTCGCTCAAGTGCTGCTTGGTTTCACCGGACTTGCCTGGCTGGAGTACGCGGGGCAGTTGGCCCTGGTCGTCGCTCAGCTGTTGCAGCAGTTCGGGGCTGATGGTCAGGCGGTCGCAGCCGGCCAGCTGCTCGATCTGGCCGATGTTGCGGAAGCTCGCGCCCATGACCACGGTGTCGTAGCCATTGGCCTTGTAGTAGTTGTAGATGCGCGTCACCGACTGCACGCCTGGGTCTTCGGCGCCGACGTATTCTTTGCCGGTGCTCTTCTTGTACCAGTCGTAGATGCGGCCCACGAACGGCGAGATCAGGAACACCCCGGCGTCGGCGCAGGCCTGGGCCTGAGCGAAGGAGAACAGCAGGGTCAGGTTGGTCTGGATACCTTCCTTTTCCAGCTTCTCGGCGGCGCGGATGCCTTCCCAGGTGGAGGCCAGCTTGATCAGCACGCGGTCACGCGGAACGCCGGCCTTTTCGTACAGCTCGATCAACTGGCGGGCCTTGGCCAGCAGGGCAGGTTCGTCGAACGACAGGCGCGCATCCACTTCAGTGGAGATGCGCCCTGGGATGACTTTGAGGATGCCCGAACCCACTGCCACGGCGAACTTGTCGCAGGCCAGGTCGACATTGCCCTTGGCATCGCCCTTCACCTGCTTGAGCAGGTCCGCGTAACCGGGAATTGCCGCGGCCTTGAGCAACAGGGACGGGTTGGTGGTGGCATCGACCGGTTTGAGGCGGGTGATGGCGTCCAGGTCCCCGGTGTCGGCGACCACGGTGGTGAACTGCTTGAGTTGTTCCAGCTTGGAGGTCATGGGCGTGCTCTGTCCTGTGCAATGACTCGACATTACCCGAGCCCCGACAGCCACTCAAGGGCCGGCGGGGCAGGTCGGGCGAGGGAATGAAGGTTCGAGTCGAAAGCGCGCCCGGGGTTCCGTCAGCGGCCCTGCAGCAGCTCGGCGGCCTGGTCGAGCACGACCAGTGGGTCCTGGGCCTTGTGGATGTCCGCCGACAGCAGCTGGCGGAAGCGCCGCGCCCCCGGGAAGCCCTGGCCCAGCCCGAGGATGTGGCGGGTGATGTGATGGATGGCGCCGCCGCTTTGCATGTGCGCGACGATATAGGGACGCAACTGCGCCATCGCGTCGCTGCGGCTGACGATCGGCGCATCGCTGCCGAACAGCTGCTGGTCCACTTCGGCCAGCAGGTACGGGTTGTGGTACGCCTCGCGGCCCAGCATCACCCCATCGAAGGTTTCAAGGTGCGCGTGGCATTCCTCCAGCGTCTTGATACCGCCGTTGAGCACCAGCTCCAGGTCCGGGAAATCGGCCTTCAGCTGCGCCGCCACGTCATAGCGCAGCGGCGGGATCTCGCGGTTCTCCTTGGGTGACAGACCTTCGAGGATGGCGATGCGCGCATGCACGGTGAAGCTGCGGCAACCGGCATCACGCACCTGGCCGACGAAGTCGCACAGCTCGGCATAGCTGTCGCGGCCATTGATGCCGATGCGGTGCTTGACCGTGACCGGAATGCCCACCGCATCACGCATGGCCTTGACGCAATCAGCCACCAGCGCCGGGTGGCCCATCAGGCAGGCACCGATCATGTTGTTCTGCACCCGGTCGCTGGGGCAGCCGACATTGAGGTTGACCTCGTCGTAGCCTGCCTCCTCGGCCAGCCGCGCACAGGCCGCCAACTCCCCCGGCACACTGCCGCCCAATTGCAGGGCCAGCGGGTGCTCGGACACGTCATGGCGCAGGAAACGCTGGGCGTCGTTGTGCAGCAGCGCGCCGGTGGTGACCATCTCGGTGTAGAGCAGCGTGTGCTTGGAGAGCAGGCGCAGGAAGAACCGGCAGTGGCGGTCGGTCCAGTCCATCATCGGTGCAACGCTGAAGCGGCGGGAGGGCTCAGTGCGTGTAGCGGCGGGCTTGGTGGTTGATTCTGGGAGCATTTGGCTAGGTGTTTCCGTACCGATTGCGGCGGGGCGCATGTGTAATGGCCGCTCGCGGCACGGTAGTGTCAGGGAAAAGAGGCGGTAGTTTACCAGATTGCCGGGGCTTCGCCTGTAGGCCCTGGAGCCGGGGCGATGAGGTAAGTAAGTCGTCAGGCTCAGATGTGCCTCGCATAAAGGCAGCGATAACGCTGCCGCTGGTCAGCTCGTTCTGAATCGGTGGGAGCTTCCGGTTGCCTGAGAAAGTGGATCCATTATTGTTGAAGGCCCTGGAAAACTTGGTCGCGGGAGGGCGACATGAGAATACGTGGAGAGGTCTACTGGTCCTGGGCTGATCCAACGCTTCACCATCGAGCGCACCAAGAAGCTTTCGAAGACGGAACGACCATCGACGTCCAGGTGCGCCTTTCTCGTACAGGATCCACGCAGTTGTTTCTTGGGATCTATGCGTCGTCAGGTATGGCCCTCCATGAGGAGTCATTTGACTCGCGGCCGGGCGAGTCCATGACGCGAGCACTTGCCTGGGGAGTAATGCGGGCGAGAAGGGTCGTTGAAGAAGGTGGTGGTGAGGCAGCGGAGTGTGAGCAGCGGGCCTGAAAGCGTGGGGCAACAATGGGGCAAACCGGACGCTATTCTATGCCCCTCTATGCCCCTCTATGCCCTTTGAGCGTCTTGCAAGCAGATACGAAAAAGCGCTCAAGCCCTTTTGGTACGGGGCTTGGGCGCTTTTTCTGATTAATACCCCAGCACAATTGGTGTGTGCTTCAGTTTCGGGGGCCGCATTCGACGCAAGGCTGTCCTTCGGAGGCGGTTGCCTTTGGCCAAAAGCGGATACGTTGCTGCAAGCAAAGCTGAAAGGCGACCGAGATGGCGTCTGGCTAGCAAGAGGACGCCTGTGCCGCCTGTATTTCTAGCCAGAAACGGCCGTCTCGGGTGTCCGCAGTTGGCTCGGATCGATATTTAGTAGCGACTACGCAGTTCCTCCAACCGGCTCATTGCCTGTTGTGCGTCGTCGAGAACCTCGTCAAAGATGGCATCTACCGGCTGCACACTGTTGGCAAATACAACCGAGGGACCATAGTCCAACATGCCAGTCCTACTATCGCCCGTCAGATAGGCTTGGGTGGTCAACTTTCCCATTACGTGAGGGCGGTATTGTTCAAAGTCACTAGCGCCTGTTGCATCCAGGGCGGCAACCGCTTTCGCGCTCTCATTGTTCAATACCCTGTGATGCTGACGTAGGCCAGTCTTCACAACGACGCTATCAGTACCGTCACTCTGGACAAGCAGTTCTTTATATCGATGGTGAATCCATAGCTCCTCAGACACCAACATTCTCGAGCCCATTAAGATCGCGTCTGCTCCCATCATCAGCGTAGCGGCAAGTTGGCGCCCGGTCCCAATCCCACCGCCGATAACGAGCGGAATGGCGATCTCTTTAGATGCGTGAGGTGCCTGCACCATGCTGCTGATGCCGTAGGTACCTGGATGGCCCGCGCTGTCATTGCCAACAACGATTACGGCATCTACGCCGAGTCGTGCCGCAGATCGTGCATAACGCACTGCAGGCACCTTATGCAGTACCTTGATGCCTGCCTCTCGCAGGGCTGGGAGAACACCTGCCGGGCTTCCACCGGAAGTTTCGACGCAAAGTACCTCTTCTTCAGAAAGGATTTTCACCTGCTCTTGCAGACGCTCAGTCGCCCTGTCCTGCCCTGAAATGTAGAGGTTCACGCCGAATCCCTTACCCGAGGTCAACTTTCGGCACTCTCGAAGTTGCTCCCGCAACTCCTCCGGATCGGGGAAGCCAGCAGCAACGATAAATCCCATGCCACCAGCGTTGACCACCGCTGCGACGTAGTTTGCGTCTGACACACTTGGCCCCATACCGCCGCAAAGAATCGGGTGGCGAATGCCGAGCATTTCAGTGATTCGAGTCTTGAACAACGCGCCTCGCATTAGAGCTCTCCAGTTCTTTGTCGACACCAAGGGACAAGCCGATCCGGACGTAGGAAGTCAAACCCAAAAAGACAAAGCCGTACAAAACCGGAAGGCTACAAGCTTATAGCTGAACAGTCGTTCAGTAGCAAGGCGTTGATCACGAGTCGACCAGGACCGTCGGTATTGTTTGGGAAGGATTGGTTTGTGAAATCAACTGCGGTGGATCCGGTGGGGTTTGCTTTACTGGATACCAGTGAGCGCTTTTCCCCATCCTGACTCGGGCCAGTGCGTTCGCTGATGTCGTAAGCTGGATCTTGAAGGACCGCTATGGGTCGAAGCTGCCCTGGCGTTCATAGGAGTGAATCAGACGGAAAATTTCGCCGAATGCGAACCGGGCAGTTACGGTTCGTTGGTACATAATTGGTACATGCTTCGACTGACTTGGCTGGAAGTCCCGCAGTTAAAGGGCTTTAGGAAATCACAACCCAATCCATCATGGGGGCCACGCAGAAGCGGCGGGAAGAGGCGTGATCATTGCCAGAACGCTCTGATGAACATCAGGCTCACCCCCAACCAGATGCCTACGATAACCGCCCCGGCCAGGCGACTGCTGGGGCGTTTTTCGTTGGCGTTTTCGAACGCCTGCGCCTGGGCGCGGCTCTGCTGGTAGACCTCTTCGGGCACCAGCCGAATGATCAGCCAGATGAATGCTGGTAACAGGATCAGGTCGTCGAGCAAGCCGAGGACCGGGATGAAATCCGGGATCAGGTCGATGGGGCTCAGTGCGTAGGACACCACCAGAACGCACAGCACCTTCACCGCCCAAGGCGTACGGCGATGCCGGCAGCAGAACCACAGGGTCATGGTCTGTTGCTTGATGGCCCTGGCCCACTGTCTCAATCGTTGCAGCATGGCGCTTCGCTCAGGAAGGAAAAGCACCGAGTCTACGGTGGTGAGGGTGAAAAACCTGTGTCTTGCGCGAGAGCGTGTTCCAAGTAGCTACTTCGACCGGACATACCAGGTGACCTTGCAACCGCCAGTAACACTGCTGTACACCGCTGCCCGGACAATCAGGCCATAGTTTCCCGGGCGTGCTGATGGCTCGCTTGTATAGGTTGCCTGACCGTCGGTCGCTCCGGTTCACCAGCGGGTGGATTCGGTCATGTTTTTGTACGATGATTTTCGTATCTACAGGGAAGGCTATGGATAATGGCTTCAGGAAGGCCAAGCGCGATGTGATCGCGGCGCTTGAAACAGGTGACTACCTGCATGTGTCGCGGGGCGATATCGAGGTCAAGAACTTGCTTGCGACAGGGGAGGTGACGGCGCAGGAGGTGGCTGGCATCGTTCGCGCGTGCAACGGCACCCATCATCACAGCAGCCCCCATCATGCTGTCGCGCATATCGATGTGCATGTGCTCAAGCGGCATGGTTGGTACATCAAGTTCTATTTCATCGAACCAGACACCTGGTTCATCAGCGTACATCGGTGAGTATCCAGATCATGAAGATCCTTTTCGAAGGCGACACCGGCACGGCGCTCTGCGAGCGTTGCCAGGCGGTGGTCCAGACCCGTTACCTGCGCCGCGACGTGCCGTTCAGCGATGGCCAGGGGCAGGCCAGGGATATCCTGGTGGGCGTCTGCATCAGCTGCGACACGGTGGTGGCCATTCCGCCGCAGTCCACGCCGGCGATACGCGAGGCGCGCAAGCAGCAGCTCAAGTCCATCGAAGCGCGGTTGCCCGCGGTTTACCTGGATGTCCTGGATGCGGCCATGCACGTCGTGAGCGGTGACGCCGGTGCCCATTTGCGCAAGTTGTTCCTCGGGCATTACTTCCAGATGCTGGCCCAGGGTTGCCAGGGGGAGGGCCTGCAGCCGGCCCATGAGGCGTTCGCGTGTGAGTTGGCGGAGCAGTTGCAGGGGCGCGGGCTGGCGTCTTCCGGTTCGACCCGGCGGTTGTCGATGAAGGTCAACCCGCATGTGGCCGAGGATTTTCTGGCATTGCAGCAGCAGAGCCACATGAGCCAGACAGATGTGCTCAAGGCGGTGATCGCGCGGATCCAGGCGGATGTACTGCAAGGGCAGGACCCTGGGGTGATTCGCACCCTGCGGGGACTGGTGCGGCTTGCGGGCTGATGAATTGAGCGTCGGCTATTTGGGTCAAGCCCGCTCCCAGGGGCAGCGCTAGCCACTCGTTCCCCACGGCAGTCCAGCCTGAACGGCTAGGTCATCGTCCACAGGATTCATAACAGCAGTATGCTCCTGTCATTGCTCTTGCTCTTGCTCTTGCTCTTGCTCTTGCTACGCGATAGCCCAGGCGCCGCCAATCGCGACGTCAGGAGGCCGAGTGGAAGCCTTGCGCAGGTGGGTGCCAGGCATGGATGCCTGGCAAGCGGCGCAGGGCCATGGATGGCCCTTCGCCGCGCCCCGCCGGAGCAAGGCTGGAGCGAGGGAACCCCGGAGCGCAGCGCAGGGGCCGGATGCAGGAGCCATGTACGGGTCACCCACATGGGTTACATAAAAGTTCACTCACATAGGTGACACCTTGAGCGTCACATAGCCATCAATGGCATCACGCACATCGATCCTACCGAGGACGATTGGACCGAAAATAACATCCCAGAGTCCGTCTCCAACTTGCTCCAGCCCAATGGTCTGGTGCTTCAGTACGTAACCTACGTAGATCCTCAAGCCTCGGCGGCTGACGATGCCGCAACCGTCAATTGGCAAGCTCTCGATATGGCTGGGATAAATCATCTCAGGCAGCTTTTCAGGGAATGGGCGCGGCGAAGGTTGGTAACAGGACGCCGGCGTTCTTTGTTCCAAGGCTTCGTGCAACCGTTCGTAATTGTAATGCTGCCGAAACCGATCAAAGTGCCGTTGTTGAGCCTCCCATGCTATTGCTGGTGGCGATGGGAGCGTGCTCTTGGGAGTCCGATGCATGCGTTCATGCCGGCCATTCTGCTCAGGTCTGCCAGGTGCGATGCGCTCGGGAATGATGCCCAGACGCAACCACCAGATCGACAGTTGGGAAAGACCTGCGCGTCCTTTGCTGGCGAACGGTACGCCGTTGTCGGTTCGGATACGCTCAGGCAGCCCATTTTCACGGAATACATCAGTAAATACCGCCTGCGTTTCCAGGAAGTTCGTGTTTGCCATGCTGTGGCAGGCAAGCAAGAAGCGACTGGCGTGATCCATGATCGTCAACGGATAGCACCAGACGCCTGCCCCTGTGCGGAACTGGCCCTTGTAGTCCGCACTGAACAGCTGATTGGGCAACTCCGCTTTTTCCAGTGGCTTGGGATAGATGGCCACACGCTGACGTAGACGCCGCGGCTTGATCAGTTCGGCTTTCTTGAGGATGTTGTAGATCGCGGTCTTTGAGGGTGGCGCCTGATCAGGAAAGCGCTCCTGCAACGCTGCCTGGATTTTTTTGGGCCCAGGCACCGTCTCCCCCTGACCGCGCAGTTCCACAATGGCCTCGCGGACCGCAACGGGTACAACCCAGTCCTGGGTCAACCGGCGTCGGCTGCGCTCCTCCAAGCCTGCCGGGCCCTCTTTCTCGTATCGCTCGACCCATTTGTAGCCAGTCTTTCGACTGATCTCGTAGGCCTCACACAGGGCGCTGAAGCTAGGCGGCCCCTGCAGGTAGTCCGCGATGAAAAGCATTTTCAGGTCCATAGGTGTTAGCTCTCGCCACGGCATGGTCAGATCCTCGAAAACCGACCTTGCCAGTTAAAGACTGTTACCTATGTGCGTGAACTGATTTGTAACCCATCTGGGTGAGTCATACCGCCAGCGTTTTTTGGTTACTTTTTGTCGCGTTTGACAAAAAGTGACCCGCCGTAAGGGCGGAAAGGTGACTATGCGTCGCCATCGCAAACGGACTGTTCGCCCACCTCATACCAACACCTCCCAAAAAAAGCAGAAGCATCGCCGCCGTTGGAATCGCGAAATATTCATTTGCCATGGCGGCGAAAAGTCATGCTGATGGATTGGTCCGGTCGAAGCGAAAGACAGTTGGCTCCTACAGCACCAGGCAAAAAGCCTTCCAGCACCCCGCGTCGGTTTCAGGATGAGCCCTGTCGCTTGGGTGCAAATCTCCAGCGCCAGTACTGCCATGCTTTAAGGATGCCTAGGGAACCAGTGCGCGCAGACGCATGGCCATGGGCACGGAGGGCGTCCGTAACCATGCAACCGTGACATGGTCGGTGCGCCGCAGCAGAAGACACCGGCGGCCTGCCCAGGGAGGCAGGTCGGTCCGTGATGCCGAGGTCCGCTGTATGCCTGATGAGACGCTTCACCTGCCATTGATCCAGACCGTGCTGGAACGCTTCAAGGACACCCCCGGTGCCTTGCTGCCGATCCTCCACGCCATCCAGGAAGGCGCGGGCTATGTGCCCGATGGCGCCGTTCCCGACATCGCCCATGCCCTGAACCTCAGCCAGGCCGAGGTACGCGGGGTGATCAGCTTCTACCACGATTTCCATACCACACCGCCGGCACGCCATACCCTGCGCCTGTGCCGGGCCGAGTCCTGCCAGAGCCGTGGCGCCGAGGCGTTGGCCGCGCAACTGCGCGAACAGCTGGCGCTGGACGACCATGGCACCAGCGCCGACGGCGCGATCAGCCTGCGGCCGGTGTACTGCCTGGGCGCCTGCGCCTGCTCGCCAGCCCTGGAGCTCGACGGCCAGCTGCACGCCCGCATCACCCCTGAACGCTTGCGTTCCCTGGTCAATGGCTGCCTGGAGGACGAAGCATGCTGAAGCTGTTCATTCCCTGCGATTCGATCGCCCGCGCCGTCGGTGCCGACCAGGTCGCCGAGGCCTTGGTCCGCGAGGCCGAACGTCGGCAATTGCCGCTGGACATCCAGCGCACCAGTTCCCGTGGCCTGTACTGGCTGGAGCCGTTGGTCGAGGTGGAGCAGGCCGATGGTCGCCACGGCTTCGGCCCGGTCGGCGTAGAAGACGTTCCGAGCCTGCTGGATGCCCTGGCCGGCAATGCCGATAGCCATTCGCTGGCCCTGGGGCCGGTGGAAGAAATCCCTTACCTCAAGACCCAACAGCGCCTGCTGTTCGCCCGTGCCGGCATCACCCGGCCGCTGTCGCTGGACGACTACCGCGCCCACGGCGGTTTCGAGGGCCTGACCCAGGCCGTTGCGCTCGATGGCGCCGAGGTGGTCGCCGCCGTGCTGGATTCCGGCCTGCGTGGCCGTGGCGGCGCGGCGTTCCCGGCCGGTATCAAGTGGCGCACCGTGCGTGACGCGCGGGCCGAGCAGAAGTATGTGGTGTGCAATGCCGATGAAGGCGACTCCGGTACCTTCGCCGACCGCATGCTGATGGAAGGTGACCCCTTCCTGCTGATCGAAGGCATGGCCATCGCCGGTCTCGCCGTGGGCGCGACCATGGGCTACATCTACGTGCGTTCCGAATACCCGGATGCGATCCGCGTGCTCAACCAGGCATTCGACATCGCCCGCGCGGCGGGCTACCTGGGCAATGACGTGGCCGGCAGCGGCAAGGCCTTCGACCTGGAAGTGCGGGTCGGGGCCGGTGCCTATATCTGCGGCGAGGAAACCGCGCTGCTGGAGTCCATCGAAGGCAAGCGTGGCATCGTCCGCGCCAAGCCGCCGCTGCCCGCGCTCGAGGGCCTGTTCGGCCTGCCGACGCTGGTGCACAACGTGCTCACCCTGGCGTCGGTGCCGGTGATCATGGCCAAGGGCTCGGCGTTCTACCGCGACTTCGGCATGGGCCGCTCGCTGGGCACCATGCCGTTCCAGCTGGCGGGCAACATTCGCCAGGGCGGCCTGGTGGAACGTGCCTTCGGCCTGACCCTGCGCGAGCTGGTGGAAGGTTACGGCGGTGGTACCGCCAGCGGCCGGCCGTTGAAGGCGGCGCAGGTGGGCGGCCCGTTGGGCGCCTGGGTGCCGCCCAGTGCCTTCGACACGCCGATGGACTACGAGGCTTTCGCCGCCATCGGCGCGATGCTCGGCCACGGTGGCGTGGTCGTCGCCGACGACACCCTGAACATGGCCAGCATGGCCCGCTTCGCCATGCAGTTCTGCGCCGAGGAGTCCTGCGGCAAGTGCACGCCCTGCCGGATCGGCTCGACCCGAGGCATGGAAGTGGTGGACCGGCTGATCGCCGCCACCGATGTCACCGAGCGCCAGAACCAGGCCCTGCTGCTGCATGACCTGTGCGACACCATGCAGTACGGCTCGCTGTGCGCCATGGGCGGGATGACCTCCTACCCGGTGGCCAGCGCCCTCAAGTACTTCCCCGCCGACTTCGGTCTGACCACCACGGAGGTCGCCCAGTGATCAATTTCTTCGACCCCGCCAGCGACATCGACCTGGGTACACCGGCCCGCGAAAGCGACGTGCAGGTCAACCTGGTCATCGATGGCCGTGAAATCAGCGTGCCTGCCGGCACTTCGGTGATGCGTGCCGCGGCGCTGCTGGGCACCACCATTCCCAAGCTTTGCGCCACCGACAGTCTGGAGGCCTTCGGCTCCTGCCGCATGTGCGTGGTGGAAATCGAGGGCATGCGCGGTTACCCGGCATCCTGCACCACGCCGGTCACCGAGGGCATGGTGGTGCGTACCCAGACCTCGCGCCTGGCCGACCTGCGCCGTAACGTGATGGAGCTGTACATCTCCGACCACCCGCTGGACTGCCTGACCTGTTCGGCCAACGGCAACTGCGAACTGCAGACCGTCGCCGGCCAGGTGGGCCTGCGCGAAGTGCGCTACGGCTACGACGGCGACAACCACCTCGACGAGAAGAAGGACGTCTCCAACCCGTACTTCGACTACGAGCCGAGCAAGTGCATCGTCTGCAACCGCTGCGTACGCGCCTGCGAGGAAATCCAGGGCACCTTCGCGCTGACCATCACCGGCCGTGGCTTCGAGTCGCGTGTGGCGGCAGCGGGCGGTGACAACTTCCTGGAGTCCGAATGCGTCTCCTGTGGCGCCTGCGTGCAGGCCTGCCCGACCGCGACCCTGAGCGAGAAGAGCCTGGTCCAGCTCGGCCAGCCCGAGCGCGCCGTGATCACCACCTGCGCCTACTGCGGCGTGGGTTGTTCGTTCCGCGCCGAGATGAAGGGCGACCAGCTGGTGCGCATGGTCCCGGACAAGAACGGCGGCGCCAACCATGGCCACGCCTGCGTCAAGGGCCGTTTCGCCTGGGGCTACGCCACCCACCCGGATCGCGTCACCAAGCCGATGATCCGCAAGCACATCAACGACCCGTGGCAGGAGGTCAGCTGGGACGAAGCGGTCAACTACGCCGCCAGCGAGTTCCGCCGCATCCAGCTCAAGTACGGGCGTGATTCCATCGGCGGCATCACCTCCAGCCGCTGCACCAACGAAGAAGCCTACCTGGTGCAGAAGCTGGTACGCGCTGCCTTTGGCAACAACAACGTCGATACCTGCGCGCGCGTCTGCCACTCGCCGACCGGCTATGGCCTGAAGCAGACCCTGGGCGAGTCCGCCGGTACCCAGAGCTTCGATTCGGTGATGCAGGCCGACGTGGTGCTGGTGATCGGTGCCAACCCCACCGACGCCCACCCGGTGTTCGGCTCCCAGCTCAAGCGTCGCCTGCGCCAGGGCGCGCGGCTGATCGTCATCGACCCGCGACGCATCGACCTGGTGGATTCGCCTCACGCTCGCGCCGAGCTGCACCTGCAGCTGCGTCCGGGCACCAACGTGGCCATGCTCAACGCCCTGGCCCACGTGATCGTCACCGAAGGCCTGGTCGACCAGCCGTTCGTCGATGCGCGCTGCGAGGCAGCCGACTTCGCCCGCTGGCGCGATTTCGTCAGTCTGCCGGAAAACGCACCTGAAGTGCTGGGCCCGGTCTGCGGCGTGCCTGCCGAACAGATCCGCGAAGCGGCTCGCCTGTACGCCACCGGCGGCAACGCGGCGATCTACTATGGCCTGGGCGTCACTGAGCACAGCCAGGGCAGCACCGCGGTGATGGGCATCGCCAACCTGGCCATGGCCACCGGTAACGTTGGCCGCGAAGGCGTGGGCGTGAACCCGCTGCGTGGGCAGAACAACGTTCAGGGTTCCTGCGACATGGGCTCCTTCCCCCACGAACTGCCGGGCTACCGCCACATCTCCAACGAGACCGTGCGCAGCGAGTTCGAACAGGCCTGGGGCGTGACCCTGCAGCCTGACCCGGGCCTGCGGATCCCCAACATGTTCGAGGCGGCCCTGGACGGCAGCTTCAAGGCGCTCTACTGCCAGGGCGAGGATATCGCCCAGAGCGACCCCAACACCCAGCACGTCACCGCCGCCCTGATGGCCATGGAATGCGTGGTGGTGCAGGACATCTTCCTCAACGAGACGGCCAAGTTCGCCCACGTGTTCCTGCCGGGCAGCTCGTTCCTCGAGAAGGACGGTACCTTCACCAACGCCGAGCGCCGCATCTCGCGGGTACGCAAGGTCATGGAGCCGCTGGCCGGCAAGGGCGACTGGGAAGCCACCGTGGCCTTGGCCAATGCGCTGGGCTACAAGATGGACTACCGCCACCCCTCGGAAATCATGGACGAGATCGCGCGCCTGACCCCGACCTTCCACCGGGTCAGCTACGCCGAGATCGACCGCCACGGCAGCCTGCAATGGCCGTGCAACGACGAGGCGCCGGACGGCACGCCGACCATGCACATCGACCAGTTCGTGCGGGGCAAGGGCCGCTTCATGCTGACCGGTTACGTGCCGACCGACGAGAAGGTCAACAACCGCTTCCCGTTGTTGCTGACCACCGGGCGTATCCTCAGCCAGTACAACGTCGGCGCCCAGACCCGTCGTACCGAGAACGTCGCCTGGCACGCCCAGGACCGCCTGGAGATCCACCCGACCGACGCCGAGAGCCGTGGCATCAGCGATGGCGACTGGGTCGGCGTGGGCAGCCGGGCGGGGCAGACGGTGTTGCGCGCGAAGGTCAGCAACCGGGTGGCGCCGGGCGTGGTGTACACCACGTTCCACTTCCCCGAGTCCGGGGCCAACGTGATCACCACCGACAACTCCGACTGGGCCACCAACTGCCCTGAGTACAAGGTCACGGCGGTGGAAGTGGTGCGGGTGTTCCAGCCGTCCGAATGGCAGAAGCGCTACCAGGCCTTCAGCGATGAACAGCAGCGGCTGCTCAAGGAACGCCGCCAAGCCGAGAAAGCCGAGGTGCGCCGATGAGCAGTGGTCATGAAAGCCTGGTCAAGATGGCCAACCAGATCGCCCAGTACTTCGCCAGCGAGCCCGACCGGGCGCTGGCGGTGCAGGGGGTGAGGCAGCATATCCAGAGCTTCTGGACGCCGGCCATGCGTCGGCAACTGGGGGAATGGTCGCAGGCCAACCCGCAGGCCGAGCTGCATCCACTGGTGCGCGAGGCGCTGGCCTAGCGCGGTGCAGCCCAATCGCCGGCACGCCGGCGATTGGGCCGATCGCAAAAGATGAAAAGTCCGTCATGTATGCCTGACGAATCCGGGGGCAATGCTACGCTCGCCAGACAACCCGCATTCGTATGGAAGTCACCATGGACATGAACTGGCACCAGGCCCTGCAGGAGAGCCTGAGCTGGCTCGCAATCGCCTCTCTCTTCACCCTGGCCGGCTTTGCCGCCGCTGGCGCCCTGGCGGTGCGTTTCACCCGTTGGGGGCGGCAGTTCTGGCAGCTCGCCGGCGCCTATTTCAACTTCAGACGCAGCTGGCGCCCCTTGCTGGTGTTCGCGCTGTTGCTGGTGCTGACGCTGTTTTCAGTACGCCTGAACGTGCTGTTCTCATTCTGGTACAACGGTTTCTACAGCGCCTTGCAAGCCCTCGACCAGACGGCGTTCTGGTACCTGCTGGGCGTATTCGCCGTATTAGCCACCATCCATGTGCTGCGCTCGCTGTTCACCTACTACGTGACCCAGGCCTTCAGCATCCGCTGGCGCGTGTGGCTGACCGAACGCCTGACCGCCGACTGGATGCAGGGCGATGCCTACTACCGCGGGCGCTTCCTTGCCGAGCCGGTGGACAACCCCGACCAACGTATCGAACTGGACGTCAACGCCTTCGTCACCGGCTCCGTGTCCCTGGCCCTGGGTGCGGTCAGCGCGCTGGTTTCCCTGGTCGCCTTCACCGCCATTTTGTGGGGGCTCTCCGCACCGTTGACGCTGGCGGGCATGGAGATTCCCCGGGCGATGGTGTTTGCCGTGTACCTCTATGTCATCGTCGCGACCTGGATCGCCTTCCGCCTCGGGCGCCCGTTGATCCGCCTGAACTTCCTCAATGAAAAACTCACCGCCAACTTCCGTTATGCCCTGATGCGCCTGCGTGAGAATGCCGAGAACATCGCCTTCTACCAAGGGGCCCAGGTGGAGCGGGGCACGCTGTTGGGGCGTTTCGGCGCGTTGATCGTCAACGTCTGGGCGCTGGTCTTTCGGAGCCTGAAGTTCAACGGTTTCAACCTGGGAATCAGCCAGGTCGCGGTGGTGTTCCCGTTCATCCTGCAGGCGCCGCGCTTCTTCAGCGGCGCGATCAAGCTCGGTGACGTCATGCAGACGTCCCAGGCGTTCGGCCAGGTACAGGATTCGCTGTCGTTCTTCCGTGAGTCCTATGACACCTTCGCCCAGTACCGCGCCACCCTGGACCGTCTGACCGGCTTCATCGACGCCAACCAGCAGGCCGGCGCGTTGCCGCGGGTGATCACCGAAGACCAGGCCCGGGCGCTGGATATCCGTGGCCTGCAGGTACTGCGCCCCGATGGCCATCCGCTGATCGCCAACCTCGAACTGCGCCTGCAGGCCGGCCAGGCTCTGTTGATCAAGGGGCCCTCCGGCAGTGGCAAGACCACATTGTTGCGAGCGCTGGCAGGCCTGTGGCCCTATGCCGAGGGCCAGGTCGCGCGGCCGTTGGGCAACCGTGCGCTGTTCCTCTCCCAGCGCCCGTACCTGCCCCTGGGCGACCTGCGCACCGCCATCGCCTACCCGGCGGCCGGTGCTGCCGAGGACGACCCACGCATGCAGCAGGCCTTGCGTCAGGTCAACCTGGCCCACCTGGCCGAGCGCCTGGAGGTCAGTTGCGACTGGTCGCACATCCTGTCGGTCGGTGAGCAACAGCGCCTGGCCTTCGCCCGGCTGTTGTTCAACCGGCCGCAGGTGGTGTTCCTCGACGAGTCCACCTCGGCCATGGATGAGGGGCTTGAACATGCGCTCTATTCACTGCTGCGCAACGAAATGCCCGACACCTTGCTGGTGAGCGTCGGCCACCGCAGCACACTGGCCGCGTTCCACACCCACAGGCTGGAAGTCGATGGCCAGGGTGGCTGGTCGTTGTTCGAGCAGCAAGCGGCCGAGGGCACGCTGGCCTAGTTCTGTCAGCGGTCGATGGCGCCGCGCAACAGGGCCACCCCGGCGAGGGTGGCCGCGGCGAAGAGGGCGCCCAGCAGGAACGTGGCTTGGTAGCCGGCGGCATCCCAGAGCAGGCCGGCCACCACGCTGGCGACCAGCAGCGCCACCCCGGACAGCAGGTTGAACATCCCGAACGCGGTGCCGCGCAAGTCTGCCGGTGCGCTGTCGGCGATCAGCGCGCTGAAGATACCCTGGGTAAAGCCCATGTGCAGCCCCCACGACACCACGCCCAACCCCAGGCCCAGCCAACCCGGTGCCCATGCCAGGGCCAGGTCGGCCGCCACCAGCAGCCCCAGGCCGATCATCAGCATCGCCCGGCGCCCGACCCGGTCCGACAAGGCGCCGGCGGGGTAGGCCGAGAGTGAATAGGCCAGCGACATCAGCACCAGCACAGCGGGCGCCCACAAGGCCGGTAGGCCCATGGCCTGGCCTCGCAGCAGCAGGAAGGCTTCACTGAAGCGTGCCAGGGTGAACACCGTCGCCAGGATGATCAGCCGCCAGTAACGCCCGCCCAGGCGGGCCAGTTCCTTGACCGCCAGGGGTGCGCGCACCGGGGCCGGCCTGCTGGAGGCCTCGGGTTCGCGAACGAAGGCGATGAGCACGAACAAGGCCAGGAAGGCTGGCAGCACGGCTATCCAGAACACTGCCTGGAAATGGCTGGCCGTCAGCCACATCAACAGGATCGCCAGCAACGGCCCGAGAAAGGCGCCCACGGTATCCAGCGCTTGGCGCAGGCCAAAGGCCGCACCCCGCAGCCCGGGTGGTGTGACATCGGCGATCAGTGCATCCCGCGGTGCCCCGCGGATGCCCTTGCCGATCCGGTCGACGAAGCGCGCTCCGACCAGCCACTCCAACCCCGACGCCAGAGGGAACACCGGCTTGGTCAGCGCCGCCAGGCCATAGCCCAGCACCGTGAGCAGCTTGCGCTTGCCCAGCCGGTCGCTCAGCGCGCCGGAAAACACTTTGCTGATCGATGCCGTCGCCTCGGCCACCCCTTCGATGAAACCGACCGCCACCACCGAGGTACCCAATACCGTGACCATGTAGAGCGGTAACAGCGCGTGGATCATCTCCGAGGAAATGTCCATGAACATCGACACGAACCCCAGGGCCCAGACGCTACGGGGGATGGCCTGGAGCGTCTGGCGAGAGGGCGAGGAAGAGGCGTGGTCAGCATTGCTCATCGAGGTCCTCGCAAGCTTGTCATGTCCGACGACGTAATGCTCTTCACTTTAGGACATGAACATGTCGCAGTGCCGACCCGCTGGTTCACGTCGAGCTTGCGATCTACTCAGTCGAGACTGCCGATACGTTCCAGTTCCTGCCCCAGCCGTTCACGGTCCAACTGCTCGAACGGCAGGGCGAAGAAGGCCCTGCAGCGGGTTTCGATGTGCGCCAGGGTGGCATGGAACGCGGCCTGCACCTGTTCTTCGTCACCTTGCAGGTCCGATGGGTCCGTAAGCCCCCAATGCGCCTTGAGCGCGGGGCCGAAGTACACCGGGCAGGCTTCACCCGCCGCCTTGTCGCACACGGTGATGACGATGTCCGGCGGGTTGGCTTCGAAGGCATCGTTGCCCTTGCTGTGCAGCCCTGCGGTGGCGATGCCGGCCTGTTCCAGGGTGTGGAGGCTGCGCGGCAGTACCTGGCCGCGGGGGAAGCTGCCCGAGCTCACGGCTTCGAAGCCTGCCGGGGCCAAGTGATTGAACATCGCTTCCGAGAGGATGCTGCGGCAGCTATTGGCGGTACACATGAACAGGACGCGCATGGTGAAGCTCCAAGGTCAGAGGCTCAGGCGAAGGGCCAGGGCACAGAGGGTGACGAGCAGCACGGGCAAGGTCAGCAGGATGCCGACCTTGAAGTAGTAGCCCCAGGTGATGCGCACGCCCTTGCGCGCCAGCACATGCAGCCACAGCAAGGTGGCCAGGCTGCCGATCGGCGTGATCTTCGGGCCCAGGTCGCAACCGATGACATTGGCGTACACCATCGCCTCGCGTACCACGCCTTGCGCTTCGCTGGCGTGAATGGACAAGGCGCCGATCAGCACGCTGGGCATGTTGTTCATCACCGAGGACAGCAAGGCCGAAATCAATCCGGTACCCAGTGTCGCGGCCCACAGGCCCTGGGCGGCCAGGCGGTCGAGCAGGGCGGTGAGCGAATCGGTCAACCCGGCATTGCGCAGGCCGTAGACCACCAGGTACATACCCAGGGAAAAGACCACGATCTGCCAGGGCGCTTCGCGCAATACGCGGCGGGTAGCGATCACATGGCCACGGGCGGCGACGGCGAACAGTACCGCCGCGCAGGCGGCGGCCACGGCGCTGATGGGGACGCCCAATGGCTCGAGGACGAACAGCCCTGCCAGCAATGCCACCAGCACCAGCCAGCCAACGCGGAAGGTAGCGCGGTCACGGATGGCCATGGCCGGGCTCTTCAGGTCATGGGCTTCATAGCGCCGCGGAATGTCACGGCGAAAATACAGGTAGAGGACGATCAAGGTGGCCGCAACGGCGGCCAGGTTGACCGGCAGCATCACCGCTGCGTACTGGTTGAAGCCCAGCCCGAAATAGTCGGCCGAGACGATGTTCACCAGGTTCGACACCACCAGTGGCAGGCTCGCGGTGTCGGCGATGAAACCTGCAGCCATCACGAACGCCAGGGTGGCCGCCGGAGAAAAGCGCAGTGCCAGCAGCATCGACATGACGATCGGGGTGAGGATCAACGCTGCGCCGTCGTTGGCGAACAGTGCCGACACCGCCGCCCCGAGCAGCACGATGAAGGCGAACAGGCGTCGCCCATCACCCCGTGCCCAGCGGGCCACGTGCAGGGCGGCCCATTCGAAGAACCCTGCCTCGTCCAGCAACAGGCTGACGATGATGATGGCGATGAAGGTGGCGGTGGCATTCCAGATGATCGCCCATACCGTGGGGATGTCGTGCAGCGACACCGCACCGACGAGCAAGGCGAGCAGGGCACCCAGGCTGGCGCTCCAGCCTACGCCCAGGCCGCGGGGTTGCCAGATGACCAGGACCAGGGTGAACAGGAAGACAGCGGCGGCAGGCAGCATCGATCAGCTCCTCAGCAGCAGGCGGCGCGCACGGGGCGGCCATCCATGGTGTGCAGGCGGGCGCTGTCGGCCTTGAGCCATGGGGCATTGGCCGACAGGGTCGTGGTCAGCACCACGCCGGTCCAGGCCGGCAGCTCGGGGTTGAGCCGGTAATACACCCACTGGCCCTGGCGGCGGTCGAGCAACACGCCGGCATTGCGCAGCTGGGCCAGGTGGCGGCTGATCTTCGGCTGGCTGTCGGCCAGGGCGCACATCAATTCGCAGACGCACAGTTCGCCGTGTTCGAGGATGAGCAGCAGCGCTCGGAGCCTGGTTTCATCGGCCAGGGATTTGAAGAAATCGGTTGGGGTGAGCATGGGAGGGTCCTGGCAAGTGGCGCTGCGAATATACGCAAATTCATATATATGGCAAATCGAATGTTTGGATGTCCTGTAGGAGCGGGTTCACAAGTTCCTCCGCCTATCTGTAAATTTCGTAAATAAGATTTAAACACATTTGAGAATCATTATATTCACGATCCCTGTCCGCCCCCGTAATCGTGCGGGGGCCGGGTTATGCCTTTGGCCCATGAACCGCAGGAGATCTGTCGATGCAACCCAGAACCTCACCCAACAGCCTGGCCCTGGCCTTCGTCGCCCTGACGTCGCCGGCCGTGGTGGCGACTGCGGCCCAGGCCGAGCAGAAGCAGGCCGCCGAGGTGCTGGAGGTGCCGGTCGACGGCAACGCGCTGGTGATCCAGGACACCCTGGTTACCGCCGAGCGTGAAGCTCGCCAGGCCCTGGGCACATCGATCATCACTGAAGAGGACATCAAGCGTCATCCGCCGGCCAATGACCTGTCCGAACTCATCCGCCGCGAACCTGGGGTCAACCTGACCGGCAACAGCGCCAGCGGCGCACGGGGCAACAACCGTCAGATCGACCTGCGCGGCATGGGCCCGGAGAACACCCTGATCCTCATCGACGGCAAGCCGTCGAGCGCGCGCAACTCGGTGCGCTACGGCTGGAACGGTGACCGTGATACCCGTGGCGAGACCAATTGGGTGCCGGCCGAGGCGGTCGAGCGTATCGAGATCCTGCGCGGCCCGGCTGCCGCGCGTTACGGTTCCGGCGCCATGGGTGGGGTGGTGAACATCATCACCAAGCGGCCTACCGACGAACTCAAGGGCAGCGTCAGCCTGTTCACCCAGTTGCCCGAGGACAGCGCCGAGGGGGCCAGCCGGCGGGCCAACTTCAACCTCAGTGGCGGCCTGACCGAGAACCTGGGCTTTCGCCTCTACGGCGGCCTGGCCAAGACCGATGCCGACGACCTGGACATCAACGCCGGGCATGCCAACAGCGCCCTGGTGGCCGGTCGCGAGGGTGTGCGCAACAAGGACATCAACGGCCTGTTGAGCTGGAAGCTCAACGACGAGCACCGCCTGGAACTCAACGCCGGCTACAGCCGTCAGGGCAACATCTTTGCCGGCGACACTATGAACAGCAATGGTGGCGGCGACCCGGAATTCGTCGCCGACCTGTATGGCCATGAAACCAACGTCATGCAGCGCAGCACCTACGACCTGACCCATCTGGGCGACTTCACCTGGGGCACCAGCAAGACCGTGCTGGCCTACGAATACGTGCGCAACTGGCGGTTGAACGAAGGCCTGGCCGGGCGCACCGAAGGCGCGCCGAACGACGAGGGGGCCGCGATGTCGCGCCTGCGCAACACGCGCCTGAACAGCGAAGTGAACCTGCCGTTCGCCCTGGGCAGCACCGAGCATGTGCTGACCCTGGGCGGTGAGTACCTCTACGAGTCGCTCAACGACCAAGGCTCGTTCCGCCCGCAAAGCTCCGACCCCACCGGTGACGGTGACGACACGATCATCGGCTTCGACCGCAGCAACACCAAGATGACCGCGCGCAGCTACGCGCTGTTCGTCGAGGACAACATCGTCGTGGGCGATACCACCATCACCCCGGGCCTACGCTTCGACCACCACGAGACCTTCGGCGACAACTTCAGCCCGAGCCTGAACCTGTCGCACAAGATCACCGATGCCCTGAGCGTCAAGGGCGGCATCGCCCGTGCCTACAAGACGCCCAACCTGTACCAGTCCAACCCCAGCTACCTGCTCTACAGCCGTGGCAACGGTTGCAGCGTGCAACAGACCAACAACGGTGGCTGCTACCTGCAGGGCAACGCCGACCTCAAGCCGGAGATCAGCGTCAACAAGGAAATCGGCCTGCTGTACGACCGTGGCACCTGGCGCACCAGCGCGACCTATTTCCGTAACGATTACAAGAACAAGATCATCGGGGGGACCGATGTGGTCTATGACATCAATGGCGGGCGCCGCGTGACCCAGTGGGAGAACGCCGGCAAGGCGCGGGTCGAAGGCATCGAGGGCAACTTCTTCATGGCGCTGACCCCGACCCTGGACTGGAACACCAACCTGACCTGGATGCTCGACAACGACAACCGCGAAACCGGCGAGCCGCTGTCGGTGATCCCCGAATACACCGTCAACACCACCCTCGACTGGCGTGCCACCGACAAGCTGTCGTTCCAGGTGGCCGGGACCTATTTCGGCAAGCAGAAGTCGCCGACCTACAACTACCGCACCCAGCAGGACTACGACAAAGCCGCCCAGCAGGACGTTGAGGCGTATGGCTTGGTGGATGTGAGTGCCGGCTATACGTTCAACGCCAACTATGACGTGCGGGTAGGGGTGAACAACCTCTTCGACAAGCAGATCTTGCGCGGCGGCAACGCCAGCAGCTCGGGGGCCAACACCTACAACCAGCCGGGGCGTGCGGTGTTCGCGGCACTGAATATTTCGTTCTGATGTGAACAGGGGGCCGCGGTGCGGCCCGATCGCGGGGCAAGCCAGCTCTCATAGAACAACGCATAACTCATTGATTTGACAAGGCCTGTAGGAGCGGGCTTGTCCCGCGATCAAGGGCGAAGCCCTTGCCATACAGCCGCGGCGGCTGGGCCGGCCCAATCGCGGGACAAGCCCGCTCCTACAGAAGAAGGCGGCGCTAGCCACTTGTTCTCTGCGCGACAGCGCAGCCCAAAGGGCTGAGTGATCTCCTACAGGGATTGTGCAATACCTGTGGGGGCGGGCTGCGCAGCAATCCCCGTACCCAAGGAGCCCACGATGAGCATCCTCCCCACCAGCCTGGCCATCCTCTCGCGCAGCGCCGCCGCATTGGTCGGCGGCTATGCCTTCACCTACGCCTTCACCGCCTGCCTGGCCCGCCTGTTGCCACTGGCCCCGGCCGACGCAGTGACCGTCGCCACGCTACCGGCCTTCATTTTCTATACCGCCGCCATTCTCTGGGCTTTTGCCAGCGGTGACGCCTTGCGTGCCTGGCTGCCCTTGGCCTTCGCCGCGCCACTGGCACTGGCAGGCTTCTGGCCCCAGGCAATGAGGTGGCTGGCATGAAGAACAGCTTCACCCAATCGATGGCCTGGTTGCATACCTGGGCCGGGTTGATTTTCGGCTGGTTGCTGTTCGCCATCTTCGTCACCGGCACCTTGGCGGTATTCGACAAGGAACTCAGCCACTGGATGCAGCCGGAGATTCCGGCCAGCGAAGTCGCCCAGGCCGACGCCGCCCACCGCGCCATCGCCTATCTGCAGGCCCATGAGCCCACCGCCGGCAACTGGGGTATCAGCCTGCCCACCGAGCGCTCGCCGGGGCTGCGGGTTTCCACCGGCGACCGTCGCCATGGCGTCGGCGTGCAACTGGACCCGCAGACCGGCGAGCCGATCCAAGTGCGTGACAGCGTCGGCGGCAATTTTTTCTTCCGCTTTCATTTCACCTTGGACCTGCCGCGCAACTGGGGCATCTTCGTGGTCGGCGCCTTGGCCTTGGTGATGCTGGCGGCGCTGGTCACCGGTATCGTGATCCACAAGAAGCTCTTCAAGGAGTTCTTCACTTTCCGCCCGGCCAAGGGGCAGCGCTCCTGGCTGGATTTTCACAACGCAAGTGCGGTGCTGTTGCTGCCGTTCCACCTGATGATCACTTATACCGGGCTGGTGATCTTCATGCTCATCTACATCCCGGCCGGGGTCGACGCACTGTTCGACGGCGACACCCGGGCGTATTTCCAGGCCCAGGGCAATGTGCGACCGGAGACGCCGCGCCCGTTGGCCCGGCAGCCTGGTGTACTGGTCGACGTGGCGCCTTTGCTGGCCGACGCCCAGGCCCGTCTGGGGCCCATCGGCGGTCTGAACATTCGTAACCCCAATACGGCCGCGGCGCGCATCGAGATCCGCCCGGAGCTCGGCAACCGTATCGCCCTGACCAAAGGGCATGCCATGGTCTTCGACGGTGTGACCGGCGAATTGCTCGGCGATGTACCCGAGCTGCGCCCGGCACCGCTGACCCAGCGGGTGATGGCAGGCCTGCATTTTGCCCAGTTCGGGGGCTATCCCATGCGTTGGTTGTACTTCGTCTGTGGGCTGGTGAGCTGCGCGATGATCGCCAGCGGGCTGGTGCTGTTCTGCGTCAAGCGCGGGCGCAAGTACGCCAACACGACCGCAGGGGCGTGGCCGCATCGCTGGTACCGGCTGGCCGAGGTGTGCAACGTCGGGTTCGTCAGTGGCCTGCTGCTGGCCTGTGCCGGCCTGCTGTGGGCCAGCCGACTGCTGCCGATGGAGTTGGCGCACCGCGAAGCCTGGGAGGTGCGGGTGTTCTTCGGCAGTTGGTTGCTGGCACTGTTGCACGCAGGCGTGCGACCCGCCAGGCGCGCATGGGTCGAGCAATTGGGCCTGGCTTCGTTGCTGTGCGTCGGGCTTGGCGTATTGGGGGCGGCCAGCGGTGCGGGCAGCAACCTGCGGCTGGGCGTCGAAGCCACCGGCCTTGTTCTGGGCCTGGGGCTGGCCATGGCGGCCTGGCGGGTGGCCTGCGCCGAAGGGGCGCCGGCGAAGCGCCGTACAGCGCGCGGCGTGGAGGCCAACGGATGACGATGATGATGGTGGGCGGCCTGTTGTGGGCCTACGCGGGCATGGTCGGCCTGTGCCAAGGGTTGGAGCGGCACTACAAGCAGGTCTGGGGCAGAGCATGCCCGTCGCTGCTGCGCCGCTCACTGCGAGGCGGTGGCTGGGCAGCGCTGGCCATCAGCCTGCTGCTGTGCGCCGAAGCCTGGGGGTGGGCCATGGGGCCGGTGGCCTGGTTCGGGATGATCTCGCTGGCGGCGGTGGTGCTGGTGCTGCTGCTGCCGTACTGGCCGCGGCTGGCAATCGGGTTGGTGGGGTTGCTGCCGCTCTGGACGGTGTCGATACTCTGAGCACCGCCCCAACGACGAGACCACCTGTGAAAGCCGTTCGCCTGACCCTCATCTGCCATGCCTTGACCCAGAGCCAAAAGGTCGGACGCTTCTCCACTGTCGACGAGGCCATCCTGCCCGTAGGCCAGTGGCCTGCCGCAACCGAGCCGGGTATCCGCATCCTGAGCGCGCCTGAACCACGTGCGCGCCAGACGGCCCTTGGCCTGGGGGCGAAAGTGGATATCGAACCGGCCCTGGCGGATAACGACCTGGGCGCCTGGCAGGGGCTGGCGCTCAAGCCGTTGCAGGCCGAGGCCCCTGAGGCGCTGGGGCAATGGCTCGAGGACCCGCACAGCGCACCCCATGGCGGCGAGACCATCGCCCAGCTCTGCCAGCGGGTTGCGGCTTGGCTGGAAGCATTCGACAGGCCGGGGGAGACGTGGGCGGTGACCCATCCGCAGGTGATACGGGCGGCGTTGGTTCATGTACTGCATAGCCCGTTGGCGGGGTTCCAGCGTATCGATGTGCCGCCGTTGTCGCGGCTGCATTTGAGCCGGGCGGGGCAGTGGCGGTTGCGGTTGGGTTGAGCAACCCGGCGCGCGCAGCGCTCCCGGCTCAGAACGCCAGCTTGTAGCCGATCAGTAACAGCATCGTCGCCAGGCAAGGGCGCAGCACGCGGTCGGAGATGCGCCCGGTGAGGTGGCTGCCCAGGTAGATCCCAGGCAGCGAGCCGAGCAGCAGGTAGCCCAGCAGCGACCAGTCCATGTTCCCCATGCCGGCATGGCCCAGGCCTGCCACCAGGGTCAGGGGCACGGCATGGGCGATCTCGGTGCCCACCAGGCGACGGGTGACGAGGAACGGGTAGAGCAGGAACAGCGCCACGGTGCCCAGGGCGCCGGCGCCGATGGAGGTCAGGGTGACCATTACGCCGAGCATTACACCGGTGAGCACCGTGAGGATGTTCAGGGCGCGGTCGCTGAGATGATAGTGGTCGCCCGCGTGGCGGTTGGCAAACGCCTGCAGGCGGGATTTGAACAAGATCGCCAGGGCGGTGAGGATCAGCACCACGGCCAGGCCCTGCTTGATCACCGCATTGAGCGCCGAGGTATCGGTGTGCAGGGTGCTGAGGAACCACAAGGTCGATGCCGCCGCGGGCACGCTGCCCAGGCTCAGCAGGCCGGTGATCTTCCAGTCGATGTTCTTGTTGCGCCCGTGCACCCAGACGCCACTGGCTTTGGTGATGGCGGCATAGAGCAGGTCGGTGCCCACGGCAGTGGCGGGGTTGATGCCAAACCAGAGCAGGATGGGGGTCATGAGCGAGCCGCCGCCCACGCCGGTCATGCCGACGATGAACCCAACAACCAGCCCCGCGATGGTGAAACCGAAAGAACCTACATCCATACGCTACTCGACGCCCAACTTGCCCGTGATCGGATGGCTGCCAGCATAAAGGTTTTTTTATAACCGAATAGACTTGTTCGTTATTAGGTTATAACCGTCTGCTTTCTGTCTTCGTCTGGATGGATAAGGTGGTGAAGCGGTGGGGGGCGCAGCGGCCCTCAACGGTCGGTCATCACCACCATGACGTGGGCATCCCCGCCATCTTCACTTTCGGACAGGTAGATATGCCCCACCTGGCTGTCGAAATAGGCGGTCTCCTGCGGCCCGATGCTGACCGCCTCGCCGGTCTCGAACAGGATCCGTACGCGCCCGCTCAATACCAGGGCGAACTCCTGGCCGGGATGGCGGATGAAGTCGTCGAACTGGCCGCGTTCGCGGGCGATGATGCGAGCATAGGCGGGCGTCATGCAGCGCTCGGGAAAGGCGCCGGCGAGAGGGTGGTAGTCATAGGTGCCGGTGGAATAGCCGGCCGAATCAGGCAGTGAATCGACCACCACCGTGGCCGGCACGGGCGCGGTCACCGGCCCGCTGGGACGAAACAGCAGGGCAATGTCCACGTTCAAGGCGCGCGCGGCGGCGGCCAGTTTTTCATAGCTCACCGAAACCTGGGCCAGCTCCATCTTCGACAAGGTCGACACCGGCACGCCGCTGAGAGCGGACAGCTCCTTGAGTGTCATCTGCCGGGCCTTGCGCACCTGGCGCAAGCGCGCGCCGACCTCGGCTCGGTCGAGCAGGGGCCGGGCACCGGGTTGGGCATTGGCGCGGGTACGGTCGTCGGGCATCGGCTCTCTCTTGGGCAGCGTTTGGTCGGGCATCTTACCTTGGACACTTGCGCGAGCTGAAATTCTCATATATTAGAATTCTCATAAATGATAATTGGCGCGACAGGAGCGTGCATGGCTCAGATCTACGACACCCTCATCATCGGTGCTGGCATCGCCGGTGCTTCCCTGGGCTACCGCCTGGCCGGGCAGCGCCAGGTGTTGATGCTCGAACGTGAGGCCCAGCCTGGCTACCACTCGACCGGGCGTTCGGCGGCCATGTTCATGGAGGCCTATGGCACGCCGCAGATCCAGGCACTGACCCGCGCCAGCCGTGCCTTCTACGAGCAGCCGCCGGCAGGCTTCTGCGAGCATCCGCTGCTGGAGCCGCGGGGCTGCCTGTATGTCGCCAACACCGAGCAGCGCGACATGCTCGAGGCCACCTATGCGCAGAACCTGGCCAACGGCACCGACGTGCGCCTGCTCGACCGTGACGCCGCCCTGGCCCTGGTGCCCAGCCTGCGCAGCGAGGCCTTGTGCGGTGCAGTGCACGAGCAGGGGGCGATGGATTTGGACGTGCATGCCCTGCACCAGGGCTTCTTGCGCGGCTATCGCGCCGCAGGCGGCGAGCTGCGCTGCAACGCAGCACTCACCCAGGCTTATTACCTGGACGATCTATGGCAGGTATCCCTCGCCGATGGCCGCCATGTACAGGCACGGCAGCTGGTCAATGCCGCAGGCGCCTGGGCCGACCAGGTGGCCGAGCAATGCGGTGTGGCCAAGATTGGCCTGCAGCCGTGCCGACGCAGTGCGTTCACCTTCCCGGGCCCGGCGGAGGAAGATTTCAGCCGCTGGCCCGCGGTCATCGGCGTGGATGAAAGCTTCTATTTCAAGCCCGATGCCGGCCAACTGCTCGGTTCTCCGGCCAATGCTGACCCGGTCGAGCCCCAGGATGCCGCACCTGAGGAGCTGGATGTGGCCCTGGGCATCTATAACATCGAAGCCATGACCACCTTGCAGATTCGTCGTCCGAGCCACAGCTGGGCCGGGCTGCGCTCGTTCGTCGCCGATGGCGACCTGGTCATTGGGTTCGACCCGGGCACGCCAACGTTCTTCTGGCTGGCGGCCCAGGGGGGCTACGGCATCCAGTCCGCCGCCGGGGCATCGCGCCTGGCCGCGGATCTGCTGCTTGGCCAGCCGCTGTGCCCGAGCCTGACGGCCCAGGGCGTCTCCCCTGAACACTTGTCCCCAGCACGTTTGCTGCAACCTTGAGAGGTATTACCCATGAGCAATGACATCCAGCGTTTCCCCAGCAGCCTGCCGTTCCCGTTCTCCCGGGCGGTGAAGGCGGGCGGCTTCCTGTTCCTGTCGGGCCAGGTGCCGATGAGTGCATCCGGCGAAGTGGTGCGCGGTGACATCCAGGCGCAAACCCGGGCGGCCTGCGAGCGCATCGGCGAAAGCCTGGCGGCGTGCGGTGCGCGTTTCGACCAGGTGGTGAAGGTCACGGTCTGGCTGTCGGACATGGCCCATTTCGCCGGTTTCAACGAGGTCTACAAGGCATTCTTCGGTGAGGCGTTGCCGGTGCGTTCGACGGTGGCCTCGGCACTGGCTCTGGATGTGGACGTGGAAATCGAGGTGCAGGCGTTCGTTGGACACGACTGACGCGAACTTGCCGCTCCCACACGGTGAGGGCGGTGGGGTGGCTTAAAACAACAATAATCCAGAGGTGCACATGAAAGAGCAGCTGAAGATCGCCGGGGCTTTCGTCGGCGTGATCGTGGGGGCGGGCTTCGCGTCCGGGCGGGAGCTGTTGCTGTTCTTCGTCGATTTCGGTGTCTGGGGCCTGGTCGGTGCCCTGGTCAGCGCCGCGCTATTCACCTTCCTGGGCATGGCCCTGGCGGGCTTGGGCAACCGCCAGCACGCCACGTCGCACAAGGACGTGATCCAGGCCATCTGCGGCCGTCACCTGGGCCTGTTCGTCGACTGGTTGATCACCTTCTTCATGTTCGCTGTCACCGTGGTCATGCTCGCTGGCGGCGGCGCGTTGCTGGAGCAGCAGTTCGGCGTGCCGGCGCTGGCCGGTAGCGTGCTGGTGACCGTGATGGTGGTGGCTATCGTGTGCCTGGATGTGCAGAAGGTGATCGTCGCCATCGGTGCCGTCACGCCGATATTGATCCTGGTGGCCTCGGCCATCGCGCTGTATGCCGTGGCGAGCCGCGGGCAGAGCTTCGCCGAACTCGACCAGTTGGCCAGCCAGCAGGAGGCCGGTACTCGCCACTGGCTACTCGGCGCGTTCTTGTATGTGTCGTACAACATCGTGGCCGGTGCGCCGATCCTGGCCATTCTTGGCGGTTCGGCCAAGGGCGAGAGAACGGCGGTGTGGG
The DNA here is from genome assembly GCF_020151015.1 of Pseudomonas sp. p1(2021b). NCBI lineage: Bacteria > Pseudomonadati > Pseudomonadota > Gammaproteobacteria > Pseudomonadales > Pseudomonadaceae > Pseudomonas > Pseudomonas sp. p1(2021b). The sequence goes on from NZ_CP083746.1 coordinate 1,673,658, forward strand.
GCGGCCTGATCGGTGGCGCGGCGCTGGGTGGGCTGATGCTGGTGATGAGCGCGGGGCTGTTGTCGCGGTTGGACAGCGTGGCCGAGCTGCCCATGCCGATGCTGTCGATCGCCAATGAAGTGTCGCCGCTGCTGGGTGTGGTGATGTGCCTGATCATCTTCGGGATGATCATCAATACGGCGGTGGGGACGCTGTTTTCCTTCCTGTCGCGCTTGCTGCCGGCGGGGACCCGGCAGTTCCGCTGGGGGTCGGTGGTGACCGGTGTGGTGGCGTTCGTCTGCAGCCTGGTGGGCTTCATCAGCCTGGTGGGGGAGGTGTACCCGTTCTTCGGTTACCTGGGCTTCGTGCTGATGGCGGCGGTATTGCTGGGGTGGCTGCGGCGGGGCAAGGTACGGAAGGTGGCAGTGGCCTGAGCGAGGGGGCTGCCTTGCAGCCCGCTCCTACACGCTTTAGATCCTGAAGCTGCCCACCAGCTGCTTCAAGCGCCCCGCCTGCTGGCTCAGGGCATCGCAATGGCGCAGGGTTTCGTTGAGGTTCTCCACCCCTTGCTGGTTGAGGCTGTTGATCTGGGTGATGTCCAGGTTCAGGCTCTCGACCACCGCGCTCTGCTCCTCGGTGGCGGTGGCCACCGACTGGTTCATGCCGTCGATCTCGCCGATGCGTTGGGTCACGCTGGCCAGCCGCTCGCCGGCCTGATTGGCCACCTGCACGGTCTGCTCGCTGGACACCTGGCTTTCGTTCATGGTGTACACCGCCTCGCGCGAACCCACCTGCAGGCTGGTGATCATACGGTGGATCTCCTCGGCCGACTCCTGGGTACGGTGGGCCAAGGTTGCGCACCTCGTCGGCCACCACCGCGAACCCACGCCCGGCCTCGCCGGCACGGGCCGCCTCGATGGCGGCGTTGAGCGCCAGCAGGTTGGTCTGCTGGGAGATGCCCTTGATCACGTCGAGGATCTTGCCGATCTCGTCGGTGCTGGCGTTGAGCGCCTCGATCTGCTCGCACGACTCGCTGATCTTCTGCGACAGCGCGGTCATGGCGTTGATCGCATCGTCCACCACCTGGCGACCGTCGTTGGCCTGGCCTGGTCGCTGGCGCCGCTGGCATGCTGCGAGGCGTCGGCGGCATTGCGGGCGATTTCCTGGGTGGCGGCGCCCAGCTGGTTGATCGCCGCGGCGACGCTGTTGGTGCGCATGCTCTGTTCCTCGGAGCCGATGATCGAGGCGTTGGAGGCGTGGACCACCTTCTCCGACAGGTCATGCACCAGGCGGGTGGCCGAGGACACCTCGCTGATCGAGGCGTGAATACGCTCGACGAAGCGGTTGAACGAGGTGGCCAGTTCGCCGAACTCGTCCTTGTGCTGCACCGCCAGGCGGCGGGTCAGGTCGCCTTCGCCTTCGGCGATGTCCTGCATGGCGCGGCCCATGGTGGTCAGCGGGCGCATCAGCACCGGGATCAGCAGGCCCAGCAGGCCGGCGATGGCGGCCACGGCGATGAGCATGGCGATGATCGCCGAGGTGCGGAACTGGCTCAGGCCCGCGTAGGCTTTGTCCTTGTCGATGGACAGGCCGATGTACCACTGGGCCGAGGGCAGGCCCTGCACGGGGGCGAAGGAAATGATGCGCTCCTGGCCGTTCAAGGTGACGTCCTGCATGCCGGGCTCGACCTTCAAGGCGGCATCGGGGTAGATGTCCTTGAGGTTCTTCATCACCTGGTCCTGGTCAGGGCTGACGATCACCTGGCCGTTGCGGTCGGCGAGGAAGGCGTGGCCGATGCCGCCGAAGTCCACGGCATTGATGATGTCCACCAGGGTATTGAGGCTCAGGTCGCCGCCGACCACGCCGAGCAGCTCACCGCTGGCCTTGGCCTTGACCGGGATGGCGATGGTCACCACCAAGCCGCCCACCGACGCCTGGTAGGGTGGGGTCAGCAAGGTCTTGTCGGCCGTTACGGCGGCGGTGTACCAGGGCCGCTGGCGCGGGTCGTAGCCGTCGGGCATCTTGGCGTCCGGCCGCTGGGTGAACACGCCGTTGTTCTGGCCGAAATAGGTGAACTGGAAGTTGTTGGTGTACGACGGCTGGTCGACCAGCCCGGGCAGGGTCTCACCGGCACCTTGCTGAGCAATGTCCTGGGCCAGGTTCTCGAGCACCAGGATGCGCCCGCTCATCCAGTTCTGCACGCTGCCGGCGGTCTGCGCCCCTGCCTGGCGTACGGAGGATTCGATGTTCTGGCGCGTGGTGGTGCGCTGCAGGTAGTCGTTGTAGAGGGTGAACAAGGCGAATGCCAGGACAACGACGCCGCAGGCACTGAGCAGGATCTTGTGGCGGAATTTCAGGTTCATGTTTCGAGACCTTGGGCCGGTGAGGGGAGGACGCCGCGCGCTCGTGGCACGCAGGGCGACACCTGTCACCACGTTATCGGCCGGGCCTTGGAAATATTAAGAACTAGGCGTGGTGGGCTGCCAGCAGCTCCACCAAGGTCCGGGCCGCCAGGTGCAGGGGCTGCTGCTTGAGCCAGAAGGCATGCACGGGCAGCTCCAGGGCGTTCTGGGTGTTGCGAAAGTCCAGGCGCACCAGGCGACCAGTGGCGATCAGCGGCGCCACTCGGGACAAGGGAAAGTTGCCCCAGCCCAGGCCGGCTTCGACCATCTGCAAGGCCAGGTCCAGGCTGTTGCTGCACCAATGGGTCGCAGCCACCAGCGGACGCGGGTCGGACAGCGGCAGGTCGATGCTGCGGACCAGGACCTGGCGCACGTTGAACAGGTCCTCCAGGTAGTGAATGCGCCCGCTCCCCAATGCCGGATGGTGCGGTGAAAGGGTGGCTACCAGCGACTCCATGGCGATGTGCTGGAAGCTGCGCCGAGGGTCCACATGCAAACCCGCGAAGGCCAGGCACAGGCTGACCCGACCGCTGTCGAGCAATTGCAGGGCTTCTTCCTGGGGGGCGCTGAGCAGCTCGATATCCAGCAGTGGGTGGCGTTCGCCGAGCACGGCAATGGCGGCGAGCAGTGGGGTCTGGTCGATATCCGGCACCACGGCGATGGCCAGGCGGCTTTCCAGGCCTTGGGACAGTTCCAGCGCATGCACCTGCAGCAGCCCCAGCTGCTCGGCGATCAGTCGGGCATGGGGCTCCAGGGCGCGCGCCTGGGGGGTTGGGCGCGCTTCGCGCGAGCCGCGTTCGAACAGCGGGTAGCCCAGCTCCGCCTCGAGGTTGGCGATGGCCATGCTCACTGCCGAAGGGACACGCCGCAGGGCCCGGGCGGCTGCGGAAAACGAGCCGCGGTCAAGCACGGCGAGAAACAGCTGGATATTGTCGCTGGAAAAGTTCATAGGTGGTCTCCTTTCAGTAAATCTGAAAGGTGTCGACTTTTTCTGTCAAGAAGAGTGATTCATCCTGGCCGCTTTCATGAAACATCCAGAGATAAAAGTTGTGCAAGGAATCAAACGCAAACTGGTCTATGTGACCTTCTATGAACTGATCGGCCTGTGCATGTCGACCTTGGGCCTGGCCTACCTGTCCGATACACAAGCCTCCCATACCGGGCCGCTGGCGGTGATGATCACCACCATCGCCATGCTTTGGAACCTGATCTACAACAGCCTGTTCGAATGGTGGGAAAGCCGCCAGACCAAGCGTGGCCGCAGTGTGGCCCGGCGCATCGGGCATGCCGTCGGCTTCCAGCTGACGTTGGTGGTGTACCTGATCCCGCTGATCGCCTGGTGGCTGGACATGACCTTGGTGGAAGCGTTCCTGGTGGACCTGGCGTTCATCATCCTGGTGCCGTGCTACACCTTCGTCTACAACTGGACGTTCGACCGGATCTTTGGGTTGCCGACATCGGCGTTGGCAACTGCCTGAAAGGCTGGCGCAGGACCTGTGGGCGCGGGCTTGCCCCGCGATGGTGTCAAGGCGGCAAGCGAATCAACAGCGGCTCCTGCACCTGCTCCCCGGGCTTTGGCTGGCTGCCCAGCAGGCTGTCCTCGACCTGCCCTGACAGGTAGTAGACACCGGACATCGCGCCGCTCTGGCGGTTCTCCATCAGGTCCCGCCATTCTTCGTTCAGCGCCACGTTGAGGATCACCCGCAGTTGCTCGACCATCTGTGGGTGTTCCTGGTCGTGGCTGACCATGCCGTACCCTGCCACCGCGACCGAAAGCAACGTCCCAGCCGCCTTGCCTACCGCCGCCGCGATCGCACTGGCGATGCCGCGCGGCGCCAGGGTAGCGCCGAGCTTTTCACTGGCCCGGTTGGCCACCGACGATAGCCCGGCCTGGGTCTGCCCGGGCGCTTTGGCGGCCTGTTGGTGCAGGTGCTGGCGCAAGGCCTGCCAGGCCGGTTGCTGGTCCAGGGACTTGGCCCTGAGCAATTGATAGAGTGTGGCGTCCCGGGCTGCTGGGGGCCCCAAGGCGATGATCCTGATGCGGTTCAGGCGCTGGCTGACCTGCTCGGGTGGGGCGTTGTAGCGCCGGATGATGGCGGGCAACTGCTGGCCGAACAGTTGCAGATACAGCTCGCTGGCCCGGTCACGGATGCCCTCGGGGTTGATCTGCTCGGCCACAGGTTCGATCACCCGCCGGTGATACTGTTCTTGCAGGTACAGCGCCAGGCGCCGTTCGGGCGGCTCGGCGCCATCGCCGCTGTTCATCTTGTACCAGGCCACCTTGAGTGCCAGCCATTGCTGGGTCCAGTAGCCGGTGAACCATGGGATGAAGTCGCTTTCGGTGCGCTGTTGCACCTGGTCCTTCCATACCCGCATGGAACGTCGGGCGTAGTCGTTGGCCGAGCCGGTGGCGGCTACCGATGCCTCGATCAGGTCCTGGTCGATGCGCTGCCAGGTGGCCGGGGTGAGTACCGCCGGTGGCGGCGGGGCAGGCGGGCGCTTGCCGGCGCACCCGGCCAGGGCCAGTAACAGGCAGAGCAGCAGAAGCAGGATGCGCCGGTTCACGCGGCTGGCCTTCCTGGGGTAGGGAGGAGATGGTTATCCGAGTATAGGCATGATGTTCGCGATGCTGTGGGAGCGGGTTTACCCGCGAAGAACGTCACGCGGTGTTCCCGGGTAAACCCGTTCCACAGTGCCTTATGCGCCTGTGCCTTGATCCAGGTCCAGCTTGGCTTCCAGATGATCCAGATGGTCATGCATCAGTGCCAGCGCCGCGTTCACGTCACCCTTTTCCACGGCATCGATGATCGCCGCGTGCTCCTGCCAGGCGCAGTGGTCGCAGCAGGGCGATTCGTAGCGGGCGATGATGAGCGAGGTCATCGGCACCAGGCCGTTGAGGAAGCGGGCCAGGGGCGCGTTGGCGGCCATCTGCGCGAGCTTGAGGTGGAACTCGCCACCCAGGCGGATCGCTGTGCAGCGCTCGCCACGCTCATGGTGAAGGCGCTCGCGCTCGACCAATTGGCGCAATTGGCGGATCTGCGCCGGGCGCGCGCGTTGGGTGGCCAGGCTGATCAGCGTGGTCTCGGCCAGGCGGCGGGCACTGAGCACCTGGCGGGCCTGTTGTGGGTCCGGGGTGGCCAGGTGTGCGGTGTGGCTGGGCTTTTGCACCACCACCTGCTGGTCGGACAGGCGCCCAAGGACCCGGCGGATCACCGTGCGGCTGACGCCAAAGGCATTGCCCAGGGCCTGCTCGGGCAGGGCGCTGCCCGGGGGCAGGCGTTGTTCGAGGATGGCATCGAACAGGCGTGGGTAGATCTGTTCGGCCGAAAGGCGGGTCTCGCCGTTGGCGAGCAGGGCTGGCAGGCGAGGGGAGGCGTGGGCACAGGCGGTCATGGTCGCGCTCCTTGGGTCATTGACCCGAATGCTCATCGGGAATGTTCAGTTCGATGCCCATGCGCTGGCCTTCCTCGAGGATATGCCGGCGCATCTGGGCACTGGCCTGGGCGCTGCTCTTGTCGCGGATGGCGCGGACCACCGCTTCGTTTTCCTTCAGTCGCGCGGCCAGGTGTTCGGGCGAATTGCGCAGCATCTCGGTGCTCTGCTTGAGGGCATTGCCGGTCTGTTGCACCACGCTCTGGAAGATCGGGTTGGTGGTCAGGCCGAACAGCGCTTCGTGGAAGGCGATGTAGGCATTGACCCCGGCTTCGCTGTCCCCGGCCTCCAGCGCTTCGCGCATGTCCATCAGGATCAGGCGCAACTGGCCGATGTCCTGGCTGTTGGCCGATTGTGCGACCAGCCCGACGATGAACGGCTCGAGGGTATAGCGCAGTTCGAGCACGTCGGCCAGGCTGGCCGCGGCGACGGCCTCGACGGCCGGTTCCTGGGGCGAGGCCTCGATATCGAGCACCAGCACGCCCTTGCCCGGCATCGAGCGCACCAGGCCCAGGGTTTCCAGTACGGTCACCGCTTCGCGCAGGCTGGGGCGGCTGATTCCAAGTTGTTCTGCCAGCTCACGCTGGCCGGGCAGCATTTCGCCGCTGCGCCACTGGCCGCTGGCCAGGGCCTGGCGGAGTTTCTCCACCACTGAGTTGACGACGGTTGATGAGCTGATCACGGTTCGCTCCATGGTTACAAATTACTGCAGTGCGGCCGACGCATTGCGCCGGCCGCGGGGTGTTCAGAATTCCTGCTGGTGGGCCTGTGGGGGTTGCTTGCGCGGCGTGCTGGTGAAGCCAGGCTTGCCGGACAGCACGTTATTCGCCCGTTCCATGTCGATATCCCGCTCCCAGCGGGCAATGGCCACGGTGGCGACGCAGTTGCCGATCAGGTTGGTCAGTGCCCGGCCGATGCCCATGAACCAGTCCACTGCCAGCACCAGCACCAGGCCTACCACCGGGATGGCCGGTACCGCCGTCAGGGTGGCGGCGAGGATCACCAGGGCAGAGCCGGGGATGCCGTGGGCACCCTTGGAGGTCACCAGCGACACCAGCAGGATGGTCAGCAGGTCGGTCATGGCCAGCGGTGTGCCGGTGGCATTGGCGATGAACACGATGGCCAGGGTCAGGTAGATCGAGAAGCCATCGAGGTTGAAGGAATAACCGGTGGGGATCACCAGGCCCACGGTGGAGCTGCCGATGCCCAGGTGCTCGAGCTTGCGCATGATCTGCGGCAGCACGGCGTCGGAGGAAGCGGTGCCCAGGACGATGGTCAGTTCTTCACGCAGATACTTGATGAACGGCAGCAGTTTCAGGCCTGACAGGCGCATGACGGTGCCAAGGATGATCAGCACGAAGCCTGCACAGGTCAGGTAGAAGAGCGCCACCAGGCCGCCCAGGTGCTGCAGCGACTCCAGGCCATATTTGCTGGTGGTGAAGGCGATGGCGCCGAACACGCCCAGCGGTGCCAGGCGCACGATCATGCCCATGATGCGGAACACCACGTGGCTGAGCTCGTTGATCAGCCGCGAGATGCCGGACGCCGACTCGCCCACCAGGTTCAGGGCGCTGCCGAACAGCACCGAGAACAGCAGGACTTGGAGGATATTATTGTCGGCAAAGGCCCCGATCACCGAGGTAGGGATCAGGTCCATGAAGAATGCCGTGGCACCATGGATATGCTGGCCGCGCTCGGCCAGGCTGCTGGCATCGGCGCTGGAAAGCTGGTCCAGGTGGATGTTGGCGCCGCTGCCGATACCGCTGGTGAAGGCGAATACCAGGCCGATCACCAGCGCGATGGTGGTCAGGATTTCGAAGTAGATCACGGACTTCAGGCCGATGCGCCCGACTTTCTTCAGGTCGCCGGCACCGGAAATGCCACTGACCACCACACAGAACACGATCAGGCCGATGAGCATCTTGATCAGCTTGATGAACCCGTCACCCAGGGGTTTGAGCTGCAGAGACACTTCGGGAAAGCTGAGGCCGCAGGCGATGCCGAGGGCAAGGCCCAGCACCACTTGGAGGAAGATCGAACGCGAGCACCATTTGAGCATGGGAGGGATCTCTGGTCGGTGTCCTTGCTTCGGTGCCGGCGACGGCGAAAGAGCGCAGGACTTAATTATTGTGGTCTTACCGGTTTGTTCAGCGCCCGCTCATAAAACTCCGATTCTTACCCTTTTGCAAGCATTTTTGGCCTTACCGGTCTGACCAGTTGCGGCGGTCACCTCCCTCTGGTTGCAACCTTCTCCTGGAAAGCAATTTAACCCACTGATTTCAAACGACTCCATGGGAGCGGGTAAACCCGCTCCCACAGGGGCGCACGCCCGGCGGGCATTTCACTGGCGTGGCAGATAGGTCTGGGTCATGCCCTCGGTGAGCTGTGCAACCAGGTTTGCGTAGGCTTCGTTTCGCGTCTGCAGGAGCAGCTCGCTGGCCCGAAGATAAAACGCGCCTTCGTCTCGATAGCGGCCGGACACCAGGTCGATCCGCAGCAGCGTGCCATCGCGTCGCCAGGCGATGTCGGGCCGTTCCTGCGCCAGGGCATCGATGAACGCCGGCGGCACTGCGGGGCCGTCATAGGCGACCTGATCCCCTGCTTCGCTGAGCGTATCGAAGTAGACGCTGGCACCATTCCAGGCCTCGCTGAGGCCGGTGAATGCCTGCGGGTGCAGGCGGCGCAGCCAGGTCTCCCAGAACGGTTGTTCGATGGCCCATTGCACGACGGCCGGCTGGCTGGCAAGGCCTTCGACGCCCAGGGCCAGCCGTTCCAGGGTGGCTGGGCTCAAGCGGGCGAGATAGTCGAAACTGATCTCGCTGGGTTGCGGTGGCAACCCCAGGCGTTGTAGCAGCCGCATGCGTGCGTGCAGGGCCATCTCCATCTCATCGAGCAAGAAGGTCGGCTCGCTGAGCAGCTCGTCGCTGATATCGTCATCGGGGTGCAGCGCAGGCGCCTCATCGGCGGGTGTACTGTTTATCAGTGCACGGCGCCTGGCGACACGTGCGTCATAGAGGGTGGCGATACGCTCATCGAGCAGGTGCTGGCGCAACAGCGAACTGACGACCGCCACGGCCACCGATTCGCTGTTCTGATCCGCCGCGGCCAGCAGTACCTGCTGCCACACCAGGACTTCGACCTCGACCTGCTGAAACAGCAGGGTGGTCTGGTCGACGCAACCTTGGGCCGCCTCGTTGAGCACGTCGATGATGCGTTGCTGCACCTGGGCTTGCCCCCAACGTTCGTTGGCGCCTGCCTGGCCGGGTGTGGTCAGTTGTTCGAGGAGGGTCTGCATGCGCCGGCGCATGGCGCCCGGGCTGCTGTGGTACTGCTGGGTGTCCTCCATACGGTTGAATAGCTCGTACAGCGGTTGCCATTCAGGCGCTTCGAAGGTGTCGGAAATATGGTCGCGCAAAGCCTGTGGGAAATCGGCGAGCCAGCCGACCCCATGCGCTTGCGCAGCGGTGGGCAGCCCCGCGTCATTCAGGCTCTGCACGGTTTGTGCGTCGAGTGGGTTGTTCTGGAAGGAATAATAGATATCGCTGTCGGCCGCCCTGACGCTTGCGGCGAACGCGGTATCGCGCAGGTCCGGCACATGGTGCAGCTGGTTGTTGCTCAGATCGACCGCGCGCAATGCCAGGGGCTGCTGGTCCATGAGGGCAGTCAGGCCGGTCGGCCATTGGGCGATGCCGGTCTGCTCCAGGTCGAGCCGTTCCAGTCGCGTCCAGCCGGTGAGGTCGGGCTCCAGGTCCAGCGGGTTTTCATGCAGGAACAAGATGCGTAGACGGTCGAGGCCTGCCAGTGCGGCGCGGGAGGCTGGGGTCAGGGTAATGTCGTTCTGGCCCAGGCTCAGCTCGGTCAAGGCAGGCCAGCGCTGCAGCGCCTGGAAGTGCTCCTGCTCGAGAAACAGCTCGTTCATTTCAGCTTGCAGGCCGCTCAGCTCCGGGAGTTGCGCCATTCGCTCCAGGGCCGTGACCGGCAGGTCCGCAACCGCAGCGGTAAGATTGAGGCTGCGCAATCGCGTCAAGCGGCACAAGGTCGCCAGGTTGGATTCGCTGTTCATGTCCAGGTTGTTTTCCGACAGGTCCAGCGAGGTCAGCTCCGCCAGCTCGCCCAGCTGTGTTGGCAGCAGCGTCAGGCCATTTTCGATGAGCTCCAGTTCTCGCACCCCCGGAAAGGCCGCCAGGAATACGCCGAGGCTGTCGCTGCCTGTACGCCACAGACCGTGGAGGGAAAGCCTGCGTATATAGGGCAATTGCACCCCAAGGGCTGGCAGGGCACCGACATGTTCGCCATCCAGGCTCAGGATCACATGGTCCAGGCTGCCATCAGGGTCGGTGTTTTCCCGACGCCATGCCTGGCGCAGGCGTTCGGCCAGGGCTTGGCGTGCGGCGCGCCGCTGTTCGACGAGGTCGGCGGCTACCGCTTGGGTGTCCTGGGCCCATGCTTGCAGCGTTGCGTCGAGTTGCCGGTATTGTTGATGGAGCTCGTGCATCAGTTGGCTGAAGGCGGCAGGGTCGTTACCACTTTGCTGGCGCAGTCGGGCACGCAGGCTCTCGCGATCGTTATCCTGGCTGGCGGGAAACAACTGATCGAACATTTCGTCCGGGGTCTGCAAGCCCCGACCTCGGCCGCTCAGCGGGTAGCCGATACCCTGGTCGCCGGGCAGTCGCGTTGGCAAGCGGTACATCGGGCGCACTGGCAACAAGCCCAGGTCGCGGACCGTTTGTTCACGGTCTGCGCTCAACCGTGCGAGCAGTTGGTCGCGCAGTGTGTCGGGGTCATGGATGTTCAAGCCCAGCGCATCGCGTTCACTGTCGGGCAGGGCCTGGAGGATGCTCTGGAAAAGGCTCACCGGACTGGACAGGGTTTCGCCGACCTGGTCGAAGGGCTGGTAGCCGCTGCCTAGGCGCACAAGGGTCTTGGTCACGGTGCCCACTGGGCCTGTCTCGCCCAGCAACTGGCCGGTGAAGCGCTCGGCGCGCAATTGCAGGCGGACCTCGCCGGTCCAGCCTGGCAAGCGCTGGAGGGCCGCCAGGGCCAACAGGTCGCGGTCGGCCATGGCACCGTTGGCGTGATAGAACCCCAGCAAGGCGCGATTGATACGGGCGTCGCGCAGGTATAGCCGCGCCGTTTCACCTAGGGAAAGCGGCAGGCGGCCAGTGCGTTGCAGTTCCCGTAGGTCGCGAGGTTGTGCCCGATCGAGAATTTCTCGGCGGGCATGCCTGCCCAGTGTCGGGAAGTCCCGCGCCAGGAGCGCCTCGCCCGGGCGGACGGCAGGTGCTGCGTATTCCACGCCCAAGCCCTCGAGGCAGTCGAGCAGAGAAGCGGGGAGCGGCAGCCGATCGGTGAATACCCGGCGCAAGGTGGCGGCGTCGTAGCCACTGCAACGCATGGCCAGGGCCAGGGTAGTATCATCCAGACCGGCGCGAGCTGGGCCCAGGCGCCGGAGCAATTGTTCGGTTGACCATGTCAGGGGGCGTTCATGGTCCAACAGCCAGGGCCCGTCGCTCGCGCCCCGCAGCGTGGGCTGGTGACGGTGCCCGGCCGCCCGGGCCAAGCGCCACTGGCCATCGGGCCCAGGTTCGACCGGGTAGCTTTGGTTTTCCCGCGACAGCCAGTGACGCTCCTGCAAGGCATAAAGGCCGCCGCGTGGTGTAGCCATGGCCGAGCGAGGCCTGGCGAAGGGTTCGAGCCCGCCATGCCAGAGCCGCTGTTCATCGTTGTGGCCGATCTTGTACCAGTCATGCAACGCACCTTGTGGCAGGCTGAAATGGGTGGCGGCACTCAGCGCCGCCACTTGGGCCAGGTTCTCGAACACTTCGAACAGGTGGCCGATCGCGGCATCCGCATCCCCCTCGTTCGCGGCATGCACACCCTCGAGAAATTCGTCGACCAATTGCGCGCCGCCGACCACGATCATCAGCTCACCCAGCCCCGGCACGAACAGGCCGGCCACGTTCAGCACCGACAGGCCCATGCTTAGCCACCCTTCGATGTGGGCGAGCTGGGCCTCGGCATCCCGTTGCGCCACCGGCACGGCGATCGCGGCAGCATCGGCGAACAAGCGTTGGACGTGATTGCGCGCGCGCGCGGCGAAACAATCGTCCGGCCAGCGCGTGGACGCCAGGGGAAGCCGTGCATTCTTGTCCAGGGTCGCCTGCCAGAGGTCGCGAGGGCCGGGGAACAGGCGCTTGAACCAGCTGACGGTATCGCCTTCCTCGAGCACGGGTGGGGTGGTTTGCACGCTGGAGTAGGGGTAGTACGGGTACAACGTCTTGCGTAGCCGGGATACGAACGCGGGGCGCTGGGTTTGGCTGGCGTAGCGGCTGAAGAACGCCCGTTCGCTGTCTTTCCAGAGCAGCCGGGTCAAGGCTTTGCCGGCGGCCTTCAGCGAGGCGTATTGACGTAGCGGCTGGCGCGGATGCCCAGGCAGGTAGAGAAGGCAGGGCTCGATGTCGTCCAGTGGCTCGCGACGGATCAGCAGCGGGCCATCGAGCGGTATGTCGAACAGGCTCAGGTAGCTGCACTCCAGAGGCGCCGGCTTGCCGTCCTCATCGAGCAGGAATGGGTCGCCTGCCAAGGCGGCATGCGCCAATGCACGCCCATGGGCATCGATATGGCCTTGCAGTTCGGCGTGGCCTGCGTCGGCGGCGAAGGCGGCGCGGTCTTGCGCGCACAACAGCGTGCGAAAATCCGACGTGGCGACATGGTCCGAAAGGTGATTGCGGTAGCGCTGCCCCAGATCGAGGTTGCGTACGCCTTTCACGAACCGGGCGCTGTCCAGCTGCATTGGGGCTTGGTCGGTGCTGGAGAAATACAGCTCGACCTGCGCATCGGCGTCGAAATTCTGCAAGGCCGCCTCCAGCCACGATTGGCCGCGTTCGGCACGACCGGTGCGCAGCCATCCTTGGTCGACGGTTGGCAGCTCGCGGTCGTCGAACCAGTGGACCATCGCATCGTCCAGCAGCGGGCGACAGAACGCCTCGATCGGCTGCACCTGGGCCAATGCCGCTTGCACCCGTCGGGTGGCGCGATGGCTGTCGCGGATCAACCGTTCCAGTCGCTGGCGCTGCGCCGGGGTGGCTGCTTTCAGCCAGGTGGGCATTTGGGTGTGGATGAACGCGAGATGGGAAGTGCTCATGGCTGAACCTCTGGTGAAGGAACAGCGAGCCTAGTGAGGTGAGGCGTGCAGTGGGGCTAGATAGATACCGCAAGGGGCCTGCTGGGGCTGCTTTGCAGCCCATCGCGGCACAAGGCCGCCCCTGCAACAGGGCATGTAAGCCCATACAGGAGCGGCCCGGTCGCTTTACTTGTGCAGCGTTTCGGCCGCGTAGAGCGTGTTTTCCAGCAGGCAGGCCCGGGTCATCGGGCCAACGCCGCCTGGCACCGGCGTGATCCAGCCGGCACGGGGCAGGGCGGTTTCGAAGACCACATCGCCCACCAGCTTGCCGTCTTCCTGGCGGTTGATGCCGACGTCGATGACGATGGCGCCTTCCTTGACCCATTCACCCTTGACCAGGCCCGGCTTGCCGGCGGCGACCACCACCAGGTCGGCACGGCCCACATGGCCGGCCAGGTCCTGGGTGAAGCGGTGGCAGACGGTGACCGTGCAACCGGCCAACAGCAGTTCCATGGCCATCGGGCGGCCAACGATGTTGGAAGCGCCGACGATCACTGCGTTCATGCCGTACAGGTCCTGGCCGGTGCTTTCGAGCAGGGTCATGATGCCCTTCGGGGTGCACGGGCGCAGCAACGGGATGCGCTGGGCCAGGCGGCCGATGTTGTAGGGGTGGAAGCCGTCGACGTCTTTGTCCGGGCGAATGCGCTCGAGCAGCAGCGACGCATCCAGGTGCTCAGGTAGGGGCAGCTGCAGGAGAATGCCATCGACGGCCGGGTCGTCGTTGAGGCGGTCGATCAGGTCGGTCAGGGCTTGCTGCGTGGTCTCGCTGGGCAGGTCATAGGCCTGGGAAATGAAGCCGACCTCTTCGCAGTCCTTGCGCTTGTGCGAGACATAGACTTGGGAGGCGGGGTCGGTGCCGACCAGGATCACCGCCAGGCCCGGCGTACGCAGGCCTTGCTGGCGACGCTCCACGACACGTTGAGCGATCTGCTGGCGCAGGTTGGCGGCGATCGCCTTGCCATCGATTAGGTGTGCAGTCATAGACGCGTGATTAACCATCGAGAAGGGAACATAAATGAGGGCGCATTCTCGCACGACACGGCCCAAGGGCAAAGGCGGGTGGTCGGCCAAATCCCCTAACCCCTTAAATAAACTAAATTTTTTTGAAAAAAGTGTTGACGACCTGCCGGCTCGTCTATAACATTCGTCGCACTTGTCGGGCAGAGCCTAGCACTGGTTAGCAAGGTCAGGCAGAATGAGCGGATTTGCTAGCTTGTTCGGTACGGCTGAAAAGTTGATTTGCAATCGTAACAGAAAGCAGATTGAATATGCGCCCGTAGCTCAGCTGGATAGAGCATCCGCCTTCTAAGCGGATGGTCGCAGGTTCGAGTCCTGCCGGGTGCGCCATTAGGCAGCTTTGGCACAGCAAGTAACGTTGTACTGCAATATGGTGGGCGTAGCTCAGTTGGTAGAGCGCTGGATTGTGATTCCAGTTGTCGTGGGTTCGATTCCCATCGTCCACCCCATATTCTCGAAGGCGCCTTGATTGTATAATCTGGCGCCTTTGCTTTAACTGCTCCACGCGGACGTGGTGAAATTGGTAGACACACTGGATTTAGGTTCCAGCGGCGCAAGCTGTAAGAGTTCGAGTCTCTTCGTCCGCACCATGCATAGTTTCGCCCATTGCGCGAAACGCCCGGAAAAAGCCGCCTAGAGCGGCTTTTTTTGTGCGCGCGTATCGGCCTTCCTCCTCGCGCTGCCAGCTTCCGTGCAATCCACTGGTGGCGCCCTGATGAAAGCTGATAGATTTCAGTCGGTTGAAACACCGGCCAAGGGGTCGGCAGAGGAATCGTCATGATTGCAAAAGAAGCCCGCCAGGCCCTGGCATTGCAACGCTTCGCGCAAGCCAACCCGCAGTTGCTCGAAGACATTCGCGAGCTGGATGAACATGAGCAGGCCCAGCAGATCCAGTGGGCGTTCGAAGATGCGGCTGATGAGCAGGGTATCGAACCCTGGGAGCTGGCCTTGCAACTGATCGCGGAAAACCCCGAAGAGCTGCAGGCCATGCGTCTTGAGGTGCACCGTGAGGTTGCCGAGGCGCTGGGCATGAGCTGGGAGGCGTACTGCCAGTTCAACGAGGTCGCTGGCCGATAAGTGCCTGCTTTTATATAGCTGCATTTGTTTAACAAGTTTTTACAGCCAGCGCGAGGTGCATCCACTGTCGCGCGGTACCGAACCGTAAAGCGCCCCACGGCACGCCGCCTGGGCCTTTCAAGGAAATCGACCGGCGTGGTTTCCCGTCGTCCCGGGTGGGGTGACTTCTGGTGCGTGAGTCACTAGAATGCTTGCCCTTGATTCTGGAGTCGGGCAATCGCCGGCTAACGTCTGTGCAACGAGGAATATCCATGCAAGTTTCTGTTGAAAACACTTCCGCTCTCGAGCGTCGCATGACCATCGCCGTTCCGGCCGAGCGCGTCGAGAACGAAGTCAACAAGCGTCTGCAACAGACTGCCCGTCGCGCCAAGGTTCCAGGCTTCCGTCCTGGCAAAGTGCCGATGAGCGTGATCCGTCAGCGTTACGAAGACGCAGCCCGCCAGGAAGCCTTCGGTGACCTGGTCCAGGCTTCCTTCTACGAAGCCGTGGTCGAGCAGAAGCTGAACCCGGCCGGCGCCCCTGCCGTCGAGCCGAAGTCCTTCGAAAAGGGCAAGGACCTGGAGTTCGTCGCGATCTTCGAAGTCTTCCCGGAGTTCACCGTTGGCGGCCTGGAGTCGATCAATGTCGAGCGCCTGAGCGCCGAAGTGGCTGACGCCGACCTGGACAACATGCTGGAAGTGCTGCGCAAGCAGAACGTCCGCTTCGAGGCTGTCGAGCGCGCCGCGCAGAACGACGACCAGGTCAACATCGATTTCGTCGGCAAGATCGACGGTGAAGCCTTCGCCGGCGGTTCGGCCAAGGGCACCCAGCTGGTGCTGGGCTCCGGCCGCATGATCCCGGGCTTCGAAGACGGCCTGGTAGGCGCCAAGGCGGGCGAAGAGCGCGTTGTCAACGTGACCTTCCCCGAGGACTACCAGAACCTGGACCTGGCCGGCAAGGCCGCCGAGTTCACCATCACCGTCAACAGCGTCTCGGCCCCGCAGCTGCCTGAGCTGAACGAAGACTTCTTCGCCCAGTTCGGCATCAAGGAATCGACCCTGGAAGGCTTCCGCGCCGAAGTTCGCAAGAACATGGAGCGCGAGCTGCGCCAGGCCATCAAGGCCAAGGTCAAGAACCAGGTCATGGACGGTCTGCTGGCCGCCAACCCGGTCGACGTGCCGAAGGCCCTGCTGGAAAACGAAGTCAACCGTCTGCGCGTGCAGGCTGTCCAGCAGTTCGGTGGCAACATCAAGCCTGAGCAGCTGCCGGCCGAACTGTTCGAAGAGCAGGCCAAGCGCCGCGTGGTCCTGGGCTTGATCGTCGCCGAAGTGGTCAAGCAGTTCGAGCTCAAGCCGGACGAAGCCAAGGTCCGCGAAATGATCGAGGAAATGGCCTCGGCCTACCAGGAACCAGAACAGGTCATCGCCTGGTACTACAAGAACGACCAGCAGCTGAACGAAGTCCGTTCGGTTGTGCTGGAAGAACAAGTTGTAGATACTGTCCTGCAGAAAGCGACTGTGACCGACAAGTCGGTCTCGTACGAAGAAGCTGTCAAGCCAGCACAGGCACCTGCCGCCGCTGAGTGATAGGTCTTCTCTCGTAGGAAACCCCACAAGCCAGCCTTCGAGCTGGCTTGTGCGTATTCAAGCCATGACTATTTGGGAGTGAGTGCAGGACATGTCCCGCAA
This sequence comes from Pseudomonas sp. p1(2021b), assembly GCF_020151015.1. NCBI lineage: Bacteria > Pseudomonadati > Pseudomonadota > Gammaproteobacteria > Pseudomonadales > Pseudomonadaceae > Pseudomonas > Pseudomonas sp. p1(2021b). The sequence continues at coordinate 1,690,415 of NZ_CP083746.1, forward strand.
TTCTTATATTCAGCAGAGCTCCGACATCCAGGCCGCGGGCGGTCTGGTCCCGATGGTTATCGAGCAGTCCGCCCGTGGCGAGCGCGCCTACGACATCTACTCCCGCCTGTTGAAGGAGCGAGTGATTTTCCTGGTTGGTCCCGTCGAGGACTACATGGCCAACCTGGTGGTGGCACAACTGCTGTTCCTTGAAGCGGAAAACCCGGACAAGGATATCCATCTGTACATCAACTCGCCGGGTGGTTCGGTGACTGCGGGCATGTCGATCTACGACACCATGCAGTTCATCAAGCCGGACGTCTCGACCATCTGCATCGGCCAGGCCTGCAGCATGGGCGCCTTCCTGCTCGCGGCCGGCGCCGCTGGCAAGCGCCACTGTCTGCCGAACTCGCGCGTGATGATCCACCAGCCATTGGGCGGCTTCCAGGGCCAGGCGACCGATATCGAGATCCATGCCCAGGAAATCCTCAACATCAAGGCGCGCCTGAACGAGCTCTTGGCCTACCACACCGGCCAGGACCTGGAAACCATCAAGCGCGACACCGAACGCGACAACTTCATGAGCGCTGCACGCGCGGCCGAGTACGGCCTGATCGACTCGGTCTACGACAAGCGGCAACTGGCGTCCTGAACCAAGGTGCCAGAGCGGGTGGGCGCCGAAAGCGCCTACCTGCGGACTTGAAAAAGCCCGCAATTGCCTTCATCTTGTGTTTCATGCCTACCGGATTGGATCGATCGAATGACTGACACCCGTAACGGCGAGGACAGCGGCAAATTGCTCTATTGCTCCTTCTGCGGCAAAAGCCAGCACGAAGTGCGCAAATTGATTGCCGGGCCCTCGGTATTTATCTGCGACGAGTGCGTCGACCTGTGCAACGACATCATCCGTGAGGAGGTGCAGGAAGCCCAGGCCGAAAGCAACGCGCACAAATTGCCATCGCCGAAAGAAATCAGCGGCATCCTGGACCAGTACGTCATTGGCCAGGAGCGCGCGAAGAAGGTGCTGTCCGTAGCGGTGTACAACCACTACAAGCGCCTGAACCAGCGTGACAAGAAGGGCGACGAAGTCGAACTCGGCAAGAGCAACATCCTGCTGATCGGGCCCACCGGCTCGGGCAAGACCCTGCTCGCCGAAACCCTCGCACGCCTGTTGAACGTACCGTTCACCATTGCCGACGCCACCACCCTGACCGAAGCCGGTTACGTGGGTGAGGATGTCGAGAACATCATCCAGAAACTGCTGCAAAAGTGCGACTACGACGTGGAAAAGGCCCAGATGGGCATCGTCTACATCGACGAGATCGACAAGATCTCGCGCAAGTCGGACAACCCCTCCATCACCCGTGACGTTTCGGGCGAAGGCGTGCAGCAGGCGCTGTTGAAGCTGATCGAAGGCACCGTGGCCTCCGTGCCGCCGCAGGGCGGGCGCAAGCATCCGCAACAGGAATTCCTGCAGGTCGATACCCGCAATATCCTGTTCATTTGCGGTGGTGCATTCTCGGGCCTGGAAAAGGTCATCCAGAACCGCTCCACCAAGGGTGGCATCGGTTTTGGTGCCGAAGTGCGCAGCAAGCAGGAAGGCAAGAAAGTCGGCGAGTCCCTGCGTGAGGTCGAACCGGACGATCTGGTCAAGTTCGGCCTGATTCCGGAGTTCGTCGGCCGCCTGCCGGTGTTGGCGACCCTCGACGAGCTGGACGAAGCGGCGCTGATGCAGATCCTCACCGAACCGAAGAACGCCTTGACCAAGCAGTATGCCAAGCTGTTCGAGATGGAAGACGTGGATCTGGAGTTCCGCAGCGACGCGCTCAAGGCCGTTGCACGCAAGGCCCTGGAGCGCAAGACCGGCGCCCGTGGCCTGCGCTCGATCCTCGAGGGCGTGCTGCTCGACACCATGTACGAGATCCCTTCGCAGAAGGATGTCAGCAAGGTGGTGATCGACGAGAGCGTCATCGATGGCACGTCGCAGCCGCTGCTGATCTACGAAAACAGCGAGCCGCAAGCCAAGGCCGCGCCTGACGCCTGAGTCGGGTAAGCCAAGCGCGCAAGAAAGGGGCCTACGGGCCCCTTTCTGCTTTTCCGATCTGAACGCTTGTATTTTTACAGACCTGCCCCCACATTAGGTCCAAGCATCATTTCCACCGGTTTCCGGCCATTAAGGGCCGCTGTAGAGGCGAAATCATGAAGACCACCCTCGACTTGCCTCTCTTGCCATTGCGCGATGTCGTTGTCTATCCGCACATGGTCATCCCACTGTTCGTGGGGCGCGAGAAGTCCATCGAAGCCCTCGAGGCCGCGATGACGGGCGAAAAGCAGATCCTGCTGCTGGCCCAGAAGAATCCTGCCGATGACGATCCGGGCGAAGATGCCCTGTATCGCGTCGGTACCGTTGCCACCGTCCTGCAATTGCTCAAGCTTCCCGATGGCACCGTCAAGGTGCTGGTCGAGGGCGAGCAGCGCGGTGCGGTAGAGCGTTTTACCGAGACCCAAGGGCACGTCCGTGCCGAAGTGTCCCTGATCGATGAAGCTGAAGCGGCCGAGCGCGAATCGGAAGTCTTCGTGCGCACGCTGCTGTCGCAGTTCGAACAGTACGTCCAGCTGGGCAAGAAGGTTCCGGCCGAAGTCTTGTCCTCGCTCAACAGCATCGAGGAGCCAGGGCGCCTGGTCGATACCATGGCGGCCCACATGGCGCTCAAGATCGAGCAGAAGCAGGAGATCCTCGAGATCGTCGACCTGCCGGCCCGGGTCGAGCATGTCCTGGCGCTGCTGGATGCCGAGATCGACCTGCTGCAGGTCGAGAAGCGTATCCGTGGCCGGGTCAAGAAGCAGATGGAGCGCAGCCAGCGCGAGTACTACCTGAATGAGCAGATGAAGGCCATTCAGAAGGAGCTCGGCGACGGCGACGAAGGCCATAACGAAGTCGAAGAGCTGAAAAAGCGCATCGAAGCCGCAGGCCTGCCCAAGGATGCCCTGGCCAAGGCCCAGGCCGAGCTGAACAAGCTCAAGCAGATGTCGCCGATGTCCGCCGAGGCAACGGTGGTGCGTTCCTACCTGGATTGGCTCGTGCAGGTGCCGTGGAAGGCCCAGAGCAAGGTACGCCTGGACCTGGCCAAGGCCGAGGAAATCCTGGATGCCGACCACTACGGCCTGGAAGAGGTCAAGGAACGTATCCTGGAATACCTCGCTGTCCAGAAACGCGTGAAGAAGATCCGTGGCCCGGTGCTGTGCCTGGTCGGCCCGCCTGGCGTCGGCAAGACCTCCCTGGCCGAGTCGATCGCGGCCGCGACCAACCGCAAATTCGTGCGCATGGCCCTTGGCGGTGTGCGTGACGAGGCCGAGATCCGCGGCCACCGCCGTACCTATATCGGCTCGATGCCGGGCCGCCTGATCCAGAAGATGACCAAGGTGGGCGTACGCAACCCGCTGTTCCTGCTCGACGAGATCGACAAGATGGGCAGCGACATGCGTGGCGACCCGGCCTCGGCATTGCTCGAGGTGCTCGACCCCGAGCAGAACCACAACTTCAACGACCACTACCTGGAGGTCGACTACGACCTTTCGGACGTGATGTTCCTGTGCACCTCGAACTCGATGAACATCCCGCCGGCGCTGCTTGACCGTATGGAGGTCATCCGTCTGCCGGGCTACACCGAGGACGAGAAGATCAACATCGCGGTCAAGTACCTCACGCCCAAGCAAGTGAAGGCCAACGGCCTGAAGAAGGGCGAGCTGGAGATCGACGTCACTGCGATCCGCGACATCATTCGCTACTACACCCGCGAGGCGGGGGTGCGTGGCCTGGAGCGCCAGATCGCCAAGGTCTGCCGCAAGGTGGTCAAGGAGCATACCGGCGAGAAGCAGCTCAAGGTCAAGGTGACCGGCGAGCAGCTCGAGCACCTGCTCGGCGTGCGCAAGTTCCGCTACGGCCTGGCCGAGCAGCAGGACCAGATCGGGCAGGTCACCGGCCTCGCCTGGACCCAGGTGGGCGGCGAGCTGCTGACCATCGAGGCGGTGGTCATCCCCGGCAAGGGCCAGCTGATCAAGACCGGCTCCCTGGGCGACGTCATGGTCGAATCGATCACCGCCGCGCAGACCGTGGTTCGCAGCCGTGCCCGCAGCCTGGGTATCGCTGCCGACTTCCACGAGAAGCATGATGTGCACATCCACATGCCCGAGGGCGCCACGCCCAAGGACGGCCCGAGCGCGGGCATCGGCATGTGCACCGCGCTGGTCTCGGCCCTGACCCAGATCCCGGTGCGCGCCGATGTGGCCATGACCGGCGAGATCACCCTGCGTGGCCAGGTGCTGGCCATCGGCGGCCTCAAGGAAAAACTCCTGGCGGCGCATCGGGGCGGGATCAAGACGGTGATCATTCCCGAGGAGAATGTCCGCGACCTGAAGGAGATTCCGGAAAATATCAAACAGGATCTTCAGATCAAACCGGTCAAATGGATTGACGAAGTCCTGCAAATTGCGCTGCAATACGCCCCGGAGCCCTTGCCAGATGTGGCTCCGGAGATTGTCGCGAAAGATGAAAAGCGCGACGGCGATGCTAAGGAAAGAATCAGCACGCACTAGTACGTATTTCGCTGGGGGGCTTTCCTTGACAGTTTTTTCGGGGCCTTGCTATAAAACGGCACGCCAGTGTCAATAGGCCGCCCAGTGCTCGTTTCATAAGCTTTTCATTACATACTTAGAAACAAACTCAATAGAGATATAAGGGGACTTAGAGTGAACAAGTCGGAACTGATTGACGCTATCGCCGCATCCGCTGACATTCCGAAAGCTGTAGCTGGCCGTGCGCTGGACGCAGTCATCGAATCCGTCACCGGCGCCCTGAAGCAAGGTGATGATGTTGTACTGGTTGGCTTCGGTACCTTCTCGGTCAAGGAGCGCGCTGAGCGCACCGGCCGCAACCCACAAACCGGCAAGGCGATCAAGATCGCTGCCGCCAAGGTTCCAGGTTTCAAGGCTGGCAAGGGCCTGAAAGACGCCGTCAACTAAGTCGTCTCTTTCAGCCGGGCTTGGCCATGCCAGGCCCGACCGCGTGACGGCGGGGCCGCAAACGTTCCCGCTGGCACGCTCGCTTTGAAAAGGCGCATCCCACAGGATGCGCCTTTCTTCTATCAGGACTCTACCCACGCTCCACGGTTGTCGACGCAGTGGTACAACCGTTTCTGGGGGACGCATGCTGCAGAATATCAGGGACAATTCACAAGGTTGGATTGCCAAGACCATCATCGGCCTTATCGTTGTGCTGATGGCGCTGACCGGCTTCGAGGCCATTTTCCAGGCCACCAGCCATAGCCAGGATGCTGCCAAGGTGAACGACGAGACCATCAGCCAGAACGAGCTGAGCCAGGCCGTCGACTTGCAGCGCCGTCAGCTGATGCAACAGCTGGGCAAGGATGTCGACCCAGCGCTGCTGGACGATAAAGTGCTGCGCGAAGCCGCGCTCAAGGGGTTGATCGAGCGCAAGCTGCTGTTGCAGGGCGCCAAGGATGCCAAATTCTCCTTCTCCGAGGCCGCATTGGATCAAATGATCCTGCAGATGCCGGAGTTCCAGGTTGACGGCAAGTTCAACGCCGAACGCTTCGACTCGGTCATTCGCCAGCTGGGCTATGGCCGGATGCAGTTCCGCGAAATGCTGACCGAGGAAATGCTCATCAGCCAGCTGCGCGCGGGCCTGGTCGGTAGCAGCTTCGTCACCGACAAGCAGGTCGAGTCCTTCGCCCGCCTGGAGAAGCAGACCCGCGACTTCGCCTCGCTGACCTTCAAGGCCGACCCGGCCGCGGTCAAGGTGAGCGACGAGGAGGTCAAGGCGCACTACGACCAGCACGCCAAGGAGTTCATGACGCCGGACCAGGTGGTCATCGACTATATCGAGCTGAAGAAGTCGGCGTTCTTCGACCAGGTCGAGGTCAACGAAGACGAACTCAAGGACCTCTACGAGAAGGAAGTCGCCAACCTGGCCGAGCAGCGCCATGCCGCGCACATCCTGATCGAGGTCAACGATAAGGTCTCCGACGACCAGGCCAAGGCCCGCATCGAAGAGATCCAGCAGCGCCTGGCCAAGGGGGAAGACTTCGCCGCCCTGGCCAAGGAGTTCTCCCAGGACCCGGGGTCGGCCAACAACGGCGGTGACCTTGGTTTCGCAGGCCCCGGTGTCTATGACCCGGCCTTCGAGGAGGCTCTGTACAAGCTGAACCAGGACCAGGTATCGGCACCGGTGCGCACCGAGTTCGGCTACCACCTGATCAAGCTGCTGGGCGTCCAGGCGCCGGAAGTGCCGACTTTCGCCAGCCTGAAGGACAAGCTGACCCGCGAGCTGAAGACCCAGCAGGTCGAACAGCGTTTCGTGGAAGTGACCAAGCAGCTCGAGGATGCCGCCTTCGAAGCCTCCGACCTGGCCCAGCCGGCCCAGGACCTGGGCCTGAAGGTACAGACCTCGGCAGCGTTCGGGCGCGAGGGCGGCGAAGGCATCACCGCCAACCGTTCGGTGGTCCAGGCCGCGTTCAGCGAAGAAGTGCTGGAAGAGGGCGCCAACAGCAACGCCATCGAGCTGGATCCGGAAACCGTGGTCGTGCTGCGGGTCAAGGAGCACCGCAAGCCATCGCAGTTGCCGCTGGAGGCCGTGGCCAGCAACATCCACGACCACCTGGCCAAGGAGAAGGCGATCGCCGAGCTCAAGGCCAAGGCCGACAAGCTGATCGCTGGCCTGCGTGATGGCTCGGTCGCCGCTGATGCGGCCCACGAGGGCCAGGCGTGGAAAGTCCAGGAAGCGGTCACTCGCGGCCAGGACGGTATCGACCCGGCCGAGCTGCAGGCGGTGTTCCGCCTGGGCAAGCCTGAGTCCAAGGACAAGCCGGTGTACGGCAGCGTGGTCCTGGGCGATGGCAGTCTGGTGGTGCTGCAGCTCAAGGGGGTCAACGAAGGCGCTGCGGCCACTGACGAGGAGAAGGCGTACATCCGTCGCTACCTCGCCTCCCGTGCCGGCGAGCAGGACTTCGCCGCCTACCGCAAGCAGCTGGAAGCCAACGCGGACGTCACTCGCTACTGAGTGCCCACCCCTCGCAACGAAACAGGCCGCCCGTGCGGCCTGTTTCGTTTTTGAGCTTCGCTCGAACCGGTAGGCGCGGGCGATTCGTGCATTGCAGCCTAGGCAGCACACCCAGGCGCCTAGCGCCGCTCGCCTTCATAGTTATCCAGCGTATCCCGCGCAATCTCCCGGCCCAGCGCAATCAGCTCCGGCGCCTTGTAGAACTCGAAGAACCGGCATACCCGCTTGGGCACGTTGATCAGCACATCCGGCGGATAGCCTGCGATCTTGTATTGGGCCAGGGACGTCTGCATCACCTCGAAGCTCTGGTTGATCAGGTCGAGCAACGAGGCAGGTCCGACGTTGTCGATGATGAACGAGCCCGTGGCCGACTTGGGCGCGCCCTCGCGCTCCGGCGCAGCGGCAGGTTGCTGGCTTTCCGGGTCGGCCGATTCACCCAGCCAGGGGTCATGGGATGCCAGGCCTTCGGAGGCGATCTCCTGCTCGATGCGTATCAATTGTTCGGCCGGCTTGCGGCGGAAGGGCATGCGCGAACCCAGCGAACTGATCAGGGCATCGAAGCGCATCTTGAACGCTGCCGGGCGCTCGATGACCGGCAACTGGTACTGCTTCTGGTTGGTGGCGTTGAGGTTCACTGCGATGATCAGGTCGCAGTGGCTGGAGACCACCGGGACGATCGGCAATGGGTTGAGAATGCCGCCATCGACCAGCATCCGGTTGCCCTGCATCACCGGCGTGAACAGGCTGGGAATCGCTGCCGAGGCGCGCATGGCCTGGTGCAGGCAGCCTTCCTGGAACCAGATCTCCTGCTGGTTGGTAAGGTCCGCCGCCACGGCCGTGTAGGGAATGGATAATTGCTCGATGTTCACCTCGCCGACGATTTTGCGGATCTGACCGAACACCTTGTCGCCGCGGATCGCGCCGAGACGAAAGCTCACATCCACCAGGCGCAGCACGTCCAGGTAGTCCAGGCTTTCGATCCAGCCGCGGTATTCGTCAAGCTTGCCGGCTGCGTAGATGCCACCGATCACCGCGCCCATCGAACAACCGGCGATGCAGGCGATGTCGTAGCCTCGTCGTTCGATCTCCTCGATCACGCCGATGTGCGCGTACCCCCGGGCACCGCCCGATCCTAGTACCAATGCCACGCGTTTGCTCATGATCGTCCCCTCACTGCTGTGCAACCATGGTCCAACAATGCACCCATTGCTGCATATGCTTCAATGTAGACCGCGCTGGGCTACGCTGAGCAGGGCACTTTTCGCTTGCCTGAGCGTCGAACGGCCACTCCATTCGTTTGTTCAATTTCGAGGTATTACCGATGAAAGCATGGATCTGCCTTCCCCTCCTGGCCCTGGCCCTGGCTGGCTGCGCAGGCAAGACGGCTTATCGTGACAGCTGTGCGAACCAGCTCGATGCCGCCTGGAAGGAACTGGACCTTGCCAAGGCCGAAGGCTTCGCCGGCACCGTCAGCTATTCCAAGGCCCTGTCGCTGCTGACCGGCGCCAAGACCCAGCAACAGTTCGAAGCCTTCGAAGGCTGCTCGCGCAAGGCCGAGAAGGCACGCTTCTACATTCGTGAGTCCCGCGCGGGGCGTTGATTCTGGAGTGACGTATGGCTGCCATGCTCGACCATGTGGTTGCCCAGGTGCTGGCCGTCCAGGTGCGCCTGCTGGCGTGCCGTGAGCGGTTGGCTGCGGATGTCGACAGCGAAGCGCTGCATGACCTGCGTATCAGCCTGAGGCGCCTGCGCAGCCTGCTGCGGCCCTTGCGCGGCCTGCCGGGCGTGGAGCAGCTCGAGGATGCGGCGAAGGCCTTGGGCACCTTGACGACCCCCCTGCGTGATCGTGAGGTGCTGGCGGCGCACCTGATCGGGCGGGGCCATGAACAGGCCGGGCGCCAACGCCTGCAGGGCAGGGCTGAGACCTTCGCCAGCGTGGCCGCCAGCCGCCAGCTCACCCGGGTGCTGGCCATCGTCGATAACTTCCCGTTGTTCCTGCGGGTCAGTGACCGCGAAGGCCTGGTGGACGAACTGGGCAAACGTATCGACAAGCGCCTGCGCAAGCAGTGGCGCAAGCTGGAAAAGGCCCTGGCCGACCCGGCCCACGACCGTCATCGCTTGCGCCTGCTGATCAAGCGGGCGCGTTACGGCGACGACGCTTACCCACAGCTAAGGCATGCCGGCAAGAAGCTGCAACGGCTGCTCAAGCAGGCCCAGGGCGACCTGGGCGACTGGCACGACCGCGTCCAGTGGTTGTTGCTGGCGCGCGAGCACGCCGACCTTGCGCCCTTCAAGGCGACCTGGACGCGCGAACTGCACGAGGCCGAGGGCAAGGCCGATATCACGCTGCAGGCCCTGCAGGTGGCCCTGGCGCGTCGTTAGCGCGCGTCATCGGTGATGCTTACGGCGTTCGCGCCAGGCACGCCACCAGGCACCACTGATAACGAAGCGCGGAAAGGTGATGAATTGCTCGGTCAGAAGACGCTGCAGGGCATCCTTGCGGTTGGCGAACGGCTCCGGTTGTTCGGCTTCCAGGCGATGCCCCTGGCGCTGCAGACCTAGGCCCGCGGCCAGGGCGATCACGCCGACGGCGACCTGGCTCAGGTCCAGGCCGAACAGGCCCGAGAGCACCAGCAGCGCCCCGAGGATGAACAACGGCACGGCGATCAGGTGCAGCACCAGGTTGGTCGGGTGCCGGTGGTTGTGGTGGTAGCCACGCCATTGCCAGGCGGGCAGGTTGGGCAGGCGTTTGCTCATGGGCATTTCCTCGTCAGTCATGCCCAAAGCTTAGTGCGCCCCCTTGGCGGGGGCCAATCGAAGCGGGTTATCGACCCTATAGCTTGAGCTGGCCGATGGCCTTGTTCAGCTGTGCGGCCAGGCTCGCCAGTTCGCTGCTGGTGGTGGCCGAGTCGACCGTCTGTTGAACGGTCTGTTCGGTGACATCGCGGATGCTGACCACCGCCCGGTTCATTTCCTCGGCGACCTGGCTCTGCTGTTGCGCGGCCACCGCGATCTGGGTGTTGCTCTCGCGCATCTGCGCCACGGCACTGGTGATCTCTGCCAGTGCTTCGCCGGCCTCCTGGGCCTGCTTGACGCAGTCATCGGCCTTGTACGAACTCTCCTGCATGAAGTCCACCGCATCCCGGGTGCCGGCCTGCAAGGCCGCGACCATGCCGGTGATTTCATCCGTGGAGCTTTGCACACGCCTGGCCAGGTTGCGCACCTCGTCTGCCACCACGGCGAAGCCACGGCCCAGGTCGCCGGCCCGGGCGGCCTCGATGGCTGCGTTCAAGGCCAGCAGGTTGGTCTGCTCGGCGATGCTGTGGATCACCCCGACCACGCCGTTGATGCGCTGGCTGTCCTCGGCCAGTTGGCGGATCATCTCGGCGGTCTGCTGGACTCCGCCGGACAATCCGGCGATCGAGCCCTGTACCCGGCTGACCACGGCCTGGCCGCTGCCGGCCAGGGTGTCGGCGCTCTGGGAGAGGTCGCGGGTGGCGCCGGCGTGCTGGGCGATATGGTGCACAGTGGCAGACATTTCATTGATGGCCGTGGCTGCCTGGTCGGTTTCGCTCTGCTGGCCGATCATGCCGTGGCGCACCTCATCCATGCTCGCGGCCAGGCGCGCGGCGCCGGCGTCCAGCTGCGCCGCCGTGTGCGCCACGGTGCTGACGATGCGGTGGTAGGTGGTTTGCATGGCATTGAAGGCGCCTGCCATCTGGCCGACTTCATCGCCGCAGGACAGCGGCACGCGAGCGGCCAGGTCGCCGGTCTTCTCCACGTGGAGCATCACGTCCTTGAGGGTGTTCAGCTGGCTGAGCAAGAAGCGGATGAGCAACTGCGAGGCACAGAGCATCGCCAGCATCAGGATCAGCACGCATAGGGCATAGCGACTGAAGCGCTCGAAGAATACCTGGCGCAGGCTCGGCGCCTGGGCCAATACGGCGACTTGCTGGTCGCCATGGCGCACGACCTGGGCGCCCAGCAGCGGGGTGTCGCCCAGGAGCCAGGCATGGGGCAGCGGGACCCAGCCCTGGGCGTTGGCCAGGGCCTCGCGTGGTTGTTCGGCGATGACCGGGACCTGGCCGATCTGCCAGGTCACCAGGTTGGGCTGCACGGGTAGGGCCTGCCCCGCAGGCCAGGCGTCGATCAGCTTGGCCTGGGCGGCGGCCGTGTCGCGGGCGCCCTCGGCGCGCGCCTGCTGTTCCAGGTGCACCGCGTAGAGCACCAGCAGCAAGGTAGTGATGAAGGCCACCGCATTGACGGCCCAAAACTTGTATCTAAGGGAAATATTGCTAAGCCAGGCACCCATGGACAGGTCTTCTCTGAGTTGAGCGGAAACAACATTGGCAAGGTGCCATCATTGTGCCGGCTCACCCCAGGGCATGCCTTGATATGCGTCAACAAAGGCCGGGCTTTACACCAGCCGGAAGAACGCCTGCGCCGTGGCGGTGGTATGGGCTGCCGTCTCTTCCGAACCTTCGCCCCGATGCAGCGCCACCTCGCGCAACACCTCGGGCAGGAAGGCCGGCTCGTTGCGCCCACTCTTGGGCTTGGGCCGCAGGCTGCGCGGCAGCAGGTAGGGCGCGTCGCTTTCAAGCATCAGGCGGCCTTTGGGGATGTTACCGACCAGCGGGTGCAGGTGGGTGCCGCGGCGCTCATCGCAGATCCAGCCGGTGATGCCGATGTGCAGGTCCAGGTCCAGGTAGGCGAACAAGGCCTCGCGCTCGCCGGTGAAGCAGTGCACCACGGCGGCGGGCAGGTGGTCGCGGTAGTCCTGGAGGATCGCCAACAGCCGCTCGCTGGCATCGCGCTCGTGAAGGAACACCGGCAATTGCAGGTCGGCGGCCAGGGCCAGTTGTGCATGCAGGGCTTTTTCCTGGAGCGGGCGAGGGGAGAAGTCGCGGTTGAAATCCAGGCCGCATTCGCCAACGGCGCGCACGCGCGGCTGCGCCAGGAGCTGGCGCAATCGATCCTCGCTGGCGCTGTCCCAGGTGCTGGCATCGTGGGGGTGGACGCCTGCGGTGGTGAACAGGTGGTGGCCTTCCGGGTCCAGCTGCAAGGCCAGTTCCATGGCCTGTTCGCTGACACCCAGGCTGGTGCCGGTGACGATCATCTGCACCACGCCCGCTTGCACGGCGCGTTCGACGACGGCGGCCTGTTGGTCATGGAAGCTGCTGTTGGTCAGGTTGACGCCGATATCGATCAGTTGCATGGTGCTACCTCGTGCCGCGGGTCGGCCAGCATAGCAAAAATCGGGAATTTCCAATAAATCCCAGAACTTCAAGCGGTTGTCGTGGTCTTTTGGCGTCATTTGTCATGGGTTGGATGCGCCATGGCGCCGGCCCACCGCCCATGGACAGGTTCTCGCATGCTGCGATCGCTGCTGATTTTCCTGCTGACCCTCGGCCTGACCCTGGCCGGGCCAGCCAATGCCCGTTTGCCTGGCCCGCAGCAACACGTCCCGGTCAGTCAGGTGCGGGACCTGGCGCAGATCCGCAGCAGCAAGGTGCTCAGGGTCCTGGTGAACCAGAGCCGCAACAGCTCGGGCGAGGTCAAGGGCGAGCCGGTGGGCGTCGAGCATCATCGCCTGCGAAGCCTGGAGCATTACCTCAATGCCCGCGCCCGGGATGGCCAGGAAATCCGCCTCAAGCTCATTCCGCGGGCCAAGGAGCAGCTGCTCGCCGCCCTGCAGCGGGGCGAGGGCGACCTGGCGGCGCCGGGCGAACTGCTGGACCCTTCGCTGGTGCGCGGCGTCAGCGGCAGCGCCCCGGTGCGCGACCAGGTGCAGCTGATGCTGGTAGGGCGCAAGGGTGAGCGCAGTTTCAGCCGCGTCGAGCAGTTGTCCGGGCGTACCGTCGCCCTGACCAGCGCCAGTGCCGGCGGAGCGGTGATCGAACAGCTCAACCAGCAACTGGCCTTGCGCAAGCGCGCTGCGATCAAGGTGGAGTGGGTGGACCCGAGCCTGGCCGTCGAGGATGTACTGGAAATGGTCCAGGCCGGCATTTACCACCTGACCGTGGTGGAGCGCCCGATCGCCCAGCGTTGGGCGCGGGTGATGCCGCGTCTGCGCCTGGACAGCCGGGTCCACCTGGGCCAACCCCAGGCGATGCGCTGGTATGTCCGGCGTGATGCCAGCATGCTGCTGGCCACCGTGGACCGCTTCCTCCAGGGCTATCGTGCCCCGGCGAACCAGGACGCGGCCTTCGAGCGCATCTACCGGCGCCAGTACCGAGTACACGACCCGTTGGCACGCAAGAGCCGCAAGCGCCTGGAGTCGGTGCGTGCGGTGTTGCAAAAGCATGGCGCTGCGCAGCAGATCGACTGGCTCAACCTGGCGGCGCTGGCCTTCAAGGAGTCGACGCTCAACCCGGCGGCGCGGGGCAGCGGTGGCGCCCATGGGTTGATGCAGATCACCCCGTCGGCGGCCCGCCGCGTGGGGGTGAGTAACACCGCGACGGTCGATGGCAATGTCCAGGCTGGTGCACGCTACCTGGCGCTGATCCGCCGCAAGTTCTTCGCCAGCCCCCAGCTCAACGAGCGCGAGCGCATGGCGTTCGTGCTGGCGGCCTACAACCTCGGGCCGGAGCGGGTCCAGGCCATGCGGGCCGAAGCACGGCGCCGCGGGCTCAACGGCAACCAATGGTTCTTCCAGACCGAGCGCATCGCCATGGAGCAGGTCGGCATGGGGCCGGTCAATTTCGTCAACAGTGTCAACAAGTACTTCCTGGCGTTCAACCGGCAGCGGCAATCGTTGGAGCGTGTGGCCAAGCGCTGAAACCTTTACAGGTGGCTTGTAAGTTGCCGCTCGAGCCTCTAGCATACCGTCTGCGCCGATTTAAACAGCTACTTGCGGGGCGCGGGAGAAGCCCCCTCTGGGTCATCCGAAATACCGCTAAAGCGCTGGTTCGGTGACGCCTCCCACCGCTGCCCAGCGGGATTCGCGAGGCGCAGAGATATCTCCATGAGTTGTCCACGTACCAGTGTTTGCTTGAGCCCATTGCCTGCCGACCAGGCGTCCCGTACACCGCGCATCCTGCTCGGTGGCCAGCATCAACCCACGCTTCTACGCAACCTCGATGGCCTTTCACGGCGCAAGGGTCAGGCACGCGCATTCCTCGTCCAGTTCGCCGAAACCTGCGATGGCCTGGCCGAGTTCGCCAATGACCGTTTCGACCTGGCGGTCATCCAGGCGCCGCTGGCCGACGAGGCCGCTGAAGTGATCGGCCAGCTCACCCGCATCGCCCGCCAGGGCTTGATCACCCGCCGTTGAGGCGCGTGTAGCGTCGCGGATTTTTCGTTAAGCTCGGGGCCACGGCGGGCTTGCGCCTGCCGTGGATGCACTGAGGAGAATACGGCTTGAGCACCAACATCATCACCACCGAAGGTCACGAGGCCCTGAAGAAGGAGCTCGACCACTTGTGGCGGGTCTATCGCCCCGAGATCACGCAAAAGGTCACCTGGGCAGCCTCCTTGGGTGATCGCAGCGAGAATGCCGATTACCAGTACAACAAGAAGCTGCTGCGCGAGATCGACCGCCGAGTACGCTACCTGCGCAAGCGTCTGGAAGACGTCAAAGTCGTTGCCTATTCACCGCAGCAGGAAGGCAAGGTGTTCTTCGGCGCGTGGGTGGAGATCGAGAACGACGAGGGCGAGATGTTGAAGTTTCGTATCGTTGGCTACGACGAGATCCATGGCCGCAACGACTACATCTCGATCGACTCGCCCATGGCACGGGCGCTGTTGAAGAAGGAAGAAGGGGATGAGGTGGTGGTGAACACACCTACCGGTGAAGCCACCTGGTATGTCAATCGTATCCATTACGGCCAGTAGCGGCGCTTGGTGCCCAGCCAAGGGCTTGCCCCTCGATCGCGGCACAAGGCCGCTGCCACAGGGGTTGGCAGCAAGCGCTCGGACCCGCGCTCGCCGCCGAATCGATCAGTCGCGGTACTCGCACAGGTAGGCGGTGTCGACTGCCACTTTCAGCTGGAACTTGCTGTCGGCCGGCACGTTGAACTGGCTGCCCGCCTTGAACACTTCCCAGTTGTCGCTGCCTGGCAGCTTGACGGTCAGCGCACCGGAAACCACGTGCATGATCTCGCGCTTGGCGGTGCCGAACTCGTACTCGCCCGGCGCCATGACGCCCACGGTCGCCGGGCCTTCCTCGCCTGCGAAGCCGATCGACTTGACGGTGCCATCGAAGTATTCATTGACCTTGAACATGAAGCGACTCCTGAAAGAAGGGTGGAAAAGGGCTGGCCAGTATGCCCAAGCCCCCACACGCCGTCATCTGAATTCACGTGCCGGTGGCCGGAAGGCTCAAGGGCAGCAGTCGAGCGGTGTTGCGGGCGTCCTCCAGGGCGCGGTGCTGCTGGCCGGTGAACTGCAGCCCGGCCAGTTGCAGGGCACTGTTTAGCCCCAGCGGGCGTTGCAGGTGGCGGGCCTTGGCGAAGCGTTGTTTGAGGTTGATATGGGGCAGGGTCTGCAGCAGGCTCGTGACCTGGTGCTGTTGCCATTCCTGGTTCAGTTGCTGGCGGTCATAGTCGCCCCAGCTGACCCAGGCCTGCAGACGTTCACGATGGTGGCCCAGCCAGCGTTCGAATTGCGCCCACACGTCGGGAAAGGCCGCCGCGCCATCGACGCTGGCCTGGCTGATGTGAGTCAGGGCGCGGCAGAAGGGCGTCAGTTGCGGCCGCCGCCGGGGGCGCACGAACCGTTGGAAGTGATCGACCTCGCGACCTTCCCGGGTCACCAGGCTCGCACCGATTTCAATGATTTCCATCTCCGTGACGGGCCAGCCCCCGTCGTCGGTGGTGGCCTCCAAGTCAATCACCAGCCAATGGCCCATACCAGGGCTCCCTTCAAGACGCAGCATCTGCGTGGTCGCTAGAGCGTAGCCAATGTCCGCGCCGAGGGCATCCCCTGGCATTTTGGCATAAGCTGTTGTTGTGCCTTGGCGGGAAAACGCCTAGGTTAGTTGGATCCCGTTCGAACCGTGACGAGTGTCCTTCCCTTGATTCGCGTACCCGGCCTCAAGGCCCTGTCCTGTTTGTTGATCTCTGCTGCGTTGTCGCAGGCCTCGCTCGCGCAGGCGGGCCCGGTGGTGGAGGTGAGGGTCGGCGGCGCGCATTTCCCCCCTTATACCGTGCGCCCCGAACAAGGCACCGAAACCGGCTTGCTGCCGCAGATGCTCAAGGCGCTCAACCAGTTGCAACAGCAATACCATTTCGTGCTCGTGCCTACGTCCGTGCCGCGGCGCTTCGGCGATTTCCAGCAGGGGCGTACCGACATCGCCATGTTCGAGAACCCCAAGTGGGGTTGGGACCGCTTTCCCCATCAAAGCGTGGACCTGGGCCTGGAAGATGCCGAGATCTTCGTCGCCCGCCGCCAGACCGGGCGCGACCAGCAGTACTTCGAGAACCTGCAAGGCAAGCGCCTGGCCCTGTTCAACGGCTACCACTATGCATTCGCCAACTTCAATTCCGACCCGTACTACCTGGGCGAAACCTACGATGCGATCCTGACCTACTCCCACGACAGCAACCTGTTGATGGTCGAGCGCGGGCGGGTCGATATCGCCTTGGTCACGCGCTCCTACTTCATTGATTTTTGCGCCCGCCACCCCGACATCGCCGACCAGTTCCTGGCCTCCGAACGCATCGACCAGCGTTATCGCCACTACGCCATCCTGCGTCCCGAGTCGCCCATCGACGCCAAGGCATTTGCCGCGCTGATACGACGGTTGCACGACAACGGCCAGATGCTGCGTATCTTCCAGCCGTATCGCGTCAAGGTGGTGCGCCCGCCCAACGACTAAATTCCCTTGTGCAGGTCACGTCTACCGGATTGAACCCTACCGTCCTTTTCGTGAGCCGTGACCATGCCGTTCGATGCCGCTTCGCTGCCTCTTTCCTTGCCCCGCTGGCGCAGCCTCAGTGCCGATGAAGGGGATACCCGCTTGAGCCTTACACTCGAAGGCCGCCCGTTGATCCAGGTGCGCCTGGCCCCAGGCGCTACCCTTGACGTGCATGTGGAGCGACTGTGCCCGGAGCGCCCCGAACAGGCCTTGTGGGCGGCATGCTATTGGCTGCTGTCGCGCGACCCGGCCTGCCAGCGCCTGGCCTGGCACCTGCCCGAGGCGCTGCCCCAGGCGCTGGCCAGCGGGCTGCTGGTGCCCGGCGAGCGCCCGGGCCTGTACCTGTGCGAGCGCGGGATGTTCTGGCAATTGCCTCAGCCCTGGCTTGGCGATGCGGCGGCCGATCACTACCCCCAGCAGATGATGTTCCGCGACGGCAAGCGCCACCCCAGGCGCCCGCCCAAGCCGCGTGGTGAGGTGTACCGGCGTTTCGATGCGCGCCTGGGCGCCTGGGTGTCATTGCGCACCCTGGAGATCGATCACGACCTGGCCCGTTTCAACCGTTGGCAGAACGACCCGCGCATCGCGCAGTTCTGGCAGGAGGCCGGTACCCTTGAGCAGCATCGTGAATACCTGGCGAAACTCGAGGCCGACCCGCACACCCTGACCCTGGTCGGTTGCTTCGATGATGAGCCGTTCGCCTACTTCGAGGCCTACTGGGCCAAGGAAGACCGGATCGCACCGTTCTACCCGGCTGGCGACTACGACCGCGGTATCCACATGTTGGTAGGCGAGCAGGCGCATCGTGGTCCGCACAAGGTGGCCAGCTGGTTGTCGGCGCTAGTGCACTACCTGTTCCTGGACGACCCACGTACCCAGCGGGTGGTCGCCGAGCCACGTGCCGACAACGGCAGGATGATCGGCTACCTGCATGGGCAGTGCTTCCATTGCGAGAAGGAATTCGATTTCCCGCACAAGCGGGCGGCGTTGATGATCCTGGGGCGGGAGCGGTTCTTCGATCGCTGTTCGTTGGTCTGATACGTCAGTCGCTGTGGGAGCGGGCTTGTCCCGCGATAGGGGGGGGCGCGCCGCGCCCCCCAGGGGGCTCAGCCCTGGCGGCTGTGCTTGCGGCAATGGATCAGCGCATCGCGGATCATGAAGTTCACCAGTGTCGGCGATACGCCCAGCTCCTTGGCGATGTCCTTTTGCGGCACCCCGTGCAGGCGATACATCTCGAAGGCATAGCGGGTACGCTGGGGCAACTCGCCCAGGGCTTCGGCGATGTGCTCGAGGGTGGCAAGGTTGATGTGGGTGGCTTCGGGTGAGGCGTTCTGCAGGACGACATTGAGGCCTTCCTCTTCGCTGCCCGAATACTTGAGTTCCATGGCTTGCTTGCGGTAGTGGTCGATCGCCAGGTTGCGCACGATCTGGAACAGGTAGCTGAGCTGGGCCTTGAACGAGGATGTGATCTGCGGTGCGGCGCTGAGCCGGAAGAAGGCGTCCTGCACCACGTCTTCGGCCCGCGAGCGGCAGCCGGTGATGCGCGCGGCGATCTTGACCAGGATGCTGCGGTTGTCGACGAATGCCTGGAGTAAGGGTGAATCGCACTTACTTGTGGATAGTTGTTCCGCCATGGAAATCACCTTGTCTCGAAGAGAGGAGGGAGCACACCTGAGTGGGACGCTTCCTACGACGTGCGACAAGCTATTCTCAGTGATAATGATTGTCAAATGCGAAATAGAATTGATATCGAGTAAAAGTCGTATAAGCGCCGGAGCGTGAACCGGTTCACTTTCCGCGTTTGCACATCGCGTCCACCGCGGCTTCGGCGCCGCGCGGCTGTCTAATTATTTCCCCGGCCCATCCGTCCCCTGTGTACACCCAGCTGCCGAACGCTGCCTGCCGACCGGCGTGGCACCGCCCCGGCGCGACCCACCCAGACACTGGCAGGAACCCCCCATGACGGACGCCTTCGAACTCCCGCTCTCGCTGGTCCAGGCCCTGGCGCAACGCGCCGCGCAGACCCCGGACCGGATCGCCTTGCGCTTTCTGGCCGATAATCCCGACGAGCAGGCCGTGCTCACCTATCGGGACCTGGACCTGCGCGCCCGCGTCATCGCCGCGGCCTTGCAGGCACGGGCCGGCCTTGGCGACCGGGCAGTGCTGCTGTTCCCCAGTGGCCCGGACTACGTCGCGGCGTTCTTCGGCTGCCTGTATGCCGGCGTCATTGCCGTGCCGGCCTACCCACCGGAGTCTTCGCGCCAGCATCACCAGGAACGCTTGCTGTCGATCATCGACGATGCCGAGCCACGCCTGCTGTTGACGGTGCAGGCGCTGCGCAGCAGCCTGCAGGACCTGGCCGGTGGGGCTGCGCCAGGCCTGCTGGCGGTGGATGAGTTGGACCCGGCCCTGGCTAGCCAATGGCGCGAGCCGGCATTGACCGGCGAAGACATCGCGTTCCTGCAGTACACCTCAGGCTCCACCGCGCAGCCCAAGGGCGTGCAGGTCAGCCACGGCAACCTGGTGGCCAACGAACAACTGATTCGCCACGGCTTCGGGATCGACTTGAACCCAGACGATGTCATCGTCAGCTGGTTGCCGCTGTACCACGACATGGGCCTGATCGGTGGGCTTTTGCAACCGATCTTCAGCGGCGTGCCCTGCGTGCTGATGTCGCCGGGCTATTTCCTCGCCCGGCCGTTGCGGTGGCTGCAGGCGATCAGCGAATACGGCGGCACCATCAGCGGTGGCCCGGACTTCGCCTACCGTTTGTGCAGCGAGCGGGTCAGCGAAGCGGCCCTGGCCGGCCTGGACCTGAGCCGCTGGCGCGTGGCGTATTCGGGCTCCGAGCCGATCCGCCAGGACAGCCTGGACACCTTCGCCGACAGGTTCCGCCCCTGCGGTTTCGACCCGGCCAGCTTCTTCGCCAGCTACGGCCTGGCCGAGGCGACGCTGTTCGTCAGTGGCAGCCGGCGTGGCCAGGGGATCGCCGCCCTGGCGCTGGATGCCGAGGCGCTCGCCGCCAACCGCGCCGAGCCGGGGCAGGGCAGCGTGCTGATGAGCTGCGGCTACCCACAGCCCGGGCATGTCGTGCGTATCGTCGACCCGCTCCGCCTGCAGGCCCTGGGCGACAACCACATCGGAGAGATCTGGGCCGCCGGCCCGAGCATTGCCCTGGGCTACTGGCGCAACCCCGAGGCCAGTGCCCGGACCTTCGTCGAGCAGGATGGCCAGCGCTGGCTGCGCACCGGCGACCTGGGCTTCCTGCGTGCAGGCGAGGTGTTCGTCACCGGGCGCCTGAAGGACATGCTGATCGTGCATGGGCAGAACCTCTACCCGCAGGACCTGGAAAGGACCCTGGAGCGTGAAGTCGAAGGTTTGCGCAAAGGGCGCGTGGCGGTGTTCGCGGTCGACGACCAAGGCGAGGAGGGCATCGGCGTGGCGGTGGAGGTCAGCCGCAAAATGCAGAAGGCGATCAAGCCCCAGGACCTGATCCGTACCCTGCGCCAGGTGGCTGCCGATGCCTGCCGCCAGGCCCCGGCAGTGGTGTTGTTGCTCAACCCCGGTGCCTTGCCCAAGACCTCCAGCGGCAAGCTGCAACGCTCGGCGTGCCGCCTGCGTATGGCCGACGGCAGCCTGGATTGCTACGCGCGTTTCCCCGGCACCGAGGCGCAGGCCGCACCGGCAGCAAGCGGTGACGACCTGCAGCGGCGCATCGCCGCGATCTGGCGCGAGCGGCTCGATGTCGAATCGGTGGCCCCGGACGACCACTTCCTGCTGCTGGGCGGTAACTCGATCGCCGCCACCCAAGTGACGGCGCGTCTGGCCGATGAGCTGGATATCGACCTGGGCGTGCGCACCCTGCTCGAGGCGCCGACCCTGGCCGCCTACCGCGATGCGGTGGCTGCCGTGCTGGCCAAGGGCGGCCCTGGCAGGCAAGCGATCACCGCCCTGGGCCCTGCCCAGGCCCATCCGCAAACCCTGGCGCAGAACCGCCTGTGGCTGCTATGGCAGCTGGAGCCGCAGTCCGCCGCCTACAACATCCCCGCCGGCTTGCACCTGCGCGGCGAGCTGGACGAGGCGGCATTGCAGGCCAGCTTCCAGGCATTGGTGGCGCGACACGAATCGTTGCGCACGCGTTTTTACGAAGTGGACGGCCAGGGCCTGCAGCAGGTCATGCCTGAGGCCGCCTTCGACCTGCAGCGCATCGACCTGCAGGGGCTCGATGCCGAACAGGTGGCGGCCCGTCGCGAGGTCGAGGCCCGCCAACCCTTCGATCTCACCCAGGGGCCGCTGCTGCGGGTCACCCTGGCGCGACTGGGCGATGACGATCATCAATTGTGGGTGACGCTGCACCACATCGTGGCCGATGGCTGGTCGCTGAATATCCTGCTCGACGAGTTCGCCAGGCTGTATGCCGCCCAATGCCAAGGCCTGCAGGCCGAGCTGGCACCGTTGCCCCTGGGCCATGCCGACTATGGCCAGTGGCAACGCCAATGGCTGGCGGGCGGTGAGGCTGCCCGGCAGTTGGCCTATTGGACGGCGCGGCTGGGCGACGAATCGAAGGTGCTGGACCTGTGTCCCGACCACCCGCGTTCCGCGCAGCGCGAGCCCCGGGCGGCTCGTTTGAGTGTCAAGGTGCCGGCCAGGTTGACGGCAGCCCTGGGCACGCTCGCACAGGAGCGGCACGCCAGCCTGTTCATGGTGTTGCTGGCTGCCTGGCAAGGCTTGCTGTACCGCTACACAGGCCAAGACGATATCCGTGTGGGCGTGCCCAATGCCAACCGCCCGCGCCTGGAAACCCAAGGCATGGTCGGCTTCTTCATCAACACCCAGGTGCTGCGCGCCCAGGTCCATGGCCGCCTGCCATTCGACCAGTTGCTGGCCCAGGTGCGCGATGCCACGCTGCACGCCCAGGCCAACCAGGACCTGCCGTTCGAGCAACTGCTCGAGGCATTGCCCGACGCCCGCGAGCAGGGCTTGTTCCAGGTCATGTTCAACCACCAGCAGCGGGACCTCTCGGCCCTGCGCCGCTTGCCGGGCCTGCTCGCCGAAGAGCTGCCCTGGCATAGCCGCGAAGCCAAGTTCGACCTGCAATTGCACAGCGAGCAGGACCACCAGGGGCGGCTGAGCCTGGCCTTCGACTATGCCGCCGACCTGTTCGAAGCAACCACCATCGAGCGCCTGGCCGGGCAGTTGCTGGCCTTGCTGGAGCAGGTCTGCGCCAACCCGCAGCTGGCCTTGGGCCAGATTTCATTGCTCGACGAGGCCGATCGCGCCCAGTTGCTGGCCTGGGGGCAGGCGCCAGCACCGAAGGCACACCGCCTGCTGGTGGAGCAGCTCAACGACCAGGCACGCCTGACACCGACCCGCACCGCCCTGGCGTGGGACGGCGGCAGCCTCGACTATGCCACGCTGCACCAGCAGGCCAATCGCCTGGCCCATTACCTGCGCGACAAGGGCGTTGGCCCTGATACCTGCGTGGCCATCGCCCTGGAGCGCTCGCCACACCTGCTGGTCGGCCTGCTGGCCATCCTCAAGGCCGGCGGTGCCTATGTACCCTTGGACACCGATTACCCGACTGAGCGCCTGGCCTACATGCTGGCCGACAGCAAGGCCGGCCTGCTGCTCAGCCACAGCGACCTGCTCCCGCGCCTGCCTCGGGCGGCCGGGGTCGGCACCCTCGCTCTGGACCAGCTGCACCTGGACAGCTGGCCGAGCCACACCCCAGGCCTGCACCTGGACGGCGACAACCTGGCCTATGTGATCTACACCTCCGGCTCCACCGGCCAACCCAAGGGCGTGGGCACTACCCATGCGGCCCTGGCCGAGCGCCTGCAATGGATGCAGGGCACCTACGCCCTGGATGACAGCGACGTCCTGATGCAAAAGGCGCCGATCAGTTTCGACGTGTCGGTGTGGGAGTGCTTCTGGCCGCTGGCCCAGGGGTGCACGCTGGTGCTGGCGGGCCCCGGCGAGCATCGCGACCCCCGGCGTATCGCCGAGCTGGTGCAAGCCCATGGCGTGACCACGCTGCATTTCGTACCGCCGTTGTTGCAGGTGTTCATCCAGGAGCCACGGGTGCGTGGCTGCGCCAGCCTGCGCCGGGTGTTCTCAGGTGGCGAGGCACTCTCGGCCAACCTGCGCGACCGCGTACTGCAAGTGCTGCCGCAGGTGCAGTTGCATAACCGCTACGGCCCGACCGAGACCGCGATCAACGTCACCCACTGGCATTGCCGAGCACAGGATGGCGAGCGCTCACCCATCGGCCGCCCGCTGGGCAACGTGTTGTGCCAGGTGCTGGATGCTGAGCTGGAACTGACCGCCCCCGGCGTGCCAGGTGAGCTGTGCCTGGGCGGAGCGGGCCTGGCCCGCGGTTACCTGGGCCGCCCAGGGCTTACTGCCGAGCGCTTCGTGCCCCGGCCGGACGGCAACGGCGAGCGCCTCTACCGCAGTGGTGACCGTGCCCGCTGGCTGGTGCAGCTCGGCGCCCTGGAGTACCTCGGGCGCCTCGATCAGCAAGTGAAGGTACGTGGCTTCCGGGTCGAGCCCGAGGAAGTCCAGGCCTGCCTGCTGGCCCACCCTGGGGTCGACCAGGCGTTGGTGCTGATCCACCAGGATGAAGTCGGCGCACAACTGGTGGGCTACTACAGCGGTGTCGAACAGTCCGAGGCGCTGCTCGCCGCGCTGACGGCGCGCTTGCCGGCCTACATGGTGCCGGCGCAACTGGTGCATCTGGCTCGAATGCCCCTGGGGCCGAGCGGCAAGGTCGATCGCAAGGCGTTGCCGGCACCGGTCTGGCAGCAGCGTGCCCATGTCGAGCCGCAAGGTGCCTTGCAACAACAGGTGGCGGCGATCTGGCGTGAGGTGCTGAAGTTGCCGCGGGTGGGCGTGCAGGATGACTTCTTCGCCTTGGGCGGGCACTCGCTGCTGGCCACCCAGATCGTTTCGCGCACGCGCCAGGCGCTGGATATCGAGCTGCCGCTCAAGGCCTTGTTCGAGGCCCGCGAACTGGGCGCGTTCTGCGCCGAGATCGCGCGCATCCAGGCGGCCGGCGGGCACGACCGGCAAGGAGCCATCGCCCGGGTCGACCGTCGCCAGGCGGTGCCGCTGTCGTACTCGCAGCAGCGCATGTGGTTCCTCTGGCAGATGGCGCCGGACAGCCCGGCCTATAACGTCGGTGGCATGGCGCGGCTGCGCGGCGTGCTGCATGTGGATGCGTTCGAGCGCGCCTTGCAGGCGCTGATCGTGCGCCATGAAACCCTGCGCATGACCTTCCCCAGTATCGATGGTGTGCCTTGCCAGCGCGTGGCCGAGGACCGCCCGCTGCCTGTGCACTGGCATGACTTCTCGACGCTGGCCGCCGAGGTTCGCCAGCAGCGCCTGCGCCAGCTGGCCGACGAGCAGGCGCACCAGCCGTTCGACCTGGAGCGCGGCCCACTGTTGCGCGCCTGCCTGGTCAAGGCCGACGAGCGCGAGCACTACTTCGTGCTGACCCTGCACCACATCGTCACCGAAGGCTGGGCCATGGACATCTTCGCCCGCGAGCTGGGCGAGCTGTACGAAGCGTTCGTCGACGAGCGCGAATCGCCGCTGGCGCCGTTGCCGGTGCAATACCTGGACTACAGCGTGTGGCAGCGCCAATGGCTGGAAAGCGGGGAAGGGGAACGCCAGCTGGCCTATTGGAAAGCCCGCCTGGGTGACGACCACCCGGTGCTGGCGCTGCCCTCGGACCGACCGCGCCCCGCCGTGCAGAGCCACCGCGGCGCGCTGTACCGCTTCGACCTGGACCCTGCTTTGGTCGCACGCGTGCACGCCTTCAACCGTGCGCGTGGCCTGACCCTGTTCATGACCATGACGGCGACCCTGGCCGCTGTGCTGCACCGCTATAGCGGCCAGCACGACCTGCGCATCGGCGCGCCGGTGGCCAACCGTATCCGCCCGGAAAGCGAAGGCCTGATCGGTGCCTTCCTCAACACCCAGGTGCTGCACTGTGAGCTGGACGGGCAGATGACCGCCGCCGAATTGCTCGAGCAGGTGCGGCGCACGGTGATCGAAGGCCAGTCGCATCAGGACCTGCCTTTCGAGCAACTGGTCGACGCGTTGCAGCCGCCACGCAGCAGCGCCTACAACCCGCTGTTCCAGGTCATGTGCAACGTGCAGCGCTGGGCCTTCCAGCAGAGCCGCACGCTGTCGGGCATGACCGTCGATTACTTGGTCAATGATGCCAGCGCCACCAAGTTCGACCTCTACCTGGAGATCACCGACCTGGATGGGCGCCTCGGCTGCTGCCTGACCTACAGCTGCGACCTGTTCGACGAA
The DNA here is from genome assembly GCF_020151015.1 of Pseudomonas sp. p1(2021b). Taxonomy (NCBI): domain Bacteria; kingdom Pseudomonadati; phylum Pseudomonadota; class Gammaproteobacteria; order Pseudomonadales; family Pseudomonadaceae; genus Pseudomonas; species Pseudomonas sp. p1(2021b). The sequence continues at coordinate 1,715,650 of NZ_CP083746.1, forward strand.
CCGCGCATCGCCCGCATGGCCGAGCACTGGCAACAGGTCTTGGTCGGCCTGCTCGACGACCCGAGCCTGCGCCTGTGCGAGCTACCGATGCTGGGTCGCGCCGAGCAGCAGGCGCTGGTCAGCCAGCTCCAGGGCGAGCAGGCATTCGAGCCCGGCCAGACCCTCCACGGGTTGTTCGCCGCCCAGGCCGTGCGCACCCCGCAGGCCCGCGCGCTGACCTTCGCCGGCGAGCACCTGAGCTATGCCGAGCTGGACCAGCAGGCCAATCGCCTGGCCCGTGCCCTGCGCGAGCGCGGTGTCGGCCCACAGGTGCGCGTAGGCCTTGCACTGGAGCGCTCGCTGGAAATGGTCGTGGGCCTGCTGGCGATCCTCAAGGCTGGGGGGGCCTATGTGCCGCTGGACCCCGAGTATCCGCTCGACCGCCTGCGCTACATGATCGAGGACAGCCGCATCGGCCTGCTGCTCGGCCAGCGTGCGCTGCTCGACGCCCTGGGCGCGTTGCCGCACGGTGTGACGCAATGGTGCCTGGAGGACGATAGCGCATCGCTGGCCGGCTACAGCGATGCGCCGCTGGACAACCTCAACCTGCCGCAACACCAGGCGTACCTGATCTACACCTCCGGCTCCACCGGCAAACCCAAGGGCGTGGTGGTCAGCCATGGCGAGATCGCCATGCACTGCCAGGCGGTGATCGCGGCGTTCGGCATGCGCAGCGACGACTGCGAGCTGCATTTCTATTCGATCAACTTCGATGCCGCCACCGAGCGCCTGCTGGCGCCATTGCTCTGCGGTGCCCGGGTGGTGCTGCGTGGCCAGGGCCAGTGGGGCGCCGAGGACATCTGCCAGTTGGTGCGCGAGCAGCAGGTGAGCATCCTGGGCTTCACGCCCAGCTATGGCAGCCAGCTGGCCCAGCACCTGGCCGGGCAGGGCGAGCGCCTGCCGGTGCGCCTGGTCATCACCGGCGGCGAGGCGTTGACCGGCGAGCATCTGCAGCGCATCCGCCAGGCATTCGCGCCTCAGCAGTTCTTCAACGCCTACGGGCCGACCGAGACCGTGGTCATGCCACTGGCTTGCCTGGCGCCCGAGCAGTTGCCCGTGGACGCCGGCAGCGTACCCATCGGCCGGGTGATCGGTGCGCGCACGGCGTACGTCCTCGACGAGGACCTGGCCTTGCTGCCCCAGGGGGGCATCGGTGAGCTGTATGTCGGTGGCGTCGGCTTGGCCCAGGGCTATCATGACCGGCCGGGGCTGTCGGCCGAGCGCTTCATTGCCGACCCGTTCAGCCGTGAGGGCGGGCGTTTGTACCGTACGGGCGACCTGGTGCGCCTGCGCACCGATGGCCTGGTGGAATATATCGGGCGGGCCGACCAACAGGTGAAGATCCGCGGCTTCCGCATCGAGCTGGGCGAGATCGAGAGCCGCCTGCGGGAACATGCTGATGTGGCCGAGGCGGTGGTGCTGGCGCTGGACCTGCCGGGTGGCAAGCAACTGGTGGGCTACCTTGTCTGCCCACAGGCCGACGCCGACCAGGATGCCCAGGCCAGTCTGCGCGAGGCGGTCAAGGCCCATGCCCGGCAGCACCTGCCGGACTACATGGTGCCCACGCACCTGGTGCTGTTGGGCAGCCTGCCGCTGATGGGCAACGGCAAGCTCGACCGCCGAGCCTTGCCCATGCCGGACCTTGCCCTGGCGCATCAGCAGTACCAGGCCCCGGCCAACGCGTTGGAGCAGCAACTGGCGCAGGTCTGGGGTGAGGTGCTCAACCTCTCCCGGGTAGGCGTTCACGACAACTTCTTCGAGCTTGGCGGCGACTCGATCCTGTCGATCCAGGTGGTCAGCCGCGCGCGCCAACTGGGCCTGCATTTCACCCCTCGGGACCTGTTCCAGCACCAGACCATCCAGACCCTGGCCGCGGTGGTCAGCCGCAGCGAGCGCATTAGTCAGGTCGAGCAGGGCCCGCGCCAGGGGCGCAGTGCCTTGACGCCGATCCAGCACTGGTTCTTCGACAGTGGAGTCACCCAGCCCCAGCATTGGAACCAGGCGGTGTTGCTGGACATCCGCCAGCCGTTGCAGGTCGAGGTACTGGAGCGCGCCCTGGGGGCCTTGCTGGCGCACCACGACAGCCTGCGCCTGCGCTTCACCCAGGCCGGTGGCCAGTGGCAGGCCGAGTATGCCCAGCCGGCCACGCATCAGTTGCTGTGGCTCGCCACCGTGGCCGATCTGGATGACTGCCAGGCCCTGTACACCGATGTGCAACGCAGCCTCGACCTGGCCGAGGGGCCGCTGCTGCGTGCCTTGCTGGTCAGCGACGGGCAGGGCGCCCAGCGCCTGCTGCTGGTGATCCATCACTTGGTGGTGGATGGCGTGTCCTGGCGCGTGCTGCTCGAAGACCTGCAGGCGCTCTACCGAGGCCAACCCCTGGCCGCCAAGACCCACACCCTGGGCGACTGGGCCGCACGCCTGGCCAGCTATGCCAGCAGCGACTCGCTGCGTGACGAGCTCGATTGGTGGCAAGGCCAGCTGGGCACCGCCCGCCGTGAGTTGCCGTGCGACCACCCGCAGGGCGGCAATCTCTATCGCCATGCACGTACCCTGACCATCAACCTGGACGTGGCGCAGACCCGCCAACTGCTGCAGCAGGCACCCGCGGCGTACCACACCCAGGTCAACGACCTGTTGCTTACCGCCCTGGCGCGTACCTTGTGCCGCTGGAGCGGTTACAGTGAGGTGTTGGTGCAACTGGAGGGCCATGGCCGCGACGGGCTGTTCGAGGATATGGACTTGACCCGCAGCGTCGGCTGGTTCACCAATGCCTACCCACTGTGCCTGAAACCTCAGGCCGGCGACGACGACCTGGCCCGTGCCGGCTCCATCAAGGCCATCAAGGAGCAGCTGCGCCAGGTGCCGCACAAGGGGCTGGGTCATGGCGTGCTGCGCTACCTGGCCGACGATGCCGGGCGAGAGGCCATGGCCGCGTTGCCCCAGGCGCGGGTCACGTTCAACTACCTGGGCCAGTTCGACCAGCAATTCGACGACGCGGCGCTGTTCCAGCCGCTGGATGTACCGGCCGGCCTGGCCCACGACCTGGATGCGCCGTTGCCCAACTGGCTCGGCATCGATGGCCAGGTGTATGGCGGTGCGCTGCAATTGCGCTGGACCTTCAGCGCCGAACGCTACGAAGAGGCGACCATCGCCGCGCTGGCCGACGCCTATCGCCAGGAATTGCTGGCCTTGGTCGCCCACTGCCTGGCCGATGGCAACGGCAGCTTCACGCCGTCCGACTTCCCGCTGGCGCAACTGACTCAGGCTCAGATCGACGCCTTGCCGGTACCGGCGGCCAAGATCGAAGACGTCTACCCGTTGACGCCGATGCAGGAGGGCCTGCTGCTGCACACACTGCTGGAGCCGGGCACGGGTATCTACTACATGCAAGACCGCTACCGCATCGACAGCGCCCTGGACCCCGAGCGCTTCGCCCAGGCCTGGCAGGCCGTGGTGGCGCGCCACGAGGCCCTGCGCGCGTCGTTCAGCTGGAATGCGGGCGAATCGATGCTGCAGATCATCCATAAGCCGGGCCACACGCCGGTTGACTACCAGGACTGGCGCGGCCTGGATACGCCGGCACAGGAGGCGCGCCTGCAAGCCTTGCACAGGCAGGAGCGCGAGGCCGGCTTCGACCTGCTGCGCGAGGCGCCTTTCCACCTGCGCCTGGTGCGGGTCGCCGATGCGCGCTACTGGTTCATGATGAGCAACCACCACATCCTCATCGATGCCTGGTGCCGCTCGTTGCTGATGAACGATTTCTTCGAGATCTACCAGGCCCTGGGCGAAGGCCGCCAGGCCCAGTTGCCGGTGCCGCCGCGCTACCGCGACTACATCGGCTGGCTGCAGCGCCAGGACCCGGACGAGGCGCGCCAGTGGTGGCAGCGCAACCTGGCCGGCTTCGAGCGTGCCACGGCCCTCCCCAGCGACCGGCCACTGCGCCATGACCACGCTGGTAACGGCATGGTCGTCGGTGACTGCCATACCCGCCTGGACGTACGCGATGGGGTGCGGCTGCGCGAACTCGCCCAGGCCCATCAACTGACCGTCAACACCTTCGCCCAGGCGGCCTGGGCCCTGGTGCTGGCCAGCTACAGCGGCGAGCGCGACGTGGTCTTCGGCGTCACCGTGGCCGGGCGCCCGGTGAGCCTGCCACAGATGCAGCGCACGGTCGGGTTGTTCATCAACAGCGTCGCCTTGCGTGTGCAACTGCCCGAACCGGGCCAACGGCAAAGCGTGCGCCAGTGGCTGCAAGGCCTGCTGGCGTGCAACATGGAGCTGCGTGAGCATGAATACCTGCCGCTGGTGGCGATCCAGGACTGCAGCGAGCTGCCCAAGGGCCAGCCGCTGTTCGACAGCCTGTTCGTGTTCGAGAACGCACCGGTGGAAACGGCGGTGCTGGACCATGCCCAGCACCTCAATGCCAGCTCCGATTCGGGCCGCACCCACACCAACTTCCCGTTGACCGCGGTGTGCTACCCCGGCGACGACCTGGGCTTGCACCTGTCGTTCGACCAGCGCTATTTCGACTTCCCGACCGTCGAGCGCCTGCTGGCCGACTTCAAGCGCCTGCTGCTGGCACTGGTGGATGGGTTCGACGGCGAGGTGGCCGAGCTGGCGCTGCTAGGCCAGCAACAACAGCGCTTCCTGCTGGAGGACTGCAACCGTACCGAGCAGGCCTATCCGCTAGCGCAGAGCTACGTGGCGTTGTTCGAGGCGCAGGTCGCGGCGCACCCGCAGCGCACCGTTGCCCGCTGCCTGGACGCAAGCTACGACTATGCCGGGCTGAACCTTGCCGCCAACCGCCTGGGCCATGCCCTGGTGGCCGCCGGCGTGGGCATCGACCAGCCAGTGGCGCTGCTGGCCGAGCGGAGCCTGGCATTGCTGGGCATGATCATCGGCAGCTTCAAGGCCGGCGCCGGTTACCTGCCGCTGGACCCAGGCCTGCCCTCGGCGCGCCTGCAACGCATCGTCGAGCTCAGCCGCACGCCGGTACTGGTGTGCTCGGCGGCCTGTGTCGAGCAGGCCCGGCAACTGCTGGACGAGGTCGGCGGTGCGGTACGCCCGAAGCTGCTGGTCTGGGAGCAGGTGCAAGCCAGCCAGGTCGCCAGCCACAACCCGGGCATCCACAGTGCGCCGGACAACCTGGCCTACGTGATCTATACCTCCGGCTCCACCGGCCTGCCCAAAGGCGTGATGGTCGAACAACGCGGCATGCTCAACAACCAGCTGAGCAAGGTGCCGTACCTCACGCTCGACGCACGGGACGTGATCGCCCAGACCGCCTCCCAGAGCTTCGACATCTCGGTCTGGCAGTTCCTCGCCGCGCCGCTGTTCGGCGCTCGGGTGGAAATCGTGCCGAACAGCATCGCCCAGGACCCGCAAGGGCTGCTGGCACACGTGCAGGCCACCGGCATCACGGTGCTGGAGAGCGTGCCGTCGCTGATCCAGGGCATGTTGGCCAACGAGCAGCAAGACCTGGGCGACCTGCGCTGGATGCTGCCGACCGGCGAAGCCATGCCGCCTGAGCTGGCGGCCCAATGGCTGCAACGCTATCCGGGCATCGGCCTGGTCAACGCCTACGGCCCGGCGGAGTGCTCGGACGATGTGGCGTTCTTCCGGGTCGATGCGGCGTCCACCCAGGGCAGCTACCTGCCGATCGGCATGCCGACCGACAACAACCGCCTGTACCTGCTCGACGCGGTCCAGACGCTGGTGCCGGTGGGGGCGGTAGGTGAGCTGTGCGTCGCCGGGACGGGTGTCGGGCGTGGCTATGTGGGCGACCCGGTGCGCACCGCGCTGGCGTTCGTGCCGCATCCCTACGGCGAGCCGGGCGAGCGGCTGTATCGCACCGGTGACCTGGCCAGGCGCCGCGCCGACGGTGTGCTCGAATACGTGGGCCGTATCGACCACCAGGTGAAGATCCGCGGTTATCGGATCGAGCTGGGCGAGATCGAGGCGCGCCTGCATGAGCAGGTTGAGGTCCGCGATGCGGCGGTAGGCGTGCAGGAGGGCACCAACGGCAAGCACCTGGTGGGTTATTTGGTGGCGCACCCGCATGTCACGGCTGACGCTGCACTGCTGGAACAGCTCAAGCAACGCCTGCGCGCAGAGCTTCCGGAGTACATGGTGCCGCTGCATTGGGCCTGGCTCGATAGCCTGCCACACAACGCCAACGGCAAACTCGACCGCAAGGCCCTGCCAGCCATCGACATCGGCAGCCAGCACAGCCAGGCCTACCTGGCGCCGCGAGACGCGCTGGAGCAAACCCTGGCCGGGATCTGGGCCGACGTGCTCAAGGCCGAACGGGTTGGGGTGCGCGACAACTTCTTCGAGTTGGGCGGGCATTCATTGCTGGCCACCCAGATTGCGTCGCGGGTGCAGAAGCAGTTGCAGTTGAACGTGCCACTGCGGGCGATGTTCGAGTGCAGTACGGTGGAAGCATTGGCCGACTACGTGCGGGGGCTGGAGGCGCGCGTGCTGGACGATGACAAGGTCGACCGGCTCAGTGACCTGATGGCGGAGCTGGAGGGAGTGTAAGCGCCTTGTCCACCCTTGTAGGGGCTTGTCCCGCGATTGGGCGGCCCTGCCATTGCGGCTGCATGGCAAGGGCTTTGCCCTTGATCGCGGGACAAGCCCGCTCCCACAAGGGGCCGCGTTGAAGCGGATGGTCAGCGCTTGCCCAGGATTTGCCCCAGCATCTCCGGCCGTGGCGCCCCTTGCTGGCTCTGCAGGCGACCTTGCTCATCCTGGTAGAAGATCGCCGGCGTCGCCGCCAGGCCCATCTCTTCCATCAGCGCCAGGTTGCCCTCCAACTGTTTGCGCACCGCCTCGGGGATGTTCTCCAGCGGCTTGAGGGTGCTGGCCTTGCCGGCCTTCTCATGTTGCTGCAGTGCCTTGGCCGGGTCCTTGGCGGCCAGCAGCGCCGCCGACTTGCCAGGGCTGTCTTCGCGGATGATGCCGACCATGATGTGGCGCAGTTGCACCTTGCCCGACTCGACCCAAGGCCGTGCCTGCTGCCAGAACATGTTGCAGTAGGGGCAGTTGGGGTCGCTGAACAGGTACACCGTGCGGGGCGCATCGGCCTTGCCGTCGGCGATCCAGGCGGTCTTTTCCATCTTTGCCCAGATGGCCTTGCTCATTGGGGCGTATACCAGTTTTTCCAACGGTTCGGCGCTCAGGTCCTTGCCCTGTTCGTCGAACAGGCTGCCCACCAGTACGTGCTTGCCGTCGGGGGTCAGGTACAGGGCGATGCCGTTGTTCTGATAAGCGGCGGCATAGCCCTTGAGGCCATTGGGCGCATCGAAGCTGCCCTTGATCTCGGCGCCCTTGGCTTGCAGTTGCTGGATCGCCTTGGGCAGCGCCTCGGCGTGCAACGCGGGGGCGGCGAGCAGGCCAAGGGCCAGGGGCAGGAGGGCATTCAATCGCATGTCAGTTTCCTTGTGCGGCGGGGGCAGGCGCAGTGGCCTGCTCGAAAGGTTCCAGGGCGCGGTGCAGGCTGGCGCGAGATAGCTCGCCCAGGTGGCTGCCGATCAGGCGTCCGTCGGCGGTGTAGAACAGGGTGGTGGGCAAGGCCATGGAGCCGACCCGTTCGGCCAGCTGCCCGGTGCCGTCGAACAGCACGTGGGTCAGGCTCAGGCCGGTGGTGGCGAGGAAGGTGCTGACGTTTTCCGGCGTTTCGCCCTGATTGACGAACAGGAAGGTCACGTGCGGGTAGTCATCCTGCGCTTGTTGCAGCACCGGCATCTCGCGGCGGCAGGGCGGGCACCAGGTGGCCCAGATGTTGATTACCAGCGGCGTACCACGGTAGGCGTGCAAGGCCACGGATTGTCCGGCGGCATTGCGCAGGCTCAACGCCGGCAGCTCGGTGCCCTTGCTGTACAGGTGGCTGCCGAGGCTGGCCAGCCCCCAGAACAGGGCACCGCTGAACAATGCCCAGCCCAGCGGGCGGCGCAACCCAGGGTGGCGTCGGTACTGCCACAAGGCACCGGCAACGATGCCGGCCAGGCCGGCCCAGGGCAGGAAGCCGCCGTCGCGGATATCGATGATCTGCAGCGGCTCCTCGCGGAACATCGGCCAGTAGGCCATCACGAAACCGAGGCGGGCGCACACCAGCCCCAACAGGAACAGGTTGAACAACGCCGACTCGGGGTTTTCGCCACCGCGCCGGGCCACCCACCAGCCGACCACGCTGGCCACGCACAGGGCCGCGAGCAACAGCAGGTGGTTGAGGGCCATGGTCAGCGGCCCCAGGGTCACGCTCAGCATCAGCCTTGGCTCCTGGTCTGGGCCCAGTGTCGTTGGAATGCGTCGGCGTCCACCTCGCCGGTGATGCGCCGGGCCCGGCGCTCGTCGCCTTCCGGGCCGATCCAGATCAGGCTGGGCGGGCCTGGCACCTGGTAGCGTTGCAGCAGTTCGCGGCTGGCGGGTGTATCGGCGGTGACGTCCAGGCGTATCAGGTGTACCTCGGCGAGGCCGGCCAGGACATCAGGGCGGGCGAACACCTGCTTTTCCATCACCTTGCACGACACGCACCAGTCGGCATAGTAGTCCAGCATCACCCATTGGCCACGTGCCTTGGCGGCGTCCAGCTCACGTTGCAGCGCCTGGGGCTGGCTGACGGTGACGAAGGCATCCTCGGCCTTGGCCGCCGCGCTTGGCGTGCTGCCCCCGGCGAAGGGGTGCAAGGGTTGCCAGAGGTCATCGCCACCGGCCGCCGCACCGACCAGCAGCAGGCCACCCCAGAGCGCGCCGAGCAGCGGCACCGCACGCAAGGCCGGCAGGCGCTGCAGGGCCGGCCAGGCCGCCCAGGCCAGGGCGATCAGCCAGGCGCCGCTCAGGGCCAGCAGCAACGGGGCTGGCAACAGGCTGCGCAGGGTGTACAGGGCCATGGCCAGGAAGACGAAGCCGAACAGCCCCTTGACCCGATTCATCCAGGCGCCCGGGCGCGGCAGGTAGCGGTTGCCGACGGTGACCAGCAACAGCAACGGCGCGCCCGTGCCCAGGCCCAGGCTGAACAGCACCAGCGCGCCCTGCAGCACGTCGCCGCTCTGGGCGATGTACAGCAGCGCCCCGGCCAACGGTGCCGTCATGCAGGGGCCCATGAGCAGGCCGGACAGCGCCCCGAGCAAGGCCGCGCCATACACATTGCCGCCACGGGTGCCCTGGCCGGCCCGGTCGAGGCGGTCGCGCAGGGCGGTGGGCAGCTGCAACTCGAAGGCGCCGAACATCGGCAGGGCAAGGATGACGAACAAGCCCGCCAGGCTGCCCAGCAACCAGGGTTGCTGCAGCCAGGCCTGCAAGCTGGCGCCGAGCAGGGCGGCGACCACCCCGAGGGCGGCGTACACCAGGGCCATGCTCAGCACATAGACCCCGGCCAGCAGCCAGCCGCGGCGGGCGCTGGCACCATTGCCCAGCACCAGCCCGGCGAGAATCGGCAGCATCGGCAAGGAGCAGGGCGTGAAGGCCAGCAGCAGGCCCAGCCCGAAGAAGGCTGCCAGGCTCCAGGCCAGGCTGGCCTGCTGCAGGCCGCTGGCCAGGGCCTGGTCGCTGGCCTGGTCGGCTACCGGGGCGGCCTGGCCGCCGAGGTCGATGGCCGTGGTCTGCGGCGGGTAGCACAGGCCAGCGTCGGCGCAGCCCTGCCAGCCCAGGCGCAACTGGCCTTGGGCGCCTGCGGGTATCAGCAACTCGAGCTGGTGGCGGTAGACCGCGCTGTCGCCGAAGAACTCGTCGTGGTGATTCTCGGCGGCAGGCAAGGCGGGGTGCTGGCCAGGTGCAAGGCCATCGAACTTCAGGCGCTTCTGGTAGAGGTAGTAGCCGTCCTTGATCTGGAAATGCAAGCGCATCTGGCCATCGGGCAGGCGGTCATGGGAGAGGACGAAGGCCTCGTTGACCGGCAGGAAGTCGGGCTTGGTCTCGAAGGGGTTGGCCTGCAGAGGCCCCGCCAGGAGGAATGTCAGGAAGAGCAGGAGGACGCGCATGTCTTCGCCTTGGCAATGCATGGAATGGCGCCATGCTGGCCTGGGACGATTAACCCAAGGTTAACCCTGAGGTGGCGGGGCAGATTGGCCGAGCAGAAACAGAGGATAGCCTGCAATCCTGTAGGCGCGGGCTTGCCCCAAGCTAGTGCGCTTGCTCGTCGCCGAGTTCATAGGGCTCGAGCTCGCTTAGTTGGGAAAGCAGCACCAGATGTTCTACGGCCTTCAGCTTTTCAAGGTGCTCGAGGCGGCCTGGCCCTCCCAGCATCAAGGCAGGAACGAACCCATACATTTCGTCAGGCCTGAGAACGCCCAGCTTTTCCTTGGCCGAGTCGAATAGCTCATTGAAGTCAAGATACGCTTGGTCAAATGACAGGAGGAACGACCGAAAGGCTCTATTCATAGCGTGTGGCGATCTCTCGGCTGGATCATAAGTGTATCGAGAGACATTGCAGAAAATACAAAGTGATGGCCCCGATTTTTCGCCCCATAAGTACAAGTCGCCAAATGCGCTACGCGCGATGACATGATAGGTATCAGTCATTTCGAGCGCTGAGCTTTGCATCCAGCTGGTGAGTACGTTTTCGTACTCTTGAGGGTTGACCATCCACAGGATTCCCTCTCCGTAGCCACACCACCATGCTCTGCCCAGAACTGAAGTAGTTGGTCGGGTAATATACCTTCATACCGGCTGATGCTAGAAGGCGGAACCTCCTGTCGAAGCATCGGTTCGCCAGTGGTTTCAAGTAATATCGAATATATCTCGTCCATAGTGTTTCTTCGCCAGCACTTATGCGGTTTTTATATTCAGGAATGTTGGTTTCCCTTCTTGCTTCCGGCTATCAGGTCTGGGTTGTGGGGTGCTACCAGCGTGCTCATCGTTTCTTTTTGCTCTTTCGGCTGCAATACGGGGGTGTTATGTGATGACGGCTGCGTTCATTCGTTCAGCTCCTTGTTGTATGTTTAGAAGTCGGAGAAGCTGTAGGGCTCGATATTGCAAAGCTGAGATAATAGCACCAGATGTTCGATCGCTTTCAGCTTTTCAAGATTCTCGAAACGAATGGGGCCGCCAAACACCAAGGCTGGAACAAAGCCGTACATCTCATCCGGGCCCAGTATGCCGAGACGATGTTTGGCGGGCTCGAACATGTCATCAAAATCATTAGAGTCTAAGTCTCTAGAGTCGAAAAAATTCTGCACCTCTCTGTCCATGTCAGCTGCCGATTAACCTGCCTATCGCCAAAATCAGAGATAGCGTCCCGTCCACTCGCACGGAGGACAGGGTTTTGCAAGGCTGCGAGCGTTGACACCGTCTCCTTAGCTTGCATTTCTGAAAGCTTTCTTGCTTCACGCGGTCCCATCGTTTTCGAAAAATCCAATGCCTTTGCAAATCCAGCCCGATGAATCGCTCGTCTCGTGAGTGGAACGGAACGTCTATGTCGATTGCCAAGTGAGAAGGGAGGGATATTTGAACGACTCGCGACTCGCTAGTGCTCAAATCAATTGAGAATAAGGGGAGCGGTTCCAGAATCCCCTAAGAAGGAAGGCGAAGAGCCTACCTTCAATAGGGACGGATGAAGGCCTGTCCCAGAGAGACTGCAGTGTATCCATGCTGGGTCCTTAGTCATTCTGCTTTGTTAACTTGGTTTTGAAATCGGAAAGTAATGAGTCACCTTTTTGCGTTAAAGATTCGAGCGAAACCATTACTGGGAAGTCGTCGAAAGTTAAGTGAAATATCTCCTGTTCAATGGTGATCTCCCAAACTCTTATGTCGATAGAGTCCGATTTTTTTTCAAGCCTACCATTAAGCAGGTTAAGTATTTCTTTCGCATAATCTGGAAAGTCCTCCCAGTTTATGCTTGAGGTCAAATTCAGGCAGGCCCTGCCAGAATGCATTGTATCTATATTCAAGGCGTCCAGCTTAACGTTGTTCATTAAAATAGATCTCCACCGCCGGAGCGAGTTGCGCTCTCAATGATTTGTTCAGAAGATTTGCCTTTTTCAATAAGCCATTCAAATGTAGGTCCAAGTTTGTCTCCGTACTTCCCCATGTTGCGCTCGTCAATCACTTTTAATAGATCTTGGGGTGTGAATTCCCTGTATTTCAACTTGATGGCTGTGCGAGAGGAGTGGGCGAACTTAGCAATTGCTTCGATGTTCGTGTTTGACGCTTTCATGGCACCTATGCGTTGTTGTAGCTCGAATACTTCTCTTACATATAGCTGTCTCAATGCGGGAAGATTTCCGAAATCGCCATCAGCTCTAAATCGTACGTTATCCCATTTCGGAGCTTCTAGTCCACTTAGTGGTTTTGCTCTGATGAAGACCTGGCTGGAAGGTGGTTGCAGCTCTGGGTGTGCCAGTATTGCAGTCTGGTTCTTTTCTAGCCAAGTTATTAGCTCTCTGTTTTTTGCTTCGGATTTAAGCTTTAGGACTCTGGATGCAATGCTTTCCATGCTGTTGGAAATGCCTGAGCTTAATGAGCCGCGTAATAGATATGCAACGATCGCAGTAAGTAGCAGTTTTATTAGTTGTTCCTGGCCTCTGGCCAACTGGTTGGCAGCTTGGCTTACCATCTGCTCTCTGCGATTTGCAGAGCCTCCTGTCGGATCAAGTCCGCTAGGTATACCATCTTCGGAATGCCAAGCAGTAACAATGCCTTCCTGCAGTGTGGCGAGGCAACTGGGTATTCCCACGAGAAAATATTCAGTGATTGCTGATAAGCCTAAGCTAAGAAGTATAAGGCTGCCAATTTCCAGGCCAATCGCACCTCCTGCAACTGCGCCAGGCGCTGCTCCCACACCAAAAGCCATAGCGCCGAAAGCGCCACCTATAGTAGAACCAACTGTGATACTGCCACCAAGAATTAGCGAGACTTCTGTAGCAAGTTTTCGAAGTATATTGAGTATCTGGTCTATGTTAATGACAGACCAGTGCTGTCTGACTCTTTCTAGGAATATAGGTTCTGCGCGATAAAATGCCTCGCGCACAGCATCAATTCGATTTCCACCTAAGCTCCCGTAGGTTCGATCGAATTGATAACTTAGGCGGCGTGTAAAACCATTCCAATCCTGGCTGTTTTCGTGCCAGGAGGTCTGAATGCTTTGATTTAATTCGCCAAATTTTGTTTCCAGGTTTCGCTCTATTTCGTCCCATGTAGGAATTTGGTTCAAGAAGTCCATTTTAATCCGTCTTCCTTAAAGCATACTGGTTAAACTGATTGGCGCTTACCGAATCGAGTTTTAGTGCCAGTTAGAGATGGCTAAATCGTGGCTGATACAAATTTAAAGGCCCTCAATCTTTCAACCTTAAATCTAATGCGTATCCGTCAGGTGTGCAAATGTGTGCGTCGGTGATGCCCAGGGCGATTTCTCAGCGTGGCGAGAAGCTAACAAGTATTATCGACGGTGGTCATGCGCACAAGGTTCAATTTGGGGTAAAACTGGTAGGTCAGTCAAACGGCCGCTTCCATGCCCTTCTCTATGGGCGTGTGTAAGCGAGTTCCCAGTATTTCCTTGAGCGAACATTCCAGAGGGCCGCGGTAGGACCAAGCTCATTTCTCCCAGTGTATCCGTCGACATGTGTATCGGGCTCCGACTGCTTCGTTAGATGTGGGCCGAGGTCGCTGTCGAGCCGGGCAAAGTCACGCCGTTGCTGGTTGCGACAGTTTTAATTCTCTAGCGCTTGGCGCCAAAGCTGCATTTTTGCAAGTTGCGACAGCTTTGCGCTTCATCCAAACGAGGCAGGGGCCCGCGAAAACCGGGGGCGATTTGGACAGTTTTAATTCTCTAAACTCACCCATTTTATCGTTTATGCGACGTTCGATCTGCTGCCATGAGGGCACCCAATGCCACAACCCCATTCGCTGTCTCCCTGACAACCCGCTGTTCAGGGCGACATCACATCACGCATCCAAGGTGACTATTTCCGGGTTGTATGTAGGATGTTTCCGCTTTGTATTGGCAGGGAAATGATTCTTTACAGGCTGTGCTGGTTGCAGGCCCGAATGGGCATGGGCCTATCGTGTCGCCCGTTGCATAATCGTCTCTTAATCCACCCAGGGTGCAATGTCAGCCTCACCTACCGGGAGCCTCTCCAATGCACGTATTGCTCTGCGAGGACGACGACCTGATCGCCAGCGGCATCTGCGCCGGCCTCACTGCCCAGGGCCTGACCGTGGATCGGGTGGCCAGCGCCTCGGCTGCCCAGGCCTTGCTGCAGGCCGCGCAGTTCGACGTGATGATCCTCGACCTCGGCCTGCCCGATGAAGATGGCCTGAAGCTGTTGCGCCGCCTGCGCCAGCAGGGTGTGACGCTGCCGGTGCTGGTGCTCACCGCGCGCGATGCGGTCACCGACCGGGTCGATGGGCTGCAGGCCGGGGCCGACGACTACCTGCTCAAGCCCTTCGACCTGCGCGAGCTCGCAGCGCGCCTGCACACGCTGTTGCGTCGAGTGGCCGGGCGGGCGGTGAATGTCATCGAGCATGGCCCGCTGCGCTACGACCCGAGCAGTTGCGAGGCCACCCTGGCTGGCCAGGCCGTGGACCTGTCGCGCCGCGAGCAGGCGCTGCTCCAGGCATTGCTGCAGAACCCCGGGCGGGTGCTGTCCAGCGAGCAGCTCAAGGACTGCGTGTACGGCTTCAGCGACGAAGTCGAGAGCAACGCCCTGAACGTCCATATCCACCATTTGCGGCGCAAGCTGGGCAACAGCATCGTCGAGACCGTCCGCGGCCTGGGCTATCGTCTTGGCCCGGCCCAGGCCCCGCAGGGCGCCACACCATGAGCTTGCGCGCGCGCCTGACGCTGATCCTCGGCATCGCCTTCGTCATCATCTGGGCGCTGGCCGCCGCGTGGATGCTGCGCGACCTGCGCCAGCAGATGATGTTTTCCCTCGACCAGCGCCTGGTGGCTTCGGCACGCATGGTTGCCGGGTTGATCGAGCAATTGCCGCAGCCGCTGGCGAGCAAGGGCCAGGACGCGCATTTTTCCGCCGACCAGCTCAGTGTGCCGGACGGCATGGCCTGCCAGGTCAGTTCCCTGCGCGGCGAGATCCTGGCCAGCAATCACAAGCACGACGGTGCCATGGACGACCAGCGCAGCGGCTTCCGTGACCAGACCATCGACGGCGCGCTCTGGCGCACCTTCACCTACAACCACGGGGATGTGCGGATCACCACCGCCGACCGCCATCAGGAACGCGAGGCGCTCAACCGCTCGATACTGCTGGCTGCCTCGGCGCCGGTGTTGATGGCTTTGCTCGGCAGCCTGGGGTTATTGTGGATCGGCGTGGGCAAGGGCCTGGAGCCACTCAACCGGATGCGCGATGCCCTGCGCCGGCGCCGTGCCGACAGCGTCGAGCCGTTGCAGGTGGCTGGCATGCCCAGCGAGTTGCAGCCCTTGCTCGAAACCCAGAACCAGTTGTTCCTGCGCATCGCCCAGACCATTGAGCGCGAGCGCCGCCTCACCGACGACGCCGCCCACGAACTGCGCAGCCCGCTGACCGCGATCAAGACCCACCTGCAGGTGGCCCGCATGACCGACGGCGCGGTGCGCGAGCAGGCGCTGGAACATGCCGAGCAGGGTACCGACCGCATGCACCGCACCCTGGAGCAATTGCTGATGCTGGCGCGGGTGGAAGGCAGCCTGTCGTTCGACGATGGCGTGCAGTGCAGCGCCGAGCAGGTGGCGCGCCAGGCGGTCCAGGATGCCGGCGGTGGCGACAACCGGCGCATCGTGGTGCGCCTGCCGGAGGAGGCTACGCGCGTCTACCTGGGCATGCCAGCGCCGCTGGCGGTGGCGGCGTTGCGCAACCTGCTGGACAACGCCCTGCGCCATGGCGGCGACGCAGCCGTGGAACTGGAAGTGCAGATGGCTGACGGGCAGGTGGGCTTCATGGTCCGCGACCATGGGCCCGGGATCGCCGAGGAAGACATGCAGCACCTGACCGAGCGCTTCTGGCGCCACGACCAGAGCGGCGGCTGCGGCCTGGGGTTGGCGATCGTCCAGGCCATCGTCCAGCGTTGTGCCGGCAGCCTGCGTTTCGAAAACCCTGGCGATGGTTTGCGTGTCTGGCTGCAGGTGCCGGCGCGCCAGGGCAACTGAGCCCTGCCCGCAGTCTGTGGAGGATCACCCCAACCTCTGTGGGAGCGGGTTCACCCGCGAAGACCCACCCTGCAATCTCAAATCAACCGGTAAATCCTCGCCCCGCTGACGCGTTCTCCAAGCGACAACCACCCGACACACATCCGGTTACAGGGAGCGTGGCGGGGCATATTCGCTTGCTTGCGAGGATTTTCCGATGTCGACCGCTTCCAGACTTGCCCAGACCCTGCCGCCCAGCGCCCCGCAGGCGTTGTATGAATTCGAGGATTCGCCCCTGTTGTTGCGCCAGCAGCGACAGGAGTCCAACGCCCGCAGCTACCCGCGGCGCATCCCCTTGGCGCTCAAGCGTGCCCGTGGGATTCATGTGGAAGACGTCGAGGGCCGCCAGTTCATCGATTGCCTGGCTGGCGCGGGCACCCTGGCCCTGGGCCACAACCACCCGGTGGTGATCGAGGCGATCCAGCAAGTACTGGCCGATGAGCTGCCCCTGCATACCCTGGACTTGACCACCCCAGTCAAGGACCGCTTTGTCCAGGACCTGTTCGGCCTGCTGCCCGAGGCCCTGCGCCGCGACGCGAAAATCCAGTTCTGCGGGCCGACCGGCACCGATGCGGTGGAGGCTGCGCTGAAACTGGTGCGCACGGCCACCGGGCGCAGCACGGTGCTGGCGTTCCAGGGGGCTTACCACGGCATGTCCCAGGGCGCGTTGAGCCTGATGGGCAGCCTGGGGCCGAAGCAACCCTTGGCGGCCCTGCTGGGCAATGGCGTGCAGTTCATGCCGTACCCCTACGACTACCGCTGCCCGTTCGGCCTGGGCGGCGAGGCGGGCGTACGGGCGAACCTGCAATACCTGGAGAACCTGTTGTGCGACCCGGAGGCCGGTGTGGCGCTGCCGGCGGCGGTGATCGTCGAGGTGGTGCAAGGCGAGGGCGGCGTGATCCCGGCGGACATCCAATGGCTGCGCGGCCTGCGAGCCATCACCGAGCGGGCGGGCGTGGCGCTGATCGTCGATGAGATCCAGAGCGGCTTCGCCCGTACCGGGCGGATGTTCGCCTTCGAGCACGCCGGTATCGTGCCGGACGTGGTGACGCTGTCCAAGGCCATCGGTGGCAGCTTGCCACTGGCGGTGGTGGTCTACCGTGACTGGCTGGACACCTGGCAGCCAGGCGCCCATGCCGGAACCTTCCGTGGCAACCAGATGGCCATGGCGGCTGGCTCTGCGGTGATGGGCTACCTGGTCGAGCATCGCCTGGCCGAACATGCCGAGGCCATGGGCCAGCGCTTGCGCAATCACCTGTTGGGCCTGCAGCAGGACTATTCGCAACTGGGGGATGTCCGTGGGCGTGGCCTGATGCTGGGGGTGGAACTGGTGGACCCGGCTGGCGAGCGGGACGCGCTGGGGCATCCACCTACCAGCCGGGCCCTGGCGCCGAAGGTGCAGCGCGAATGCCTGAGGCGTGGGCTGATCCTCGAGCTGGGCGGGCGTCATGGCGCGGTGGTGCGCTTCCTGCCGCCGTTGATCATCAGTGCCGAACAGGTCGACGAAGTGGCCGGGCGGTTTGCCGAGGCGGTGAGGGCGGCGGTGGCTGTGGGATGAGTGAAGAGGGGGCCGCCGTGCGGCCCTTTCGCGGGGCAAGCCCGCTCCTACAAGGGGATTGCGCAGCGCTCTTTCAATCGAACGTCCTGCCGGCGCGCCAATACCCCATCAAGGCCAGGCAGTCGCGCCCAAGCCCTCGCTCCTTGACCAGGTAGCGGCGAATGTCCATGACCGCCGCTGACTCGCCGGCGATCCAGGCGTGGAATTCGCTTCCCTCGCTGCGGCCGTGCTCCCAGAGAAGGCTGCGTTCGATATTCACCTCTTCCAGTTTCACCGCACCTGCCGTGCCGCACGGTAGGCTGGCCAATTCGCGTATCGCGTGGCGTATGGCCTGGCCGTGCTCGCAACGCAGCAGGTCGCGAGGCAACCAATGCACCTGTGCTGTGGGGCTGTGGCGCAACGGCAGGCAGTCGGCCTCCAGCGGTACTTCGATGAAGGCCTGCACTGCCAGCGCCGGGCGGGTGTCGGCCAGTTGCTCGAGGATGCCGGCCAGGGCCGGCAAGGCAGTTTCGTCGCCCATCAGGAGCACGTGCCGGGCGCTGTGTGGTGGTTTCCATTCATAACCGCCGGGGTCGCCTTCATAGGCCAGGTTCGGCGCCACCATCTGCAGCCGATCGCCAATGCGCGCCTGGGTTGCCCAGGTCGAGGCCGGGCCATTGATGCCATGCAGGACGAAATCCACATCGACCTCCAGCGCGTCGCGGCGCAGGGCGCGTATGGTGTAGGTGCGCATCGGCGGGGTGTGCTCGGGCGCCAGCCCCTGGCGCGCCTGTTGCCAATGGCCATCCTTGGGTAACCGGGGCGGCTGCCCGGCGGGCGTGGAGAAGAACAGCTTGACGCGTTGATCGGGGGCCAGAGTCGTCATTTGCGCCACATCGTCACCGGTGAAGACGAACCGGCGCAGGGAAGGGCTCAGTGGCTCGATGCCCTTGAGTTCGATATCGAACAGTCGATAGGCCGTGGCCTTCGGTCGCAGCAGGCGGGAGAGGAGGGATGTCATGGTCGGTGCCTCTGGTAGACGGAGTCCTGGAAGGAACGAGCCGGCCTGGCCCTGAATTAAGGCAGTAAATTTCCCGTCCCAGGTTACGTCTTAGCTTGGATAGAAACCGCAGCGTGGCAGGAACGGATAGAGGCGCAATGACCATTTCCCGACGAGGATTCATCGCAGGCCTGGCAGTCGCGGGGGCGACCGGTGCGGCGGCCTACTATGCGCACAAGGCATTGAACCATGACCCCGATGACGACATCGTCACGCCAGGCGAGGCCAGCGTGGAACTGGCCGACTATGCCGGACAGGTGTTGGCCGACCGTCTGCGGGGCATTTGGGATCTTCGTTTCGAAGGCGCCGAGGCGGGCCTCGACGGTCTGCCGGTGGCTGGTGTCGAACTGTTCCTCGATGTTGCCACCAAGGGCCGGGGCCTGCGTGGTTTCGTCGACACCGGCGAGCGCTTGCGCGGTGAAGGGGTGGCCCATTACCGCGTCCTGGGCGACCTGGTGGGGGCGTCCGCTGCCCAGGTGCGCTGGCGCTTGCTGAACCGGCACGGTGGCCCGAGCTATGAATGCGTGGCCAGCCTCGACGAGGTCTGGGGCAGCTTCGCCAATGCCGGCAGCGGCACCCTCAGTGGCCGGCTGCAGCGCTTGGACCGACCTTTGACGCTGCCGGTCGCCGACAGCCGCTTCGTGGCGGTCAAGCGCCTGTTTCCCGAAGCGCGGGAGCGCATCGCCTATACGCCACAGATGCAGGCATGGGTGGTCAGCGCCGAGCACCGCCTGTTCCACCAGCTCTGGCATGCGACCCGGGACAAATGGCACCGGCTGTCCGACAAGCAGCGCGGTGCCTTGCGTGGCCTGGGCTGGCAGCCCGGCCCGCGTGACCATGAGCGCGATGCCAGGGGGCCGCACAAGCACCGCAACGGCTCGGGGGTCGATTTCCTGTTCATGCACCGGCACATGCTCGATGCGGCGCGTCGCCTGCAGGATTTGCCGTCCTGGTCGCACTTCCCGCTGCCGCAGCCGAGCGTGGAATTCGACCGTGTGGGTTTTGCCCGCTACCACGAGAACCAAGACGGCTGCTGCGTGCCACCCAGTTGGCAGGCACCGGGCGATGACGCCTATGGGCAATGGGTCTCGGCGATCAAGGCCAGTGAAACCTTCTGCAGCAATTTCCAGGTCTGGGAGTCGCAGTACCAGGACCCGCGGTACCTGTCGAAGCTGAGCCTGGGTGCGCTCGGTTCCGAGATGGAGATGACCCTGCACGACTGGCTGCACATGTGCTGGGCCTCGGTGCCGCGCGACCCGATCAATGGTGCCCCGGTGCCGTTCGCCCGTGACCCCGCCGATTTCGCCGCGCGCTGGTTCGGCGCCGAGAACGATTTTCTCGGCGACCCGTTCTCGTCCCATGTCAACCCGGTGTTCTGGGGCTTCCATGGCTGGATCGACGACCGTATCGAGGACTGGTACCGCGCCCATGAACGGTACCACCCCGGCCAGGTACGGCGCCTGGAGGTCAATGGCGTGAAATGGTTCGCGCCAGGGCGCTGGGTCGAGGTCGACGACCCCTGGCTGGGGCCGGACACCCATGGTTGCAGCACCCTGCCGGGCACGCGCCCTGGCAAGTCGGTGGAGATGGATGTGGAGACCATGAAGCTGGCGCTGCGCATCACCTTTGGCGAGGACGACAAGCTGGGTGAGCTGGTGCGCCGGGTGCCGCGTCGGCCCTGGTATGCGAGACACCTGTCGTTGAAGAATATCGTTGCTTGATGGCTGGGGGCGCTTTGCGCCCCTTTCGCGGGGCAAGCCCGCTCCTACAGAGTATTGTGTCGGCCTTGTGGAAGCGGGCTTGCCCTTATCGAACCTGCCAACCACCCCCCAGGGCTTTGTACAGCGCCACGCTGCCCTGCAGCCGGGCCAGGTGCAGCGCTGCCTGCTGGTCCTGGGCGTCATACAAGGTGCGCTGGGTCTGGAGCACGCTGAGCAGGGTCTCGGCACCTGCGCCGTAGCGTTGCCGGGCCAGTTCGAAGGCGATGCGCGCCTGGTGCACTTCCTCGTCCTGCCATTGGCGCTGGCGGTCCACGCCAGCGATGGCATTGAGCGCCCGCTCGACATCCGAGAAGCCGGCCAGGATGCTGCTGCGGTAGTTTTCCAGCAGCTCCTGCCGTTCGGCACGGGCCAGGTCCCGGGAGGCGCGCAGGCGGCCATTGTCGAAAACCGGTGCCAGCAATCCCGCGGTCAAGGTGTAGAAGGGGCTGCCGAGGATATCGGTGAAGGTCCGCGCACCACTGCCCAGGTCGGCACCGAGCGTGAACCTGGGCAGCATGGCGGCCCGGGCAACCTGCACGTTGGCATTGGCGGCCGCCAGGCGCGCCTCGGCGGCGGCGATGTCCGGGCGCCGACCGAGCAGGTCGCTGGGCACACCACTGCCGATCCGTGGCCATTGCAGGGCGAGGATCGACTCGGCACTGGCCGGCAGGCGCTGCACCGGGTCGCCAAGCAAGGTGGCGAGGGTCACGCGGCTGTCTTGCCACTGCTGCTCGAGCAGCGGCAACTGCTGCGCTTGGGCTGCCACCAGGCTGCGTTGCTGGGCCAGTTCGAGGCGGGTGGCCGAACCTGAACGTTCGCGCGCTTCGACCAGCCGCAGCACATCACGGGCGTTCTCCAGGTTCAGGCGGGCGATGCGCAGCCGCTCCTGCAAGGCCGCGCCGAGCAGGTAGGTGTCGGCCACCGCGCTGGTGAGCGTCAGCTCGACGGTCTGGCGATCGAAGCGGCTGGCGTCGAGCTCATGCAAGGCGCTGTCGCGTGCCGCGCGCAGCCCACCCCAGAAGTCGATCTCGTAGCTGGCGCTAAGGCGCGTGCCGAAGGAGGTGCTGGTACGCTCGCGGCTGCTGGCGTCGAGCGTGTCGTTGCCATCGCCGTGCAGCAGGTGCTGGCGACTGGCCGCCAGGCGCATCTGCAGTTCCGGCAGCAGCGGCGCGCCCGCCGCTACGGCCCGGGCCTGGGCCTGGCGTACGCGTGCGCTGGCGGCGGCGAGGTCGTGGCTGTTGTGACGGGCTCGCTCGATCAGGCGGCCCAGCTCCGGGCTGGCGAAGGCTTGCCACCAGGCTGCATCCGGCAGGGGCAGGGCGCTGTCGAAGGCCGCGGCCTGCCAGCTCGCCGGTGGGGCGATGCCGGCACTGGGCGGCGGTTGGGCGCTGCAGGCCGCCAGGGCCAGGCTCAGGGTCAACAGGCTGATGCGGGTTGGCAATGTCATAGGTCACACGCTGGTAAGGGCTTTGACCGGGTCGAGGCGGGCAGCCTTGCGGGCCGGCATGAAGCCGAACACCACGCCGGTGATGGCGGCGCAGGCGAAGGCGCCGAGGATGGCAGGCAGGGAGAAGGCCACGGCGATCCCGGCGAGCATCAACCCGCCGCCGATGCACAACGCGAGCAGGATGCCGGTCACGCCACCGACCATCGACAGCATCACCGCCTCGCTGAGGAACTGGCGCAGGATGTCGCGCTGGCGCGCGCCGGTGGCCATGCGGATGCCGATCTCGCGGGTGCGCTCGCGCACGGTCATGAGCATGATGTTCATCACGCCGATACCGCCTACCAACAGCGAGATGGCGGCGATGGCACCGAGCATCAGCGACAGGCTGTTCTGCGTGCGTGCCTCGGCCTGGATCAGTGCGGCATCGTTGGTCAGTTCGAAATCCCGCTTGCCCTGGTGGCGCTGGCGCAACAGCCGGTCGATGGCGGCCTCGGTGTCGTTGACCTGCGAGGAGTCCAGGGCGGCGATGGTGACGTACTCAGGCTCGTAGCGGCCGAACAGGCGGATGGCCGCGGCCGAGTAGGGCACCACGATGCGCCCGTCGCTGTCCTGATCGCCCGAGCTTGCGCCCTTGCCGGCGAGGATGCCGACCACCTGGAACGGCACGTTGCCGATCAGCAAATACTGGCCGAGCGGGTCGCGCTGACTGTCGAGCATCTTCTCGCGCACCTTCTGGCCGATCACGGCCACCGCCGCGCCGCTGGCTTCGTCGGCTTCGCTGAAGAAGCTGCCCTCGACTACCGGCCAGTTGAAGATCTCGGGGAACCAGGTGTTGTTGCCGCCGACGTAGAACTGCTGGCTGTTGTTGCCATGGCGCACCATCAGCTTCTCGCCGATCACCGGCATGATGCGCTTGACCTGCGGCAGTTCGCCGATCGCGGCAACGTCATCGAGGGTGACGACGCCCGCCGGTTCGCCCAGGCTCGCCGGCTTGCCGTTGAGGTAGAGGATGTTCGAGCCGAACGCGGCCATCTGCGCCATGACCTGGCGCTTGCTGCCTTCGCCCACGGCCAGCATCACCACCACCGAGGCGACGCCGATGACGATGCCGAGCAGGGTCAGGGCCGTGCGCAAGCGACTGATCCACATCATCCGCCATGCCGCCTGCAATGCCTCGAACAGTTCGCCCTTCCAGGCGCCACGCTGGGTGGCGCCGCAGTCCAGGCGCTGGCGCAGCGCCTCGGCCTGCAGCCCAGGGCGCGTATCGCCCAGGTTTTGTCCTGAGGCGCAGTCACTGGTCTTGAGGCCATCGCGGATCTCGATGACCCGGTGCGCCCGTGCTGCCACCTCGCGGTCGTGGGTAATGAGGATGATCACATGGCCCTGGCCGGCCAGCTCGTCGAGCAGCGCCATGACCTCGGCACCGCTGTGGCTGTCCAAGGCACCGGTGGGCTCGTCGGCAAGGATGATATGGCCGCCGTTCATCAGGGCCCGGGCAATCGACACCCGCTGCTGCTGGCCGCCGGACAGCTGGTGCGGGCGGTTGCCGGTACGGCTGGCCAGGCCCAGGCGTTGCAGCAATGCCGTGGCGCGCGCATGACGCTGGGCGGCAGGCGTGCCGGCATAGATCGCCGGCATCTCGACGTTCTCCTGGGCCGAGCCGGACGGGATCAGGTGGTAACCCTGGAACACGAAGCCGAAGGCCTCGCGGCGCAGCCAGGCCAGCTCGTCGCCGTCGAGCTCGGCGACGTCCTTGCCAGCGAAACGGTAGCAGCCGCTGGACGGGCGGTCGAGGCAGCCGAGGATGTTCATCAAGGTCGACTTGCCTGAACCGGAGGCGCCAACGATGGCGACGAAATCGCCCGGGTAGATGCTCAGGCTGATGCCGCGCAGTACCTCGACCTCAGGGGTGTCGATGCCGCCGTAGGTCTTGCGGATGTCGATCAGTTCGATCAGTGGCGTTGGCATTCAACCTCCGCTGGCCACTGGCGCGCCGATGACCAGGTGCTCGCCCTCGCGCAGGCCGTCGAGGATCTGCACCCGCAGGCGGTCACTCAGCCCCGTGCGCACCTGGCGCTGTTCGACCTTGCCGTCGCTGCCCAGTACCTGCGCCAGGCGCAGGCCATCTCCGTCGGTGTCGTCCAGGGCGGCCAGCGGTGCGGTAAGGACCTGCCGGGCCTGGCCTGCGACGAAGAACACCTGGGTGGTCATCTCTGCCATCAGCGCGCCATCGGGGTTGTCGACATCCAGCAGCACGGTGTACTGCACCACTTTGCTGCCGGTGGTGCCGGCGCCGGCGCTGGCCGGGCTGCCGCCGCCCTGGCTGGCCTGGTCCAATGGCTTGGGTGGGATCGGCAGAATCTGCCGGACGGTGCTGGTCCAGCGCCGCTTGCCGCCGGCCAGGGTGGTGAAATAGGCGGTCATGCCGGGCTGGACCTTGCCGATGTCGGCTTCCGACACCTGGGCCCAGACAGTCATCGGCGAGAGCTTGGCGATGCGCAGGATCAACGGCGTCTGCTGCTGGGCATTGAGTGTCTGGCCTTCCCGGGCGTCCACCGCCACCACGGTACCGGCCATGGGCGCATAGATGCGCGTGTAGCCCAGCTCGGCCTCGTCGCTGCGCAGGCTGGCCTGGGCCTGGCGGATCTGCGCCTGGTACCTGTCGATGCGGGCCTGGGTCACTTTGAGCTGGGCCTGCGCCGTTTGCAGGTCCTCGGCCCGGGTGGCACCGGCCGCGGCCAGGTCGCGTTGGCGCTTGTACTGCTGGCCGGCCAGCTGGTACTGGGCGCGTTGCTCGGCCAGCTGGGCCTTGAGGTTGTCGATCGAATAGCGCCCGGCGTCGAGCCGGGCCTGCTGGGTGGAAGGGTCGATCTCCACCAGCAACTGGCCCTGGCGCACCGCGTCGCCCACTTCCACGTGCAATTTGCGGATCTGCCCGGAGGCCTGGGCACCCACATCGACATAGCGCCGAGGCTGCAGGGTGCCCAGGGCGGTCACGCTGCTTTCGATGTCGGCGCGGGTGACCGCCACGGTGCTGACCGGCTGTGCGCCGAAGGGCAGGGACTTCCAGGCCAGCAGGCCGCCCAGGCCAAGCAGGCCCAGGCCACCGAACAAGATACGACGGCGGGTGGTGGTCAAACGTCTCATC
The DNA here is from genome assembly GCF_020151015.1 of Pseudomonas sp. p1(2021b). NCBI lineage: Bacteria > Pseudomonadati > Pseudomonadota > Gammaproteobacteria > Pseudomonadales > Pseudomonadaceae > Pseudomonas > Pseudomonas sp. p1(2021b). The sequence goes on from NZ_CP083746.1 coordinate 1,740,761, forward strand.
GGAGCTTCCAGCCAGAAATAATGGCCATGCGCCGTCAATCAGGGAGCGCAAGGAGGTCACCGATAGACGAAGGCCACATGGCGGGATTTAACCGACCGGCTCACTGTTGCTGAGAATCATTATAATTTGTAAGATGCCGCGCTGATATCACGCTGTCCCGTGGGCCGGTCTACTTAGTGTCGAGCAGGGAAATGCCAGGTACCGTCGTGGAACATTACTATCGTGAGCTGGTGAGTTTCCTTTGCGCGCGCCTGGGCAATCGCCAGGCGGCAGAGGATGTCGCCCATGATGCCTACCTGAGGGTGCTGGAGCGGGCCGACGCCCAGCGCATCGAGCACCCGCGCGCCTTTCTCTATCGCACCGCCTTGAACCTGGTGGTCGATCGCCACCGGCGCCATCAGGTGCGCCAGGCCGAGCCGCTGGAAGTGCTCGACACCGATGAGCGCTGGCACGGCCCGGGGTTGTCCCAGCGTATGCAGTTGGACCAGCGCCTGGAATTGATGCAGCGCGCCCTGGGCGAGCTCAGCGGGCCGTGCCGGGACAGCTTCCTGCTGCGCAAGCTCGAAGGCCTGTCGCACCAGCAGATCGCCGAGCGCCTGGGCATTTCCCGCAGCCTGGTGGAAAAGCACATCGTCAACGCCATGAAACACTGCCGCGTGCGCATGCGCCAATGGGAATCCTGAGGGCGCGCCAGCATGCGTATCAGCCCTGTTACACCCTGGGAATGGCCCGAAAATTCCCCTGGCCGGCGACTTGATTTCTCTGCGTTTCACGACAACTATCAAGAAAGACCCCCACCAAGGCACCGCCCTGGCGGTTGCCTGCACTGGCGCAGTAATGGTCAGGGATGTCCCCCAACACCTTGTTGCCCAGGTCCAGACGATGCCAAACAAGACCCTGCGCATCCTCATCGCCGATGAGCACCCGTGCCAGCGCTTGCAACTGGAAAAGATGCTCAATGGCTTGGGCTATTACCGCATTGCCCCGGTGGACACCTTCGAGGACCTGCAACGCCTGGTGCAGAGTGCGCTGCAGCCGTTCCACCTGCTGATCGGCAGCATCGAGCTGGCCAGCCACGCCGGTGTCGACCTGGTGCGTTTCTGCCGTTGCAGCGCGCAGATCCAGCATGCCCTGCTGTACCACTCCCAACACCCGAAGCTGCCCGCAGTGCCCCAGGCGCAGCGCCAGGCGGTCAGCATCAGCCTGCCCCAGGTGCCGGACGACGAAGCCTTGCAATCGTTCATGGCGATCATCGATGAGCCGGCCTTGGTGGGGCAGGTGCCCCTGTCGCCAAGGTTGTCCCATGGGGCGCTCGGTTTCGGCCGGCGGATGAACTTCGGCCACACGGTATTCAGCCGCTCGACCTGAGTCGCGTGGGGCAGACGGCAGGCATTTGTTATCCTCTTGCCCTTTGCCGATCTGCGGAAACCTTGCCATGACTGCCATCGATACCGCCCGCCAGCCCCGGTTCAGCCGTGGCGACCACAGGACCCTGGGCCTGGCGGCGCTGGGCGGCGCGCTGGAAATCTACGATTTCATCATCTTCGTGTTCTTTGCCCTGACCTTGAGCCAGCTGTTCTTCCCTCCGGAAATGCCCGAGTGGTTGCGGCTGCTGCAGAGCTTCGGGATCTTCGTCACCGGCTACCTGGCCCGCCCCCTGGGCGGCATCCTCATGGCCCACTTCGCCGACCACCTGGGGCGCAAGCGGGTGTTCAGCCTGAGCATCCTGATGATGGCCTTGCCTTGCCTGCTGATCGGGGTGATGCCTACCTATGCCGATATCGGCTATGCCGCGCCGTTGATCCTGCTGGCCTTGCGGATCCTCCAGGGGGCGGCGGTCGGTGGCGAGGTGCCCAGTGCCTGGACCTTCGTCGCCGAGCACGCCCCCCATGGCCGGCGCGGCTATGCCTTGGGCTTCCTGCAGGCCGGGTTGACCTTCGGCTACCTGCTCGGTGCCCTCACCGCGACCTTGCTGGCCCGCGTGTACAGCGCGCAGGAAATACTCGATTACGCCTGGCGCTACCCGTTCCTGCTGGGCGGTGTGTTCGGCGTCATCGGCGTATGGCTGCGCCGCTGGCTGAGCGAAACCCCGGTATTCCTGGCCCTGCGCGAGCGTCAGGAACAGCCGGTGGCCTTCCCGCTGCGCAGCGTGCTGGGCGAGCATCGCCGGGCATTGGTCCCGGCGGCGCTGCTGACCTGTGTGCTGACCTCTGCGGTGGTGGTGCTGGTGGTCATCACACCGACCGTGATGCAGCAACGTTTCGGCATCGCTGCCGGGCACACCTTCGCCTTGAGCAGCGTGGGTATCGTCTTTCTCAATATCGGCTGCGTGCTGGCGGGGATGCTGGTCGATCGCATCGGTGCCTGGCGTGCGCTGATGCTCTACAGCCTGTTGCTGCCCCTGGGCATCGGAGCGCTGTACGCCAGCCTGGTCGGGCAGGCAGGTTGGATCTGGCTGGCCTATGCGCTGGCCGGTTTGTCTTGTGGCGTGGTAGGGGTGGTGCCGTCGGTGATGGTCGGGTTGTTCCCCGCGCAGATCCGGGTGTCGGGCATCTCGTTCACCTACAACGTGGCCTATGCCCTGTGGGCCAGCACCACCCCGTTGGCATTGATTGCGTTGATGCCGTGGAGCCCCTGGGTGTGTGTCGGCTTCTGTCTGCTGATGGGCCTGGTCGGTGCGCTCACCGCCTGGTATTTCGGGCGCCGTGAACTGCTGGGCTTTGCCGCCGAGCCGGTGCCGATCATGTGTGGTGACAAATGAGGCGCTAAGGGGGCGCCAGTGGTGAGGCAGACTTCCGGGTGCAGGCTATTGGAATAACCTATTAGCTAAAAACAACCTGGAAGGTTAATTTCTCATGGAAAAGAGAACGCCTCATTGCCCGCTGGAGCGGGTGAGAACACTGGTTGCTGCCGGCCGGGTAATGCCTACGGCGAGTGCATTGAGGGGCGCTCTGGCCCTTGGGCTGGATTATCAAGCGATGCTCGAAGTGATCCAGTCGTTAGAGCGTAGGGACTTCTTCAAGAGCATGACGAGCTTTGCCGATCACCGGATCTGGCAAGACGTATATCGTCCACGGACAGGCGTCGGCTACGTTTACCTCAAATTGTCAGTGATCGACGACGTGCTCATCGTATCCTTCAAGGAGCTTTAAAACATGAAATGTCCGATTTGCGGTGGAGCAAAACTTGTCCCGGGCACTCAGGACATGCCGTACCGTTACCAAGGCGCGTCGACCCTGATCGAGAAGGTGAGGGGTGATTACTGCCCAGCCTGTGGGGAGGCGGTGCTCAGCCATGGCGAAGCGCAGCGCGTCAGCGACGTGATGTCGGCCTTCAATCGCCAAGTCAATGCCGCACGTGTCGATCCGGGTTTCATCACCGCAGTGCGCAAGAAATTCGACCTGGACCAGCGCGAAGCGGGTGAAATCTTCGGCGGTGGCGTCAACGCTTTTTCCCGATATGAAAACGGCAAGACCAGGCCGCCGGTCGCCCTGGTAAAACTGTTCAAGTTGCTGGACCGGCATCCTGAACTGTTCGAGGAAATCAGGACGGCGTAGGAATGGCCTTGTGCCGCGAAAGGGACGCCAAGCGACCCTGGCGATCAGGCAGGGTTTTTGAACCCCCTGAGGCCGCGTTGCGACCCTTTCGCGGCCAGGCTGCACCTACATGATTGCGTCAGCCAGGTTCGAATGAAAAAGCCCCCGAAACCGGGGGCTTTTTCATTGCTGCGAGGGCAGGGCGCTTACATGTTCGGGTAGTTCGGCCCGCCTGCACCTTCAGGGGTGACCCAGGTGATGTTCTGGGCCGGGTCCTTGATGTCGCAGGTCTTGCAGTGCACACAGTTCTGCGCGTTGATCTGGAAGCGCTTGCTGCCGTCTTCCTGGGTGACCACCTCGTATACACCCGCCGGGCAATAGCGCTGGGCTGGCTCGTCGTACAGCGGCAGGTTGCTGGCGATCGGCACGTTCGGGTCGGCCAGCTTCAGGTGGCAGGGTTGTTCCTCTTCATGGTTGGTGCTGGAGAGGAACACCGAGCTGAGCTTGTCGAAGCTGAGCTTGCCGTCCGGTTTCGGGTAGTCGATCTTTTTCGAATCCGCCGCGAGCTTGAGGCAGGCGTAGTCCGGTTTGGTGTCGTGCAGGGTGAATGGCAGCTTGCCGCCGAACCAGTTCTGGTCGACATAGTTGAAGGCCGCGCCGAAGATCGGGCCGAACTTGTGCATGGCCGGGCCGAAGTTGCGGCTGGCGTACAGCTCTTCGTACAGCCAGCTGGCCTTGAAGGCGCTGACATAGCCGTTGAGCGTATCGCCACCTTCGCCACCGGCGAGCAGGGCGTCGGCCACCGCGTCGGCAGCGAGCATGCCGGACTTCATCGCGGTGTGGCTGCCCTTGATCTTGGCGAAGTTCAGGGTACCCAGGTCGCAGCCGATCAGCGCGCCGCCATTGAAGACCATCTTCGGCAGCGAGTTCAGGCCGCCCTTGCAGATGGCGCGAGCACCGTAGCTGATGCGCTTGCCGCCTTCGAGGTACTGGCTGATCACCGGGTGATGCTTCAGGCGCTGGAACTCGTCGAACGGCGACAGGTATGGGTTGGCGTAGGAAAGGTCGACGATCAGGCCGACCACCACCTGGTTGTTTTCCAGGTGATAGAGGAAGGAGCCGCCCGTGTTCTCGGCGCTCATCACATCCAGTGGCCAGCCGGCGGTGTGCACCACCAGGCCTTGCTCGTGCTTGGCCGGGTCGATTTCCCAGATTTCCTTCAGGCCGATGCCGTAGTGCTGCACGTCGGCTTCGCTGTCGAGGTTGAAGCGCTTGATCAACTGTTTGCCGATATGGCCACGGCAGCCTTCGGCGAACAGGGTGTACTTGGCGCGCAGTTCCATGCCCGGCGTGTACAGGCCGTCCTTGGGGTTGCCTTCGCGGTCGACACCCAGGTCGCCGGTGATGATGCCGCGGACCACGCCATTCTCGTCGAACAGCGCCTCCTGGGCAGCGAAGCCCGGGTAGATCTCCACGCCCAGGTTCTCGGCCTGCTGGGCCAGCCAGCGGCACAGGTTGCCCAAGGAAATGATGTAGTTGCCCTGGTTGTGCATGGTCTTGGGCACGAACAGGTCTGGGACCTTGGTCGAGCTGGCGGCATCCTTGAGCACATAGATGTCGTCGCGCTTGACCTCGGTGTTCAGCGGCGCGCCGAGTTCCTTCCAGTCGGGGAACAGCTCGTTCAGGGCGCGGGGCTCGAAGACCGCGCCGGAGAGGATGTGGGCGCCCACCTCGGAGCCTTTCTCGACCACGCAGACGCTGATCTCGTTACCGGCTTCGGCGGCCTTCTGCTTCAGGCGGCAGGCGGCGGACAGGCCTGCCGGACCTGCGCCGACGATGACCACGTCGAATTCCATGTATTCGCGTTCCACTGGTTCTCTCCTACTCAAGGCTCATCGCTGTTGCTTGTCTTGTCTTTTTGGGTGATGGAGGGTCATGCACGGCTGTGTAAGCTGTAGCTTCGTGGATGACGGACTACACCGCTTTGTCTTGGCCGCGCATTATATCTACACCACTTGGCGGGTCCAATACAAACGTTTGTTTGAATTTGCCGGAGCCCAGTAAAATCACTGGGACGCAGCTGGAGGCTGGCCGATTTGCCGTATTGACCGGATTGGGTGTTACGGTCAAGATACGAGCGGTTTTACGCTCGCCGTAGGCTGACCGCCGGGCGCAGGCGCACCCCTAAAGACCAGGCGTGGAGCAGGGTTTTCGGGCCGAATCCGGTTTTGTAGTGGAGTCTACACGCCACGACAGGAAATGACCCGTGGGTTTTGCCTGTGGAGTCGATACAAGACTGTTCGGTCATAGGAAATATCGTGCAGCCAGGAACGTTTTTAGAGGTGCCCTTGTACCCACGCGCAATCGCCGGGCCCGCCCCAGGCGACATTCTTTTCACCGGAGAGTAACGAGGAATCCATGAAGGTTCTTGTAGCTGTCAAACGAGTGGTCGACTACAACGTCAAGGTTCGCGTCAAGGCGGACAACTCCGGCGTCGACCTTGCAAACGTCAAGATGTCCATGAACCCCTTCTGCGAGATCGCCGTCGAAGAAGCCGTACGCCTGAAAGAGAAGGGCGTGGCCACCGAGATCGTCGCCGTTGCCGTCGGCCCGACCGCAGCCCAAGAGCAGCTGCGTACCGCCCTGGCCCTGGGTGCCGACCGCGCCATCCTGGTCGAAACCGCCGAAGAGCTGAACTCCCTGGCTGTGGCCAAGGCCCTCAAGGCCCTTGTCGATAAAGAGCAGCCGCAGCTGGTCATCCTCGGCAAGCAGGCCATCGACAGCGACAACAACCAGACCGGCCAGATGCTGGCCGCGCTGACTGGCTACGCGCAAGGCACCTTCGCCTCCAAGGTGGAAGTCGCCGGCGACAAGCTGAACGTGACCCGCGAGATCGATGGCGGCCTGCAGACCGTCGCGCTGAACCTGCCGGCGATCGTCACCACCGACCTGCGCCTGAACGAACCGCGCTACGCGTCGCTGCCGAACATCATGAAGGCCAAGAAGAAGCCGCTGGAGACTGTCACTCCAGACGCGCTGGGCGTCTCCACCGCTTCTACCACCAAGACCCTGAAAGTCGAAGCCCCGGCTGCTCGCAGCGCAGGCATCAAGGTCAAGTCGGTGGCCGAACTGGTCGAGAAACTGAAGAACGAGGCGAAGGTAATCTAAATGACTATCCTGGTTGTCGCTGAACACGAAAACGGAGCCGTTGCCCCGGCCACCCTGAACACTGTTGCCGCTGCCGCCAAGATCGGTGGTGATATCCACGTGCTGGTCGCAGGCCAGAACGTCGGCGGCGTCGCCGAAGCCGCTGCCAAGATCGCCGGCGTTGCCAAGGTGCTGGTCGCGGACAATGCCGCCTACGCCCACGCCCTGCCGGAAAACGTGGCACCGCTGGTTGCCGAGCTGGGCAAGGGCTACAGCCATGTGCTGGCCCCGGCCACCACCAATGGCAAGAACATCCTGCCGCGCGTTGCCGCGCTGCTGGACGTCGACCAGATCTCCGAGATCATCTCGGTCGAATCGGCCGACACCTTCAAGCGTCCGATCTATGCCGGTAACGCCATCGCGACCGTGCAATCCAGCGCTGCGGTCAAGGTCATCACCGTTCGCGCCACCGGCTTCGACGCCGTGGCCGCCGAAGGTGGCTCGGCTGCTGTCGAGGCTGTCGGCGCCGTCCACGACGCGGGCAAGTCCGCCTTCGTCGGCGAAGAGCTGGCCAAGTCCGACCGTCCGGAACTGACCGCTGCCAAGATCGTCGTGTCCGGCGGCCGTGGTATGGGTAACGGTGACAACTTCAAACACCTGTACGCCCTGGCCGACAAGCTCGGCGCTGCCGTCGGTGCCTCGCGCGCCGCGGTCGATGCAGGCTTCGTGCCCAACGACATGCAGGTCGGCCAGACCGGCAAGATCGTTGCGCCGCAGTTGTACATCGCCGTCGGTATCTCCGGTGCGATCCAACACCTGGCAGGCATGAAGGACTCCAAGGTGATCGTCGCGATCAACAAGGACGAAGAGGCGCCGATCTTCCAGGTGGCCGACTACGGCCTGGTCGCCGACCTGTTCGAAGCGGTTCCGGAGCTGGAAAAGCTGGTCTGATCCGCCTGCTTCACTTATAAAGAAGCCCGGCCCTTGCAAGGGGGCCGGGCTTTTTTTCTGGTTGCAAGGAGTAACGCATGGAGTTTCGCAAAGCGGGCAGGGCGCTGGCCTGCATGGCGGCGTTGTTGTCGCCCATGGCGCTGGCGGCAGGCAAGTGCGAACGCCTGGTGGCGACCGGCAGCCCGGATGCGCCGCCCTATTCCTGGCAAGACCCGAAGGACCCCAGGCACCTGATCGGTGCCAACGTCGACCTGCTGCGCCAGGTTGCCGGCGAGCTTGGCGTGTCGGTGGAGGTGCTGCACGCTGGCAAGCGCGACCAGGCCCTGGAGGAGGTGCGCAGCGGGCGCATGGACCTGCTGATCGACACCCCGATGCAGATCGACCAGCTCAGCGCGCTGGACTATATCCACCCGCCGTTGCAGCTCAATGAATACCTGGTCTGGACCCGGCACGACGGCAACGTGGTGTTCGATGGCCCTGCGGACCTTGCGCAATACCGCGGCAGCCTCTCTGAGCGGGCTCGCCTGACCCCGGCGTTCGAGGCGTTCGCCAAGGCCCAGCTCAAGCTGGAGCCTGCGCAGAACCTGACCCAGGCCTTCCAGAAGCTGGTGCTGGGCCAGGTCGACTACGTGCTGGCCGGGCGTTACGCCGGCATGGGCATGGTCCAGGGCCTGGGCATGGGCAACGAACTGATCGCCCGCGGCCTGCCTGTGGATCGCCCCGGCTTGTACTTGGCCGTGTCGCACAACTCGGCCTGCAATGACGCCTGGCTGCGCGGACAACTGGCGAAAAAACTGACAGAATTGCCGATCTCCGGGGCGTCCCAGACCGTGCTGCAGCGTAATGTCGAACGCTGGAAGGCGCAGATGCAGGCGCCGCTGGACGCCCCCAAACAGTAGGAAGACTGCGTGAGAACCCAACCCCTGATCCTTGCCCTGGCCGTGCTCGGCCTGGCTGGCTGTGCCAATGACCCGGCGCCCAACGAACAGATGCGTCTGTCCGAGCAGGCCCTCGAGCAGGCCCGGGCCGTCGGTGCCACCGAGCAGGTGGCGGAACTGAAGCTGGCCGAAGACAAACTGGCCCGGGCCAAGAGCGACATGCTCACCGAGGACTACCGCGATGCCCGCCTGCGCGCCGAACAGGCCGAGCTGGATGCGCGCCTGGCCGAGGCACGGGTGCTGACCCAGAAAAGCGAAGAGCAGCTCGATGTGCTGCAGTCGCGGGTCAAGCGCCTGCGCAAGCAACTGGAGGTGCAGCCATGATGCGCACGTCTTCGATGGCTGCGCTGGCACTGCTGGCGCTGGTCGGGTTGCAGGGCTGTGCCAGCCAGCGCAGCGAATCTGCGCTGAACGAGGCCAATGTCGCCTTCCAGAAGGTCAAGGACGATTCCGATGTACTGCGCAGCGCGCCGCGGGACGTGATTCGCGCGGGTGAGTCGCTGGCTCGCGCCGAGCGCCTTTCCAGCTACATCGGCACCGGCTCCGATGTGCGTCACTACGCCTACCTGAGCAAGCGCTACAGCGAGATCGCCAGTGAGCATGCCAAGCTGGCGTTGAACCAGGAGCGCCTGGCCAAGCTGGACCTGGAGCGTCAACGCCTGCAGTTGGCTCTGCGCGAGGCCAAGCTGGCCAGCGTGCAGCAGCAAGGCAAATGGGTCGAGGCGCAGATCGCTGCGTTGACCTCCGAGCAGAGCGACCGTGGCCTGGTCATGACCCTGGGAGACGTGCTGTTCGACACCGGCCGCGCAGAGCTCAAGACATCCGCCAGCCGTACCGTGCTCAAGCTGGTCCAGTTCCTCCAGCTCAACCCACGCCGGGTGGTGCGGGTCGAAGGCTATACCGACAGCACCGGTGCGCCCCAGGATAACCTCAAGCTGTCCCGTGACCGCGCCCAGGCGGTGGCCGACATGCTGGTGGACCTGGGTGTCGACGACACGCGCATCCAGGTCGAAGGCTACGGGGACCAGTACCCGATCGACGCCAATGCCTCCGAACGTGGTCGGGCGCAGAACCGCCGGGTGGAAATCGTCTTTTCCGACGACAAGGGCAAGCTCGCGCCTGCACGTTGATGCCGGCTCACTCCCTGTAGGAGCGGGCTTGCCCCGCGAACAAGGGCGCAGCCCTTGCCGTGCAACTGCGATGGCAGGGGCGCCCCAATCGCGGGACAAGCCCGCTCTCATAGAACAACGCATAACTCATTGATTTGACAAGGCCTGTAGGAGCGGGCTTGTCCCGCGATCAAGGGCGAAGCCCTTGCCATACAGCCGCGGCGATTGGGCCGGCCCAATCGCGGGACAAGTCGGACCGCCGCACCGCCACTCCTACAGAAGAAGGCGGCGCTAGCCACTTGTTCTCTGCGCGACAGCGCAGCCCAAAGGGCTGGGTGATCTCCCACAGGGACAGTGCTATCCGGTGGTTCTGTGCGTGGCGCAACCATTGGTCCGCAGCACTTCTGTCCCCGATGCGTTCGTCGGCGGCTGTTTGGTTCGTTGATTCTGTAGCTATTACTCGGCTGTACGGTTGACTATTCTGCAATCTGTCCCAGTACACTTGGCAACTGTTACGGTATTCTGACTCCGCTTTGAGTCGCACAAGAACAACGAACCCGTCAGCGTTTCGAGAGCTACCATGACCAACCTGCTGCTGTACCAGCGCATTGCCCAGCAACTGGCCGATGATATCCGTCGGGGCGTCTACCAGCCCGGCGAGCGCGTACCCTCGGTACGCAAGATGAGCGCCCAGCTCAACGTCAGCCATGCCACGGTACTGCAGGCCTATGCCAACCTCGAGGACCAGGGCCTGATCCGCGCGCGGCCGCAGTCAGGCTACTACGTGCACCAGACCCCCGCACTGACCGCGCAGACCCCGGAGATCGCCAGGGTCGAGCGGCCCGGGCTGGTCACCCGGGCGAGCATCATCCAGCAGGTACTGACCGAGGCGCGGCGGGACGGCGTATTCCCGTTCGGCGCGGCGGTGCCGCATGTAGACTACCTGCCGGTGCGCGCGCTGCATCAGCAATTGGCCAAGGTCACGCGCTTCCACAGCCCGCGGGCCTTCAGCTACATGTTCAGCCCCGGCTTCGAGCCGTTGCGTCGGCAGATCGCCATCCGCATGCGGGATGCCGGCGTGTTGGTCGACCCGCGCGAAGTGGTGGTGACCCATGGCTGCGTCGATGCCTTGCAGATGTCGTTGCGGGTACTGACCCGCCCCGGTGATCTGATCGCCGCCGAATCGCCCACGTATTATGGCCTGCTGCAACTGGCCGACCTGCTGGGGCTGAAGGTGATCGAAATTCCCAGCGACCCTTCCACCGGCATCAGCCTGGAAGCCCTGCAGTTGGCGGCCAACCAATGGTCGATCAAGGCGCTGGTGCTGACCCCGCGCCTGAGCAACCCCTTGGGCGGCACCATCCCGGAAGACCGGCAGAAACAACTGCTGCGCCTGGCATCGGACTTCGATATCCAGATCGTCGAGGATGATATCTATGGCGAGCTGATGTTCGAACAGGGGCGTACCAAGGCGCTCAAGGCCTTCGATCGGCTGGACCGGGTGATTTATTGCTCGAGCTTCTCCAAGACCTTGTCACCTGGGGTGCGTGTGGGTTGGATGATCGCCGGCCGCTACCAGGATGAGATCCAGCGCCTGCAGACCTTCACCACCCACTCGGCCTGTAGCGTGACGCAAATGGGCGTCGCCGCCTATCTGGAGAACGGCGGCTACGACCGCCACCTGCGTTACATCCGTCAGGAATATCGCAAGAACCTCAGTGCGTATCAGCTGGCGGTGCAGCAGCACTTCCCGGAAGGCACGCAGATGACCCGACCGACTGGCGGCTTCATCCTCTGGGTCAGCCTGCCTGGGCGGGTCAATACCCAGGAATTGCACGTGCGTGCGCTGGAGCAAGGCATCAGCATCGCGCCAGGGTTGATCTTCAGCAATACCGAGCAGTTCAACCACTGCGTGCGTCTCAACTGTGGTATCCCCTGGAACAAGGAATCCGAGCGGGCGGTGATGACCTTGGGGCTGTTGGCCCAGCAATTGTGCAAGGCGTCGACCGGGTCACTGCTGTAGGCTTGCCAGCTGTCACCGGAACAGGGAGCATAGGCATCTTTCCACCATGCTCTCGATGTCCATGAAAGCGCTGCGCTCTCTTGTCCTTTTGCTGTGCCTGGCGCCCCTGTGGCTGGCCAGTGGCCTGTCCCATGCCGCCCAGTCGACCGCCCAGCCCTCGGCCCATACGCAGGCCGCTTCGCCCAAGCCGGTGCGCAAGCAGGCGGCGCACAAGCCCAAGGCGGCGACCAAGGCGCCTGTCCGCGCCAAGTCGAAGTCCTCGGTCAGGGCGGCGCGCAAGAAACCTCTTGCCAAGTCGGTGACCCAGCCCCTGCCCAAGCCGAAACTGGACCTGAGCCTGCCGGCTTCGATGGTAGAGAACCTCGAGCCGGAGGTGGGCGACCCGGTTGCGCGACGCAAACCGTTGCTGCCTTCGATGTTTCCGAGCAAGCCTGTCAGCGATGACAGCCCGTTCCAGCTCAATGGGCGGCTGATCAACAACGAGATGCAGCTGCAGCTTCGCAACGACAGCCGTCATGACGTGGAAGGCGCGGCCATCGATTTCGAGTTTCGTCAGTAGCGCGTGCAACTGACTGCCGGGTCACGGCACATTTCATCCGTTTCGCAATTTCAAACGTATGTTTGAGCGGTTACTATCCAGGGACGTTCGTCCCGTTTTGCTCCTGGGAGTCCTGTTTTCATGAAATGCCGAGAGGGTTGTGGCGCCTGCTGCATAGCACCTTCGATCAGCTCGCCGATGCCGCGTATGCCCCAGGGCAAGCCGGCAGGCGAGCGCTGCCTGCACCTGACCGCGGCCAACCTCTGCGAACTGTTCGGCAAGCCTGAACGCCCGTCGGTCTGCGGTGGTTTCAAGGCCGATGTGGAGGTGTGCGGCAGCGATCGCGACGAGGCGATCAGGATTCTCGGCTGGTTGGAGCAGATGACGGCGGCGTGACAGGTTGGATCTTCGACAACAAGGAACAAGACGATGAGATCGATCAAGCGTATTGCACTGCTGTGTGGCATGGGCGTCCTGCTGTCGCCGGCAGCCTGGGCCGAGAACTGGCAGGTGGCCAAGGACGAGGACGGCATCAAGGTTTCCCTCAGTGAAGTGCCGGGCTCGAAATACAAGGCCTACCAGGGCGTTACCGTGATCAAGGCGCCGCTGGCCAAGGTCAAGGCATTGCAGGAGGACGTGGCCGGCGCCTGCAAGTGGATTCACGAATGCAAGGCGCAGAAGCTGCTCAAGCAGGAAGGCGACCAGAGCTGGACCTATACCCAGTTCAATACCCCTTGGCCGGTCACGCCGCGCGACTCGATCCTGCACGTGACCACCACCCAGCAAGCCGATGGCAGCCTGACCCGCACGCTCGAGGGGCAGCCGAAATACCTGCCTGAAGAAAAGGGTTTCGTGCGGGTGGCCCAGGTCCAGGGCTTCTGGAAGCTCGTGCCCAAGGGCGACAGCACCGAAGTGACGTACCAGGTGCATACCGAGCCTGGCGGCAGCGTGCCCTCGTGGCTGGCCAACAAGTTCGTGGTCGATGCCCCGTTCAATACGCTCAAGGGCTTGCGTACCTTGGCCGAGAAGCCTTGATGGCGCGTTGATAGCTTCCCATCGCCTGTTCTGGCCAATCGCCGGCAAGCCGGCTCCCGCACTATGGCGGTGGCTGTGAAAACAGCGCAGGGCAGGTGGGAGCTGGCTAGCCCTCGCGCAATACTGTCAGCGGGCTGGCATTGAGAGCCCGGCGGGTCCCGACCACGCCGGCTCCGCCTACCAGCAAGGCACCCGCCAGCGGCAACAGCAGCAGCCAGGGGTGTGGCGTCCAGGCCAGGTCGAAGGCGTACCGGTACAGCACCCCGGTAATCACCTCGCACCCCAGCGCCGCCAGCAATCCGCTCACCGCCCCGAGCAGGCCGAATTCGATCCGCCTCGCCTTGACCAGCAACGGCCGTGCGGCCCCCAGTGCCCGCAGCAACGCGCCTTGGCGAATGCGTTCGTCGAGGGTCGCCTGGAGCCCCGCGAACAACACCGCCAACCCGGCTGCGAGCACGAACAACAGTACATACTCCACCGCCAGGGTGACCTGGGCCAGGATGCTGCGCAGCTGCGCCAGCAAGGCATCGACCTGAAGAATGGTCACGGCTGGAAACGCCCGTGACAGGGCGACCACTTCGGCGTCATGCCCCTGTGCCAGATAGAAGCTGGTCAGGTACGTGGTGGGCAGGCCCTGCAAGGTGCCGGGCTGGAAGATCATGTAGAAGTTGGGCTGGAAGCTGTCCCAATGCACCGTGCGCAGGCTGCTGACCCGTGCCTGGCGCTGCTGGCCGCCGATATCGAAATCGAGGACATCACCGAGCTTGAGCTTGAGGCTTTCGGCCAGCTGCGCCTCCACCGAAACCCCAGGCAGCCCGTCGTTGTCCGGTGGGGCGTTCCACCAGGCCCCGGCGCTCAGGGCGTTACCCTGGGGCAGTTCGGCAGCCCAGGTCAGGCTGAGGTCGCGCTGCACGGCGCGCTCGCCGGCGGACTCCTTGCTCACCAACTGGCGTACCGGCTGCCCGTTGATCTGGGTCAGGCGACCTGGGACCACCGGGTACAAGGGCGCCGAGCTGGCATTGATCGCTTGCAGGCGCTGGGCGAAGGGTTCGCGCTCGCCAGGCAGGATATTCAGGGCGAAATGGTTGGGTGCATCCTTGGGCAGCTGTGCCTGCCAGGTGTCGAGCAACTCGCCACGCAGCAGGGCGACCACGGCCATGGCCAGCAGGATCAGGCCGAAGGCCAGGGCCTGGCCTGCCGCAGCCAAGGGATGGCGCAACAACTGGCCCAGGCCCAGGCGCCAGGGCAGTGGAGCACCGGCCAGCAGGCGACGCAGGCTGCGCAGGCCGAGCAACAGTAGGCCGCCGAGCAGCAAGGCGGCAAGCAGACCACCGCCGAGCAAAGCGAAGGTCAGCAGCAGGTCGAGGCTCAAACGCCACATGATCAGGCCCAGGGCGAGCAGGGCGGCGCCGTACACCAGCCAGCTGCTCGGCGGCATCGGCAACAGGTCGCGGCGCAGCACCCGCAGCGGTGGCACACGCCCAAGGGCGGCCAAGGGTGGCAGGGCGAAACCGGCCAGGGCCACCAGGCCGGTGCCGATCCCGGCCAAGGCGGGCGCGACGCCGCCGGGCGGTACCTCCCCCGGAACCAGGCCATGCAACAGTGCGAACAGGCCCAGTTGCGCCAGCCAGCCGAGCAGGGCGCCGACCAGGGTCGCCACCAGGCCCAGCATGGCCAGTTGCAGGCAATACAGGCCCAGCGCCTGGTGGCGTGACAGCCCCAGGCAGCGCAACAGTGCGCTGGCGTCCAGGCGGCGGGCGGCGTAGCGGCTGGCCGACAGGGCCACGGCAACGCCCGCCAGCAGCACCGCCACCAGGCTGGCCATGTTCAGGTAGCGCTCGGCCTTGCCCAGGGCACCGCCGATCTGCCGGTTGCCGTCGCGGGTGTCGAGCAGGCGCTGGTTGGCTGCCAGGCCTTTTTCCAGCCCTTGCCGGTACTGCATCAACGCTTGCGGTGTACCGCGCCACAGCTCGCGGTAGCTGACCCGGCTGCCGGGCTGTATCACGCCCGTCGCTTCCAGGTCGGCGATGTTCATCAGCACCCGGGGCGTCAGGCTGTAGAAGTTGCCGGCGCGGTCCGGCTCGTAGGTCAGTACCCGGGTCATGCGCAAGGTCTTGCTGCCGACATCGATGCTGTCGCCAATCGACAGCCCCAGCGCCACCAGCAGGCGCGCCTCTACCCAGGCCTCGCCGGGCGCGGGGCCGCCCCCCGGGGTTTGCGCGCCGTAGGGCGTGGCGGCACTGCGCAGTTGGCCGCGCAAGGGGTAGGCCGTGTCGGCGGCCTTGACGCTCGACAGCTCGATGCCGGAGTCCGCGCCGACCACGCTGGTGAATTCCACCACCTGTGCACGGTGCAACCCAGCGGCCTTGCCAGCGGCAATCTGGTCTTCGCGCGCCGGGGAGCTGCCTTGCAGGACCAGGTCGGCACCGAGGAATTCGCTGGCGCGCAGTTGCATGGCGCCGTTCAGGCGCGCCCCGAAATAGCCGATGGCCGTACTGGCCGCCACGGCGACCAGCAGGGCGAAGAACAGCACCCGCACTTCGTTGGCGCGGGCATCGCGCAGCAACTGGCGCAGGGCCAGGCCGACCAGGCGGGAAAAGGACAGGCGGGTCATCAGGGCTCCAGGGGCGCCACCAGGCGGCCGGCATCCAGGCGGATCAGGCGACGGCAGCGCTGGGCCAGGCGCTCATCGTGGGTGACCAGCACCAGGGTGGTGCCGCGTTCCTTGTTCAGTTCGAACAACAGGTCGCTGATGCGTTCCCCGGTGTGGCTGTCGAGGTTGCCGGTGGGCTCGTCGGCGAACAGCACGGCCGGCTGGGCAGCGAAGGCCCGGGCGATTGCCACGCGCTGCTGCTCGCCACCGGACAACTGCCGCGGCGTATGGCTCAGGCGCTTGCCCAGGCCAACCCGCTCCAGCAGGCTGCGGGCATGCTCGCGGGCATCGCGGCGGCCGTCCAGCTCCAGCGGCAGCATGACGTTCTCGAGCGCATTGAGGCTGTCGAGCAACTGGAACGACTGGAACACGAAGCCTACATGCTCGGCCCGTACCCGGGCGCGCTGGTCCTCGTCCAGGGTGCCCAGGTCGTGGCCGGCGAGGATGACCTTGCCGGCGCTGGGCCGGTCGAGGCCGGCGAGCAGGCCGAGCAGGGTCGACTTGCCGGAGCCCGAGGCGCCGACGATGGCCAGGCTATCGCCTTGCTCAAGGGAGAGGGAAAGCGCGTGCAGGATGGTCAGGTCGCCTTCCGCGCTGGGGACCACTTTGCTAAGGTGCTGCGCAACGAGAATGCTGGGGCCCATGGAGAATCCGATGCGAGTGTGGTGGTTGAGTGCCGGTCTGGCCCTGTATTGCCTGGCCCAGACTGCGGCGGCGGGTACACTGCTGGTCGTCGGGGATAGTATCAGCGCCGGTTTTGGCCTGGATACCCGCCTGGGGTGGGTGGCCCTGTTGCAGCAGAAGCTCAAGGAGGAGGGGTTTGACGATCGGGTGGTCAATGCCTCGATCAGTGGCGATACCAGCGCAGGCGGCCAGGCGCGGCTGCCGGCGCTGCTTGCAGCCCACCAGCCGAGCTTGGTGGTGCTGGAGCTGGGCGGCAACGATGGGCTGCGTGGCCAGCCGCCGCAGCAATTGCAACAAAATCTTGCCTCGATGATCGACCAGGCCCGCGAGGCCGGTGCCAAGGTGGTGTTGCTGGGCATGCGCCTGCCGCCCAATTATGGCGTGCGCTACACCCAGGCGTTCGCCCAGGTCTACGAGCAGCTGTCGACCCAGAAACAGGTGCCGCTGGTGCCGTTCTTCCTCGAAGGTGTCGGTGGCGTGCCGCAGATGATGCAGGCCGATGGCATCCATCCGGCCCAGGCTGCGCAGCAGCGCTTGCTGGAAAATGCCTGGCCGGCGATAAAACCGCTGTTGTGACGCTTTTATCGGGAGCGGGTTTCGGCTAATGTTGCGCCCCCCGTTCCGAGAGCCCCCGATGCCACGCCCCGCCTGGTCCTTGTATGCCTATCAACTGATCGAGCCCGATGAGCAGCTCGACCTGTTCGCCTGCCAGGAGGTTCGCGTTCACCTGGTGGCTCGCCAGCTCGAGCTGGGCGTGCCGGCCGACCGCACTTTGTGCGGCGGCCTTCTGCCTGCGCAACCGCGTTGGTCCGGGGTGGAGCGCTCGGTCTATCGCGATGGCCGCCTGTGCCCGTTGTGCCGGGCAATCCTCGATGCCCAGCGGCGCGGCATGCGCCCGGTGTGGCCGGAACTCTGAGCGCCTTCCATCATCTGAAGCGCAGACGCCTCCCGCTTGTACCAGCGCAGGTGTACAATCGATTCTCTTGACCTCTCTTTCGAAGGATTTACCGGATGTTGCCGCGCCTTCCCGCCGTCACCCGTAGCCTCTCCCTGGCCGCCCTGCTGGTAGCGGGGCCCACCGTTGCGCTGGAGTTGCCGTTGCCACCTCCCGGTGAAGACATCGTCGGTCAGGTGCAGGTGATCAAGGCCAAGTACGAGGACACCTTTGCCGACATCGGCACTGCCAATGACCTTGGCTACACCGAGATGATCGCGGCCAACCCGGGCGTCGACCCGTGGCTGCCGGGCGCCGGCACCGAAATCATCCTGCCGACCCGCTATATCCTGCCACCGGGGCCTCGTGAAGGCATCGTCATCAACCTGGCCGAGTACCGTCTGTATTACTACCCGAAAGGGCAGAACGTGGTGCACACCTTCCCGCTGGGTATCGGGCGCGAAGGTTGGGGTTCGCCGATCGCCAACACCAAGATCACTGCCAAGACCCCGAACCCGACCTGGACACCGCCGGCCTCGATCCGTGCCGAGCATGCCGCCGATGGTGACATCCTGCCGGCCGTGGTGCCTGCCGGGCCGGACAACCCGCTGGGGCCGTTCAAGTTCACCCTGGGCGTGCCGGGCTACCTGATCCATGGCTCGAACAAGAAGTTCGGTATCGGCATGCGTACCAGCCACGGTTGCTTCCGCATGCTCAATAACAATGTACTGGAACTGTCCAAGATGGTGCCGGTGGGCACGCCGGTGCGCATCATCAACGAGCCCTACAAGTTCGGCATCAGTGGCGGCAAGGTCTATCTCGAGGCCCACACGCCATTGGACGATCATGGCGATCCGTCGGTGGTGGATAAACACACCGCTGTCATCAATGCCTTGCTCAAGCGCGAAGACCTGGCCAACAACCTGCGCATGAACTGGGACATGGTGCGCGATGTGGTGGCAGCCGAAGATGGCATGCCCGTGGAAATCGCTGTACCGGTCAGCGGGCAAGCGGCGCCGATGGTATCGAGCATTCCGCCGGAGCTGCAGTAACGACGTTGTGTTTAACGCCGGGCCGGTGTCCGGTTAAACCCGCTCCAGCGAGGCCTGCCTTAGTGCAGGCCTTGTTCGTTTTTGCGCTGTGCTTTTCACCCCGGCAATAAAAAAGCCGACCCACTAGTGGGTCGGCTCCATAACAATCCGTGAGGATTATTACTTACGGCTGGCTTTGTCCAGCATGCGCAGAGCGCGCTCGTTGGCTTCGTCAGCGGTCTGCTGAGCCTTCTGAGCGGCAGCCAGAGCGTCATCAGCCTTACGGTAGGCTTCATCGGCACGGGCTTGAGCGCGAGCTGCTGCGTCTTCGGTAGCAGTCAGGCGAGCTTCGGTTTCTTTGGAGACGCTGCTGCAACCGGTAGCCAGAACTGCGGCCAGGGCCAGAGCAGAGAATTTCAGAACGTTGTTCATCGTGTTCCCCTTCAAGGACTTTCTATTAAATAGCCATCTCTCGGAAAAGAGAAACTGGCCGGCGTACATAGTACCCATTACTTGTAGTAAGTAAACTGACTGAGCGCAAGAACTGCAAAAAAAATGTTGCCGGAGGGGAGAAGGTGACAACCTTTGTATGGGCACTGTGAAAATTTTGCGCAGCCTTCGCAAATGATTGTGTTGCAGAAACTTTTTGTTGAACTAAAGGTGACTTTAACGGTCGACCAGCGTCTTAGGCCTACAACAAACCGGGGCCGTTGCAAAACGGCTCGAGGCACGCCTTGGGCATTTTTACCCGCTGCCACCTTGAGCAATCCTGCTTGTGGCGCCTACTATTTGTAGGTGCCCATGCTGCAGAACGATTCGGATCGCCTGGCGGTCCAAGGGGGCAGGGGTGGCGTAGAGGTTCCTCCGCCGGAAAAACCATCGGTAAAGGTAAGGGTCTGCCGACAAGACCTGCGAGGAGTAGTGATGAGTGAAGCGTTGACCATCCACCATGACCAGGCCGGTCATCAGTTCGAGACCAATGTGGACGGTCACCGGGCTTACCTGACGTACATGGACCTGGGCAAGCAGACGCTGGATATCTATCGCACCTTCGTGCCCAATGCCCTGCGTGGGCGGGGGATCGCCGCTGCCTTGACCGAAAAGGCCCTGGAATATGCCGAACAGATGGGCTACACGGTGATTCCGTCCTGCTCGTACGTGGAGCGTTACATGGAACGCCAGCAGCGCCATTCGAGCAAGGCCTGAACCAGGTTGGTTCCACGAATATGAAAACGCCGGGCATTGCCCGGCGTTTTCGTTGCAGCGAGGTGTCAGCCGCGTTGACGCTGGGGCAGGACGTCCTTGAGCTTGGCGCGCATGCTGCGCAGGGCCTTCTCGGTGGCGCTCCAGTCGATACAGGCATCGGTGATGGAGACGCCGTACTGCAGTTCGCCCAGGTCCTTCGGAATCGCCTGGCAGCCCCAGTTCAGGTGGCTTTCGACCATCAGGCCGATGATCGACTGGTTGCCTTCGAGGATCTGATTGGCGACGTTCTCCATCACCAACGGCTGCAAGGCAGGGTCTTTGTTGGAGTTGGCGTGGCTGCAGTCGACCATGATGTTGGGCTTGATCTTGGCCTTGGCCAGGTCCTGTTCGCACAGTGCGACGCTGACCGAATCATAGTTCGGCTTGCCGTTGCCACCACGCAGCACCACGTGGCCGTAGGCGTTGCCCTTGGTGGTGACGATGGACACGCCACCTTCCTGGTTGATGCCCAGGAAGCGGTGCGGCTTGGACACCGATTGCAGGGCGTTGATGGCCACGGTCAGGCCGCCATCGGTGCCGTTCTTGAAGCCGACCGCCGAGGACAGGCCCGAGGCCATTTCCCGGTGGGTCTGGGATTCGGTGGTGCGGGCGCCGATGGCCGACCAACTGATCAGGTCCTGCAGGTACTGCGGGGAGATCGGGTCGAGGGCTTCGGTGGCGGTTGGCAGGCCCATTTCGGCCAGGTCAAGCAACAGCTTGCGACCGATGTGCAGGCCGTCCTGGATCTTGAAGGAGTCATCCAGGTACGGGTCGTTGATCAGGCCCTTCCAGCCGACGGTGGTGCGCGGCTTCTCGAAGTACACGCGCATCACCAGGTACAAGGTGTCGGACACCTCTTCAGCCAGCACCTTCAGGCGCTCGGCATATTCATGGGCGGCCTTGATGTCATGGATGGAGCAGGGGCCAACCACGACGAACAGTCGATGGTCCTTGCCGTCGAGGATATTGCGCACCACTTCACGGCCGGCAGTCACGGTCTGCAGGGCCTGGGCGCTGAGGGGAAGTTCCTTCTTGAGCTGATCAGGGGTGATCAAGGTCTCGTTGGAGGCAACGTTAAGGTCGTCGATCGGTAAATCAGCCATCGTGTTACTCGTCAGGTCACGGGTGCCGGCCGCCAGCCCCGTGCGGCCCAGCAGCAAGATTGTTCGCAACGGGGAGCCGAACCTTAGCGCGTTACAAGGTGGCTCGACAATGGGCTGACCCCTGTCGTCACGGGGTTTTTACCGTCAAAGCGACTTTTCATCGCCAAGTGGCGCCCGACGGGCCTGCGCCACCCCCTTCCCATCCCCGGCCGCCCGTGGCGCCAGCGCGCCGGATGGCGCGGGCGGCGTTGTATGGCGCTGCTAAGCTGAACCTTGCTCTGCCGTTGCGGCAGTCGAGGAGGTCGAATGATCCATTCCATGCTGTATGCCACCGACCTCGGGGTATACGCGCCTTTTGTCATGCAACACGCCTTGGCCCTGGCGCGGACCTTCAATGCAGAGCTGTATGTGATCCATGCGGTCGAACCCATGGGGCAGTTCGCTGAGTCCCTGCTGCAGAGCTACCTCGACGAGCAGACCTTGGACGCCCTGCACAGCGAAGGCGTGAATACGGTCCTGGCCAACATCGAACAGCGGGTGCTGGAGAATTTTCGCGACGAGTTGGGCGAGGAGGCGGACCTGGCCTTGATCCGTGCAGTCAGGGTGCGCCAGGGCGACCCGGCCCAGGTGATCATCGAGCAGACCCGGCGGCTGAATGTCGATCTGCTGATCTTCGGCAGCCACAGCCAGGGGGCGGGGGTGGATGTACCGATTGGTCGAACGGCGGCGCGGTTGCTGCAACTGTCGCCTGTGCCCGTCTACATGGTGCCGCTGGCCCAGCATTTAGGGCGTAGGAAAGGGTGAGGACGGGGTGGGTCGAATCCGTGGCATGTAACAAAATAGTTCTAGATTTATTTCGAGAACCACTAATATAGTTATATCTCGTCGCTGCCAGCTGCCGGTGACCTACCGCTGATCCGAGGGAAACCTATGAAGCTTCAACAACTGCGCTACATCTGGGAAGTGGCGCACCATGACCTCAACGTCTCCGCGACAGCGCAGAGCCTCTATACCTCCCAGCCCGGGATCAGCAAACAGATCCGCCTGCTCGAGGACGAGCTCGGCGTCGAAGTCTTCGCCCGCAGCGGCAAGCACCTGACCCGCGTCACGCCAGCGGGGGAACGCATCATCAACACCGCAGGCGAGATCCTGCGCAAGGTCGAGAGCATCAAGCAGATTGCCCAGGAATTCTCCAACGAGAAGAAGGGCACCCTGTCCATCGCCACCACCCACACCCAGGCGCGCTATGCGTTGCCGCCGGTGATCAGCAACTTCATCAAGCAATACCCGGAAGTGGCCCTGCACATGCACCAGGGCTCGCCGATGCAGATCGCCGAGATGGCCGCCGACGGTACCGTCGACTTCGCCATCGCCACCGAGGCGTTGGAGTTGTTCGGCGACCTGATCATGATGCCTTGCTATAAATGGAACCGTTGCGTGGTCGTGCCCCAGGGCCACCCCCTGACCAAGCTGCCGAAGCTGACCCTCGAGGCGGTCGCCGAATACCCGATCGTCACTTACGTATTCGGTTTCACCGGCCGCTCGAAGCTTGACGAAGCCTTCAACCATCGCGGCCTGACGCCCAAGGTGGTGTTCACCGCAGCCGATGCCGACGTCATCAAGACCTATGTGCGCCTGGGCCTGGGTGTGGGCATCGTGGCCAAGATGGCCGTGGACACCAAGCTCGACAGCGACTTGGTGGCCTTGGATGCCAGCGAGCTGTTCGAGGCCAGCATCACCAAGATCGGTTTCCGTCGTGGCACCTTCCTACGCGGCTTCATGTGCGACTTCATCGAGAAGTTCGCTCCGCACCTGACCCGCGAGGTGATGGCCAAGGCGATCCAGTGTCATAACAAGCAGGAGCTTGAAGACCTGTTCGAAGGTGTCGAGCTGCCGGTGCACTGATCTGGCATTCCGGGGCTGCTTTGCAGCCCTTTCGCGGCACAAGGCCGCTCCTACACCTGTGGGAGCGGCCTTGTGCCGTGATGGGGCGCGAAGCGACCCCGCTGACTTATGCCTTGGTTATCAGGTTGCCGGCGTGCAATCCGCATTCCTTCTGGGTGGACTCTTCCCACCACCAACGCCCTTCGCGCTCGTGCTGGTTCGGCAGCACAGGTCGGGTGCAGGGCTCGCAGCCGATGCTGATGAAGCCGCGCTCATGCAGGCTGTTGTAGGGCAGCTCGAGCATGCGGATATAACCCCAGACTTCCTCGCTGGTCATCTGCGCCAGCGGGTTGAACTTGTACAGGGTGCGCTCGGGCGTGGAGAACGCCGAGTCCACTTCCAGCACGGCCACCTGGCTGCGGGTGCCTGGGCTCTGGTCGCGGCGCTGGCCGGTGGCCCAAGCGCTCACGGTGGCCAGCTTGCGACGCAGCGGCTCGATCTTGCGGATACCGCAGCACTCACCGTGGCCGTCCTTGTAGAAGCTGAACAGGCCCTTTTCCTTGACGAAGGGGTCGAGCTTGTCGCGGTCGGGGCTGAGGATCTCGATCGGCAGGTTGTACTGCTCGCGCACCTGGTCGATGAAGCGGTAGGTCTCCGGGTGCAGTCGGCCGGTATCGAGGCTGAATACCTTGACCTGCTTGTTCAGCTTCCAGGCCATGTCGACCAGCACCACGTCCTCGGCGCCGCTGAACGAGATCCACAGGTCGTCACCGAAGTGTTCGAAGGCGAGCTTGAGGATGTCCTGGGGGGACTTGCTGGCATAGGTCGCGGCCAGGGCGGCGACGTCGAAGGGTTGGCTCATCAGGCGGTTTCCATCGGGTGAGTGGCGCTGTGCGCTCGTAATGGGCTGATGGTAACAAAAAATGGCTTCGGCAGTGTCTGTCCAGGCGCTATCGCCGGCAAGCCGGCGATTGGGCCGGAGGCGTCGAATCACAGACGCTGCAAGGTTTCCATCAACACCCGCACCTTGGCGATGGATTCCTCGTACTCGGCTTCCCAGTCGGAATCGGCCACCACCGCGCCGCCGCCCCAGCAGCTGACCTGCCCACCCTTGACCAGCAGGCTGCGGATGGCGATGGAGCTGTCCATTTCGCCGCGCACGTCCACATACAGCAGCGAACCGCAATACAGCGCGCGGCGCGTGGGCTCCAGCTCGTCGATGATCTGCATGGCGCGGATCTTCGGTGCCCCGGTGATCGAGCCGCCGGGGAAGCTGTCGCCGATCAGGTCCAGAGCGTCCTTGCCAGCGGCCAGGCGGCCGGTGATGCTGCTGACCAGATGGTGGACATTGGGGTAGCTCTCCAGGCTGAACAGCTCGGGCACCTTCACCGAGCCGATCTCGCAGGTGCGCCCCAGGTCGTTGCGCAGCAGGTCGACGATCATCAGGTTTTCCGAACGGTCCTTCGGGCTTGCCTGCAGCTCGGCGGCGTTGCGTGCGTCTTCCTGTGGGTCGCTGGCGCGGGGGCGGGTGCCCTTGATCGGCCGGGTTTCTACCTGGCCCTGGCTGACCTGGATGAAGCGTTCCGGCGAAAAACTCAGCAGTGCGCTGCCGTCGGCCAGCTGCTGGTAGCCGGAGAACGGCGTGGGGCAGACCTTGCGCAAGGCCTGGTAGGCCCGCCACGGGTCGCCCTGGCAGGGGGCGCGAAAGCGCTGGGTCAGGTTGATCTGGTAGCAATCGCCGGCCTGGATGTACTGCTGGACCCTGTCGAACGCGCTGCGGTACTGCGCTGGCTGCAGATCGCCGCGCATGGGCGCCAGCAAACGGAAGTCGCCGCCTTCCACGGCGTTGGGGGCCTCGAACAGCTGGACCAGGCGTTGGCGCTCGCTGTTGGCAAGGCTTGGGTGGAACACCAGTTGCGTGGTGGCGAGCGTGTGATCGCTGATCAGCGCCCAGGCGTACAGGCCCAGCTGGGCGTCGGGCAGGCCGAGGTCGTCGCTGGCCAGGCTCGGCAGTTGCTCCAGGCGCCGACCGAAATCGTAGCTCAGGTAGCCGATCAGGCCGCCCGCGAAGGGCAGCTCGATGCCGCCTGGCAGCTGCGCATGGCCCAGCTGGGCCAGGGCTTCTCGCAGGCGTTGCAGGTAGGCCCGGCCGTCTTCCCTGGGCTGGGCTTGCAGGTGCTGCAATGGCCAGGCACTGAGCAGGTCGAAGCGGCCGCGCTCGGCGCCGGGGCGGGCGCTGTCGAGCAGGATCGCGCCGGGCGCCTGGCGCAGGCGGGCGAAGTAATGGGCGGGGTCGGGCTGGTAGGGCAGGGGGTGGAGCGTACAGGTTGGCATCAGAGTGGGCGGCGATGACAAAGCGAGGAGGGGATTGTATTCGCCTGGAAGGAAGCGGGCCAGCGCTGGCTGCGGCCTTTGTGGCAGAGAGAGCCAGTACAATCGCGGGACAAGCCCGCTCCCACAGGATCAGCGCAGCTTTCAAGCGCGGCGCGGTACCTGTGGGAGCGGGCTTGTCCCGCGATTGGGCCCTGGGGGTCAGTGCGAGTGAACGTGCCCGAACATCCCTTGCGATACCCGCACGCGCTGCTCGGCGTCTTCCTTCACGCCATCCTTGGCCAGCGCTTCCAGGTGTGCCTCGATGGCATGGGTGCGCTGGGTCAGGCCGCAGTCGTTGGCGATCTGGATGTTCAGGCCGGGGCGGGCGTTGAGCTCGAGGATCAACGGGCCCTTGTCCTGGTCCAGGACCATGTCCACGCCGATATAGCCCAGCCCACACAACTCATAGCAGCTGGCAGCCAGCTTCATGAAGCCGTCCCAGTTCGGCAACTGCACGCCATCCACTGCATTGGTGGTGTCCGGGTGCTTGCTGATAATCTTGTTCAGCCAGGTGCCGCGCAGGGTCACGCCGGTGGCCAGGTCCACACCCACGCCGATGGCGCCCTGGTGCAGGTTGGCCTTGCCGCCGGACTGGCGCGTCGGCAGGCGCAGCATGGCCATCACCGGGTAGCCCATCAGCACGATGATGCGGATGTCCGGCACGCCTTCATAGCTGATGCTCTTGAAGATCTGGTCCGGGGTCACCCGGTACTCGATGAGTGCGCGGTCGCGGTGCCCGCCCAACGAGTACAGGCCGGTCAGGATGCTGGAGATCTGGTGCTCGATCTCCTCGTGGCTGATGATCTTGCCCGAGACCGTGCGGTAACGGTCCTCGAAGCGGTCGGCGATGACCATGATGCCGTCACCGCCAGCCCCCTGGGCCGGCTTGATGACGAAATCGTTACGCCCGCCGATGATCTGCTCGAGCTTGTCGATTTCCTTCTCGGTCTCGATGATGCCGTACATCTCCGGCACATGGATACCGGCCTTGAGCGCACGCTCCTTGGTGATGATCTTGTCGTCGACGATCGGGTACAGGTGGCGCTTGTTGTACTTCAGGACGTAGTCCGCATTGCGCCGATTGATACCCATGATGCCCCGGGCCTCCAGGGCTTTCCAGGTCTTGATCAGTCCGAACATCAAGCGTCAGCCTTCACGAAAGCCTTGAAGCGAACGAGCTCGGTCAGGCGGTAGCCGCGGTAGCGGCCCATCGCCAGCATGAAGCCCACCAGGATCAGCAGTACGGCAGGGAAGGTGAAGACGAAGTACACCAGTTCAGGCACGCTCATCAGCAAGTGTGCGATGGACGCGGCGAACAGCGTGCCGATGGCCACCTTCATGGCATGGCCGCCGCCACGCTCTTCCCAGGTGATCGACAGGCGCTCGATGGTCATGGTCAGGATCACCATGGGGAACAGGGCCACCGACAGGCCGCGCTCCAGGCCCAGCTTGTGGCTGAACAGGCTGATGGCAGCGATCAGTACCACCACGAAGGTCAGCACCACCGACAAGCGCGGCAGCATCTGCAGCTTCAGGTGTTCAAGGTAGGAGCGCAGCGACAGGCCCAGGGCCGTGATCACCGTGAACAGCACGATGCCGAAGCCCAGCTGGGTTTCACGGAAGGCCAGGGCGACCAGTACCGGGGTGAAGGTACCGAGGGTCTGCAGGCCGATCAGGTTGCGCAGCACCAGGATGACCAGTACGCCGATCGGGATCATCACCATGATCATGAAGGTCTGCTGGGTCTGCAGGGGCAGGCCGTACAGCGAATATTCGAGGAAGTCGGCGTCGGTGTTCTCGTCGGTCAGCTTGGCCAGGCGGATGGCGTTCATCTCGCTGTTGTTCATGCTGAAGGTGACATTGGCTTTCTTGCCGCCATCGACGGTGATCAGGTTGTCATCGCCGGTCCACCACAGCAGGCGGTCGCTGGGCAGGCCCTGTTCGCCGGTGTCCGGGTTGAAGTACAGCCAGTCGTTGCCGTTGAAGCTGCGCAGCCACAGTTCAGGCGTTTGCGGGGTGTCGGCGACCAGGCGGATGGTGTGGACCTTTTCCATCGGCACGTGGGCGATCGACAGCAGCAGGTCGATGACCTGGGCCTTCTTCATGGACGAGGTGTCGCCGGCCAGCAGCAGCTTGACGTTGTCGTCGTTGAGGTTGTTGACCCGCTTGATGGTCTCGCTGACGAAGGTTTCGACGTCTGCCGAGTGTTGGCGGATCGGTGCCATCAGGGCTTCGGCGGCGATCTTCTCGGGGCCTTCCAGGGCCAGGCTGTCGCGGAAGGTCGGCCCTTTGACCGTGGCCTTCTCGCTGCTGTAGCGCTTGGTCAGCACCAGGCGGTAGTAGAGCGTCTGGTTACCACTGGCGCGGCGTGCCGACCAGGTCACCTTGCGGTTGCCGTCGGCCCGGTTGACGCTCACCCCGTAGTTGTTGGAGATGAAGCTCTCGTTGAGGCTCACGTAGTCACGGTTCAGCGGCGGCACGAACATCTGCACCTTGACCGGGTCCTTCGGGTTGGCGACGAATTCGACCTTGGCGTCGATGTTCCACAGGTCGTCGGTCGCGTCTTCGGTCACCGGGATGCCGAGGATGAAGATCTGGTAGGCCGTGACCAGCACGCCCAGGAGCACCAGTACGGTGATCAGGACTTTCAGGTGAAGGGTAAGAGAGCGCATCGGGTTTACTCTGCGGTGGGAGCTTTGGTGGCGCAGGCGGGTTTGCCGGCCGCGTATTTAAGGCTTGGATCGACCAGGGCGTCAAAATGCTTGAGCGCCTCGGAGCCGATCAACAGCGGGAACTGGAAGGCGCTGCGGTCGGTGAGGTTGACCTCGATGGTGCGCAGTGCCTGGCCCATGCAGATATCCAGTTCGATGACCGGGCGGGCCGTGTAGGCCTTGCCCTCGTCAGGATTGTAGTCACCGGCGCGCCGCTTGATCTTGCTGACGCGGGCCAATGGCCGTTCGATCGGGTGCGAATGGGCGGCGTCGATGGCCAGGTAAAAACGTACCCAACTTTCGCCGTTGCGCTTGAAGCGCTTGATGTCGCGTGCGCTCAGCGACGCGGTCTTGGCACCGGTGTCGAGCTTGGCCGCCACTTCCAGGTCGAGGTCGGAAAGGCGGGCGTATTCGTTCAGACCGTAGACGGTCTTTTCCGCCGCCTGGCCAAGGGCCGGCAGCAGGGCGAGGCAGAACAGCAATGAAGCGGGTGTAAGTCTCATAAATCCTGGCGCGGTGCTGTGCGGGTTCGGGGCAAGGCGACTGGCAAGTACTGCGCAAGCATCCTCGTTCATCTGTCAACACCTCAGGGGGTGGCAGACACACTATCCATACTCCCTTGGGAAGCGCGGCATTCTATCACGCCAACGTTTCGACGCCAGCGCGCCGCGATCTGACAGCGAGCGGGCTGTTTAAGTTCGTTCTTAGACAATTGTCGACAATGTTGATTTTGTCTTTGACTAAGCTCCTGCATTTGGCTAGCTTTTGCGCTATCGAAACACAAGGTGTCGACAATCATGCGGGATGCCACCCAGGCTGTGCTGCCCACGACGGATGATTCCGAAACGCTATCGGAGAACGTCTTCCGGCGTATCCAGGCCGCCATCGTAAAGGGCGAGATCGCCCCGGGCAGCAAGATCTCCGAACCGGAGCTGGCCCGTACCTACGGTATCAGCCGTGGCCCATTGCGCGAGGCCATCCATCGCCTGGAGGGCCAGCGCCTGCTGGTGCGGGTACCCCACGTTGGCGCCCGAGTGGTGTCGCTCAACCATGCCGAGCTGATCGAGCTGTACGAAATCCGCGAATCCCTGGAAGGCATGGCCTGCCGCCTGGCCGCCGAGCGCATGAGCCTGGCCGATATCGACGAGCTGCGCCGGGTGCTCGACACCCACGAGCGCGATGCCGCCTTCCAGGCCGGTGTTGGCTACTACCAGCAAGAAGGCGATTTCGACTTCCACTACCGGATCATCCAGGGCAGCGGCAACCAGACCCTGGTCAAGATGCTCTGCGGCGAGCTGTACCAACTGGTGCGCATGTACCGCATCCAGTTCTCCGCCACGCCCAACCGCCCGCACCAGGCCTTCGCCGAGCATCACCGCATTCTCGACGCCATCGCCGACCGTGACGGCGAGCTGGCCGAACTCCTGATGCGTCGCCACATCGGCGCGTCCAAACGCAACATCGAGCGCCACTACCAAGGCGTCGACAACAATAGCCCACGAGGTGAGTCATGACTGTGAAGAGCACGCCCGGCCAGCGTTTCCGTGACGCGGTTGCCGCCGAACATCCGTTGCAAGTGGTAGGGGCCATCAATGCCAACCACGCCCTGCTGGCCAAGCGCGCTGGTTTCAAGGCCATCTACCTCTCCGGTGGCGGTGTCGCGGCCGGCTCCCTGGGCCTGCCAGACCTGGGCATCAGCGGCCTGGATGACGTGCTGACCGACGTGCGCCGCATCACTGATGTGTGCGACCTGCCGCTGCTGGTGGACGTGGACACCGGCTTCGGTGCCTCGGCCTTCAACGTGGCGCGTACCGTGCGCTCGATGATCAAGTTCGGCGCCGCCGCCATTCATATCGAGGACCAGGTTGGTGCCAAGCGCTGCGGCCACCGCCCGAACAAGGAAATCGTCTCCCAGCAGGAAATGGTCGACCGCATCAAGGCTGCGGTGGATGCCCGTACCGACGACAGCTTCGTGATCATGGCGCGCACCGACGCCCTGGCCGTCGAAGGCCTGAACGCCGCCCTGGACCGTGCCGCCGCATGTATCGAGGCGGGCGCCGATATGATCTTCCCGGAAGCGATCACCGAGCTTTCGATGTACAAGACCTTCGCCGATCGGGTAAAGGCACCGATCCTGGCCAACATCACCGAGTTCGGCGCGACCCCGCTGTACACCACCGAAGAGCTGGCCTCGGTCGACGTCTCGCTGGTGCTGTACCCGCTGTCGGCCTTCCGCGCCATGAACAAGGCTGCCGAGAACGTCTACACCGCGTTGCGCCGCGACGGTACCCAGAAGAACGTGATCGATACCATGCAGACCCGCATGGAGCTCTACGATGCCATCGGCTACCACGCCTTCGAGCAGAGCCTCGATGCGTTGTTCGCCCAGAAGAAAGGTTGAGCCTGTGATGGCCTCATCGCCGGCAAGCCGGCGATAGGGCTGGACCGTCCACCTGGGTTTAGCCAGCAAGATTCGATAACAAATTCAAGAAAGGAGAACACACCATGGCCGAAGCAAAAGTACTCAGTGGCGCGGGCCTGCGTGGCCAGGTGGCCGGGCAGACCGCGCTGTCGACCGTGGGCCAGGCCGGTGCCGGCCTGACCTACCGTGGCTACGACGTCCGCGACCTGGCGGCCGGTGCCGAATTCGAGGAAGTGGCCTACCTGCTGCTGTACGGCGAGCTGCCGAGCCAGGCCGAGCTGGACGACTACAAGCGCAAGCTCAAGGGCCTACGCGACCTGCCCCAGGCGCTCAAGGAAGTGCTCGAGCGCATCCCGCGCGACGCCCACCCGATGGATGTGATGCGCACCGGTTGTTCGGTGCTCGGCACCCTGGAGCCGGAACTGACCTTCGAGCAGCAGCGCGAGAAGACCGACCGCCTGCTGGCCGTGTTCCCGGCGATCATGTGCTACTGGTACCGCTTCACCCACCACGGTGTGCGCATCGACTGCACCAGCAACGAAGACACCCTCGGCGGCCACTTCCTGCACCTGTTGCACGGCAAGAAACCGAGCGAGCTGCACGTCAAGGTGATGAACGTCTCGCTGATCCTCTACGCCGAGCACGAATTCAACGCCTCGACCTTCACCGCCCGCGTCTGTGCCTCGACCCTGTCGGACCTGTACTCGTGCATCACCGCCGCCATCGGTTCGCTGCGCGGCCCGCTGCACGGCGGCGCCAACGAGGCCGCCATGGAGTTGATCGAGCGCTTCCAGAGCCCGCAGGAGGCCGTGGCCGAGCTGCTGCGCATGCTCGAGCGCAAGGACAAGATCATGGGCTTCGGCCATGCGATCTACAAGGAGTCCGATCCGCGCAACGAGGTGATCAAGGGCTGGTCCAAGCAGTTGGCCGACCAGGTGGGCGACAAGGTCTTGTACCCGGTCTCCGAGGCCATCGACAAGACCATGTGGGAGCAGAAGCGCCTGTTCCCCAACGCCGACTTCTACCATGCCTCGGCGTACCACTTCATGGGCATCCCGACCAAGCTGTTCACCCCGATCTTCGTCTGCTCGCGCCTGACCGGCTGGGCCGCGCATGTCTTCGAGCAGCGTGCCAACAACCGCATCATCCGCCCGAGCGCCGAATATGTCGGCGTCGAGCAGCGCAAGTTCGTGCCGATCGAGCAGCGCTGAGCTGAAACCGCAGGGGCTGCCTTGCAGCCCTTTCGCGGCACAAGGCCGCTCCTACAAGGACGGCGCAATACCTGTAGGAGCGGCCTTGTGCCGCGAAAGGGGCGCGTAGCGCCCTCGTGGCCAGACCTGCATTCCGAACACCGTGACCGAGCCGGATAACGATATGAACACCGCATTCCGCAAGCCCCTGCCAGGCACCGACCTGGACTACTTCGATGCCCGTGCGGCGGTCGAGGCGATCAAGCCCGGCGCGTACGACGGGTTGCCCTATACGTCCCGCGTGCTGGCCGAGAACCTGGTGCGCCGTTGCGACCCCGCCACCCTCGATGCGTCCCTCGGGCAACTGATCGAGCGCAAGCGCGACCTCGACTTCCCCTGGTTCCCGGCGCGCGTGGTGTGCCATGACATCCTCGGCCAGACCGCCCTGGTGGACCTGGCCGGCCTGCGCGATGCCATCGCCGACAAGGGCGGCGACCCGGCCCAGGTCAACCCGGTGGTGCCGGTCCAGTTGATCGTCGACCACTCCCTGGCCGTGGAGTGCGGCGGCTTCGACCCACAGGCCTTCGAGAAGAACCGCGCCATCGAAGACCGTCGCAACGAAGACCGCTTCCACTTCATCAACTGGACCAAGAAGGCGTTCAAGAACGTCGATGTGATCCAGCCGGGCAACGGCATCATGCACCAGATCAACCTGGAGAAGATGTCGCCGGTGGTCCACAGCGACCGTGGCGTGGCCTACCCGGACACCTGCGTCGGCACCGACAGCCACACCCCGCACGTCGATGCGCTGGGTGTGATCGCCATCGGCGTCGGCGGGCTGGAGGCCGAGAACGTCATGCTCGGCCGCGCCTCGTGGATGCGCCTGCCGGAAATCGTCGGCGTCGAGCTGACCGGCAAGCTGCAGCCGAACATCACGGCCACCGACCTGGTCTTGGCCCTGACCGAATTCCTGCGCAAGCAGAAGGTGGTCGGCGCGTACCTCGAGTTCTACGGTGAAGGCGCTCGCGCCTTGACCCTGGGCGACCGCGCCACCATCTCCAACATGGCCCCCGAATACGGCGCCACTGCGGCGATGTTCGCCATCGACCAGCAGACCATCGACTACCTCAAGCTGACCGGCCGCGAAGAGCAGCAGGTCAAGCTGGTGGAAACCTATGCCAAAGCCACGGGCCTGTGGGCCGACAGCCTGGGCCAGGTCGAGTACGAGCGCGTGCTGCGCTTCGAGCTCTCCAGCGTGGTGCGCAACATGGCCGGCCCGTCCAACCCGCACGCCCGTGTCGCCACCAGCGACCTGGCCGCCAAGGGCATTGCCGGTGCCTGGGAAGAAGTGCCTGGCCAGATGCCGGACGGCGCGGTGATCATCGCCGCCATTACCAGCTGCACCAACACCAGCAACCCACGCAACGTGATCGCGGCAGGCCTGCTGGCGCGCAACGCCAACAAGCTGGGCCTGGCGCGCAAGCCTTGGGTGAAATCCTCCCTGGCGCCTGGTTCCAAGGCCGTGCAGCTGTACCTGGAAGAGGCGGGGCTGGAAAAGGAGCTGGAGCGACTGGGCTTTGGCATCGTCGCCTTCGCCTGCACCACCTGCAACGGTATGTCCGGCGCGCTCGACCCGAAGATCCAGCAGGAAATCATCGACCGCGACCTGTATGCCACCGCCGTGCTGTCGGGCAACCGCAACTTCGACGGGCGCATCCACCCGTACGCCAAGCAGGCCTTCCTCGCGTCGCCACCTCTGGTGGTGGCCTATGCCATCGCCGGCACCATCCGCTTCGACATCGAGAAGGATGTGCTGGGCGTGGTGGATGGCAAGGAAATCCGCCTCAAGGACATCTGGCCGAGCGATGAAGAGATCGATGCGGTGGTGCGTGCGGCGGTCAAGCCCGAGCAGTTCCGCAAGGTCTACATCCCGATGTTCGCTATCGAGGAGGACAAGGGGCCGAAGGTGGCGCCGCTGTACGAATGGCGCCCGATGAGCACCTACATCCGCCGTCCGCCCTACTGGGAAGGAGCCCTGGCCGGCGAGCGTACCCTGCGCGGCATGCGCCCGTTGGCGGTGCTGCCGGACAATATCACCACCGACCACCTGTCACCTTCGAACGCGATCATGGCCAACAGCGCCGCAGGCGAGTACCTGGCGAAGATGGGCCTGCCGGAGGAGGACTTCAACTCCTACGCGACCCACCGTGGCGACCACCTGACCGCCCAACGCGCGACCTTCGCCAACCCCAAGCTGTTCAACGAGATGGTGCGCAACGAAGACGGCAGCGTGAAGCAAGGTTCGCTGGCGCGCATCGAGCCGGAAGGCAAGGTGACGCGCATGTGGGAGGCGATCGAGACCTACATGCAGCGCAAGCAGCCGCTGATCATCGTCGCTGGTGCCGACTACGGCCAGGGCTCGTCCCGTGACTGGGCAGCCAAGGGCGTGCGCCTGGCGGGTGTCGAAGCGATCGTCGCCGAAGGCTTCGAGCGCATCCACCGCACCAACCTGGTGGGCATGGGCGTGCTGCCGTTGGAGTTCCAGCCGGGCACCAACCGCAAGACCTTGGAGCTGGACGGCAGCGAAACCTACGACGTGCTGGGTGCGCGCACGCCGCGGGCGACCCTGACGCTGGTCATCACCCGGCGCAACGGCGAGCGGGTCGAGGTGCCGGTGACCTGCCGCCTGGATACCGCCGAAGAAGTGTCGATCTACGAGGCGGGCGGGGTGTTGCAGCGCTTTGCCCAGGATTTCCTCGAAGGCACTGCCTAATCAAGAGCAGCGCGATCCTCTGTGGGAGCGGGTTTACCCGCGAATGCGTCAGCAGATACAACATTGTTTTCTGATCGGACGCTTTCGCGGGTGAACCCGCTCCCACAGGGGGCTGCGCAAGACAGGAATTGAACATGGCACATGTACCGCAAGTAAAGATTCCCGCCACCTACATCCGTGGCGGCACCAGCAAAGGCGTATTCTTCCGCCTGCAGGACCTGCCCGAACGTGCCCAGCAACCCGGGCCTGCCCGTGACGCCCTGTTGCTGCGGGTAATCGGCAGCCCCGACCCCTACGCCAAGCAGATCGACGGCATGGGCGGTGCCACCTCCAGCACCAGCAAGACCGTGATCCTCTCGCGCAGCACCCGTCCGGAGCATGACGTCGACTACCTGTTCGGCCAGGTCGCCATCGACAAGGCCTTCGTCGACTGGAGCGGAAACTGCGGCAACCTGTCAGCCGCCGTTGGTTCCTTCGCCATCAGCGCCGGCTTGGTGGATGCGGCGCGCATCCCGCACAACGGCATCGCCACGGTGCGCATCTGGCAGGCCAACATCGGCAAGACCATCATCGCCCATGTGCCGATCACCGAAGGCGAAGTGCAGGAGACCGGTGACTTCGAGCTGGACGGTGTGACCTTCCCGGCCGCCGAAGTGCAATTGGAGTTCCTCGACCCGGCCGCCGACGAAGACGGCGACGGTGGCGCCATGTTCCCCACCGGCAACCTGGTGGACGACCTTCAGGTGCCGGGCGTCGGGACGTTCAAGGCAACGCTGATCAACGCCGGTATCCCGACCATTTTCGTCAATGCGGCCGACATCGGCTATACCGGTACCGAGTTGCAGGACGCGATCAACGGCGACCCTGCCGCGCTTGCCCGTTTCGAGAGCATTCGCGCCCATGGCGCCGTGCGCATGGGCTTGATCGAACACATCGACCAGGCTGCCGGGCGTCAGCACACGCCCAAGGTGGCCTTCGTCGCGCCGCCGACCGCCTACACTGCTTCCAGCGGCAAGCAGGTCGAAGCCGCTGACATCGACCTGCTGGTGCGGGCGCTGTCGATGGGCAAGCTGCACCACGCGATGATGGGCACCGCGGCGGTGGCCATCGGTACGGCGGCAGCGATCCCCGGCACGCTGGTCAACCTCGCTGCCGGCGGGGGCGAGCGCAGCGCCGTGCGCTTCGGCCACCCATCCGGCACCTTGCGCGTCGGCGCCGAGGCGCGCAAGGTGGACGGTGAATGGACCGTGACTAAAGCGATCATGAGCCGCAGCGCTCGCGTGTTGATGGAGGGTTGGGTACGCGTACCTGGCGATAGTTTCTAACACGCACCTGGTGCTCGGCTTTTATTGAGAGGGGCCGCTTTGTGGCCCATCGCGGGGCAAGCCCGCTCCCACAGGTACGCTGCAGCCGTGAGAGTAGCGGTGTACTTGTGGGAGCGGGCTTGTCCCGCGATGGGCTGCAAGGCAGCCCCTCACTCCCAGGGAGCCAGACAATGAGCGCCAACGTAGACCTCAATGACCGCCCGGATTACGACCGGGTGCTGCAGACCATCGCCGACTATGTGCTCGACTACCGCGTCGAGTCGGTCGAGGCCCTGGACACCGCGCGCAACTGCCTGATGGACACATTGGGCTGTGGCTTACTGGCGCTGCGCTTCCCTGAATGCACCAAGCACCTCGGCCCGCTGGTCGAAGGTACCGTAGTCCCACACGGTGCGCGGGTACCTGGCACTTCCTACCGCCTGGATCCGGTCAAGGCGGCCTGGGACATCGGCTGCACCGTGCGTTGGCTGGACTACAACGACACGTGGCTCGCTGCCGAATGGGCGCACCCTTCGGATAACCTCGGCGGCATCCTCGCGGTCGCCGATCACCTTTCCCAGAAGCGCGTGGCCGACGGCGAGCCGCCCCTGACCATGCGTACCGTGCTCGAGGCTATGGTCATGGCCCACGAGATCCAGGGTGTGCTGGCGCTGGAGAACGCCTTCAACCGAGTCGGCCTCGACCATGTGGTGCTGGTCAAGGTCGCTTCCACCGCAGTGTGCGCACGGCTCATGGGGGCCAATCGCGAACAGAT
The DNA here is from genome assembly GCF_020151015.1 of Pseudomonas sp. p1(2021b). Lineage (NCBI taxonomy): Bacteria > Pseudomonadati > Pseudomonadota > Gammaproteobacteria > Pseudomonadales > Pseudomonadaceae > Pseudomonas > Pseudomonas sp. p1(2021b). Next base: position 1,777,120 of record NZ_CP083746.1, read on the forward strand.
GCTCTCGGCCTTGTCCCATGCCTTCGTCGATGGCCAGGCGCTGCGCACCTACCGTCATGCGCCCAATGCCGGCTCGCGCAAGTCTTGGGCAGCCGGTGATGCTTCCAGCCGCGGCGTGCGCCTGGCCGATATTGCCATGCGTGGCGAGATGGGCGTGCCTGGCGTGCTGACGGCGCCGCAATGGGGCTTCTACGATGTGTCCTTCAGCCACACCAATAAAGACCTGGCGCTCAAGCCCGCCGAGCAGCGGATATTGCACCTGCCACAGCCGTTCGGCAGCTATGTGATGGAGAACGTGCTGTTCAAGATCAGCTTCCCGGCGGAATTCCACGCCCAGACGGCCTGCGAGGCCGCGGTGGCCTTGCACCCCCAGGTGCGCAATCGCCTGCATGAAGTCGACCGCATCGTCATCAATACCAACGAATCGGCGATACGCATCATTTCCAAGGTCGGCCCGTTGGCCAACGCGGCCGACCGCGATCATTGCCTGCAGTACATGGTTGCCGTGCCGCTGATCTTCGGTGACCTGGTGGCCGAGTACTACGAAGATGCCTTCCACGCGGTGCACCCGAGCATCGACCGGTTGCGCGAGAAGATGGAAGTCGTCGAGGAGCCGCGGTTCAGCCGCGAGTACCTGGAGGCGGACAAGCGTTCCATTGCCAATGGCCTGCAGGTGTTCTTCAAGGACGGCACCCATACCGAGCAGGTGGTGGTGGAGTACCCGATCGGGCATCGGCGTCGGCGCGGGGAGGGGATACCGTTGCTGGAGGCCAAGTTCCGGGAAAACCTGGCGACGCGGTTTGCCCGTCAGCGTTGCGATGAAATCTTTGCCTTGTGCAAGGATCAGGCGCGGTTGGAAGGGACGGCGGTGCAGCGGTTCGTCGATCTATTCGTCATTTGAGGGCGGCCATGCTGGCCCAATCGCGGGACAAGCCCCCACAGGTGCGGCGTCGCTCCCAGGTAGGTACTGACCTGTGCGGGTTTGTCCCGCGATTGGCCCGGCATGGCCCACAAAAAAGCCCCGGCATCGCTGCCGGGGCTTTCGTTTACAGCGTACTGCTCAGCTTACGCCTGGACCACTGGGATCTTGGCGTTGGCTGCCGCTTCGCGGAACTCGGCGATCTGGTCGAAGCTCAGGTAGCGGTAGACGTCGGCAGCCATGCTGTCGATGTCCTTGGCGTACTGCAGGTACTCTTCGACGGTCGGCAGTTTGCCGAGGATCGAGGCAACCGCGGCCAGCTCGGCCGAAGCCAGGTAGACATTGGTAGCGTCGCCCAGGCGGTTCGGGAAGTTACGGGTCGAGGTGGAGACCACGGTCGAACCGGTCTGCACACGTGCCTGGTTACCCATGCACAGCGAGCAGCCTGGCATTTCCATGCGCGCACCGGCCTTGCCGTAGATGCCGTAGTAGCCTTCCTCGGTCAGCTGGTGGGCATCCATCTTGGTTGGCGGGGCCAGCCACAGACGGGTCGGGATACCGCCCTTGACCTTGTCCAGCAGCTTGCCGGCAGCGCGGAAGTGGCCGATGTTGGTCATGCACGAACCGATGAACACTTCGTCGATCTTGTCGCCGGCAACGGTGGACAGCAGGCGGGCGTCGTCCGGGTCGTTCGGCGCGCAGAGCACAGGCTCCTTGACGTCGGCCAGGTCGATCTCGATGACCGCGGCGTACTCGGCATCGGCGTCGGCGGACAGCAGCTGCGGCTTGGCCAGCCAGGCTTCCATCGCCTGGGCGCGGCGCTCCAGGGTGCGGGCGTCACCGTAGCCTTCGCTGATCATCCAGCGCAGCAGGGTGATGTTGGACTTCAGGTACTCGGCGATCGACTCTTCCGGCAGCTTGATGGTGCAACCGGCAGCGGAACGCTCGGCCGAGGCGTCGGACAGCTCGAAGGCTTGTTCGACGGTCAGCTCGTTGAGGCCTTCGATCTCCAGGATGCGGCCGGAGAAGATGTTCTTCTTGCCCTTCTTCTCGACAGTCAGCAGGCCCTGCTGGATGGCGTAGTAAGGGATGGCGTGGACCAGGTCACGCAGGGTGATGCCAGGCTGCAGCTTGCCCTTGAAGCGAACCAGGACCGACTCCGGCATGTCCAGCGGCATGACGCCGGTGGCGGCGGCGAAGGCCACCAGGCCGGAACCGGCCGGGAAGGAAATGCCGATCGGGAAGCGGGTGTGCGAGTCGCCGCCGGTGCCGACGGTGTCAGGCAGCAGCATGCGGTTCAGCCAGCTGTGGATGATGCCGTCGCCTGGACGCAGGGACACGCCGCCACGGGTGCGGATGAAATCCGGCAGGGTGTGGTGGGTGGTGACATCGATCGGCTTCGGATAGGCCGCGGTGTGGCAGAACGACTGCATGACCAGGTCGGCGGAGAAGCCCAGGCACGCCAGGTCCTTCAGCTCGTCGCGGGTCATCGGGCCGGTGGTGTCCTGGGATCCGACGGTGGTCATCTTCGGCTCGCAGTAGGCACCCGGGCGCACGCCCTGGCCTTCCGGCAGACCGCAGGCGCGGCCGACCATCTTCTGGGCCAGGGTGAAGCCCTTGCCGGTGTCGGCAGGCTGCTCTGGCTTCTTGAACAGGTCGGAAGCACCCAGGCCCAGTTCGGCACGGGCCTTCTCGGTCAGGCCGCGGCCGACGATCAGCGGGATACGGCCGCCAGCGCGGACTTCGTCGAGCAGGACTTCGGTCTTCAGTTCGAAGGTGGTGACCAGCTCGTCGCTACCATGACGACGGACTTCGCCCTTGAACGGATAGACGTCGATGACGTCACCCATGGCCAGGTTGGTGCAGTCGAATTCGATCGGCAGGGCGCCGGCGTCTTCCATGGTGTTGTAGAAGATCGGGGCGATCTTGGTGCCGAAGCAGAAGCCACCGGCGCGCTTGTTCGGCACGTACGGGATATCGTCGCCGAAGAACCACAGCACCGAGTTGGTGGCCGATTTACGCGAGGAGCCGGTGCCGACCACGTCGCCGACGTAGGCGACCGGGAAGCCTTTGGCCTTGACCGCTTCGATCTGGGCCAGTGGGCCGACCGAGCCTGGCTGCTGGGGTTCGATGCCGTCGCGGGCCATCTTCAGCATGGCCAGGGCGTGCAGCGGGATGTCAGGGCGCGACCAGGCGTCCGGGGCAGGGGACAGGTCGTCGGTGTTGGTTTCGCCAGGCACCTTGAACACGGTCAGGGTGTACTTGTCGGCGATGGCTGGGCGGGCGGTGAACCACTCGCCGGCAGCCCAGGATTCCAGGACGGCCTTGGCATTGGCGTTGCCGGCCTTGGCTTTCTCGGCCACGTCGTGGAAGGCATCGAACATCAGCAGGGTGTGCTTGAGCTGTTCGGCCGCGACGGCGCCCAGTTCGGCGTCATCCAGCAGCGCAACCAGCGTTTCGATGTTGTAGCCGCCCTGCATGGTACCCAGCAGTTCGGTGGCGTGCTTGCGGTCGATCAGCGGCGACTTGGCTTCGCCCTTGGCGACAGCGGAGAGGAAAGCGGCCTTGACGTAGGCGGCTTCGTCGACCCCTGGGGGAACGCGGTGGGTGATCAGGTCTACGAGGAAGGCTTCTTCGCCGGCCGGCGGGTTCTTCAGCAGCTCGACCAGGCCTGCAGTTTGTTCGGCGTTCAGCGGCTGGGGCACGATGCCCAGGGCGGCACGCTCTTCGATGTGTTTGCGGTAGGCTTCAAGCACAGTTATTACCCTCATCAGTGGTCCCTAAAGGGAGTCCGGGACGCTCATCCAGCATTCCCCGCACCCATGCGCAATCACGGCTTTTTGGGCCGCCCAGCCAGGGTCGCGGAGAATCCTTACAGAAGCTGCTTTCAAAGTTTTACGCCTGTAGAACGGTGAGCTGATGAGGGCTGGCGCGGGCCATGCACGGTGGCATGCCCCGGCCAACGCCGTTCTACCGGATGAACTGTGCTCGTGACGCTTTGAAAACAGCTTCCAACGGACATTGGTGCCTTGAAAAGGCGGTGTGATTCTACGGTAAAAACGGGACGAAAGTAAGGCGGCATATGTGACTTTAACGAGTGACCCTGGTTAGACAAAGGGCTAACATGGGCCGGTGTCCCGCCGTAAAGCCATCGCTCCTATATGTCCAACCAATCCATCAAGACGCCTTGCGTCGGCCTCTGCTCCACGGTCTATGGCGACCTGGTATGCCGCGGCTGCAAGCGCTTCCACCATGAAGTGATCCACTGGAACAGCTACGACGAGGACGAGAAGCGCGCCGTCTGGCTGCGCCTGGAACACCTGTTGGTGCAGGTGATGATGGCCAAGCTGGAGGTGTTCGACAAAACGCGCCTGCGTCAGCAACTGGAGCAGCGCTCCATCCGCTTTCTGGCGCACCAGTCCGAGTATTGCTGGGCCTACCAGTTGATCGCGCGCGGCGCCCGCATGATCCGCGACCTGGAGGCATACGGCATGGTCTTGTTGCCGGAGTTTCGCGATTGGGAGTTGCCGCAGTTGCGTGATGCCATCGACCGGGAGTTCTTCCTGCTCTCCGAGGCCCATTACCAGCGTTACATCGCGCCGTCGTTCCTCCACAGCGCCCTGGGCTAGGGGCGGCTTGCGCGAGCCGGTGAGGGGCTGGCGGAGATGACGGCGCGGGGCGCGGCTCACTCGCCGCTGTATTCGCAACCGCTGGTGCAGGTCTCGTGGATGCGGACCTTGGACAGCTCAGGCAGCAGCGGCTTGACCTGGTCCCAGATCCATTTGGCGATCACTTCGCTGGTGGGGTTTTCCAGGCCCGGGATGTCGTTCAGGTAGTTGTGGTCCAGCTGCTCGTAGATCGGCTTGAAGATCGCCTTGATCTCGGCGAAGTCGCGGATCCAGCCGGTATGCGGATCGAGCGGGCCGGTCAGGTGCAGGCCGACCTTGAACGAGTGGCCATGCAGGCGACCGCACTTGTGTCCGGCTGGGACGTTGGGCAGGCGGTGGGCCGATTCGAACGTAAATTCCTTGAAGATTTCCACGCTGTAGGACTCTTGAAAACAATGCTGGCCGGCAGTTTACCAGCATGCTCGTTACAAGGCTTGCAGCCGTTCGTGCAACCGCCCGGTGGCGATCAGCTCCAGACGCGTTGTAAAGGCGAAGTAACTGCAGACTGCGCTATCATCCCCCCGGCCTGTTTTCAGGTTCAATTAAGGACAACTGGTTAGTCTTTGCCCGTAGACAACTTGTACATCTCGATGGAGAGAGCCCAATGAAAACCTTGACTGCCCTGTTCACTGCCGCCGTGCTTGCCCTGGGTGCCAACGTTGCCCTGGCCAAGGATGTCCAGCCTGACGAAGTGATCAAGCTGGTGAATGCCAAGACCATCAAGTCCTTGGACGAACTCAAGGCCGCCGCCGTGGCCAAGCACCCAGGCGCCACCGTGACCGATTCGGAGCTCGAGGACGAGTACGGCCGCTACATCTACAAGGTCGAGCTGCGTGACAGCCAGAACGTCGAATGGGACGTGGACCTGGACGCCAAGACTGGTGAAGTCCTCAAGGACGAACGAGACAGCTGATGACCGATCTACCGCGAACGGTGCGCTACCTGGCGTTTGCGCTGTTGGCCGCCTGTTCGCTGGCCGCTGCACGTGACCTCGATCAGGATGAAGCCCTGGAGCTGCGGCAAAAGGGCATCATCCTGCCGCTGGAACAACTGCTCGAATCCGCCTTGGGGCGCTACCCCGGGGCGCGCCTTCTGGAAGCGGAGCTCGAAGAAAAGCACGAGCGCTACGAGTACGAGGTGGAACTGCTGACACCCGATGGCGTGGTCCGCGAGATCAAGCTGGACGCCCGCAACGGAATGCTGCTCAAAGACGAGGAAGACGACTGAATGCGCCTGCTGCTTGTCGAGGACAATGTCCCCTTGGCCGACGAACTGACCGTCAGCCTGCAGCGCCAGGGCTATGCCGTGGACTGGCTGGCGGATGGCCGCGATGCGGTGTACCAGGGCCAGAGCGAACCCTACGACCTGATCATCCTTGACCTCGGCCTGCCGGGGTTGCCCGGGCTCGACGTGCTGGCCCGATGGCGTGCCGCCAACCTGGCCACGCCGGTGCTGATCCTCACCGCGCGCGGCTCCTGGGCCGAGCGGATCGAAGGGCTCAAAGCCGGGGCCGACGACTACCTGACCAAACCCTTCCACCCCGAGGAGCTGCAGCTGCGCATCCAGGCGTTGTTGCGCCGCGCCCGTGGGCTGGCCAACCAGCCCACCCTCGAAGCGGCCGGCCTGCAGCTGGACGAAGGCCGCCAGTGTGTCAGCCGCGATGGCGTCGATATCCAGCTGACCGCCGCCGAGTTCCGCCTGCTGCGCTATTTCATGCTGCATCCGCAACAGGTGCTGTCCAAGAGCCACCTCGCCGAGCATCTCTATGACGGCGAGACCGAGCGCGATTCCAACGTCTTGGAGGTGCATGTCAACCACCTGCGACGCAAGCTGGGCCGCAGCGTGATCGAAACGCGACGCGGCCAGGGCTACGTATATGCCGGGAGCGCCGCGTGAAGTCGATCCAGGCGCGCCTGAGCCTTGGCCTGGTGGCGGTGCTGGTGGTGGTCGGGCTGGTCCTGGCCCAGCTGACCCTGTGGCTGTTCGAGGTCGGCCTGCAGCGCTACCTGGAGGCTGGCCTGCGCAAGGAAAGCGAGAACCTGCTGGTGGCGCTGGTACGCGGGCCCGCGGGGTTGCAACTGGACGAGCGGAGGATTTCCGCCGCCTACCAGCGCCCGTTTTCCGGTTACTACTTTCGCATCGACTTCGACCAGGGTACCTGGCGTTCCCGTTCGCTGTGGGACCTGGACATGCCCAAGCCGGCGGCGCCGGGCCTGGAGGACAGCCATGAGCTGGGGCCGGAAGGTCAGCAGCTGCTGGCCCTGCGCGCCGACTACCGGCGGCTGGGCCAGGATATTTCGATCAGTGTGGCCCAGGACTATTCGCCGATACGCGACGGCTTTCGGCGCATGCAGCAGATCGGCCTGGGCATGGGCTTGGTAGCCCTGCTGCTGGTGCTGGTATTGCAGCGCATCACCGTGACCCGGTCGTTGCGCCCGCTGGAGCGCGCCCGCCAGCAGATCGCCCAGTTGCAGCAAGGCCAGCGCTCGCAGCTCGACGCCCAGGTGCCCAGCGAGCTGCAACCCTTGGTGGACCAGATCAACCACTTGCTGGCCCATACCGAGGACAGCCTGCGCCGTTCGCGCAATGCCCTGGGCAATCTCGGCCATGCCCTGAAGACCCCTCTGGCGGTGCTGCTCAGCCTGGCCGCCAGCGAACGGTTGAAAGACCTGCCGGATGTTCGCGAGCCATTGCGTGAACAACTGGAGCAGATCCAGCAGCGCTTGTCCCGTGAACTCAACCGCGCACGCCTGGCCGGCGATGCGCTGCCAGGCGCCCAGTTCGACTGCGACGCCGAATTGCCCGGGCTGCTGGCCACGCTCGGGATGATCCACGGCGAAGGCCTGCAGCTTGCGCGCGACGTGCCGCCCGGGCTGTTGCTGCCGTGGGATCGCGAAGACCTGCTGGAGCTGCTCGGCAACCTGCTGGACAACGCCTGCAAGTGGGCCGACAGCGAGGTGCGCCTGGGCATCGCGCCGAGCGCCGATGGCTACCAGCTGTGGGTGGACGACGATGGCCCCGGCATTCCCGAGCAGGCACGCCTGCAGGTGCTCGAGCGCGGCTCTCGGCTGGACGAGCAGGTCGACGGGCATGGCCTGGGGCTTGGCATCGTGCGCGATATCGTCGAGGCCTGGGGCGGCACCCTGGCGCTGCTGGAAAGCCCCATGGGCGGCCTGCGGGTCAGCATCGACCTGCCGCGCAAGGGGCGTTGACGCTCGGCATCGCCCAGTGGCCAATCGCAGGGCAAGTCCGCTCCTGCAAGGTGCGGCGTTGCCGCCCAAATCGGTGCGGCACTACAAAAAAATTGCAGTCCAGCCGCATTTTTTTGAATTGGCCCCTTGCCAGCCCACCCGGCACAATCGCCGCCATGAAACCTCCCGGTTTCCATCTCCACGGACGGAATCATTAAGCTATTGCCATCCGCAATACCGGGCCCAGGCCGATTTGGCCGGGCTTTCTTTTTAACCAGAAGAACACGATCGATCGCCTTGATGTCTGCCTCGCGTCCTGAAAGCCGTTTGCAGCGCCTGCTGCCTGCTCCCTTGAACATCCCCCCCAAAGAATGGCTGCGTGCCGGTCTCGGTGCGCTACTCGGCCTGTTCCTGGCCGGCACCCTGTGTAGCATGGTCTTTGGCCCCTCGGTCGCCTTGCATCTGCTCGGCCCGCTGGCCGCCTCGGCGGTGCTGGTGTTCGCCGTGCATTCCGGCCCGCTGGCCCAGCCCTGGCCGGTACTGGGCAGCTATGCCGTGGCCGGTGCGGTGGGCCTGGCCATGCGTCATGGCTTCGGCGCCGAGCTGTGGGTGGCCGCAGCCGCCCTGGGCGTGTCGATCCTGCTGATGTGCCTGCTGCGCTGCCTGCACCCGCCCGGTGGCGCGGTGGCGGCTGGCGCGGTGCTGGCCGACCCAGGCCTGGTGGCGCTGGGCAACCATCTGCTCGAGCCGATCCTGTTGCACGCGCTGATCCTGGTCACGGTGGGGGTGTGCTACAACCGCCTAACCGGCGTGCGCTACCCCAAGGGGCCGTTGCCACGCAAGGACCTGCACCACACCCACGACCCGCTGCCCAGCGAGCGGGTAGGGGTGAACAGCGAAGACCTGGATGTGGCTCTGGAAGAACTGGGCGAGTTCGTCGACGTCACCCGCGATGAACTCGAACGTATCATCCTGGCCACCGAGCAGCATGCCTTGCAACGCAGCTTGGGCGGCATCACCGCGGCCTCGGTGATGTCCCGCGACGTGCAGTTCGCTTCGCCGGCCACCACCCTGGAGCAGGCCTGGAAGATGCTTTCGAGCCATCACCTCAAGACCCTGCCGGTGCTCGACAGCGGCCGCCTGGTGGGCATCGTCAGCTTGAGCGACCTGGTGGGCCCGGCCATGGCCCGTGCGCGCTTCAGCTGGCGAGGGATGTTCCGCCGCCAAGCGGTACGAATGGAACAGGTGATGAGCCGGCGGGTGATCAGCGTCAGCAGCCAGCACCCGCTGGATCGCTTGTTGCCGCTGCTCAGCGACCACGGCCTGCATTGCCTGCCGGTGCTGGATGACGATCATCTGGTGGGGGTGATCACCCAGACCGACCTGATCGCCGGCCTCAAGCGGCATCTGCTCAATGCCGCCGCGCAACGTTCAGATAACCGGGTCCCAGCGCTGTGACCAATCGCTGTCGCCGGCTGCCACCAGCCGGCGCAGCACGCTGAAGGCCTGTTGCAGGGCTTCGCTGTCACGCTTGCGGGCATAGACCAGGAAGGTCGGGTAGGTGAACTCCGGCGCCTGCGGCACCCGCTCGACCACCCCGCGCTCCAGGTAGGCCTGCACCACCCGGGTGCGGAAGTAGCCGCTGCCGCCCTGGTCGAGGATGAACTGCAGCGCCAGCGGGCCGAGGTTGAAGCTCAGTGCCGGGCGCGCGCAGTCGGGCAGGGCCGCGTCGTGCTGGCGGCGGAAGGCCTCGCCCCAGTCGATGTAGATGTAAGGGTCGGGGTGGCCGACCCGGCGCACGCGGATCAGCTTTTCCTCCATCAACTGCTCCACCTGCAACCCAGGGCCGTAGGTCGGCTGGTACACCAGCGCAGCGTCGAGCAGGCCCATCTCCACCTTGCGCAGCAATGACTCGCCGTCGCTCACTTCGCTGCGAATGGCATGGCTGGGCAGTTCATGGTGCAGCGCGCTGACCCAGTCGAGCATCATCGGGTTGGCCAGGCTCACTTCGCCGCCTACGTGCAGCACTTGCCGGCAGCCCTGGGGCAGCGGCAGGTCGCGGCGCGCTGCTTCCCAGGTCTGCACCATCTGGTTGGCGTAGATCACGAAGGCCTCGCCATCGCTGGTCAAGCTGGCGCCGTTGCGGCTGCGCACGAACAACTGGCAGCCCAGTTGCTGCTCCAGGCGCTGCACCCTTGCGGTGATTGCCGTCTGCGACACGAACAGGCGTTCGGCGGCGGCGACCAGGCTGCCGCAGCGCACGATTTCCAGGAAGGTACGGGCCTGATCGATATCCATTGAAACGGCTCTGTGGCTGACGGGAGGCCTATTCTAGGCGTTTGCACCGCAATGGGGCGACTGCCCCGTGCAATCTTGCATATCGGTTGCGACTTAAGTCCGATGGCGAGGGTGGGGTAGCGGTCCATACTCCAGGTTCGCCCTTCAATAACAACAAGTATCGGGTTGCAGACCACCATGACCTACCAGCACAGCTACGCCCATTCCATCGCCGACCCCGCCGCCTTCTGGGCCGAACAGGCCGACCACCTGGCCTGGTACCGCAAGCCCTCGCTGACCCTGCAGGACAACCCCGACGGTACCCACCGCTGGTTCGCCGATGGCCGCCTGAACAGCTGCTACCTGGCCCTGGATCACCAGATCGAGCAAGGTCGGGGCGAGCAGGTGGCGCTGATCTACGACTCGCCCGTGACCGGCGTGCAACAGACGTTCACCTACAACCAGTTGCGCGACGAAGTGGCACGCCTGGCAGGTCTGCTGCGACAGCTGGGTGTGAGCAAGGGGGATGGCGTGATCATCTACATGCCCATGGTGCCCCAGGCGGCCATGGCCATGCTGGCCTGTGCACGGATCGGTGCGGTGCATTCGGTGGTGTTCGGCGGCTTTGCTGCCAACGAGCTGGCCTTGCGTATCGACGATGCCCGGCCCGCGCTGCTGCTCACCGCGTCCTGCGGGCTGGAGTTCGACCGGGTGATCGAATACAAGCCGCTGGTCGACCGCGCGCTGCAACTGGCCAGGCACCAGCCGCGCCACGTGCTGGTGCTGCAGCGCCCCCAGGCGCGTGCCAGCTTGCAGCCAGGGCGCGACCTGGACTGGCACGCGGCGTTGGCCGGTGTCGAGCCGGTGCCGCCGGTGGAACTGGAGGCTGGTGACCCGCTGTACATCATGTACACCTCCGGCACCACCGGCAAACCCAAGGGCATCGTGCGCGAGAACGGCGGCAATGCCGTCGCGCTGTGCTATGCCATGCGCCATGTCTACGGAATGCAGGCCGGTGACGTGTGGTGGGGGATTTCCGACGTGGGCTGGGTGGTCGGCCATTCGCTGATCGTCTACGGGCCGCTGATGAGCGGCTGCACCACGGTCTTCTACGAAGGCAAGCCGATCCGCACGCCGGACGCATCGGCCTACTGGCGCGTGGTGGAGCAGTACAAGGTCAACGGCCTGTTCTGTGCGCCCACCGCCATGCGCGCGATCCGCAAGGAAGACCCAGAAGGTGAGCTCATCCGCCGCCACGACCTGAGCTCGCTGCGCCAGCTGTTCCTGGCTGGGGAGAAGCTCGACTCCAGTACCCATCAATGGCTGGAGCGTGTCAGCGGCAAGGCGGTACACGACCATTGGTGGCAAACCGAAACCGGCTGGCCGGTCACCGCACCTTGCGCAGGTCTGGAAGGCAGCGCAGCGCGCCCGGGGTCGAGCAACCGCGCGGTGCCGGGTTACCACGTGCAGGTGCTCGACGACGAAGGCCGACCACTGGGGCCGAACCAGCAGGGCGCCATCGTCATTGCGCTGCCCTTGCCGCCAGGTTGCAGCCAGACCTTGTGGGGTGACCATGCGCGCTATCTGCAGGCCTATCTACAGAGCTATCCGGGCTACTACCACACCGGCGACGGTGGCTACCTGGACGAGGATGGCTTCGTCTACATCATGGGGCGCACCGACGATGTGATCAACGTCTCCGGCCATCGCCTGTCCACCGGTGAGATGGAGGACCTGGTGGCGCGCCACCCGGCGGTGGCCGAGTGCGCGGTGATCGGCGTGCATGACCAGATCAAGGGCCAGGTGCCCTTGGCGCTGGTGGTGCTCAAGGATGGCGAGGGTGTCACCGAGCAGCAATTGCAGGCCGAGCTGGTGGCCAACGTGCGTGAGCAGATCGGCGCGCTGGCTTGCTTCAACCAGGTGCGCCTCGTTAAACGCCTGCCCAAGACTCGCTCGGGCAAGATCCTGCGGGCCGTATTGCGCAAGATTGCCGACGGGCAGGACTACGTGCCGCCGTCGACCCTGGACGACCCGGCAGTGCTGGGAGAAATCGAAGGCGTGCTGGCGGACTTGCCCCGGGCAGGATGATGAAGGGCATACCACTTCTGTAGAGCGGGGCTTGCTCCGCGATTGCTTTTATAAGCTGAACTTGTTTTTGAAATACGATAAATCGATTTTCCTTATTTTTTCCAACTTGCTTCCATGCATGCCAAGGATCACTCCTAAAAACAACGGACAAAAACCAGGAGCCACATCATGCGTTACGCACATCCGGGTACCGAAGGCGCGAAAATCACCTTCAAGAGCCGCTACGGCAACTACATCGGCGGTGAGTTCGTTCCTCCGGTCAAGGGTGAATACTTCACCAACACCTCGCCGGTGAACGGCCAGCCGATCGCCGAATTCCCCCGTTCCACCGCCGAGGACATCGACAAGGCCCTCGACGCCGCCCACGCCGCCGCCGATGCCTGGGGCCGCACCTCGGTGCAAGACCGCTCGAATGTGCTGCTGCGCATCGCCGACCGCATCGAACAGAACCTGGAAATCCTGGCCATCACCGAGACCTGGGACAACGGCAAGCCGATCCGTGAAACCCTCAACGCCGACATCCCTCTGGCCGTGGACCACTTCCGCTACTTCGCCGGCTGCATCCGCGCCCAGGAAGGCGGCGCCGCCGAGATCAACGAAAACACCGTGGCCTACCACATCCACGAGCCGCTGGGCGTGGTCGGGCAGATCATCCCGTGGAACTTCCCGCTGTTGATGGCCGCCTGGAAGCTGGCCCCGGCCCTGGCCGCCGGCAACTGCGTGGTGCTCAAGCCTGCCGAGCAGACCCCGCTGGGCATCACCGTGCTGCTCGAGCTGATCGGCGACCTGCTGCCCAAGGGCGTGCTCAACGTGGTGCAAGGCTTCGGCCGCGAGGCCGGCGAGGCCCTGGCCACCAGCAAGCGCATCGCCAAGATCGCCTTCACCGGCTCCACGCCAGTGGGCTCGCACATCATGAAATGCGCCGCCGAGAACATCATCCCGTCCACCGTGGAGCTGGGCGGCAAGTCGCCGAACGTGTACTTCGAGGACATCATGCAGGCCGAGCCGGCCTTCATCGACAAGGCCGCCGAAGGCATGGTGCTGGCGTTCTTCAACCAGGGCGAGGTGTGCACCTGCCCATCGCGTGCGCTGGTCCAGGAGTCGATCTACGACGAATTCATGCAGGTGGTGATGAAGAAGGTCCTGCAGATCAAGCGCGGCGACCCGCTGGACACCGACACCATGGTTGGCGCCCAGGCCTCGCAGCAACAGTTCGAGAAAATCCTCTCCTACCTGGAGATCGCCCAGAAGGAAGGCGCCGAGCTGCTGACCGGGGGCAAGGTGGAGAAACTCGAAGGCAGCTTGGCCACCGGCTATTACATCCAGCCGACCCTGCTCAAGGGCAACAACCGCATGCGCGTGTTCCAGGAGGAGATCTTCGGCCCGGTGGTCAGCGTCACCACCTTCAAGGACGAGGCCGAGGCCCTGGCCATCGCCAACGACACCGAGTTCGGCCTCGGCGCAGGCGTCTGGACCCGTGACATCAACCGCGCCTACCGCATGGGCCGCGGCATCAAGGCCGGCCGCGTATGGACCAACTGCTACCACCTGTACCCGGCCCATGCCGCGTTCGGGGGCTACAAGAAATCCGGCGTGGGCCGTGAGACGCACAAGATGATGCTCGACCACTACCAGCAGACCAAGAACCTGCTGGTGAGCTACGACATCAATCCGTTGGGCTTCTTCTAAACGGGCATCGCGGGGCCAGCCCGTTCCTACAGGTGGCAGCACGTTCCCTGTAGGAACGGCCTTGTGCCGCGATGGGCCGCGCAGCGGCCCCCACTATTTGTTGTGGCGCTCCAACTGCCGCTCGATCATGTACTTCACCGCCAGGCGGCGCTCCTTGAGCCGATGCAGGTCATCGTCACTGACATTGCCAGCCGAGATCGCTTCGGCGGCCAGCACCTGGTTGTCGATGTCCATGTATTCATCCAGCAACCGGTCCAGCTCCTTGTCCTGTTGGCGCCGCTGCTGGACGATTTCGCGGGGGTAGTGAAGGTCCTGGTAGAGGTCATGGGAAACTGGCATGGCGCCCTCCTTGTGATGCGCAGGCTTTGCTTACCTGATTGGAATGAAGGAAGTCGCGGTTGTTGAAGCGAGGCCGGGAAAATGCGACGGATGGCAATGCCACGGCTGATCGAAACCAAGGGGAAAGGACTAACTTGCTGTTTTAAGGCATTTTTTTTCACCTTGGGGGTTCCCAGGTGAGAAGACTGTTGGTATAGTGCCGGCCATTCCAGCACAGCGACCCAGCGTTGTTGTCAGTGAGTCTTCAGAGCGACAGTGCGCAGGCATTCGTCGTATCCGATACAGGGGCGTCGCCAAGCGGTAAGGCAGCAGGTTTTGATCCTGCCATGCGTTGGTTCGAATCCAGCCGCCCCTGCCATTTTTCTCTTCCTTGTTCTCGTCATTCCTTTGCGTTCAGACGTTACTTTCCTTTCTCGTCTTCCAGTCTGCCTTGTGGCGTCAATCCGTCCGCATCGCGGGACAAGCCCGCTCCTACAAAGGGCAACGCTGACCCTGTAGGAGCGGGCTTGTCCCGCGATTGCGTCAGGTCATTCAGCGCAGATCCTTGACCATCTTCCCCAAGGTCTCCAGTACAGCACCTGCCAGCGCCTTGGAGCGTTCACCCGACCACCCGGTGACGGGGTTGGGCGCATCGTCATGGTCCTTGAACGGCATTTCCAAGGTCAGTGACAGGCAGTCATAAGCCTGGCCCACGGCGTTGCACGCCAAGGTCATGTTGGCCTGGCCCGGTTCGTCGCGGGTATAGCCGTGCACGGTCTGGAAGTCTGGCGTCACGCTGCACAGCGTGCTGCGGAACTGCTCCTCGAGCTTCGCCAGGCGCGGGGTGTAGCCGGGGTTACCCTCGCAGGCGGCGGTGAACACATGGGGGATTTCCTCGTCGCCATGGACGTCGATGAAGGCATCCACCCCGTACTGCTTCATCTGCGATTGGGCGAAGAACACCTCGGGGCTGAACTCGACACTGGCGTCTTGCCAGGCGCGGTTGAGGTCCTTGCCCTTGAAGTTGGTGCGCAGGTGGCCCAGGAAGGCGCCGTCGGGGTTCATGTTGGGGATCAGGTACAGGTCGGCCTCGGCCAGCAGCGCCTGGACGGTACCATCATTGGCGTGCAGGCGGTCGATCACGCCCTCCATGAACCACTCGGCCATGTGCTCGCCTGGGTGCTGCTGGGCGATCAGCCAGATCTTGCGCTTGCCGGCTGCGCCATCGCCTGCACGCAGCAGTGGGATATCGCGACCTTGCACACTGCGCCCGCAGGCCAGCAATTCGACGCCGGGCAATTGCCTGGCGCGTTCGATCAATTGATTGTGGCGTGCGCGCGGGTAGGGTTCGAAATAGGCGAACCAGGCCTGTTCCTGCTGTGCTGCGAATTCGAAGCTCAGCGCCTTGCCGTCGAACTGGCTGGGTACGCGGAACCAGGTCTGCTGGTCGTAGGAGGCCACGGCGTGGTAGCCGGCCCAGGCATTCTTGTAGGAGGACTGATGGGCGTTGTCCAGGCTGAAGCGGTGGGTCTGGCCTGGTGTCAGGCCGCTGGCCTTGAAGTGGAACCACTGGAAGTGGCCGCTATGGGTGTCGGGACGGATGGCCAGGTGCACCCGGGTCGGGTCGCTGGTGTCCAGTACCTGAATGTTGCCGGAATCGAAATCGCAGTCGATGTGCAGCGGGGACAGCGTCACGGTCATTGCCAGGCTCCTGTGGCTTTGTTGTGTCGCTACTGTACACCTGCCGGTGTAATGCCTGGGCAGTGAATTTACCGAAACACCTGTAGGAGCAGCCTTGCGCCGCTACAAGGGATAGAGGCCCAGTACGAGGAGCGCAGCGGCACCGAGGCCGACGGCAATCGAACACCCACCCAGCGACAGCGCCGCCCGGCCATGCCGGTACCAGCCGTCATGGCCCAGCTGGCGAGCCGGGGCGAGCAGGCTGCGCCAGCGCAGTTCGGTGTCGTGGAAAGCGCGCAGGTGCTCGGGGGCGGCATCCAGCCAGCGGCGGAAGTCGATGCGTTCGCTGGCGGTGGCTTGCGGGCTTTGCAAGCGTACGTACCATTGGCCAGCGATGCAGGCCAGGGCATCGCCTGAAGCGCACGTAACCTGCAGCGCCTGGTTCATGTGACGTTCTATCGCCAGCAGGGACAAATCAAGGTGTTCGGCGATATCGGCGAAGCCGAGCCGGTCGAGGCGGCTGAGCAGGAAGACTTGCTGCACGCGACGCGGCAGGCGCTTGAGCCGATGGAGCAGGGCGCCTTCGGCGGCAGAGTGGAGGACGGAAGTGCCCTGTTCAACGGGCAATAGCAGACGGGGCATGGACAGCTCCTTGCTCGATGGGGGAGGGGGCATCATCCATGATGCGCAAGCAGCTTAATCTTAACGATAGTGATTCTCAAGTGCTGATTGCGCAAAACGTTGTTACAGCCGTTCACGAATTGACACACCTTTGCTATCATCGCGGCCATCATGCGGTAATCGATCTTCATTAGCCTGAAGAGCCAAAAAAAAGACCCGGCAAAAAGCCGGGTCAAAAACCGTGATTAGCCTGATGAGGAGATAATCTGAGAGTCCGACCTAAGGGCTTCCAGGTTATCCAGCGGGTCTCGCGACCTGCTGAGTGCAATAATAATCGTTATCATTTGCCAGTCAAATGAATTTTCACCTATCCGGTAAAAAATTTTGCCGGTGCGCTTCCTTTTCCCGGCAACCGGGGGTATCGCTGCCGGGCGGCGATCACGACTCTCCTTATTTCTCTTCCTTCAGTGCCGCCTGCTCGTGTTCCAGCAGTGCCCGGGCCATGTTCACCATATGCATCAAGGCAAACATCACCTCGCGGGTCATGCCCTCGGGTTGGTGGGTGGCGGTTTCGTGCGCGGTGGCCGAGGCGCAGCGCAACAGCGCCAGTGCATGATTGTGGGCCTGCCTGGCCGTCACCCCGTTGTGCAGGGTCCAGATCTTGTTGTCCAGACTGGGGCGCGGCGGAGCTGGGTTGAGGTAGTAATCGAGCGCACGGCGGGCGGCTTCGCTGTCGAGATCTGTTTCTTCGTTTTTCGATGGTTTCATCCTGATACCTGCTCACTGTCACTACGGAGTGGTGAATACGGAGCATAGGTCAATCTGTATTATTTATCTAAAGCAAGATAATTCAGAATGTGTATTGATGCGCTGGATCCAGCCCGTATTGTTCTCGGCCATGGAAAACTGGAATGAATTTCTCGCGCGCTACAAGCGTGAACATGGCCTTAACCAACTGGAACTCGCCGAACGCCTCGGGATGACCCAAGGCGGCGTGGGCCACTGGTTACGTGGCACCCGCAGGCCTACCTTGGCGACCATCAATGAAAAATTGGAAAAGCTCGGGCTGGTCTATCTCAAAGCCCAGGTCATGGTGGTAGAGCGTGGCCTGTTGCGTGAGCCCCCGGGCGTCTATGCGCCAGAGCGCTCCCTTTCATCCGAGGCGCTGCGTTATGCCAGTTTCCGCTTTCCGGTCCTGGCCTGGGCGGACCTGCAAGGGGCTTTGCCTGACGCTGTCGAAGCGACCGAACAGACCGACTACATGCCGGCCGGCAATGCATTCTGGCTGCCTGTTGAAAACGATTCGATGAACGCGGCAAGCGGAATGAGTGTGCCCCAGGGCATGCTCATTCTGGTGGATACGGGCCTCGAGCCGGTGCCCGGCAAGCTGGTGATTGCCCGGCAGCCGGGCAAGGCGGCGGTACTCAGGCAACTAATCGAGGAGGGCGGAGAGCGCATGCTCAGGCCCCTGAATACGCGGTATCCGACCGTTCTGTGTGAGGACGGGTGCGAGTTTCTTGGGGTGGTCGTGCGGGTGCACGGTAAGTTCTAGATCGCTGGGGCTGCTTTGCAGCCCAATCGCCGGCTTGCCGGCGATTGGGCCGCGCGGCGGCCCTTTGCATCAGTCGGCCAGTTCCACCAGCACCGTGCCCTCGCTGACCATATCCCCCTCCTGGCAGAACAGGGCCTTGACCGTGCCGCCGTGAGGCGCGCGGATGCTGTGCTCCATTTTCATCGCCTCCAGCACCACCAGCGCGGTACCGGTCTCGACCACCTGACCTGGCTCGACCAACACCCGTACGATGCTGCCGTTCATGGGTGCGCCCAGGCCGCCCTGGTGGCTGTGGCTCGCTTCGGCTTCGGCGATGGGGTCGAAGGCGCTCACTGCATGCATTTCCCCGTCCCATTGCAGGTACAGGGTGCCATCACGGCGGATGGCCAGGTAACGACGGCGCACGCCATCCACATCGTGGCACAGCTGTTCGCCGTCCAGGTGCCAGGTCGACGGCGCATTGTGTTCCAACGCGACCGCCTGGTCCTGCCCGCTGCTGACCAGATGCAGGCTGCTGCGTGCTGCCACGCCCAGGCGCAGGCCGTCGCGTCGGGCCCAGGGCGAGGCGGGGTCGTCGTGACGCTGGTGCGCTGGGTTCCCTTGCAGCCAGGCTTCCGCGGCCGCTTGCCAGAACGTCGCCGGTAGTGCGTTCGGTGCAGGCAGCAATTCGGCCTGGTGGCGCGGGATGAAACCAGTATCCAGTTCCGCGGCGGCAAAGGCTGGGTGGGCCAGGATACGGCGCAGGAAGGCGATGTTGGTCTTCAATCCGCCGATGGCGAATTCGTCGAGCATGGCCAGCAGGCGCAGGCGGGCTTGCTCGCGGTCCTGGCCCCAGGCGATCAGCTTGCCCAGCATCGGGTCGTAGAAGGGCGAGACCACATCGCCCTCGCTGACGCCGCTGTCCACCCGGCGGCCCTCGCCGGGTGCCGACTCGCGGTACAGCGCCAGGGTGCCGGTGGCAGGCAGGAACTCGTTGGCCGGGTCTTCCGCGTACAGGCGCACCTCGATGGCATGGCCGATCAGCGGCACTTGGTCCTGGGTGATCGGCAGCGGCTCGCCGCAGGCCACGCGGATCTGCCAGGCCACCAGGTCCAGGCCGGTGATGGCCTCGGTGACCGGGTGCTCCACCTGCAGGCGCGTGTTCATTTCCATGAAGAAGAACTCGCCGCGGGCATCGAGCAGGAACTCGACGGTGCCTGCCCCGACGTAGCCGATGGCCTGGGCGGCGCGCACGGCAGCCTCGCCCATGGCCTTGCGTAGCTCAGGGGACAACCCTGGGGCCGGGGCTTCCTCGACCACCTTCTGGTGGCGGCGCTGGATCGAGCAGTCGCGCTCGTTGAGGTACAGGCAGTTGCCGTGTTGGTCGGCGAACACCTGGATCTCCACATGGCGCGGTTTGAGCACGTACTTTTCCACCAGCATGCGCGCATCGCCGAACGACGACTGCGCCTCACGCTGCGCCGAGGCCAGGGCGTCGGCCAACTGGCTTTCGTCCTCGACCACCTTCATGCCCTTGCCGCCACCGCCGGCGCTGGCCTTGAGCAGCACCGGGTAGCCGATGCGCTCGGCGGCGGCGCGGAAGGTGTCCAGGTCCTGGGCTTCACCGTGGTAGCCCGGTACCAGCGGCACGCCTGCAGCTTCCATCAGCGCCTTGGCTGCCGACTTGCTGCCCATGGCATCGATGGCGCTGGCAGGCGGGCCGAGGAAGATCAGCCCGGCCTGTTCGATGGCACGGGCGAAGCCTGCGTTCTCGGAGAGGAAGCCATAGCCTGGGTGGATGGCCTGGGCGCCGCTGGCCTTGACTGCCGCCAGCAGCTTGTCGATCACCAGGTAGCTCTCGGCAGCCTTGGTGCCGCCCAGGTCGATGCGGATGTCGGCTTCGCGGCTGTGGCGGGCGTCACGGTCGGTGGCGCTGTGCACGGCCACGGTGGTCAGGCCCATGGCCTTGGCGGTGCGCATGACCCGGCAGGCGATCTCGCCGCGGTTGGCGACCAGCAGGGTGGTCAGGGTAGGGCGGCTCATGGGCGCGGCTCCTTGTTGTCTTGCCAGGCGGGGCGGCGTTTTTCCAGGAAGGCGCGCAGGCCCTCCTGGCCTTCGGGGCTGACGCGGATGCGGGCGATGGTGTTCTCGCAGTAGCGGCGCAGCGCCGGGCTCAGCTCGCCGTCGTCCACCTCGCGCAGCAGGTCCTTGGTGGCGCGCAGGGCCTGGGGGCTGTTCTGCAGCAGGTTGTCCACCCAGGCCTCGACTTGGGCATCGAGTTCGGCGGCCGGGTAGACCTCGGCCAGCAGGCCCAGCTCGCGGGCACGCAGGCCGCTGAAGCGTTCGGCGGTCAGCGCGTAGCGCCGCGCGGCGCGCTCGCCGATGGCCTTGACCACGAACGGGCTGATCACCGCCGGGGCCAGGCCGATGCGCACTTCCGACAGGCACAGCTGGGCATCCTCGGCACCGATGGCCATGTCGCAGCAGCTGATCAGGCCCAGGGCACCGCCGAAGGCCGCGCCTTGCACCACGGCCAGGGTCGGCGCCTTGAGGCGGTGCAGGGCGTACATCAGTTCGCCCAGTTCATGGGCATCGTCCAGGTTGGTGTTGAAGTCCAGCTGCGCCGACTGCTGCATCCAGGCCAGGTCGGCGCCGGCGCTGAAGTGCCGGCCACGGCCGCGCAGCAGCACGAAACGCAGGCTGGCATCCTCGGCGAGCCGGTCGAGGGCGACGATCAGCTCGCGGATCATCTGCGCGTTGAAGGCGTTGTTCTTGTCTTCGCGGCTCAGCCACAGGGTGGCGAAGCCGCGAGGGTCCTTGATCACTTCCAGGGTGCTGAAATCGCTCATGGGTCACATCCGGAAAATGCCGAAGCGGCTCTGTTCGATCGGGGCGTTCAGCGCGGCGGACAACGCCAGGCCAAGCACGTCGCGGGTCTGGGCGGGGTCGATGACGCCGTCGTCCCACAGCCTTGCGCTGGAATAGTAGGGGTGGCCCTGGCGCTCGTACTGGTCGAGGATCGGCTGCTTGAGCCTGGCCTCTTCCTCGGCGCTGAAGGCGGTACCGGCCCGCTCGCTCTGCTCGCGCTTGACCTGGGCCAGCACGCCAGCAGCCTGCTCGGCACCCATCACGCCGATGCGTGCGTTGGGCCACATCCACAGGAAGCGCGGGTCGTAGGCGCGGCCGCACATGCCGTAGTTGCCGGCACCGAAGCTGCCGCCGATGATCACCGTGAACTTCGGCACCTGGGCGCAGGCCACCGCGGTCACCAGCTTGGCGCCATGCTTGGCGATGCCACCTTCTTCGTATTTCTTGCCGACCATGAAGCCTGTGATGTTCTGCAGGAACAGCAGCGGGATACCGCGCTGGCAGGCCAGCTCGATGAAGTGCGCGCCTTTTTGCGCAGCTTCCGCGAAGAGGATGCCATTGTTGGCCAAGATCGCCACCGGGTAGCCGTGCAGGTGGGCGAAGCCGCATACCAGGGTGGTGCCGAACAGTGCCTTGAACTCATCGAACACCGAGCCGTCGACCAGGCGCGCGATCACTTCGCGGACATCGAACGGCTGCTTGGCATCGGCGGGCACCACGCCATACAGTTCCTCGGCGTCGTACAGCGGGGCGACCGGCGCCTGGCGCTGCAGTTTGCCGAGCTTGTGCCAGTTGAGGTTGGCCACGCAGCGCCGGGCCAGGGCCAGGGCGTGCTCGTCGTTGTCGGCATAGTGGTCGGCCACACCGCTGGTGCGGCAGTGCACATCGGCGCCGCCCAGGTCCTCGGCGCTCACCACCTCGCCGGTGGCAGCCTTCACCAAGGGGGGACCGGCGAGGAAGATGGTCGCCTGCTGGCGCACCATGATCGCTTCGTCGGCCATGGCCGGCACATAGGCGCCGCCTGCGGTGCACGAGCCCATTACCACGGCGATCTGTGGAATGCCCAGGGCGCTCATGTTGGCCTGGTTGAAGAAGATCCGCCCGAAGTGCTCACGGTCGGGGAAGACCTCGTCCTGGCGGGGCAGGTTGGCCCCGCCGGAATCCACCAGGTAGATGCATGGCAGGCGATTCTGCAAGGCGATGGCCTGGGCACGCAGGTGCTTCTTCACCGTCAGCGGGTAGTAGGAGCCGCCTTTGACCGTGGCATCGTTGGCCACGACCATGCACTCCACCCCTTCGATGCGGCCGATGCCGGCGATCACACCGGCGGCGGGCACGTCTTCGCCGTAGACCTCATGGGCGGCCAACTGGCCGATCTCGAGGAATGGCGAGCCCGGGTCGAGCAGCCGGTCGATGCGCTCACGCGGCAGTAGCTTGCCCCGCGAGGTGTGCCGCTCCTGGGCCTTCGGGCCGCCGCCCTGGGCGACGTGGGCGAGCAGGGTGCGCAGGGCCTGGACCTGTTTGCGCATGGCCGCACTGTTGGTGGCGAATTCCGCCGAGCGCGGGTTGATCTGGGTGTGCAAGGTAGCCATTGGCGCCGGTTCCTCGTGCTCAGCGGGTTTCGTTGAACAGTTCGCGACCGATCAGCATCCGGCGGATCTCGCTGGTGCCGGCGCCGATCTCGTACAGCTTGGCGTCGCGCAACAGGCGGCCGGCCGGGAATTCGTTGATGTAGCCGTTGCCGCCCAGAATCTGGATCGCTTCCAGGGCCATCTGGGTGGCGCGCTCGGCCGTGTAGAGGATCACCCCGGCGGCGTCCTTGCGGGTGGTCTCGCTGCGGTCGCAGGCCTGGGCCACCGCATACAGGTAGGCGCGGCTGGCGTTGAGCTGGGTGTACATGTCGGCGATCTTGCCCTGGATCAGTTGGAACTCGCCGATGCTCTGGCCGAACTGCTTGCGGTCATGGATGTAGGGCACCACCAGGTCCATGCAGGCCTGCATGATCCCGGTCGGGCCGCCGGAGAGCACCACACGCTCGTAGTCCAGGCCACTCATCAGTACCCGTACGCCACCGTTGAGCTGGCCGAGGATGTTCTCTTCGGGCACTTCCACGCCATCGAAGAACAGCTCGCAGGTGTTGGAGCCGCGCATGCCCAGCTTGTCGAACTTGTTGCTGCGCGAGAAGCCCTTCCAGTCACGCTCGACGATGAATGCGGTGATGCCGTGGGGGCCCTTGTCCAGGTCGGTCTTGGCGTAGATCACGTAGGTGTTGGCGTCGGGGCCGTTGGTGATCCAGGTCTTGCTGCCGTTGAGCACGTAGCGGTCGCCGCGCTTCTCGGCGCGCAGCTTCATCGATACCACGTCGGAGCCGGCGTTGGGTTCGCTCATGGCCAGGGCGCCGATGTGCTCGCCGCTGATCAGCTTGGGCAGGTATTTCTGCTTCTGCTCATGGGTGCCGTTGCGGTTGATCTGGTTGACGCACAGGTTGGAGTGGGCGCCATAGGACAGGGCCACCGAGGCCGAGCCACGGCTGATTTCTTCCATCGATACCACGTGGGCCAGGTAGCCCAGGCCCGCGCCGCCGTATTCCTCCGGCACGGTGATGCCCAGCAGGCCCATGTCGCCGAACTTGCGCCACATGTCGGCGGGGAACAGGTTGTCTTGGTCGATCTGCGCGGCGCGTGGGGCCAGCTCGGCGGCAACGAAGGTGCGCACCTGGTCACGAAGCATGTCGATGGTTTCGCCGAGGGCGAAGTTCAGGGTGGGGTAATGCATGCGGGGGCACCTTCTTGTTCTTGAAATAAGGGGACGTTGCACCGTCTCCTGTAGGAGCGGGCTTGCCCCGCGATTGCGGCAGCCGGCGCGACATCGTGGCCTGGCCTGACGCAATCGCGGGGCAAGCCCGCTCCTACAGGGTAGGTGCAAACCTGGCGTTCGTTTTTCACCTTTACGTTAACGTAAACCTGGCTTTGGAGGCTGTCAATCGGCTCGTGACCTTTACGTTAACGTAAATCTGCGCCAGAGTAGCCGCGCTTGCTTCAGTCATGCCCAGAACAACCACAAGAAGGGACACCCATGAGTCAACCAAGCTATACCCGCGGTCGCCAGGACTGCCCGTTGTTGACCCAGACCATCGGCCAGGCCTTCGACGCCACCGTGGCCCGCAACCCCGACGGCGAAGCCCTGGTGGTGCGGCACCAGGGCCTACGCTACAGCTGGCGTGCGCTGGCCGGGCAGGTCGATTGCCATGCACGCGCGCTCATGGCGCTGGGCGTGCAGGTCGGCGACCGGGTCGGGATCTGGGCGCCCAACTGCGCCCAGTGGTGCATCCTGCAGCTGGCCAGCGCCAAGGTCGGCGCGATCCTGGTCAATATCAACCCGGCCTACCGGGTCGGTGAACTGGAATACGTGCTGCGCCAGTCCGGTTGCAGCTGGCTGGTCTGTGCCGATGCCTTCAAAACCTCCGACTACCACGCCATGGTCCTGGACTTGGCCCCCGAGCTTGCTACCTGCACCCTCGGCCAGCTGGCCTGCGAGCGGCTCCCGGCGTTGCGTGGGGTGATCAGCCTGGCAGCGAACCCGCCGGCCGGCTTCCTGCCCTGGGGCCACTTGGCCGAGCGGGCAGGGCAGTGCGCCCCTGAAGCCTTCGAGGCCCGCCAGCGCAGCCTGCAGTTCGACCAGCCGGTGAACATCCAGTACACCTCCGGCACCACCGGTGCGCCCAAGGGGGCCACGCTCAGCCACTACAACATCCTCAACAACGGCTACATGGTCGGTGAAAGCCTGGGCCTGACCGAGCGCGACCGCATGGTGATCCCGGTACCGCTGTATCACTGCTTCGGCATGGTCATGGCCAATCTGGGCTGCGTCACCCATGGCAGCACCATGATCTACCCCAACGATGCCTTCGACCCGGGCCTGACCTTGCAGGCCGTGGCCGAGGAGCGTGCCAGTATCCTTTACGGGGTGCCGACCATGTTCATCGCCATGCTCGACCATCCCGGCCGCGCCGGGTTGGACCTGTCCAGCCTGCGCAGCGGCATCATGGCCGGCGCCACCTGCCCGATCGAGGTCATGCGCCGGGTGATCGACCAAATGCACATGGCCCAGGTACAGATCGCCTACGGCATGACCGAGACCAGCCCGGTGTCGCTGCAGACCGGCCCGGACGATGAGCTGGAGCTGCGCGTGACCACGGTCGGCCGCACCCAGCCGCAACTGGAAAGCAAGCTGGTGGACGAGCACGGCACTATCGTCCCGCGGGGCGAAATCGGCGAACTGTGCACCCGCGGCTACAGCGTCATGCTCGGCTATTGGGGCAACCCCCAGGCCACCCAGGACGCCATCGACCCGGCCGGCTGGATGCACAGCGGCGACCTGGCGGTGATGGACGAGCAGGGCTACGTGCGCATCGTCGGGCGCAACAAGGACATGATCATTCGGGGTGGGGAGAACATCTACCCGCGCGAGCTCGAGGAGTTCTTCTACACCCACCCGGCGGTGGCCGACGCCCAGGTGATCGGCATCCCCTGCAGCCGGTATGGGGAAGAGGTGGTCGCCTGGATCAAGCTGCACCCCGGGCACAGCGTGACCGCCGAGCAGCTGCAGCAGTGGTGCAAGGCGCGCATCGCCCATTTCAAGGTGCCGCGCCATTACCGCTTCGTCGACGAGTTCCCGATGACGGTGACCGGCAAGGTGCAGAAGTTCCGCATGCGCGAGATCAGCATCGCCGAGATCAAGCTGTAACCTGATCCTGTTATCACCGGTTCTGAGGGGCGGGTTTACCCGCGAAAGGTCCAGTGAGTTTACCGACGCATTCGCGGGTAAACCCGCTCCCACAAGGTATACCGCGCCTGTACTTGTCTATCCTTTGCCTTTCACCGGCGGCTCCTCGCTCGGCGGGTCGCCCACCGGCGGCGGTGGGCCCGGCTTGGTCGGCTCCTCGGGGTCTTCCTCGGGCTCCGGCGGCGGTAGGGTCGGGTCGTCGATGTTCGGGTCCGGCGTCTCCGGTGGAATGGGAATACTCATGGCCAGGCCTCCCAGGGGAAATACAGCGTCGTTGCAGGCTTTGACCCGGCCCCGCGCCGTTCGCTCAATTTTTTTGAACCCCCGGCAGCTCCCACGGCTCTGAACCCTTACCGCCACTGCAAAAGGGAGCAAGGTTCGATGTCAGGTAATGAGCCCTTCGAAAGCGTGCCCATGGCCAACGACCACCCGGACCAGGCCATCAGCCTGTCCCAGGCGTTGCTGGCGCCACGTATCGTGATCGAGGACACCCAGCCCGTACTCGATGCCGGCACCTTCGCCACCAAGGCGGTGCGCGGCCAGCCGGTGGCGGTGAGCAGCAAGGTCTATACCGATGGCCATGACCGCCTGGCGGTGACCCTGCACTGGCGCCAGGCCCACAGCCGGCGCTGGCACTGCACGCCGATGCACTCGCCGGGCAACGACCTGTGGCTGGCCGAATTCACGCCTCTGGAACTGGGCCTGCACCTGTTCAGCATCGAAGCCTGGATCGACCCCTTCGCCACCTACTGCCATGACTTGGAGAAGAAGTACCACGCCGGCGTCGATGTCACGCTCGAGCTGGAGGAGGGCCGGCTGCTGCTGGGCAAGGGCATCGAGCGCAGCGATGGCCTGCTGCGCGAACAGCTCGAGCAGGTGCAGCAGCGCCTGCCGACCTTGGCTTCGGATGACCAGGTGGCCTTGCTGCTGCGGGCCGATACCGCCTTGCTGATGAGCGAGGCCGAGCACCGCAGCTACCTGACCCGCAGCGCCGAATTCCCGGTGGACGTGGACCGTGAACAAGCCTTGTTCGCCAGCTGGTACGAACTGTTCCCACGCTCCATCACCGACAGCCCCGAGCGCCACGGCACGTTCAACGACGTGCACCACCGCCTGCCGATGATTCGCGACATGGGCTTCGACGTGCTGTACTTCCCGCCGATCCACCCCATCGGCAACAAGCACCGCAAGGGCCGCAACAATGCCCTGCAGGCCGAGCCGGGCGACCCGGGCAGCCCCTATGCCATTGGCAGCCGCGACGGTGGCCATGATGCCATCCACCCGCAGCTGGGCAGCCGCGAGGACTTCCGGCGCCTGGTGGCCGCTGCCGCCGAGCATGGCCTGGAGATCGCCCTGGACTTCGCCATTCAGTGCTCCCAGGACCACCCCTGGCTCACCGAGCACCCCGGCTGGTTCAGTTGGCGCCCAGACGGCACCATCCGCTACGCCGAGAACCCGCCGAAGAAATACCAGGACATCGTCAACGTCGATTTCTATGCCGCCGAGGCCGTGCCATCGCTGTGGCTGGCCCTGCGCGACGTGGTGGTCGGCTGGGTGGAGGAGGGCGTGCGCACCTTCCGCGTCGACAATCCGCACACCAAGCCGCTGCCGTTCTGGCAATGGCTGATCGCCAATGTACGCAGCCGCTACCCGGACGTGATCTTCCTCGCCGAGGCTTTCACCCGCCCGGCGATGATGGCGCGCCTGGGCAAGGTCGGCTACGCCCAGAGCTACACCTACTTCACCTGGCGCAACACCAAGCAGGAGCTGCGCGAGTACCTCCAAGAGCTCAACCAGCTGCCATGGCGCCATTGCTACCGGCCGAACTTCTTCGTCAACACGCCGGACATCAACCCCTACTTCCTGCAGACCAGCGGGCGTGCCGGTTTTCTCATTCGCGCTGCCCTGGCGACCATGGGCTCTGGGCTGTGGGGCATGTATTCGGGCTTCGAGCTGTGCGAGGGCACGCCGTTGCCGGGCAAGGAGGAGTACCTGGATTCGGAGAAGTACGAGATCCGTCCGCGGGACTTCACCCAGCCGGGCAACATCGTCGCCGAGATCGCCCAGCTCAACCGCATCCGGCGACAGAACCGCGCCCTGCAGACCCACTTGGGCATCGAGTTCTTCAACTGCTGGAACGACAACATCCTGTACTTCGGCAAGCGCACCCCGGAGCGCGACAACTATATCCTGGTGGCCGTGAGCCTGGACCCGCACAACGCCCAGGAGGCGCACTTCGAGTTACCGCTGTGGGAGCTGGGGCTGGACGACAATGCCGATACCCTCGGCGAGGACCTGATGAATGGCCACCGCTGGACCTGGCACGGCAAGACCCAATGGATGCGCATCGAACCCTGGCATCTGCCGTTCGGGATCTGGCGAATCGAAAAGCCCCGCTAACTGTTGTAGGAGCGGCCTCGTGCCGCGAAAGGGCTGCGCGGCAGCCCCAGACATTTGTCATGTCGCCGAGATCCTGGGGCCGCTTCGCGCCCCTTTCGCGGCACAAGGCCGCTCCTACCGGGGGCGCGCCGAACCTGGAATCGGAAGGAGTCGCCCATGGCCAAGCGTTCCCGCCCACAAGCCTTCATCGACGACCCGCTGTGGTACAAGGACGCGGTGATCTACCAGTTGCACGTGAAATCGTTCTTCGACGCCAACAACGACGGCATCGGTGATTTCGCCGGGTTGATGAGCAAGCTCGACTACATCGCCGACCTGGGCGTCAACACCCTTTGGCTGCTGCCGTTCTACCCCTCGCCACGGCGCGACGACGGCTACGACATCGCCGAATACAAAGCCGTGCACCCCGACTACGGCAGCATGGCCGACGCCCGGCGCTTCATCGCCGAGGCCCACAAGCGCGGCCTGCGGGTGATCACCGAGTTGGTCATCAACCACACCTCCGACCAGCACCCCTGGTTCCAGCGCGCCCGCCACGCCAAGCGCGGCAGCAAGGCCCGGGACTTCTATGTGTGGTCGGACGACGACCAGAAATACGACGGCACGCGGATCATCTTCCTCGACACCGAGAAGTCCAACTGGACCTGGGACCCGGTCGCTGGCCAATACTTCTGGCACCGCTTCTACTCCCACCAGCCGGACCTGAACTTCGACAACCCGCAGGTGATGAAGGCGGTGATCGGCGTGATGCGCTTCTGGCTCGACCTGGGCGTCGATGGCCTGCGCCTGGACGCCATTCCCTACCTGATCGAGCGCGACGGCACCAACAACGAGAACCTGCCCGAGACCCACGCGGTGCTCAAGGCCATCCGCGCCGAGATCGACGCCAACTACCCCGACCGCATGCTCCTGGCCGAAGCCAACCAGTGGCCTGAGGACACTCGGCCCTATTTCGGCGAGGGTGACGGCGACGAATGCCACATGGCCTTCCATTTCCCATTGATGCCGCGCATGTACATGGCCCTGGCCATGGAAGACCGCTTCCCCATCACCGACATCCTGCGCCAGACCCCGGAGATCCCCGCCAACTGCCAGTGGGCGATCTTCCTGCGCAACCACGATGAGCTCACCCTCGAAATGGTCACCGACCGCGAGCGCGACTACCTGTGGAACTACTACGCCGAGGACCGCCGCGCGCGTATCAACCTGGGCATCCGCCGGCGCCTGGCGCCGCTGCTGCAGCGTGACCGCAGGCGTATCGAGCTGCTCACCAGCCTGCTATTGTCCATGCCGGGCACCCCGACCCTGTACTACGGCGACGAACTGGGCATGGGCGACAACATCTACCTGGGCGACCGCGACGGCGTGCGCACACCGATGCAGTGGTCGCCGGACCGTAATGGCGGCTTCTCCCGTGCCGACCCCCAGCGCCTGGTGCTGCCGCCGATCATGGACCCGCTCTACGGCTACCAGACCGTCAACGTCGAGGCCCAGTCCCACGACCCACACTCGCTGCTCAACTGGAACCGGCGCCTGCTGGCCGTGCGCAAGCAGCAGAAGGCCTTCGGTCGGGGCACCCTGAAGATGCTTACCCCCAGCAACCGGCGCATCCTCGCCTACATCCGCGAGTACACCGATGCCGAGGGCAATACCGAGATCGTGCTGTGCGTGGCCAACGTCTCTCGCGCCGCCCAGGCCGCCGAGCTGGACCTGGCCCCGTATGCCGACAAGGTCCCGGTGGAGATGCTCGGCGGCAGCGCCTTCCCGCCCATCGGCCAGCTGCCGTTCCTGCTGACCTTGCCGCCCTACGGCTTCTACTGGTTCCTGCTGGCCTCGCGCGACCGCATGCCCAGCTGGCACCTGGAGCCCGCCGAAGGCCTGCCGGAGCTGACCACCCTGGTACTGCGCAAGCGCATGGAAGAGCTGCTCGAAGCGCCCTCCAACGAAACCTTGCAAACCACCATCCTGCCCCAGTACCTGCCCAAGCGCCGCTGGTTCGCCGGTAAGCAGGGGCCGATCGACCAGGTGTGCCTGAGCTATGGGGTTCGCCTGGCCACGGCCACCACGCCGGTGCTGCTCAGCGAGCTGGAAGTGCACAGTGACGGTGCCGTGCAGCATTACCAGCTGCCGTTCGGCCTGCTGCCCGAAGAGCAGATCAACAGTGCCTTGCCGCAGCAATTGGCATTGTCGCGGGTGCGTCGTGGCCGCCAGGTAGGCCTGATCACCGACGCCTTCGTGCTCGAGCCGTTCATTCGTGCCGTGCTGAGCAACTGCCAGGCCGGCACCCGCCTGGCCTGTGGCGCCGGCGAACTGCGCTTCGACTGCACCGCCCAGCTGGCCACTCTGGAGCTCAACGAAGACAGCGAAGTGCGCTACCTCAGTGCCGAGCAGTCCAACAGCTCGGTGGTGGTGGGCGGCAGCCTCGTGCTCAAGCTGATCCGCCGGGTCAACCCGGGCGTTCACCCGGAGCTGGAAATGAGCGCCTACCTGACCGCTGCCGGCTTCGGCAATATCTCGCCGCTGCTGGCGTGGGTCAGCCGCGTGGACGAGCAGGGCCAGCCGCACCTGCTGATGATTGCCCAGGGCTACCTGAACAACCAGGGCGATGCCTGGGAGTGGACGCAGAATACCCTCGAGCGTGCCGTGCGCGACGAGATGGAGCCTTCCACCGTCGAGCCCGAGGCGCACACCGATGCCTTGGCCGAACTCACAGGTTTTGCCGCCTTGCTTGGCCAGCGCCTGGGCGAAATGCACCTGTTGCTGGCCGCTCCCAGCGACGATGCGGCGTTCCAGCCACGTCCCAGCAGCGAACAGGACTGCGCCCGCTGGAGCACGCAGATCAGCGCCGAGCTGGCTCACGCATTGGACCTGCTGGCCCAGCATCGCGATGGCCTCGACAGCGACAGCCAGGCCCTGGTCGACGACCTGCTGCAACAGCGCGACGGCCTGGCCCAGCACGTCGACACCCTGGCCCGTCAGGCCCAGGGCGGCCTGTTGATGCGCGTACACGGCGACCTGCACCTGGGCCAGGTGCTGGTGGTGCAGGGCGATGCCTACCTGATCGATTTCGAAGGCGAACCGGCGCGGCCGCTGGAGGAGCGACGCGCCAAGCACAGCCCGTACAAGGATGTCAGCGGTGTGCTGCGTTCGTTCGACTATGCTGCAGCGATGATCCTGCGCAGCGCCTCGGCAGTGGACCTGTCCGATGCGGCGCGCCAGGCCCGGCAGCGAGTCGCCCGGCAGTACCTGCACCAGTCGCGGCATGCCTTCGTCGAGGCCTATGGCCTGGCCACCGCTGCCATGCCCCATGCCTGGGAGCAGGCCGAAGGCGAGCGCGCCGCGCTGGAGCTGTTCTGCCTGGAAAAAGCCGCCTATGAAATCACCTACGAAGCCGAGAACCGTCCGGGCTGGCTGGCCGTGCCTTTGCATGGGCTGCATGGGCTGATCAGCACCTGGGGCGAAGCATGAGTCCGATATCCAGGGCGTCGCTGCGCGCCCCAATCGCGGGGCGCGAAGTGGCCCTCAACTAACGACCCAAAACATCTGGAAGGGTAAAAAGATGAATGCAATCACGCGTGAAAACGGCGGCCTTCGGCAACGGGACCTGGATGCCCTGGCCCGCGCCGAGCACGCCGACCCGTTCGCGGTATTGGGCCCGCACGGCGATGGTGCAGGTGGCCTGTTCGTCCGCGCCTTCCTGCCCAACGCCCTCAATGCCCGCGTGCTGGCCCGCCACGATGGGCGCGTGCTGGCCGAGATGGAGCAGGGCAGCCTGCCGGGGCTGTTCACCGCACACCTGGAGGAAGCCCACCCGTACCTGTTGCAGATCGGCTGGGCCGGTGGCGAGCAGGTCACCGAGGACCCCTACAGCTTCGGCCCGCAACTGGGCGAGATGGACCTTTACCTGTTCGCCGAAGGCAACCACCGCGACCTTTCCGGGCGCTTCGGCGCCCAGCCGATGCACGCCGACGGCGTCGACGGGGTGTGCTTCTCGGTGTGGGCGCCGAATGCGCGGCGGGTGTCGGTGGTGGGCGACTTCAACAACTGGGACGGCCGTCGCCACCCCATGCGCCTGCGCCACGATGCCGGTGTCTGGGAGCTGTTCGTACCGCGCCTGGGCGTGGGCGAGGCCTACAAGTTCGAGGTGCTCGGCCGCGATGGCGTGTTGCCGCTCAAGGCCGACCCCCTGGCCCGTGCCACCGAGCTGCCGCCCAGCACCGCCTCCAAGGTGGCCGCGGCGCTCAGCCACTCTTGGCAGGATCACGAGTGGATGCAGCAGCGCGCCGAGCGCCACGCCTACCGGGCACCGCTGTCGATCTACGAACTGCACGCCGGGTCCTGGCGTTGCGAGCTGGACGACGCCGGTGAGATCGCACGCTTCTACAACTGGCGGGAACTGGCCGAGCGCCTGGTGCCCTATGTGCAGGATCTGGGGTTCACCCATATCGAGCTGCTGCCGATCATGGAGCACCCCTTCGGCGGTTCCTGGGGCTACCAGCCGCTGTCGCTGTTCGCCCCCACGTCCCGCTATGGAACTGCCGAGGACTTCGCGGCCTTCGTCGATGCCTGTCACCAGGGCGGCATCGGAGTGATCCTCGACTGGGTTCCGGCGCATTTCCCCACCGACGAGCATGGCCTTGCCCGTTTCGACGGCACGGCGTTGTACGAGTACGACAACCCCCTGGAAGGTTTCCACCAAGACTGGAATACACTGATCTACAACCTTGGCCGCAACGAAGTGCGCGGCTTCATGCTGGCCTCGGCCTTGCACTGGCTCAAGTACTTCCACATCGACGGCCTGCGGGTCGATGCCGTGGCCTCGATGCTCTATCGCGACTACTCGCGCAAGGCCGGCGAATGGGTGCCCAACCGCCACGGCGGGCGCGAGAACCTGGAAGCCATCGACTTCATCCGCCACCTCAATACCGTGGCGGCCCACGAGGCGCCGGGGGCGCTGATCATCGCCGAGGAGTCCACCGCCTGGCCGGGGGTGAGCCAGCCGGTGCAGCAGGGCGGGCTGGGCTTTGCCTACAAATGGAACATGGGCTGGATGCACGACACCCTGCACTACATCCAGAACGACCCGGTGCACCGCGCCTACCATCACAACGAGATGAGCTTCGGGCTGATCTATGCCTACTCCGAACATTTCATCCTGCCCATTTCCCATGACGAGGTGGTGCACGGTAAGCATTCGCTGATCGACAAGATGCCGGGCGACCGCTGGCAGAAGTTCGCCAACCTGCGCGCCTACCTGGCGTTCATGTGGGCACACCCGGGCAAGAAGCTGCTGTTCATGGGCTGCGAGTTCGGCCAGTGGCGCGAGTGGAACCACGATCACCAGTTGGACTGGTACTTGCTGCAATACCCCGAGCACCAAGGGGTGCAGCGCCTGGTCGCGGACCTCAACCGCCTGTACCGCGAACTGCCCGCCCTGCACGAGCAGGACTGCCAGCCCCAGGGCTTCCAGTGGCTGATCGGCGACGATGCGCACAACAGTGTGTATGCCTGGCTGCGCTGGAGCAGCGCCGGCGAGCCGCTGCTGGTGGTGGCCAACTTCACCCCGGTGCCGCGCGAAGGCTATCGGATCGGTGTGCCGTTCGGCGAGCGCTGGCGGGAGCTGCTCAACAGCGATGCCGAGCTGTACGCCGGCACCAATGTCGGCAACCTGGGGGCGGTGGCCAGCGAGCAGATGCCCAGCCATGGGCAGCCGCTGTCGCTGGCGCTGAACCTGCCGCCGCTCGGTGTGCTGGTGATGAAGCCGGCTTGACGTTCGGTCGCCCTCTGTGGGAGGCGACCGATTGGCGCCGATCCTGTAGGAGCGGCGGTGCGGCGGTCCGACTTGTCCCGCGATGGCGTCAGGCCGGGTAACGGCAGTGCCCGAGCTGACGCCATCGCGCAAGCCCGCTCCCACAAAAGAGCCTGCCAGTCTCACACCAAAGCGCCTGCCAGCCTTACCAGCGCATCCTCACCCCCAGGCTGCCGATCAGGCCGTTCAGGTCATTGCCATCCACATCGCTGCTGTAGTCGGCGCTGACGAATAGCGCCACCTTCGGCGTCACCCGTGCCACCAACCCCAAACCCAGGTCCACGGTGGTGGAGTAGCGGGAGCTGGAGATCTTGTCCACCTGGTCCAGCTTCACAGTGTCGGCATTGCTGAAGTCGTACCAGACGTTGGTCCGCACATAGGGTTCGATCGGCATCCCGCGCACTTCGTAGCGGCCCGACAGCTTGGCGCCGACCCGGCCGCTCCAGCTCGGCTGGCTGTCGAAGGCCTGCAAAGTCTCTTCCTGTGCCCGGTTGCTGGGGAAAAATTGCTGGTTGATCAACTGCGCCTGGGGCTCGATCACCCAACCGCCTCCCAGGCCGATGGGATAGCCGCCTTCGACCGAGAAGGTCACCGCATGGCCGCTGTCGTCCAAACGCTGACCGTTCTCGGCGCGGCCATTGACGTCGATACGCGTGCCCATGGCCACGGCATCGACATGCCAGCCCTGTTCATGGGTCATGCTCCAGTACACCCCCAGGCTCTCGCCGCTGAGGTTGACGGCGTTCTTCTGCTTGTCGCCGAGCAACCGGCGCATGCCGTTGAAGCTGGTCTGCAGGTTGTTGTGGCCGACGAAGAACCCGGCGCGGTGCACATGGCCTTCGCCGGTTTCACGCACGAACAGGTCCGGGCCGATCACCAATTGCTGGCTGGGCGCCTCCAATTGTGCCGGTACCTGGGCGCCGGGCCGGGCAGGCCCTGGGAAGAACTGCGCCCATTGGCTGGCAACCAGATCCGGAGCCGGTTGCCGGTGGCGTTCGCCCATGCGCTCGGAAAACGCGTTCAGCGTGCCCAGGCCCAGGCCGCCGGCGGTCACCGGTTCCAGGGACAGCTGGGGTACCGCTGGCGGTTGCAGAAAACTGTCGAAAGGCATGCCCTCCTGCAGTTCGAGCGCGAAGGTTTCCACCGGGGTTGCCAGGAGCAGCGACGTGGAAACCGCGCAGAAAATCGCGTCGAAGCGCAAAGGATTCGAGGTTCTTTTCATGGCGGATCTCCTTTTGTTGTTGTGTGGGTGTGTTGGGCTGCCCTAGCGATCGGGTCCCGTTGCCCTTTACGACACAAAACAGAGGGCGACCGAGACCATCGCACCCGCCATCACGCGTGCGCACAAAGGCGCGTGCTAGAGGGCTGGCACGAGTTTTTACGTCTTGTTATAGAGTTCAGCTAAGGAGAGGTCGCAGCTTGCGTCAAGAAACGGTGAAAGATCCGTGAAGGCGATATCGAGCGATCTAATGCCTTGATTCGCAGGGAAATACCTGGGGGTATATCAGTCATTCTTCTTTCCCGGCGACCGGCTATGCCGAATCATTGCTAGAGCCGCACCTCCACGGCCAGTGGCAGGTGGTCCGACAGGTGCGTCCAGGGTTTGTGCCCAAGGATCCTGGGCGCATGGCTTTCGGCGTTGCGCAGGTAGATGCGGTCCAGGCGCAGCAAGGGCAGGCGCGCCGGGTAGGTGCGGGCAAGCAGGCCATGGTGGCGCTCGAAGGCCTCGTGCAGGTCGCGGTGGCGGCCCAGGGTGCGGTTGCCACGCAACTGCCAGTCGTTGAAATCGCCAGCGATGATCACCGGTTCATCGGCCGGCAGGCTATCGAGCAGCCGGCGCAGCAAGTGCAGCTGTTTCTGCCGGTGGCTTTCGAGCAGCGACAGGTGCACGCAGATGGCATGCACCGGGCGCTGGCCCGGCACATCGAGGATGCAGTGCAACAGGCCACGGCGCTCGGGGCCAGTGATCGACACGTCGAGGTTGCGGTGTTCGATGATCGGGTATTTCGACAGCAAGGCGTTGCCATGGTGGCCGTCGGGGTACACCGCGTTGCGGCCGTAGGCGAAGTCGCTCCACATGCTGTCGGCGAGAAATTCGTACTGCGAGGTCTGCGGCCAGCCGGGGTAGCGGGCGGCATGGCGGTCGTGGCTGCCGAGCACTTCCTGGAGGAAGACGATATCGGCCTGGGTGCTGCGCACCGCCTCGCGCAACTCCGGCAGGATGAAGCGCCGGTTGAAGGCGGTGAAGCCTTTGTGGGTGTTCACGGTCAGCACCCGCACCCGACTCACGGTGGGGGCCTGGCTGACACTGACGAAACCTGGACTGCCGGCTTCGGGGTTCACGGCGTCTCCTGGAAAATGCCTACCTTCGGATCACCACATAACCCTGTGAGAGATCACCCAGCCCTTTGGGCTGCGCTGTCGCGCAGAGAACAAGTGGCTAGCGCCGCCTTCTTCTGTAGGAGCGGGCTTGTCCCGCGATTGGGCCGGCCCAGCCGCCGCGGCTGTATGGCAAGGGCTTCGCCCTTGATCGCGGGACAAGCCCGCTCCTACAGGCCTTGTCAAATCAATGAGTTATGCGTTGTTCTATGAGAGGGGGCTCCCACAGGGTTATGTGACGGCCGTTCTAGAGTCTAGGACCAAACCCGGCCATTGGGGTTCACTCTTCGTCGCGTTGCAACGCCATCAGCAACACCGAGCGCCCCTTGACCTCGAACACCGTGTCGAATGCCAGGTGCTGCGGCTTGCGCATCTGCGGCCGGTCGGTGTCGACCAGGCAGCTCCAGTAGTCGCCTTCGGGCACCGACGGCAGGTGGAACGGCACGGTGTCATGGTAGGCGTTGACGATCAGCAGCAAGGTCGCCTCGGCCCCTGGCCTGGCGATGCCGCTGACTTGGGCGCGGCCATCCATGAGCATGCCCAGGCAGCGGCCGTGGGGGTCTTCCCATTGCTCCACGCTCATTTCGCTGCCGTCCGGAGCCAGCCAGGTGACATCCTTGACCCCGATCGCTTCGTTGTAGTCGCCGACCAGGAAGCGTGAACGGCGCAGCACCGGGTAGGCCAGGCGCAGGCGGGTCAGGCGCTTGACGAAGGCCAGCAGCTCGGTGCCGTCCTGGTCCAGGTCCCAGTTGATCCAGCCGATCTCGCTGTCCTGGCAGTAGGCGTTG
The DNA here is from genome assembly GCF_020151015.1 of Pseudomonas sp. p1(2021b). NCBI lineage: Bacteria > Pseudomonadati > Pseudomonadota > Gammaproteobacteria > Pseudomonadales > Pseudomonadaceae > Pseudomonas > Pseudomonas sp. p1(2021b). The sequence goes on from NZ_CP083746.1 coordinate 1,814,131, forward strand.
TTGTTGCCATGTTGGGTGCGGCTGAATTCGTCGCCGGCGACGATCATCGGTGTGCCCTGGGCCAGCAGCAGGGTGGCGAAGAAGTTGCGCATCTGGCGCATGCGCAGGGCATTGATGCCGGGGTCGTCGGTGGGCCCTTCGACGCCGCAGTTCCACGACAGGTTGTTGTCGGTACCGTCCTGGTTGTTCTCGTCGTTGTCTTCGTTGTGCTTGTCGTTGTACGAGACCAGGTCGCGCAGGGTGAAGCCGTCATGGGCGGTGACGAAGTTGACCGAGGCGTAGGGCCGCCTGCCACGGTTGTTGAACAGGTCGCCCGAGGCGGTCATGCGTGCGGCGAAGTCGGCCAGCTGGCCCTCGTCGCCTTTCCAGAACGCCCGTACGGTGTCGCGGAAGCGGTCGTTCCACTCGGCCCAACCCGGTGCGAAGTTGCCCACCTGGTAGCCGCCGGGGCCGCAGTCCCAGGGCTCGGCGATCAGCTTGACCTGGCGCAGCAGCGGGTCCTGGCGGCAGGCCACGAGGAAGCTGTGGCGCTCGCTGTAGCCCTCGTGGTAGCGGCCGAGGATGGTGGCCAGGTCGAAGCGGAAGCCGTCGACATGCATTTCCCCGGCCCAGTAGCGCAGCGAGTCGGTGACCAGCTGCAGTACGCAGGGGTGGCTCAAGTCCAGGGTGTTGCCGGTGCCGGAGTCGTTGATGTAGTAGCGTTTGTCATCGGGCATCAGCCGGTAGTAGGAAGCGTTGTCGATGCCGCGCATCGACAAAGTCGGGCCCAGTTCGTTGCCTTCGGCGGTGTGGTTGTAGACCACGTCCAGGATCAGCTCCAGGCCCGCGTCGTGCAGGTGCGCGACCATCTCCTTGAACTCGGCGATCTTGCCGCTGGCCAGGTACTTGGGGTGCGGTGCGAAGAAGGCGATGCTGTTGTAGCCCCAGTAGTTGTTCAGGCCTTTTTGCAACAGGTGCTGGTCGTTGACGAAGGCGTGTATCGGCAACAGCTCGATGGACGAGACACCGAGGTCTTTGATGTGCTTGAGCAGCTCATCGTTGGCCAGGCCTGCGAAGGTCCCTCGGTGTTCTTCGGGCACGGCCGGGTGGCGCATGCTGATGCCACGGGTGTGGGCCTCGTAGAGGATGGTGCGCTCCCAGGGGATCTGCACGCGCTGGTCGCGGCCCCAGGTGAAGGCCGGGTCGATGACCTTGCATTTGGGCACGAAGGGCGCGCTGTCGCGTTCATCGAACGAGAGGTCGCCATCGGGGTGGCCGATGGTGTAGCCGAACAGCGCCTCGGACCATTTCAGGCTGCCCACCAGTTGCTTGGCGTAGGGGTCGATCAACAGCTTGTTGGGGTTGAAGCGGTGGCCGTTTTCCGGCTCGTAGGGGCCGTGCACCCGGTAGCCGTAGACCAGCCCGGGATGCGCGTCGGGCAGGTAGCCATGGTAGATCTCGTCGGTGTATTCGGGCAGCTCGATGCGTTCGAGTTCCTGTTCGCCGCTGGAGTCGAACAGGCACAGCTCGACCTTGGTGGCGTTGGCCGAGAACAGGGCGAAGTTGACGCCCAGGCCGTCCCAGGTGGCGCCCAGGGGGAAGGGCAAGCCTTCACGAATGCGCGATGGGGCGACGGAGCGGGTTTTCTTTGGGGTACGGGGGCTCATGGCGGTCCTCTTCAAGCCGGGTGGACGGGAATCCTTCCTGGTCTGACCCGGTCGCCGACACGCCGGCTCCCACGGCTATGGTGGCAGGTGGGAGCCGGCTTGCCGGCGATTGGCCGGGGCAGGTACTTCGGGGCGCAGGTCAACCCGCCGCTGGCTTCTTCACTGCCCGAGGTTTCTTGGCTGCCGCCGGCTTCTGCACCGGCGCCGTGCTCTTGGCCAACTCGTCCTTGGGCTTGGCCGCCGCCTTCTTGCGCGGTGCGGCCTTGGGTGCCAGGGCCTCGGCCTCGGCGAGCTTGCGCGCCATGTCCCAATGGCGCTCCTCCTGGCCTGCAGGTTTACCCTCCGACTCCCAGATCTGGTAGGCGAATTCGCGGATACGTTTTTCATCGACGCTCATCATGACGCTCCTGATGCTCAAGATTGTTGTATCAACAGGTTGACCGGAAACTCTGCCAGCACGGTGCTCAAACTCAGCTCCCTTGAAGGGCTGACAGCGGTGCTGGAAAAAAGTCCCGAGCAAGTGGCAGGTGACAAGGCGAACGGCAGGATCACCCGGGTGTCGTCCCAGTTCTGCGCCGGGATCAGCGGGAGGGAGGCGTTGCCCAGCAGCGCGCTGGGCAGGCGCGGCACCACCACGACGGCCTGGGCGTCTTCGCCCAGGCGGGCGAAGGCCAGGACCTTGTCGGCATGCCGGCCCTGCACGGCCAGTGGCAGGTAGGCGCCGCGCTGGAACAGGTCAGGGTGGGCCTGGCGGCAGTCCAGCACCCGCGCGATCAGTGCCTGCTTGATGCGCCCGTCGCGCCAGTGCATCAGCAGCTCGGCCAAGGGCAGGCTGTCGCCCAAGCTGGCCCGTCGCGCGGCGTAGTCCACTGGGCGGCGGTTGTCCGGGTCGACCAGGCTCAGGTCCCAGAACTCGTTGCCCTGGTACAGGTCCGGCACGCCCGGGGTGGTCATGCGCAGCAGGCACTGGGCCAGGCCATTGAGTGCACCTGGGCAGGCGATGCGTTGCGCGGCCTCGTGCACAGAGTGGCGCAGTTGCTGGTTTTCAGGTGCCAGCAACAGGCCGTCGACATAGGCTGCACAGGCCTGTTCGTAGGCGTCGTTCGGCGCGCTCCAGCTGCTGCGCAGCTTGGCTTCGCGCAGGGCCTTCTGCTGCCACTGGCGCAGGCGCTCGGCGTATTGCTGCAGGGCTGTGGTGTCATGCAGGTCCAGGCCCAGGGGCCAGCTGCCGAGCAGGGTCTGGAACAGCAGCAGCTCGTCCGCCGGGCTCGGTGCCGGGCCATCGCCCAGGGCCTGACGCAGCGGTGTGGCCAGCTCGCTCCAATGCTCGACCCGGCTGGCCAGCCAGGGCCCGAGTTCGCTGAGCACCGCCAGCCGGGCGCGACAGTCCTCGCCGCGCTTGTGGTCGTGGGTGGCGGTGGCCAGCAGGTTGTCCGGGAAGTCCCGCAGGCGGCGTTGTGCTTCGTTGTGGAAGGCCTGCGGCGGTGCGCTGAAACGCTCGGCCTCGAAGCCCACGTCGTTGCGCGACAACAGCCGGCCGGAGCGGTAGAAGACGGTGTCCTCCACGGCCTTGGCGGCGCTGGGCGCGGTCAGTTGTTGGAAGCGTACGCAGGCATGGCGCAGGTGCTTGCGTGGACGACCCGGCGGCAGCTGGCGCCAGGGTTGGCCGCCGAGCCAGCGCTCGAGGTGCTCGAGCAGCGGCCAGTCCGCCTCGGCCAGGCTTTGCCGGGCAGCGGCCAGGGCCTGCTGGAAGAAAGCCTCGTCTTCGCTGGGGCGGCCGCAGGCATTGATGTAGGTCCGGTACACCGGGTAGTGCTCGACCAAGGCCTGCAAGGCCCGGCGGATGGCGCCCAGGGTCAGGTCGCGGGTCATCAGGTCGTCGCGCGCCACCTGCAGCAGGGCCTGGGCCACCGACTCGCAGTCGCCGGCCAGGCTGGCGTTGAGCACCAAGTGCCGGGCCTGACGGACTTCTTCGGCGAAGTCCGGGCGTTCGCTCACCGTGCTCCACAGCTCGGTCAGCGGCGCCTCACCGGCCGGATCGTGCTGCAGCAGCGAGACCTGGTTCATGAATTCGTAGCCGGTGGTGCCGTCGGTGCGCCAGTCGCGGTGCAGGTGTTCGCCGGCGCCGAGGATCTTCTCCACGTAGATCGGGAAGTGCTCGACGTCCGCTTGCAAGGGCCGGCGTGCCAGCAGGCTGTCGACCCGGCGGCGCAGCTTGCGGCAATACTGGCGCGGGTCGGCCAGGCCGTCGATATGGTCGATGCGCAGGCCGTCCACCAGGCCGCGCTCGATCAGCTCGAACAGCTTGGCGTGGGTGGCTTCGAACACCACCGCCCGTTCCACCCGCAGGCCGCCGAGCTCGTTGATGTCGAAGAAACGCCGCCAGTTGATATCGTCGGCTGCAGTGCGCCAGCTGGCCAGGCGGTAGGTCTGGCGCTCCAGCAGCAGGTGCAGGCGCTTGAAGCCCGCCTCGGTGCGGCTGTCGAAGGCGGCCAGGGCACTGTCCAGGCTAGCGCCCTGGCGCACCCGCCGCGCCAGTTCCGCCTGCAGGGGCAGGGCATCGGCCAACGGGTCGGCGGCCTCGTGCAGGGCCGCGAAATGCTGCGCCAGGGCTTGCACTTGCGGGTGCTCGCTGTGGGCCAGGATGCGCCCGTAGTCCAGCGGGCAGATGGGGAAACGGTGCTCGTAGTGGGCCACCTGCAACAGGCCCTGCTCGGGCTCGAAGGTCAGGGGCAGTTCGCCGTTCTGCAGGGCCACGCCATAGTCATTGCCCAGAAATGGCAGCAGCAGTTGGCCGGCCAGCAACGGGTCGCTGGAGTGCCACTGGATATCGAAGAATTCGGCATAGGGGCTGCGTCGGCCCCAGGCCAGCAGGCTCTGCCACCAGGGGTTGTCGGCACCGCCCACGGCCATATGGTTGGATACCGTGTCCAGAACCAAGCCCATGCCGTGCTGGCGCAGGGCAGCGACCAGGCGCTCAAGCGCTGCCTCGCCGCCAAGCTCGGGGTTGACCTGGGTCGGATCGACCACATCGTAGCCATGGCGTGAGCCGGCCCGGGCCTTGAGAATCGGCGAGGCGTACACATGGCTGATGCCCAGTTGGGCAAAGTAGGGCACCAGCGGCACGGCATCATCGAGGGTGAAGTCACTGTGCAGTTGCAGACGTAGCGTGGCGGTCAACGGTTTCATCGGTCACGCTCCCAGGCTTGCTCGCGGGCCTGGGCCAGCAGCTCCAGGCGACGTGCGGCGTCTTCGTCGTCCAGCAGCTCGCGCACCGGGCGGGCGAAGCGGCGGCGCCAGTTGGGGTGGCCGTCGGTGGTGCCGGGCAGGTTGGGTTGCTCGTCGCAGCCGAGCAGGTCCTCCAGCGGCACCAGCACCAGCGGGGCACGGGTATGGCCGACGTAGCGGATGGCGGCGTCGATCAGGGCATCGTCGTCAGCCAGGGCACCATAGTTCTGTTCCAGGGTGCGGCGCAGGCCATCGCGCTCCAGCTGGCGGGTGTGCCGCCAGCGTAGCTCGGCGGCAGCATCGACCAGCTGCAAGCGGTGGCTCCAGTCGATGTCGCGGGCCTGCAACCAGCCGGCCAGCGGCGCCAAATCATGGGTACCGGTGGTGGCCAGGGCATTGTCCGGCCAATCGAGGATGGGCTTGAAGTGCCCGGGCGGTTCCTGCTCGAACGGCAGCACGCGCATACCCAGCACCGCCTTGGCAGCCAGGGTCTCGCGCAGGCCTTCCGGTACCGTGCCCAGGTCTTCGCCGAGGATCACCGCCTGGTGGCGTACCGATTCCAGGGCCAGCAGGCGCAGCAGGTCGTCCAGCGGGTAGTTCAGGTAGGCCCCTTCGCTGGGCCGGGAGCCGCGAGGGATCAGCCACAACCGGCGCAGCCCCATGACATGGTCGATGCGCAGGCCGCCGGCGTGGGCCAGGTTGGCCCGCAACATCTCGATGAAGGCGCGGTAGCCGTTGCGCTTGAGGCCCTCCGGGGAGAATGCGCAGATGCCCCAGTCCTGGCCCAGGCGGTTGAGGATATCCGGTGGTGCGCCGACCTTGAGGTCGGCCAGCAATTCGTCCTGGCGGCTCCAGGCCTGGCTGCCGGCGCCGTCGGCTCCCACGGCCAGGTCGGCGATCAGGCCCACGGCCATGCCGTTGCCGCGCGCGGCTTCCTGGGCACGCTGCAGGCCGCGCTCGGTGAGCCACTGGCAGAAGGCATGGAAATTCACCTGTTCGCGATGGCTGTCGGTGAACGCCTCTACTTCGGGGTGGTAGGGGTCATGCCAGGCAGCTGGCCAGTTGCGCCAGTCGGCGCCCAGGCCGCGTGCGGCCGCCTCGGCCTGCAGCACCTGGAAACGGCAATGGTGCGCCAGGGCCTGGCCGCCGGCTTCGCGGAAGCTGTCGAAATCGCTATGCAGCGGGTGGTTGCCCTGGCTGAAGTCCCGGTACAGGGCTTGCAGCAAGCGGTGTCGGGCATCGGCAGCGCGGGGCCAGTCCACCAAGGGCTGGCTTTGTAGCTCGTCCAGGGTCTGTTGCAGGTCGCAGGCCTCGATGGCCATGCGCACCTCGCGTTCGCCGAGCAGGGCTGCCGGGCTGGCATAGAGCTCGTTGAGCAGCAGGCGGCTGGAAGGGGAATAGGGGCTGTAGTGACGCTGGTCCACTGCCGAGAGGGCGTGTATCGGGCTGATGGCCAGGGCGTCGGCGCCCCGTTCGGCGGCCGCCCGCGCCAGCTGCTCCAGGGCCATGCAGTCGCCATAGCCGCCGTCACCCGGGCGGCGCAGGCTGTACAGCTGCACCGACAGGCCCCAACAGCGCGGTGGCGGCTGGTCGACGGCATCTTCCAGGGCATGGCAGCGCGGTGGTGCCACGGCGAGGGTGAAGCGGTGCTCGCCGAGGCTGAGCTGGTGATAACCGATGGGGAGCTCGCCCGGCAGGCGGGCCTGGCTGTCCAGGGAGAGGGATCGCGTGCTCCCGTCTTCCAAGGTGCAGTTCAATGTGCTGCCTGGGTCGAAATAGCGTGCCAGGTCCAGGGGCTGGCCGAGGTCGGCGGTGAGCAGCGGTGGCAAGTGGTCGCGGTCTTCGGCCTGATCCAGGGCCAGCAGGCTGGCGGCGATGTCGGCTTCATCGCCGGCCGGGTGGCCAAGGCCGGCGAGCACCTTGCGCAGCACCTCGTCGCTGACCTGTTGCGGGCGGGCGTTGGCGTCGATCCAGTCGCGGGCCAGGCCCACCCGGGCGGCCAGTCGGTGCAGGGGTAGGTCGCTCATGGCGTCTCCTGGCCAGGGGGCAGCAGGCTGGCCACGCAACTGTGCGCGGGCAGGGTGGTGTCGTGGTGCGCGGTGTCGCTGCTGTCGAACAGCCAATGCTGGACGGGCGGCAGGGCCACCGCTTGCGCCTGGGCGGCGAGGTTGAGGTCGATGCGCAGCTCGCTGCCATCCCCCAGGCGCCAGCGCGCGGTCAGGGCGTACTCGCCCAGCACCTCGGCACCCAGGGCGCGGCTGCCGGGCAGGTGCGGCGCGATATGGCGGTGGCGCAGGGCCAACAGGCGCTGGTACAGGCCATGCCAGCCGGCCAGCACGTCCTGTGCGGTGGGCCGCGAGGTGTCGAAGGTCGTCTGGGCATTGGGGTCGGGAATGCGTGCGCGTGCTTGCGGGTCGGCGAAGGCGGCGAAGTGGGCGAACTCGGCACGGCGGCCTTCGCGTACGGCGTCGGCCAGTTCGTCGTGGTGATCGGTGAAGAACAGGAACGGTTGCCGGCTGCCTTCTTCGTCGCCCATGAACAACAGCGGAATCATCGGCGCCAGCAGCAACAGGCCAGTGGCCGCGCGCAGGGCCTGGGGTGGGCAAAGGCGGGTGAGGCGTTCGCCCAGGGCGCGGTTGCCGACCTGGTCGTGGTTTTGCAGGAACAGCACGAAAGCGCTGGGCGCCAGGTGGCCGCTGGGTTCGCCCCGGGGCGTGCCGTGGCGGTTGGGCTGGCCCTGGAACACGAAGCCTTCGCTCAAGGCTCGGGCGAGCTGTTCGATAGGGCGGTCTTTATAGTCGGCGTAGTAGCCCTCGGTTTCGCCGGTCAGCAGGACGTGCAGGGCGTTGTGGCCGTCATCGTTCCACTGGGCGTCGAAGCCGTGCGTCAGGAGCGAGGCCTGGTTGTGCTCATTCTCGAGCACCAGCCAGGTATGGCGGGTGTCGGCCCCTGTCGCTGCCCGGACACGCGCCGCCAGCTCCACCAGGAAATCGGGCTGGTCGATGGCATGCACTGCATCCAGCCGCAGGCCGTCGAAGCGGTAGTCGCACAGCCACATCAATGCATTCTGGATAAAGTATTCGCGCACTTGGGGCCTGCGGAAATCGATGGCCGCGCCCCAGGGCGTGTGGCGGTCCTCGCGGAAGAATCCGCTGGCATATTCATGCAGGTAGTTGCCGTCGGGCCCGAGGTGGTTGTAGACCACATCGAGAATCACCATCAGGCCAAGGCCGTGGGCCTGGTCAATCAACGCGCACAGTTCGGCCGGGCTGCCATAGGTGTGCTGCGGGGCGAACGGCAGCACGCCGTCATAACCCCAATTGCGTTCGCCCGGAAACTGCCCCACAGGCATCAGCTCGATGGCCGTGATGCCCAGTTCGGCCAGGCGCGGCAATTGCCGGGCGACGCCGGCGTAGCCGCCGAGCAGGCCGACATGCAGCTCCTGGATCACCGCCTCGTGCCAGGGGCGTCCCTGCCAAGGGTGCTGCCAGGCGTAGCTGGCCATGTCCACCACCTGGCTGGGCCCATGGACCCCTTCGGGTTGGTAGCGCGACGCCGGGTCGGCTACTTCCAGTCGGTCGTCGATTCGATAGCGATAGCGGCTGCCCGCCTGGCAGGGAGCCAGGCCGGTGAACCAGCCATCCCCCTCCGGCAGCAGCTCGATCGCCGGTTGTCGTTCCAGCTGCAAGCTCACGCTGCGCGCATCCGGCGCCCAGAGGGCGAAGCGCGCCGACGTGGCGTCCAGCAAGTGTGCGCCATGCCTGTGCATCTTCGGTGCCCCCGCTCAGTAGTGGCCGACGTGGGCCTGGCAGACCAGCTCCTCGTACAGCCGGGCGTAGGGTTCCACCGCCTGGCACCAGTTGAACGGCTGGGTCATGGCCAGGCAGCGCATGGCGTTGAGCAGGTCCTTCTTTGCATATACATAGAAGGCCCGGGCCAGCGCCTCGCGGTAGCTGTCCACCGTGGACTCGTCGAACAAGAAGCCCGTGACGCCATTTTCGATGGTGTCCGCCAGGCCACCGGTGTTGCGCGCCACTGGCAGCGAGCCGAAGCGCTGCGCATACATCTGGCTCAGGCCGCACGGCTCGTAGCGTGACGGCATGAGCAGGAAGTCGCTACCAGCGAACATGCGCCGGGCGTCGGTTTCGTTGAAGCCGATGCGCACGCCCACACGGCCCGGGTAGCGCAGGGCCAGCTCGCGCATGGCCTGTTCTTCTTCCGGTTCGCCACGGCCGATGATCGCGATCTGGCCTCCTTGGCTGACGATGTAGTCGGCCACGCCCAGGGTCAGGTCCAGGCCTTTCTGGTAGACCAGGCGCGAGACCACGGCGAACAACGGCCCTTCGGATGCCTCAAGTTGGAACAGCTCGCGCACTTGTTGTGCATTGCGCGCCTTGCCGTCCCAGTCGTTGAGGCTGAAGTTGTGCTCCAGGTGCTTGTCGGTGGCCGAGTCCCAGCTTTCGTCGATACCGTTGGGGATGCCGCCGAGCAGGCCTTGCTGGGCCTTGCTGGCCAGGAAACCGTCCAGCCCGCAGCCGAATGCCGGGGTGGTGATCTCACGGGCGTAGGTGGCACTCACCGTGGTGATGTGGCTGGAGTAGGCCAGGCCCGCCTTGAGGAACGACAGCTTGCCGTAGAACTCCATGCCTTCCTGTTGCAAGGCATGGTCGGGAATGGCCAGTTCCGGGCAGCAGCCGCGGCTGAACACGCCTTGGTAGGCCAGGTTGTGGATGGTGAACAAAGTCGGGGTATTCAGGCCGCGCCAGTGCATGTAGGCCGGTGCCAGGCCAGCAGGCCAGTCGTGGGCGTGCACCAGGTCGGGGCGCCAGTGGATCATGCCTTCGCCAGCGGCGATTTCCGCGGCGGCCAGGCCCAGGCGGGCGAAGCGGATGTGGTTGTCGGGCCAGTCACGGCCATTGTTGGCACCATAGGGCGTGCCGTCGCGCTGGTACAGCTCGGGGCAGAGCAACACATAGATGACCAGGCCATCGGGCAGGTCCATGCGCCCGATCTTGCACGGCGGCAGGGCCGCATGGCCGCCGAGTTCGCCGACGATATGGATGGGGTTGTCGCTTTCCACCACCTGGCGGTAGCCAGGGATCAGTACGCGCACGTCATGCAACTGGGAGAGGGCCCGTGGCAGGGCCGAAGACACATCGCCAAGCCCGCCGGTCTTGACCAGGTCGGCGATTTCCGAGGTCACGAACAGGATCTTGCGTTTATGGAGGTTATGACGCCGCTGGGCGCCAGGTGCCTTGGCTGTCGTGGCGAAGTCCGGCAGGAGCGGTTCGCGGTTGTCCGGGTTGAATGTGTCTACGTGAGGCTCGACAGCGGCACTGATCATACTTCTCTCCGTCCCTTGTGTCGGGTGGCTGGGCACCCTTTGCGTTATGTCGTGTTGGTTCTCTCTGGTTCGTACGTCTTCGTAGTGCGTTCCTTGCCCCGGAGCCGTGCGCGCAAGCGCACCGTGCAATCGGCATTCCAGCCGAAGGCAGTTGGACTGTGTGGGGTGGGTGGGCCGAGGCTGGGGTCGTCCCGTTGCTCTGGCCTACTTAATTCCTGACCTGCCGCTTTATTGGAAAGTTTCGATTTTTTTCCGTCCGGTTACCCAGGCGGTTTGGCAGGCGGAATCCCGAGTGTAGGAGAGGTTGCGTTACAAATGTGACCCGCTGGTCACTTCGGTGACGACCGTAGGTCTGCGCAAACGTTGGCGGGTTGTTACCAGATGTGAATAGCTTGAGAGGGGCGTTGCCTGGGGGATCGAGCGCCGCGCGGGCGGCGCTGGACCTCACCAACGGCGAAGCTGTTACGGTGGACGAGTTGTACTAGAAGTGGGAGCCCGAAAAGCCCCCACGCCAAGGGAGGGGATGACTCAGAGGCTGATAGCTTTGTCTTCGCAGCGCGCCTGCTCCAGCAGCAGGTTCAACTGGGCGACCTGCTGGCGCAGTTGGTCGCGTTCATCTTTCAGGCGGCGCAGCTCGTCACGGCGCACGGTGACATAGAGGGTCTGGGTTGGAGTAGCAGGCATCAATGTACCCATGTAAACACCTCGCAATTCTGGACGTTTTTTTGGGGAGCGGGCGAGCCCGCCAATGTGCCGGTACTGGCAACACACCGTTCTAGGTTGAACACGACTCCCTATCGACGAGTGTTCCTTACAAGGGTAGACGCTCGTGCGGCGGGCATTCTGAATTCTTTTCCTGGCCTTGGGAACTTTTTTGTTTATCGTTGTCGCCCCGTTCGTCGGTGAACCCTCGGACGGAGTGCTGGACTAATCTGAACACCTGAACCGCGTTGTCATCCATTTACCAAGGGGAGCTTCGGCACATGCAACTGGGAATCGTCGGGCTGGGCCGCATGGGCGGCAATATCGCGAGAAGGCTGATGCTCGCAGGGCACCGGACCGTGGTGCATGACCGTAACCGCGATGCGGTCGTGGCATTGGAGGGCGAGGGCGCCCAAGGGGCCCACGACCTGGGTGCCCTGGTACAGAAGCTCAAGGCCCCGCGTGCCGTATGGGTGATGCTGCCGGCCGGCGAGCCCACCGAGCAGACCATTGCCCAGCTGGCCGAACTGCTGGAGCCGGGCGATGCGATCATCGACGGCGGCAACACCTTCTACAAGGACGACATGCGCCGCGCCAGCGAACTGGCCAAGCGCAGCCTGCACTACCTCGACGTCGGCACCTCCGGTGGCGTGTGGGGCCTGGAGCGTGGCTACTGCATGATGATCGGCGGCGAGAAGGCGGTGTTCGAGCGCCTGGAGCCGCTATTCAAGGCCCTGGCCCCGGGCGTGGGCGACATCCCTCGGACCCAGGGCCGTGAAGGCGAGCCGGGCCGCGCCGAGCATGGCTATATCCACGCAGGCCCTGCTGGTGCCGGGCACTACGTGAAAATGGTGCACAACGGCATCGAATACGGCCTGATGCAGGCCTACGCCGAGGGCTTCGACCTGCTGCGCAGCAAAGGCGGCCCGGAGCTGCCCGAAGACCAGCGCTTCGACCTCGACGTGGCCGAGATCGCCGAAGTGTGGCGCCGTGGCAGCGTGGTCACCTCCTGGCTGCTCGACCTCACCGCCGATGCCCTGGTGGCCGACCCGCAGCTGGCGCGCTTCAGTGGCTCGGTGTCCGACAGCGGGGAAGGCCGCTGGACCATCGACGCCGCCGTCGAACAGGCCGTGCCGGTGCCGGTGCTGTCCAGTGCGCTGTTCGCCCGCTTCCGTTCCCGCCAGCAGCAAGGGACCTACGGCGACAAGATCCTCTCGGCCATGCGCCTGGGCTTTGGCGGCCACGTCGAGAAAGGCAAATGAAGCCACAGAAGATTCCCGCCGCGCCGCCGTGCACCTTGTTCCTGTTCGGCGCCAACGGCGACCTGGTCAAGCGCCTGCTGATGCCGGCGCTGTACAACCTCAGCCGCGATGGCCTGCTGGACCGCAACCTGCGTATCGTCGGCGTGGACCACAACCCGGCCACCGCGCAGGCGTTCGCCGACCGCCTGCATGATTTCATGGCCGAGCGCGACAAGGGCGAAGGCGCCAACAAATGCCTGGATGACAAGCGCTGGGCACGCCTTGCCAAGCGCCTGGACTACCAGACCGGCGATTTCCTCGACCCCGCCACTTATGCCGCCATCGCCCGGCGCATCGACAAGACCGCCCACGGCAATGCCATCTTCTACCTGGCCACTTCGCCGCGCTTCTTCCCCGAAGTGGCGCAGCGCCTGGGCGATGCCGGCCTGCTGGACGAGTCCGGCGGCGGCTTTCGCCGGGTCGTGGTGGAAAAGCCCTTCGGCACCGACCTTGCCAGCGCCGAAGCCCTGAACGCCTGCCTGCTGGGGGTGATGACCGAGCGGCAGATCTACCGGATCGACCATTACCTGGGCAAGGAGACGGTGCAGAACATCCTGGTCAGCCGCTTCTCCAACGGCCTGTTCGAGTCGTTCTGGAACAACCACTACATCGACCATATCCAGATCACCGCCGCCGAAACCGTCGGCGTCGAGACCCGCGGTGCCTTCTACGACAACACCGGCGCCCTGCGCGACATGGTGCCCAATCACCTGTTCCAGTTGCTGGCGATGGTCGCCATGGAGCCCCCGGCCGCATTCGCCGCCGACGCCGTGCGCAGCGAGAAGGCCAAGGTGATCGGCGCCATCCGCCCCTGGTCGCAGAAGATGGCGCTGAAGAACTCCGTGCGCGGCCAGTACGTGGCCGGCAAGCAAGGCCGCAAGCGCCTGGCGGGTTACCGGCAGGAGCCCAACGTGGCCCCCGACAGCCGCACCGAGACCTATGTGGCCTTGAAGGTGATGATCGACAACTGGCGCTGGGCCGGCGTGCCGTTCTACCTGCGCACCGGCAAGCGCATGAGCGTGCGCGACACCGAAATCGCCATCTGCTTCAAGCCCGCGCCCTATGCCCAGTTCCGCGAGTCGGAGCTGGAGCGGCCCAAGCCCAACTACCTGAAGATCCAGATCCAGCCCAACGAGGGCATGTGGTTCGACCTGCAGGCCAAGCGCCCGGGCCCCGAGCTGGTGATGGAGAACGTCGAGCTGGGCTTCGCCTACAAGGACTTCTTCCAGATGACCCCGGCGACCGGCTACGAGACGCTGATCTACGACTGTCTCACCGGCGACCAGACCCTGTTCCAGCGTGCCGACAACATCGAGAACGGTTGGCGCGCGGTGCAGCCGTTCCTGGATGCCTGGGCCAGCGGCGGCGAGGTGCATGAATACGCCGCCGGCGAGGATGGCCCTGAGGCGGGCAACGAGCTGCTTACGCGTGACAAGCGGGAGTGGCATACCTTGGGTTGATGCCTCGTCCGTACTGGGACAGGCCCACACACAGGGGGGCGCCGGACCTGTAGGAGCGGGCTTGTCCCGCGATCAGGGCGCATGCCGCCCCGGAATGCGCAGTCCAACAAAGGAGCCCCCATGCCAGCCCCGATCGAAGACTACGCCCTATTGGGCAACTGCCGCAGCGCCGCCCTGGTCAGCCGCGACGGTTCATTGGACTGGTTGTGCCTGCCACGTTTCGATGCCCCGGCAGTCTTCGCCGCGCTGCTGGGCAACGAGGAAAACGGCCGCTGGCGCCTGGCCCCCTGCGACCTGGTGGAAACCACCCACCGGCGCTACCTCGACGACACCCTGATCCTGGAAACCACCTACACCACCGCCAGCGGTCGTGCCCGCGTTCTGGATTTCATGCCGCTGGGCGAGCACAGCGCCGTGGTCCGCATGGTCGAAGGCCTGGCCGGCGAAACCGGCTTCGAGATGGACTTGGTGCTGCGCTTCGACTACGGCCGCAGCGTGCCCTGGGTGGAAAGGATCGACCCCCTGACCCTGAGTGCCGTCGCCGGCCCAGACCGCCTCATCCTGCGCAGTACCGAGCCCGTCCATTCCCACGACCACCACAGCGTTTGTCGCTTCCGCGTCCACGCCGGTCAACGCCAGGTGTTCAGCCTGCGCCATCAGCTGTCGCACCTGCCCCCGCAGCCGGACTTCGATGTCGACCAGGCCCTGGAAAACAGCCATACCCAATGGCAGGCCTTCGCTGCCCGCTGCCCCGACGTCGGCCCCTGGACGGCCCTGGTCCGCCGCTCTCTGCTGACCCTCAAGGCCCTGACCTACGCCCCTACCGGTGGCATGGTCGCCGCTGCTACCACCTCCTTGCCTGAGCGCATCGGCGGCGAGCGCAACTGGGACTACCGCTACTGCTGGCTACGCGACGCCACCATGACCCTGCTGGCGCTGATGAACCTCGGCTATTTCGACGAAGCCCAGGCCTGGCGCGAATGGCTGCTGCGCTCGGTGGCCGGCAACCCGGAACAGATGCAAATCATGTACGGCCTGGCCGGTGAGCGCGACCTGCCGGAATTCACCCTGCCGTGGCTCAGTGGCTACGAACAGTCCCGGCCCGTTCGCATCGGCAACGCCGCCGCCCAACAGCTGCAATTGGATATCTACGGCGAACTTGCCGACGCCATGACCCAGGCCATTCGTGGCGGCCTGCCCCGGCACCCGCGCAGCTCCGCCATCGCCCGCCTGATCCTGCCGTACCTGGAGCGCATCTGGCGCGAGCCTGACGAGGGCCTCTGGGAAGTGCGTGGCGGGCGGCAGCACTTCGTGCATTCCAAGGTCATGGCCTGGGTCGCCTTCGACCGCGCCGCGAGCCTTGCCGAAACCACCGAGGAGGACCGCGAGCGCGGGCGGCACTACCGGCAGGTGGCCGATGAGATTCACCGCGAAGTCTGCCAGCAGGGGCTCGACGCCAAACGCCAATGCTTCGTGCAGGCCTACGGCTCGACGGAGGTGGACGCCAGCTTGCTGCAGATCGCCTTGACCGGTTTTCTGCCGGCGGAGGATCCACGCTTCCTACGCACGTTGGCGGAAATCGAAAAGCGCCTGCTGCGCAACGGTTTGCTGCTGCGCTACGACAGCGACCGCTGCAGTGACGGGCTGACACCGGGGGAGGGGACGTTCCTGGTGTGCTCGTTCTGGCTGGCGGATGTGTACGTGCTGCTGGGCCGGCAGGAAGAGGCGCGGGCGCTGTATGAGCGGTTGGCGGGGCTGTGCAACGACGTCGGTCTGTTGGCTGAGCAGTACGACCCGGTGGGCAAGCGCATGCTCGGCAATTTCCCGCAGGCGTTCAGCCATATCGGGATCATCAATACCGCGCTGAACCTGCACCGGGCGCAGTGTCCGGTGCGGGATCGGGCGAGTTGCAGCTGAACCTGCCGCACCGCCGCTCACACCGAAGGCTGGGGCAGTTCGACGGAACGACGCGGTTTCGCATGTCGTCTGAACAGACAGGCATTCGAGACCAGGAGGAGTAGCCCCGCTCATGAACGTGTTCATCGGCTGTGCCGGTTGGAGCGTACCCAGCGCCTATGCCGAGGTGTTTGCGCAGGCGGGCAGCCATCTGCAGCGCTACGCCGCGAGGTTGGGGGCGGTGGAGATCAACAGCTCGTTCTACCGCCCGCACAAGCCCCAGACCTACGCCCGCTGGGCCGCCTCGGTGCCTGATCATTTTCGCTTCTCGGTGAAGATGCCCAGGGCGATCACCCATGAGCAGCGCCTGCACGCCAGCGATGCATTGCTCGATGCATTTCTCGAACAGTGCGGGGAGCTGGGCGAACGCCTGGGCTGCCTGTTGGTGCAGTTGCCGCCTTCGTTGCGATACGAACCACAGGTCGCCCGGCGCTTCTTCGAAGCGGTACGCAGGCGCCATACCGGGCCGCTGGCGTTGGAGCCACGGCACGCGTCATGGCAGTGCGCAGGGCCGTTGCTGACCGATCTACAGATCGCCCAGGTGGCCGCCAGCCCCGCGCGTTTCGAAAGCGATGCCCAGCCCGGCGGATGGCCAGGGCTGATCTATTGGCGTTTGCATGGTGAACCACGGATCTACTACAGCGACTACGCCGAGGCCTACCTGCAGCGCCTGGCCGCAGAGCTTCGAGCGAGCCGCGCGGCGAACGTGCCGACCTGGTGCATTTTCGACAACACCGCCGGCGGTGCCGCCTTGGGGAATGCCCTGGCGCTGCAGGACCGCCTGGACATGTCCCGATGAACGACATGCCGGACAAGGTATTCACCGTGGGGCATTCGACCCGGTCGATCGAAGCCTTCGTCGCATTGATGCGCAGCTTCGGCGTGCAGGTGGTGGTCGACATCAGGACGGTTCCCCGGTCCCGTACCAACCCGCAGTACAACCTGGACGTGTTACCTGGCTTACTACAGCAGGAGGGCATGGATCACCGCCGGATCGCGGCGTTGGGCGGGCTGCGCAAGAAATCGAAGACCGTTGCGCCGCACACCAATGGGTTGTGGCGCAACCGCAGCTTTCACAACTATGCCGACCATGCGTTGGGTGCCGAGTTCGCCGCGGGGCTGGATGAGCTGATCGAGCTCAGTGAAGCCCGGCGCTGCGCGATCATGTGTTCCGAGGCGGTCTGGTGGCGTTGTCATCGGCGCATCGTCGCCGATCATCTGCTGGTACGGGGAATCGAGGTCATGCACATCATGGACATCGGCAAGGCCACCCGGGCGCAGCTGACGCCAGGTGCCGAGGTTCATGGCTTGAAGGTCGAATATCCGCTCCCATAGAAGAACGCGCACTACGCGCTGATTTTGCAGATCCCTGTAGGAGCTGGCGACAGCCTGCGATGGGCCGCAAAGCGGCCCCTTAAGTCTGGAAGGCTCCACCATTTGAAGGCTTGGGGCTGCTTTGCAGCCCATCGCAGGCTGTCGCCAGCTCCTACCGAGATTGCGCCGCTCTCAAGACGTGCGAAAACACTGTGGGCTTACCGGCGATGGGCCCAGCCTCAGCCAGCCAGGCTGGCGTTGTCGATCACGAACCGATACTTCACCTCGCCCCGCAGCATCCGTTCGTAGGCCTCGTTGATCTGCTCGGCACGCACCAGTTCGATATCCGCGACGATGCCATGCTCGGCGCAGAAATCGAGCATCTCCTGGGTCTCGGGAATGCCGCCGATCATCGAACCGGCCAGGGTGCGGCGCTTCATGATCAGGTTGAAGACGTTGGGCGAGGAGTGCGGCGAGGCTGGCGCGCCCACCAGGGTCATCGCCCCGTCGCGCTTGAGCAGGACCAGGAAGGCATCCAGGTCATGGGGCGCTGCGACCGTGTTGAGGATGAAGTCGAAGCTCTGGGCATGGGCGGCCATCTGCTGCGCATCACGCGACACCACCACCTCGTCCGCGCCCAGCGCCAGGGCCGCTTCGCGCTTGTTCTCGGAGGTGGTGAACGCCACCACATGGGCACCCATGGCGTGGGCCAGCTTGATCCCCATGTGTCCCAGGCCGCCGATACCGACCACGCCGACCTTCTTGCCTGGCCCGGCATTCCAATGGCGCAGCGGCGAATAGGTGGTGATCCCCGCGCACAGCAGCGGCGCCACCGCCGCCAGTTGCGCTTCGGGGTGGCCGATGCGCAGCACGTAGCGTTCATGCACGACGATGGCCTCGGAATAACCGCCCAGCGTCCAGCCCGGGGCATCCGGGGTCGGGAAGTTGTAGGTGCCGACCATGCCGTCGCAGTAGTTCTCCAGGCCTGCGTCGCAGTCATCGCAGTGCTTGCAACTGTCGACGATGCAGCCCACGCCGACCAGGTCGCCTGGCTTGAACGAGGCGACGTGTGCACCGACTGCCGTCACGCGGCCGACGATCTCGTGGCCCGGCACGCAGGGGTAGTGGGTGCCTTCCCACTCGGAGCGCGCCTGGTGAAGGTCTGAATGGCAGATGCCGCAGAAGGCGATCTGGATCTGGACATCGTGGGCACCGGGGGCGCGCCGGGTGATGCGCAGCGGCTCCAGGGGTTGGTTGCCGGCATGGGCGCCGTAGGCATTGACTTGCATGGTATGACCCTCGTGAAGTTCGTGAGGGGCATTGTCCAGGTGGCAAGGCGCTGACCAGTAGCGTGATCCGCTGGATTGCTTGCCTGATCCTGTTGAGCATGCCGGTGTTTGGCGCCATGGGAGCAATCGTTGAAATCAAGCCGAGTTCACTATCGCGAAGGCGACTGCCTATCCAACGCGCGCCCCAATGGCCCAGCGCCATTATTATCGGGCGTAGTTCCTCGCCTGCCTCGGTCAGGTTGTACTCCCAGTACTTTGCCCGTGGCTGTGCGAGTGTAGAGGAATAGCGTTCAGCAGGATAGCAGAGAGGAATTAGCATCATTAGCTTGGCTACTGATTGCTTCGGGTCCAGGCTGTGTGAAAACCTCCGGCGCGATTCGACTGGTTAAAAAACAACCCAGAATTCGCGCTTCTACATGAACTACAGCTTAGTTGACCATGGCATTCATATGGGTTTGCCTGGCCTGTGCGATCTAGGGCAAGAGCTGGGGGGCGTCAAATATTAATCATGATCTAACTGGATTTCGAGAATGTCGTCTTCGAATTCGTCCTTTTCCCCTGTCGGCCTCCATCCCAGGTGTCGATAGAAGCCATAGGAACGAACGCTCGGATCGCTGGAACAAGCTAAGAAGAGGCGATGAAACCCTTGATTCTTGAGTGTGTCGACCATCATCGCAAGAAGCATTTTGCCGACTCCCTGGCCTTCGTACGCAGGCAGAAGCGCCAGGACAACAATCTCGCCGGTATTCCGATCGCCAAAGCAATAGCCAATCATTTGACCCTTCACACAGGCGATGAAGCCAGGGCAACTGCCGTTTCGGATGCCCGTGTTCCAAGATTCGATAGTGATGCCAAGTGCACGCAGCTCTTCTTCTGAAAATGCATTTTCCCGAGTCATACCTCGGATCCTGATACACATGGCAGCGTCATCGGGCGTGGCAGGGCGATAGGTCAGGTCGGTCATGAGAGTTATCACTGGGTGGGGCTGGGCGATGATGATTCAAAAAAAGTAGGAAATATTCGTAATGGCAGGCATCCAAACCAATGTCCACACTCGTCAAATTTTTTCGCAATGTCAAACGAGCCAATGTTTTTAAGTGTAATTCGCTCGCTGCCTTGTCATGGGCGCTGGAAGCGAAAGCAGCCATTGAGTGGCGTATGGCTGCATTAAAAAGAAGCGCTGCGCGCGGTCACCGAGTGGGAGGGTGACGCCATGGATGATATGAATATCGCTATCTACCAATTTTCTCAGTTCGTCGAAGAACTGCCCGACATCCAACGATGGATCCCGAAGGGTCGCGAGTAGGCGCTGCCGCTCAGCTTCTGTTTGACATCCCCCGTAGAGGTTATTCCCGCTCCTGACAGGAATTACCCCTTGGTCAGATCAACCAACGGCGTCTGCCGCACCTGGGTTTCGCGCCCACCCTGTATCTCGCTCACCCGTTTCAAGGCCTGGTCCACAGCCGCCTTGTCCGCCAATAGGCTGTAGCTGATGTGGAACTGCCGGCGTTGCTTCGGTCCGATTGTCGGCACCAGGTTCAGTGGCCGCTGGTAACGGCGGTTATAGGAAAAACTCGTTCCTGGCTCCAATCCCGTGACATAGCCCTGGCCTTGGGTATCGGTATTCTTCCACAAGGAAAACACAGGCAGTGTCCGAGTGTTGAAACCGACCGAAACGCCCAGGGTGCCGGCCTTGTTATGCAACACGGTCACTGTATCGCCCTTGGCATCGGCATAGGGCACCACGTTGTAGACCGTTTCGTCATAGTCCTTGGTGGGAGCGCGGTAGGTTTGCCAATCGGGCAGGTCGCCCTTGGCCTTGTCGTTGAACGGCGACACCTGTTTCACCGGGGCGGCGAAACGAGCGCCCTGCTCCAGGAATGGGGTGCTGAAGTTACTGTGATACAGCGCCTGGTATTCCTTCGGATAGTCGCCGTTGTTGGTGAGGGTGTCGTTGAGCGTGAACGCCACGCTGCCGGGTTGAGTAACCAATTCGGTCGCGATGGAGAAGTCGACCTTCTTGAATGCCTGCTCTTTCAGTTCGCCACGCAAGGTAATGGCGTACGGTGGTTTCTCATCGATGTGCAGGGTGACATTGCTCGCAGGAATGTTGGCGGCCCGACCGTGCAGGGTCAGCAGCTCGCCGTTGTCGATGCCGGGGTGGCCGACCCATTCGTAACCGCAGCGGGTGACCAGCTCGTTGAAACCTTCCAGCCAGCCTAGGCCATTGCGCCCATTGAGTTCGATGAAGGAGGGGTTGACCACTTCCTTGACTGGCGAATCCCAGCCCATGCGCACATCACCGACCGAGGCCTGCAAGACGTTCATTCCGCGAGTCGGCACCACCGAAAGTTTCATCGTGCCGTTATCGATGTCGACGATGCTGACACCCTCCTGCCGACCGCCGTGCAAGGTACGCATCGTGACGCTGAAGGGCTTGTCGGTCTTTATGCCCAGCTCCTGGCTGGTGATCTGCCAGCTCTGGGCGGGTTTGTCGGTGTCGAGCAGGACATAGTCCCAAGCCATCGCCTGGGTGGTCGCGAACAGGGCGGTGAGTGCAAGGAAGTGTTTGGGGGAGCGCATGGCGGCAGCCTTTCTTGGAGTTGTGCCTTTTTATAGCCTTGGAGAAACGTTTCAGCAAGCTAGGTCAATGAGGCTTCCGGCGAATGTAAGAAAACATTTGATATCCGTGGGCGCCAACCCTTTAATTCGCTTGCTGGTTATTGGCCATGTGCCACTATTTTCCCAATCCGCCCTCGTCGCCACCGCCAAAGGATTGAGTCATGGATTCGTTTGCAAGATCCTGCCTGTATGCCGCACTTCTTGCCGGTACCGTTGTTCTCCACGGCTGTTCCAGCTGGCAGCCTGCCGGGGCCTACGGTATCGAATCCGCTGTCCGGGATTCCGAGGTCAGCGCCCTGCCCAAGTCCCAGGCACAAGCTGTGGTATTCATCGACCCCTCCCAGCTGGGCACTGCCATCGACAAGTCGGCTGAAGGATTTGCCGGAAGCGCCTGTGAAGTGTCCTTCCGCCTCTATCCAGAACTGTATGCGCAGTCATTCCAGAAGCTTTCCATGGTTTATCGGCGTGTAGATCTGAAGCCATTGGGCAGTTCTGCGGCTGGGTACGATCTGGCGGTATTGCCGCAACTCGATGATGTTCAATGGAGCGCTGACGGGCCCAGTGCCAATATGGCGGCCGTAAAAGTGCTGTTCACGTTGATGGCGGGCGGCGCATCGAAGAACAGCTTCGAAGCCTTCCAGATGGCCCGTGGCGACCTGGGGCGCTGGCACCAGGGCTGCCCGGACGCAACGAAGTCCTCCTCAAAGGCGGCGCAAGAGGCTGTCGGACTGGCGGTGAACCGGATCGTCCGAGAGATGGCGGCCCAGCCCATTCGTGCAGGCGGGGCCTCGATTCCCCTGCCCGGTGAGCAACAAAGCCTGCTGCTGATGCAGATCCAGGGCCTGCGAGGCAATGCTGGGGCGCTCAATCACGAAACGGACTATACCCCAGTCATTGCGGCCGGCCTGGACGTCACGGCGGCGGCCTACAACCTGAAGGGCAGAAGCGCCGAAGCAACGACGGCGCAGAGCCTGGCAAATCAGCTCAGAGCAGGAAGAGGGACCACCGATGCGGTGGGCGAGGGCGCTGCCATGGCTGCTGTCGCAGCAAGCGACGGCATCCCGGTGCCTGCCGCGGCTTCATCAGCCAGTTGCAGCGGCGACTACAGCTTCCTGGCGCCACAGCTGCGAGCCTATCAGGACCCTTCATTGTCCGTGGTTCGCTCCAACTACCTGACGCAGCCCATCTCCAACGACATCGCGTTCCTGCGCAGTAAAGGGCTCGACAAGCAGGGTGCGATCAACGCCATGCTGCAGAATGCCGCGTTATACGACCAGACCGCTCGTGAAGCCGCACAGCAGGCGCGCGACTCCGATGGGCATGGCGATGTCAGCATTCCACAGGCGCAAAGCGATCAACTGCGCCTGGATTTCCCGTGCGATCAGACCAGCATTCATGCGACGGGCGTTTGCACGTACATTCAGCATAGGTGGACCAGTCTCTATGAGCGCACTACAGCTGAGCTGATAGAACGGTGCTGGAACTAAGCCCTCACTGCCCCTTGGAGGCAGCCGGCTTTCCCCCTGCCCAGAAGCGGTTTATCCGCCAAGCGTGCGACGGGCAGGGGAAGCCGGCAGGGGCCTGAAAGGCGCCGGCTAGCGAGCCAAGGCTTCTCGGCTGTATTCCCCATCGACCAAGCGCAAGAGGCCTAGTGGGTTGGCATCTTGCAGCGCGGGTGGAAGGAGTTCGTCGGGGTAGTTCTGGAAGCACACCGGCCGCAGGAATCGGTCGATGGCCAAGGTGCCCACGGAGGTACCGCGGGCATCGGAAGTGGCCGGGTAGGGGCCGCCGTGTACCATGGCGTCGCAGACTTCCACACCGGTCGGGTAGCCGTTGAGCAGCAGACGACCGACCTTGTCCTGCAACAGGTCGCTCAACCAGCCGTGGGCCAGCAGTTCGGCGGGTTCGCCGATGAGGGTGGCGGTCAGTTGGCCGCGCAGGGCCTTGACCGCATCGGCCAGCTGGGCCTGGTCTTGGACCTCGACCACCAGGGTCGCGGGGCCGAAAACCTCTTCCTGCAACAGTTCATCGCCTTCGAGCAGCAGGCTGACGTCGGCTTGGAACAGCTGTGGCTCGGCGTGTTGCGCCCCCTGCGCCGCCCCTGCCAGGTGGCGGATGCCTGGGTGGGCATGCAGGTGCTCCAGCGCTTGGCGGTAACTGGCCAGGGTGCCGACATTGAGCATGGTCTGGGCCGGTTTGTCGGCCATCTGGGCTTCGAGCTGCTCGATGAAGGCGCTGAACGCAGGCGAGCGCAGGCCCAGGACCAAGCCTGGATTGGTGCAGAATTGCCCACAGCCGAGGGTGACCGAGGCGCTCAGTTCCCGGGCGATCGCTTCGCCGCGAACCTTCAGCGCATCTGGCAGGACGATCACCGGGTTGATACTGGACATCTCGGCGAACACCGGAATCGGCTGTGGGCGCTCGGCGGCCATGCGGCACAAGGCGTTGCCACCCTTGAGCGAGCCGGTGAAGCCGACCGCCTGGATCGCCGGATGCTTGACCAACTCGAGGGGAAACGTCGATGACATTCAGTCTCGACGTCGGAGCCCCTGCAGTCGAAAATTGTTCACATGCAGGGGCAAAAAATGGTCACAAAATAGCGGACAATCTATTGTTGCGAGTTTCTCCCAAAGGTATATTTCGCGCCGATTGATGGCTCAATGCCATATTGCGTATCCACAGCGAAATACCCTCCCAAGGGCACCGCCTAGGTGCATCGATTGTGCAGTGAGTCCGCTCTCTAATTTCGCCGTCCTGGACGGCATCACCGGTCATGGTTATTCGAGGCTCCGTAGATGTTCGACCCCGTTGTGAAGGTACTGGCTGATATGAGTGTGCGGTCGAAACTGGCCTTGGGCTTTGCACTGGTATTGCTGTTGACCTTGGTGATCGCCGGGATTGGCTGGGGAACGCTGAGTAGTCTGGGCGAGCGCAGTGCCAAGCTCAGCAGTGTCGCGAAAATCAATGAAGAGACGCGTGACGTACGCATCGCGCGGTTGAACTACACCGTCTCCCCTGGGGCTGGCCAGGCCGCGCTGATGGTCAAGGCGACAGATGAACTGAGCCTGCGGATTGGGGCGCTTTCCAAGCATTTCACCGACTCCAACGATTTGCGTTGGGTTGGGCAAGCAGAAAATGCGGTCAAGGCCTACCGTACACATTTCCAGGACTACGCCCGTGCTATCGAGGCGCATGACCAGGCCCAGGCCACGCAGGCCCTGGCGGTCCTGGAGGCAGATCTCGAACGCTTGCTCGAGGCCGCCGGGCAGTTGTCCGACAGCCAATCGCAAAAGCGCGATCGTGAGGTGCAGTCGTCGCAGCAGCGCTTGATCTTCGCTGCGTTGCTGGCGCTATCGTTCGGGGTCCTGGCCGCCTGGGGGATCACCCGTCTGATCGTGATGCCGTTGAAGCAAGCTCTGCAGGCTGCCGAACGCGTGGCCAGTGGCGACTTGAGTCAGGATGTCGTGGTGTCGCGGCGCGATGAGCTGGGCGAGCTGCAAGCCAGCATGCAACGCATGACACTGAATCTGCGGGATTTGATCGGTGGCTTGCGCGATGGCGTGGTGCAGATCGCGAGCGCCGCCGAAGAACTGTCTGCCGTCACCGAGCAAACCAGTGCAGGGGTGAGCAGCCAGAAGGTCGAGACGGACCAGGTCGCTACCGCAATGAACCAGATGGCCTCGACCGTGCAGGACGTGGCACGCAGTGCCGAACAGGCCTCGAGCGCGGCGGTCAACGCAGGACAAGAGGCGCGGGAAAGTGACACGGTCGTCACCCAGGCCATCGATCAGATCACGCACCTGGATATCGAGGTCGGGCACTCGACGCAAGCCATGGCCGAGCTCAAGCGCGAAAGCGACAAGATCGGCACGGTGCTGGATGTGATCAAGTCCGTCGCCCAGCAGACCAATCTACTGGCCTTGAACGCGGCCATCGAGGCGGCGCGAGCCGGTGAAGCCGGCCGTGGTTTTGCAGTGGTTGCCGATGAGGTTCGCAGCCTGGCGCAACGTACCCAGGTCTCCACCGAGGAGATCGAAGGGCTGATCAGCGGCTTGCACCGTGGTACGCAGCAGGTCGCCGATATCCTGGAGCGCAGCCGTGCGCTCACGAGCAACAGCGTCGAACTGACTCGTCGCGCTGGCACATCGCTGATGAATATCAGCCGGTCGGTGGCTACCATCGAGTCGATGAACCTGCAGATCGCCACGGCATCGGAGCAGCAGAGCGCGGTGGCGGAGGAAATCAATCGCAGCGTGCTCAATGTGCGCGAAGTGTCCGAGCAGACTGCGGCGGCCAGCGAGGAAACAGCCGCTTCGAGTGTCAAGCTGGCGCAGCTGGGGGCCGAGCTGCAGATGCTGATGGGCAAGTTCAAGCTTTGACGTGTCAGCTCGCTGCGCGGGCCGTGCCTGAAAACGCACGATGGCGAGCGAGTCTCGCCATCGTGCAGTCCTTTCAGAGCGTCTCGCCCACGGCGCCGGCCGCGATCTTGTTGCGCCCGCCAAGCCATACCAACAGCAGGCCACCGGCTGCCAGTAAACCGCCGGCGACCGGTACCGCGGCGTAGCCAAGGTTCAGGCTGATGACGCCGCCACCCAGTGCCGCGCCCACGGCGTTGCCGAGGTTGAAGGCACCCACGTTGATCGAGGAGGCCAGCCCCGGGGCTTCGGCAGCAGCGATCATCACGCGCATCTGCAGGGGCGGTACCACGGCGAAGGTGAATACGCCCCATACCAGCAGGGCCAGGGCGGCGCCGACGTGGGTGCCGAGCACCAGCGGCATCAGGACCATGATCAGGGCCAGCACGCCGAGGAAGATGCGCGCCGAGCCGTCCAGCGACCAGTCGGCCAGGCGCCCGCCCAGGCTGTTGCCCAGGGTGAAGCCGACGCCGATCAGCACCAGGCCCAGGGTGACGAAGCTGTCCGAAGCACCGGTCAGTTCGGCAAGCACCGGGGCCACGTAGGTATACAGGGTGAACATGGCGCCGGCACCGAGCACGGTGGTGGCCATGGCCAGCAGGACGTTCGGCCGGGCGATCACGGCCAGTTCCCGGCGTACATGGGGCACGCTGCCGCGTTCACCCTTGGGCAGGGCATACCACAGCGCGGCCATGGCCAGGATGCCGAGCACTGCGGTACCGGCGAAGGCCAGGCGCCAGCCGACTTGCTGGCCGATCCAGGTGGCGGCGGGCACGCCGCCGATATTGGCGATGGTCAGGCCCATGAACATGGTGGCGATGGCGCTGGCCTGTTTCTCGCGAGGCACCACGCTTGCGGCCACCACCGCACCCAGGCCGAAGAAGGCGCCGTGGTTGAGGCTGGTGATCAGGCGCGAGGCGAGCAGGGTGCCGTAGCCTGGCGAGAGGGCCGAGAGCAGGTTGCCCAGGGTGAAGATGGCCATCAGCGCGATCAACGCGCCGCGCTTGCCGAAGCGGCTGAACAGCAAGGTCATGATCGGTGCACCGACCATCACGCCGACGGCGTAGGCGGTGACCAGCATGCCGGCGCTGGGGATGCTGACATCCACCCCTTCGGCGATGACGGGCAGCAGGCCCATGGGGGTGAATTCGGTGGTGCCGATGCCGAAGGCGCCGATGGCCAAGGCTAGCAGGACGTGTCCGGGTTTCATTGCATAGGCTCCTTCGAGCGTTGCGAATCAGGTAGGTGCGCAGTATGGCTGGGGCAGGGGGTAGGATTAAGTCACGATTGCGCTAATGACCTTTGATCTGGAGTCATTAATAGAGAGAAGGGGGCGGAGGGGGACTGGAGCTTGTGTAGATCGGGGCTGCGTTGCAGCCCATCGCGGGACAAGCCCGCTCCTACAGAAGGGCGTGTTCAGCCTGCTGGAGCGGTTGGAGCGGTCAGTCGTGGTGCTTGTGCTTATGCTTGTGCTTGTGTTTCTTGCCGGAGTTGTGGCTGCCGTGGTGGTGGTCGTCATCGGCCATGCTATTGCCGATGGCGCTGCCTGCTGCACCGCCGAGGCCAGCACCGATGGCGCCGCCGGTGGAGCCACCGACCTGGTTGCCGATCACCTGGCCGCCGGCCGCGCCGAGGCCGCCACCAATCGCTGCCTCGGTCTTCTTGCCGTGCTTGGCCGACACCGCGCCGCCTGCCGCACCGCCCACACCGGCACCGATCGCGGCACCTGTGCTGCCGCCGATCGCCTGGCCGACCACGCTACCCAGGGCACCGCCGACACCGCCGCCGACAGCGGTATTGGTGGTTTCACCGGCGAGGGCGTAGGGGGCCGACATCAAGGTGAACAGTGCAATTACAGGAAAGGACTTACGCATTTTCTATCAATCTCTGGATGGAACGAAGGTGCGAAGTCTGCTGGGTGCTGGGGTTTCGGTCAATGCAGGGCTGGGTACGAGCCGCCCATCGCGCCCCATGTGGTAACGCTGCAGGTCCTTGGCCAGGATCAGGTTGCCGCTGTAGTGCGCCATCGCTTCGGCGCGCACATCCTCGATGGACGGGCTGCGCTGCGGGTTGGGCTGGTAGCGCGCACTGAAGTGCGTGAGCACCAGGTTGCCGATGCCGGCCGCCTCTGCGAACTGCGCCACGGCCGCAGCGGTGCTGTGGCCGAAGGTCACCTGGGTGCGTTCGACGATCGGCTGGGTGAAGGTCGCTTCGTGCACCAGCACATCCACGTCCTGGGCGACGTCTGCGAGCAATTGTGGGCTGTCGTTGTCGCCACAGACGATGATCCGCCGTGGCGGGCGCGACGGGCGCAGGTAGTCCAGGGCGTTCAGTACGCGGCCTTCATGCTGCACCGGGTTGCCGTGGGCCAGCTCGCCCCACAATGGGCCGCGGGGGATGCCGTCGGCCTCCAGGCGCGGGATGTCCAGGCGTGGTTCGGGGTTGATCTCGGTGAACACGAAACCATGGCTGGGCACCCGGTGCGACAGCGGTACGGTGCTGACCTGGATATCGTCGTTGCGCCAGGTGCCGAGGTCTTCGAGGGCCAGCAGGCGCAGTTCGAATGGCAGGTAGGTGTGGCTGACGGCCAGGCCCAGGCGCAGCCAGTCGTGCAGTGCGGCAGGCAGGATCAGGTCCAGTGGCTGGGTGCGCCCGGACATGCCGGCACTGGCCAGTAGCCCCGGCAGGCCGAAGCAATGGTCGCCATGCACGTGGGTAATGAACACGCCGCGCAGGTCGCGGATCGACAGGGAGGTATGCAGCAGCTGGTGCTGGGTGGCCTCGCCGCAATCCACCAGGTACCAGTGGCTGCCCGTGGCTTCGATGACGGCGGTGCCGGTGACATTGCGGGCCTTGGTGGGCATGCCGGCGGAAGTGCCCAGAAACTGCAGGTCCATTGGCTGGCTCCTTTGCGGGTCGCAGGTCGGGTTATTGTACGACCATGCGCACGGGCAGGAAGTCAGTCCAGTGGCGAACGTCTTCAGAGGGTGGTGTTTGGACGATCGCGCGCCGCGCGGGTGGCGCGCGATCTCAAAAACACCGAGGCGGCTGCGGCGAACCTCAACCCAACACTTTCCCCGCCACTTCATCCACCGCTGCCTTGGTGATGGCCACGATGCGCTCGGCATCCTGCTTGTCCAGCACCAGCGGTGGGGCAAAACCGAGGATGTCGCCGTGGGGCATGGCACGGGCGATCATGCCGCGTTCCAGGCACGCTGCCGACACCTGCGGGCCGACCTTCAGTGCCGGGTCGAACGCAGTGCGAGCCTCGCGGTCGGCCATGAATTCCACCGCGCAGAGCATGCCGTCGCCGCGCACCTCGCCCACCAACGGGTGGCCCTCGAAGGTTTCGCGCATGCGTTGGTTGAGGTAGGCACCGACCACCTCGGCGTTGCCGGTCAAGTCCTCGCGCTCGAGAATGTCCAGGTTGGCCAGGGCCGCCGCGGCGCAGATCGGGTGGCCCGAGTAGGTCCAGCCGTGGCCCATGGGGCCGGCCTTTTGCGAGCCTTCCTCGATCACGTTCCATACCTTCTCGCCGACGATCACTGCCGACAGCGGTGCATAGGCGCTGGTCAGCCCCTTGGCGGTGGTGATCAGGTCCGGGCGGATACCGTAGCGCTGGCTGCCCATCTTCGAGCCGAGGCGGCCGAAGGCGCACACCACTTCGTCGGCGATCAGCAGCACGTCATAGCGGTCCAGCACGGCCTGGATCGCCGCCCAGTAGCCCTTGGGCGGGACGATGATGCCACCGGTGCCCATCAACGGTTCACCGATGAAGGCGGCGACCGTGTCGGGGCCTTCGGCGAGGATGAGCTTTTCCAGCTCGTCGGCGCAGTAGCGCACGAAGGCCTGCTCGTCCATGCCGGCGGGGGCCTTGCGGTACCAGTGCGGGCAGACGGTGTGGGTGACGCCCGCCACCGGCAGGTCGAAGTGCTGGTGGAAGCTGGGCAGGCCGGTGAGGCTGCCGGTCATGATGCCCGAGCCATGGTAGCCACGGTCGCGGGAGATGATCTTCTTCTTGTTCGGGCGTCCGAGGATGTTGTTGTAGTAGCGCACCAGCTTGACCTGGGTCTCGTTGGCGTCGGAGCCGGAGAGGCCGTAGTAGACCTTCTTCATGCCCGCAGGCGCCCAGTCGATGATGCGCCTGGAGAGCTCGATGATCGCCTCGGTGGAGTGGCCCACGTAGGTGTGGTAGTACGCCAGCTCCTTGGCCTGGCGATGGATCGCGTCGGCCACTTCGGTGCGGCCGTAGCCGATGTTCACGCAGTACAGGCCGGCGAAGGCGTCGATCAGTTCGCGGCCTTCGTGGTCACGCAGGCGGATGCCCTCGGCACCGGTGATGATCCGCCCCTTGAGCGCGCCGCTGGCATGGTCGTGGGCGTGGGTGGACGGGTGCATGAAGTGGGCACGGTCTTGCTCGAACAGCTGGTTGTATTCGGGGTTCATGGCAAACACTCCTTAGAATTGACCTTGGTGGTGCACGCAGAAATATTTGGTCTCGACGAAGGGCTCGAAGCCCTCGATGCCGCCTTCGCGGCCCAGGCCCGAAGCCTTCATGCCGCCGAACGGGATGGGGTGGCCGGTGAACTTCACGCCGTTGACCGCGACCATGGCGTGGTCCAGGCGGCGGATCAGCGGGTGCACCACGTCCAGGCGGTTGGAGCAGATGTAGGCGGCCAGGCCGTACTCGGTGTCGTTGGCCATCTCGATGGCCTGCTCCAGGGTGTCGAAGGGCATCACCCCGGCGATGGGCGCGAAGTTTTCTTCCTGGTAGATGCGCATGGCCGGCGTCACGTCTGCCAGCACGGTGGGCTGGTAGAACCAGCCGCCCAGGGCATGGGCCTCGCCGCCCACCAGGCGGCGGGCGCCCTTGGCGATGGCGTCCTCGACCCGCGCCACCGTGGCGTCGAAGGCGCCCTGGTGCATCAGCGGGCCGACGTCGGCCGGGGTCTCCTGGCCGTCGACCATCGCCGGCCCCACGCGCAGGGCCCGAACTGCCTCGGCGAAGCGCACCAGGAAGGCCTCGTACAGTGGGCGCTGGACCATGATGCGGTTGGCCGCGCAACAGTCCTGGCCGGAGGTCTGGAACTTGGCGGCCACGGCGACCTTCACCGCCAGGTCCAGGTCGGCGTCGGCACAGACAATGAAGGGGGCATTGCCGCCCAGCTCCAGGGCGACCTTCTTCACATCATGGGCCGCTGCCTGCAGCACCAGCTTGCCGACCCGGGTGGAGCCGGTGAAGCTGACCGAGCGCACCCGCGGGTCGCGCACCAGGGTTTCCATGGCCATCTGCGGCTCGCCGATGACCACGTTGAACACGCCCGGCGGCAGGCCTGCGTCCTCGGCCAGCTGGGCCAGGGCCAGGGCCGAGTAGGGCGTCTCGTGGGCCGGCTTGACCACCACGGTGCAGCCGGCGGCCATGGCCGCGGCGGCTTTGCGGGTGATCATGGCGCTGGGGAAGTTCCAGGGCGTGAGCAGCGCGCACACACCTACCGGTTCCTTCACCGTGCCCAGGTCGGCGCCGGGGATATGGCTGGGGATGGTCTGGCCGTACAGGCGACGCGCCTGTTCGGCGAACCAGGGGATGAAGCTGGCGGCGTAGGCGATTTCGCCGCGTGCCTCGGCCAGGGGCTTGCCTTGCTCCTGGCTGAGGATGCGCGCCAGGGCCTCCTGGTGTTCGAGGATCAGTTCACCCCAGCGGCGCAGCGGCGTCACACGTTCCTCCAGGCGCAGGCTGCGCCAGGGTGTGAAGGCGCGCTGGGCGGCGTCCACCGCAGCGACGATCTGCTCGTGGTCGAGCAGCGGCACATGGCCAATGGTCTGGCGGTTGGCCGGGTCGAGGACGGCGATGCTGCTACCGCTGGTGCTGTGCAGCCATTGGCCGTCCACGTGGCACAGTTGCTTGAACGGGTATTCGTCTGACATGAGTTGTTCTCCCATACCTCTTGTTGTCGTTGCGTCCGCTGGGGCTAGGCCAACACGTCGGCAATCACCGCCAAGGTGTCGCCGCACTGCACCAGCCCGGGGAAATGCCGGGCGGCCAGCAGGCCGTCGCGGCGCGCGCGGTATTCCACCGGCGCGCTGCCGGTGCGGCGGATGTCATGGATACGGGCGATCACTTCGCCCTGGTGCACCTGCTCGCCCAGGTCGCGGCACATTTCCAGCAGGCCGTCGTGCTCGCTGGCGATGAAGCAGTCGCCGTCGGGCATGTCGAGCATGATCGACTCGGCGGGCGTCACTTCGCCCTGGAGGATGCCGGCGTGCACCAGCAGGTTGCGCACGCCGCGCTCAGCCAGGGCGATGCTGCGTGCGGTCGAGGTGCCGCCGCCGCCCAGTTCGGTGGTGACGAACACCTTGCCCTGGGCCTCGGCGGCAGTGTCGTACATGGCCTGGGCGTCGAGTTCGAGCATGCGCATGGCATAGGGCGCGGCGAATGCCCGCATGCCCGCTTCGCAGCGTGCCTGCTGGGCCTTGTCGGGCAGCACGTGGCAGGCGGCGAACGGCAGGAAGTCCAGGGTGCGGCCGCCGGAGTGGATGTCCAGCACCACGTCGGCCAGGGGCAGCAGGGTGCGCCGGAAGTAATCGGCGATCTTCTGCGTGACCGTGCCGTCGGGCTTGCCCGGGAAGCTGCGGTTGAGGTTGCCCTGGTCGATCGGCGACGTACGGGTGCCGGCATGGAACGCCGGGGTGTTCATGAACGGCACGATGATCACCCGGCCCGAAACCGCTTCGGCGCGCAGCTGCTGGGCCAGCTTGCACAACGCCACCGGGCCTTCGTACTCATCGCCATGGTTGCCGCCGGTGAGCAGGGCGGTAGGCCCTGCGCCGTGCTTGACCACGGTGATGGGGATCATCACCGCGCCCCAGGCCGAGTCGTCGCGCGAGTAGGGCAGCTTGAGGAAGCCGTGCTGTACGCCGTCGCGGGTGAAGTCCACGGTGCTGCTGATCGGGTTGGCCACCTCGGTGGCGGTGTCCGTGAATGCGTTCATGGCGTTAGTCCTTGACGAACAGCTGGCGCGGCACGTTGCACAGGGTTTCTACCCCGGTCTCGGTGATCAGGATGCTTTCGGTGATCTCCAGGCCCCAGTCGTCCATCCACAGCCCCGGCATGAAGTGGAAGGTCATGCCCGGTTGCAGCACGCTGGTGTCGCTGGGGCGCAGGCTCATGGTGCGCTCGCCCCAATCCGGCGGGTAACTGATGCCGATCGGGTAGCCGCAGCGGCTGTCCTTATGGATGCCGAACGTCTCCAGCACCTTGAAGAAGGCCCGGGCGATGTCGCCGGTGGTATTGCCGGGGCGGGCAGCTTCCAGGCCGGCGGCGATGCCCTCGACCACGGCCTTCTCGCCGTCGAGGAAGTGCTGCGGCGGCTTGCCCAGGTACACCGTGCGCGACAGCGGGCAGTGGTAGCGTTTGTAGCAGCCGGCGATCTCGAAGAAGGTGCCGGCGCCGAGGGTGAAGGGCGAATCGTCCCAGGTCAGGTGCGGGGCGCTGGCGTCGGCGCCGGTCGGCAGCAGGGGCACGATGGCAGGGTAGTCGCCGCCATGGCCGTCCACGCCGAGGATGCCGCTGCTGTAGATCTCTGCCACCAGTTCGTTCTTGCGCATGCCCGGTTCGATACGCTCGAGGATGCGCCCATGCATCTTCTCGACGATACGCGCGGCGATGCGCATGTATTCGATCTCCTGGGGCGACTTCACCGCCCGCTGCCAGTTGACCAGCCCGGCGGCGTCGTTGAAGGTCGCCTGGGGCAGCTGCCGGTTCAGGGCCTGGTAGGCCGCGGCGCTGAAATAGTAGTTGTCCATCTCCACGCCGATGTTGAGCGCGCCCCAGCCCTTGGCCAGGATCACTTCCTGGCACAGGTAGTCCATGGGGTGACGTTCGCGCGATTGCACGTAGATGTCCGGGTAGCCGACGATATTGTCGTGGCTCATGAACACCGTGCGCTTGGCGCCGTTGGCGTCCTGGCCGCGACCGAACCAGATCGGCTCGCCGTCCAGCGCCAGCAGCACGCACTGGTGCACGTAGAACGACCAGCCGTCATAGCCGGTGAGCCAGGCCATGTTCGACGGATCGGTGACCAGCAACAGCTCCAGGCCCTGTGCCTGCATGGCGGCGCGGGTCTTGGCCAGGCGCTGGGCGTACTCTTGCCGACTGAACGGCAGGTTGACCACTGACTGAGACATTGCAATGCCCTCTGATGAGTGGGGGTGGGGAGGTTCAACTGTTGAATGCCAGGCCCTTGCCTGCGGCGCGGGCACGCTCGAAGGCGAGGTTGGCGATGGCGGTGTCCTGGGCGCCGGTGCCGGTCAGGTCGCACAGGGTGATTTGGCTGGCATCGGTGCGGCCGGTTTGCTGGCCGGCGACCACCTGGCCGAGTTCGCACAGGGTGGCCTCGTCGGTGACCGTGCCGGCGCGCAAGGCGTGGTGCAGCTCACCCAGTACGCGGGTCTGGCCGAGGCGGTCGGCGACATAGCGGTCGACCTGGGCCAGCACCTGCGGGGCGATCTCGTTCTTGTGCTCGGCGTCCGACCCCATGGCGGTGATGTGCAGACCCGGTTGCAGGTGACGGGGCTGGATCAGCGGTTCGCGGCTGGGCGTGCAGGTGAGCGCGATGTCCACGCCCTGCATGGCCTGGTCGATGCTGTCGCACAGCGCCAGTTGCAACGTGCCGTCGCGGCCCAGCTCATCGGCCAGCGCCGCGGCCTTGGCCGGGTCGCGGGCCCACAACTGCACTCGCTCGATCGGCCGCACCAGGCGCAGCGCCTGCAGTTGCAGGCGGGCCTGCTCGCCACTGCCGATCAGGGCCACGCAGCGGCTGTCCTCGCGGGCCAGCCAGCGCGCCGCCACCGCACCCGCCGCGGCGGTGCGCACGGCGGTGAGGTAGCCGTTGTCCAGCAGCAGGGCATCGAGCAGGCCGGTGCGTGCCGAGAGCAGCATCATCATGCCGTTGAGGCTGGGCAGGCCAAGGCTGGGGTTGTCGAAGAAGCCCGGGCTGACTTTGATCGCGAAACGCTCGATGCCCGGCAAGTAGGCGGTCTTCACATCCACCTCGCCGTTGTGCTCGGGCACGTCCAGACGCAGGATCGGCGGCATGGCCACGTTGGCCGTGGCCAGCAGGGCGAAGGCCTGCTCGACGGTGTCGACCGCGGCGCGGTCGAGGGTGATGCAGTCTCGCAGGTCGGCTTCGTTGAGCAAGGTGATGGCCGGCATCGGTGAACCTCCAGTGAGCGAAAAGGGAAAACCTCAGGCGTTGTCGCCGTTCATCACCCGCAGGTGCTGGGCGGTGTCGACGTTGCGCCCGCTGACCACCACCACGATCGGCCCGCGCGCCGGCACCAGGCCGTCGAGCAGGGCGGCGATACCCACCGCGCCGGCCCCTTCGAGTACCTGGCGCTCCTGGTGGTAGGCATGGCGCAGGCCCGCTGCGATGGACGCTTCCTCGAGCAGGTGCAGCTGGTCGAGCAGGCGCTGGGTGAGGGCGAAGGTATGGCGGTTGTCCAGGCCAATGCCGCCGCCCAGGGAGTCGGCCAACGTCGGCAGCTCCTGCACCTCGACCGGATGCCCGGCCTGCAGGCTGGCGTGCATGGCGGCACCCCGGCGCATGCTGATGCCATGGGTGGTGATGGCCGGGTTGAGGCCCTTGAGGGCCAGGGCCACGCCGGCGAACAGGCCGCCGCCGGAGAGGGGCACCAGTACCTGGCTGACGTCGGGCAACTGTTCGATGATCTCCAGGCCCAGGGTGCCCTGGCCGGCAATGACGGCAGGATGGTCGAAGGGCGGCACCAGCGCGGCGCCCTGTTCCTCGGCATGACGCTGGGCGGCGTGCTGGGCGTCGTCCTGGGAGAGGCCGACGATGCACACCTCGGCGCCCAGGTCGCGAATCGCCTGGACCTTGTTGGCCGGCACCAGCTGTGACAGATAGATGGTCGCCTGCACGCCCAGTTGCGAGGCCGCGAAGGCCAGCGCCCGGCCATGGTTGCCGGTGGAGGCGGTGACCACGCCGCGTGCCCGTTGCTGTTCACCCAGGCAGGCCACGGCGTTGCTCGCGCCGCGCAGTTTGAAGCTGCCGGTGAGCTGCTGGGATTCGAGTTTCAGGTACACCGGCACGCCGACCAGGCGGCTCAGGCTCGGCGAATGTTCCAGCGGCGTGCGACGCACGAGCCCCTGGATGCGCTGGTGGGCAAGGTGGATATCGTGAAGCGAAAGCTCTGACATGACCGCATCCCAACGAGTGACCGGGTGTTGGGCGGAGTCTAAGAGCGGCAAATTGTCGTGATGAATGTACTAGGTCAATTTGCCGGACATTTTTTTGGACCGCCGTCGGCAGCGATCGCAGCAGCCTGTGGGAGCGGGCAGCATTGGTCGCTTGTTCTCTGCGCGACAGCGCAGCCCCGAAGGGCTGGGTATCTCCCACAGGCCTCTGCTAAATCAATGGGTTATATAGGCCGCAGCGGCCCCTGGTCACAGTTCATGGATCTGCGGGTATTGCCCGAACAGTTCATGCATGTCGGCCAGCGCCTGGCGCATCTTGGCATCCGAGCACTCGGCGCCTACGCACAGTCGCACCGCCCGTGGCCGCGGCGTGCCGCGCACCAGGAACGGCTCCGGCGGGGTCACCGCGATGTGCCGGCGGCGCAATGCCCGCACCAGGCTGTCCACCTCCCAGTGCGCGGGGATCCCCAGCCAGGCCCCCAGCGCCTGGGCCGGGTTGCCCAGCAGGTAGTCGCCCAGGTGCTCGCGCAGCATCGCCTGCCGCCCACTGATCAGCTTGCGCTGCAATTCGGCCAGCTGCGCCGCGCGCCCATCGTTGATCCAGCGTGTGGCGATCTCCGCCACCAGCGGTGTGGCCATCCAGCTGTTGACCCGCAGGATGCTCTCGGTGCGCAGCGCCAGGCGCTTGGGCATGGCCAGGTAACCGACCCGCAGCCCGGTGAGCACCGACTTGGTCATGCTGGTGCAATAGAACGACAGCTCCGGCGCATAGTGGCTGATCGGCCGGGCGCGG
This sequence comes from Pseudomonas sp. p1(2021b), assembly GCF_020151015.1. Taxonomy (NCBI): domain Bacteria; kingdom Pseudomonadati; phylum Pseudomonadota; class Gammaproteobacteria; order Pseudomonadales; family Pseudomonadaceae; genus Pseudomonas; species Pseudomonas sp. p1(2021b). The sequence goes on from NZ_CP083746.1 coordinate 1,850,414, forward strand.
CGTTCGCCCAGCAGTGGCCCGTACACATCGTCCTCGATGATGTGCACGCCAAAGCGTCGGGCGATGGCGGCGATCTCCCGGCGGCGGGCGTCGGGCATCAGGCTGGTGGTGGGGTTGTTGAGGTTCGGCGTGCACACCAGTGCGGTGACCCGCTCGTTGCTGCAGATATCCTCGAAATGCTCCGGGTCGATGCCGTCGCGGTCCATCTCCAGGCCCTTTAGAGTGAACCCCAGCACCTGGGAGTTGCCGATCACGCCGTGGTCGGTCAGGCCTTCGCAGAGCACCACGTCATCGGGCCCGGCTAGCGAGGCCAGGGCCAGGAAGATGGCGTGGGCCGCGCCGTTGGTGACCAGCACGTCGTCGCGCTCCACCGTCATGCCCAGGCCCGCCAGCCAGCGCACCGCTGCCTCGCGATGGCTTTCGAAGCCGGCGATGGGGCGGTAGGCGTGGATCCACGGCTGCTCTTCCTCCACGCTGAGCTCGGCGCAGGTCTCGCGCCAGATCCGCTCGTGCACCTGGGTGTGCAGGATGCGCGTGATGGAGAAATCCACCAGGGTGCGCTCGGGCAGGTCGATGATGTCGTCGGCCACCCGGTCGCTCATGCGCCGGCTGACGAAACTGCCGCGGCCGATCTCGCAGCGCACCAGGCCCTGGCGCTCCAGTTCCTTGTAGGCATTGGTCACCGTCTGCACGCTGATCTCCAGGGCATCGGCGACATGCCGCTGGGGTGGCAGGCGCTGGTCGTGCACCAGTTCGCCGCGTTCGATCTCCCCGGTGATGGCCTGCACCAGCAGTTTGTACTTGGACTCGCCGATGCGTGCCGAATCGAGGACTTTCTTCCAGTTTTCCATGGGTAGCGCTTCGCTGGCCGGGACTGCGCACAGCATCGCCTGTGCAGGATCTTCAGGCAATTGTCCTAGTGCAATGCCATCGCTGTTGAGGCTTTTGTATGCTCCGGCCCAAGGTCGACACCCGTTACACGAACAAGAGCCTGTCGGCCCGCCGGAACGCTCGGGCTGTGCACCGATCGAACGACACATCCGGCCTTCGCTGTTTTGCTCCACTGCCTCCTAATACACACAGCCGTCACCGACGGTTTGATAACAAGACAGGAGATTCATTGATGAGCCAGCCTCCTTCCGCCAACGCGGTATCCCCCTTCAAGCGTCTGCTGGTGGCCTGTGCGGCCTTGGGCCTGGTCGCCAGCGCCCAGGCCACCACCCTGGAGACGATCAAGGAAAACAGCCGTATCCGCATCGGCTACGCCAACGAAACGCCGTTCGCCTTCACCGAGACCGACGGTCGGGTCACGGGCGAGTCGCCGGAGATCGCCAAGATCATCTTCCAGAAGATGGGCATCAAGCAGGTCGATGGCGTGCTCACCGAATGGGGGGCGTTGATCCCTGGGTTGCGCGCAGGCCGCTTCGATGTGATCGCCGCCGGCATGTACATCACGCCGGCGCGCTGCAAGCAGGTGATCTTCACCGACCCGCAATACGCCTTGCCCGACACCCTGCTGGTGGCCGCCGGCAACCCGAAGAACCTGCACAGCTACGCCGACATCGCCAAGAACCCCGAGGTGAAGCTGGCGATCATGGCCGGCACGGTCAACCTGGCCTATGCCCGCGATTCTGGCGTCAAGGACGAGCAGATCCTCCAGGTGCCGGACACCACTGCACAGTTGCAGGCCGTGCGCGCCGGGCGCGCCGATGCCGCGGTGGGCACTCAGCTGACCATGAAGGGCCTGGCGAAGAAAGGCGGCGAGAAGGTCGAGGCGATCGGCGACTTCAAGGACGACCCGGCCCATACCGGCTATGGCGCCTTGGCGTTCCGCCCCGAGGACAAGGACCTGCGCGATGCGGTCAATGCCGAGCTCAAGCGTTGGCTGGGCAGCGAGGAGCACCTCAAGGCCGTGGCCCCGTTCGGCTTCGACCGCTCCAACGTGACCGACAAGACCGCCGCCGAGCTCTGTGCCCAGCAATGAATCGAGGTGGCATGGCATCTGCCATGCCGTTCCCTGCGTAATCCGATTATTCAGGTCGAACCATGGGTGAATTGATACCGCTGTTATTGCAAGGGGCCTGGATCACCATCCAGGTCACATTCTTCGGCTCGTTGCTGGCTATCGTCGCCGCGATCCTCGCCGCCCTGGGTCGGCGCTCTTCGTGGCGGCCCTTGAGCTGGTTCTGCGTGGCCTACATCGAGCTGTTTCGCGGCACGTCGCTGCTGGTGCAGCTGTTCTGGCTGTTCTTCGTGTTGCCGTTGCCGCCGTTCAACCTGGAGCTGAGCGCCTACACCGTGGCCATCGTCGGCCTTGGGCTGCACATCGGGGCCTACGGTGCCGAGGTGATGCGCGGGGCCATAGGCGCGGTGGCCAAGGGCCAATACGAGGCCTGCGTGGCGCTGAACATGCCACCGGCCACGCGCTTTCGCCGCGTCATCCTGCCCCAGGCGCTGCTGGCGGCGATCGCACCGGGCACCAACTTGCTGATCGAGCTGCTCAAGAACACCTCCCTGGTGTCGTTGATCACCTTGTCGGACCTGAGCTTCCGCGCCCGCCAGCTGGACCAGGCGACCTTCCAGACCCTGGAGATCTTCAGCCTGACCCTGCTGCTGTACTTTGTCCTGGCGCAGGTCATCAACTTCGCCATGCGCGGCGTCGAACGACGCCTGGGCCGCGGTCGCCTGCGGGGGAGCCTGTCATGAACGTCTGGGACTGGAACTACGTCGCGCAGATCTTGCCCGACCTGCTGCAGGCCTCGCTCAAGACCCTGGGCATCACCCTGGTGGGCTTCATGATCGCCATCGTCCTGGGCTTGTTCCTGGCCATCGGGCGGCGCAGCCGGCAAGTGGTCATCGCCTGGCCGGTGACCCTGCTGATCGAGTTCATCCGCAGCACGCCGCTGCTGATCCAGGTGTACTTCCTGTACTACGTATTGCCCAACTATGGCGTGAACATGACCGCCATGCAGGCGGGCATCCTCGGTATCGGCCTGCACTACGCCTGCTACATCGCCGAGGTGTACCGCGGTGGGCTGGACGCCGTGCCGCGCAGCCAGTGGGAGGCCGTGGTAGCGCTGAACTTCGCTCCCTGGACCGCCTACCGCACGATCATCCTGCCCCAGGCCGTGCGGCCGATCCTGCCGCCGCTGGGCAACTACCTGATCGCCATGCTCAAGGACACCCCGGTGTTGTCCGCCATCACCGTGGTGGAAATCATGCAGCAGGCCAAGAACGTCGGCTCCGAGAGCTTCCGCTACCTGGAGCCGATCACCCTGGTCGGTCTGTTCTTCCTGGCCTTGAGCGTCGCTCTGGCCTACCTGGTTCGGCGCCTCGAAGTGCGCCTGGAGTTACGCTAATGATCGCGCCTGTCTCGAACCTCGCCACCCTTGCCACCAGCCCCCAGCAGCGGGACCACGCCATGCCGGAACCGACCATCGCCCAGCCGATCGTCGCCTTCCGCGACGTGACCAAGCGCTACGGCAACTTCACCGTGCTCGATGGCCTGAACCTGGAAGTCGCCCCGGGCGAAAAAGTGGCGATCATCGGCCCCAGCGGCTCGGGTAAGTCCACTCTGCTGCGTGTGCTCATGACCCTTGAAGGGATCGACCAGGGCATGATCGAGGTGGATGGCGAGTCGCTGACCCACATGCCCGGGCGCAACGGTGGCCTGGTCAGTGCCAACGAACGCCACGTTCGCCGCGTGCGTGCGAAGATCGGCATGGTGTTCCAGAGCTTCAACCTGTTCCCGCACATGAGTGCCCTGCAGAACGTCATCGAGGCACCGGTCCAGGTGCTCGGCGTCAAGCCTGCCGAGGCCCGTGAGCGTGCCGCCGAGCTGTTGGAGATGGTAGGGCTGGGCACCAAGTTCGATCACTACCCCTCGCAGCTTTCCGGTGGCCAGCAGCAGCGCGTGGCGATCGCCCGGGCCCTGGCCATGCGACCGAAGGTGATGTTGTTCGACGAGGTGACATCGGCGCTGGACCCCGAGCTATGCGGGGAGGTCCTGAATGTGATCCGCCGGCTGGGCAGCGAGCACAACCTGACCATGCTCATGGTCACCCACCAGATGGGCTTCGCCCGTGAGTTCGCCGACCGGGTGTGCTTCTTCTACAAGGGCCAGATCCATGAACAGGGCGCGCCGGCCCAGCTTTACGAGAACCCCCAGCAGGAGCGGACCCGGGCTTTCCTGAGCGCGGTCAGGGAGGCCAACTGACGGGGTAAAGCCATTCGCGGGTAATCCGCTCCTACAGGCTCAGCGCCACCTTGTGGGAGCGGGTTTACCCGCGAAGCAGGCGACGCGATAGCGGCAGGGCAGCCGCTACTGCGCCGTACGACTTCAGAGCTCCGTGGCCTGGGCCTCGGTGTGGGCGCGCTTGGTGGAGGATTTCTTCTCCTGCACGACGATGTAGAACTCCTCGCCATGCTTGACCGCACCGTAGAGCACGGCTTTCTCGATTAGCTCGGTGCCGCGCAGGTGGCGCAGCATCATCGGGTCCTTGCGCAGGTCGCGGTACAGCGCCAGGCACAGCAGCACCATCACGATGACGAAGGGCAGCGACACGACGATGGTCAGGTTCTGCAGGCCCGTCAGGGCCTCGCCCGGGTTGTTCGGGTCGCCGATGGCCAGCATGATCGCCGCCACCGTGCCGGTCAGGGCGCCCCAGAAGATCACCGTGGCACGAGACGGGTCGGTGGTGCCGCGCTCGGACAGCGTGCCCATCACCAGGGAGGCGGCGTCTGCGCCGGAGACGAAGAAAATACCCACCAGGACCATCACCAGTACCGAGGTCACCGAGGCCCACGGGTAGCTTTCCAGCAACTGGTACAGCGCATGGTTGCTGTTCACCGCGCCATTGACCAGCTGGTAGGTGCCTTCCTGCAGGGCGTCGATGCCGGCGCCGCCGAAGACGGTAAACCAGATCAGGCTCACCAGGCTCGGTACCAGCAGCACGCCGGTGACGAACTGGCGGATGGTGCGGCCGCGGCTGATGCGGGCGATGAACATGCCCACGAACGGTGTCCAGGAGATCCACCATGCCCAGTAGAACACGGTCCAGCCGGCCAGCCAGTTGTCCATCTGTTCGCCGCCGCTGGCACTGGTGCGGGCCATCATCTGCGGCAGCATTTCGATGTAGACGCCGATGGAGGTCGGCAGCAGGTTCAACATCAGCAGGGTCGGGCCGACGATGAAGGTGAACAGCGCCAGCGCCAGGGCCAGCACCATGTTGGTGTTGGACAGCCACTGGATGCCCTTGCCGATGCCCGAGACCGCCGAGGCGACGAAAGCCACGGTGAGCAGGGTGATGATCGAGATGTAGAAGATCTTGCCCGGGTGTTCGATCCAGCCGTTGTACTCCAGGCCGCCGGCGATCTGCAGGGCGCCCAGGCCCAGCGAGGCGGCCGAGCCGAACAGGGTGGCGAAGATCGCCATCATGTCGATCAGGCGGCCGATGGGGCCGTTGGCGTGGCGGCCGATCAACGGGCGGAATGCCGTGGAGATCAGTTGCGAACGCCCGCGGCGGAAGGTGCCGTAGGCGATCACCAGGCCGACGATCGCATACATGGCCCAGGGGTGCAGGGTCCAATGGAACAGCGTGGTGGCCATGGCCACCTGCATCGCCTCGCTGCTTTGCGCCGCGGCGGTGCCGGGCGGCGGGGACACATAGTGCGACAGCGGTTCGGCCACGCCGAAGAACATCAGGCCAATGCCCATGCCGGCGCTGAACATCATCGCCACCCACGACACGGTACGAAACTCGGGGCGTTCGCCATCACGCCCCAGCGGCACCTTGCCGTAGCGGCTCGCCGCCAGCCAGAGCACGAACACCACGAACAGCGTGGAAGTGAGGACGAAGAACCAACCGAAGTTGACGATGACCCAGGACTGGGCCGTGGAGGCGCTGGCCGCGAGGCTTGCCTGGCTGACGAAGCCCCATATGACGAATGCGATTGCGAGGATGCTGGTGATGCCGAAGACGATCCAGTCGATCTTGCCTTCCAAGTGACGATCCCGTTTGGCCTCTTCGGTCTGCGAAGGGTCCGTCACGCCAAGCGCGAGGGTTTCAACGTTCTCTTCCGTTGCCATAGTGTAATAACGCCCCTTTGGTGGGTGCCTTGCCGCTGCAGGTTGTAGTTTTTTTAAGCGTGCCGCTGTGCGTCGACAGCCGCCCCGGAACCAGGCCGTGCTGTCGAGGCGGGATTATCCTGCTGAAAAAAGGGGGCTTCCTGTCCCAAGACCGTCCTGACACGTCCTTGTAACGACGCCCTGGCCGGCTGTCGATTTGGCCGTGCGCCGTTCGACCATGAGCAGGGGCGGCCTATCGGCGGCCCAGAACTGGAGATCACACCATGCGCAAGCTCATCGTTGCCGCATTCGTTTCGCTCGATGGCGTCATGCAGGCCCCTGGCGGTCCGAGCGAAGACCTGAGCGGCGGGTTCCGTTTCGGCGGCTGGCTCGTGCCCTATGCCGACCAGGCCTTCGGCCAGGCCATCGATGCGTTGTTCGCCGAGCCGTTCGAGCTGCTGCTGGGGCGGCGCACCTACGACATCTTCGCTGGCTACTGGCCGCGTATCGGCGCCGAGTCGAGCGATCACATGATCGCCGAGGTGTTCAACCGTATCCCCAAGCATGTGGCCACCCACCACCCCGCAACCCTGGAATGGCACAACAGCCATGGGCTGCAGGGCGATGTCCGGGAGGCCATAGGCGCGCTCAAGCGGCAAGCGGGCGACCGTTTGCTGACCCAGGGCAGCAGTGAGCTGGTGCAGCAGCTGCTGGCGGCGGGGCTGGTGGATGAGTTGCTGCTGATGGTTCACCCGGTCCTGCTCGGGGCGGGCAAGCGGCTGTTTGGCGACGATGCCCAGCCGGCAGCCTTTAGCCTGGCGGACTCGACCGCGACGCCGAGCGGCGTGCTCATCAGCCGCTATGTGCGCAGCGGCGAGGTGCGCACTGGGTCGTTCGACTAGCGCCGGTGAGGAAGCAGGGCGGCTGCAGGACAGCCCATCGCAGGCTGTCGCCAGCTCTCATAGAACAACGTATAACTCATTGATTTGACAAGGCCTGTAGGAGCGGGCTTGTCCCGCGATCAAGGGCGAAGCCCTTGCCATACAGCCGCGGCGGCTGGGCCGGCCCAATCGCGGGACAAGTCGGACCGCCGCACCGCCACTCCGGCGATCGGGCCCGGTGGCCCAGTGCAAAAAAAAAAAGCCGCACCTTGTCAGATGCGGCTTTGTCGAGCAGGCCTCTGGCCTTAGCGGTCGTTCTTGGTGGAGGAGTCCACCGCGTTCGACAGCCCTTTGCTGTTGTGCGTACCCGGCGTGGTGCCGGAGATCGCAGTGGCTTTGGTCAGGCCGCGGGTGTCTTTCGACTGGGCGATGCCGGAGGTGGCAGTGCCGTGGCCTTTGCTGTCGTTACGGTCCTGACCATAATGGTTGCCGCTCAGGCCGTGGTCACGGGACGCCTTGCCGGCATGCCCGTCGGATTTGCCCAGGCCCAGGCCACCGTCACCATGCCCAGCCCCCAGGCCGCCGCCGTGTCCACCACCGCCGCCACCGCCTTTGGCATAAGCCGACGCGATCGGGGACATCTCAGCAGGCAGGAAGGCTGTGGTGCCCAATACCAGTGCAAAAGCAGCCACGGCAGCCAGGGTTTTCTTCATGATTTAAACGCCTCCAGGGGCGAGTGTTGTGATGTGCCCTATGGACAGGTCGCGGCGACTTTCGTTCAAAGCCGCCCGACGAAATAAGCAGCCTGGTCAATCCTCCAGGAAGACCATGCGCGGCGGTGCGTGCATGAGGAAATCGCGGTGGGAGATATTCCAGGCATAGGCACCGGCCAGGGTGAACACCAGCAGGTCGCCGACCGCCAGTGCCGGGATCGGCTGGCGACGGGCCAGCACGTCCTTGGGCGTGCACAACTGGCCGACCAGAGTGACGGTCTGTTCCTCTATTTCCGCGCGCTGCTCGCCCCGCACCACCACGAACGGGTGGTCGTGCCCCTGGGCTGCCGGGGTGCGGAAATGGTGGGTACCGCCGCGGGCGATGGCGAAGTACTCGCCGTGGTTGCGCTTGATGTCCAGCACTTCCATCGCGTAGTAGCCACAGGGCGCGGCGATGTAGCGGCCGATTTCGAAGCGCAGGCGCACATCCGCCATGCCTTCCTCGGCCACCAACTGGTGCAGGGCATCGCAGAAGCCTGGCCAGTCGAAGGCGCCGTGCGGGTCCCGGTAGTCGATGCCCATGCCGCCCCCGACGTTCAGCAGTGTGAGCGGCAACTGAGCGTCCTGGGCGATGCGGCGGAAGGTGCGGCAGTAGGCGCGGATCAACTGCAGGTGGGCCGCCACGTCGAGCTGGTGGGAGAGCAGGTGGAAGTGCAGGCCCTTGAGGGTGAGCAACGGTTCCTCGCGCAGCACGGCCAGGGCCTGGTCGAGCGCTTCTTCATCGAGCCCGAAGGGGGTCGGCTTGCCGCCCATCACCAGGCGGCTGTCAGGGGCTTCGTCGAGTTTCAGGTTCAGGCGCAGCAGCAACGGGATAGCTTGACCGGTTCGCCGGGCCAGGGCTGCCAGGCGGCGTAACTCATGCAGGCTTTCCACATGGAAGGCGTCGAGGTCGCCGGCCAGGGCGGCTTCCAGCTCGCTTTCCAGCTTGCCGGGGCCGCCGAAGATCAACGGGTGCCCGGGGCAGTGTTGGCGCAGCCAGGCCAGCTCGCCGCCGGACGCCGCCTCGAAGCCATCGACCAGTGGCGCCAAGGTGCGTAGCACCGCAGCCTCCGGGTTGGCCTTGGCGGCATAGAACAGTTCGCAGTTGGCTGGCAGCGCGGCGCGCATGTCGCGTACCCGCTCGCGTAGGGCCGGCAGGTCGTAGAGATAGGCGCAGACCGGTTCCTGCTGCTCGCGGCGCAGGTCGGCGAGGGCATGGCTGATACGCGGTGGCAGGGTCATGCGCGGGCTCCGTGGAACAGGGGGTTGGGCAGGGCGGTGTAACCGGCTTCGCGGTCGGCGCGCTGCAGCAGGCGGGTCATGAAGTTCTCCTTGCTGGGCAGGGTGGCGCCGGCACACAGTTCGCTGAGTTCGGCCGGGTTGCCCAAGTGTTCGCACTGCGCTTGCAGTTGCTGGCCGAGCTGGGTCCATAGGCGTTTCTCCAGCGCCGCGTCGCCGTCGGCGAGGTGGAACAGGGCCTCGCCCAGGTTGTTGACCAGCGAGCAGTAGGCAACACGTTTCCAGGCTTTTTCCGGGCTGTAGTACAGCGAGGCGCGGGTGCGCTCGTCGAGGTCGGCCAGGCGCTGCTCGGGCCAGTGCCCGGCCACCAGCTTGGTGCCTTCCAGGTCGCGTACCCACACCCGGCAGGGCAGGCCGTCCTCGTCGAAGCCCAGCAAGGTGTTCTGCAGGTGCGGCTCGAGCACCACGCCTTGGCGGTACAGGCAATGCAATACGCCGCCGAGCAACAGCCCGGCATAACGCTCCAGCCACAGGGCGGCGGCTTCCTCGCGGCTCAGGCCCAGGCGGGCGGCGCACTGGCGCAGGCGCGACGCGCACATGCCGTGGCCATCCAGGCCCCAGGTGAACAGGGCCATGGCCACTTGCGGCTGGAAGGCCTCGCGGCTGGCGGCATCGAAGTTGCTGCGATAGAGAATGCCGAAGCATTCGGTCACCTCGCGGGCCTCTTCGGCGCTGCCCAGGGCGCTCAGGTCAAGGGTGCTGGCCGCCGGTTCCGGCATCAGGGCGAAGCCGGGCTGGTGGACGGCCAGGTCGGCCATGGCCGGTTGCAGCAGGTGGGTCAGGGCGACGGCGCTGTCGAGCTCGTACCAGGCATTCTTGCGGATGCAGTTGGTCAGGCGCACATGCACCGAGAACTTGAGGAAGTAGGCCAGCTCCGGGTGGTAGAGGGTGCGCACCGAGGAGGTCGGGTACAGCGGTACGCCGCGCGCGCCCTTGTAGGTCATCAGGCCCTGGGCCATGGCCCGCTGCACCAGCGGGTTGGCCAGGATGCGCTCCACCTCCCACGGGTGGCAGGGGTAGAGGTTGTCCTCGCCGCAGAGCTGGCGCAGGGTCGGGCGTGGGTCTTCGCCCAGGTGGCGCACCAGGGAGGGGGCCACTTCGAACCAGTGCAGCGAGAACTGTGCGCCCACTTCCGGCGAGCAGGCCAGCAGGTCGTCCAGGCTTACGCCTTCGCGGCTCTTGGGGGTGGGGTGCAGGGCATGGCCCCATACCTGGTGCTGCTCGGAGCGCAGCAGGCTGTCGGCGGGTTGGTGGTGGGCCGGGACCGCGTGGCGCAAGAAGGTCTGGGTGATGCTCAGGCTGTTGTTGATCTGCTGCATCAGCTCGCCGTGACGCTCGGCGCAGGTCAAAGGCGCCAGCAGCAATTGGGCCAGCTCCAGGGCACCCAGGGGGCGCCAGCCATGGCCGTTGCCCTTGAAATAGGGCGCGCTGGTGAAGCGGCAGCGCCCCAGCACACTGGTGCGGTCGGCGGCCAGGGCCAGGCGCCCGCCAGGCAGGGTGATGCAGATGCGCTGGCCGGCGAGCTGGCGCAGGCTCATGGGCAGGTCGTGGCCCTGAGCGTCGAGGCAGGCCTCGCCACGGGGCAGGGCGTATTCGCGCAGGTAGCAGTTGAGCAGGCACTCGATGGCGTGCCGCTGGGCGTCACCGGCCAGGGCGTGTTCCTGCAGGGATGGGTAATCGATGGCCAGGGTCATGCGGTGATCTCCCGTTGAGCGACAAGTAGAGGGCGGGCCAGCAGCAGCGCGGCGAATGCGGCGAGGCTGGCGACCAGGAACGGTGAAGCGATGCCAAGGCGTTGGCTGACCAGCCCCGCCACCACGCCGGCGGCGGCGCCGGCCCATTTGCCGCTGGAGTCGAACCAGGCGAACAGGCGCCCGGCACTGCCCTGGTTGCGCCGCTGGCTGAGGCAGCGGTGCAGGCCGATGAAGGCGAGCAACATGCCCAGCCCGCCGAGCAGGCGCCAGGCGAACAGCAGCCACGGGTCGCTGGCGCCGAACTGCAGCATGTTGCCCAGGGCGAACAGCGCGAGCCCCGGCAGCAGCAGGTTGCTTTCATGGCGCTGGAACCACGGCAGGGCGACCAGGTAGACCAGGTGCGGCAGGGCGTAGAGCAGGCCGATCAGGGCATCGTTGCGCACCCCCAGGGCTTCGCCGTAGGGCACGAAGTAGGGGAAGGTGACGACCATGGCGAAGCAGAACAGGAACTGCACCAGCAGCAGGCGTGGCAGGTCCTGGGGCAGCTCGCTGCCTGTGTCGCCGGTTTTCTTGCGCGCCTTGGCCTGGCCGCGGTCGTCGGGCAGCGGCAGGATCAACACGAACGCCAGCAGCGGCAGCCAAGCCAATACGCGATACAGTTCCTGGCCCATGCCGCTGGCGGTGAGCAGGCCGAGCAGGATCGGCCCGCTGATCATCGCCAGGCGGGCCGAGTATTGGGTCCAGTTCAGGGCGCGCGACAGGTTGCCGTCGTTGAGCTGGGTGGCCAGGTAGGCATTGGAGGCCGCCATGGCACCGCCGAAGGTGCCCTGGATCACCAGGGCCAGGGCGAACAGCGCAAGGTTCGGGCTCAGGCCCGCGAGCAGGAAGCCTGCGGCCAAACCGGCATGGGCGCGCAGCAGCGACAGCCGGCAACCGTGGCGATCCGCCAAGCGGCCCCAGATCGGCGCCGCCAGGGCGGTGCACAGGGTGGGCAGGACGAACAGCACGCCGATGCTCCAGCCCGGTGCGTCCGGCGCCAGGTCGGCGAGGATGCGTGGCAGGTACAGGGGCACGCCCAGGGCGGTGAACGCCGACAGGTAGTGCCCCAGCAGCACGCTGAACATCAGGCGTCGGGACATGCCGGGCCCTCCAGCAGGAAGTTCCGGGCGCTGTAGCCATAGAACTTGTTGATGTCCTGGGCCCCGGACCAGGCCTTGCTGAACAGGCTGCCGGCACTGAGCAGGTACTTGACCGGCAGGTAGGGGCTGTCGAGCAGGAAGCGGCGTGCCTCGCCGCAGTCCAGGCCCTCGCCTTCGAGCTGTTCCAGGCAGGCGTGCAGGCGCTCGCGCAGGCGCTGGTACAGCGCCTGGCGCGGGGCCAGCCCGGCTTCGGCGATGGCCTCAAGGGGCGCGACGATGTTCAGTTGCAGGGTGATGGTGGTGAACATCTCCGCCAGCGGCTCGAAACGCTCCACACGGATGCGTTCGTCGCGCAGGCCCTGGCAGCGTTCGGCCAGGTCCGGGCAGGCGGCCAGGAAACGGTGCGGCCACAGGCGTGCGGCGTCGTTGTCCTTCATCAGCAGGCGCAGGGGCCGGCCCGCCTGGAACATCAGCACGGCGTTCTGCTGGTTGGCTTCCAGGGCGATGCCGTAGCGCAGCCACAGGCGCAGGTGCACCTGCAGCAGCAGGTCCAGGTACTGGTCCAGCCAGGCCAGCAGGTCGCCGCCATGGAAGCGCTCGGCCAGGGCCTGGACGAACAGCCGACCATCCTCCAGCGAGCTGGCCAGGGCCGCCACCGGCACCAGAGTGGTCTGCTCCAGCCCTTCTGGGTAGTGGCGCACGATATAGGCCAGGTGCTTGTGCTCGCCGACGTGGCCGCCATGCAGCTCGTCGACGTGCCGGTAGCGACCGGCCAGGGCCGGGTCGCGCTCGGCCAGGGCCTGCAGGATGCATTGGAAGGCATGGCCGTCATACAGGGTGCTGGGCTTGATCAAGCGCAGGTTGCGGGCCCCCAGGGTGCGGACCAGCAGCGGCAGCTTGATGTGCCAGCGCGGCTGGTCGACACAGGCGACGGTACGCACCGAGAGGGTCGGCTGCACCCACAGCGCAGGAGCTGGGGCGCGCACGGCGCCGGCCGGCAGGCCATGGCGCTCGAGCTCCGGCCAGGTCATCGGATGCACTGGCAGCAGCGCGTGGGTATGGGCCAGGGCCGGGTTCAGGCCCACCTCGGCGAAGCTTGGCCAATGCGCGGGCGGGGCGCAGGTCAACGCCAGGTCGCCCTGAGGCACGGCCAGCCAGTTCAATTGCAGGCGTGGGGCGAACTCGGGCGCGTAGCGTTGCAGGGCGTCCTGGTCGAAGCCGCTCTTGGCGCGGGCGGTGGGGTAGAAGGGGTGGTCGAGGTAGCTGGCCAGGCGGTCGATTTGCAGCAGGCGTGCGTCCCAGGTCGGGGCGTCGAGCAGGGCGGCCGGGTGGGTACCTTGCTCGACGCGGGCCTGCTGGCAGAGGACACGATGCGCCACGGCGCAGTCGGCTTCCTCGCCGTAGGCGCGGAACAGCGCCAGGCTCTCGTCGTCCAGCCCTTGGCTCATCAGCTCCAGCCAGGCTGCATGGCCACGCTCATGCAGAACCTGGCCCGCCTGGGTGCGCAACCAGGCATCGCCCAGGGCGCTCCAGGCTTGCAGCGGCGCCCCCTGGCGTACCGGCAGCCAGAGTTCGCCGATGTCCAGGTGGCTGACTTGTAACCAAGTACGGGAGGTGTGTGCCAGTTCATGGGCGGCGAGCGGCGTGGGCAGCGGGCCCAGGCGGCCCTGGCTGACCAGGCCGCGGATGTCCTCGCGCAGGAAGCAGTCGATGATGCGTTGGCCGATGGCTGCCTCGGCGCAGGCATGGGCGGCAGTCATGCGATCACCCAGCGCAGGTCGGCCAGGGTGGCCTGCAGGCGGGCCTGGAGGCGAGCGTCGTCGCGTTCGATCAGGCGCAGCACGCCGATGTAGTCCTTGTTGGAGTTGCTCAGGCGGATGTCATCGCCGGCCTGGTGCAGGGCGCGATATTCGTGCCAGTGGCCGTCACCTTCGTCCTGGAAGCTGCCGGGCGCCTCGCGCAGGTGCCCGGAGCGTTCAGCTACCAGGTAGTGCACCAGGGCATGGTTGTCGCCAGGTTGGGGTTCGGTGAGGGCCTCGCCCAGGTGCAGGGCCAGGATGCGGTCGAACCAGCCTTGCGGCAGCAGGCGCTCGAGCAGGAATTCGCGGCCGTCGCCAATGCTGCGGTAGTTGATCTCCACCAGCACCGGTCCTTCGGCGGTGAGGATGAATTCGCTGTGGCAGACCCCGAAATTGATGCCGAACGCGGCCACCTGGGCCAGTGCGGCGGCACGGTGGGCCTGGCCCAGCGGGCCGTTCCAGCGGGCGGCGAGCTCGACGAAGTACGGGGGCTCGGACAGGCTCACATCGAAGCCGCCGATCGTCCTCAGGCGCTGGCCATCACCGAGGGTTTCGAGGGTGAACAGCGGGCCCTCCAGGTAGGCTTCCAGCAGCAGGGCGCGGCCCGGGTTGAGCTGCCAGAACCGCGTGCAGTAGGCGCTGAGCTCGTCGGCGTTGCGGCACAACTGTACATCGAGGCTGGCAACGCCCTCCCGTGGTTTGGCCACCAGCGGGTAGCAGGCATCGGTGGGCAGCGCGGCACCTGGAGTCAGGACCTGGAACCACGGGCTGGGCAGCCCGAGCTGCTGCAGGCGTTGGCGCATGGCGGCCTTGTTCTTGGCGGCGTAGCACAGGTGCCAGTCCTTGCCGGGGCAGCCAAAAGCCTCGGCCACCAGGGCAGTGGCGGTCTGCAGGTGGTCGCTGTTGGAGAACACCGCCCGGGGCGCCCAGCCGTAGGCATTGATCAGCTCGATCACCGCGAGCGGGTTGAACACGTCGCACTCATGGATCTGCAGGCGCTCGGCCGGGTAGCCGACGTTGGCCAGCAGGCGGCGGTGCTGCTGGGCGTGGTCGGTGACCAGCACCACCGGCAGGTCCCGGGCCAGGGCCGCGGGCAGGAAACCTTCGGTGATGGCGGGGTGGGCGATGTGGGTGAGGATCACGAGCGGTCGTTGCATGTTGGCCTCCGAATGGGCGGCAGCCGTCCCTCCGCGGGGAGCGGACGGCTGTGGGGTGGTACGGGAAAGGGTGTGGGTTAGAAGCGGTAGTTCACGCCGAGCGTGACCGTGCGGCCTGGGGCCGGCTGGCGTCCCAAGGGACTGGTATCAATGCCACGGAAGTAATACTGACGATCGAACAAGTTACTAATGCCAGCGGAGGTAGTCAGCACGCTATGGTTGGCAAGTTTGAACGTACGCTCGATTGCAGTGTTCCATATCCAATAAGCAGGGAGCGGACCATGTTCACCGTCAGGATCTTCATCATGACTGTTGGCCGCATCACTGTAGCTTTTGCTGATATAGAGGCCATCCAAACTATAAGTCCAGAACTCGGCGAAGTGGTAGCGACCATCGAGGATTAATTGGTGCTTGGAAGCCTTCGGTACATCGTTGCCCTTATATTGACCGCTGCGCTGCTTGGCATCCAGGAATGCATACCCCGCATGCAGTTCGAGACCACGAATAGCTTCAGGTGACCAAAAAATTTCTGTCTCGAATCCTTGGTGACGGGTGCTACCCAAGTTTACAAAACGGTCGATGCTGCCGTCATATTCGATTTGATCGTCGAAATCGATGCGATACAAACCAAAGTCCACACGCAAGTTTTCCTGCGGAGTGTAGCGCACACCTGTTTCGTAGTTCCACGCAATTTCCGAGGCTACAGCACCCTCTTTTACGATTTGACTAACTTGTGGCGGTCTTAGGGAACGTTGGGCATTGGCATATACGAACCATTTATCAGATGCTTGGTAGCCAACGGTTAAGCCGGGCAGCCATTCTTTGGCTTTATTGGTGCGTTTGAAACCGCTCACCCCATCGGAGTAGTCCATAGTTGCGTTTTCGTACCGCACGCCCGGTGTGATAGTAAGGCGATGGTCTAATAAACTGATAGCGTTACTCAAGTATACGGCTTTGGCATCATTGTCGAACTTCCAATCGCGAATTACTCTAGTGTTTCCACTTGCCAGATCCTGTCGATAAACGTCGTAATCAATATCCTCACTGATATAGCGTGCGCCAACGAGCCACGTCTGCCCGACGGTGTCGCCATCAATGCTCATGCTCAAGCGCGGTTCGCTACCCCAAACCTTGAAATCGCGAGGGCTTTCTTGTTTTTCGTTTGCTGGTACATCTGGCGCAAATGGTTGACCGATGACGAAATTTCGATAGCTATCATGAGCAAAATTGGTCCAACTGAACTCCACCGAATCGAACGGCCCCATGGCGCCTAAGTATTGGGTATAAGTACCCCAAATGCGGTTGGTATCCCCTTCGAAGCGGTCCAGGGGCCGGGTGGACTGGCGTGGGTCGTCCTTGTAGTCCTTGACGCTGAGCGCACCAGCCAGGTCCATGTCGGCGACATAGCGCTGGATGCCGAAGCTGAACTCGCGGTCGTCATCAATGTTCCACTGCCCGCGCAGGCGGTAGTTCTGCACGTCGGTGTCGGAGTGTTCGCGGCCGTATTCACCGTTGAGGGTGTTCAGGTCCAGCTGCAGCCCGAAGTTATCGGTCAGGTAGCCGCCGGTGCCCAGGTAGCTGTCCCACAGCTGGCGCCCGCCGGGGGCGAAGGTGGTGCGCTCCTGCAGGGTGGTTTCCCATTTGCGCGGGATGGGCTTGCTGATGAAGTTGATCACCCCGCCGACGTTGTTGGGGCCGTACTGTACGGCCGCGCCGCCGCGCACGATGTCGATGCGGTCCACCGTGGCCAGGGTTGCCGGGAACAGCGACATGCCGGTCTGGCCGTAGGGGGCCAGCGCCAGCGGGATGCCGTCAGACAGCGCCTGGATACGGCCGCTGCGGCTCTCGTACAGACCGCGCACGGAAATCTGCGGCAGCGCGCCGGTACCGGTCTCGTCGAAGATCTTCACCCCTGGCACCCGCTGCAGGGCATCGTCCAGGCCGCGCACGCTGCCTTTCTTCAAGTCCTGCTCGTCGACGACGCTGCGGCTGCCGCTGTAGGTGAGCACCTCCGGTGCGCTGGCTTTGCCCAGGACATCGCCTTTGATGACCATCGGTTCGACGACGATCGGATCGTCTTGCTCCGCGGCATGAGCGATACCGACTGTGAGCAGGCTGAGGGGGAGAGCGAGTAGATGGCTTGTTGTTTTCATTCGTACTGGCAACTGCTTGTGGCTGGAAAGGATCAGGTGGTGGGTTGCAGCTCGGCCAGGCGCTTTTTCAAGGCGCCGTGCAGCAGGCCGCGGTCTTCGCCGGCCAGGTAGCTGCGGATGCCCAGGGCTTGCCAATGGCGATGCTGCTCCGGGGTACGCGGGTTGGCGCAGAACGGGACGCCAGCGTGCTGGCAGGCACTGGCCACCTCCTGCAAGGCCTGCCAGACCTGCGGATGCAGAGGGTCGGGGCCCAGCTGCAGGTCCAGGGCGAGGTCCAGTGCGCCTTCCAGGACCATGCCGATGCCGGGCAGTTGGAGGATGTCGGGCAATGCGCGCAGACCAGCGGCGCTTTCGATCATCGGCACGATGGGGCAGGCCTGGTTGGCCTGCTCGATGTAGTGGGGCAGGGGCAGGCGGCCGAAGCCGGTCACCCGGCCACCGGTAATGCCGCGACGCCCCAGGGGCGGGAAGAACGCAGCCTCGACGGCGCGGGCGACCTCGGCCGCGCTTTCTACCCGGGGCAGCACCACCGCCTCGACGCCGGCATCGAGGGCACGGCCGATCAGCTTGGCGTCGACCTCGGGAACGCGCAGCCAGGGCGATACCCCGGCAGACTCGCAGGCCCGCACGCAATGCATCAGTTCATCGCCGGCGCGCAGCAGGTGTTCCATGTCGAGGATGAGGAAGTGATAGCCGGCGAGGGCGATCATTTCGCACAGCCAGGGAGAGGGGACAGAATTGAGCAGGCCGTAGGCGTTTTCGCCATTCCTTAGCCTTGCCAGTACGGGTGAGGGTCGAATCATCCTGAACGAACTCCCTGACGAATTTTTAGCGAATGATAACGACTCGCAAATAAATGTAAATTACATTTTTGTTATTTTTCTCAAATGAGTGATGGCTAAAAGCCGCATGGTACGGGGGTTCCAGCGGATTTCGCGTGTCGCTGGCGGG
This sequence comes from Pseudomonas sp. p1(2021b), assembly GCF_020151015.1. Classification (NCBI taxonomy): domain Bacteria; kingdom Pseudomonadati; phylum Pseudomonadota; class Gammaproteobacteria; order Pseudomonadales; family Pseudomonadaceae; genus Pseudomonas; species Pseudomonas sp. p1(2021b). The sequence continues at coordinate 1,868,306 of NZ_CP083746.1, forward strand.
GATGGCAGGTCGTAGGGCTATCCTTCCATTGACGTCAAGATCACGACGAAGGAGGTCGGATATGCACCTGTTCACAGGCGGTTGCCTTTGCGGCCAAGTCCGCTTCGAGGCTTCGGGGCAGCCATACAGGGTGGGGCTTTGTCACTGCCTCGATTGCCGCAAGCACCATGGGGCGTTGTTTCACGCGTCGGCGATTTTTCCCGAAGAAGCGGTGAAGGTCGAAGGCCAGACGGGCGATTATGCCGGGCGGTTTTTCTGCCCACGCTGCGGGTCGTCGGTGTTTTCGCGAAGCGGGGACGAAGTGGAGGTCCACCTGGGGGCGCTGGATGCGCCGGACCAGTTCACGCCGACCTATGAAAGCTGGACCGTTCGGCGTGAAGGCTGGTTGCCGGCGTTCTCGCTCGCTCGGCATTACGCGGGCGACCGGGAAGGGGCGGGGCGTAGCGAAAACTGATCGAATCGTCCGCACATGCCAAGGCACGCACGGGGCGATGTAGGAGCGGCCTTGTGCCGCGATCGGGCGCGCAGCGGCCGTAAAACCAGCCACCTCGGTAAATCAGTCATACCGAGGTTGCCCCTCTACGGCCGCTGCGCGCCCGATCGCGGCACAAGGCCGCTCCTGCAAGGGTGAAGGTGCGTTCTTCAGAGCCAGTAGGTCACCGCCCACCACCCCAGCCCGCCCATGACCACGGTATAGGGCAACGCCATCCACACCATCCGCCCATAGGACAACCGCACCAGCGGCGCGATCGCCGAGGTCAGCAGGAACAGGAACGCCGCCTGCCCGTTGGGCGTGGCCACGCTGGGCAGGTTGGTGCCGGTGTTGATCGCCACCGCCAGCGTCTCGAAATGCTCGCGGCTCATGGCGCCCTCGAGGAAGGCCTGCTTGACCTCGGTGATATAGATAGTGGCGACGAACACATTGTCGCTGATCGCCGACAGCAGGCCGTTGGCCAGGTACAGCATGCCTGGCTGCTGTTCGGCCGGCAGGGCCAGGACCCAGGCGATCAATGGGCTGAACAACTGCTGTTGGTGGATCACCGCCACCACGGCGAAGAACACCACCAGCAGCGCGGTGAACGGCATGGCGTCCTGGAAGGCGCGGCCCAGGCGGTGTTCATCGGTGATGCCGGTGAAGGCGGTGATCAGCACGATCACCAGTAGGCCGATCAGGCCCACTTCGGCGACGTGCAGGCCCAGGCAGACGATCAGGATCAGCGCGGCGATGCCTTGCACCAGCAGGGCCACGCGCTGGGCCTGGGTACGCGCGGCGTCGTCCTCGGCGGCGTAGCTGGCCAGCACCTGGCGCACGCGTTCGGGCATCAGCGTGCCGTAGCCGAACAGGCGCAGCTTTTCCAGCAGCACGCAGGTCACCAGGCCTGCGGCCAGCACCGGCATCGATACCGGGGCCACCCTGAAGAAGAACTCGCCGAAGTGCCAGCTCATTTCGTGGCCGATCAGCAGGTTCTGCGGCTCGCCCACCAAGGTGCAAACACCGCCCAGGGCCGTACCCACGGCGCCATGCATCAGTAGGCTGCGCAGGAACGCGCGGAACTGGTCCAGGTCGTCCCGGTGCAGTTGCGCCACCTGGCCATCGCTGTCCAGCGCCGACTCCTCCCGAGGGTTGGCCCCCGAGGCGACGCGATGATAGACGGCATAGAAGCCCACTGCGGCGCTGATGATCACCGCTGTCACCGTCAGCGCATCGAGGAACGCCGAGAGAAAGGCCGACAGCACGCAGAACAGCAACGACAGGATCGCCTTGGAGCGCACGCCCAGGAGGATCTTGGAGAACAGGAACAGCAGCAGTTCCTTCATGAAGTGGATGCCGGCCACCATGAACATCAGCAGCAGGATCACCGGGAAGTTGTGCAGCAATTCCTCATAGAGCGCTTCAGGCGTGGTCATCTTCAGCAACAGCGCTTCGATCAGCAGCAGGCCGCCCGGCATCAACGGGTAGCACTTGAGCGCCATCGCCAGGGTGAAGATGAATTCGATCACCAGCACCCAACCGGTGGCCACCGGGCCGAGGGCGGTCAGCAACAGAGGGTTGAGCACCAGGAACAGGCAGATGACCGCCTTGTACCAGAGCGGCGAGTGGCCCAGGAAACCGCGGGCGAAGGCGCCGGTCAGGGAACGGGACATGAATTTGTATCCTTATGATTCAGCAGTGGCGCAAGGTGCCCGATGCGCGCGTCGGGTGCAAGGCGTTCAGTCCCGCTTTTGGCACAAGCGCGGCCTTTGGGGTGCGTTATAGTCCACTGCGTGAATATTTTTATGTAAGGAGTGCCACCTGTGACCGAGTATCGCGCATTCAAGGTTGAACTGACCGATAACATCGCCCATGTGCAGATCAACCGCCCAGAAAAGCTCAATGCGATGAATGCCGACTTCTGGCAGGAGATCCTCGACATCTTCCAATGGGTCGACGATACCGACGCGGTGCGCGTGGTGGTGCTCAGCGCCGCCGGCAAGCATTTCTCCGCCGGTATCGACTTGGCCTTGCTGGCCCAGCTGGCCGGGCAGATGGGCAAGGATGTAGGCCGCAACGCACGCCTGCTGCGGCGTACCATTCTCGGCCTGCAGGCGTCGTTCAATGCCGTGGACAACTGCCGCAAGCCGGTGCTGGCGGCGATCCAGGGGTATTGCCTGGGCGGGGCGATCGACCTGGTCTCTGCCTGTGACATGCGCTATTGCAGCGCGGATGCGCAGTTTTCGATCAAGGAGATCGACATGGGCATGGCGGCCGATGTCGGCACCTTGCAACGTTTGCCGCGTATCATCGGCGATGGTGTGATGCGCGAGATGGCCTATACCGGGCGCAACGTAGCGGCGGCCGAGGCCCAGAGGATCGGGCTGGTCAACCAGGTGTTCGACGACCAGGCGGCGCTGCTCGACGGAGTCTTTGCCTTGGCGGCGCAAATTGCGCAAAAATCGCCGATTGCCGTGGGTGGCACCAAGCAGATGCTCAACTACATGCGCGACCATCGCATCGACGATGGTCTGGAGTACATCGCCACCTGGAACGCCGCCATGTTGCAGTCCGAAGACCTGCGGGTCGCCATCGCGGCCCACATGAGCAAACAGAAACCGACGTTCGCCGACTGACCGGGCCGGGGGACGCGCTTCAAGGAACCCCCGAACATGTCAGCACGCTGGACTACCGCAGTACTCGACCCGCAGATCACCGGCGGCCTGGCCGTCGCCCGCGGCCCGGAAGGGTTCCTGGTGGACGATAACGGCGCGCTGTTCCCCCGCCAGTGGCTCAAGAGCCAGGACCTGGACGTGCTGTGCGAGCACGGTATCGGCCACCTGGACGGCCAGCCGGTGTTCCTGCTCGAGCTGCGCGCCACTGCCCAGGTGCCGGGCTGCACCTGGCGCGGCCTGCGCCAGTTCATGCTCGAAGGCGACATGCAGACCTACACGGTGCTGGGCTATGCCGCACAGATCGGCACCTGGGCCCGCGAGCACCGTTTCTGCGGCAGCTGTGGCCAGCCCATGGCCCAGATCCGCTGGGAGCGGGCGATGTACTGCCAGCCGTGCGACCTGCGCAGCTACCCGCGCATCTCGCCGAGCATGATCGTATTGATCACCCGCGGCGACGAGGTATTGCTGGCGCGCTCGCCGCGCTTCGTCACCGGCGTGTACAGCACCCTGGCCGGCTTCGCCGAGCCTGGCGAGTCGGCCGAGGACTGCCTGGTGCGCGAGGTGCGTGAGGAAGTGGCGGTGGAGGTCAGGAACATCCAGTACATCGGCAGCCAGTGCTGGCCGTTCCCTCATTCGATGATGCTGGGCTTCCACGCCGAGTATGCCGGCGGCGAGATCGTCATGCAGCCGGACGAGATCGAGGACGCTCAGTGGTTCAATGTGCACGACCTGCCGCCGCTGCCGGCCGGGCGCTCCATCGCCCGCTACCTGATCGACCTCTACGTGGCCCGCCGCCTAGGCCTGCCCGAACCAGTGCTGCCACACTAGGCGCACGGTCAGGGCCAGCACCACGGCGATGAACACCGGGCGGATGAATTTGCTGCCGCCGCTGATCGCCGTGCGCGCGCCGAAGAAGGCGCCGACCATCACCGACAGGCCCATGGCCAAGCCGACGATGTAGTCCACCTGCCCGGAAACGATGAACACCGTCAGCGCAGCGATGTTGCTGACGAAGTTCATGCTGCGCGCCACACCGCTGGCACGGACCAGGTCGATGGGGTAGAGCAGCAACGTGCTCACCGTCCAGAACGCCCCGGTGCCCGGGCCTGCCACGCCGTCATAGAAGCCCAGGCCGAAACCCTGCGGGAACTGCCATCGCTTCTTGATCGGCACGTCGGCGTCCAGCGGTGCCTTGGGCGTGCCGCCGAACAGCAGGTAGACGCCGCAGGCGAAGACGATCACCGGCAACATCTTGTTCAGCCAGTCGGCGGGCATGAAGTGCGCCGCCACCGCGCCGAGCAATGCACCGACCAGGGTGCCCAGCAACGCCGGGCGCCACTGCGCCGGGTGGAACAGCTTGCGGCGGTAGTAGGTGAAGCCGGCGGTGGCCGAGCCGAAGGTGGAGCTGAGCTTGTTGGTGCCCAGCACCAGGTGCGGCGGCATGCCGGCGGTCAACAGTGCCGGCGTGGTCAGCAGCCCGCCGCCGCCGGCGATGGCGTCGATGAACCCGGCGACGAAGGCGACCAGGGCAAGGATCAGCAGGGTGAGCGGTTCTACGGTGAGTTCGAAGGGCATGGGGGCTTTGGCAGGCTGGGGAGGCGGCGAGGGCCGCACTAGAGGGTGTACATGGTAATCGGCACATGAAGCGGTTGCCAATCGCCCATTTGGGGCTGCCTTGCAGCCCTTTCGCGGCACAAGGCCGCTCCTACACGGTACTGCAGTGTGCCTGTAGGAGCTGCCCCGTACCCCAAGCCCACACTGGTCAGAGGAACCAGCGGTACTCCCGCGCACTGACCTCATGCATGAATGCCAGATGGTCCTGGCGCTTGTTCTCGCAATAGACCATCACGAACTCCTCGCCCAACCCCTCGTTCACCGCCCGGTCGCTGCGCATCGCCGCCACGGCGCTGAGCATGTCCTTGGGAAAATCGATGCCACTGTCGCGATCATCGTTGAGCGGTGCGATCGGCTCCTGGCCGGCATCGAGCCCATGCTCCATGCCGCACAGGATCGCCGCCAGCACCAGGTACGGGTTGGCATCGGCCCCAGCCAGGCGATGCTCGATGCGCAGGTTGCGGGCATCGGACTCAGGGATGCGAATGCACGCATCGCGGTCCTCGAAGCCCCAGCTGGCGCGGCTGGCAGCATTGACCATGGCGCCATAGCGGCGAAACGCATTGTGGTTGGCAGCGAAGATCGGCATGCAGTGCGGCAGCAGCGCCAGGCAGCCGGCCACAGCGTGGCGCAGCGGGCGCTGGCCGTCGGCCGCCAGCAGGTTGTTGCCGGCCTCGTCGTAGAGGCTCACATGCACATGCATGCCGCTGCCCGGCGCATGCAGGTAGGGCTTGCTCATGAATGAGGCGCGCAGGCCGTGCTTGAGGGCAACGCCTCGGGTGCTGCGGCAGAACATGGCCGCCCAGTCGGCCGCGCGCAGGCCATTGTCGCAGTGGCCGAAGTTGATCTCGAACTGACCAGGGCCGAGCTCGGCGGTGATGACGTTGGCGTCCACACCTTGGGCATTGGCCGTATCGACCATGTCCCGTAGCACGTCGGAGAACCGCGATAGGCGCTCGATGTGCATATTGGGCTGGTCGTCGGCATCGTCGCTGAACGGGTCGTGGGGGAACTGTGGCAGGCCTTCTTTGAGCGCACGGTCGAACAGGTAGAACTCCAACTCGAAGGCCACCACCGGGCGGATGCCCCGACGCTGCAGGCGCTGCAGCACGCGGGCGAGCACTTCGCGGGGCTCGAACTCGATGGGCGCGGCGGTGCCGTCGGAGGTGATGAGCATCTGCCCCAGCGGCTCGCGTTCCCAGCTCACCGGTTTGAGGGTGCCGGGCACCAGGCGGCGTGGCGCGTCCGGGTCGCCGTCGGCGAAACAGTAGTCGCCGATCGGGAACAACCCACCCTGTACGCCCAGCAGCACGCAGTTCTGGGGCAGTTTCAGGGGGCTGCCGGCGGCGACCTTCTCGAGCATGTCCACCGGGTAACGCTTGCCATAGAAATGCCCTGGGATGTCCAGGCTGATCAGGTCCACATAGCGCACCTCGGGGTGCTGGGTGCGGAATGCACGAACTTCACTGAGCAGGTCGGGAACGCTTTTTATTGTGGTTGTCATGTTGTGCTCTCAACGGAATACCCAGAGGACGCGGGTCGTCTGGTCGGTCAGGTTGGCGTAGCGGAACTGGCTGTGCGGCGGCAGCTGGAAACTGTCGTTGGGGCCAAGGGTCACCGGCTCGTCACGGCCTTCCAGCCAGACAGTCAGTTGCCCTTCGAGCACGAACCCGCCCTGTTCGGAGCTGTCGTTCAGGTGCCCCTCGCCACTACTGGCGCCGGGCGCCAGGTGGCTTTCGAGCATGGAGAAGCTGCCGGTGAGGGTGGGCGAGACCAACACATCGGTCACGCCCTCGGCGTAGTAGATCGTGCGCCGCTCGCCGGGGCGGGTGACCCAGCCCAGCGCCCGGGGCTGGCTGGCCTGGTAGAAATAGGTGGTCGGGACGTGCAGGGCTTCGCTGATGGCGGTGAGGTCCGCCACGGTCGGCCGCGACAGGCCGCGTTCGACCTGGGACACAAAGCCCAGCGAGCGGTTGACCCGGCTGGCCAGCTCGCCCAGGGTCAGGCCCCGGTGCTTGCGCAGGTCGCGGATCAGCAGGGCCAGGCCCTGGATGTCTTCGTCGGTGTGCCGTGCGGCGTTGGCTTCAGACATGGTCGCGCAACCTGTACCAGGCCTTGGCGGCGGCCTCCAAGGGCGCGGCCATCAGCTCCCCGCCGGGGAAGCGGCCGTTGTCGATGCCCTGGTACAGGCCCAGCAGGTCGTCATCGCCGAGGATCGCATCGCTGACCGCTCGGGCCCCGGCCAGGGTCGGCAGCACGCCGTGGCCGGAGAAGCCTTGCAGCCAGTAGCGCTGGCCCTGGCGGCCGATGTCTGGGGTGCGCTGGATGCTGCAATCGATATGCCCGCCCCAGGCGTAGTCCAGGGCCACACCGGTGAGCTGGGGGAACACGCGTTCCAGGTACGGGCGGGTGGCGCTGGCGACATCCTTGGGGATACCACCCAGGTAGGTGCAGCCGCCGCCGAACAACAGCCGGTGGTCGGGGGTCAGGCGGAAATAGTCGGGCACGAACTGGTTGTCGATCACGCAGCTGTTACGCGGCAGCAGCGACTGGGCGAAGTCCGGCTCCAAGGGCGCTGTGGCCACCTGGTAGGAGCCCACCGGTAGCAGGCGGCGCGAGAGGTTGCGGTCGAGGCGGTCGATATAGGCATTGCAGGCCAGCACCAGCACCTGGCTACGCACTTCGCCGTGGCGTGTGCGCGCGACGTAGCCTGTGGCGCTTTCGTGGTAGTCGAGCACCTGGCTCTGCTCGAAGATCCTGCCGCCGGCGGCCTCGATGGCCGCGGCCAGGCCCTGGGCCAGTTTGAGTGGGTTGAGGTGGGCGCCGTTGGGGTCGTACAGGGCAGCCTGGTAGCGCGGGCTGTCGATCCATTCGGGCAGCTCGTCGCGGTGGATCAGGCGCAGGCAGTCGTAGCCCCATTTCTGTTCGGCGTCGCGCTGGGCTTCTTCGAGTAGCTTCACCCGGCGAGGCATTACGGCGGTCCACAGGCTGCCGACCCGGTAATCGATGTCGAAACCGTGGCGACCGGGTAGGTCGCGTAGCTCTGCGGCGGCCCAGCACATGCTGTCCCAAAGCCGGCGTGCCCGCTCCACGCCCAGGGCCTTTTCCAGGGGCGGCATGTCGCAGGACCAGCCCAGCAGCGCCTGGCCGCCGTTGCGCCCGGAGGCCGCCCAGGCGACCCGGCTGGCTTCCAGCAGGACCACCCGCTTGCCGGCCAGCGCCAGGCGCAACGCGGTGTGCAGGCCGCTGAAGCCAGCCCCGATGATCAGCACGTCGGTGTCTTCGTTGCCTTGCAGCGTGGGGCGCAAGGGGATGGTGGCGGGGTAGGTCTGGGCGTAGTAACTGGCTACGTGTTGGGCGGATTGCTTGAACATGCCGGGCCTCGTGAAATTTATTGTTGTTTATTTCATGAAAAAATAGCAGATAAATTTCATGGTGCCAGCGGGGACGATCGAAAAAGGCCGGGTATTAGCTATCTATCCGCTGCCAGGCGCTTCCGGTGACTAGCCTGCGGCCTCCATTCATACCGAGAGAGCCCCCATGACCGCCACCGGACGCAGGAAGCCCACGGTCGATACGCTGGCAATCGCCCAGCGCTTTCAGGACCAGCGGATCGCCAAGCGATTGCCGCCCTGGATCAGCGACATCCACGACATGTTCTACCCGGTCTTCGTCGATGCGCTGGTGACCGGCCTGGAGTGCCGCCTGCGCCTGCAGGCGTTATGGTCGGGCGTGGAAAAAATCGACGTGTTCGCCAAGCGCAAGCTGCAGGAGCGGATGCGCGAACGCTATGGCGATGCAGTGGACATCGACCAGTTGTACTTTCGCCAGCAGTATCACTTCATTTCCCCTCGAAGCAGCGTCTGGGCGGGGCGTTTGCCGCTGCAGGACAGCGATGAGCTCGACATCCCCCTGATCACCGCTGCGCTGCACAATTTCCAGGAGAAAGAGGCGCGCCCTGGTGGCCAGCCACAACGCAACACGCTGGTCGATGCACAGGGCAAGGCAGTGGAGCGGCCCAGTGCGGTGGCGTTCGCCAAGCTGTGCCGCGAGCTCGACCACGGCCAACAGTACCAGAAACACCTGAGCGCCATCCTCGATGCCCCCGCTGGCACGGGAAACCAGGATTTCAAGAGCGCCTTGGCCGAACTGCAGCGCTCATCGATGATGGTCGATGCGTTCAAGGCCTACAGCGAAAAGGTATTGTCCTGGTCGGAATTGCAAATGCTGATCCGCCTGTATGAGAGCGGGGAGCCTGGGTCATTGGACGGATTGCCGGTGGTCGCCAAGCAATTGCGTGCATTCGGATGCGACCTGCAACAGATTGTCGTGCTCGATGCCATCAAGGGCGGCCTGGGGGGCTATTCCAGCAAACGGGTATTGGTCTACATCCCCGCAGACCCGGTCGGCCCATGGTGCGCAGCAGACAACCTCGATGCGTTCGCCCGCAAGATCCTGGGCAAGCGTCTGCGAAACACCGAGTACCGGCATTTCTTCAGCCGCTTCGTGCTCTGTCGCGACAGGCAGTCTTTCTTCAGCAGGGTTATCGAGCGCGTGGGTGACGTCGCGGATTGGGCCACCCGTGACCTGGACGAACACATGAAGGCCTACCCGAAGCCGTTGTTCGAACACCTGGCAAGGGCGCGCATCGCCCAGATCAAGGAAGACGCGGCGACGCTGGTGGCGCCTGTCGCCAGGATCGACCGTGCCGTGCAGGAGGCGCACCACGCTTGGCTCGAGACGGCAGGCTGGACGTTGTTGGGAGTGGCGGGGCTGTTCGTGCCCGCCATTGGCACCGCCCTGCTGGCCGTGATGGCCTGGGAGCTTCTGGACCAGGTGTTCCAGTCCACCGAGGACTGGTACGAGGGCGACACCAAGGCAGCCCTCGAACACCTGACCTATGTGATGGAGGAGGTCGCGATCTTTGGCCTGTTGGGCGCAGGCGAGATCGCCCTGCGCTCGTCCTGGCGCCGTGCAGCGGTTGTGGACAGGTTGGTGCCGACCGCCCTCGAAGACGGCGGCGAGAAGCTGTGGAACCAGGACCTTGCACCTTTTCGCAGCGAGCTGCCGCCCGCTCAGGCGCTCGCCGACGAGCGAGGCATCCTGGCATTGGACCAACGACAGTGGATCGAGATGGACGGGCATCACTACGAAGTCGTCCAGCGCAACGAAGACACTTGGCATTTGCGCGCCCAGGAACACGAGGCCCCAGCGGTGATGCGTAACGGTGCGGGCCAGTGGTACTTGCCAAGCGAGCAGGCGAACCTCGTTGCTTACCGCAGCGCGCCACCGCCCAGCGCGGCGACGGTGGACGAGCTGGGCATCCTGGGGCTGGGTGAGCTGCGCTGGATAAACATGGAAGGGCATTATTACCAGGTGCGGCAGGGCACGGCCGAGACCTGGCGCCTGCGTGCCCGTGACCGCCATGCGCCGGAGGTGGTGCACAACGGGGCCGGGGCCTGGCGCCTGTGGAGCGAGCAGCCCGGCGAGTGGAACGACCGCCACAGGATGTTCCGCCGCCTCGGCGGCCTGTTCCGGTTGCTTTCGGCTGAGCAGATCGAGCAAGTCATGGCCCTGCATGGCCTGGGCGCGGACGATTTGCGTGGGCTGCATGTCTATGGCCGAGCGCCGGACGGCGAGCTGGTGGACACGGTACAGCGCGTGGTGCTGGCCAACCGCGTCCGGGACTTGGTGAGCGGCTTGCGACAAGGGTGGCCGGATATCGACCAGGCCCTGCTGGCCCAGGCGCGTGACTATGTGGCGGCCGCACGGGAGGACGAGGGCTTGGCCGATGCGCTATGGGCGCAGCGGCGGGGGTTTCTCCAGCACCTGTACGACCAGCTCAACCCGCTTGACAGCCAAATGCAGGTCTTGCGCCGAAATTTTGCCAGCCTCGATCGCCGGGCAGCGGAGCAGGTGCTGGAGGCGGCGAGCGAAGAGGAGCGCGAAGGCTTGCTCGAAACCGGGCAGGTACCGCAGCGCCTGGCCGAGCTGGCCCGTGCGCGGTCTTTGCGCATCCGGGGGGCTCGGGCTTTCGAGGCGTTGTGTTTCGACACCCCGCAGACCCTGGACCTGGCCCAGGTCGTACTGAGGCTGCTGCCGAACCTGTCGGAGGTGGCGGGTGGACCGCGCTGGGCCCTGTTCGACGGCGATGGGCTGGGGCCGTTGCTGGTCACACCGGGGGACGGGCCGCTCTACCGACTGGTCTACCTGGATGGGCATTTCCTGCTGACCGATGCACAAGGGCACGCCATAGGGGAGGCGGGAGAGCTGTTCCAGACTTTGGCCGGTGCGTTCGACGAGGCCGAGCAGGCCGCCTTTGGCCGCGACCAGCCCTTTGCCCAGACGCTGCGAGCCTCGTTGGTGCACATGGCGGTTTCCAACCGCGAGCACGTGCTCAGCGTGCTGGGTGGTCGCCAGCCTGCCGGCGCCTTCCTGGCGCCCCTGCGGCTGGGCGATGGCCGTATCGGCTACCCGCTCAGTGGAGGCTGGTTCAGGATAGGCGCACGTCGGCCCAGGGGGATCGCCGCACGCGTGCGCCATCTGTATCCGAATTTCGACGATCAGCAGATCGAACGGTGGATCGTGCAGGTACAAGACCAAGGGCGGGACGTAGAAGCCGTATTGGATGAGCTGGACGAGCAGTATCGTGTTTTGCGTAGCACGCTCAGGCGATGGCGATGGGCAACCGTCAGCCCTGCAGAACTCAAGTGCCGAGGGAAGGTACGAAAAGGGTTGATCGACTGTTGGCGGCACCTTGTACCGGAGCAGGCCATTCTGGAGCGCGACAACACCTACATGCTTTGCTATGGCGGCGAAGGCATGAGTGCGTTGAAAAGCCTGCCCAGCCTGCCAGAGCAGATCAAGTTCCCACACGTCAACCACCTGTCGGTCCGTAGCGTGCGCCTGGAACACGTTCCGGATACCTTCCTGCAGGCCTTCTTCAACTTGCGAGGCCTGGAGATCACCAATTGCCGGCTGCGTGCGTTGCCGTTGCACCCGATATTCGCCAGCCAGCTGCAAGTTCTCGACCTTTCAGGCAATCGCATCGTGCTCAATACACTCCAGGCTGAGCGAATCTCCCGGTGCCGTTCATTGGTGTACCTGAATCTGTCGGGCAACCCGTTGTACACGGCGCCCTCCATCGCCGACATGTCCGACCTCAATACATTGCTGCTTCGCGATACCAAGTTGCTCAGTGTGCCGCAGGGGGTCGTGCAGCACCCACGCCTCAGTAACTTCGACATCCGGGACAACGACCTGAGCCGCGTTCCGGCCGACTTCACGCTTTCGCACGTGTGGCGCAACGGGCGGGTGCGTATCGAGCATGAACAGATCGACAACGCGGCCCAACAACGCCAATGGCATGAGCCGCGGGACAGCCTGGTGGTGCAGCGCCTGCGCTGGCAGGACTTCGTCGATCCGCTCGACCGCGACGACATGGCCATGGACTGGGTGCACCTGGAGTCGTTGCCCGAGGGGCGGGATTTCTTTCGCCTGGTCGCACAGTTGACGAGGTCAGAGGGGTTTGCCTGGGATGCCTCGGCCCGGGACCTGGCGAACCGGGTGAGCCAGATGCTCGAAGTGATGCGGGACAACCCCGACATCCGCCAGGAGCTGTTCTCCAATGCCTTGGCGCGGACCTGCCAGGACAATGCCACGCTGTGTTTCCATGACCTGGAAATACGGGTGCGCGTATGGGATGCGTTGTCCAGTAGCGGCGAGCGCGATGCCCAGGCGTTGCTGGCGCTCGCCGGGCAGCTCTGGCGCCTGGAGCGACTGGACCAGTTCGCTTACGAGCATGCGCAGCGACTGCCGAACCGGGGTGAAGAGTCCATCGAGGCACTTCTGGCGTTTCGCCTGGAACTCAATGGCCCGTTGGACTTGCACTTGAACCGCATGACCATGGCGTTCCGCAGAGTAGCGGGCGTGACGGCCGATGATGTGGAGCAGGCACGGTTGCATGTGCAAGCGCACCAGCTGGAAAGTGCCCTGGTTGTGTGGATCGTCGAGCAGCCCTTCTGGAAGAACTACCTGTCCGAGCACTATCCCTCGATGTTCGAAGTGCCGGATGCCTACCATACCGAGCTGGAGCGGCTGATCGACACGCAGGCGCCGCCGGAGACGATCAGTCGACTCCAGGAGCAAATCGACCAGCGTGAACAGCAGCTGCGCATGGACCTGACGCGTAAGGCCTTGCGAAAGCATGCACGTGACTGGCAAGTGCCCATAACGTTCGACCTGGAGCCGTGAGCGCGCATGGGCGGGGCACACGGTGACGGCTGGGGATCCTGCGCTATATGATCCTGCCCTGATCGCCCTCGTGGAAACCTGCCCATGCGTCGCCTGCCTTCCCTGACCGCGCTGCGTACGTTCGAATGTGCCGCGCGCCATGGCCATTTCGGCCGGGCCGCGGCCGAGCTGTGCGTGACCGACAGCGCCGTGAGCCACCAGATCCGCCAGTTGGAGGACCAGCTCGGCGTCGCGTTGTTCGAACGGGTAGGCCGGCAGGTGCGTCCCAGCGCCGAAGCCGAGCGCCTGTTGCGCCATCTGCAGCAGGCGTTCGAGTTGATCGGCAAGGCCTGTGACGAGCTGCGCGACCCCGCCTCCCAGGCGATGCTGAGGGTGGCGGTGACGGCGGAGCTTGCGCAGAAATGGCTGGTGGCAAGGCTCGCCGACTTCAGCAGCCGCTACCCGCACATCACCCTGCACCTGCTCGAACAACCCATCGATGCCGGCGCGCCGGCGCTGGATGTGGATATCGCCATCACCTATGGCACCAGTGCGCTGGATGCCAGCACGCATTTCGTGCGGCCTCTGCCACTGTTGCAGTTCTTTCCGGTGTGCAGCCCGAGCCTGTTCAACCAGGGCGGCCTGAAGCGACCTCGAGACCTGGTGCGCCATTGCCTGTTACATGACGACCAGGACGGGCGTACCTGGACCACGTGGTTGGCGACCCATGCCGAGGATGCCTTGCCCACCCGCCAGTTGTACTTCCCCCATGCGGCGTTAGCCCTGGAGGCGGCCGTGCTGGGGCAGGGCGTGGCCATGGGCGACAACCTGACCTGCCAGGCCGACCTGCAAAGTGGTCGCCTGGTGCGCCCGTTCACGGCCAGCGTGACCGCCCAGGGGCAATACGCGCTGGTGTGCGAACGCCTGCGCCTGGAGCGGAGCGCCGTGGCTGACTTCATCGAATGGTTCATCGAACAGATTACCGAACCCTGAATTGAATTCACCTATCGTGGAATTTTCATCGTTGGAAGGCCGCAGCGGGCCGGCGTAGCGTGCAGTCATCACTCACCGATGACGAGGTTTGCTCCATGGCGCGTACGCTGACCACTACCCCCAAGGCCGATGGTTTCCGCCTGCCTGGCGAGTTCGAACGCAAGACACGTTGCTGGCTCGGTTGGCCGGAGCGCCCGGATGTGTGGCGCAACGGTGGCAAGCCGGCGCAGAAGGTCTGGGTCGATATCGTCAGCGCCATCGCTTCCAGCGAGCCGGTGACCGTGTGTGCCTCTGCCGCGCAATACGCCAACGCCCGCCGTCTGCTACCGGCCCATGTGCGGGTGGTGGAAATGACCTGCAACGATACCTGGTTCCGCGACAGCGGCGCGTGCTTCGTGGTCAACGATGCCAGCGGCGAGGTGCGCGGTGTGGACTTCGAGTTCAACGCCTATGGCGGCCTGGATGGCGGCCTCTACTACCCATGGGACAAGGACGACCAGATTGCCCAGAAGATGCTCGAGATCGAAGGCCTGGACCGCTACCGCGCCCCATTGATCGCCGAACTCGGCGGTATCCAGAGCGATGGCCAGGGCAGCCTGCTGACCACCGAACAATGCTTGCTCAACCGCAACCGCAACGCGCACCTGGGCAAGGACGAAGTGACCCGACGCCTGCAGGATTACCTGGGCGCCGAGCAGGTGATCTGGTTGCCACGCGGGTGCAAGTTCGACGAAACCGACGGCCATGTGGACGATCTGGCGTGCTTCGTGCGCCCGGGCGAGGTCGTGCTGCAATGGACCGATGACCGCAGCGACCCGCAGTGGGAGATCTATCAGGAGGCCTACGACATCCTGCGCAGTACGCGCGACAGCCGGGGCCGTGAACTGAAGGTGCACAAGCTGCCGCAGCCGCAGGTGCTGGAGTGGACCGCCGAAGAAGCCGCAAGCCTCGACCAGATCGACGGTACCCACCTGCGCCAGGCGGGTACGCGCATCTGTGCTTCGTACATCAACTATTACGCGGGTAATTCGGCGATCGTCGTGCCGCTGTTCGGCGACCGCAACGACAGCGTGGCCCAGGCCACATTGGCCGAGCTGTTCCCGCAGCACCGAATCATCGGTATCGAGAATTCCCGTGAAATCCTGCTCGGTGGTGGCAACGTTGCCTGCATCACCATGCCCCAATACGCCGGAGGTAGCCGCGAATGAAACGTGCCCACTTGGCCCTGGCTCTCGCACTGGGTTGTGCCGTGTCGGCGGCCCAGGCAGCCGACGCACAACAGCCGACCGTCAACCTGTACATCTGGGGCGAGTATCTCGCGCCCGATACCTTGAGCAACTTCGAGAAGCAGACCGGCATCCATGTGGTGGCCGACCACTTCGATTCGCTGGAGACGGCCGAGACCAAGCTGCTCACCGGCGGCAGCGGCTACGATGTGGTACTCAGCGCCGGTCAGCACCTGAGCCGGGCGATTGCCAGCGGCGCCCTGCAGCCGCTGGACAAGAGCAAGCTGCCGCACCTGGCCGGCATTGGCGAGGAGTTTCGCCAGCACATGGCGGTGTTCGACCCTGGCAACCGCTATGCCGGTACCTATGCCTGGGGCACCACGGGGGTGGGCTTCCAGCAGCAGGCCGTGGCGGCGCGGCTGGCGGCCGCCCCCCAGGACAGCTGGGCGATGTTGTTCGACCCGCAGGTGGTGGCGAAATTCGCCGATTGCGGCGTGAGCCTGCTCAACGACCCCAACGAGGTATTCGCCGCGGCAATGCGCTACCTGGGGCTGGACATCAATCAACAGCGCATGGAGGACTTGAAGGCCGCCGAGGCGCACTTGCGCAAGATCCGCCCATACATTCGCTACTTCGACAATGACCGCAACATCAACGACCTGGCCAACGGCGAGACCTGCGTGGCGATGTCCTGGAACGGTAACGTGGCCATCGCCGCCGCGCAGGCCCAGGCGGCCGGCAAGGCATTCAACCTGGACTACCGCATTCCCAAGGAAGGCACGCTGATCTGGCTTGACGCGCTGGTGGTGCCCAAGGATGCGCCGCATCCCGAGGCCGCCTGGAAGCTGATGGACTACCTGATGCGGCCCGAGGTGATCGCGCCGATCACCGATACCATCCACTATGCCAATGCGATCACGGCTGCGGACAGCTTGGTGGACCCGCAGATCCGCCAGTCGCCGGGGACCTACCCACCTGCCGAGGTCAGGGCGCGGCTGTATAGCAAGAATGACAATGGCAAGCAGTTCAATCGCGAGCTGACCCGGGCGTTCAGTCGACTCAAGAGCGGGACCTGACAGGGGGAGTCGTTTCCCTGTACGGCCCTTTCGCGGGTAAACCCGCTCCCACAGGTTCTTCGGTGCTTGTGGGAGCGGGTTTACCCGCGAAAGGGCCGAAACTGGTGATACATCAACTCGAGGTTTTGCGCCGTGGTTGTCTCGGCGTGTTCCCCGTTGTTTTTGGGCCGCTACCAGAGGCCTTGCCTTTCCCGGAGCCGCGCCGCTTCTTCTTCCAAGGCGCCCCTTTGCCCCCGGCCGGCACCGGCGGCCCGCTGATGGTCAGGTGCATGCCACTGCAGCGCTCCACCAGCTTGCCCATCCACGCTGATTGCCGGGCGACGAACTCCTCCAGGCTCATTTCGCCGCTCTGCACCATGTCCAGCGCCTGTTCCCAGATGGCCGTGGTGCCCGGGTCGGCGATGGCCCGGGGCACCGCATCGATGAGGCTGAACGCCGCCGGCGTGGCGGACAGGGCCTTGCCGTTCTTGACCAGGTAGCCGCGGTCGAGCAGGCCCTGGATGATGCTGGCGCGCGTGGCTTCGGTGCCGATGCCGGTGGTCTCCTTGAGTTTCTGCTTGAGTCGCGGGTCGTCCACCAGCTTGGCGACGTTCTTCATCGCCTTGATCAGGTCGCCTTCGGTGAAGGGCTTGGGTGGCTGGGTCCACAGGTCCTTGAGCTGCAGGCCATGCACGGCGCAGGCCTGGCCGTGATGCAACGGCGGCAGCACTTGCGCGGGCGGTGCTTCGCGGCCCTTGGCGGGTGTCAGCGCCTCGGGCAGGGCGCGGCGCCAGCCAGGCTCGACGATCTGCTTGCCCACCGCGCGCAAGGCGTGGCCGACGCAGTCGAACTCGGCCTGGGTACGGTCGTATTCATGGTTGGGCAGGAACTGCGCCAGGTAGCGGGCGCGAACGAGGGTATACACCGCCTTGTACTTGGGCGGCAGACGCGAGGGGTCGCTGGCGGCGGCGGTGGGGATGATGCCGTGGTGGGCACTGACCTTGGCGTCGTTCCAGGCCCGGGAGCGGCGTTGCGGTTCCAGGTGCGGCTGCAGTGGCGCGAGGCTGGCGTCGGCGCGTTGCAAGGCCGCCAGGATCGCGGGGGCATCGGCATGCTGGCTGAGCGGCAGGTAGCCGCAATCACTGCGCGGGTAGGTGATCAGCTTGTGGGTTTCGTACAGGGCCTGGGCGATGTCCAGGGTTTCCTGGGCACCAAGGCCGAGCTTCTTCGAGCAGACCTCCTGCAGGGTGCCCAGGTCGAAGGGCAGGGGCGCGGCTTCGCGTACGCGCTCGGTGGCGACTTGGGTCACCTGGGCGCTGCCGGCGGTGCCGATGGCGGCTGCGGCCTGCTGGGCCAGGGCCTGGTTCAGGCAGCGGCCCTGGTCGTCGCAGGCGTCTTCAGGCGCGCGCCACTGGGCAGTGAAGACGCTCCCGGCGCTTTCCAGCTGCACCTCGATGGCCCAGTAGGGCACGGGCACGAAGTCGGCGATGCTGCGGTCGCGGTCCACCACCAGGCGCAGGGTCGGGGTTTGTACCCGGCCCACGGGCAATACGCCTTGGTAGCCAGACTGACGGCCGAGCAGGGTGAACAGGCGGCTCATGTTCATGCCGATCAGCCAGTCGGCGCGGGAGCGGCCCAGGGCCGAATGGTACAGGCTGAAGGTCTCCTGCCCTGGCAGCAGGCGCGCCAGGGCCTTGCGGATCGAGGCGTCGTCCAGGGCCGAAAGCCACAGGCGCTGGATCGGCCCGCGGTAGCGGCAATGTTCCACCAGCTCGCGGGCGATCATTTCGCCTTCGCGGTCGGCATCGGTGGCGATCACCAGCTCCCGGGCCTCGCCCAGCAGCCGCTTGACTGCCTTGAACTGGCTGGCGGTCTTGGGCTTGACCAGCATCTTCCATTTTTCCGGGATGATCGGCAGGTCGGCCAGGTTCCAGCGCTTGTAGCGTTCGTCGTAGCTGTCGGGCGGGGCGGTTTCGAGCAGGTGGCCGATGCACCAGGTCACGCAGACGTCGGGGCCTTGCCAGCAGCCATCGACCTTGCGGTTGGCGCCGAGGACTTTGGCGATATCTTTTGCCTGGGAGGGTTTTTCGCAGAGGAACAGGCGCATGGCCGGGAGTGCTTCATCGGGAAATGATGGGCACTAGGATGCGCAAGCCAAGGCGTCTAGGCAAGCTTTATCTGGATGGATATACAGTTTTCGGTGGCGCAGGCCTGAGCGGCCTTGTGCCGCGAAAGGGCCGCAAGGCGGCCCCTGGTTCGAGCGTCGTCGCACAAGGCGACGGGGCTGCGATGCAGCCCTTTCGCGGCGCAAGGCCGCTACAACGGGTGCTGGGGGCGCAATCTCAGGCCAGCTCGCGAGAGTCGCGCACCATGTCCACATGCGGGATGCCGGCCTCGAGGAATTCCTCGCTGACCACCCGGAAGCCCAGGCGCTCGTAGAACGGCGTGGCATGTACCTGGGCGCTTAGCATCTGCTGCTTGAGGTCGCGGTTCTGCGCTTCGACGATCACCGCGCGCACCAGCGTGTCGCCGACCTTCAGGCCGCGCCAGTCCTTGAGTACCGAGATGCGGCCGATGGTGCCGTCGGGCAGCAGGCGCGCGGTGCCGATCGGGTAGTCACCCTCCAGGGCCAGGAAGTGCAGGGCGTCCTGGTCCTCCGCGTCGAACTCCAGCTCTGGCGGGATGTGCTGCTCGGCAACGAACACCGCTTCGCGGATGCGGCGGATATCGGCGTTGTCTTTGTGCCAGTCGGCGAGGCGAACGCTGATCTTATTCATTGGCAAACCCCAGGCTTCCTTGTTTGACCAGTTGGCAGAGCAGTGTCAGGCCTTCTTCGTCTTCCAGCCACTGTACAAGGTTTTCGATGTGCAGGGCGTCGGCGGCGCACACCAGCTTCAGCAGCTCGCGCAGGTGGCCCGAGAGCAGGCGGCTCTGGCCGCTGGCGAACAGCAGCAGGTTGTCGTCGACCTCCGACCAGGCCAGGCGCGCGCTGGGGTTGCGGATCAGGATGGCGCCCTGTTCCAGGCTGTCGATCAGGTCGTCTTCACTCAGCTCCTCGCCGGACACCAGCTCCGGGTAGCGCGGCTCGGTCATGAACTGGCCGAACCAGGTCAGCAGCAGGCGCTCGTCACCCATGTGCTCGGCCAGCAGGGCCTTGAGGCGGTCCAGGGCGTCATGCTGGATCTGGTGCGGGTCGCTGGCCGGCTGGGCGTCGGCGTCGCTGTAGCGCTCTTCCTCGGGCAGGAACTGGCTGAGGAAGTCGGTGAAATGGGTCAGCACCTCGGCGGCGCTCGGGGCACGGAAGCCGACCGAGTAGGTCAGGCAGTCGTCCTCGGCCACGCCGTAGTGGGCCAGGCGAGGCGGCAGGTAGAGCATGTCGCCGGGCTCCAGGGTCCACTCATTGCTCTGCTCGAAGTCGGCGAGGATGCGCAGGTCGGCGTGCTCGATCAGTGGGCTGTCGCTGTCGCACATCTGGCCGATCTTCCAGTTGCGCTTGCCATGGCCCTGGAGCAGGAACACGTCGTAGTTGTCGAAGTGCGGGCCGACACTGCCGCCGGGCGCGGCGAAGCTGACCATCACGTCGTCGATGCGCCAACTGGGCAGGAAGCGGAAGTGCTCCAGCAATTCGGCCACTTCCGGCACGAACTGGTCCACTGCCTGGACCAGCAGGGTCCAGTCACGCGCCGGCAGGTCGGCGAAGCTGTCCTCGGCGAACGGGCCGCGGCGCAGTTCCCAGGGGCGCTCGCCGTGCTCGAGCACCAGGCGCGACTCGACTTCCTCTTCCAGGGCCAGGCCGGCCAGCTCGTCGGGATCGAGGGGGCTTTCGAAGTCCGGGAAGGCCTGGCGCACCAGCAGGGGCTTCTTCTGCCAGTAGTCACGCAGGAATTCACGGGCTGTCAGGCCGCCGAGCAGCTGCAGTGGAGTATCAGGATTCATGTTCAACCTATTGAAAAAACGTAGTTTTTATCCGGGAATAAAAACGCCCGGCCAAGCCGGGCGTTGAACGCGAGGATCAGCTTAGATGCGCTTGGCCTGCGCTGCGGCGTTACCGATGTAGGTCGCCGGGGTGAGCAGCTTGAGCTCGGCCTTGGCTTCGGCCGGCATGTCCAGGCCGTCGATGAAGGTCAGCAGCGCGTCAGGGGTGATGCCCTTGCCACGGGTCAGCTCCTTGAGCTTCTCGTAGGGGTTCTCGATGTTGAAGCGGCGCATGACGGTCTGGATCGGCTCGGCGAGCACTTCCCAGCAGGCGTCCAGGTCGGCGGCGATGCGCTGGGTGTTGATTTCCAGCTTGCCGATACCCTTGAGGCTGGCTTCGTAGGCGATGACGCTGTGGGCGAAGCCCACGCCCAGGTTGCGCAGCACGGTGGAGTCGGTCAGGTCGCGCTGCCAGCGGGAGATCGGCAGCTTGCTGGCCAGGTGCTGGAACAGCGCGTTGGCGATACCCAGGTTGCCTTCGGAGTTCTCGAAGTCGATCGGGTTGACCTTGTGCGGCATGGTCGAGGAGCCGATTTCGCCGGCGACGGTCTTCTGCTTGAAGTAGCCCAGGGAGATGTAGCCCCACACGTCGCGGTCGAAGTCGATCAGGATGGTGTTGAAGCGGGCGATGGCGTCGAACAGCTCGGCGATGTAGTCGTGCGGCTCGATCTGGGTGGTGTAGGGGTTGAACTGAAGGCCCAGCTCGTCCTCGATGAAGGCGCGGGCGTTGGCTTCCCAGTCGACCTGCGAGTAGGCCGACAGGTGGGCGTTGTAGTTGCCCACGGCACCGTTGATCTTGCCCAGCAGCGGCACGGCGGCGACTTGGGCGATCTGGCGCTCCAGGCGGTAGACCACGTTGGCCAGCTCCTTGCCCAGGGTGGTCGGCGATGCCGGCTGGCCGTGGGTGCGCGACAGCATCGGCACGTCGGCGTACTGGTGGGCCAGGGCGCGGATGGCATCGGCGATCTGACGCATCAGCGGCAGCAGCACGTCATCACGGCCAGCGCGCAGCATCAGGGCGTGGGACAGGTTGTTGATGTCCTCGCTGGTGCACGCGAAGTGGATGAACTCGCTGACCTTGGCCAGCTCCGGCAGGGCGGCGGCCTGCTCCTTGAGCAGGTATTCGATGGCCTTGACGTCGTGGTTGGTGGTGCGCTCGATTTCCTTGACGCGTTCGGCGTGCTCGAGCTTGAAATCGGTGGCCAGGCTGTCCAGCAGGGCGTTGGCTTCGGCGGAGAACGCCGGCACTTCGCCGATCTGCGGGTGGGCGGCCAGGCGCTGGAGCCAGCGCACCTCGACCAGGGCGCGGAAACGGATCAGGCCGAATTCGCTGAAGATGGGGCGCAGGGCCTGGGTTTTGCCGGCGTAGCGGCCGTCTACAGGGGAAACCGCAGTGAGCGAGGAGAGCTGCATGGGGTGTTCTCGGACAGTCAGGCTTTTGGAAGGGCGCATATCATACATGAAAATTGCGCCTCAGTTGGGGGGCTGACCAAAGGTCAGCTCTATGAATCATGTTGCAGTGCCCCTGTAGGAGCGGCCTTGCGCCGCGAAAGGGGCGCGCAGCGGACCCCGGGTCTTGGATCTGGCTTGATCGCCGGGGCCGCTTGGCGGCCCTTTCGCGGCGCAAGGCCGCTCCTACAGGGCTTGCGTCGGTCCTTCAGGAAGGCGCGCGCATCATGTCGTACAGCTGGTTGAGCAACTTGCGCCGGCTGAACACCAGCTGCCAGCGGTGCCCGCCCAGCTGGCGCCACAGGCGCGCGGCGCGGATGCCGGCCAGCAGCAGGGCGCGGATCTTCGAGGCGTTGCCGGCTTGCTGCAGGAAGCGCATGTCGCCGTGCACCTGGATCCGCTGGCGCAAGGTGCTCAGGGTGTCCTGGTACAAGGCTCCACTGGAAGCGATGACGTTATCGTGAACCAGGCCGAAGTGGTCGGCCTGGGCCTGGATCTGCGGCAGGCGCTTGCCGATGGTGTCGAGCATGTCGTCGCGCTTGGCCAGCTGACGCTCCAGGCCCAGCATCGACAGTGCATAGCGCAGGGGCTCGCGCTGCAGGCTGCTGGGGTCGCGTTCCAGGGCGCCGACCAGTGCACGGTAGCCGTCACGCAGGTTCAGGTCGTCGCCGCCGAACACCTCCAGGGTGTCTTTGGGGTCGCGGACCAGCAGGCTGCCGAGCATGCAGCCGATGTTGGCCTCGCTGGCCTGGCCGGTGCGGGCGATGCGGTCGACCAGCACCGCGGCCTGGAACACGCCACCCAGGGCGACCAGTTGTTCCTGGATGTTGTTCATTGACGCGGGCTCCAGGGTTCGGCCGTCTCGATCACGCCGCCGCCCAGGCACACCTCGCCGTCGTAGAACACCACCGATTGGCCTGGCGTGACGGCCCGCTGTGGTTCATCGAACACCGCGCGGTAGCCGCCCTCGGTGCGTTCCAGGGTGCACGCCTGGTCGCCCTGGCGGTAGCGCACCTTGGCGGTGAGCCGGCGCGGGCTGCCCAGGTCGATGGGGTTGACCCAGAAGATCTCCGAGGCCAGCAGGGCGCGGGAGAACAGCCAGGGGTGTTCGTTGCCCTGGCCGACCACCAGCACGTTGCGGGCGAGGTCCTTGTGTAGCACGTACCACGGCTCGTCGCCGGCGTCCTTCAGGCCACCGATGCCCAGGCCCTGGCGTTGGCCGATGGTGTGGTACATCAGGCCATGGTGGCGGCCGATCACTTCGCCGTCGGTGGTCTCGATGTCACCAGGCTGGGCGGGCAGGTACTGCTTGAGGAAGTCGCTGAAGCGACGCTCGCCGATGAAGCAGATGCCGGTGGAGTCCTTCTTCTTGGCCGTGGCCAGGCCGTGCTTCTCGGCGATGGCGCGCACCTCGGGCTTTTCCAGCTCACCCACCGGGAACAGGGTGCGGGCGATCTCCTTGCCGCCGACAGCGTGCAGGAAGTAGCTCTGGTCCTTGTTCGGGTCCAGGCCCTTGAGCAGCTCGGTGAGCTCGCCGGTGTCGCGCCGGCGCACGTAGTGGCCGGTGGCGATCAGGTCGGCGCCCAGGGACAGGGCGTAGTCGAGGAACGCCTTGAACTTGATCTCGCGGTTGCAGAGGATGTCCGGGTTCGGCGTGCGGCCTGCCTTGTATTCCTCGAGGAAGTGCTCGAACACGTTGTCCCAGTACTCGGCGGCGAAGTTGGCGGTGTGCAGCTTGATGCCGATGCGGTCGCACACGGCCTGGGCGTCGGCCAGGTCTTCGCGGGCGGTGCAGTATTCGGTGCCGTCGTCTTCTTCCCAGTTCTTCATGAACAGACCTTCCACCTGGTAGCCCTGCTCCATGAGCAGAAGGGCGGAGACGGAAGAGTCCACGCCGCCGGACATGCCGACGATGACGCGGGTCTTGGCGGGGTCTTTGAGTGCTGGGCTGGTCATGGCTACCGGTGTGTATCTGGGGGAAAAATTCCGATTCTATCAGGCCAAGGCCTTCGCGTCAGTCGCGTAGCAGCGCCAGGCTGTGCAGCGGGCCGGCAAGGTAGTCGTCCAGGCAGCGCGGCACCAGCTCGCTGCGCCAGTGCGCAGGGTCGGCCAGCAGCTCTTCGCGGCTCAGCCAGACGGCGCGCACGATGTCGCTGTCCAGGGCGCGGTCGGGGTGGTGGCGCACGGGGCGGGCGGCGAAGCAGACGCGCTGGTAGGTCACGCCGTTGCTGGGGGCTGTATAGAGGTAGATGCCGACCACGCCGGTGAGTTCGACCTCCCAGGCGGTTTCCTCGAGAGTTTCGCGCAGGGCAGCCTGGGGCAGGGTCTCGTTGGGCTCCAGGTGGCCGGCGGGCTGGTTGAACACGTGCTGGTTGGCCTTGAATTCCTCGACGAATAGGAACTTGCCGTCGTGCTCGACGACGGTGGCGACGGTGATGTGGGGTTGCCAGGTCATGAACAGCTCCTTGGAGGCTTGCGCAGCCCTTGTGGGAGCGGGTTTACCCGCGAATGCGTCAGTGATTCGCCATCGCATTCGCGGGTAAACCCGCTCCCACAGAGTCCGCGCTGGCGGCCAGAAATCGTTTATCCAGAAAGCACAAACCCCGGTGCGTGGCCGGGGTTTGTGGTGTTACTTCAAGCGAACCTTACAGGGCGGCGATGGCGCTGTTGAGGGTCTGGCTTGGGCGCATCACCTTGGCGGTCAGCTCGGCATCCGGGGCGTAGTAGCCACCGATGTCGGCTGGCTTGCCCTGGACAGCGGCCAGTTCGGCGACGATGGTCGCTTCGTTCTCGGCCAGGGTCTTGGCCAGCGGCGCGAAGCGTGCCTGCAGGGCTGCATCGTCGTTCTGAGCGGCCAGGGCCTCGGCCCAGTACAGGGTCAGGTAGAAGTGGCTGCCGCGGTTGTCGATACCGCCGACCTTGCGCGAAGGCGACTTGTTGGTGTCGAGGAACTTGCCGGTGGCCTGGTCCAGGGTGTTGGCCAGGACCTTGGCGCGCGGGTTGTCGTAGGTGTTGCCCAGGTGCTCCAGGGAAGCGGCCAGGGCCAGGAATTCACCCAGCGAGTCCCAACGCAGGAAGTTCTCTTCGACCAGCTGCTGCACGTGCTTGGGTGCCGAACCGCCGGCGCCGGTCTCGAACAGGCCGCCGCCATTCATCAGCGGCACGATCGACAGCATCTTGGCGCTGGTGCCCAGCTCCATGATCGGGAACAGGTCGGTCAGGTAGTCACGCAGTACGTTGCCGGTCACCGAGATGGTGTCCTTGCCTTCGCGGATGCGGGCCAGGGAGAACTTGATCGCCTCTACCGGGGCCAGGATACGGATGTCCAGGCCGCTGGTGTCGTGATCCTTCAGGTACTTCTGCACCTTCTCGATCATGACGCCGTCGTGGGCGCGGGCAGGGTCCAGCCAGAACACCGCCGGGGTATTGCTCAGGCGGGCACGGTTGACGGCCAGCTTGACCCAGTCCTGGATCGGCGCGTCCTTGGTCTGGCACATGCGGAAGATGTCGCCGGCCTCGACGTTCTGCTCCAGCAGCACCTGGCCCTTGCTGTCGACCACGCGCACGACGCCGTCGGCCTTGATCTGGAAGGTCTTGTCGTGGGAGCCGTATTCCTCGGCCTTCTGCGCCATCAGGCCGACGTTCGGCACGCTGCCCATGGTGGTCGGGTCGAAGGCGCCGTTGGCCTTGCAGTCTTCGATGACGGCCTGGTAGATGCCGGCGTAGCAGCGGTCAGGAATGACAGCCTTGGCATCTTGCAGTTCACCGGCGGTGTTCCACATCTTGCCCGAGTCGCGGATCATCGCAGGCATCGAGGCGTCGACGATGACGTCGCTCGGTACGTGCAGGTTGGTGATGCCCTTGTCGGAGTTGACCATGGCCAGCGCCGGGCGAACGGCGTACAGGGCCTGGATGTCGGCTTCGATCTCGGCCTGCTTGTCGGCTGGCAGGTCCTTGATGCGAGCGTACAGGTCGCCGATGCCGTTGTTGGCGTTGAAGCCGACCTGGGCGAGCTCGGCGGCGTGCTTGGCCAGCACGTCGTTGTAGAATTCTTCGACGATGACGCCGAACATGATCGGGTCGGAGACCTTCATCATGGTGGCTTTGAGGTGCACCGACAGCAGCACGCCGGAGGCCTTGGCATCGGCGATCTGCTCGGCGATGAAGGCTTTCAGGGCCTTGCGACTCATGACGGCGCAGTCGATGACTTCAGCGGCCTTGACGGCGGTCTTTTCCTTGAGGACGGTGGTGGAACCGTCCTTGGCGACCAGCTCGATACGCAGGCTGTCATCGCCTACGATCAATGCAGCTTTCTCGCTGCCGTAGAAGTCGCCCTGGGTCATGTGGGCAACGTGCGACTTGGAGTCGGCGGCCCAGGCGCCCATCTTGTGCGGGTGCTTGCGGGCGTAGTTCTTGACCGACAGCGGGGCGCGGCGGTCGGAGTTGCCTTCGCGCAGTACCGGGTTCACGGCGCTGCCTTTGATGCGGTCGTAGCGGGCGCGGGATTCCTTCTCTTGCGCGGTGGCCGGCTCATCGGCGTAGTCCGGGATGTTGAAGCCCTTGGCTTGCAGTTCCTTGATCGCGGCCTTGAGCTGCGGTACCGAGGCGCTGATGTTCGGCAGCTTGATGATGTTGGCTTCAGGGGTGGTAGCCAGCTGGCCCAGTTCCGCCAGGTGATCGCCTACTTGCTTCTCTGCGCCCAGTTGCTCCGGGAAGGCGGCGAGGATGCGGCCAGCCAGGGAGATGTCGCGGGTTTCGACGGCGATGTCAGCCGAAGCGGTGAAGGCTTCGATGATCGGCAGCAGCGAGTAGGTGGCGAGGGCGGGGGCTTCGTCGGTGAAGGTATAGATGATCTTGGAACGGGTGGGCATGCGGGTTAACTCTCTGTGTGCTGAGCGTGCTCGAGTCTCGTGGTGCGCAGGGTAGGCGCATCGCCCTGGCAGCGCCATGAGCGGAAAGTCGAGAGGCTGCGAGCGGTGATGGTGGATGCATCAGTCGAGCGTCAAGTGCTGGGCTGCGGTAACAGCACAGGCTTAGTGGCCAGGCTTGGTATCCATTCACGGCCAAGGGCGGTCCGCATTTTGCCTAGGGATCGCCCCGATGACCCTTCGGTCGCGGCGCAGTATACCAAACCATTCGGGCTAATCAGCAAGGCCAAGTGATATCGGCCCATTTATAAGACCAAAGACGTATCGGCAATGTGGTCGGTTGTCGCATGCCTTGCAGGTCGGCGGATGTGGTTTAGGCTCATTGGATCGCAGGATGTCCAATCACACCTGGAAAACGCGGAGTAGTGCAGCATGGGATACCAGAAAATCAAGGTTCCGGCGGACGGTGCCAAGATCACCGTCAATGCAGACCATTCGCTCAACGTTCCCGACAACCCCATCATCCCGTACATCGAGGGCGACGGTATCGGTGTCGATGTTTCGCCGGTGATGATCAAGGTGGTGGATGCCGCCGTGCAGAAGGCCTACGGCGGCAAGCGCAAGATCGCCTGGATGGAGGTGTATGCCGGCGAGAAGGCCACCCAGGTGTATGACCAGGACACCTGGCTGCCCCAGGAAACCCTCGACGCGGTGCGCGACTATGTGGTGTCGATCAAGGGCCCGTTGACCACGCCGGTCGGTGGCGGCATCCGTTCGCTGAACGTGGCCCTGCGCCAGCAGTTGGACCTGTATGTCTGCCTGCGCCCGGTACTGTGGTTCCAGGGCGTGCCGAGCCCGGTCAAGAAGCCGGGGGACGTCGACATGGTGATCTTCCGCGAGAACTCCGAGGACATCTATGCCGGCATCGAATGGAAGGCCGGCTCCCCGGAGGCGAACAAGGTGATCAAGTTCCTCAAGGAGGAAATGGGCGTCACCAAGATCCGTTTCGACCAGGATTGCGGCATCGGCGTCAAGCCGGTTTCCCGCGAGGGCACCAAGCGCCTGGTGCGCAAGGCCTTGCAATATGTAGTGGATAACGACCGCGAATCGCTGACTTTGGTGCACAAGGGCAACATCATGAAGTTCACCGAGGGGGCCTTCAAGGACTGGGGCTACGAGGTGGCACGGGATGAGTTCGGCGCCGAGCTGCTCGACGGTGGCCCGTGGATGAAGTTCAAGAACCCCAAGAGCGGTCGTGAAGTGATCGTCAAGGATGCCATCGCCGATGCCATGCTCCAGCAGATCCTGCTGCGCCCGGCTGAATACGACGTGATCGCCACCCTCAACCTCAACGGTGACTACCTCTCCGATGCCCTGGCGGCCGAGGTCGGCGGTATCGGCATCGCGCCAGGGGCCAACCTCTCCGACACTGTGGCCATGTTCGAGGCCACCCATGGCACCGCGCCCAAGTATGCCGGGCAGGACAAGGTCAACCCAGGCTCGGTGATCCTCTCGGCCGAGATGATGCTGCGCCACATGGGCTGGACCGAGGCGGCTGATTTGATCATCAAGGGGACCAACGGCGCGATCGCCGCCAAGACCGTCACCTATGACTTCGAGCGCCTGATGGAAGGGGCCACGCTGGTCAGCAGCTCGGGCTTTGGCGACGAGATGATCAAGCACATGTGAGGTCAATGAAAACCGGCCAGCCCTTGTGGGGGCTGGCCGGCTGCCAATGTGCCTGCAGAAGGTGGAGCCGGTCAGGCCTGTACGGTGATGCCTGCCGGCTGGGCCTCGACCTTGGCCTGGGTGGCGCCGGCGTTGGAGATGTTCACGGCGTGTAGCCCCTTCGGGCCCTGGACGATGTCGAAGGTCACGGCCTGGCCAGCCTTGAGCGTCTTGTAGCCGTCCATCTGGATATGCGAATAGTGGGCGAACAGGTCTTCGCTTTTACCCTCCTCGTTGACGAAACCATAGCCCTTGGCATTGTTGAACCACTTGACTTTACCGCTCGCCATCCTCATGTCCCTCTGCAAAGGACTCCATCACTGGAGTATCATCCGGTCATCCGCATACGAACCATGCGAAAAAATCTGGTTGACTGCGCGGATCTTTATCGACCACGGTGGGTTCTTATTGGTTGTAACACCGTTTTGCCGATAGTCAAGGTCAGACGGCGCCCGCGCCGGAAGCGGCCTGCGCGGTCAACCCACTACCTTAACCTGTCGATATGATGAAATTCTTTCCATGCAACCACTCAGCCAGATTCGACTAACATTCAATCAGGATCGCCCGCAATCGAACGAGGACGACGGCTCCGGTCTGGCGGTACAGGAAGCCAAGCCGATCCTGCAGGCGCCACCGATGTACAAGGTGGTTTTGTTCAACGATGACTACACGCCAATGGATTTCGTCGTCGAAGTGCTCGAGACGTTCTTCAATCTGAACCGCGAGCTGGCGACCAAGATCATGCTGACCGTCCACACCGAAGGGCGGGCAGTGTGCGGATTGTTTACCCGTGACATCGCCGAGACAAAGGCCATGCAGGTCAACCAATACGCCAGGGAAAGCCAGCATCCGCTACTCTGTGAAATCGAGAAGGACGGTTAATCGCCGACCACTTGGGTATGAGGTGAAGCTATGTTAAACCGCGAGCTCGAAGTCACCCTCAATCTGGCCTTCAAGGAGGCTCGTTCGAAGCGTCATGAGTTCATGACCGTCGAGCACCTGCTGCTTGCACTCCTTGACAACGAGGCCGCCGCGACCGTTCTTCGCGCCTGTGGTGCCAATCTCGACAAGCTCAAGCACGACCTGCAAGAGTTCATCGATTCCACCACACCGCTGATTCCCGTTCATGACGAGGACCGCGAAACCCAGCCGACCCTGGGCTTCCAGCGTGTCCTGCAGCGTGCCGTGTTCCATGTGCAGAGCTCCGGCAAGCGCGAGGTCACCGGCGCCAACGTGCTGGTGGCGATCTTCAGCGAACAGGAAAGCCAGGCCGTGTTCCTGCTCAAGCAGCAGAGCGTGGCGCGCATCGACGTGGTCAACTACATCGCCCATGGCATCTCCAAGGTGCCGGGCCACGGTTCGCACAGCGAGAGCGACCAGGACATGCAGGACGAGGAGGGTGGCGAGGCCGCATCCTCGAGCAACCCCCTGGACGCCTATGCCAGCAACCTGAACGAACTGGCCCGTCTGGGCCGCATCGACCCGCTGGTGGGGCGCGAGCAGGAAGTCGAGCGGGTCGCTCAAATCCTTGCCCGCCGGCGCAAGAACAACCCGCTGCTGGTCGGCGAGGCCGGCGTGGGCAAGACCGCCATCGCCGAAGGCCTGGCCAAGCGCATCGTCGACGGCCAGGTGCCTGACCTGCTGGCCCAGAGTGTCGTCTACTCCCTCGACCTCGGCGCCCTGCTGGCCGGTACCAAGTACCGTGGTGATTTCGAGAAACGCTTCAAGGCGCTGCTCGGCGAGCTGCGCAAGCGCCCGCAGGCGATCCTGTTCATCGACGAGATCCACACCATCATCGGTGCCGGTGCCGCATCGGGCGGGGTGATGGATGCGTCCAACCTGCTCAAGCCGCTGCTGTCCTCCGGGGACATCCGTTGCATTGGCTCGACCACGTTCCAGGAGTTTCGTGGCATCTTCGAGAAGGACCGGGCCCTGGCGCGACGCTTCCAGAAGGTCGATGTCACCGAGCCGTCGGTGGAAGATACCGTGGGCATCCTGCGTGGCCTGAAGGGCCGCTTCGAGACCCACCACAACATCGAGTACAGCGACGAGGCCCTGCGCGCCGCCGCAGAACTGGCAGCACGCTACATCAATGACCGGCACATGCCGGACAAGGCCATCGACGTGATCGACGAGGCCGGCGCCTATCAGCGCCTGCAGCCGGAAGGTAGCCGGGTCAAGCGGATCGACGTGTCGCAGGTCGAAGACATCGTCGCCAAGATCGCGCGGATCCCGCCCAAGCATGTCACCAGTTCCGACAAGGAGCTGCTGCGCAACCTGGAGCGTGACCTCAAGCTCACCGTGTTCGGCCAGGATGCCGCCATCGACTCGCTGGCGACCGCGATCAAGCTCTCCCGTGCCGGGCTCAAGGCACCGGATAAGCCAGTCGGCTCGTTCCTGTTCGCTGGCCCCACCGGCGTGGGCAAGACCGAGGCCGCACGCCAGCTGGCCAAGGCCCTGGGTGTCGAGCTGGTGCGCTTCGACATGTCCGAGTACATGGAGCGGCACACCGTGTCGCGCCTGATCGGTGCGCCGCCAGGCTATGTCGGGTTCGACCAGGGTGGCCTGTTGACCGAGGCGATCACCAAGCAGCCGCATTGTGTGCTGCTGCTCGACGAAATCGAGAAGGCCCACCCGGAAGTCTTCAACCTGCTGCTGCAGGTGATGGACCACGGGACCCTGACCGACAACAATGGGCGCAAGGCGGACTTCCGCAACGTGATCCTGATCATGACCACCAATGCCGGCGCCGAAACCGCCGCGCGGGCCTCGATCGGCTTCACCCAGCAGGACCACACCTCCGATGCCATGGAAGTGATCCGCAAGAGCTTCACGCCGGAGTTCCGCAACCGCCTGGATACCATCATCCAGTTCGGCCGCCTGAGCCATGAAACCATCAAGAGCATCGTCGACAAGTTCCTCATCGAACTGCAGGCGCAGCTCGAGGACAAGCGTGTGCTGCTGGAAGTCAGTGATGACGCACGCGGCTGGCTGGCTGCCTCCGGCTACGATGTGCAGATGGGGGCACGGCCCATGGCGCGGCTCATCCAGGACAAGATCAAGCGGCCGTTGGCCGAGGAGATCCTGTTCGGCGAGCTGTCCGAGCATGGCGGGGTGGTGCACGTCGACTTGCGCGATGGCGAGCTGGTGTTCGACTTCGAGACCACGGCTGAGGTGGCGTAACAGCGGGGGCCGCGTTGCGGCCCTTTCGCGGCACAAGGCCGCTCCTACAGAGCCTGCACGATCCTTGTAGGAGCGGCCTTGTGCCGCGAAAGGGCTGCAAGGCAGCCCCTGCTGCTAAAAAACACGCACAAAAAAGCCCGGCACATAGCCGGGCTTTTTCATGGCTGGAGCTTAGCGCGCACGGTAGGTGATGCGGCCCTTGCTCAGGTCGTACGGCGTCAGTTCGACGCGGACCTTGTCGCCAGTGAGAATACGAATGTAGTTCTTGCGCATCTTTCCAGAGATGTGCGCGGTTACGACGTGCCCGTTTTCCAACTCCACGCGGAACATGGTGTTGGGCAGGGTGTCGACGACAGTACCTTCCATTTCGAAGCTGTCTTCTTTCGACATGCAGTAAAGCCCTCGGTATCCAGTGATGGCCCGACGCACAACCGCACCGGGCAAAAAAGTGGCGTGGATTATGCCCGAAAACTGTGTTTCAAGCCAATGCTTTCAATTGAGGGTAACCCACCGTTGGTTGATCAGCAGTTCGATAGGCCGGTACTGGGTCTTGTAGTTCATTTTCTTGCAGTTCTTGATCCAGTAGCCCAGGTAGACTGCGTCCAGGTCCTGACGCAAGGCTTCGGTGATCTGCCAGAGGATGGCGTAGCGCCCCAGGCTGCGGCGTTCTTCTTCCGGTTCGTAGAAGGTGTAGACCGCCGACAGGCCGTTGGGCAGCAGGTCGCACACGGCCACGGCCATCAGCCGGCCTTCGAGGCGGAACTCATAGAACCAGCAGAACGGCAGGTCGCGCACCAGGAAGGTGGAGAACTGGTCACGGCTCGGCGGATACATGTCGCCGTCGGCGTGGCGCTGCTCGATGTAGCGCCGGTAGAGGTCGAAATATTCTTCGCGAAAGGCCGGGCGGGCAGCGGTGACGGTCAAGTCGGCGTTGCGCTTGAGGATGCGCCGTTGCTGGCGGTTGGGAATGAAGCGCGCGGCCGGGATGCGTGCAGGCACGCAGGCATTGCAGTGCTGGCAATGGGGGCGGTACAGGTGGTCGCCACTGCGGCGGAAACCCATTTCCGAGAGGTCGGCGTACACATGCACGTCCATCGGTTGGCTGGGGTCCAGGAACAGCGTAGTCGCCTGCTCGTCTGGCAGGTAGCTGCAGGCGTGGGGCTGAGTGGCATAGAACTTCAACCGCGCCAGCTCTGTCATGATCAACCCCTCGGCAATACTTTGATTTAAGTGTAAGCCAGCTGGCAGAACTCGCCTAGCGCGCCCAAGTGGCCGTGTTGAGCTGGTCGAGGTGGCGCGCCAGGTACTCGGCGAAGCTGGCGCGGCTGATGGCGCGGGCGCCAAGGCTGTGCAGGTGATTGGTCGGCATCTGGCAGTCGATCAGCACGAAACCGGCGGCCTTCAGGTGCTCGACCAGGGCGACGAAGCCTACCTTGGAGGCATTGTCGGCGCGGCTGAACATCGATTCGCCGAAGAACAGCTGGCCCATGGCCAGGCCATACAGGCCGCCGACCAGCTCGCTACCCTGGCGTACCTCTACCGAATGGGCGATGCCGCGCCGGTGCAGCTCGCAATAGGCCGCTTGCATGGTGTCAGTGATCCAGGTGCCGTCGGCATAGTCGCGCGGGGCGGCACAGGCGGCGATGACCGCGGCGAAGTCAGTGTCGAAGCTGACCTGGTAGTGGCCCTGGCGGATGAACTTGGCCAGCGAGCGAGATACGTGCAGCTCGTCCGGGAACAGGACGGTGCGAGGGTCGGGTGACCACCAGAGGATCGGCTGGCCGTTTTGGTACCAGGGGAAGCAGCCATGGCGATAGGCCTGCACCAGGCGCTCCGGGGTCAGGTCGCCGCCCGCGGCGAGCAGGCCGTTGGGGTCGTGCAGGGCCTTGTCCAGGGGCGGGAAAGTCAGGGAGTCGCGGGTCAGCCAGGTAAGCATGGTCTTTCGGTGGTGGGGGAGGGGAGAGGGCAGCATGGCGCGCAGGGTCGAAGAGGTCAATCTCTGGCCTTGTGCCGCTGGGCGAGTCGGGCTCCGCTTGCTTCGTAGGAGCCTGCGATGGGCCGCTTGGGGCTGCTTTGCAGCCCATCGCAGGCTGTCGCCAGCTCTCATAGAACAACGCATAACTCATTGATTTGACAAGGCCTGTAGGAGCGGGCTTGTCCCGCGATCAAGGGCGAAGCCCTTGCCATACAGCCGCGGCGGCTGGGCCGGCCCAATCGCGGGACAAGCCCGCTCCTACAGAAGAAGGCGGCGCTAGCCACTTGTTCTCTGCGCGACAGCGCAGCCCAAAGGGCTGGATGATTTCCCACCGAGATTGTGCCGCTCTCAAGACTTGCGAAATCCCTGTGGAGCGGCGCAGGCCGCATGGGACAGTTTCATGCGACCGCCGGCACCATCCGGCGCATTTGCTGTCATACCTGTGCAAAAACACAGCATAAGCCTTTGTCACGAAAGTAAATGCGTGCTCAAATTGCACCCATAGGGAATCCGCCCCGTTCATGCCCGTGGCGTGCTGCCATGGCGACTGGCGGGCAGTAATGTTAAAAGTAGTGGTTCGTTGACCGGACACACTACTGGACGCGCAGCAAGCGCAGGAATAGACGCGTTTTGAAGAAATCCACCGCAACCCCGACCCCCTTGCCCGTGCCCCTGTGGCGCCAGCAGCTGCATTACCGCCTCAAGGAAGGCGCGCTGATCGCTGTCGGCGCCCTGTGCCTGTACCTGTGGATGGCACTGCTGACCTACGACACGGCGGACCCGGGCTTCAGCCACACCAGCAACGTCGACCAGGTGCAGAACGCCGCCGGCCGGGCCGGTGCCTATTTCGCCGATATCCTGTTCATGGTGCTGGGTTACTTCGCCTATATCTTCCCGTTGCTGCTGGCGATCAAGACCTGGCAGATCTTCCGTGAGCGTCACCAGCCCTGGGAATGGAGCGGCTGGCTGTTCTCCTGGCGGCTCATCGGCCTGGTATTCCTGGTGCTGTCGGGCGCGGCCCTGGCCCATATCCATTTCCATCCGCCGGCGAGCATGCCGTTCTCCGCGGGCGGCGCCCTGGGCGAGAGCCTGGGCGACCTGGCGCGCAACCTGCTGAACGTGCAGGGCAGCACCTTGATGTTCATCGCCCTGTTCCTGTTCGGCCTGACGGTGTTCACCGACCTGTCGTGGTTCAAGGTGATGGACATCACCGGCAAGATCACGCTCGATTTGTTCGAGCTGGTGCAGGGCGCGGCCAACCGTTGGTGGGAGGCCCGCAACGAGCGCAAACGCCTGGTGGCGCAGCTGCGCGAGGTGGATGAGCCCGCCTTCGACGTGGCCCCGATGGCCGCCGGGAAGCGCGAGCCAATCAAGCCGCAGCCGCGCGAGCGTATCAACGAGCGTGAGGAAGTGTCCGCCCGCCCGGTGGTACAGCGCGAGCCGGTGGTGCCGCGCGAGCAACCGACGGCACCGGTGATCATGCCGCCCGCCCCGGTCAAGGCGCCGGAGCCGAGCAAACGGGTCATGAAGGAAAAACAAGCGCCGCTGTTCGTCGACAGCGCCGTGGAAGGCACCTTGCCGTCGATTTCCATCCTCGACCCTGCCGAGCAGAAGAAGATCGAGTACTCGCCGGAGTCCCTGGCCGGCGTGGGCAATCTGCTGGAAATCAAGCTCAAGGAGTTTGGTGTCGAAGTTTCGGTGGACTCGATCCACCCGGGCCCGGTGATCACCCGCTACGAGATCCAGCCGGCCGCCGGGGTCAAGGTCAGCCGCATCGCCAACCTGGCCAAGGACCTGGCGCGTTCCCTGGCGGTGACCAGCGTGCGCGTGGTCGAGGTCATCCCTGGCAAGACCACCGTGGGTATCGAGATCCCCAACGAGAACCGGCAGATGGTGCGCTTCTCCGAAGTGCTCTCCACGCCGCAGTACGACGAGCAGAAGTCGCCGGTCACCCTGGCCCTGGGCCATGACATCGGTGGCAAGCCGGTCATCACCGACCTGGCCAAGATGCCGCACCTGTTGGTGGCCGGTACCACCGGTTCCGGTAAGTCGGTGGGTGTGAACGCGATGATCCTGTCGATCCTGTTCAAGTCCAGCCCGGAAGATGCGCGGCTGATCATGATCGACCCGAAGATGCTCGAACTGTCGATCTACGAAGGCATCCCGCACCTGCTGTGTCCGGTGGTCACCGACATGAAGGACGCCGCCAATGCCCTGCGCTGGAGCGTGGCCGAGATGGAGCGGCGCTACAAGCTGATGGCGGCGATGGGCGTGCGTAACCTGGCCGGGTTCAACCGCAAGATCAAGGACGCCCAGGAGGCCGGAGAAGTCATCCACGACCCGCTGTATCGTCGCGAGAGCATGGATGACGAGCCGCCAGCGCTGAAGACGCTGCCGACCATCGTGGTGATCGTCGACGAATTCGCCGACATGATGATGATCGTCGGCAAGAAGGTCGAGGAGCTGATCGCCCGTATCGCCCAGAAGGCCCGTGCCGCCGGTATCCACTTGATCCTCGCCACCCAGCGCCCCTCGGTGGATGTGATCACCGGCCTGATCAAGGCCAACATCCCCACGCGCATGGCGTTCCAGGTGTCGAGCAAGATCGACTCGCGGACCATCATCGACCAGGGCGGTGCCGAGCAACTGCTCGGCCATGGCGACATGCTCTACATGCCGCCGGGCACCAGCCTGCCGATCCGCGTACATGGCGCGTTCGTCTCCGACGACGAGGTCCACCGCGTGGTAGAGGCCTGGAAGATGCGTGGCGCGCCGGACTACAACGACGACATCCTCAATGGCGTCGAGGAGGCCGGCAGCGGCTTCGAGGGCGGCGGTGGCGGTGGTGGCGACGGCGATGACCCGGAGGCCGACGCCCTGTACGACGAAGCCGTGCAGTTCGTGCTGGAAAGCCGCCGGGCGTCGATTTCCGCCGTGCAGCGCAAGCTCAAGATCGGCTACAACCGCGCTGCGCGGATGATCGAGGCGATGGAGATGGCCGGCGTGGTCACCCCCATGAACAGCAACGGCTCGCGGGAAGTGATTGCCCCGGGTGGCCCACGCGATTGATGATCACCTTGCCAGGCGCCAATGGCGGTGCCTGGCCTACCCACTGTTCGACGAGGATTCCCATGCGCGCGATTCGCATGCTGTTGGTTTCTGCCCTGGCCCTAGGCGCAGTGTCGGCCCATGCCGACGAGAAGGATGTTGCGCGCCTGACCCAGTTGCTGGAAAAGTCCCAGACCATTTCCGCCCGTTTCTCCCAGCTGACCCTCGATGCCAGCGGCACCAGCCTGCAGGAGACCAGCGGGCAGATGTCGGTCAAGCGCCCAGGCCTGTTCTACTGGCATACCGATGCGCCCCAGGAGCAGGTGGTGGTGTCCGATGGCCAGAAGGTCACCCTGTGGGACCCGGACCTGGAACAGGCCACGGTCAAGAAGCTCGACGTGCGCCTGAACCAGACCCCGGCGCTGCTGCTGTCCGGCGATGTGTCGAAGATCAGCCAGAGCTTCGACATCACCTCCAAGGAGCAGGGCGAAGTCATGGACTTCACCTTGAAGCCCAAGACCAAGGACACCCTGTTCGACTCGTTGCGCGTGTCGTTCCGCCGTGGGCTGATCAACGACATGCAACTGGTCGACAGCGTGGGCCAGCGCACCAATATCCTGTTCAACGGGGTCAAGGCCAACGAGCCTATCCCGGCGAGC
Source organism: Pseudomonas sp. p1(2021b) (assembly GCF_020151015.1). Taxonomy (NCBI): domain Bacteria; kingdom Pseudomonadati; phylum Pseudomonadota; class Gammaproteobacteria; order Pseudomonadales; family Pseudomonadaceae; genus Pseudomonas; species Pseudomonas sp. p1(2021b). Next base: position 1,905,458 of record NZ_CP083746.1, read on the forward strand.
ACGTTCCAGTTCAAGATTCCGGAAGGCGCTGACGTCATCCAGGAATAACGAGAGCCATCATGGACCTGTTTCGAAGCGAACCCGTCGCCCAGCCCCTGGCCGCCCGGCTGCGTCCGTCCAACCTGGACGAATACGTCGGCCAGGAGCACCTGTTGGCGCGCGGCAAGCCGCTGCGTGAGGCGCTGGAGCAGGGTGCGCTGCATTCGATGATCTTCTGGGGGCCGCCGGGAGTGGGCAAGACCACCTTGGCGCGGCTTCTGGCGCAGTTCTGCGATGCACACTTCGAAACGGTGTCGGCGGTGTTGGCGGGGGTCAAGGAGATCCGCCAGGCCGTCGAGGTGGCCAAGCAGCAGGCCGGTCAGTATGGTCGCCGGACCATCCTGTTCGTCGACGAAGTGCACCGTTTCAACAAATCCCAGCAGGATGCCTTCCTGCCTTATGTGGAAGACGGCACGCTGATCTTCATCGGCGCCACCACTGAAAACCCGTCCTTCGAGCTGAACAACGCCTTGCTCTCGCGGGCACGGGTGTACGTGCTCAAGAGCCTGGACGAAGCGGCCCTGCGCAAGCTGGTCAACCGCGCCCTGACCGAGGAGCGTGGCCTGGGCGCACGCCAGTTGCGGGTGGGCGACGAAGCCTTCCAGATGCTCATGGCCGCCGCCGACGGCGACGGCCGGCGCATGCTCAACCTGCTGGAGAACGCCTCGGACCTGGCCGACGATGGCGACGAGATCGGCGTCGAGCTGTTGCAAAGCCTGCTGGGCGACAGCCGCCGGCGCTTCGACAAGGGCGGCGAGGCCTTCTACGACCAGATCTCGGCGCTGCACAAGTCGGTGCGTGGCTCCAACCCCGACGCAGCCCTGTACTGGTATGCGCGCATGCTCGACGGTGGCTGTGACCCTTTGTACATCGCCCGCCGCGTGGTACGCATGGCCAGCGAGGACATCGGCAATGCCGACCCGCGGGCCCTGAGCCTTTGCCTGTCGGCCTGGGACGTGCAGGAGCGTCTGGGTAGCCCCGAGGGCGAGCTGGCGGTGGCCCAGGCCATCACCTACATCGCCTGCGCACCCAAGAGCAATGCGGTGTACATGGGCTTCAAGGCGGCCATGCGCGAGGCGGCCGAGCACGGCTCGCTGGAGGTGCCGCTGCACCTGCGCAACGCGCCGACCAAACTGATGAAACAATTGGGCTATGGCGAGGAGTATCGCTATGCCCACGACGAGCCGGACGCCTACGCTGCGGGCGAGGACTACTTCCCCGAGCAGCTCGAGCCGCGCCAGTACTACCAGCCGGTGCCGCGAGGCCTGGAGTTGAAGATCGGCGAGAAGCTGCGCCACCTGGCCGAACTCGACCGCACCAGCCCCCGTCAACGGAGAAAACCATGATTGCCCTGGTCGCCGCGGTCAGTGCTGGCGGTATCGCCGGCACGCTGCTGCGCTTCGCTACCTCCAATTGGGTCGCTGCCCACTGGCCACGCCACTTCTATCTCGGTACGCTGGCGGTCAACCTGGTCGGCTGCCTGCTGATCGGCCTGCTGTACGGCCTGTTCCTGCACAAGCCGCTGGCACCGGTCGAGCTGCGCGCGGGCCTGATCGTGGGCTTTCTGGGCGGCCTGACGACATTTTCCTCTTTTTCGCTGGATACCGTGCGCCTGATGGAAAGCGGGCAAGTACCGCTGGCCTTGGGCTACAGCGCGATCAGCGTAGTGGGCGGGTTGTTGGCCACCTGGGCCGGCCTGTCCTTGACCAAATTCTGAACCAACACACACAACGAGAGAACGATATGCTCGATTCCAAACTGTTACGCGGCCAACTTCAGGAAGTGGCGGATCGCCTGGCCTCCCGTGGCTTCAGCCTGGATGTCGCGCGCATCGAATCACTGGAAGAACGCCGCAAGGCGGTGCAGACCCGCACCGAGCAACTGCAGGCCGAGCGTAACGCCCGTTCCAAGTCCATCGGCCAGGCCAAGGCCAAGGGCGAGGACATCGCACCGCTGATGGCGGATGTCGAGCGCATGGCCAACGAGCTGGCCGCCGGCAAGGCCGAGCTGGACGGCATCCAGGCCGAGCTGGACGCGATCCTGCTGACCATCCCCAACCTGCCGGACGCCAGCGTGCCGGTCGGTGCCAGTGAAGACGACAACGTCGAAGTGCGTCGCTGGGGCACCCCGAGAGCTTTCGATTTCGAGATCAAGGACCATGTGGCCCTGGGCGAGATCAGCGGTGGCCTGGACTTCGAAGCCGCGGCCAAGCTGTCCGGCGCCCGCTTCGCCGTGCTGCGCGGCCCGATCGCCCGCCTGCACCGCGCCCTGGCGCAGTTCATGATCAACCTGCACACCGGCGAGCACGGCTACGAAGAGGCTTACACCCCGTACATGGTGCAGGCACCGGCCCTGCAGGGCACCGGCCAGTTGCCGAAGTTCGAGGAAGACCTGTTCAAGATCAGCCGCGAAGGCGAGGCCGACTTCTACCTGATCCCGACCGCCGAGGTGTCGCTGACCAACCTGGTCGCCGACCAGATCCTCGACGCCAAGCAGCTGCCGATCAAGTACGTTGCCCACACCCCTTGCTTCCGCAGCGAGGCCGGTGCCTCGGGCCGCGATACCCGCGGCATGATCCGCCAGCACCAGTTCGACAAGGTCGAGATGGTCCAGGTGGTCGAGCCGTCCAAGTCCATGGAAGCCCTGGAAGGTCTGACCGCCAACGCCGAGCGCGTGCTCCAGCTGCTGGAGCTGCCATACCGCGTGCTGGCGCTGTGCACCGGCGATATGGGCTTCGGCGCGGTGAAGACCTACGACCTGGAAGTCTGGGTGCCGAGCCAGGACAAATACCGCGAGATCAGCTCCTGCTCCAACTGCGGCGACTTCCAGGCCCGCCGCATGCAGGCCCGCTGGCGCAACCCGGAAACCGGCAAGCCGGAACTGGTGCACACCCTGAACGGTTCCGGCCTGGCCGTGGGCCGTACCCTGGTGGCGGTGCTGGAGAACTACCAGCAGGCCGACGGCTCGATCCGTGTGCCGGACGTACTCAAGCCCTACATGGGCGGTGTCGAGGTCATCCGCTAAATGGACTACCTGCCGCTGTTCCACAAGCTGCAGGGCGGCCGGGTGCTGGTCGTTGGCGGCGGCGAGATCGCCTTGCGCAAGGCGCGCCTGCTGGCCGATGCCGGCGCCGCGCTGCGGGTGGTCGCGCCGGACGTCGACGGCCAGCTGGCCGCGCTGGCCCGAGAGGGCGGCGGTGAAGTCCTGGTGCGCGGTTACCAGGCCGGCGACCTGGACGGTTGCCGCCTGGTGATCGCAGCCACTGATGATTCCGGGCTCAACGCCCAGGTCTCGGCCGATGCCCAGGCGCGCAGCCTGCCGGTGAATGTGGTGGATGCACCGGCCTTGTGCACGGTGATCTTCCCGGCCATCGTCGACCGCTCGCCCCTGGTGGTGGCAGTGTCCAGTGGCGGCGACGCGCCGGTGCTGGCACGGCTGATCCGTGCGCGCCTGGAGGCCTGGATTCCAGCCGCCTACGGCGAGCTGGCCGGGCTGGCGGCGCGGTTTCGCGACAAGGTCAAGGCGTTGTACCCGGACGTCAACCAGCGTCGCGGCTTCTGGGAGGATGTGTTCCAGGGGCCGATCGCCGAACGCCAGCTGGCCGGGCAGGGCAGCGAGGCCGAGCGCCTGCTGCAGGCCAAGGTCGATGGCGCGGCGGTGCAGCAAGGGGGTGAGGTGTATCTGGTCGGTGCGGGCCCGGGTGACCCGGACCTGCTGACCTTCCGTGCCCTGCGCCTGATGCAGCAGGCCGACGTGGTGCTGTACGACCGCCTGGTGGCGCCCGCCATCATCGAGATGTGCCGGCGCGATGCCGAGCGGATCTACGTGGGCAAGCGCCGTGCCGACCATGCAGTGCCCCAGGAGCAGATCAACCGCCTGCTGGTGGACCTGGCGCGCCAGGGCAAACGCGTGCTGCGGCTCAAGGGCGGCGACCCGTTCATCTTCGGCCGTGGTGGCGAGGAGATCGAGGAGCTGGCCGAGGAAGGCATCCCGTTCCAGGTGGTGCCGGGTATCACCGCAGCCAGCGGTTGCTCCGCCTATGGTGGCATTCCGCTGACCCATCGTGACTATGCCCAGTCGGTGCGCTTCATCACCGGCCACCTCAAGGACGGCACCAGCAACCTGCCCTGGCAGGACCTGGTGGCGCCGGCCCAGACGTTGGTGTTCTACATGGGCCTGGTGGGGTTGCCGACCATCTGTGCCGAGCTGATCCGCCATGGGCGCGCGGCCAGTACGCCGGCGGCGCTGGTGCAACAGGGGACCACCCGGCATCAACGGGTGTTCACCGGTACCCTGGCGGACTTGCCCGAGTTGGTGGCGCGGCATGAAGTGCATGCACCGACACTGATCATCGTTGGCGAAGTAGTGCAGTTGCGCGACAAGCTGGCATGGTTCGAAGGGGCGCAGCAAGGCAGTTGAATCGATGGGGCCGCTGTGCGGCCCTTTCGCGGCCCAAGGCCGCTCCTACGACCCCCTGAGCGGCCTTGTGCCGCGAAAGGGCTGCAAAGCAGCCCCGTTTTGATCACCCCTGCCAGATCCCTTTTCCCACCAACCGCTCCCGATCATGGGGCGGGTTGAAGTCCTGCAGCGGCCCCTTGGGCACGATCCCGTTCGGGTTGATGGTCTTGTGGCTCATGTAGTAGTGCTTCTGGATATGCTCCATGTTCACCGTGCCTGCCACGCCCGGCCACTGGTACAGCTCGCGCAGCCAGTTGGACAGGTTGGGGGAGTCGGCCAGGCGACGCAGGTTGCATTTGAAGTGGCCGTGGTATACCGCATCGAAGCGCACCAAGGTGGTGAACAGGCGTACATCGGCCTCGGTCAGGTACTCGCCAGCCAGGTAACGCTGGCGGCCCAGCAGGGCCTCCAGGTGGTCCAGTTCGGCGAATACCTCGTCGAAGGCCGCCTCGTAGGCATCCTGGGTGGTGGCGAAGCCTGCGCGGTATACGCCGTTGTTCACGGCCGGGTAGATGCGCTCGTTCAGCGCATCGATGGTCGCCCGCAGCGGCTCGGGGTAGAGGTCCAGGCGGTTGCCGGTCAGTTCGTCGAAGGCGCTGTTGAAGATGCGGATGATCTCGGCCGACTCGTTGTTGACGATGCGCTGTTCCTGCTTGTCCCACAGTACCGGCACGGTCACGCGCCCAGTGTAGTGCGGGTCGTCCTGGGTGTAGCGCTGGTGCAGGTACTGCAGGGCGTCCAGGTGGTCTCCGGTCGAGCCCGTCTGCTGGTCGAAGGTCCAGCCATGTTCGCCCATCAACCAGCTCACCACCGAGACCTCGATCAGCGGCTCGAGGCCTTTGAGGGCGCGGAAGATCAGGGTGCGGTGGGCCCAAGGGCAGGCCAGCGAGACGTACAGGTGGTAGCGTCCGGCTTCGGCAGCAGGCAACGGATTGCGGCGTTGGGCGTTCTCGCGTCGAAACGCGCCGTCCTTGCTGTTCTGGTACCACTGGTCATGCCAGCGGCCGTCGATCAAAAGGCCCATGGTGAGCTCCTCGGAACAAAGTCGTTTGTCATTGGAGCTCAGTCTAGGCAAAAGCGTTCGAATAAATAGCGCAAAGACCGCGCCATTCAGATCGATTTATTCGATGTGTTTGCGGTTCGCCCAATAGCTGCGCGCCGTCTCGAACGCCGCTTCCCGGGGTTGACCAAGGCCGCGCAGGGCCAGGGACAGGGTGGCGACCACGGCCAGTTCGCCATAGCTGTCCTCGGCTTCGCCACGCCACACCGCGAGCAGGTGCTCCGGTTGCAGGCTGGCCGGCTTGACGTGGCGTTGGGCGCTCAATGCCGGCCACTCTTCGTCCCAGGCTACGCCGGCAGTGGTGCCGTAGAGGTGGCTGATGGCATCGGGATTGACCTCGATCTCGCCGCCGTCACCCTTGATCACCACGGCAGGGTCGCCCAGCAGGCGGCTGGCTTCGCGGTGTACGGCCTGATAGCCGGGGTGGAAGATGCTCTGCAGGCCGCAGCGGGCCCCCAAGGGGTTGAGCACGCGGGCCAGGGAATGGATGGGTGAGCGCAGGCCGAGGGTGTTGCGCAGGTCGATCATCCGCTGCAGCTGGGGCGCCCAGTCCTGCAGGGGCGCGAAGGCCAGGCCGTGGGTGCCCAGGGCCTTGTCCACCGACGGCCAGTCGCGGCACAGGGGGATATCCAGCAGGCCCAGCAGTTGCTCGGTGTACAGGCGCCCGGCGGTATGCGCGCCACCGCCATGCATGAGGATACGCGTGCCGTTGGCGGCCAGGCATTTGGCCGCCAGCAGGTACCACGGCAGGTGGCGCTTCTTGCCGGCGTAGGTGGGCCAGTCCAGGTCCACGGCGATGCTGGGTGCCTGCAGGTGCGCACGCAGGGCTTCGGTGAAGCCGGCCAGCTCCTCGGCGCTTTCCTCCTTGTGCCGCAGCAGCATCAGGAAGGCGCCCAGCTGGGTGTCCTCGACCTTGCCTTCGAGCAACAAGGTCATGGCCGCGCGGGCCTCTTCGCGGGTCAGGCCGCGGGCGCCGCGCTTGCCTTTGCCGAGAATACGCACGAATTCGGCGAAGGGGTGTTCGGCCGGGGTTTGCAGGGTGAGTGGGCGCAGCTCCGAGGGGCGTTGGGTCATATGCAATTGGTCGGCTTGGGCAGGCCCGCGAGCTTCGCGGCAAGTTTGGCGGGAGTGCCGTTGAACAGGCGGTTCAGGTGCGGGCTGTTGCCCTTTTCCGGGCCCAGCTTGAGTGCGGTGTACTTGATCAGTGGGCGCGTCGCCGGCGAGAGCTGGTATTCGGCGTAGAACTGGCGCAGCAGTTCAAGGACTTCCCAGTGGTCGCCGGTCAGCGGGATACCTTCGCGCTCGGCCAGGGCTTCGGCGACGGGGTGGGACCAGTCTTGCAGGTCGACCAGGAAGCCGTCCTTGTCCAGGGCGATCTGCCGATCACCGACAGTCAGAATGCTCATAGCCAGCTGTTGACCTTGTCGTGATGCAGGGAAAGCTCGACGAACGCGGGATAGTCCACCGTCTGGGCCAGCGGGCTGTCGATGGCGCGGGCCTGCAGGTCTTCGGCAAGGGCGAACAGGCGACCCTGCACGCCGGCGGACTGCAGTTTGCGCAGCGGCTCGCTGCCTGGGCGTAGGGCATAGACCGCATCGCCGCACAGCAGCAGGGCGTCATCGACACCCAGCAGGCGCAGGCAGCTGTCCAGGCGGTTGTCGCCGAAGGGCGAGTGGCTGATTACATGCAGGGTCGTCATCAGAGTGTCACCACCTGGTCGAAACGGGCAATCAGGGCGGCCAGGGCTGCATCGTCCAGCACCTGTACCGGCAACTCCAGGGCGTCACCGGCCAGGCCGCGTTCGGCCAGGCTGTGGCCACAGGCGAACAGCTCATCGACGCCGAACATCGGCAGCGCCTGGAGGTTGGCGGCCAGGTTCTTCTGCTGCAGCGCTGCAGGCTGCTGCCCTGGGGCGAGCTGGAACACACCGTCATCGAGGAACAGCATGCCCAGCGGAAGATCGAAGGCACCGCCGGCCAGGGCGATGTCCAGTGCCTCGCGGGCGGACGGGCCGTTCCAGGGCGCCTGGCGGCTGATGATCAACAAGGATTTGGCCATCTCAGTCGCCTCCGAAGCAGACCAGACGGTCTGCGGTTTGCGCGGCTTCATGCAACTGTCCAAGGCCCGACAGCTCCCAAGGCTTGGGCAGGTTCACCGCCGGGCGCTGGTAGCGGTTGGCTTCGGCTTCGTCGAGTACGCCCCGGCGCAGGGCTGCGGCGATGCACACCACGGCATCGAGCTGGTGTGCCTCGATGAAGGTACGCCACTGGGCGGCGATGTCCTGTTCGTCCTGGGGCGCGACCACGTTGGCCGAGGCGCTGTGTACCCCATCCTGATAGAAAAACAGCCGGGCAATCTCATGCCCGCCTGCCAGCGCGGCCTCGGCAAAGCGCAGAGCACGGCGCGAAGAGGGCGCATGGGCTGGTGAAAACACCGCGATAGCGAATTTCATGGACAACTCGTGCAAAGTAATGCGGCCATGATAAAGCAAAAAGCCCGCGCAGGCAGGCGCGGGCTTTGTCGACTGGCCAGGTGCCTGTCAGGCGTTTTCCTTGCTCTCCGGCAGGAACCAGTTCAGCACCAGGGCACAGATGCCACCGGTGGCTACCCCTGACTCCAGCACATTGCGCAGGGCCGACGGCATGTGCGCCAGGAACTCTGGCACCTGGGCCACACCCAGGCCCAAGGCCAGGGACACGGAGATGATCAGCAGCGCCCGGCGGTCCAGGCGAGTGCTGGCCAGGATGTTGATCCCCGAGGCCGCCACCGCCCCGAACATCACCATGGCCGCGCCACCGAGCACCGGTTCCGGCACTGCCTGGATCACCCCGGCGACGCTTGGGAACAGGCCCAGCAGCACCAGCATGATGGCGATCCATACGCCGATATGGCGGCTGGCGATGCCGGTGAGCTGGATGACGCCATTGTTCTGGGCAAAGATCGAGCTGGGGAAGGTGTTGAACACACCGGCCAGCAGCGAGTTGGCGCCGTTGACCAGCACGCCACCCTTGATGCGTTGCATCCACAACGGGCCTTCGACCGGCTGGCGCGAGACCTTGCTGGTGGCGGTGACGTCACCGATGGCTTCCAGGGCGGTCACCAGGTAGATCACCAGCATCGGGATGAACAGCGCCCAGGAGAAGCTCAGGCCGAAATGCAGGGGCATCGGTACCTGGAACAGCGCCGCCTCGTGCATGCCAGTGAAGTCCAGGCGGCCGAGGTAGCCTGCCAGGGCATAGCCCACGGCCAGGGCGATGACGATGGCGCAGCTGCGCATCCACACCACCGGAATGCGGTTAAGCACCACGATGATCGCCAGCACCACGCCCGACAACAGCAGGTTCTCGCCGTTGGCGAAGGTGCCATTGCCCATGGCGGTGAAGCCACCGCCCATGCTGATCAGGCCGACCTTGATCAGGGTCAGGCCAATCATCAGCACCACGATACCGGTCACCAGCGGCGTGATCAGGCGTTTGACGAAGGGCAGGATACGCGACACGCCCATCTCCACGAAGGAGCCAGCGATCACCACGCCGAAGATCGCTGCCATCACGCCTTCCACCGGCGTGCCTTGCTTGACCATCAGCGCGCCGCCTGCGATCAGGGGCCCGACGAAGTTGAAGCTGGTGCCCTGCACGATCAGCAACCCGGCACCGAACGGCCCGAAGCGCTTGCACTGGACGAAGGTGGCGATACCGGAAATCACCAGCGACATGGACACGATCAGGTTGGTATCGCGCGGCGACACGCCCAGCGCCTGGCAGATCAGCAGGCCTGGGGTGACGATCGGGACGATGATCGCCAGCAGATGCTGAAGCGCAGCCAGCAGGCCGATCAACGGCCGTGGCTTGTCCTCGAGGCCGAGGACCAGTTCATTGACAGGCGCCGCCGCGCCCGGCCCGTGTTCGATGGAACTCATGGGAAAGCTGCCCCGGTAGAAAAAAGGAGCGCATTCTACGGGGCGAGGCGGGTTTGGGGTAGGGGGAGAGCGGGCTTGTCCCGCGATAGGGTGCGCATCACCCACAAAAAAGCCCGCCGAAGCGGGCTCTTGTGGCATCGAGGCCGATCAGTCGTCGCGGCCCATGAGGCCGAACAGCTGCAGCAGGCTGACGAACAGGTTGTAGATCGATACATACAGGCTGATGGTCGCCATGATGTAGTTGCGCTCGCCGCCGTGGATGATCGCGCTGGTCTGGAACAGGATGCACACCGACGAGAACAGCACGAAGCCCGCGCTGATCGCCAATTGCAGGCCGCTGATCTGGAAGAAGAAGCTGGCCACCACGGCGCCCAGCAGGACGAAGAAGCCTGCGGTGATGAAGCCGCTGAGGAAGCTCATGTCCTTGCGGGTGATCAGCACGTAGGCCGACAGGCCACCGAACACCAGGGCGGTCATGGCGAAGGCCGAGCTGACCACTTCGGCGCCACCGCTCATGCCCAGGTAACGGTTGAGGATAGGGCCGAGGATGAAGCCCATGAAGCCGGTGAGGGCGAAGGTGGACACCAGGCCCCAGACCGAATCACGCAGCTTGGCGGTGAGGAAGAACAGCCCGTAGAAACCGATCAGCACCACGAACACGTTCGGGTAGCCGACGCGCATCTGCTGGGCCACGAAGGCCATGACGCCACTGAAGGCGAGGGTAAGCGCCAGCAGGCTGTAGGTGTTGCGCAGGACACGGCTGACCTCCTGCTGCTCGGCCTGCTGGCCGTGTTGTACGGCATAATCCTGTTCGCGCATGGCGACACTCCTTGATGAAACCTGTGGGGTTGAAACGTATGGTTGCACTGAGGATATCAGAGCTGCCGCAACCCGCGACACAGAGAGTTTGACAGCTTGTTTCATTACGGTATGATTGCCGCCGCAAAGCAAGCTGGAAGCGTGGCCGAGTGGTTTAAGGCAACGGTCTTGAAAACCGTCGATGGGCAACTATCCTAGAGTTCGAATCTCTACGCTTCCGCCACATTCAAAGCCCTGATTATTCAGGGCTTTTTGCGTTTTTGGGGTGACAAAAAACTACCCATGGGAACACCCTTGGGAATGGTTTATTTCGGAAGCGCTTCCGATACTTTCTTACTTGGTCGGTTTCGCCAAGGCTCCAACTCGGCGATAAACCCGCTCGGTAATGTCGCCCTTGGTATGGCCCAGCAGCAGGCTGGCGTGGTCGACATCGGTGATCTCTGAAGCAGCTTTGGGGCGGATGTCGCGGAACTGGAACTGGCTGATTCGGCCGGCCAGCACCTGGTCGCCGGCGGCGACTGCTTCCTTCACCGCTTCCTCTCTGGCATCGTCCCAGCGATGGCGCAGCATTGGCGCTGTCACCCGCTTGCCGCTGTCGGTCAGCAGCAGGTATGGCGACCCATGCGGAGCGTTGCGCTCCAGAATCTTCCTGATCAGGGCGCCCAGGCTGCTCTCTACCCCATCCACTTCCAGCATGATCCGCAGCTTCTTGTGGGTCTTCTTCTGCTTAACGCCAAGGGCCTTGCCCTCGATGTCGTCCTTCCTCATCACCAGCACGTCCGCCGGACGCTGGCCTGTCAGATACGCCAAGTCCATGGCGTCCTTCAGTTCAACCACCGCCTTCGCGTAGACAGCGTTCCAGATTGCGTCGTTGGCGTAGAAGTCTCGCGGCACCTCTTTGTTCTTGCGCACGCCCTGGCATGGGTTCTCGTTGGTGGTAAGCCCCCACTCCCGGGCGATGTTGAAGATGTGCGACAGGGTGGCGATCTCGCGGTTCGCCCTGACCGGCGCTGTCCTGGCATCTCGGTATTTCGCCACATGTGCAGGCGTAATGCCGTCGATTGGCGCCTTTTCGAAGTAGTTGCGCAGCTGGCGAATCTCGGCCAGGTTGTCCTTCTGGGTGCGCGGTGCCTTCTTCGGGATGATGTCGCGCTCGTACCGATCGAAGATTGCACCCATGGTGACCAGGTCCTTCGGTTTTTCCTTCGCCTCCAGCTCGGCCCACTTCAGTCTCGCCAGGCTCAGGTCGGTGCCTAGCGGGATTTCCTTCCCTTCCTTGTCGCGGTAGTAGTAGCTGATCCACGTCTTTCCCGGGTTCTTCTTGCTCTTGCTGGTGCGCTTGCGTCGGTACATGCCGGGCGGCAGGTCCCTGTTCTCGGTCTTCCTTGGGCGCATTTCACCTTACCTTCGAGATGTCTGGTGTCCACGCGGGGATAGTTGGAGGGGGCGGCGCCAATGGCACCACCTCGAGGGTTACGCCAAGCTTCATGCGGGCGTACTGGCGGCCCACCAGAGGGCGTCCGCCACGGCTCTCGACAAAGTGCCAGCCGCGTTCATTGAGCCAGCGGCGCTGCCAGCCCCTGGCCTTGTAACCGGTCAGGTCGGCCAGCTCTTCATCCGAAAGGATCTCGGTTTCCATGGGATGGTCTCCACGCCGCCGGTGGCGGCAGGTTGGTGGTTAGTCGCAGCTGCTGGAGCTGGATCCGCTGTCGCTGGAACTGCTGCTCTCGCTCGACGAGTAGCTGCTGTAGTCCCGGTTGGAGCAGGTACTGCTCGAGCGTGTCGGCTCGTAGCTGTCCGCCAGGTGGATGGGATGCATGGGGCTGATCGGGCTCATCGGGTTGAGTGGGTCAAGCATCGGGTCTTGCCGCCCGGCTGCCGGGCTGTAGCCGCGGGAATAACCGGTAGGGCCGATGACTGGGCGCTGCACTGGCTTCTTCTTGCGCTTGAACAGGCCAGCTAAGAAATTGAGCATGAGTCTCTCCATACCCGCGCATGTTGGCGGGCTTGAGTTGTAGGGGGCAGGTTGTTTGAATGCTTCGCAGCTGTGTCGATCGTCACCGGGAAGCTTTGAAGCGTATGCTCAGCGATGAGTAGAATGCAGGATGTTAATTTGGAGTGCTTTTCATGGAATGGCCAAGCTGCGTGCAAAACAGCGGGAAAGTAGTCAAAGCGCTAGGATTCTGGCCTGGGTTTCATGATGCTGAAGTTATATCGGTGTCGGCGTCCAGAAGCGGGGTTGGGAATCCGACTTCCTCGTCGGCTCGATTGTGCGTTAACGTCCGCTATTACAAGGAGATTGGCCAAGGGACAGCAGACTATGAAGTAGTTTGTTTCCAAAACCTCCTGATTGAGTTTTTGTTCGACGATTTGCGCTTCTTTTCTGTTGAAGACTTCAACCACCAGAATGTCATTGACGCTATAGAATTTTTGCGGGTGGATGACCAATTGATTGAAGTAAACATAAGATCCATCTTTGGCTTTGGCGGAGTGATCAGGTGTGCGCGGGTTGAGGTAGGGGAGGTTACGACCCTGATTTGAATGTTTCCTAGCCCTTAGCCAGCGCCTCAGCCTTCAGTGATGAGTACGCCACGCCATCCAGCGCGCTGTCCTCGTGGAACTTGTCTGGGTTCTGCCATTGGCGCACGTCCTTCAGCACCTGGAGCAGGAGCCATCCTTCGGCCTCGCTGAGGTCTCGGCCGGTGATGGTGTTGAATGCCTGGACGGTGCGGCCCATGCTGCGCTCGCCGCCCGGCGCGTCGTACTGCTTGCCGCGCTCGGCCTGCACGTCGATGGCGGCCTGCAGGAAGTCGTGGATTTCTTCACAGCTCATACCTCTCATCAATCCAGCGCCCAGGCGCCAGTGCGGGTGTAGGTTCTGGTTGGGTTTCGTGCGGGGAGAGCTGGCGCTCGTTTCCGGCTTGCAACTGGCTGTCGGGGATGCAGCTGATGCCGCCGCGCACGCCTTGTTCGTAGAGCCAGCAGGTCGCGCCGCGTTCGTCGTCATGGAACACCCGGACTCCATGCGGCAAAGGGTCAGCGCTGGCGCCGGTGGAAAGCAGCAGGAGGCAGATGGCGAGGCGAGTCATGGCTGCACCGCCGGGCTGTCTTTGTCGAGTCGGCAGCCGTTGGTACAGCCACCGCAGGCGCCGCATTCCTTGGATTCCTGCTGAGCGCCAGGCGCCGGAAACTCAATCAACGTCGTGCTTCCTTCCTCCGGGTATTCATCGGTCGCGATGTGCAGCCCGTGGACTTTGTTCCCGTCGTCGTCCAGCACGTAGCCGACCCACAGCCGGCCATCGGTGTACTGCCCGAACTGGCCACCTTCTTCCTGGTCGGTGTCGCCGCAGTGGAAATTGATGGCACCGATCACTTCTTTGCTGAGCAGCATGCTTCTCGGCACCAGGGCGTAGCCTTGAGTGGCACCGACTTGCTGCTCCAGCTGCTGGCGCAGTCTTCGGATCTCTTCAATCATGGCAAGCACCACGGCAGGTCGGGCAGCGCGGTAGTGAGCTTCTGCGTGGACGTGCGGCTCGCCGATCCCGTAGAACTGCACGCCCAATGCAACGCCGTCGTAGTTCAGGTAGCCGGCCGTCAGCTCGACGGAGCCTTCGCCGCCGCAACCAGGGCATTCCATCCAGCCTTCTTCGGCCCCGGCGACCTGGGCGCTGACAAAGTCTTGCGGCGTTGCAGCCTTGGCCGCTGCCTCGATTGCATCGAGATCCAACTCAATTTTTTTGGACACAGGAATTCCTTGGCCGCCATATCGCGGCAGTGAATAGAGGGGAGAGGGGTTACAGCGGGTGAGTGGTCGTGGTATCAGTGCAAAGCAGCCAATGCAAAACAAGTATTGAACTAGTAGCCAGAGGGGGCGCGAGTTGGATCAACGAGAAAAGGAGCTTGCTGCCGTCGCGGAGGCGCTTGGTAAGCCTGCTGGGTTTGATATATCTGATCCAGCCGTAAAGGTGCGCAAAAGCCTCATGGCGGCGTCAGTCGCACTGCTGTGTTTGGTGATAGCCAAGATTGAACCAAGTGACACCTTCACTATTTTTGGAGTGGCGTTCAAAGGTGTTACTGCCGATAAGATAGTGATAGGCGCGATGATTGTTCTAACGTATTCGCTGGCGCACTTTCTCTTTTATGTCGTGGAGCTTTTAGGTGAATATCGGGTGCGTATGACTGGCGCCAGGGTTGCGTTTCAAACTGGTGCACGGGCCGGCAGCGCGCATGTCGATTATCCGGACGATCCGAAGCAGTCTAGCTTAGCAAATTGGTGGAAGTCTTACGCACGCAGACTTCACTCTGTAGGCGAGCTGACAGACAGACTTAGCAGCGACTTAGACGAGATTAAACATAGACTAGGTAGCCCAGATGAAATCAAGGGTTCGCCGGACGATATCGCCACATCTCAATTAATGGGGCAGGTAAATGCTAATTTAATGAATCTTCGCAATGAAATTCAGACTAGCAGGGAAGTTGTCTTGAGCCCAAGAATTGAAGTTTCTTTAGAGCGCTTCGAGTCTTGGTACAAAGGTTTGATGAGTTTACAAGGTTTCAGGGTGTTGGTAGTCGAGGTAGCATTGCCCATTCTGCTTGGTCTAATTTCGCTGACAGTTGCAACTCGATACCTTCTGGCCCTCTGAGGAATTTCAAGCGGCCTCGATGAGGGCCTCGATAACTCGTTGGCCGGCCAGCGGTGGAACCGCATTGCCTGCCATATGCATGGTCAGCCTGTGGTTCTCCGGGCGCAGGGTGTCAGCAGGGAACGACATCGCGGCCAAGGCCTCGTCGGCGCTGAGCATCCGCATGCGGTCACCATCAACCAGCGCCCAGCGGTCCAGGGTGGTGATGGTGCCGATCGGCCGGTTGATGTCACGGCCTGTGGTGCCGGAGCCCTTGCCGTAGTAGGGCATGATGAACCGGTCGCCGAAGCGCTGGCGGCCGTTGCTCACCCGGTTAAGCGTGGCCTGGGCACGGCCTGGCTTCTCGATGGGCGACCATCGCCCGCAGTCGAAGTCGAGGAAGCTGACCGCCGGCACATGCCGCTCCTGAGGTAACTGCAGCATCAGCGGCGCCTTGCTGCGGGTCAGCACCATGAACAGACGCACTCTGTGCTGCGGCACGCCGAGGTCGGCGCAGTCCACGATGTGCGGTGCTGCCTGATACCCCAGCGCTTGGATCGCTTGCAGCCAGGCCGGGTAGAGCACCCAGTCGGTGAACTCCGGCACGTTCTCGATCACCGCCGCTTGAGGCCTGTGGAACTCAAGGGCCGATACAGGCGCCCAGGCCGTCGAGCGCGAGGTGTCATGCTCGGGGTTGCCCGACTTCTTGCCGCGAGCCTTGGCGTGCCCCTGGCAGCAGGGCGAAGCCAGCAGGATGTCGTGCGCCGGCACCTGCTCCCAGCGCGCCTGGTGCAAATCCTGGCAGACGTGCAGGGTATTGGGGTGATTAGCCGCATGCCATTTCACGGCTTCTGGCCAGTGGTTTGCCGCCCAGAGAACTTGGACGCCTGCGGCGCGCGCGCCGGCGCTCCATCCGCCGAGGCCGGCGAACAGGTCGATTGCTGTGGTCATGGGGATGCCTAGCCTTTTGGCCTATGGAAGTTTTCGCATGCGAAAGTTTTCGGTTGGAGGCCTCCCCGCGGTGCGGCCGCGAGGAGGTGGAAGAAGTTACCCGCTGCAGCTGCCGATCAGGCCGGCAACAGTGAACAGGACCGCGATAATCAAATAGTTAAATGGCATGGTTATCTCCAAAAATTGATGTGTGTGAGTCGGGAATGCCTTCTCAATATCAATAGTGGGTACCAACTGCCCCAAAAATGGATTTCCGTGTCAGGCGCGGGCGATGATGTCGGCCTCGGCCAGTTCGCAGAAGAAGGAGCAAGCCGGCAGCTTCTCGTTGCGGCGCACTGGGCCGTCGCCCAGCTCGCGTAGCGAAAAGCGCACGTTGGTTATGCGGTTGCGGAACAGGTAGGAGCCTTCGCCTAGGTCATCCTGAATGGCGCATAGCGCCTCGAACTGCTCTGGGAAGTCCTGCCGGATAGCCCGAAAGTAGCCTTCGCCACCCTTTATACAGCCGATGCAGTTGGCGTTGTCGTAGCCCATCCGGTACATCAGTGGGAGATCGATGCCGGCGCGTAGCAGGATGGCCTTGCAGTCGTCCTTGCCCAGGCCGCGATCAATTAGCGGGGCGATCACTGGGCGGTCTGGATTCCGCTCCCGAAAATCATCCAGGCGATCTGCCTCCTCGGCGGTGTAACCGAACACCATCACGTCGCCAGGCTGCTTCCATGTGTCCAGCAGGCGACGCTTGAGGATTTTTGTGCAGGGCGCGCCGGTACGGCCTTTCATGTAGCGCTCGCGACGGAAGACCTCATGAGCGTCGGCGCCGTACTTCTCGTCACGCAGGACTATTATTGGCTGGCCGAACCAGGCTTCGCAGTCTTGGGCGAATCGGCGGTTGTCCTCATGCTCGTTGGCCAGGAAGGCGTTGATGATCTGCACGTCGTGCGTGCTGCCGTACTCGGCCAGGGCAAGCTTGGTGGCCACCGCTGAAGCGGCGCCGCAACTGAACTGGCAGACGATGCGTGGATTTCCAGCAAAGGGGATGTCTTTTGCCTTAACTATGGACATAATTTAATTTTCTTAAGGGACTTAGAAATGGCTGAAGATAAACCCCTTGCACACCGGCCGGAGCTACAGGGGCTACAGCATTTAGAGCGTGCTGGGCTGAATGTTAATACTGCTGACGAGGCTATAAATTTTGCCGCGGATGAATTAAAGGCATGGACTAGAATTTACGAGCTGTGTTTAGAGCTAAGAAACTTCGAAATAACACAGCTTGTACAGCGAAATAATTTTTTTATGATATTTCAAGGGGTGCTATTTGCTGGCGTGTGCCAGTCCGGCGGACAAATTCCAATAGTTAGCTTTGTGGTGTGTGCGGTAGGTTTAGTGGTTTCTCTACTGCAGGCGGGAATGGCTTGTGGAGCGAAATATTGGCAAGCTCATTGGGAGGTAAACACTAGGCACGCTGAGCTTGAATTGGTCAACATGCTTAAGGCGCACGGAAAGCTGAGCAATAAAATAGCTGAGTCTGAGTTAAGTGTTGATCCGGTTGTTCAATCAAGATTGAAGAGGCGAGAGTGGCTAATTCATCTTTTCAAGGAAGAATATAATAAGGATGAGATCAGAAGAAGTCTTGGAACTCATCGGTTTAAGAGGAAGCTGATAAATAAAATGATAATGCGTCAGTATTCCGCAAGCAGGATACCAATATATGTAGGTTTGTTTTTGGCGTTTTTTTGGTTTGTGTTGCTCGTGTGTACATTGCGCTTTGATGCTTTAGATTTCAAAGTTCTTGATGTTATTGTAGGTTTTCAAGCCAAAAAGCCTGTCTAGCACCCGAAGTGGCTTGCGTCGCTTGATTGCGTAGGAAGGTCTAGGCGCGTGCGGGCAGTGCCGGAGGGTCAGGGGCAGTTGTTCGCGCCGCAGTTCTGGCAGTTGTGCAGGAATCGGCCGTCCCAGCTGATGAAGCGACCGCAGCCGCAGCAATTGAGCATCGGTTGGCGGCGCTTGGCGACCTTGGGCGGCCTGGGCATCTTTACCCCGGCCACGCGCAGGGCCAGCTTATGGTCGACGTTCTGGCGATGCACCAGGCGCCGGCGGATCTCCTCGATGTAGGCTGCCGGCCAGAATACTCGCGTGCCTTGGCCGGCATGATTGGCATACGTGAATTGGGCGTTTTCCAGATCCATGCAGATCGCTTGCTGCAGGTTCTCGGTGACCTTGCCACGTTGTTCGCTTACCCAGTAGACATCGTTCCCGTTCCAGTCGCCTGGCACGTGCACGTAGACGCGGGCGCCGGGCTGTAGCCCAGCTATACGCCTGTCATCTTCCATCAGCTGACAGTCGACGCCGTAGTGCGCCATGGCGTCGATGTACTCCTTCGGCGAGGGGATATCGGTGTCACGGTGGCGACATGCCTCTTCGAAGGTGAACAGCTCGGCTTGGTCCAGGTTAGTCACGTAGCCGCGGCCTTCCTTGGCCCAGAACATCATTCCGTCGCCGACATGACTGCGGCTGTCCTGTAGGTAGAACTGGCTCATGGCTCTCTCCATGCATGCGCCGCCCTCCGTGGCTGGATGCGGCATGGTGGCAATTTGGTTTGGGATGGGGTATTACGAGAGGCTCTAGGAAGCCAACTGCTGAGGAAAAAGGAATGCGGGAATCCACCGTATCGGAAGACGCTCTAACCGCTCACGGCATTGAGATCTGTACGAGACACGGCAAAGCATATGAGCTTGCTGAAATGCTGAACTTCTGCGTTGCGATAGCCAAAAAAGGGCTTCAATCGCGCGTCATTCGACTGTTTTATGATTCCAACAGTTGCTGCTGTACCTTTGAGCTATGCCCAAGCGTCGAGCAGCACGACGAAGTTGGCCGCGAAATCCTCGCGACAGCACTTGCTACGATTGGCCAATTCGATTGGTTCGGTTACATAGAGCACGGGGCGCCTCTGGAAGCCGACTTGGAGGAATGACTTCGTCGCCTGGGTCTTGCTGAATCATCAGCATGCTCTTCCTATCGAAGGCCAGGGCCAGGCTTGGCGAGATTCTGATCTCGTGCCGCGGTGGAGTGAGAAACTTCGCCGCGTGCAGCCTACCTAGGGCGTAGATGCCGTGGATCAGAGCCTCGATCATCTGGCTGCAGGTGGCGTCTGCCCAGCCGCAGATCGCCCGCAGGTGCTGCCCGGTTCGCTTCCTGGCTGACAACCGCAGCGGCTCAGTCCGCGCCACAGATCGGTGAGCTTCGATTTCGTGGCGCGCGATCCTGAACAGCGCGTGATGCCCCAGCGCTTCAACGTGATGAATCATCAGCGTCATCGCCTCGCCCTGTTCCTCGATCCCGGCCCACTCCATCAGTTCCAGCAGGGCCTGCTTAGTCCCTGGTCGAACCTTCAAGCGCAGGTCTTCTTCCTGCAGGCGCTCGGCCTTGGCGCGGCGTTTCTCGTCACGCTGCTTCTGCGTCAGAGCCATCATCGCCTCCATTGCGCACAAAGCTGGTGCCCGGCCCGATATTGAGCAAGTCGCACACCCGGTTGATGATCTTGAGCGCGGCGTCGAACACCTTGGCCTCGTCCGGCTCACGGGCCAGGCGCTTCATGTTCGGCTGGTGCTCCAGGCAGACCTTGTCGACCAGGCGCCTGGCAAGCCTACGCAGGTGGTCGGCGCTGTCGTGCATGCGCAGGCTCAGCGCAAAGGCCAGGGCCACGTCATCAGGCCGGTACTGGCCGCCGCTGCGGGTGATGTACAGCTTCTTGACCGGTCGATTCATCCAGGCCGGAAGAGTGACGACTCCAGAGGGTGCTTTCTGCATTTCTGTGCTCCGTGAGGCCGCTGGGTGGGAGGTGGAACTGTTCTTGCCGCCGGCGCTGGCGAACCTGGAACTTCAGATTGGTCCGTCGCATCGTCTCCCCTGGGCTTTGGGGTAATCGACCCCGAACAAGTGAATGACTCGGCAGAATTTCCGGTCCGAAATGCCAAGTTTCTTCTTGGCTTCGTGCCGGTTCAGGCCGGCATCGCGAAGTTCGGCGATCTGTGCGGCGAGTTCTTTGTCGGCAGCAGGATCGGCGTAGACCCTGTTCTTTTCGCCACGGCCGCGGCGCGGATCGGGCTGGAATGCGAAGCCGCCATCCTGCGCAGCTCGATACAGCGTCATCTTGGAAAGTCCTGTATGTGCAGCGGCTTGGGCATAGGTCATTGTCTTGGCCAGTTCACGAAGCTCCGCAAGCTGTTTCTCGCGCTTCACAGCCTTCATGTTTACTGGCTTCGGCGGAGCCGCCCTGATCACTACGTTGTCGCGGTGCGGTCGGTGCGGCACATATTGATAGCCGTCGAGCTCGATGGCGATTCCTCCAGATGCGAAGAAGGCAGCCTTCGCTGCCTCCAGGTCGATTGATTGGTTCATGCTCACCTCACTTGATGCGGATCGAACTCTCGCCGCGCTCCAAATGCGCCCAGCTTGGCTCAGGTATCAGTTCGTGCTCGCAGTCCTCGCCGGCAGCCATGCGCTTGCGGACGGCCTCGTTATGCTCTCGGTCGGCCTTGAGTTTGGCGGCGATGGCGTTCTTGTCCGGTGCGATCTTGGTCACCACTGACGTCAGTTCATCCGGTACCGCCTGCTCGTTGTCGACGATCACTTTTTCCTTGCCCATGACCAAGGGTCGCAAGATCGATTCCATTGGCCGACTCGTGGCAATCGTGCCAACCCCGGCGCCGAAGCGCTTCACTCAGCAGGCTGTGCTGGTCTGGGCGGTTCCGCAGCAAACGAAGGGCATTCAGCGCAAGGTGTCTCAAGTAAAAGCGCCTGAGCCGCGCGAGAACGAACGGGAAGGGCAATGGGACTGGCGCAACAAGGCTGCTGCCACCGCCGTTGAGCGCGCCAACAAGCATGCCCGTGCCATCGCCGAGGCGAAGCCGGGGGAGATGATCGTCCTGGCTGAGTCTAACTACGACATGACCAACTGGGACTCCCAAGGCCTGACCGAGCGCACTTACCAGCGCTGGAACCGGGCAATCAAGGCATCTCTGGAGTCGCTGGTGAATGAGGCGCTGGTCGAGGCGCAGCACATGCTCGAAGCGATTGGCGTGCTATTCGACGAGGCGGCATGAAAAGGGCCTAAAAAGGGCTTGCAATATCATGTCGCCATGTCGTAAATTTGTCCCATCCTGTCATTCCTGCGCGTGTTGAGGAGTGACACACAAACCCGGCCCTTGAGTCGGGTTTTTTGTGTCCGCTCGTCGATGCCGAGGCACTCTGCGCTAGCTCTCCATTCCCAACTTTAAGCACAGCCGTACTGTGTCGGAAATGGGAGATTTGCTATGGCAATCGAAAACAGTGGTCCAGGTGAACCGCGTCCAGAACATCAGCCAACGAGTCCCGATACGGGAGAGGGGCATGGATCTGGGCTTGAGAAAGCCACGTCCGAACCCAAGCAGGGTGTAGGCGAAGCATGGTCCGATAATCGACCTGAAGACTGGAATCCCCCACCGGGAGATCCTGGGTCTGGCCAGGGCGTCCAAACGTTCCAAGGTGTCGGTACTTCTCGGGCTGATGAAAAGCAGCGCGACGCCACGCAGAGCAAAGACGATACGCTGCCGTTGGATTCGAACGATGATGCCCCGGTAGAGCAGGAAATGAGGGACGTAGACGCCAACAATTCGGTGTCGAGCGAACATCCTAAGCCGCAATAGGCTAGTCGCCTGCATGAGGCTATCATGGCTCCGATTGTGATCGACCGGTGGCGCTCAGATAGATCGAACAAGTCTTCGAGGCCTTGTTTCGAATTAGATGCGGTATCCAGCAAATCTTTTCGAGGTATGCAGCGATGAGCATCGATTTCAGAGCCCAAGGCGGCGCCAACCCAGACATGCCTATGTCACCTGACCCAGCTGTAGATCCAGATCGACCTACCGTCCCTGACCCTGATGACGACCCTCTTATGAACGAAGAAGAGGGCGGGGACAGAGGAAGCGACGAACAAAACCCGCCCTTGGAAGAGGATCAGCCAAGGGAATGAGTTGACGTAGGGCAACCGGTTATTTCGCCGACCCAAGCCCAGCGCAGTGCTGGGCTTTTTCTTGAGCAGCCCAGTGTACTGCTCCCTTCGGTTGCCCGATCCCTACCCTGATTAGGGCCTCAATCCGGCCTTTTCTTCCAATCCAGTGACCTGGCCAAGCGTCGGGATACTTTCTCATGCCCAGCTACGGAGTCGAGCGCATGGAGTATTTTCACCGCCTGCTCGAAAAACTCGACTGGGCTATTGCGGGTCTGATAGGGGCCATAGTCGCGAGCTGGTGGCACCGTGACGACCTGACAGACCGAAAGGCCTGGCTATTATTCCTGACCACGGGCGCCGCCTGCGCGCATTACCTGACCGGCATGGTCAGCGCTTACTTCGGAATCGTAGAGCCTCGGAGTGTAGCCGGTGTTGGCTTCCTCCTTGGAACCTTTGGCGGCTCTCTCATCGCTGCCATTCACCGTGCAATCAAAGCCGCCGACCTTTGGTCCCTGATCAAATCTAGGTTCGGGGGAGGTGCGGGATGATCCTTGAGTACATCAACGCGGCCTCGTCCGGAATGATCGCTATCTGGGCGACTTGGTGCGTACTGAGCGGGAAGGTTCGGGACGGGGTAATCGGCAAGGTGATCTACGCCGTCATCGCAATGAGCGGCTATGCCGTACTGGCCCGTAGTGATCGGATTTTCTTCGCGTCCTCGGTCGCAGGAACGAACCTGCTGGCCTTCCTGGCCCTGGCCGGAGCCCGGCACATCTTCAATGTCATGTACTGGCAGCGGGTCAAGTCCTGGCTGTGTCGGGTATTGGATTGCAATCGCTGATTGCCAGAGTTGGACAGCCCCGACGAGCGACGCGGCACACGTTGAATGAACTTGGTCTCGTGAGTAGTGCTACTATTTGGCTATCTCACGGCGCGAATCGCAAATCATGGCCACTGGCATACTGATACGGAATTGTAAAGACGTTAGTTTTGAGAATGTAACAATGGAAGGTCTCGATACAGCTTTCGAGATTTATGATTCTGATGATATTCGAATGACGGATGTTGAAGTCTTATCGACAAGAACGGCAGTGGTGGGAGAGCGTATTCGCGGACTCGATGTGAAGCGCATGAGCCACAGCGAGGCGGGGTGGCTGCCAAGGGTTACACGTCTCGCTTTAGCTATTCGGAGAATTAGCTATGGCAATGTTTAACCTGAAAGACTCTGAAGACATCAAAATACAAGAATGTCACACCGATTCATCAGAGCTGGTTCAGGGCGAGAGGCTTCGTCGTATCGGGGTTGCAGACTCAACTGCCTTTTCTACACCAGCTAGTCCTAACAAAGCAAAAAAGCGCGGGTTGGGCATGTTTCTGGCAGAAAATATCTTCATTTCGAGCCTAAGCCTAGTAGTTACGCTAATCGCCGCGTACCTTGCTTGGCGGTTTGGATGGGTCTAAGCAAGTCGCTAAGGATCACGAATGAGCAGGCCTACGCCTGCCGCTCCCGCTGTCGGAGACATCATCAATGGATACCGCGTGGTGAACGTTGGCCAAGATGCGGCCAAGGCGACCTGGACTATCCAACTGAGGAAGTGATCATGCCGCGCGGCCAGCACATGAAAGACCGCTATGGCGGGCTGAATGGGAGCTTTTCTGCCCAGCTGCAGCAGTTCGCAGAGGCAACTCAGGAAGCTTTGGATCTCACCTTCCGCGATGTTGTTTTTCTCGTGGGGCAAAGGCTTGTGACCATGTCCCCGGTAGATACTGGTCGGTTCCGCAGTAACTGGCAGTTCAGCACAGGAACCCCCGCCGCAGGCGAAAACGCGGACATTGAGGGAGCTGGCGAGACGCTGGACAGGCTTCTCCTGGCTGTAGGAGATCTATCTACTGGAGAGGTCGCCTATATCGTCAACAACCTCCCGTATGCCATCCCCTTAGAGTACGGCCACAGCACTCAGGCGCCAGCAGGCATGGTCAGGGTGACCATTGCCGACTTCCAAAACATCGTGAACAGAGTGATCGAGGCGAGAAAGATATGAGCCACGCACGCGCTCGCCAAGCGATTGAGATCAAGCTGGCAGCCTGGGCTTCGGCCAGACCAATCAGGGTGGCGAACTTCGAGCAGGATTTCGAGCCAGGGCCTGACGAAACCTACCTGCGCGCCTTCCTGCTCCCGGCCAGCACCAGCTGCCGCTATCTGAGCGGTGAGGCATGCGAGTACACGGGCGTTTACCAAGTCAGCATCGTTTCTCCGGCCGGCCAGGCGCTGGCGACAGCTGAGGCCTTGATCGACGAGCTCAGCACTGTGTTCCGCATCGACAGCGAGCTGAGTCGCAACGGCTTCGAGGGCATGGTCCTCGAGCCGTTAGAACAAGGCCCCACCATCACCGAGCCGGTGACCTACACCGTTCCGGCCAGCTTCACCTACCGCGGCATCGCGGACCAACCGCCCGCTGGGGCATAACCAACCGCCGCCCGGCGGGCTACCAAGAGGAAATACACATGGCCGCACGCATCCCGCTGCCAAACGGTTCTGTGCTGGAGATCGCCAGCACTCTGGGCACTGCCGTGCCTGTCACTGCCCTGACCAATGCAAAGCCACCAGTGGCGAGCTCGGTGGGTCATGGCCTCGATGCCGACGATATTCTGCTGATCAGCTCCGGCTGGGCCCTCATCAATGACCGCGCCGCGAAGGCTACCAACGTCACCACGGATGCGTTCTCGCTCGCCGGCCTGGATACCACCAATACCGACCGTTACACCGCTGGCGCCGGTGCCGGTTCCGTGATCCCTGTGTCGGGCTGGACCCAGATCTCGAAGGTGACCGGCTTCACCGTTTCCGGTGGTGAGCAGCAGTTCCTCACCGTCGGCTACCTCGAGAACGACGACGACCTGCAGTTCCCAACCAACCGCAACCCAATCAGCGTATCGGTGACGGTCGAGGACCAACCATCGGCCCTCTACGTACCGGTCGTTGAAGGCTATGACGACTCCAAGGAGCTGACCGTGATTCGGCTGAAACTGCCCGGTGGCGGCCAGATCCTGATGCCTGGCTATGTCAGCATCACCAGCACACCGACGATGGAGCGCAACCAGTTGATGACCCGCACCATCAGCGTTGGCCTGTCCGGTCGTCCAACCCGTTACAGCGCGTAAGGAGCCCTCATGGCGAAGATCAAGATCGCGCAGAACCCCACTTTCGCTGCTGTGGTGCAGGTTCCGCGTATTGGTGCCGAGCCGGTGCCGGTGGAATTTCAGTTCCGCTATATGGACCGCGTGGCCCTGTCCGCAATGTTCGACCGCTGGAACAAGGCGCGCGACGCCTGGGCGGAAAAGGCCCAGAAGGACGGCGCGACTTGGGAGGAGGTCACTACCGGTGAAATCGCCCTGCAGGCCGAGCAACTGGGCGAGATCGTCACAGGCTGGGACTTGGAGGACGAGTTCAGCACCGAGGCCATCGTAGACCTGGTGCGCACCTGTACCGGCGCGCCGAAGGCAGTAATCGACGCCTACCAAGCCGCCTACAGCCCGGCCCGCTTGGGAAACTGAAGGCGGCGGCCCGGGCCTGCTATGAACGAGGCCCATCCGCCGAGCAACTGGCGGCGCTGGGGCTGACCCTTGATGACATCGAGGAGGAGGTAGTGGAGGTCTGGCCAGATTCATGGCCTGCCTTCCGCCTGTTCGATGCGCTGGGCACGCAGTGGCGGGTGGCTTCGGGCGGCCCGTCAGGCCTGGACTACACCGCCATCCCTGCAACCGCCTCAATGCTCGGCATCAAGCGCCGCGACCTCACCGACATTTTCCCCGATCTCCGCGTTATGGAGGTTGAGGCCTTGGCCGTCATGGCCGAATCCATGGAGTAGACCATGACCACTATTGCCTCTCTCGGTCTTCAGATCGACTCCGGTGATGCCGTCGAGGCTAAGGATAACCTCGATCAGCTGACGGACGCCGGCAAGCGTAGCGAGGAGTCGGCTGGGCGAACCGGGCGCGCCTGGGAGACTGCCTTGGGCAGCCTGCAGGGTGACACCCGGCAGATCGTGCAGGAGCTGCAGGCGCTCAACGCCAAGCAGACCGAGTTGGCTCAGCAGATGGCCACCGTTGGGCGCGCCGTTACCAGCGCTTCCACGGCGTTCAGCAGTGCCGCGGCGAACATGGGAGCTTTCCGGGCCGAGGCCGCGCAGGCGGGCAAGGTGCAGGAGAGGCTCACCAGCGCCGCCGATGCCGGTGCACAAGCCGGCCGACGCGCTGCGGAGTCTGCTGACGAGCAGCAGGCCAGGATTCTGGCCGTGGCTAAGGCCTCGCTGGAGGCCAGTCAGTATGTGCAGTCGCTGAACCGGGCGATTGAGCAGAGCGCCGAGGTCACCGCTCAAGCCAACGCCGTGCTATCGGACAGTGCCAGCCGTCAGGCATCCATCAACAGCCGGGCCCAGGCCCTCATCGCTACGGAAGAGCGCCAGGCGGAGGCAGCGAAGAAGGCCGCGGGCGCGCATCGGGAAGAAGGCCAGGCGCTTGATGAGCTGCTTGGCAAGATCGACCCGACCGTCGCAGCAATGAGCCGCTTGGACCAGATGGAGCAGAAGCTGAAGGGCTTCCGCGCAAGTGGCGCGCTCGATGCGGAAACGTTCGGCGAGTACCAAGCAAAGATCGACCAGGCCCGCACAGCTCTTGGCAGCGCCGATACCGCGCTGAGCCGCACTGGCATGACTGCAAAGGCTACCGCTGCAGCGTTGCGAGGTGTGCCGGCTCAGTTCACTGATATCTTCACGTCGATCGCCGCTGGCCAGCCAATCATGATGGTTGCCTTGCAGCAAGGCGGACAGCTCAAGGATATGTTCGGTGGGATCATCCCTGCCGCTAAGGCCTTGGGCGGCTACATCCTTGGGCTGGTCAATCCCCTTACCGTGTCGGCTGTCGCCGCAGCAGCACTTGGATATATGTTCACTCCGCTGCCGAGTGGTGAAGTTATACCGAGGCTCCACGACGCCTGCGTCAACGGCATGGCCCAGCTTGGGATGAACATAACCGGTGTCGAGGAGGTTGATGGTGTGCTCTACGCGCAATCCTGGTGGTGCCGTGCAGCGGGAAATTACGATGACTGACCTACCGCGCGCCTGGCTCGACGAGCTGCACGATCAGTTCGCCCTGGTCTCAGACCCGGACGGGCGAGCCGCCGTCCTGTCGGAGATGGCCAAGGCCGCACATCGGCGGCGGGAAGTAGGCGAGGGCGAGCTGGTCGACATGCTGGAGCTCGCCGAAGCGGCCCGGTTGTGGGCGCTGGTCGAGCATGAAAACGAAGGGGAAGGGTGACGCCTTTCAGGGCTGGAGGCGGGTCGGCAGAACGCCGAAAGGAGGGGATTGCCCTGTCTAATACTGCATGATTGCTTCCCGCTTTTACTGGCCGAAAGTCGCGGAAACCCGGCGAAAAGTATTAGATGCGTCAAGCGCGAAGGCCGCTTGCTGCGCGGCCTGTTGGCTTATCTAAACGCTACTGCTGCAGTACAGGATTGTGCTGGATGTACAGTTGGCTCGTACTGTTTAAAGTTATCATGTCAAGAACAGTTCTTGATTAGTTTCCTTGGAATGCCTCTTCCTTTTCGCCAATTTCTGCGATGATTTCCTCCCATGGCCACCTCACGGTGGCATAGCGGCGGTAAAGCAACAGCTGTCGGTCAACAACGCTTACGAGTTCATTCTGAGAGTCATACGCAAGTACTAGGCCACGCCCATCAGCATCGACTTGAAGCTCGGGAAACTTGACAAGAGCTGATTTGAGATTAGGGAGTTGGATTCGGTTTTGCCGGGCATGCGCGGCGGTGTGGATTCTCTTAGCGCTGAGCCCTTCGGTCAGGGATTGGTCGTCCGCGTCCATGATCGCCGCCATGGCATGAGCGTAAATGCCGGTGGCATTGGCGCGTCTTCGGATGCCTTCACTGACCTGCCGGGCAAAACTCTGGTAAAGCTGATTTAGCTGATCTGCCACATGCATCGCAGCGTCTTGGACTTTGCCCTCATCTTCAAGGAGTATTTCACTCCCCGCTGGACCTCCGTCGGTTATATCAAGCTCGTCATCAATGTAGCGCAGGGTGAGTTTTTGGAGGAGGCCAACACTACCGTACGAAATTTCCGCTAGCAGGCTACTTACCGACACCTTCATGCGCATATTCAGAACGTTGCAGCCTTTATTAAGGACCTGGCAGAGCTCAGGAATCGACCAAGTTACAGACAGCTCTTCCATTCGATCTGATAAATCGGGGTTGAGTGTGATCAGCATGTTGGAACTGATCCATACCCCAACAACGACGACAAAGGTCTGGTAATCCCAAAGGGTTTTAAGATCGAATGCGAATTTTCGCTGTTCGGCTTCTGGAAGGTAATGAAAGTCTTCAATAACCAGGGTTTTCCCGGATTCACGAATCAGAGCCGCAATGAACTCAAGGTCAGAGGTGTCTTTGCCAACGATCTTAGTCTTTTCGGAAGTTTCGTGAACGTAATTGATTTCCCCTGCGCCTTGCACTTTGGCTATCAGCTTAAGGCCTGCTTCGCCCGACGCGGTGATTTTTCCTCCCAGCTTATTTGCGCTGGATTGCTCTACCTCTAGTCGAATACCAAGGCGAGCGAGGGCATCACGATAGATGTCGAGCGTGGTGTATTGGAAACGGCATTGCACCACAATTGGGTCCTTGAGAACCCGTTGGCGGAGCCATGACTTTCCAGATTTCGAGGCGCCGCGTATTGCAATGTGGGTCTGCCGCCGCTCTAGCAGCTTCGCCAAAGCCTTGTCGAGGTTTCCTCGGTCGACGTAGGAATGCTCGGAGAGAGCGGGTTGAATACCAAAGACTTCATGAACCTTCATGGCAGCTCCAGGGCGCGAGATGCGAAATGAGGTAATTGTGCCATCAATGGGCTGACGGAAGTCAACGGATCCTATGACGTGATTTCCAGATCTGCATGCCCGGTAGGAATGGATGGTAACTGCTGAGAATTGTGCGCCGCGTCCGAGGTCTGGACCTTGGTCCAGCGCTACATTCAGGTATGCAGTCGTACCATGCCAATGGCAGTCAAATCGATTCCAAAACCGAAGCGGCGACCCTTGAAATGTGAGGCCTGTAGCCGAGCCGTTTCGCCCTTGTTTTGGAATCGATTTCGTCGCTGACGCCGCACGGATCGGGCGCTTGTACCACGGTCTTGAAAACCGTCGATGGGCAACTATCCTAGAGTTCGAATCTCTACGCTTCCGCCATATTCTTCATCAAAGCCCCTGAAAATGGGGCTTTTTTGTGGGTGGTGGTTTTTCTACCCATGTTTATACCCACTTAGAGATCGCTAGGCTCTGTACGAAATCCCGAGACCCAATCGCCGCCCCTCGAACGCTGAGTTTTTGTAGAGTCCCACGCCATCGACGGAAAGGAATTCTGTGATGGCAAAGCGTTACGAACTCTCGGACGAGGCCTGGGATGTGCCTGGATGATCGACTCAACCGCTGTACGCGCAACCCGAGCGTCTTCTGGTGCCGGGAAAAAAGGGGGCCTGACGAGCCAGCCGATCACGCTTTAGGCCGCAGTCGTGGCGGACTGACAACCAAAATCCATATGCTCTGCGACGCCAACGGACACCGTTGCGCTTCCTCCTCTCTGGCGGTCAAGCCAGTGATATCAGCTATGCCCAGCCATTGCTGGGCGAGGTCAGCATTCCATCGAGCCAACGTGGCCGCCCGCGCAAGCGCTGTAAATGGTTGCTTGCCGACAAGGGCTACGACGCTGAGGCACTTCGCCGCTATTGCGACCAATACCGAATGCAACCCGTCATCCCGCTGCGCTCGATGAAGCGCAAGCCCAAGCCAGGCTTACCCAGACTGTTTGATCGGCCCAAATACCGACAGCGCAATATCATCGAGCGCATGTTTGGCTGGCTGAAAGAGAACCGTCGCATCGTGACACGCTTCGACAAGCTGGCGAAAAGCTATGCCGCCATGGTCTCACTGGCTTGTTCCATGCGGTGTTTGCGACATCTCTTTTCGTACAGAGCCTAGAGAGGTTCCGCAGGGCGGTAGGCCCCATTACCACGTGCTGATTCTGTTGAACCGTGATGCTTATTACACGGTAGGGCGTCTGGGTTCCGAGAGGGTGAACATGATCAGCCGTATGGAAGAGTCCTGGGCTAGTGCGTTGGGGGTATCGATCGAGCAAGTGAGAGGGCAGATGCACATCCCGGACAATGCTGAGTATCGAGTTGACCGCGAGATCCGTTGTGGCAAGGTCGATGAGCTGCCAGCGCTATTCTACAGAGCCAGCTACCTGTGCAAGAAGGCAACGAAGTCCTACGGGGATCGCCAGCGAGTATTTGACACCAGTAGGGGCTCTGGCTCATAGCAACTTGAATGGCGACATTCCTATGGCGTCCAAAGTTCGGGTTTGCGGATTGCACTAGCTTGAAGCGCGCGAGCGGGCCTGAGCGGCCGAAAAAACGGAAAAGGAGCCAGGTACCAACCTGGCTCCTGGGCTTGATCAGCCTCGAATAAAGGCAAGGAGATCGGCGTTGATCGTATCGGTTTCAGTGGTTGGCATCCCATGTGGGTACCCTGGGTAAATTTTCAGCGTGCTGTTCTGAAGCAGCTTTGCAGAAAGAACGCCAGCATCCTCATATGGAACAATCTGATCGTCGTCACCATGCATCACCAATACCGGGATGGTAATTTTTTTCAGATCTTCGGTGAAGTCCGTTTGCGAGAATGCGACGATTCCGTCGTAATGAGCTTGGGCACATCCCATCATGCCTTGGCGCCACCAGTTCCAGATGACACCTTCTGAGGGCTTAGCACCTGGACGGTTGTAGCCATAGAATGGTCCCGCCGGCACGTCATAGTAAAACTGAGCGCGATTAGCCTTGAGCTGGGCTTGGAGGTCGTCGAAAACCTGCTTGGGCAAACCACCCGGATTGCTATCAGTTTTCACCATTAGTGGTGGTACAGCGCTGATGATGGCAGCCTTGAGAACGCGGTCTTCACCATGACGGGCAATGTAATGCACCACTTCTCCGCCACCGGTGGAGTGACCGACATGAATGGCTCCTTGAGTACCGAGATGATTGACCACCGCAGCCACATCGTCGGCGTAATGGTCCATGTCGTGACCGTCCCACACTTGGCTTGAGCGTCCATGACCCCGTCGATCGTGGGCCACGACCCTGAAGCCTTTGGCGAGGAAGAACAGCATCTGGGCGTCCCAGTCATCAGCGCTGAGCGGCCAGCCATGATGGAAATGGATTACCTGGGCATCCTTGGGCCCCCAGTCTTTGTAGAAGATTTCAACTCCGTCCTTTGTCGTGACGTATCCCATGTTTGCGTCTCCTGGATTCGGTGGTGTTCGGTGAGTGCCGCATAGCAGCCGACACCGCTTGTTAGGCGAGTATTGCTCCCTCTTGTTCGGCGATCTGAGGCTCATGCTGCTTGCTAAGCCATCTGGCGCGTGACCACCTTTTCTTTCCATGCCCCTGAACGGTGCGAATCTTCAGGGAACCTTCCTTGGTCAATCAGCATATTCGTCCTTTGGTCACTGTAAGGTTGAAGTGCACTTTAAGATCAAGCCTTAAAGGCCAGAGTGAGAATAGGACAGCTCGAAACGCTCGCCCTTCGGTACAGATAAATGGATGGCTGCGGCAGATAGTCGGTGCAGAGAAAGATCAAACCTGATTTGAGCACCATCACTGACTCTGGTGGAAAACTTCGATTGACATTAAAGTTTGCTTGAACGTTACGCTCCCGGGACCGCTGGCACCTGCAATCCGTCGCTATGCGAAGTGCTTCATCGCTTGCCTCTGACCGATAGAGCGGCCATCCGCAGGATGGTCACCGTTCAGGTTTTGGCGAGTAGACCGAGACCGAGACGGAGACCGAGATGTAAGAGCAAATTTCTTGGTGGGGGTCAGCTACTAAGCTCTTGGTCATGAACGAATCAGGAAACGATGGCATGGGATCAAAAATCAATACGGCAGCTGAGATGCGCTGGATGATTTACGGCGCTAACGGTTATACGGGGGAGCTCATTGCTCGCGAGGCCGTACGCCGAGGCTTTAGGCCCATTGTGGCCGGACGTAACCGGGAAAGCATTCAAGCGCTTGCCCATGAATTGGGGTTGGAGTTTTGTGCATTCGGACTTAGTGATGCTTCAGTGCTGGCTGATCAGCTCCAAGGCCAGTCGCTAGTTCTGAACTGTGCCGGCCCATTCTCGGCCACTGCGGCACCAATGATGGACGCCTGCTTGCGGTCTGGCACCCACTATCTCGACATAACAGGAGAGATTGCCGTATTCGAGTTGGCACAATCGTTGAGTAAGCGAGCCGAGCAAGCCGGTGTCGTGCTTTGTCCTGGCGTGGGCTTCGACGTCATCCCGACCGACTGTGTCGCAGCCGCGTTGAAAGCTGCGCTTCCCGACGCCACGCACCTATCGCTAGGCTTTGACTCTCGATCGGGATTTTCTCCAGGAACTGCGAAGACCTCGGTCGAAGGCTTGGCGCAAGGCGGTAAAGTGCGCCGCGACGGCAGAATCGTAGGTGTGCCACTAGCCTACAGGGTGCGCAGGATAGACTTCGGCGACGGCGAGAAAGATGCCATGACTATTCCCTGGGGCGATGTATCCACCGCTTACCACACCACCGGAATTCCTAACATTGAAGTATTCATTCCGGGCTCACCAAGCATGATCACCAACGCCAAACGCGCTAACTATTTCCGGCCGCTGCTTGGATTAGCCTGGGTGCAAAGGTTGATCAAGGCGCGTATCGCCAGAACGGTGAAAGGGCCTAGCGAGGAAAAGCGTGCCCTTCAGCCTACTTTCGTCTGGGGTGAGGTTGTGAATGCGCGCGGAGAAAAGAAGACCGCCAAAATCCGCACTGCAAATGGCTACAGTTTGACGATTACAGGCTCACTGGCGGTCGTGGAGTATCTGATGAAGTCTGAACCCGTGCCTGGCACCTACACACCTGCCAAATTAGTTGGCTCAAGGTTGGTAAGCCAGCTGCCGGAATCGAGTCCTCTCCAGATCAGCTAGGTCAGAATGCCACAGCCAAGGCGGACTAGAAGTCCGTCTCAGCTGCTACCAAGCTCATTCAAGATTTGAGTGAGCCCTTGACGGTAGGTCGTGACTTTGAAATCGGGAAAACGCTGCTTGTACTTCGAGGAGTCGAACAGGTTGTCGTGCTCGTACCGTGGCAGCAGCTCTCGCAGCTCACGAACTTGCTTGGATATCAGGCCTACAGCTGTCAGGGTCAATTTGCCTAGAACTTTATAAGTAGCGTCCTTACCAAAAATCTGAGAAGCGAGCGTGACAAATTGTTTGTAGGTGAGCCGTTCGTCGTCACAAGGAAGGTGCCAGGTTTGCCCGTATGCGTCTGTTGCGTTCCCCAGAGCTGCCAGTGCCCGACTTGCATCCGGGGTCCAGATGAGTGTTCGCTGAGTATCGTCCCGCACGGGGACCCGGGGTGTCTTGCCGGCCTTTAGATTGTCGATAACCAAGGTGTTAGTGATGCTCTGCGTCTTGCCTGGCCCATAAAATTCCGGAGCTCGCCCTATGACGACAGGAATGTCGCCTCGCTCCATCTCCTGCAACACCATCGATGCCATTTGCGCGCGAACCCGCCCTTTACGACCGACCGGTTCGAAGGGCGTATTCTCCGTCAGTAGACGATCATCCTGCGGATACATATACGTGTTGTCGAAATAGACAAAGCTGGCATCGGATGCGCGAGCCGCATCAAGAGCGTTTCGCAGCATCACTGGAAACTGCGTTTCCCAGAGCTGTGTATCTGGCGGAAGTCCGGCTGTGAAATAAACGATGCTGCTACCCTTGACGGCCTTGGCCGCCTGGCTAGCGTCGAGCAAGTCAGCTGCAACCAGCGTGTCAGAGTCGCTGACTTTGCGCGGATTACGGCTAACCAGCCTGATATCTTCGGTAAATGTCCGGTTCAGTTCCCGTGCCAGCTCTATGGCTATCTGGCCAGTTGCGCCTAAAACGGTTTGCATTTGGTCTCCTGGAAACCTCAGTAGAAGGTTTCTCTCTACTAACTGCGATGATGATGGACCGTTTACTTGTGCCGGCCCCGATGCTGTCGCTGCCGCTCTTGAGCGCGATAGAGCAAGGTCCTCGTAGGCCAGACACCTACCTTAAGCTTGAAGTAAACCTTAAGGTCAAGTCCTTATCGTACGTTTACCCGGCCAGAGTAGGCGTGGGATGGTAGGTTGGGCCGATTTGATTAGCCCTACGATCGCAGATCCGTAAACAAGTGGGCTCTTTAGTGATTACGGGGTTAAAGTGAGCTTTAAGGTCAGAACTTCCGTGAAGGTGTGGTATGAGAATTGGTGAGCTTGCGAAAATCACGGGCCTTGCCCCTTCGCGCATCCGTTTTTACGAGGCAAGCGGACTGATTCAATCAGTTGAGCGCAAGGCCAACGGCTACCGCGACTATTCAGATGATGCAGTCTGGATACTGGAGATGATTACCAGCGCCCAGGCAGCAGGGTTTACCTTGGATGAAATCCGGCACCTGTTGCCGGTGAGTTCGCAAGGTTGGCGTCATGACGAACTACTTTCCGGATTGAAGCGCAAGGTCGACGAGATCGAGGTGTTACAGCAGCGCTTGGCTCGCAACAAGGAGCAGTTGCTGATGGTGATCGACGGCATTGAAAGCAAGCCAGACGGCATGCCGTGCGTAGATAACACCCAACGTGTGCTTGGCCGTCTGCGCGAGGAGATCGCTTTGAACAGGGTGAGCGCTTCACCAACCAAATGAAGCATGCCTACGTCTGTTGGGAAGTAGAGCGCCGGCTCAATGGCCGGCGCGGATGTAGCGTTCAGTCACCGCTATTCAATGCTGCCAGCGGCTTCGGAGCATAGAGGGCGCTCTGGAACTCTGGCACATATTCGTATTTCACCATCTTGCCCAGCTTCAAGGTACGGATGTAGGTCGACAGGCTGCCCTCGCCGAGAACCAGGTGCGCCGAGTCAGCGCTCAAGCTCGACCCATGACGGGTCTGCCGGGACGTCGCATAGCCGTAGCTCAGCTGGCCAGCATGGTCGAGGTTGGTGAAGCTGTTGGTCACCAGGCCGGCTTCGCTGGATACGTCGTCGAGTTTCTTCGCCTTAAAGACGACATCGATGTTGCCGGTCTGCGCGTCGACGATGTCGTAGGACACGGTCGCGGCGTCCTCTCTGCGGTCGATAGCCGTCAGCCACTTCGGCAGGTTGTAGCCCACCACGCCCCGCACACGGGCTAGCTCGGTATTCACCGGTAATTTGAGCACGTAACCCCAGAAGTCCTTGGACATCGATTGTCCGATCAAGCTCAATGGTCCGAGGTTGGCCTTGCCTGGCGTGTTGGTGATGATCGATAAGGCAATTTCGTTGTAGCTGTCGTTGTCGCAATAATCGTAGGTGTAAGCCGTGAACGCTACCAGGCCGCGGCCCGGCCATACCTGCAGGGGTTGCACCTGCTTGAGGACTTCGGCGGGCATCAGCTCGCGCAGGCGATCGAGGTCTGCGGTGTAAACGGCCGTAACCCGGCTGTTCTTGTAGTAGAAGTTAGGCGAGTACGACTCGAAGCCCATGTCGACCTTAGTCTTTTCCAGGCCTTTGAACCAACTGAGGTCCATGCCTGGCGCTTCGGCCTGGATCACCGACAGTGGAGGGTTGGAGCGGAATCGGTCATACAAGCCGCCTTTTACGACGGGTACCTGGTGGCCAGCGATATCTATCATCGTGGTTTCGGCATGCTTTGGGATGCCGGTAGTGTCCGCCATGGTGGAGTTGGCAATGGGCGTCAGGAGTGCACCTGCCACTGCGGCGACGGTTCCGAGTTTCACTTTTCAGTCTCTCCGGTGAATTGCATCACGCATTGATGAATGCGACCAGACATCTCGCTTGGCGCCGAACTAGGTGGAACTTACGCATTCACCTTAACTTTAAACTTAACTTTAATGTCAAGGCGCCATGGGGCCGGCTTTTCCAGCCCTTGGACCTGCTGTTAAGGCCTGGGCCGCAGGGTGAAAGCGAGGGCGAACTCGGCCAATTTTCCGAAAGGGGCCCGAAGCAGCCTTGGCAGGTTCCAGCGACCTTGGACGAATACACCCTTGGCATGGCTCATCGCGCGAAAACCCTCGATGCCGTGGTAGGCGCCCATGCCACTGGGGCCCACCCCGCCGAACGGCAGGTCGTCCACAGCGACGTGCATCAGAGTGTTGTTGATGCCGACATTTCCGGAGGTGGTGCACCTGAGCAGCGCTTCGCTGTCGGCGCCCACATTGCCGAAATAGTAGAGCGCCAGCGGACGCGGCCTGGCGTTGATGTAGCCGATCGCTTCGTCGAGGGAGCGGTAGGTACGCACGGGCAGCAAAGGGCCGAAGATTTCTTCGCGCATGACCCGTGCATCGTCATCTGCCCCTATGATCAGTGCTGGCGCCAGTGTCCGCGGGCGCTCTGCCGCGCGCTCCGGCGTCACGCCAGCCTCAATCACCTTGGCGCCCCGGGTGCGGGCGTCTTCGACCAGCGCCTGCAACCGCATGTAGTGCCGGTCATTGACGATGGACGTGTAGTCCGGGCTGGTGGGGCCTTGCGGATAACCACGGGCGACAGCCTCGTGGTATTTGGCGATGAATTCGTCCAGGTCATCCTCATGGACCAGGGCATAGTCCGGTGCTACGCAGGTCTGGCCGGCGTTGGCCAGTTTTCCGAAGACGATGCTGTCGAGGGCGCTGCGCCCGGCGTGCCCGGGGGCCACGACCACAGGGCTTTTGCCGCCCAGTTCAAGGGTCAGCGGCACCAGGTTGTCACTGGCCGCCCGCATCACCATTCGGCCTACCTGGGTACTGCCGGTGAACAGTAGGTGGTCGAAGGGGAGGGCGCTGAAACGTGCGCCTATCTCGGGCCCGCCGAGTATCACCGCCACCTCATCGAGGGTAAAGCTACCCGCCAGGATGCGCTGGATCAGCGCACTGGTGCGTGGCGTCAGTTCGGAGGGTTTGATCATTACCCGATTGCCCGCTGCCAGCGCCGTGGCCAAGGGGATGAAGGTCAACGCTATCGGGTAGTTCCACGGCGCCATGACGCCGATCACGCCTTTGGGCTGGTACTCCACATAGGCGCGACCAGCACGGTGAAACGCCGCGACATGACGACGCTCGGGCTTCATGAAGCGGCGCAGACGCCGTAACAAGTAATCGATGGACTGGACCACGCCAAGCAGTTCCATGATGTCTGTTTCATGCTTTGAACGGTTGCCGAAATCGGCGCTGATCGCTTCCTCAACAT
This sequence comes from Pseudomonas sp. p1(2021b), assembly GCF_020151015.1. Taxonomy (NCBI): domain Bacteria; kingdom Pseudomonadati; phylum Pseudomonadota; class Gammaproteobacteria; order Pseudomonadales; family Pseudomonadaceae; genus Pseudomonas; species Pseudomonas sp. p1(2021b). The sequence continues at coordinate 1,942,614 of NZ_CP083746.1, forward strand.
CGCAACGGTGGGCAAGCACCGCCGTGCGCAACTTGATCAGGTTGGCCTTGCGTCGCTCGACGGTGGGTGGTCCGTCATTGATAAACGCATGACGCTGCTGTTGCAGCGTGGTTACGGCGTCGACAGCAGGGATGGATGTTGCGGCGATGGTCATCTTGCACCTCTCAAGGTCATTGCAATGTAGACGCTGTAAACTTGATTTGTGCGGATCATAGGAAGACAATGTGTTCACTGTCAACATGAGTGGAGCAGCTGTATGTCATCCGATGAAATTTGCGAAGCAAAGCCCTACCACCATGGCGATTTGCGTCGCACCATCATCGATACTGCTTTGGCGACCCTGAAGGAACAGCGAGGCTGGCAATTCACCCTGCGCGAAATAGCCCGGCGAGCCCAAGTGAGTCACTCGGCTCCGTATCGTCATTTTCCAGACAAGGGGGCGCTGCTGTATGAGTTGGCGCTACTAGGCTTCGAGCGATTGAACGCGGCGATGCAAGACTCGATGGGAGAAACGATGTCTGCACCGGAGCGGTTGCAGGCAATGGCCTATGCCTACTTGGCGTTTGGTGAGGAAAATCCGGATCTGTACCGGCTGATGTTCTCGACACAGGCGGGAGACCCCGCGCAAATACATGTCGATCCCCGCGCCCAGGCACCTTTCTACCTGGTGATCGAGGTGCTGGAGCGAGGTCAGGAGGAAGGTACTATCCGGGCCCGCTCTGCCTTGGGGCAGGCAACCGCAAGCTGGGCGCACCTCCATGGGTTGACCCTGCTTTCGATCGATAGCCGGTTGGTGCCGGCGAAGGTCGGCGACCACGCCATTGAAGATGCCTTAACGACCTTGCTTGATGGTTTGGTACGTGATCAGGCGGCCTAATTGCCTGCCGCTGGATTCAGCGCTCATGACAAAGTACTTCTCGCCCGCATGAAGGCGATGCTTGGCCCATCCACCTAAGATCAGGTATTCAGGTATGACCAAACGCATCTTGCACGTCGTTACCAACGTTGCTCATTACAGCGACCCAAGTCATCCCACAGGGCTGTGGTTGAGTGAGTTGACGCATGCCTGGCATGTGTTCGCTGACAGAGGATATGAACAGCACCTGGTGAGCCCGCTGGGTGGGAAATCCCCCCTCGAACCTCGCTCGCTCAAGTGGCCATTGCTCGATAGGACCGGCAAAGCCTGGTTGAACAACCCGGCGGCAATGGCACGTCTTGCCAACACCTCAAGTCCGCAAGCATTAGAGTCATCTGACTTCGACGCTATCTATTTTACCGGCGGCCATGCGGTGATGTGGGACTTCCCTGAGGACGAGGGTTTGCAGCGACTGACTCGCGAGATCTACGAGCAAGGGGGCGTGGTTTCTTCGGTTTGCCATGGGTACTGCGGGCTGCTCAATACTCGGCTGTCTGATGGTCGTCTTCTGGTAGAGGGGCGTCGTCTGACTGGCTATGCCTGGATCGAAGAAGTGCTGGCGGGGGTTGCGAGCAAGGTCCCCTATAACGCTGAACAAGAAATGAAACGTCGTGGGGCGCGCTACGAGAAAGCTCTCTTGCCATTCACTCCAAATGTGGTCGTCGATGGCCGCTTGGTGACAGGCCAGAATCCCCAATCTGCCAAAGCAACTGCCGAGCAGGTAGCGGTACTGCTCCAGAAGAAGACTGCGTGAGATCCCTCGTTTAACGAGAGGAGCGAAGTCTGCGCCATAGAGTGGTACGGCTGATGCCGAGGCGACGCGCAGCCTCATCTAGATTGCCTTGGCAGCTTTCCAGCGTTTCTTGAACATGACGTAGCTGCGCGGCCCTGCCGACCATGTTCAAGTCGGTTTCGCGAGATGGCGTTTTTCGTGCAGGTGGCTGCTGCGGCTGCTGGGCCTCACACAGCTCCGGCAGCACACGGGCCAGGTACTGCTCGTCTAAACCGTGCTCTCGTAGAAGTTCGCCCGCCGAGAGCATCGCGCGCTCGATCACGTTCTCCAACTCCCGGACATTGCCCGGCCAGACATGTCGTACCAAATAGGGTTGCAAGGCGATCACTATGTCTGCGGCCCCTGGCGGTTGGCCCTGAACCAGTAGACGTTGGCTGATGCCGCGACAGATCAGAGCGATGTCCTCTGGCCGCTCACGTAGTGGCGTAGTCTGCAGGCGCAGGATGTTGAGCCGGTAATACAGGTCGGTACGAAACGCGCCATCTTCCATGGCCGCACGCAGGTCTTGATGGGTGGCGGCGATGATGCGCACGTCGATGGTTATCGGCTCTGTGCCGCTCAGGCGCAGTACCTCGCGCTCTTGCAGCACACGCAACAGGCGTGTTTGCAGCGACACTGGCATGTCGCCAATCTCGTCAAGGAACAGCGTGCCGCGGTGGGCTGCTTCGATCAGGCCCGGCTTGCCGCCTTTGCGCGAGCCGCTAAAGGCACCCTCCTCGTAGCCGAACAGCTCGCTTTCGAGGAGTGACTCCGGAAACGCTGCGCAATTGATGGCGACAAAAGGCCCTTGTCGGCGTGGGCTCTCATTATGGATACCCTGGGCGAGCAGCTCTTTGCCAGTGCCGCTTTCACCCGTAATCAGGATGGTCGAATGGCTGGTGGCAAAACGCTTGGCCAACTGCAGCATTTCGCGATTGGCCGTGCTATTGCCTTCCAGTTGGTCGAGCCTGTATCGAGCAGTGAACGCACCGGGGCGACGCGTGGAGCGGATGCGCTGGTCGGCGCGCTGCACAGCGGTGATGTCCTGGCAGGTCAGCACCAGACCAGTACGTTCGCCGTTCTCCAGGATAGGCAATAAATTGCTGACCACAGCGTGCGAGCCGAGCCGCATCACACGGTTTTCTTCGCTGGCACCATCCTGCATAGCCTGCTGCAGGTCCAGTTCCGGGCATAGCTGCTGCAGCGGTCGACCCAATGCGGCACTAACCGGCATATCCAGCAACTGTGCAAGCGCGGGGTTGAGCGACTGCACCACACCCTGGTTGTCGACGGCCGTGACCATGAAGTTACGTGGCTCGCCGTAGAAGTTGCCACACGAAACAGCCCCACGCTCTGATAGTGGTGCCGCTGAGCTATTCGCATCGCAGATACCGAGCGACTGACAGTCACTCCTCACATCGACTGTATCCATTTGTATCCTGCCGCGCGCTGCGCGGACTTTTCTTACAAATGCGGCTTCTCCCGGATACGCCTCGGATACATGCCACAAGTCAAATGAGCCTGCCTGAACGAAACGGCCCACGGGCCTCGTTCCCTGGCTCGTTCGTCCCTGAGGCCTAATCGTATCGAAACCCGGAGAAGCACCATGTCTCGTCACCCGTTCCCCAACAAGACCCGTCTCGGCCTGCTGACCATCGCCCTGGTCGGCGGCATCAACATGACCTCCGCCGCCTTTGCGGTGGAAGCATTGCCACAAGGCTACCAACTCGCCGCGGCCGAAAAGGCCGGTGAGGGCAACTGTGGCGAGGGCAAGTGCGGTGCTAGTGGCGCCCAGGCCAAAGCCACCCAGGCCGAAGGCAAGTGTGGTGAAGGCAAGTGCGGCGACGCCTCCTTCGCGCGCACCGACGCCAACCATGATGGCCGTGTGTCCCGGGCCGAATTGCTGGCGGTAGCGCCCAAGGCCAATGCCGAGTTCGACGCCATCGATGCCAACCACGACGGCTATCTCTCCGAAGGCGAGGTCTACCAGTTCCGCAAGAACCAGTTCGACGCCAACGGCAACCCGTTCCCGTCCGACCTGTACAGCAAGCTGAGCCAAGCCAAGAACTGACCCCGCTGATGCCCCTCTCCGAGCCGCCGGGGAGGGCACCGGGTGCCAAGGCAAGGTGCGGTGCTTGGCACGCACCCAGCCCATCCTGCTAAAACCTGCTTCAGAAGGAGAACGCCGTGACCCACGCGCTGGTAACAACGTTGTATACCGCCCAGACCCATACCACCGGCGGCCGTGATGGCCGTGGCCGTACTGCCGACGGTCAGCTCGATCTGCCCTTGAGCCCGCCCGGCTCCGGGCGCCCCGGCACCAACCCCGAACAGCTGTTCGCCATTGGCTGGTCCGCGTGTTTCATCGGTGCACTGCGTCGCGCCGGGCAAAAACACAATGTGCGGGTGCCTGAAGACGTGGCGGTTAATGCCGAGGTATCGCTGGGCAACACCGAGGACGGTGGTTTCGCCCTGGCTGCTCGTTTGACGGTGCATCTGCCTGGCCTCGACGCGCCGGTCAAGGAGACGCTGGTGGCCGAGGCGCATCGGATCTGCCCGTACTCCAAGGCAACGCGCGGGAACATCGAGGTGGTTTTCGTGGTGCCTTGATTGCCTCGCATTGCAAAAAAGCCCGCACACCCTCATCGGTGCGTGGGCTTTCAGGTCTGTGTGGGGCTGGGCTTGTTCGCTTGAGCGCCAGCGGTGAGTCAATGAGCGTCGGCGGATGGCTGACTCGGCGGTTGGACTTTGCGCATCAATGGCACCAACACCGTGGCGACCAGGAAGCACACCATGATCACCAGGAAGGCGTCGGCAAAGGTCATCGTTTGTGCTTCGCGCCACGTCAGCGCCCAGAGCTGGTGGAGCGCGGTCTGACTGGCGTCCAGGCTGTTCTGGCCCAATGCCTGAGCATTGCTGCTCCATTGATCGAGCCAGGTGTTCATGGTTTCATTCCGCACGTTCAGATGCTCGGCCAAACGCAGAAAGTGCAGGTTGGTGCGATCGTTGAGCACCGTGGCACACGCGGCGATCCCAAGCGCGCCCCCCAGGTTGCGCATCAGGTTGAACAAGCCCGAGGCATGCTTCAAGCGGGCCGGCGAGAGGGCGCCCAGGGTGAGGGTCACGGTCGGTGGAACCGCCATCTGCTGGGCAAACCCACGGATGGCCTGGGGCAGGAGCAGTTCCCTGGCGCCCCAGTCGTGGGTGATGGGTGAAAAGTCCCACATCGAAAGACCAAACAGGGCCAACCCCAGCATCAGGATCCAGCGCAAGTCCATGCGGTTGGCGAGGAAGGCGTATACCGGGATGGCCAGCAGTTGGAACACGCCGGTGGAGAACACCGCCAAGCCAATATCCAGTGCGCCGTAGCCGCGTACACGGCCCAGGAACAGCGGGGTGAGGTAGATCGTGGCGAAAATGCCGATCCCGGTGATGAAAGAGAACAGGCAACCCAAGGCAAAGTTGCGGTCGCGCAAGGCGCGCAAGTCGACGATGGGCTCGGCGATCTTCAGGCAGCGCCAGATGAACAGCATGCCGCTGAGGCCGGCCACCCAGGCGGTGGTGGAGATCGTGATATCGCTGAACCAGTTCCAGCGTGGGCCTTCTTCCAGCGTGTATTCCAGGCACCCCAGGAACACCGCCATCAGCCCCATGCCCAGGTAGTCGGCGCCTTTGAGCAAACCCAGGTTGGGGCGGTCGACCTTGACCAGCAACGGTACGGCGACGGTGACGAACAGGCCGGGCACCAGGTTGATGTAGAACAACCAGTGCCAGGACGATACGTCGGTGATCCAGCCGCCAACCGCTGGGCCCAGCGTGGGGGCAAGCGATGCGATGGCACCGATCACCGAGGCCGCGATCACGCGCTGCTTGCCGGTGAAATAGATGAACGCTGTGGTGAATACCAGCGGGATCATCGACCCGCCAAGAAACCCCTGCAGTGCGCGAAAGGCGATCATGCTCTGGATGTTCCAGGCCAGTGCGCAGAGCAGGCTGGTCAGGGTGAAGCCTGCAGCCGAGGCCGCGAACAGCCAGCGGGTGCTCATCACCCGCGACAGCCACCCGGAGAGGGGGATGACGATGATTTCCGCGATCAGGTAGGCCGTCTGCACCCAGGCGGTGTCGTCCGCCCCAGCGCTGAGCCCGCCGCCAATGTCCTTGAGCGAGGCCGAAACGATCTGGATATCGATCAGGGCAATGAACATCCCCACGCACATGCAGGCAAAGGCCGCTACCTTTTGAGCGGGCGTGAGCGCCGGCAGCTCGGCGTTCACGGCCGGCCTGCCGTGGCGACGGTCGGTTGCGCCAGAGGTTGTGCCTTGGTATCGATTTCGGCGAATACCGAAAGCCCCGGGCGCAGGGCGCCGAAATCGGCATCGCTGCCTTCCAGGCGCACCCGTACCGGCACGCGCTGCACGATCTTGGTGAAGTTGCCTGTGGCGTTCTCAGGCGGCAACACGCTGAACTGGGCGCCCGTGGCAGGCGCGATGCTCTCGACGCGGCCATGGAAAGTCCGGCCCGGAAGAATGTCCGCGGTGACGCTGACGGCCTGGCCCACTTGCATGCGCGCCAGTTGGTCTTCCTTGAAGTTGGCGTCCACCCACAGGCCGTGAGCCGGGACCACCGAGATCAACTGGCTGCCGGCCGCGGCATAGGCGCCGACTTTGGCCCGGCGGTTGCCCACATAGCCATCCACCGGCGCGCGCAGCTCGGTGTAGGCGATGTTGAGGCGCGCCTGCTGGCGGTCGGCTTCGGCCTGGGCCAGTGCGGCGCGTGTCTGCTCGCGTTGGGTGTCGATCACCGCCAGTTGCTGCCGTGCGGCGAGCAAGCCAGCCTCGGCGTGAGTGCGATCCGCCTGGGCGGTTTTCCAGGTGGCCTCCACGCGCTGGGCGCTTTGCACGGAGACCGCCTGGCTGCTCAGCAGGTTCTGGTAGCGGACCCGGTCGTTCAAGGCGCGCTGCGCTTCGGCATTGCGTGCGTCGATCTGCGCTTTGGCCTGGCCGATGATGGCCTGTTGCAGCAGTTCGACCGCATCGAGGTTGGCCAGGTGGGCGCGCTGTGCGGCGACGGCGCCGTCCGCCTTGGCCAATGCCGCGTTGTAGTCGCGTACATCGATGCGGGCCAGAAGGTCGCCGGCTTTGACGAATTGGTTGTCCACCACCGCGACCTCGGTGATGTAGCCCGGCACCTTGGCGCTGATCACGGTGGTGTCCGCACCCACGTAGGCATCGTCGGTGTCTTCGATGAATCGGGCGGTCGACCACCAGTGGCTGCCGTAGCCTGCCCCGGCAATCACTGCGAGTGTCAGTGTCGCCAGGCGCAGGGCGGCTCTCTTCCCTATCGGTTTCTTTGCAGCGGCTTCGGTGGTTCCGGCCGAGTCGGGGGCTACGCCAACAGGAGCGTTCATGACGGTCAGTCCTCTGAAGAGGCTTGGGTGGGGAAGGGGCTCACCAAGGTGTTGCCTTGGCGATGGGCCTTGCCGGTTTCAGCGCGCCAATGGGTCAGTGGGTCGGCATCGGGGGAAATACGCACACGGTGGTCATCCACGGTAATGCGCTTTCCGGTATTGGCGTCCATCAGCGCCAACGCCACGGGTTCGCCGGTGTGTTCGTCGGCGAGGTAGACCTTTTGCGAGCCTTCGGCGTGCTTGGCGCCCCATGCCATCAAGGTCAGGATCACCGGGCGCAGGTCACGCCCGGCCTCGCTGAGCAGGTATTCGAAGCGCGGCGGGTTGTTTTGGTACGGGTGGCGTTCAAGCAGGCCCGCAGTGACCAGGTCGCCCAGCCGGCGGGTGAGGGTATTGGTGGCGATGCCCAGGCTGTGCTGGAACTCATCGAAGCGACGCAATCCATAGAAGGCATCGCGCAGGATCAAGAGGCTCCAGCCGTCGCCGATGTGATCGAGCGCTCGGGCCACCGGGCAGGGCATGGGTTGGAAACTGGCTTTCTTCATGGTGTCGGCCTCAGGCGTCATCTTCGAATGAAGTTACTATCCGCTTGTAACTTTCATTATGCAAGTGACTGTGGCCGCACTTTTGATGCCCGCTCGTCGGCTAGCCCAACCGCTTACTCCGGCAGTCCGGCCAGGCGCAGCCCGTCGGCAAGTCGGGCAAGGTCTTCGTCCCGGTAGATCGGCAGCCAATCGCGAAGGCCTGATACCCGCAGGCTCGGGTCCAGTACCCGTAGCCGTGCCATGGCCTCTCGGGCTTCATCCAAGCGCCCGCTGAGCGCATGGCTGGCGGCCACCAGCACGGTCGCGGCCAGGAGGCTGGAGAGGTTGCCCAGGGCCTTTTCGGCCCAGCCCAAGGCGCAGTCGAAACGTCCGGCAAAGAAGTGCGCCAGGGCCATTCCCACGTGCATCCTGAACATTTCCGGGTCCAGCGGGCTCAGGCGTGCGGCGTGGGTAAGGTTTTCGATGGCGACGTCGGTTTCACCCCGCAGCGCACGCAATATGCCGCCGAGGAACCAGGCTGGCGCCAGGTTGGGGTTGAGCAGGCGCGCCCTGTCCAGCAGGGCGATACTGCCATCGAGGTCTTTGGTCAGGTGCCCCAGCGCATGCCCGCCACGTGTCAGGGCGACGGCGTCATCCCGGCCAAGTTCCACGGCCAACCGCGCCAATCGCGCACCTTCGGCGATCTCTCGCGGGCGGTCGACCATCCAGCCATTGAGCTTGCGCCAGAAATGGCACCAGGCCGCCATGCCGTAGGCCGAGGCGAACTCCGGGTCCAGCTCGATGGTTGTGTAAAACAGGGACAACGCGTCTTCCACCGCTTCACGCGTGCCGTTGTGCAGTTTTGCCGTGCCGCGCAAGTAGTAGTCGTAGGCGCACAGGCTGTCGGTGGGCTTGCGCTTGGCCCGCTCTATCTCGGCGCGTTCGAGTTGCGGCGCGATGGCCCCCACCACGCTTTCGGCGACCTGGTCCTGGAGCTCGAAAATATCGTCGAGCAAGCCTTCGAAGCGTTCCGCCCAGATGTGGGCACCGCTGGTGACGTCGATCAACTGGCCGGTGATGCGCACTCGGTTCGCAGCCTTGCGCACACTGCCTTCGAGCACATAGCGCACGCCAAGCTTGCGCCCCGCCGCGATGATGTCGACCTGGCGGTCCTTGAAGGTGAAGCTGGAATTGCGGGCGATGACGAACAGCCAGCGGATGCGTGACAGGGCGACAATGATGTCTTCGACAATGCCATCGGCAAAGTAGTCCTGCCCCGGGTCGCCGCTCAGGTTCTGAAAGGGAAGGACCATGATGGAAGGTTTGTCAGGCAGGCTGAGGTTTTGCCCGGGCGCCTGGTCGACGAGCAGCGGCGCGGTGTGCTCCTGGCCAGGCACCTCTTGGGCGTCACCGACGAAGCGATACCCCTTGCGGGCGACCGTACGCAACAGGCGCTGGGCTTCGCCCGAGTCACCGATGGCCTTGCGAACCGCATTGATATGGCTGGCGACCGTTGACTCGGAAACCACCCGTCCGCCCCAGACCGTTTGCAACAACTCGTCCTTGCTGATCACCCGGTCGCGATTGCTGACCAGCAACAACAACAGGTCGAAGACCTGCGGGCCGATGGTCATGACCTCACCGCGCAAGGTCAGCTCCCGGCGTTGTTGGTCAAGCACGTAGTCTTCAAACGCGAATTGCAACGTCTTGTCCCCTGGCCGGGCGCCTTGGGCATCGTGCCCGAGGCGATTGCTCAAAATGTCCGTCGTCGATAATACGGCAGCGCGAAAAGTGCTGCACTGTCCGTACCGATTTGGACGTAAAACCAAGCATTCCTGAAGGTAAATCCAGCCTCTCTGCAAAGACGCCCGAGGTGGATGGGCGCATCGTTCACCTACATCGACGGCAACGGTTGCGGTCGAGCAGAGGAGAGACCCCATGAAAATCGTTGTCATTGGAGGCACGGGCCTCATTGGATCGAAACTGGTCAAGAGCCTGGGCGAGCGCGGCCATGAAGCCGTGGCGGCGTCGCCCAGCACCGGCGTCGACAGCATCACCCGCGAAGGCCTCGCTGCGGCGATGGACGGTGCGGACGTGGTCGTCGATGTCGCCAACGCGCCGTCCTGGGAAGACCAGGCCGTGCTGGACTTCTTCCAGACCTCCACCCGCAACTTGCTGGCCGCCGAGGCCGCTGCCGGGGTTCGCCACCACGTCGCGTTGTCGATCGTCGGTTGCGAGCGCCTGCCAGACAACGGCTACTTCCGCGCCAAGGTCGCGCAGGAGGCGCTGATCAAGGCCTCGGCCATCCCCTACACGCTGCTGCGGGCCACGCAGTTCTTCGAATTCGTCGGCGGCATTGCCCAGGCGGCCACCGTCGGTGACGAGGTGCGTATTTCCCCTGCGCTGATCCAGCCCCTGGCCTCGGTTGACGTGGCGTCGGCGCTGCTCGACGTGGTGCTTGCGGCGCCGGCCAACGGCACGCTCGAAGTGGCTGGCCCCGAGGCCTTGCCGTTGGACGAGCTGGTTCGCCGCTTCCTGCGGCTGACAGGCGATGCGCGCAAGGTCATCCCGGATGTGCATGCCCGTTATTTCGGCTCTGAGCTCGATGACCAGTCGCTGACCCCCGGCGCTGACGCGCGCCTTGGCCGTACCCGCTTCGAAGATTGGCTGGCGCGGTCCTGACAAACCACTTTCACAAGGAGTTACATCATGTTCAGTCGAATCCTGTGCGTCGCGGCGATCGCGGCCCTGTCCATCACCTCGGTATCGGCCGAGGAGCGTCCGGTCAGCAAGGTGTCGGTCGTGTTCGATCATCCCTTGCCGAACGTCCCGGGCAAGAGCATGCGGGGCGTGATCGTCGACTATGCGCCTGGGGCGTCGTCACCGTCCCACCGGCACCCGAAGTCGGCGTTCATCTATGCCACGGTGCTCGAGGGTGAAATACGCAGCAGCGTCAACGGCGAACCGGCGAAAACCTACAAGGTCGGGGAAAACTGGTACGAAGCGCCAGGGGCGTTCCACGGTGTGAGCGCCAACGCAAGCGATACCAAGCCTGCGCGGTTGATGGCCGTGTTCGTGCTCGACAGCACGGAGACGGTGTTGGTCACCCCCAGTTCGAAGTGAGTGACGCCACAAGCCACGGCGCCCGGCAACCCGCCGGGCGCAGTCAACAGGAAGCCAGATGATGAGCACGCTCGAGGAGCCTGTCGCGACGAGCGACAGCACTGGGGCCACGGCAGCACGGCCCAGCAGGAAGAAGCGGGTGGGCATACTGTTGTGTCTGTTGGCCTTGACCGTACTGGTCGCGGGTTGGGCCATTGCCCGCTCGAACAGCGCGACGTCCACCGACAATGCCTATGTTCGCGGTGATGTCACTTCGCTGGCTGCCAAGGTGGCGGGTTATGTCGTCGCCGTCGAGGTCCAGGACAATCAACGGGTACAGGCGGGGGACGTGCTGTTTCGCATCGACGATCGCGATTACCGGGCGCAGCTTGCGCAGGCCGAGGCCAACGTCAAGGCGGCAGAGGCGAGCCTGGCCAATGTCGAGGCCCAAACCCAGCTGCAACAGGCGCAGATCCGCGAGGCGGCGGCCAGTGTGCAGTCGGCAGTGGCACAGCGCAGCCTGGCCAACAAGACCCACGAGCGCAGCCGCAAGCTGATCGTGTACAGCGCCGTCAGCCAGTCGGTGGTCGACCAGACAGACGCCGCCCGCAGTAGCGCCCAGGCAGCGGTATCCGCCGCGTCGGCCACCCTCGATGCCCAGCAGCAGCGCATCGCCGTGCTGATCGCCCAGCGCGAATCGGCCCTGGCGGCGATCGCCCAGGCGCAGGCCGCCCGCGACCTGGCCAGGATCGAGCTGGAGCACACCATCGTGCGTGCGCCGGTGTCCGGTGTCGTCGGCAACCGGCAGGTACGTGTCGGGCGGTTCGTCACCCCAGGCGGGGCCTTGCTGGACCTCGTCCCGGTCGACAACGTGTGGGTCGTGGCGAACTTCAAGGAAACCCAGGTCGAGCGCATCCAGCCGGGGCAGCGGGTGCAGGTGACGATCGACGGCTACCCGGACGGTGCGCTCGAAGGCGTGGTCGACAGCTTCGCGCCCGGCAGCGGGGCCGCGTTCAGCCTGCTGCCACCGGACAATGCAACGGGCAATTTCGTCCGGGTGGTGCAGCGGGTGCCGGTGAAAATCCGCCTTGTGCAGAACCCGCTACCAGGGCGCATCGTGCCGGGGCTGTCGGCGCGGGTCGAGGTTGAAGTCGGCGGTGACTCGTGAACACCTCCGGCTCCGGGGCTCAGGGCGTTGCGCCGATCCAGGGGCAATCACTTCAGGGGCTGCTGCTGATCGCCGGCATCATGCTGGCCGCACTGACCGAGGCCATCGCCAGCAGCGTCCTGGCGCTTGGCCGTAACGACATGTTGGGCGACACCTACGCGACGCCTGACGAATTCGCCTGGCTGGATGTTGGCTATACCGCCTGCAAACTCATCGGCTTCATGAGTGCGGCCTGGCTTCTGGCGCGTATTCAGCCACGTAACGTGATCATCGCGGCGACCTTCGTCATGGGCCTGGCTTGCGGTGTCACGGCCTTCACGGCGAATCTTGAGCTGCTGATCGTGCTTCGCATTCTCCAGGGGCTTGCCGGGGGCGTACTGTTGGTAGGCGGGCAGGCCTTGATCTTTCTCGTCTGTCCACGAGGCCAGCAGCCCATTCTTCAAGCGTTTTTTGCCATGGGGGCGGTCGTTGCACCGGCTACTCTGACGCCAGCCTTGCAAGGGTGGTTGATCGATAGCCAGTCATGGACCTGGATTTTTTTCAGCGTCTTGCCCTTGGCACTGGCCGCGATTGGCGTCCTGCTGATCGCGGGTGTGCCGACCGTCGCGATGCCGACCGCGTCCCGATCTGACGTGGTGGGTATGCTGTTGGTTTTCTCCAGCCTGGGCTGTCTGACCTACGTACTGAGCCAGGGCAGCCGTTGGGACTGGTTCGAAGCACCGCACATCCTGGGGGCCACGGTGATCGGCATCGCGACATTGCTGCTGTTCCTCGGCCATCAGTTCCTGACCCGGCGCCAGGGCGTACTCGACTTCAGCCTGTTCCGTTGCACCGACTTCACCTTCGCGTTCATCGTCAGTTTCGTCGCCGGAGCCGCATTGTTCGGCAGCGCCTACCTGATTCCGGCATTTGCCCTGTCGGTGCTTGCTTTCACGCCCACGGACGCGGGTTTTTTGCTGTTGCCCAGTGGTGCGTGCTTCATCGGCGCGCTACTGCTCGCGGCTTACCTCATGCAGGCCCGTGGTGTCGCGCCATTCGCCACGGTGCCGTTCGGCATTCTGATGATCATGGTCGCGATGTGGATGTTGTCGGGTTCGACCAGTGAAAGCGGGGGGCCTGACATGATGGCCGGCGTACTGCTGCGCGGTCTGGGGCTCGGATTCCTGTTCCTTTCCATCACCCTGATCGCATTCGGCGAGCTTGCGCCTGAAAACCTCGCCAGCGGGATCGGCCTGTTCAACGTCGGTCGCCAGCTTGGAGGGCTGATGGGCGTCGCAGGGCTGCAAACGCTCATCGACCATCAACTGGTCAGCAATGCGGCAATCCTTGGGGCCTATGTCACGAACGGGACGACCGCTGTCGTCGAGCGGCTGGGTAGCATCGCCGCCGTGCTGGGAGGCAAGGGTATGGATGCCCTGGCGGCTGGCCGGGCTTCGATGGTGCTGTTGGCGCGGGCCGTGTCGGGGCAGTCGGCGGTCATTGCCTTCGATATGGCGTTCAACGCGGTGGTGCTGTTGTTCGCCGTCGCGGCGCCGATGTTGGTATGCATCAAGGTTCTGCTCGCGCGCCACGCCAAAAAGCCTGAACCGGAATACCCGGTTCAGGCTCAGTAGGCAGGCAACGCTTACGAAGCGAAATCAGTGGAGAGCGACAGTTCCCGCCACTGCGCCAGCTCTCGCTCGACCGCGCTGTTCTTGGTCTCGATACGCGCAACGGCGTCGCTGCCAAGGGCCAGGCGCAGCGGCGGGTTGGTGGCATTGGCCAAGGTCATCAAGGCTTCGGCCAGTTTCGCAGGGTTACCAGGCTGAGCATGGTTGGCCGCTTGCGCATGGCTGCGCATCATGCCGACGGTGGTGGCATAGTCCGGCAGTTCCAGAGCCGTCTTCACCAGGGATTGGTCATCCAGGAAGTCGGTGCGGAAGAACCCGGGTTCGACGACGGTCACCTTGATGCCCAAGGGCGCCAGCTCCTGATGCATCGCTTCACTGATGCCTTCGACGGCGAACTTGGTCGAACCGTATACCCCCCAACCCATATAGGCTTGGTAGCCACCGAGCGACGAGATGTTGATGATGTGGCCACTGCGTTGGCGGCGCATGTGGGGCAGCACGGCGCGGGTCACGTTGAGCAGGCCAAAGACGTTGGTGGCGAACAACCGTTCGGTTTCGCTGGCGCTGGTTTCTTCGACCGCGCCCAGTACGCCAAACCCCGCATTGTTGACCAACACATCGATCTGCCCGAAATGCTTGATGCCGGCAGCGACCGCTGCGTGGGCGTCTTCCTCGCGGGTCACATCCAGGCGCACCGCCAGCAGGTTGGGGTGTTGGCCCAAGCGGGCCTCGATGTCTTCAGGCTTGCGCGCCGTTGCAATGACCGCGTCGCCAGCCGCCAGGGCGTGTTGAGCGATCAGGGTGCCGAAACCACGGGAAGCGCCAGTAATGAGCCAAGTACGCATGTCAACTCCTCCTGTATCCGACCCTGCACCATGCGGGCCTTCTCGATGAGTTGAGTGAACTTTAAAGCGCTGCTATTCATGTGATAATCCCACTAATTTGACATTGGCCTTTGAGTGATTTTCATCAATGAAGCCGACCAGTACCGCTGACCTGTCGTTGTTCCTGTGTATCGCCCGGCACCTCAACCTGAGCCGCGCCGCGGTAGAGCTGGGGCTTACGCCTTCGGCCTTGAGCCATGCGTTGCGGCAACTGGAAGCTCGCCTCGATGTGCGCCTGTTCAACCGCACCACCCGCAGCGTGGCCCTCACCGAGGCGGGGGAGCGCCTCCATGCCCGGTTGCAACCTGCGTTTCGCGACATCGCGGATGCGCTGGAAGACCTCAACAGCTTTCGCGACAAACCCTCGGGCAACCTGCGGATCACGGCGGGGCGCGCTGCCGCCGAGCTGGCGCTTTTACCCCTGGCCAACCGTTTCCTGACCGCCTACCCGGACGTGCGCCTGGAAATCGTCAGTGACGACGCGCTGGTGGACATGGTCGGCGCTGGCTTCGATGCTGGGGTGCGCTTGGGTGAGCGACTACAGGCCGACATGGTTTCGTTGTCCCTTGGCCCTTACCTGCGCTCGGTGGTGGTCGGCTCGCCCGCGTTCTTCGAGCGTCATCCCATGCCACAACACCCGCAGGACGTGAAGGGGTTGCCTTGCATCGGACACCGCTTCCCCAGCGGCACGCTCTATCGGTGGGAGTTCGAGCGTGGCGGTATCCGGCTGGAAGTCGATGTCCAGGGGCCGTTGATCCTCGGCGATGTCAGCCTGATGTTGGCGCCGGCCCTACAAGGCCTTGGCCTGGCCTATGTGTTCGAGGACATGGCCAAACCGTACCTGGAGTCTGGCCAACTGCAGCAAGTGCTGGGCGATTGGTGCCAGTACTACCCAGGGCTGCACCTGTATTACCCGAGCAGGCGCCAGGTGCCGGCGGCGTTGAAGGCGTTCATCGAGTTTGTACGGGAACATCGCTAGTCTGGTGTTTCAGAAGGACCGCTGAAACAACACCCTAGGGAGGGTGCGGGCAGTTTCGTCGACCAGGGCACAATGATGATCTATACCCAATAGGCGACTTGCAGTGCACTCCGGACGCAGCTTCCGGAAGCGCCCCGACTCTCGCCAGGAGACGCTTCGTGATCAATCTACCCACGACCCGCATGCTGACCCAATACAAGCGTTGGGCAGACCAGTTGTTCTTCAAAAGCCTTGCCCAATTGGCGCCCGACGAGCTTGAACGGCCGCGTGCAGGCCCGATGAAAACCATGATCGCCACGCTCAATCACATGTATGTGGTGGATCGCATCTGGCAGGCACATTTGCAGGGCAGCGAGCACGGTTTCACATCACGCCAGGCCATGCCCCACCCGCAGCTGGACGCACTGTGGCAAGCGCAGCACGAGGTGAACGAGTGGTTCGTCGACTGGGGCACGGCTCAGACACAGGCGTCGCTGGAGAGGTCGATCGATTTCGCGTTCGTTTCTGGCAACCGCGGCACCATGACGGCGGGTGCCATGCTGTTGCATGTGGTCAATCACGGGACCTATCACCGTGGCTGGTTGGTGCAGATGTATTTCGAGATACCTGCCATGCCGCCGATGACCGACCTTTCGATTTACCTCACCGAGGCCGGCTCGTCCCCGATCGTCAATTGCTAGATGTCATGTGTTCGACGATCTTGCTGCGCAACCAGCGTTCGGCAGGGTCGTTGTCGGTCACTTCGGCCCAGGCCATGGACAGCTCCGATGTAGCGATGGGGAAGGGCGGGTCATCGGCCCGCAGGCGGGTGCCATCGATCAACGCCGCCGCAGCGTAGTCCGGGACGCACGCGAGCAGTTCAGTACCCGGAAGGATCGAGCGCAAGCCACTGAACTGAGGCACCGCCAGTACGACTCGCCGGGTACGCCCGACACGGGCCAGGTCGTTGTCGATGTTGCCGCACAAGTCACCGGAAAACGACACCAGCGCATGAGGGCGTTCACTGAAGTCCTCCAGGCTCAGGGGCGCTGGGTCGTCGTCGCCACGCAGGACCTTGACCGTCATGTCACGTAGCTTGCGGCGCTTGGCGTTGGCAGGGAGGTCCGTTGTGTAGCTGACCCCGACAGAGATTTCGCCCGAGGCCAGCATCCCCGACATCATCAGAAAATTTACCCGACGCACCACGATGACCACGTCTGGGGCCTCCTCGCGGATATGCGTCAGAAGGCGCGGGAACAGACCGAACTCGGCATCGTCGGACAGGCCGATGCGGAACGTATCGCGGTTGGTTGCCGGGTCGAAGTCCCGTGCACGGCTGACGGCACTGGAGATGGTGTCCATCGCCGGTTGCAGCTCCCGAAGGATCGCCAGGGCACGCAAGGTCGGCTCGAAACTCCTGCCGTTGCGGACCAGCAAGGGGTCGTCGAAAAGATCGCGAAGCCGGGCCAAGGCGGCGCTGACCGCAGGTTGGCCAAGGAACAGTTTTTCCGCGGCGCGGGTCAGGTTCCTTTCGAACATCAAGGTCTCGAAGATCACCAGCAAGTTCAGGTCTATACGGCGCAGGTCGTTGCGGTTCATCCCGGCTCCTTTTGGGGCTGTTCAGGCAACAAGTATCGTGCAAGTAACACACACTGCTGAACGGACTCGCTTGATTAAATATCAATTGAGCCGCGCGTTTTAATCCTTTGTCCTGCACCTGCCTCATCCCTAGCATTTTTTTCAACGGGTTTCGCTCGTGTTGAAAAGAATAAGGAACCTCCGAACAAGTCACCCAGCAACTGCCAATGGGCGACTTTCGCCCTCCTGCCAGATCACTTGCCGCCCTTCATGCTCTGGCCTTTTCTCCACGCCGGTGTAGCCCGCATCGGCGCATACGACGTTTTCATTGCCATGTAACAACTGAGCGACTTCCGTCACGTCAGCCACATTCGCCGCGGTGCCGTGGACATGATGCACCAGACCCGACTCAGCATCGGCACCGATATGCGCCTTCATGCCGAAGAAGTACTGGTTGCCTTTCTTTGTCTGATGCATTTCCGGATCGCGCTTGCCTGCCTTGTTCTTGGTCGAACTGGGCGCATGGATGATGGTGGCGTCGACAATCGTGCCCTGACGAAACGACAGGCCTTTGTCTTGCAGGTAGTTGTTGATAGTTTCCAGAATTCCTGCCGCAAGCTGATGCTTCTCCAGCAAGTGCCGAAAATTCATGATCGTCGTGTCTTCGGGAATCGGCGCGCTGAGCGTCAGTCGTGCAAACTGGCGCATCGAAGTGATTTCGTACAGTGCTTCTTCCATGGCCGGATCGCTCAGCGAAAACCAGTTCTGCAGCAGGTGAATGCGCAACATGGTTTCCAGTGGGTACGGCTTGCGACCACCGCCGGCCTTTGGGTAATGCGGCTCGATCAATGCCACCAAACCGCTCCACGGTACGACCTGCTCCATCTCGGCCAGGAAGCGCTCACGGCGGGTTTGCTTGCGCTTACCGGCATACTCGAAATCGGAAAAGCTCATCCGACTCATGGTAAGGCTTATTGGGGCGGCTCGTGCTGACTTGATCGGAGAATCCTTATACGTCAGATGCCTGCAAGGTGTTTTTATTTTATGTGATTGAACTCTGGTGCAAGCCTTACGTTGCCTCGAGCAACTTAGCCGGTTTGAGCGGCGTCGCTTGATAGACCAGCAGTTGCCATTGCTCATCGGTTTTCTGCCACGCCATGATCGTTCGATTGTGCAGATGTTTTCGCACGCCCCCGGAGGTGACGTTGGTGATCATCTCGCCAAACGCGATCGCCAGTTCACCCACCCGGGTAACCTTATCGATTTGATGATTGAGGGTGTGATAGATGAACTCCCGAGAGCGACATTTCTCAAGGTAGCTCTTGAGATTGTCGACCACGCCATTGGAGTGGATATAGGTCAGATCCGGGTGGAACAGGTAGCTGAAGATATCCAGATGACCGCCGAGCATGGCGGCACTACGTTGTGCTTCGCAGGTTCGGATCACCAAGTCGATCTGATCGTTATGCGTCATCAGCCGTTCCCCGCGCAGCCGTGACGATGATTTCAATCAGCAGTTTGCCGCCCAAGTCGACGCCGTAACAGGCACGCTGGGGCCAGTGCTGCGGATTGTCGCCGATCCACCGGGCCCAGATTTCATCGACCACCGGCTTGCTGCT
Organism: Pseudomonas sp. p1(2021b); assembly: GCF_020151015.1. NCBI lineage: Bacteria > Pseudomonadati > Pseudomonadota > Gammaproteobacteria > Pseudomonadales > Pseudomonadaceae > Pseudomonas > Pseudomonas sp. p1(2021b). The sequence continues at coordinate 1,961,152 of NZ_CP083746.1, forward strand.
CATGTCCGCCAGCAGCACCTGAGCCGACAGCATGCGTGAGGTGTGAGAGCCGAGGCCTTCGAGGTTGGTACTTAACGCGGCCAGGGCCTGGTGAGTCTGGCCGACGATATCCAGCGAGGTGTCCGCAGAGGTTGCCACGGTGTAAACGATGTTGGCGTAGGTGCAGGAACGGCTACGTCCTGCGTGGCCGCTCGGGATGCGTTCAATTTTCTGCATAGGGGGCTTCATCCAGGTTGAAGTAGTGCAGAAGCCAGCATCAACTAGCTTCTGTCATCCGTAATTAAACCGGCTGCGTTGCTTCTTCCGCGGCAATGGCGGCTTGTACGCTTGGACGTGCTTCGATGCGCACCATGAACGATGCCAGTTCCGGCCAGTCCTTGACATCGATATTGAAGAAGGGAAGCCACTTAAGCACGGTGAACAGGTAGGCATCGGCCAGGCCGAAGGTGCCCATCAGGTAGTCTTTGTTCACCAAGCACTCGTTCAGATAGTCCAGGCGCTTGAATAGTTTCTGCCGGAAAATTTCTTTGGTGGACTCAGATATGTCAGCGTTGAACAGCGGCGCGCTGCCGCCATGGATTTCCGAGGTTATGAAGTTCAGCAGTTCCTGTAGACGAGTGCGCTCCCAGGTGCCGTTGGCCGGAGCCAGGGAATTGCCCGGCACCAGGTCGGCCAGGTATTGCAGAATGGCCGGGCCTTCGGTCAGCACCTGGCCGTTGTCCAGTACCAGGGCGGCGACGTAACCCTTGGGGTTGATGTCACGGAAGTCGCGGCCATCGGCGGTGGCTTTGGTCTTGTTGTTGACTCGGATCAGTTCGAAGGGCAGGCCCAGTTCACGCAGCACGATATGCGGCGAGAGGGAGCAGGTCATGGGGGCAAAGTACAGTTTCATGGGTATCTCCTTATAAGCGGGCAGCGCGTACCCGAACGTGTTGCCGTTCCACGCCGGAAACGGCTGTGAACCTCGTTCCAGACATATTGGTGTCATGTCTTCAATTGGTAAAATTACGATCTTATGCACCCATCATTAGGGACTCTTATGTCCATTCAGGCGACTTTTGCTTCGGTACTGCGAACGGTCAGCGGTATGTTGCTGCCGAGGGTCGACTTGCGGATTTCATTGAGAAACGCCTGGGCCGAAGGCGTGCGTTCGCCGGCGGGCGAGCAGACCAAACCGAACTCGCGATAGATCGGTTTGCTCAACTCGAAGACTCGCATACCCCGACGATCCACCGGCAGGGTCGAGGCCGGCACGATGGAAATGCCCATGCCTTCGCTGATCAATGCAAACGCCGTGGTCCAGTCGCGAACGGTGATCTTGATGTCCTTGAGCTTGAGGCCTTCGCGTTCGACCAGTGACTGACCATTGAGGTGGCAGCCGCCGGTGGCGAGGATGAATGGCTCTTCCACCAGATCCTTGAGGGCCACGCTACTGGACGAGGACTTGCGCGCCAGTTCGTGGTTGGCGGGGACGGCCGCCACCCAGGAGTCGCGGCCCAGCAACAGCGCGCCACGGGACGGGCAGGGGTTCATCACCACCCCCAGGTCGATGCTGCTGTTGGCCAGCCATTGTTCGACTTCTTCGTCGGTGCCTTCTAGAGAGACGATTTCGATGCCGGGATGCAGGCGGCTAAAACTTTGCAGGAGCGGCGGCAGCAGGTTAGCGAACACCGAAGGAAAACTGGCGAGTTTGATCCGCCCCAGGTGGCAGCCGCGCGAGGCATCCACCAAGTTCTGGATCGATTCGAACTCGCTGAGCATGCGGCGTGCGCGATCAATGATCTGCTGCCCGATGGCGGTCGCGGTGGTCTGGCGACGGTCGCGCACGAAGACTTTAACCCCCAGAGCTTCTTCCATTTGTGTCAGGGCCTGGCTGGCGCCCGACTGGGTAATGCCATAGCGCTCAGCGGCGCGGGAAACATTTTCGGCGTCAGCCACGGCGACCAGCAATCGCCAATGCATCAGGTTCATCATCTCAGTAGTTCCTCTTATGTTCGGTTAATCGAGATTTAATTTTACGAAGCACCCGCACCGCCTCAGGATCGTCCCTGAATACACAGTGAGGTGTTGGAAAGTGGACAAAACTCTGTCAATGGATCTGGCGGCGAGACCCGCCTCGGCGGCTCCTGTTCTGGTGAGCGTGGCGTTGAGTTCGTTCATGGTCGCGCTGGATGTCACGGCGCTGAATGTGGTGCTGCCGAGCATTGGGCATGACTTGGCAACGGGGATGGATCGGCTGCAATGGATTGCCGGCGCATACACCCTGGTGTTTGCTAGCCTGATGTTGTCCGCCGGGGCGCTGAGTGATCGGCTGGGGGCGAGGAAAGTGTTTCTGTTGGCCCTGTTGGTGTTTACCGGTGCGTCTGTGGCCTGCGGCCTGGCGCCAAGTGTGGTCGAGCTGATTGCAGCCCGGGCGATTCAAGGTATCGGTGCGGCGTTGATGTTACCCAGTTCCATGGCGTTGCTGGTCGAGGCGTATCCCGATGCCAAGGCGCGGGCCAGGGCTGTGGCGCTGTGGGGCGGGATCTCGGCGCTGGCGCTGGTGAGCGGGCCAATGCTCGGCGGCCTGCTGGTGGAGCTGGTCGACTGGCGATCGATTTTCTATTTGAACGTGCCGTTCTGCCTGATTGCCCTAGGCTGCTGCGCGCTGCGCCGCAGTCGCTTGGTCATCCAGCCGCGTTCGATTGATTGGTCGGGGCAGGTGCTTTCGGCACTGGCGCTGGTGTCGTTGGTCTTCGCCCTGATCGAAGGGCCGGTGTGGGGCTGGAGCAATACCTGGGTGATCGCGACGGTGCTGGTGGCGCTGGTTTCGGGCGTGGCGTTCATCTATTCGCAGAAGACCCGGCGTGAGCCGATGCTGCCGCTGAATCTGTTCGAGTCGAGAACCTTTTCCGCCGCCATTGGCGCTGGGTTTCTGCAAACCCTGGCGTATTACGGCAGTCTGTTCGTCCTGCCGTTCGCGTTGCAGGGCCAGGGCCGCACGTCGCTAGAGATTGGGTTGGCGATGATCCCGATGACTATTGCCACCGGGGTGATGGCGAGCCTTTCGGGGCGTTTGTCAAATGCCTTCGGCGCCCGTTCGATCGGTGCCGCCGGCATGCTCTGCGGGGCCCTTGGGGCGGCATTGCTGGCATTGTATGGCCTGGATCGCGTGAGTCTGGTGATCGGTGGGCTGCTGATTGGCCTGGGCGGTGCGACGTTGCCGGTGATCGTCGGCGCCTGTCTGGCGAGTGTACCGAGCGGCAAGGTAGGCGTCGGCTCCGGGGTGCTCAATGCCGCGCGCCAATGTGGCGGCGTGACCGGCATCGCCTTGCTCGGTGCCACTCTTGAGGGGCCGGGCCGCGCCACTGGCGCCTTGTCGATCATTGCCCTGGCGTTTGTTGCCGCTGGCCTGTTGACCGTTTTGCGACTGTACACCGACGAGGTCGATGTCGTGAGTGAGTGCTGACCGGCACGTAGAAGCGCGGCCGGTAAGTGTTGCAATGAAGCGACGTTGCGCTGCCTATCCCCGTATCGAGTGGGCAGGCAACGCAACGTTGTTCTTTGGCGTCAGGTTGTGAAAGAGCGAGCCGGCAAGGCGCCGAATGACGCCTGCCGAAGATGCAGCCAACAGCGATGTTTCAACCCCAGCGACGTACCGTCCCGGTGTCCAGTCCCAACAGGTCGAGCATGCGGCCTACCGTGTGGTCGACCATGTCCTCGATGGATTGTGGCCGGGCATAAAACGCAGGCGCCGGTGGCACCACGATGCCGCCCATTTCACAGATCTGGGTCATGCTGCGTAGGTGCCCCAGGTGCAGCGGAGTTTCCCGCACCATCAGAATCAATGGCCGGCGCTCCTTGAGCGTCACGTCGGCAGCGCGACTGAGCAGGCTGCCGGTGATGCCGGTGGAGATTTCCGAAAGGCTTTTGATCGAGCAGGGTGTCACCAGCATGCCCAGGGTCTTGAACGAGCCGCTGGAAATCGAAGCGCCGATGTCTGCCGGATCGTGTACGACGCTGGCAAGGGCTTTGACATCCGCCACTTTCATGTCGAGTTCATGGGCCAGGGTGATTTGTGCCGATTTGGTCATCACTAGATGCGTGGTGATGCCCAGCTCCCGTAGCAGTACCAGGGTACGTACGCCGTAAATCACCCCACTGGCACCGCTGATGCCGACCACGATACGTCGCTCAGGGCTATTCATGGAAATCCAACGCATTGTCGAAGGCGCTGACCACCGGCGCTTCGCCCGGCAGACCCAAATCGCTCCAGCGCTCGCGCACCCGTTCGTAAACCGTCGGGCGCAACAGGGTGCGGACCGGGAAGTTGCGGATGTTGCGGTAGTCCTTGCAGGCGTTGATCAGCGCCTTGGAGCCGAAGAAACGTTTTTCCGGCGGGTTCTGTGCCGGGTCCAGCGGCGAGCCGCGGGTGTTGCGCAGAATATCGATGTCATCACTCGGCGTGGCGCGGGTGGCCATGGCCCACAGCACCTGATTCATGTCGGTAGGGTCGACGTCCTCGTCCACCGCGACGATCCCTCTGGCCGAGACACCTTTGCGCTTGCCTAACTCCCGCATAAAGGCCGGAGCTTCCGCGTAGGGGAGGGATGCGTGATGTTCAACCTTCTGGACTTTGCTTCTTGCAGGTAGCTCATGCTCCAAATGGCCTTTCCAGCGTGCTGGGTTTTCACCTTGGCGGTATCCGCGGAAAGTCGCCCAATCGAGAATGTTCTCGATCCGGCCTCTGAGCCGGCTGGCAGTTTCTGCCTTCGTGTACCAGAACTGTGCCGGTTCGCTAGGCGAACCGACTTGTTGCTGTAGAACCTTCAACACCAGGTTCGTGTCGACCGCTCCGATAGCCAGTTCACCGATGATTGGATAGGCATAGGCCTCAAGCGTATTTTCCCACTGCTGGACGTGTTTGGGAGTTTTCCAGCCCGCACGGTTGGCTTGGATGTAGGCCGGCGCACACTCTTTGAAGGTCTTATGCCGGACAGCCTCAAGCTTGGCTGCCTGCTGCTTCGCCTTTTTTGCTTCGAGAGGGTCGATACCCTCAAGCAGGCTTTTTCGATGCTCCAGGCTCTTCGAGCGCGCTTCGCTGAGAGAAACGGTGTGTACAGGGCCAAGTCCCATGTCGTGGGTCTTGCCGTTTCTGGTGTAGCGGAATACCCAGGACTTCCCACCTAGTTTGCTGACCTGCAACCAGAGACCGCCGCCATCCCCGTAATAGCCAGGGTCCTTTGCTTTTTGCACCGCGAGAGCGGAGAGCTTGTTGATGCCACGCGCCATGATTCATACCTATTTTTCTACCCACGTTTTACAACTGGATTTGAGTAGATGGTGCAAGACGTTGGTGGACGTGATGTGCAGTGGAGGCCAGTAAAATCGGGGTCTCCATGGAAGTATGTGGATGTTGATGGATATTGCTCGGGCGGACTACGCTTCCGCCACATTTCTCATCAAAGCCCCTGAAAATGGGGCTTTTTTGTGGGTGATGGCTTTTCGACCCGCTTGCAAAAGGCTGCCTGTGATAGCGATTTTTTGGATGAAAAATCGAGTCGAGTCCACTGGCGAGACAGGGCTGGAGGGGTATAATTTGGCAAATTTTGTCAAGCACGGACAAAAAGCCATGAGCACCATGAATATCTCTCTGCCGGATGCCCTCAAGTCCTTTGTCGATGATCAGGTCAGTCAGCGAGGCTACAGCACCAGTAGCGAATATGTGCGGGAGCTGATTCGCAAGGACCAGGATCGGCAGCGTCTGCGTGGCTTGCTGCTGGCTGGAGCTGAATCGGTCCCCGTTGCTCCTGTGGATGGCGACTATTTCGAATCTCTACGCGCCAAGGTTCGTCAGGCTCACCGATGAAGGCCAAGCCCGTCATTCCACGGGCTCTTGCCAACCAAGACGTAGAAGACGCTATCGGCTATTACCTTGGTGAGCAGGCGGAGCAGGCTGCACTCGGTTTTATCGATGCCCTGGAAAAGGCCTATTCCCACATCAGCCGCCACCCGGCCTCGGGCATGCCTCGCTACGCTCATGAGCTGGATTTACCAGGGTTGCTCTACTGGCCGCTGAAACGTCATCCCTATCTGGTGTTCTATGGTGAGCGCGATGACCATGTCGATGTATGGCGCGTTTTACATGGCGTGAGGGACATTCCTGAAGGTTTGGTTGAAAGCGCCTCTCATTAGTGGCGGGATATACCTAGGTGCCGGATGTAAGCATGGCGTTGCCCGCATACGGTACATGAAGAACCGTATCTACGTTTCCGCCTGGCATAACTTTTTTGTCGATGATGTTCTCCATCTACAACGTCCGCAGCATCTCCCAAAACGATGCTCCTACCCCAAGAATACTCTCACCAGCAATCAACCCCGCTGCCGCTGTAATCGCAAACCGCTCAGTGACGTTTGGCCAACGACAGCTGACCAGCCAGGTAAGTACTGCCCCCAAACCCATCATCATGCTGATCGACGCCGGCAATATGAAGGCCAACCCCAATGCGGCCGTACTCGGCAGCCAGCGAGCCGCCCGTTGCGGCAGCAGGCTGTCCAACGCGCCCAGCAGCACGCCAACAAAGCTACCGGCCACGATCGCAAAGCGGATTTCCGGGGAAAGTGCCTGCAGCCCCTGCGTCAGCGTTTGGGCCACGGCCTTCCAGGTCGCCACGGCCGGTGCGGGCCACTGCTCGGTGAGCAGCAGGGCCTGCGGATCGGGAATCAGCGTCAGGTAGACCAGTACGCCAAATACGCTGCCGATAAGGATTCCGATGCATTGCGCGATCAGCTGCTTGTGTGGCGTGGCGCCGATCGCCTGGCCGACCTTGAAGTCGTTCATCAGGTCGGTGGATTGCCCGGCCGCGCCACCTGCCGTGTTGGCGCTCATCAGGTTGATGGTCACCTGGCCCGGGGCGATCAAGCCGAAGCTCAGTTGTGACAGCTTGCCGATAGCACCAATCGGCGCGATGCCGGTGGCGCCGACCACGCGCGCGGCGACCACGGCCAGGCAAACCGCCAATGGAATGCTCAACAGGGCCATCCACCAGTCGATCCCGAACAGTAGTGCTTGCAGGGGCACCACCAGCGCGATGGAGAGCAACAGCCCCGAAGCAGGCCAGGGGGAGAATCGAATCTTGGTGCACGGTGCGCGAGGTGCCCTAAGGTCGGCGGGCAATCGTCGGCGCTCTTGCAACAGCCGAACCGCCAAGGACGTCAGGGGCGCACAAACCATCAGGCTCACGCCGGGCCACAACAACCATTCCACCAGTGCGGCAAACTGTGGGCCGCTGGCGTCTGGGGCGAGCACCACCCAGCCATGGCCGATCAGCCCCGGCGCTAGCCCGCCCCATGCCAGCGCGGCGCCGAACAGCAATGTCAGGCCCACGCGAATGCCGATGATGCTGCCAAAGCCGATGAGCATCAGAGAAGGGTCGGCCGTGAAGGTCAGGCGTTCCAGCGTAGAGGTGGGAGACCAACGCGGTATCGTCCAGGCGAACACGTCAATCCATTTCACCAACCCTGACAGCAGCGCGGCGCTGAAAAGAACCCTGATCCGCGTCATGGCTTCCCGCCCATGGTTGTAGATCTGTTGCAGGGTCTCCAGGGTAGCCATGCCTTCGGGAAACTTCAGGTTAGGGTCGGCGAGCAGGGTGGGGCGCAGGTACCAGGCAATCCAGATGCCCAAGAAACTCACGGAGAAGACCCAGGCCATCATTGGCACCGGGTCCAGTTGGTGGCCGGTGAGCAGTGTATACGCGGGAATGGGCGCGACAAGCCCGCCGGAAACGATGGAGGCGGAGGCCGAAGCCACGGTCTGGTTGATGTTGCTTTCGTGCAGCGACCATGCCGGGCGGCCCTTCCTGCTCCCCGCCAGGCCCTGCCAAAGGGCAAAACCGACCAGCAAGGCGATGATCGACATGTTGAACGACCAGCCGATCTTGAGCCCTGCATAGACATTCGATGGCGTGAGCAAGATGCCCAGCACCACGCCGGTGAGCACTGCTCGCAGGCTCAGTTCACGTTCTACGCGAATCGCGGGAAGAACGGTGGGTGAAGCATGTCCCATGGCAATCCTTTGTAGAAGTTGCAGGCGCCGTCTGGGTTACTGAGTTCCGAATGCCATTAAGGTTCACCGCGCAATGGCCTGTCGCAAGGTGTTTTAGTGGATGAATAAGAGGTTATAAAACCATGTGCGGTCCATGTGGGTTTACCCGCGAACACCGGCGAAGCCGGTGCCCTATACCGCGTCGCATCGTTCGCGGGTAAACCCCACCTAGAGGGGCGTAAAGCAGGAGAGAATCGAGCAAGGCAATTGCAGCCTTACCCCTCAGGCGCTGTTACGCCGCAGATAAAATCATCCGACCCCAACCGGTGCGAGCCATATTCTACGACATAGCCCTCGCCGCGCCGCTGCGCTTCTGCCCGGGCCGTCTGCTGGTCGGCATAGACATCCACGAAATGCCAGGGGTGCCGGTCTCTGAGTACGCCCCAACCCAGGACCCTGCCTTCATGATCAGGGTCTGCCGGGAGGTTCTTGGCCAGGCTGCGAATGCTCATATCGCCCCTCCGTGATACCGGTAATGCCCCACGCTACTACGCTGTGGCCACCTCTGGTTACTGGCTTTGCATCCACCTGGATGGGCGGCCAGCCATGATCCCGGTGTCAGCGCGACAAACGTCAGAGTTGCTCTTCATCTTCCTCGTTGTGCAACACGGCTGGGGCTTGGGCCAGATCGCTAACGGATAGCTGGTCATTGACTCTCTGTACCACAGGTCTATGCTCGAAACGTGGGAAAAAATCCCACGCAGAACAGGCTGACTGGCCTCGGAAGGAATGTGCATACGCACATCGGCACAGACACCGGGATGGAGCACCCGCTGGTTGGCTGGTTGCCCGTAAGGCAATCGGGATTCGTTGGTTGTTGCGTTTGTTTCGAGCGTGAAACTGCAACCCTGAAGCGGAGATTCATCATGCTGCTCAAGAAATGCTTGTTGGCGCTCGCCATTGGCGGCGCTCTTTCGGCATCGCTGGCGTTGGTTCCTGACCAGATCAGTGATTTCTCCAGCGCTTATGCGAAAGATGGTGGTGGTGGCCATGGCGGTGGAGGAGGCGGTCATGGCGGCGGTGGTGGCCATGGCGGTGGAGGGGGCGGTCACGGCGGCGGCGGTGGGCATGGTGGAGGTGGAGGCGGTCACGGCGGCGGCGGTGGGCACGGTGGCGGCGGAGGTGGTGGTGGCCATGGTGGTAGCGGTGGTGGCGGCCATGGCGGAGGTCACGGCGGCGACGGCGGCGGCCACGGTGGCCACAGCGGCTCGGGCCACAGCGGCGAGGGTGGGCATGCCGGCAACAGTGGCCCGGGAAGCGCGAACAGCGGGCATGGCCGCGATGATGGTCGTGATCACGATGAAGGCGGCCTGCATGGCGTTGGCCATGGCGCTGACGATGGCCCCAACCATGATGTCGGCGAGGCGCATGGCGTAGGTCACGGCGCCGACGATGGCCCCAACCATGATGTTGGTGAGGCCCATGGTGTTGGCCATGGCGCCGATGATGGTCCCAGCCACGATGTCGGCGAAGCCCACGGCGTCGGTCACGGTGCCGACGACGGCCCGGCCCATGACGTAGGTGATGATCGCGGCGGTGCTTGACCGCTGAACCCAGGACGACGGGGCCCGGCGCGATGGTCGGGCTCCGTGGTGGGGCAGGGCGTAGGCCAGGATGGTTGTGATGCCTTGGGCAAGCTGCTGGAATGGCCTGGGACCACACCGCTCGCCCGTCGATAAGGAAGACCTGCAATGCAATTGCCTACCTTGCCTCCTTCCCTCTTGCCTGCGTTGAAGCATGTCATGCGGCCGCTGGTGAGGCTGATGCTGCGCAAAGGGGTCACCTTCAACAGCTTCACCCACGTGCTCAAGGAGATCTTCGTGGAGGTCGCCGAGCAAGAATTCCGTATTGATGGCAAGCCGGCGAGCGACAGCCGGATCAGCCTGATCACCGGCGTGCATCGCAAGGATGTGCGGCGCTTGCGCGCCCAACCAGCGGCAGGCGACACCGGCATGCCGGAGGCGGTTTCCTTCGGTGCGCACCTGGTGAGCATCTGGCTGAACCAGGCCCCGTTCTGCGACCAGCCCGGCCAGCCGCGGGCCTTGCCGCGCCTGGCCAGCGTGGGGGGCGACGGCTCGTTCGATAGCCTGGTCGCGGCGCTGAGCACCGATATTCGCGCGCGCGTCGTGCTGGATGAATGGCTGCGCCTGGGCGTGGTGCGGGTGGACGAGCAGGACCAGGTGCACCTGCAGACCCGGGCGTTCATCCCGCAGCGGGGCTTCGAGGAAAAGGTGGCGTACCTGCGCCACAATCTGCATGACCATGCCTGCGCCGCGGTGCACAACCTGACAGAGACAGGCGAGCCGTTCTTCGAGCGCGCGGTGCACTACGACAGCCTGTCCTCGGCGGGTGTCGAGCACCTCAAGACGCTGGTGCAGACCGACGGCATGCAAGTGCTCGTCGCTCTGAACCAGCTGGCGGCCGAGCTGGAAGCGCGCGACCCACCGCCTGCCGATGCCCGCCAGCGCATCACCGTCGGGCTCTATTTCTACACCGAACCCAGCCCGGCCGAGGCGCCCTCTGAAGCCAAGGCCAGCCCGCCATGAACAGGATTGCGCGTCTGGTCGCCAGCCTCGTCGTGCTGTTCGGCCTGCTTGTGCTGCCACCTTTGGCATCGGCAGCACCGGCTTGCGTCGAGCCTGGCGGTATGGGCGGCACCGGCGCGCCAGCGGACAATGGGGGCATTGGCGGCACCGGTGCGCGGCCAGGTGGCGGAGGAATCGGTGGCACCGGGGCTCCGGTCGGGGATGGCGGGGTCGGTGGCACCGGCATTGTCGGCACCATCACCGGCTTTGGCTCGATTTGCGTCAATGGGGCGGAAGTGCATTTCGATGACCAGGTGGCCTTCAGCGAGAACGGCCTGCCAGCGAGCAGCCGGCGCCTGGCGATCGGTCAGGTCGTCGCGGTGGAGGCGTACTCGTCACGCCGGGGGCTGGAGGCGCGCAGCATCGCCATCCTCAATGCTTATGAAGGTCCGGTAACAGGACTTGCCTCTGGCGATACGGCCCTGCGTGTGATGGGCCAGCCGGTGCACGTGGCCACGGGTGCCCGCTTGGCACCCGGCCTGCGCATCGGTGAAACGGTGCGCGTCAGCGGCCTGCGCAATGCCCAGGGCGAGGTCATGGCCAGCCGGATCGATCGTGCGCCAGGCCTGAGGCAGGCCAGCGCTATTGGCGATATCCGGCAAGCAGGCAACCTGCAGGGCCTGGCGCTGAGCAAGCCGCTGCCGGCCACCGGTGAAATACTGGTGCGGGGTGCATGGAATGGCCAGCAACTGGAGGTGGCCAAGGCGAGCCGGGATCCCGCTTTCCCCTTCGCTGGGCGAGTGCGCAACGCGTTGGTGGAAGGGCTGGTGCGCGGGCGACACGGTGATCGCATCGACGTTGGCGGTTTCACGGCCCACGTCGGCGGCGGCCAGGCGTCGAGCCTTGCCATCGGCCAGCGAGTTCGGGTGAGCGGCGTATTCGAGCAGGCGCGCCGCATTCGGGCCGATCGGGTCGAGGTTCTGCACGGGCATTCCGGCGAGGTCGACCACGCGAGCGGGCGGAAGGTCGAGTCGCAAAACCATGAAGGCGCAAAGGCCGGGCACGGACAGGACGGACAGGCTGGAGCTCGGGTGCGCATCGAACACGATGGATCCGGTGGCAAGATCGAGCGCCAGGACGTGTCAGGTTCGGGAGCGCTCGAGCGCCGGGAGCGGATCGAGACGCGTGACGATGGAGACCGTGTGGAGACCCGCGAGCGGATCGAGGTGTTCGAAAACGGTGTGCGTGTGGAGCGCATCGAGCGGATCGAGAAAATCGAGCGCTCCGACCGGTCGGACAAGCCCGAGCGCATCGAAAAAATCGAGCGGGTGGAACGTGTGGAGCGGCCGGACAAAGTCGAACGGCCAGAGAAGGTCGAACGCCCCGAAAAGCCCGACCGCCCGGAGAAAATCGAGCGCCCGGACCACTCGGGGCCGCATTAGCACTGGGCCTGGCCTGATCGCTGGGTGAGCGATGTAAACGTCGATAGGCAATCGCCACGAGGTGAGCATGATACCGATGCGCGCGCTGTTTCCCTGCCTGATGACCCTGGCATTGCCTGCCTTGGCCGATGACCTCAGCCTTTCGACGGGGCTGGACTATTCGCGGGGCGACTATGGCACGGCCGCCACCAGCGAGACCTGGTACATGCCGGTGATCGGCAAGTACGAAGCCGGCCCGATGGTCTACAAGCTCACCATCCCCTACCTGCGCATCACCAACCCTGCAGTGGGCCCCGGCGGCGAGCCGTTGGCGGGTGATGATTGCGGGCGCGTCGAGAGCGGCCTCGGAGACACGGTGGCCAGCGTCGACTACGCGTTGTTCGATGGCCGCGACGGCGGCAACCTGTTGGTGGACCTAGTGGGCAAGGTGAAATTGCCCACGGCTGACGAAGACCGTTGCCTGGGGACAGGCAAAACCGACTACTCCGCCCAGGTCGACCTGGTGCGGGCCTTCGGCGCCATGAGCGGCTTCGCCACGTTGGGCTGGAAGAAGTTCGGTGACCCGGCGGGCAGCGAGTTTCGCGATCCGATCTTCACGTCCGTCGGCCTGGTCGCCCGCCTGGCGCCTGGCACGTCCGCCGGGGCGGCCTACGACTGGCGGCAGAAAGTGACCGCCGATGGCGATGAAATCCAGGAGCTCACCTTGTTCCTGACGCAAAAGCTCGATGCGCATTGGAAGGTCCAGCTCTATGCATTGAAGGGCTTTTCCGATGCGAGCCCCGACACTGGCGGTGGATTACTTCTCAACCGTGCATTCTGAGGCTGGCCTGGCCAGTCACTGTAAGGTCGGTACGGCTGGTAGGCCACGAAGCGTCGCCTCGATATCGGCGATTCGCTTGGCAAGCCTGTCGGCTTCTTCGTGACGTGCCTGGGACCTCAACAGGTCGCGCTTCTGGCGCAGGTTGAGCAGGTTTTTTTGTAGGGCGAGGGCAGAGGTCTGATACGGGTCCATGTCGGTCTCGTGCTGCTGGCATCCGTGCCGCTGTAGGAAAGCGGCGACCGTATCAGCTCGTTCAAACGGGTGAAACTGATGTTTCATACAGGAACTGGGCTTTATGTAATACATGGGCTACGTGTACTTCGGATGGGTCCTACAAAGCGAGTGCTAGATCCGTTTCCATTGATGAGCTGAAACAGGGTGTTTACCCCGTAGGCAGGGGGGCAGGTGCTCGTTACGCGTTCGAACGGCCTGCAGGGGCCACGGCCGGTCATCCCGGGTTTATGGGAAAAGAAATGTTTCAATTGCTTGGCGCAAAGCACGTACTTGCAGGCGGAAAAAACAGAGGGATTGAACCCTTCAACTGATGCACGGCTCGAACCCTGCAAAGGTTCGCACCGAGGTGGATCATGAAAAAGAACACCGGCAGCACGCCCACTCAACGCACGCCAGGTGAAGTCGAACGGGACAACGATGCCTTGCGACCGAACGCCCGACAGCCCGAAGGTGGCAAGACCACGGCCCAGCGCACTGCCGAGCAGGAAGGCGATACGGGGCAGGGGAAGAAAGGGGTCCAATAATGGGCGGGACGCCTCATGCCGATTGCATCAAAAAAGTTGCAGCAAAGTTGCAGTGAAGGCGTGCTGGCTGATCCGGGCCAGGCCCTGAATACGGCTGGACAGCCCTCTATGAAAAGGGTTTCGAGTGTTGTTCAGGTATTCGTTTTATTGCACTCAACCCCCATTTAATTTCAATTAATTTCAGCGTGCCAGCATTCTAAGCTCGTCCTGTCGCCGCGCAGTCCAGCGGCTTCAGGAGTTTTCCATGTCGCATGCTTGTGAATCACAGGGCCCTGCCGTACCGCCTTCCGATGACCTGATCGACTGGTTGCGCATGCTCATGCGCGCCGAGCGTGCCGGTGCCCGGCTGATGCTCGACAGTGCCAGGCAGACCAACGACCCCTTGCTGCTCCAGCGCCTGGAGCAGCTGCACCACGGCGAGGCGGAGAGCTGCCGCCGCCTGCGCAACTGCCTGGAACGTCTCGACGCCAAGCCTGGCGGAGGCATGGGCGAGTTCTATGGCAAGGCCATGGCCATCGCCGACTTGCACGAGCGGCTGCTTTTCATCGCCCGCGGCCAGCGCTGGGTCGCCCGCCAATTGCAGGCCCGCCTGCCTTCGATTGAGCAGCCCTGGCTACGCCAGGAGCTGCAAGTGGTGCTGGGGCTGCACCAGGACACCCCCGACGTTTGAAGCGCGTCCGATTTCCAATACCCACAAGGACACACCATGCCTTTCGAGTTTTCCTCCAACCTGCCCGGCGCCGCGCCGGCCAACCGTACCACCCGCTTCGCCCGTGAACTGCTGGCCCAGGCCGGCCTTGGCCTGGAAGGCGAGCAGCCCTGGGACATGCAACTGCACACCGCCGATGTACCCCAGCGCGCCCTGGCCCAGGGCAACCTTGGCCTGGGCGAGGCCTACATGGACGGTGACTGGGACTGCGAGCAACTTGATGAGTTCTTCACCCGCCTGCTGCGCGCTGGCGTGGCCGAACAAGTCAGCCCGATGGCACTGATCTACCATACGCTGCAGGCTCGCCTGCTCAATCGCCAGACCTCCCGGCGCGCCTGGACCGTGGGCGAGCGCCACTACGACCTGGGCAATGATTTCTACGCCGCCATGCTCGACCCGCGCATGACCTACACCTGCGGCTACTGGAAAGAGGCCGGCGACCTCGCCCAGGCCCAGGAAGCCAAGCTGGACCTGATCTGCCGCAAGCTGGGCCTGCGCCCTGGTATGCGTGTGCTGGACATTGGTTGCGGCTGGGGCAGCTTCATGGGTTTTGCCGCTGAGCGCTATGGTGTCGAGTGTGTCGGGGTGACCATCTCCCGCGAGCAGTGCCAATGGGCCGAGAAACGCTACAAAGGCCTGCCGCTGGAGTTTCGTCTGCAGGATTACCGCGAGCTCGACGAGCGCTTCGACCGCGTGGTCAGCATTGGCATGTTCGAGCACGTGGGGCGCAAGAACCATCGCACGTTCATGGAAGTTGCCGCGCGTTGCCTGGAGGAGGATGGCCTGCTGCTGTTGCACACCATTGGCAAGAACCGACGGCGCGACGTGCCGGACCGCTGGATCGACAAGTACATCTTCCCCAATGGCGATCTGCCTTCGATCGGCCAGATCGGCGATGCCGCCGATGGCCTGTTGGTGGTCGAGGACCTGCATAACTTCGGCGCCGACTACGACCGCACGCTGATGGCCTGGCACGAAAACTTCGAGGCCCATTGGCAGTACTTCGCCGATGAGCTGGGCGAACGCTTCCGACGCATGTGGCGTTACTACCTGTTGTCCTGCGCGGGGGCGTTTCGTGCCCGGGACATCCAGCTGTGGCAATGGGTGATGTCACGCCGGGGTGTGCGCGGCGGTTACCAACGGGTCACTTGAGTCCACGCACCCCCCTGTAGGAGCGGGCTTGCCCCGCGATTAGGCCCGCCCCGATATCACCGTCGCCTGGCAACGGCTTCGCCCTTGATCGCGGGGCAAGCCCGCTCCTACAAGGATTTCACCAGGGGCACTCAAGCGGGCACAGGCTGGTCGCCAGCGTTCATCTGATACGCTTTTTTTCCATGAACCTGAATCTGTAACTGTATCAGTCTCGCGCCGACAATACCCATCAGGCCCAGCCTTTCCAACCGGAGAGCGCTGGGTACGCTGAGCTGCGCCGCATCCGCGCCAGCCAGCCTCCCCGTTCCCGTACATCTCTGTAGAGGTTCCGATGGGCAAGCTCGCACTGTTCCTGGGTGGTTTCCTGTTCCTGACAATCCTGATCGGCCTGCTGGGTACCATTCCGCCCAGTTGAGCCCGTTGTTCGTGGCCCGCTCCCGGGGCCCCAGCTTGTACGATAAGTCGTTCTTTGCGCTGGGAAATCTGTCCACAAAAAACGTGGGTAGGTCTGTGGATAAAGTTCTGCAACCCAAGCTGGCGGCGGGCTCTGTTAAATTGAACAGAATTTGAGCAGCGCTGTCGAAGCCAGCCCGAACCGTCGCTCATGGGCAGACTCGACGCAGCATCTGCAACAGTTCCCGTACCCGCGCCGGCAGCTCGCCGGCCGGATACAGGGCATGCATCTGTGGGTCCTGGCCCGTGCTGGAGGTCAATCGGTAGTCGGGGCAGACCTTTACCAGGCGCCCGGCGCGCACGTACGGGTCACCCACCCAATCTGCCAGGCGCGCGATGCCGGCGCCGGCCAGGGCGCTTTGCAGCACCGCGCCACCTGAGCTCAGGCGCAGGCGAGGGTGCGGGCGCAGGCTGGTGATCTGGCCATCGCGATAGAAGTGCCAGGCCTTGAGGATGCGGGGTGCTGTATGCAGGATGATCGCGTGTTCTTCCAGGGCTTCGGGGTGCCCAGGCGTGCCTTCCTGGGCCAGATAGTCCGGGCTGGCGTACAGGTAGCGTCGGTAGCGCCACAGCGGGTAGCCGATCAGCTCACTGGACTGCGGGAAGGCACCGCGAATGACGAAATCGAACTTGCCTTGCAGCGGGTCCAACGCCAGGTCGCTGAACTGCACATCCAGGGTGACCTGGGGGTGTTGCCGGGCAAACCCTGCCAAGACCTGGGGCAAGCATTGTTGGCTGAGCAGTTCCGGCGCGGCGAAGCGGATCCAGCCTTGGGCGGTGCCGCTGAGCGCGGCCAGTTCGTCCGTCGCGTCCCGTTGCACATCCAGCAAGCGCTCAGCGTGAGGCAGCAGGCGTTCGCCCGCCTCGGTGAGGCTCACGGCACTTGCGCTGCGGTTGAGCAGCTTGGTTCCGGCGTTGTCTTCCAGCGCTTGCACCGCGCGGGTCACGGAGCTGGGCGAGCGCCCCAGGGCGCGGGCCGCGGCAACGAAGCTGCGCTTGTGCGCGACGCTTACGAACGCCTGGATCTCGCGCAGCATATCCAATGCCATGAAAGGCTCCTTGATTGCAGTTTTCGCAATGCGGCATTTCACCATAAGCGCGCGGCTTTGATTAGCCTTGGCGCTCGCCTTGATGCCTGGAGCCCGCCTCATGATGGATATAGCCCTGCTTTCGCTGTTCGCCTTCGCCGCAGGCCTGATCGATGCCGCTGTGGGCGGTGGTGGGTTGATCCAGATCCCTGCGCTGTTCAACTTGTTGCCGAACGCGCAACCGGCAGCACTGCTGGGCAGCAACAAGCTGGCCTCGGTCTGTGGCACATCGTTCGCAGCGCGCTCATTCGTACGCAAGGTGAAACTGGACTGGGGGTTGATCGTCCCGGCGATGCTCAGCGCCTTCGTCATGTCGTTCGTTGGCGCGGCGACGGTGTCCCTGGTGCCGCCAAGCCTGATGCGCCCGGCGGTACTGGTGCTGATCGTGCTGATGGCGGTCTACACCTTCTGCAAGAAGGATTTCGGCACCTTGCACAAGCCCGCCCAGATCGGCCGCAAGGAGCAGTGCCTGGCGGTGCTGATCGGAGGCGCCATCGGCTTCTACGACGGGTTGTTCGGGCCGGGCACCGGGAGCTTTCTGATCTTCCTGTTCATCCGCTTTTTCGCCCTGGATTTTCTCCACGCCTCGGCCTCGGCGAAGCTGGTGAACATCGCCACCAACTTGGCCGCGCTGGTGTTCTTCATCCCATCGGGCAATGTGCTGTGGGCCATCGCCTTGCCCATGGCGGCGTTCAACATCCTCGGCGCCCTGACCGGTACTTGGCTGGCGGTACGCAAGGGCGCAGGCTTCGTGCGCGGGCTGTTCCTGGTGCTGCTGTGCGCGCTGATCGCCAAGTTGTCCTGGGACTTGCTGGCGGGGTAGGTCACATCGCCTGGCGCTGGGCCTCGGCCTGTTCGACGCGGTTGCGGCCATCGGCCTTGGCCCGGTAGAGCGCCTGGTCGGCGCGGGCCAGCAAGGTGTCCAGGTTCACGGCACGCTGCTCGGGGGCGCAACCGGCCACGCCGATGCTGACGGTCACCTGCAGGTGCTGCTCGGCCTGGACCACGCGCAGTTCCTGCACGGCACGGCGCAGGCGTTCGGCGGTGAACTTAGCCTGCTCCGGCGCCAGGCCAGGCACGATGATCACGAATTCTTCGCCGCCCAGGCGGGCGAACAGCTCGCCTTCGTGTAGCTGGTCCTGCAGGGTGCGGGCGAACTGGCGCAATACCTGGTCGCCCACGGCATGACCATGCTGGTCATTGATGCCCTTGAAATGGTCGATGTCGAGCATCATCAGGGTCAGCGGCAAGGCCTGGTCATGTTGTTGACGGCTGTCGAGCAGGGCCATGGCACGTTGGGTGAAGGCGCTGCGGGTGAGGGCGCCGGTCAGGTGATCCACCGTGGCTTGGTGCGCCAGGCGCGCCAGCAGGCAGCGGTTGGCCTGGCTGACACAGGCCACCACCAGCGGGCCGAGCACCAGCATGGCGATGCCCAGGCGCGCCGACATCAACGTGGTGACCCCAGGCACACTCTGCGGCAGGCTGAAATGCATGAGGCTCTGGGCCACGGCGACGATCAGCGTGGTGCCAGCGGTGAAAGCCAGCACGCACACCAGGAACGGTGAGTAGATCCAGGCACACCAGAGCAGCGCGGCGATGGGAAAGGCGATGGCGCCTGGCCCGCCGAATGCGATGCTCAGGGCCAAGGAGGCCAACAACACCAGGATGGGCGTCACACGGATCGCCTGGGTGCCACCGCGTACCAGGGTTCGCAGGTTCGGTGCGGTGAGCAGCATCGGCAGCACCAGCACGTTGGTGGAAAACTGCTCGCTGAACCAGGCCAGCCAGGTGGCCCGCAGCGATTCCTGGAACCACGGCGCTGCCACTACGCAGGCCAGGCTCGCCGCCACCGTGGCGCTTACGGCACAGGCGCCGAATACCCATAGCACGCCCTGTGGCGTGCGCATGCGCCGATGCACACGGGGCAAGCGCGACAACACCTGCCAGAGGGTGGCGACCACGCTCAGGTTGCACAGGTTGAACCACAAGGCAGGCTTCCACGCGCTGCCACTGGCCAGGTCGGCGGCGACCATGGCTACCCAGATGAGCACGAAGCCCCTTGCATTGGCCTGGCGCGGATAACGCAGCAGCAGGCCAGCGAGCACGGCGTTCACCGGCCAGAACAGCGACAGGGATTCGATCGGCCGGGCCAGGATGCCGCCCACGGTCAAAGCGAACGTCAGGCCGAACAGGACCAGGAGGGGAAGCAGGCGCGATTGGGCTGGAAACACCATGGGCTCGACCGGCAAGCGGGAACTGAATCCAGGAAAACGACCGAAGGCACCTGGGGCAATATCGTGTCAGTGTGTTTCGAGAGCGGGGACAATGTCAATTAGCTGGTGTCCTGTCGGTCGAAATGTGAACACATTGATTTTTCGTCGGTTTCTTGACGTCAGCTAGAGGCCGAAGAACCATGGCACCATGAACACCGTGACCAGCATCACCAAAAAGGTGAACGGCACCCCGACCTTCACGAAGTCGGCGAAGCGGTACTGGCCTGGCCCCAGCACCAGGGTATTGACCGGGGAGGACACCGGCGTCATGAACGCTGCCGAGGCCGCCAGGGCCACGGTCATGGCGAACGGGTAGGGCGACATGCCCAGTTGTTGCGCGGTGCTGATCGCCACCGGTGCCATCAATACCGCCGTGGCGGTGTTGGAAATGAACAGGCCGATCACGGCGGTAACCACGAACAGGCACGCCAGGATCGCGCCCGGGCCGGCGCCGCCCAGCAGGCCGACCAGGCCGCTCACCGCCAGGTCGATGCCGCCGGTTCGCTGCAGGGCCAGGGCGAACGGCAGCATGCCGACGATCAGCACCAGGCTTTGCCAATGAATGGCGCGATACGCGCTGTCCATGTCGATGCAGCGCCCGGCGCCCATCAGCAGGCAACCGATCAGGGCGGCCATCACATTGGGCACGGCGCCGCTGACCATCAGGCCCACCATGACCGCCAGGCTCAGCAGCGCAAACGGCGCCTGGGTGCGCGCCGGCGCCACCTGGTCGATTTCCGCCGGCAGGCTCAACACCAGGAAGTCCCGGGGTTGGCCCTGCAACTGGCGTACGGCCTTCCAGGGGCCCACCACCAGCAGTGTGTCGCCCAGGCGCAGTTTTTCCTCCACCAGCTGCGCCTCGATAGCGGTCTGCTCCCGGCGCAGGCCGACCACGTTCAGGCCGAAGCGGCTACGAAAGGCCAGCTCCAGGATGCTCTTGCCGATCAATTGCGAGCCGGGCGGCAGGGACACCTCGGCCATGCCCAGCTCCTGGGATTGGTCGATGAAGTAGGCCGCCTTGAAGTGCAGGGGTTCGAGCTGCATGGTCTGGCACAGGCTGCGCAGGTCGTCGAGGTTGGCGAAGAGGTCGAGCAGCAGCACATCGCCCTGGTGCAGCACCGTGCTGGAGTCGGCCGCGATGACCCGGGTGGTGAACTTGTGCTGGCGCTCGATGCCGATCACGTTGGCGCCATGGCGGGTGCGCAGTTCCAGTTCGCCCAGGGTATGGCCGACCAGAGGCGAATGAGGGCGGATGCGCAGGCGCCGCTCGCGACCGTTGAGCTTGTAGTCCAGCACCAGGTCGAGCAGGGTGCGGCGGGTTTCCACACGGCCGTCCTTGCGCACTTCGCCGCTGAGCCAGCGGCGGGCGAACAGCATGTAGCCAATGCCGAGCACCAGCACCACCAGGCCGAACGGGGTGAAGCTGAAGAAATTGAAGCCCTGCTCGCCATGGCGCACCAGTTCGCTGTGCACCACCACGTTGGGCGGTGTGGCGACCAGGCTGAGCATGCCGCTGATCAGCCCGGCGAAGCTCAGCGGCATCATTAGCCGGCTGGGCGAGAGCTGCAGGCGCGCGGCAATGCTCAATACCACCGGGATGAAGATCGCCACCACGCCGGTCGAGCTCATCACCGAGCCCAGGCCGGCCACGGCGATCATCAGCAGCACCAGCAGGCGCGCTTCGCTGTTGCCGGCGCGTTCGCTCATCCATTCGCCGATGCGGTAGGCGATGCCGGTGCGCACCAGGCCTTCGCCGATCACGAACAGTGCGGCGATCAGCACCACGTTGGGGTCGCTGAAACCGGCCAGGGCCTGCTCGATGGTGAGGATGCCCGAAAGCGGCAGGGCGAGAATCACCAGCAGGGCGACCACGTCCATGCGCGGGCGGTTGACGACGAAGAGAATGACGACGATGGCCAAAAGGCCGAGGACCCAGAGCAGCTCATGGTTCATGGAGAGGGGTGATCCTTCACGCGAGGGGCACGGTAGAGAGTAGCGCTAGTGTGCCGGCGTGTGGTGAAGGAGGTATTGATGCACTGCAAGGCTGCAGTCTGGATGACGGGCTTTCGGTAGGCGCGGCCTCGTGCCGCGAGAGGGCTGCGCAGCAGCCCCCTGCGTACGATGGATCAGTGGCGGTGACGACGGTGGTGGCGGTGGCCGTGGTCGCGGTCGTTGTCACCGATGTGGTTGCCCAGGGCACCGCCTGCAGCACCACCAAGGCCTGCGCCGATGGTCGAACCGGTGGAGCCGCCTACCGCGCGGCCCAGTACCGAACCGCCGGCCGAACCCAGGCCGCCGCCGATGGCCGCTTCGGTTCGGTTGCCCTTGCGTGCACCGACCGCGCCGCCGGCCGCACCGCCCAGGCCTGCGCCAATGGCAGCACCGGTGCTGCCGCCGATCTGTTGGCCAACGATGTTGCCCAGGGCGCCACCCAGGCCGCCGCCGATGGCCGCGGTGCCGTCGCCGGCAAATGCGCCCTGGCAGAGCAGCAAGCCGAGGGCAAGGGAAGGCAGAGTCAGACGCATGATATGAACCTCAAAGGAATCATCAGGGTAAAAGTGCCGCGCCACGGCGGCGGGTCAGGTTGGTAGTGGTATCAATCGTCATCGTCGTCGCGATCACGGTCGCGGTGACGGTAGTAACGGTCGCGACGGTCCCGGTCGCGGTAGCGATGGTCATCGTCATCGCGGTCATAGCGGTAGTAGCGATGGTCGCGATCACGGTCCCGCCAGCCATAGTCATCATCGTCGTAATGGTGGTAGCAGCCGCCCAGCAGCAGCACGGTGGCAATCAATGAAAAGCTCGCAATACGCTTGATCACGATATAGGTCCTTGATCCGCAAAGGTTTACGGGGTACTTCGTGAGACAGGCATCGCTCGATTTGGTTTCTTGCGCGCGCAAGTTTTTCCCGCGCCAGCGATAAGCGGCATGGGTTAGATCGCGAAAGGGCCCGGGCAAGTGCTGGTGCGTAGGTCACCTGGGTTGGCGGACTCGCCCGGGCGTGGGATCAGGTGGCGGGCTGGATGGCGAGGATCACGCCATTGGTGGTCTGCACCAGCACGTAATGATCGGCCAGGCGTACCCAGTGGCTGTCCGTTTCCGGTGCAGGCAGGCCTTTGGCGCGCCAGTCGCGCACGGCCAGTTCGTCGCGCTTGTATGGGTCCGGCGCCTTGTCGCCGACCTTCAGTTCGCGTTCGGTGTGCGGTGCGGTGACGCTTTCCTCTGGCGCACCCGCCGCAGTCGCTGCCAGGGGCAGGCAGGGCAAGGTGGCACCGAGCAGCAGGGCATACAGGGCTTGGCGTGGCTTCATGGAGGGCTCCTTGTAGGCAGGGCATGCCCTATCTGCGACAACGGTTCGCGCAGGACAATTCACTCGCGCTGGCGCCAGTGCTAGAGTCGCCTTCTTTTTTGCCCCCGAGGATGGAACATGCGAGCAATTTTGCCGATCGCCGCAGCACTGGTACTGGCCGGTTGTGCTTCAGCGGCCATGGACGCCGCGCGTAACGGTGCGCCGACCGCCCAGCTCGACTCGGCCAAGACGCCTGACCTTGTCGCCCAGTGCATCCAGTTCAGCTGGCAGGAAGAGGCGGCATTCGGTGTCGATGCCAGCGGCTACCTGGCGCCGCGCAAGCAGGGCGGCTTCACCGTCTATACCCGGGAAGCGGAGTCGTTCGCAGACATCTACCCGCAGGCCGGTGGGACCCGTGTCGACTACTACGCGCAAAGCAACGACACCAACGCCTTGCGCCGTCGCGCTGCCGCAGCGACCTGCCTGTGATTCAGCGCGGCATGTAGCGCAGCTGCCAGCGCCGCGGGATCTTCAGCGAAACCAGGCCCAGCAGCAGGGCCAGCAGAGCGCTGGCGAGCAGCGCGGCGCGGTCGAAGCGCTGCTCCAGCAGAACCCCAGCGATGGCGCCCAGGAACATGCCACTCCAAGGAATCAACTGCACCCGCCAGCCCTCGCGGCGTTGGCCCAGCAAGGTACGCCCCAGGCCCCGACCGAAGCGTGACAGGGCGCCGGTGACGTAGGTCAGGCCAATCGGCAGGCCATTCACTTCCTCCACCACGGCGTTGATCATGCCCATGGCCGTGACCGCCGCCAGCAGCGCGGGCAGTTGCAGCAACTCCGGCAGCAAGGCAGCCAACACCAGCAGGGCGCCGATCAGGCTGAGTAACGGCCAGGGGCGCCGGCCGCTTTTCGCCGCGATGATCACGCCCATGGCGTTGCCCAGGATAAAGGCGCCGATCACCAGCACCAGGCGTAGCACCAGGCCCATCTCGGCGCTGCCCAGCGAGACGGCCAGGCGGGTGGTGTTACCACTCATGAACGAGACGAAATCGCCGGTGGCCATGAAGCCGATGGCGTCGGTCATGCCCGCCAGCACCGAGAGCCCGGCGACGAAATACAGCCCCACGGTGCCGCGGCGCTGCACAGGGTTACGGCATTGGCCATTGGTCGACAGGCTTCCGGGCAGCATCGACTCGCTTCTCCGTCTAGCTCAGGCGAGCTTGCAGGCCGGCGATATGGGCCTGCAGGCGTTCATGTTCGTCGCGCTCGGCGGTGATGTCCTCGAACACGCTGATCAGGTGCTCGGGCTGGCCGTCGGCGTGACGTTGCAACGAGGTACGGGCACGCACCCAAATGTAGCGGCCATCCTTGTGGCGCACGCGTTTTTCCACTTCGTAACGGTCGATTTCGCCCGCCAGCATGCGTTCGAGCAGCACCAGGTTACCGGGCAGGTCGTCGGGGTGGGTGAGCTGCTGGAAGGTCATGCCATACAGCTCTTGTTCGGTATAGCCCAACAGTTCGCAGAAGCTGCCGTTGACGCGGCTCCAGGTGCCGTCCGGGTCGATGTAGGCCAGGGCGCCCCAGGCCAGTTCGAAGATGGTGCGAAAACGCTCCTCGCTCTGGCGCAGCTCCGCCTCGGCCACCTTGCGTTCGGTGACGTCCATGCTGATACCGACCATCTTCACCGAACGCCCGGCGCTGTCCTGCAGCACCGTGGCGCGCGAGGCGATCCAGCGCTGGCTGCCGTCGGGGCGGGTGATGCGGAAATCACATTCGCAGCGGGTGCCGCTGGCCACGGCGCGGGTGTACATGGCGTGCATCTGCATGGCGTCTTCGGGGGCTACGTGCACCCAGAAGTCCTCGTTGTGCCGCACCGGCCAGCCGTACACGTCTTCGACGTTGGGTGAATAGGTCACCTCGTCGCTGACCAGGTTCCATTCCCAGGTGACGATGCGCGCACCTTCCTGGGCCAGCTTCATGCGCATTTCGCTTTCCATGATCTCAGCGGTGTAGCGCCGACGCAGGTCGGTCATCGGCAGCTCGACCACTTCGGCATGCTGCACGCTTTGCAGGGCCTCTTCGCCATAGCGCAGCCAGATCCAATTGACCTTGAGAAAGTCCGCCAGCTTGCGCAGGTTGTCGTAGTCGATCTCGCCGCCGCGGGTCCATTTGTGCACGGCCGTGCGCGAGATGCCCAGTGCCGTGCCTACCGCCTGCAGGGTCAGCTTGTGGTGTTCGAGCAGTTCCTTGAGGCGAAAGGCAAAGCTGTTTTCCGTCATGGTCAGGATCCTGGGCTTGGGCCGAAGCCGGCAGTATACCTGAGCTGTAAACTTCAGGTTGACGGGTTGCGTCAACCTTTTTGTGCAGTTCCATGAGAACGGGCAAGCAGTACGGTCAGGACAGGTAGCCGCCGTCGACATTGAGCGCGGTGCCGGTGGTATAGCTGGACGCCTCGCTGGCCAGGTACAGCACCGCGCCGGCCATCTCGTTGGGGTTGGCCACGCGCTTGAGCGGGATGTGCTGCAGGGCGGCGTTGAGAATGGCGTCGTTCTTGACCAGGGCCGAGGCGAACTTGGTGTCGGTCAGCCCCGGCAGCAGGGCGTTGCAGCGGATACCGAACTGCGCGCATTCCTTGGCGAACACCTTGGTCATGTTGATCACCGCGGCCTTGGTCATCGAGTAGATGCCCTGGAACAGCCCCGGTGAGACCCCATTGATCGAGGCCACGTTGATGATGCTGCCGCCACCGTGCTCGCGCATCAGCTTGCCGGCTTCCACCGACATGAAGAAGTAGCCGCGGATATTCACGTCCACGGTCTTCTGGAAGGCGCCCAGGTCAGTGTCCAGCACATTGCAGAACTGCGGGTTGGTGGCGGCGTTGTTGACCAGAATGTCCAGGCGACCGAACTGCTCGCGGATACCGGCGAACACCTGCTGGATCTGCTCCATCTCGCCGATGTGGCATGCCACGGCGCTGGCCTTGCCGCCTGCGGCGACGATGGCATCGGCTACGTGCTGGCAGCCTTCGAGCCTGCGGCTGGAGACGATCACGTGGGCGCCTTGCTGGGCCAGCAGGTGGGCGATGGCTTCGCCGATACCGCGGCTGGCGCCGGAGACGAAGGCGATCTTGCCGTCGAGGTCGAACAGGGTGGTCTTGGACATGCCGTTTTCCTTGTTGTCAGAGTGAGGACTTGCCGATCACCTGCAGGGCCATCTGCTCCAGCAGCCGGTTCATGTGGATGAACTGGGCGAAGCGCTTGTCCTGGGTCTGGCCGTGGTGGAAGCGGTAGTAGATCTGCTGGACGATGCCGGCCAGGCGGAACAGGCCATAGCAATAGTAGTAATCGAAGTTGTCCAGGCGGATGCCGGCGCGCTCGGCGTAGTAATCGACGAACTGGCGGCGGGTCAGCATGCCCGGGGCATTGCTCGGCTGGCGGCGCATCAGCTGTACCGGTGGTGGGTCATTGGCCTCGATCCAGTAGGCCAGGCTGTTGCCCAGGTCCATCAGCGGGTCGCCGAGGGTGGTCATTTCCCAGTCCAGCACGCCGATGATGCGCATCGGGTTGTCGGCATCGAGGATCACGTTGTCGAAGCGGTAGTCGTTGTGCACGATGCCCGGGCGCGGGTGGTCGGCGGGCATCTTGTCGCGCAGCCAGGCGATCACCTGTTCCCAGTGCGGTGCGTCCGGTGTCAGGGCTTTTTCGTAGCGGCTGGTCCAGCCCTCCACCTGGCGCTGCACGTAGCCTTCGGGCTTGCCCAGGTCGGCCAGGCCACAGGCCTTGTAGTCGACCTGATGCAGCTCCACCAGGCGGTCGATGAAGCTCTTGCACAGGGCCTCGGTGCGACGGGCGTCCAGGCCCAGGGACGGTGGAATGTCCGAGCGCAGGATGATGCCCTTGACGCGTTCCATGACGTAGAACTCGCTGCCGATCAGCGATTCGTCGGTGCAATGCACGTAGGCCTTGGGGCAGTAGGGGAAGCCGCTGTTGAGCTGGTTGAGGATACGGAACTCGCGGCCCATGTCATGGGCGGTCTTGGCCTTGTGGCCGAACGGCGGCCGGCGTAGCACGAACTCCTGTTCCGGGTAGGCGACCAGGTAGGTGAGGTTCGACGCACCGCCTGGGAACTGGCTGATGATCGGGGTTCCGCTCAGCCCAGGCACATGGGCCTTGAGGTAAGGGTCGATGACGGCCGCGTCGAGTTCTTCGCCGGGACGTACCTGGGTGGACTGGTCGGTGAGCGTCATGCGTTTACCTTATTATCGAGCGCGAGGATTATTGGCTAATCTAATTTCCGTAGGCCCTTGGTACAAGCGTGCCAGCGACTCGATAGATGCCGGTGTTGGCACGCGATCAGTGGGCCTGATGAACGCTTGGCTTCAGGCAGCGGGGCAAAAAAAAACCGAAGCCCATCGGCTCCGGTTCTTTTCATCGGCGAGTGCCCATGCCACTCAGGCCGGGAACAGCTCGCTGAGCTTCATCGACAGCATCATGTCGCCTTCGACGCGCAGCTTGCCGCTCATGAAAGCCTGCATGCCATCGGTATCTCCGCTGACGATGCCCTTGAGGGTTTCGCTGTCCATGACCAGGGTGCAGTTGGCGTCCGGGTTTTCGCCTTCCTGCAGGTCGCAGGTGCCATCCTTGACGATCAGGGCGTAGTGCTTGTCTTCATCGGTGATGTTGAAACCGAACACCAGGTCCAGGCCGGCGGCAGCGGATGGGTTGAACTTCTCTTGCATCTTCTTGACGGCATCAGCTACGGAGGTCATGGCGCATTCCTTATAGAGTGATATTCACGTCCCCACGGGGACAACAGGCCGGGCTCATCGGTAGGTGACGAGCTCCGGCGTCCTCAACAGCTGCACATGGGCTTGGCTGTTGAAGGAAGCCAGTACCACGTCGCGGCCACGGAACTTCAAGTGGCTGAGCGACGTGTTGATGATCTGCCAGTTCAGCGCGAAGGCTTGGCTGGGGGTAATACGGGTAACCAGGTGGAGCAGGGCGGCGATGGTGCCGCCGGAGGTGAAGATGGCGATGTTGTCGCCGCTGTTGGCACCTTCGAGCACCCGCTCGAGGCCAGCCCCGACCCGGGCGGTGAACGCCTGCCAGGTCTCCAGGCCGTCGTTTTCATGCTCGCCGTCGTGCCAGCGTTGCACCATCAGGGCGAACAGGCGCTGGAACTCGCTGCGGTTGCTGGCGGCGTTGCGCAGGATATGCAGCGCTTCGGGCTCCTGCGGCAGCAGGCCGGGGAGCAGGGCGCGGATCATGCCGTCGGCGTCGAACTCGTTGAACGCGGCGTCGGTCTCAAGGGCGGGCGTGCGGCAGCCCTGGGCCTGCATGGCCTGAAGGGCCAGGCGTGCGGTGTCCTGCTGGCGGCGCAGGTCGCCGGCCAGGCAACGATCCAGGCGCAGCCCGAGCTGGGCCAGGTGCTCGCCCAGTGCGTGGCTCTGGCGTGCGCCCAGGGGCGAGAGGACATCGTAGTCGTCGGCGCCGAAGGAGGCTTGGCCATGTCGGATCAGGTAGATGTTGCCCACGTAGAGGTCCGGCCGATTGGAGTTGCTGCGAGGTTAGGATGCGACAGACAGGCTGTCAACGAAAAAACATACAAGCGTTTGAAAAGGTCGTTTGAACTGTGTTGCCAGCGTTTTCCCCGGCTGGCAGCGCCCCAAGCGCACCGGTATGCTTGCAACAGTTTCGCGCCCTGAGGCGCTGGTCTATCAAGGAGTCAATGTGGAGTTTCTTGCCGAATACGCAAGCTTTCTCGCCAAAACCGCCACCCTGGTGATCGCCATCCTGGTGGTCCTGTCGGCTATCGCCGGCCTGCGGGGCAAGGGGCGGCGCAAGTCGGGCGGGCAGTTGCAGGTCACCCGCCTTAATGAGTTCTACAAGGATTTGCGCGAACGCCTGGAATCGGGCCTGTTCGACAAAGCCCAGCTCAAAGCCCTGCGCAAGCAGCAGGCCAAGGCGGAAAAACAGCAGAAGAAGGGCAAGGCCAAGGCCGAGGAAAAAGGCCGAGTGTTCGTCCTCGATTTCGACGGCGACATCAAAGCCTCGGCCACCGAGAGCCTGCGCAACGAGATCACCGCACTGCTGACCCTGGCCACCCCGCGTGACGAAGTGGTGCTGCGCCTGGAAAGCGGCGGCGGCCTGGTGCACAGCTACGGCCTGGCGGCCTCACAACTGGCGCGTATCCGCCAGGCCGGCATTCCGTTGACCGTATGCATCGACAAGGTAGCCGCCAGCGGCGGCTACATGATGGCCTGCATCGGCGAAAAGATTGTCAGCGCCCCATTCGCCGTGCTCGGCTCGATCGGCGTGGTCGCCCAGTTGCCCAACGTCAATCGCCTGCTGAAAAAGCACGACATCGACTTCGAGGTACTCACCGCCGGTGAATACAAGCGCACCCTGACCGTGTTCGGCGAGAACACCGAGAAGGGCCGGGAGAAGTTCCAGGAAGACCTGGACATCACCCACCAGCTGTTCAAGGACTTCGTCTCCCGCTATCGCCCGCAGCTGCACATCGATGAAGTGGCCACCGGCGAAGTCTGGCTCGGCGTCGCCGCGCTGAACCGCAAGCTGGTCGACGAGCTGCGTACCAGCGACGAATACCTCAGCGACCGCGCCCGCGAAGCCAACCTGTTCCACCTGCACTACGCCGAACGCAAGAGCCTGCAGGAGCGCATCGGCATGGCCGCCAGCGGCACCGTCGAGAACACCTTGGTGGGGCTGTGGAGCAAACTCGGTCGCCTGCGCTAACACCTTGAGCCCCTTGAAGATTTTTTATGATCAGGGGGTTGCAAGGTCCAAAGAATGTAGACATAATGGCGTCCATCGAAACGCAGCAAGCTTGAAAAAGTGCTGAAGTTTCAAGGAGATAGCGAAGCGTAAGCTGCTAGATCCGAACTTTGAGGCCGAGTAGCAAAGTGGTTATGCTCCGGATTGCAAATCCGTCTACGCCGGTTCGATTCCGACCTCGGCCTCCACTATTCAAAACCCCGTAGATCTAGGTCTACGGGGTTTTTATTTGCATTGAAGAAAGCCTCTAATGGCAGTTGTTCTACAACTCCCAGAGGCTTCAATCTCGTTCACTTATATTTATCGAGCTTGGTCTCCGGCCCATTCTTGGCAATCTCCTGCGCCTTGCCATAGCTTTCGATCAAGCACTTGTACTCAGGGCACACATGCTCTGCCAGGATTTCTGCGAAGCGCGACCCTTCGGCTCTGTTCCATGTGCGCATCAATTCCGCGACGATCGCAAAGGTATCGGTAGGAATCGCCCCCGCTTGGGTGACGCGGGCAATGGTCGTATCGGTCGCGAGCTTGCTCCAGTTGCCAGAGGCATCGACCACGCAATACGCCTTGTAGCCAGCCTGCACTGCGCTGATGGCGGGAAATGCCATGCACACGCTGGTGAGCGTGCCGGCGATGATGAGGGTCTTGCGCCCCGTCTTCTCGATTGCTTCTACGAAAGGTGGGTTGTCCCAGGCGTTGATCTGGCCGGTGCGCGGCACATAGACCGCATGCGGCGCGTACTGGTGGACTTCCGGAATCAATGGCCCGTTGGGCCCATCCGGCACGGAAGCCGTGGTGATGACCGGAATGTTCAGCAAGGTGGCCGTCTTGGCAATGGCGATCACGTAGTTGCGCAGGTCGGGAATGGGGACATCGCGAACCGTGTTGAACAGCCCGCTCTGATGGTCGATAAGCAGGATGACAGAGTCATCCGGGTCTAGCATTCCGTTGGTGGAAGCCATGCTGACACCTCGCAAGCCTAGGGTTGTGTTTCACCGCCCTCGGGAGGTGAGAGCATCAAAAAAAGTAGACGGGCCCTACCGGTTGCGCAAGCAAGGGCAGCCGCATAGACCCGTGTGCGCGGGAGCTCGAAAAAAGGCGACTCGACAGGACTGGAAGTGGGAAGGCTATGCTGAGAAGAGGCCCCACCTCAGGAGATTTCCCATGGCCAAGTGCAAGAAATGCAACGAGGACCTGCAATTCGAGCCAGACGAGCGCAAGGACGGCCAGCAGGTGCAATGCCCGCACTGCAAGTCGCGTTACACGACGCGTTGGGTCGCGTCTTTTCCTGGCGCGCCGTTGAGCTACGAGCTGGTTCCATCGCAAGACTGACCAGGCTGTCGCAACCCGCCAGGGCCGAGCCGGTCATGCGGCAGGCTGCCGGGCTGAGGCCAGCAACTCGCTCTGGGCGTTCTTCAGTTCGCGGGTACGTTCATCGACCCGTTGCTTGAGCACATCGCTGGCGTTCTGCAGCGCGGTATTGGCCTGGTTGATCTCGCTGAAACTGCGGATCAGGCGAATGGCCAGGACCACCAGGGAGCACCTCAGCAGCACGGAAAACAACAGCATGTAGAAGTGCTATTACTTGTTGGTTTTCTCACGCAGTTGCTGGTCCTGTTCGAGCATCGTGGTGATGGCGTCCAGGCGCTCGGCCACCGGAACGGCCTCGATCGCTTCAAGTAATTGGTTGACGACTGGTTGCTTACGCCAGATCAAGGCGACGTGGTTGCTCAGAATGTCGACCGGCGTTCGAAAGTCATCCGGCATGTTTTCGTGAGGATCTCGCCGCAGGAAGGTGAGCGTACGCCGGCGAACGATAGCCCATGACCCAGGGGCGCAATGCGCCCCGTCGCGGTCATGTCAAGGAGATAGGGTCAGTAGCCTGCGACTCTCATCCAGCTCACGGAAACGGTTCGTTCATCGCTGGCAGTTGAATGCCAATGCCTTGATCTCGCCCTCTTCATCGACAGATTTCACGCCCATGCTGTCGGCACCAAGCTCGCCCGCCCTGTTGAATGCCAGGTTGATGGCATCGTCGGCGGAGCTGCCCTGCAGGGTGAAGGTGTCGACCAGGTCGCAGGCGTTGACCGACGAGGCGGTCACCAGGTTTACCTGTTGGCCTTTTTCGGTCAGCTGGGTGGTGCAGCCTGGGAGCAGGGCGGTTACCAGCATCAAGGCTGCCGCGAGGTGTGTGGAGTGGGCCTGATGAAGGGGCATCGTTGGGCATCCGTGGCGTGTGGAACGGGAGCTTCATCATCACCGATTCGGGAGCGGGTGTCTTGTATTGCTGTACCGGCCCAATCGCCGGCAAGCCGGCTCCCACCCGTTTGCGCCGTCCTTGTGGGAGCGGGCTTGTCCCGCGATTAGGTCGGCCCTGGCATCACCGATAGGTGGCAGGGCTACGCCCTTGATCGCGGGACAAGCCCGCTCCCACCAGAGGTTCCTGTTCGGTTCAGAGCTTGGAGACGTCCGGCTGTACAGCTTCGACGGGCGTCTCTTCGGTGGTGGCCATCTGCGTGGGCAGGTTGGACACGGTCACCGCGTACTTGCCTAGGTCCTGCTCCTGGCGCTGGAAGTTGATCGCCACCTTTTCGCCTTTCCAGGACATGACTTCGGTCAGGTAGGAAGCGCCAGAGCTCATCTTGATCCAACGGCTGTTTTGCTCGGCCGGTTCGCCGAACTGCTCGGTGAGCATGTCGGTGACCAGGTAGAGGCTGTTGGCATTGCCGCTGAAGACCAGCTCGCTCACCTGTCCGCCCGCCAGGGTCGCCACCAGGCTGTAGCCAGGGGAAATGGGCAGGTAGGGCAGGCCGCGGATTTCGAAACGATCCGGGTCGGAGGTGGCGACGCGGCAGGGTTCGGTTGGCCTGGTCTCATCGGTAGGGCATTCGGCAACTTGCTTGAGGAAGTCGCCTTGCAGGTCGATACCCAGGAACGAACTCGGTTCCTGGCTCCAGACGCGGTTGGCCTGGCCTGGGCCTGCCCAGGCAGGAAGGGCGACGAGCAGGCTCGCCGAAACAGCCAAAAGGGAGAGAGGCCTCATGGAGTCCGTCCTTGGAAGGAAAAGTGGATATAGGGCTGCAGAATACTCACCCGCGCAGCGCATTCAATGCTGTCAATAGGCTATGCCAGACGTAATAGCATTCTGCCGGTTGAGTAAGACGTTTCGGATAAGTTCAATTTTAAGCGGAAAATTGTGACAGATTTCACACTTTTCGGCAGAGGGCGGCTCGCCAGAAGGCAGAAAAGAAAAACCCGCCGATGGGGGAGGCGGGTTAAAGAACGTACGAAGCAGTTTCAGTGTGCCTATACGTTTGTCAGAAAAACGTGAAGAGCATGTTCACAACCCGTTGGGGGTCTATAGGTGGATCAGGTCCAACTGGCTGATCACGCAAGCCGAGCCATCCTCTGGCGAGGTGGTGTCGCTGTAGTCCACCTGGTTGTAGACCCCGCCATGGAAATTGAAAATGCGCGCTCGCCATGACTCGGCCAGTTGCAAGGCAATACGCCCCGTACGGCCATTGCAGCTCGCGCCCAGAACCACGGCGCCGGAGGCAGCTACCTCGATGCTGATCTCGAATGTTGCATTGAGCGGGACCTCCGCCAGCAGGGTGCTGGTGGGGGCCGTGGCTTGGTTGAACTCCGCACGAAAGCCGTAGGTGAGCTTGCCTTTGTTCCAGAAGATCTTGATGGGTGGGCTGTCATCATCCTTTACGTGCAGTTGGGAGATCACCACCTTTTGTATCGAGTTGACCTTCTCCAGTTTGAACAACTGGTAGTTACGATGGTTGCCGGCGCTGTCCAGGGTCCAGTAGACGGCTTCTTTCCATTCGCAGCGGGTGCGATGGGTGCTTTTGCTGGAAGCGCCCTTGGTCGGTGCGCTCATGCGTACCGAACCGTCGGGCAGGCGTGCAACGTAGTCGGGCAGGGTGGCCAAGGCCACGGCGCCGGTGACTTCCAGTGCGGTGGGGTCGGTGGCGGATTTGGCAACGGGGGTGGTGATGATCAGATTATCGATGTTCACGGCCATGCGGGTTCTCCTTGCAAAAAGACAGGTCCACACTTGTGCGAATCGGGGCAGCAGGCAGGGTTCCGAAAAATGCGCCAGGGCCGGATGAAAAGGCGCCCATAAAAAAGCCCGCCAGGGCGGCGGGCAAGGACGTTTTGAAGGGAGAGCCTCGACATTAACCGGACGGCAGTTAAGCGAGCGTTAAGTGCTGCGCCATTGACCGACGCCAGCGATCAGCCTATACAGGCGTGCCTTTATTTCGTGAGCCCTGCCATGCACGACGAAGACGACCTGCACGAGCCCGAGCACGATCATCTGCTCGACCATGAGTTTTTCGATGACGACTCAGACCCGGAGGCCGATGCCCATGGGGCGTTGGACGAGGCCGAGGAAGACGAAGAGCTGCTGGATGATTTCGAGGACGACGAACACCCGGCCTGGCACGACGACGTGGACGATTGAGCCCACGTCGCCGTGCCGGTGCGCGCGGTTCAGCGGCGGTCGAGGGAGAACCGCCCGGCACCGCTCACGGCCAGCAACAACAGGCCGCCGGTAATGCTCATGTTCTTGAGGAATTGGGTCATGTTGGCGCTACGCTCGGGGTCGACCATGTTCCAGAACGGGTGGCCGATCAAGGCGGTGCCCACTACGAACAGCGCGAGTAGGAATGCCAGTGGGCGGGTGTAGAAGCCGAGCAGCAGCAGGATACCCACCGCGAACTCCATGATCACCGCGACGGCGGCTGCCAACATCGGGGCAGGGGCGCCGAGTGAGGTCATGTAGCCCACCGTGCCTTCGAAGCCGGTGAGTTTGCTCCAGCCGGAGAGGATGAAGAGAATCACCAGCAGGATACGGGCAAGCAGGATGATGATGTCGCGTTGGCCTTCGAACAGGGAGTAGCGCATGGTGGCGTTCCAGTGGAAAGGGACAATTTCACTGTAGCAGCCGCTTCGCTGTTCGCTGTGAGATGGCCCTGCAAGATTTCGCACGCCTGCATGCAGCCGCGTCGCAGAACCGGCCAATACATCGGAGATAAAAAAGGCGCCACCAGGGCGCCTTTTTCAGAATGATATGGTGCGAGTGGCGGGACTCGAACCCGCAAGGCTCACGCCGACAGATTTTAAGTCTGCTGTGTATACCAATTCCACCACACTCGCACGCTTGAAAGGGTCTTGCGACCGGCGCGCTTCCAAGGTGGAAGGGCCTGGCAATCAAGCGCGCTTTATAACCCATCGTTATAGACGAGTCAACCGTACCCCTTATTTTCAGGGGGTAATCGATTTGGCGATCTCGCGTAGGTTCCAGGCCGAGGTGAGTAGGCCTCGGGTATGGCCGTCCATCATCCTGGCATCGTTGCCATGCATCGTGTGGTGCAGATAGCGGACATGGCCGGCAAGCCTGCGGCAGACCGCTTCGAGCTGCGTAGCCGTGCGCTGCAGGTCCTCCTGCAAGCATTGCATTCGATGGTTGGCGGGCATGGTCTTCCTTGAATGGCCGGCGGCGGGTGGACTATAGGGCAATTGACACGCTGCTGTCATTACGCCACTGTTCCGGTCATGGGATCCAATGAGCCTTCGACATGACCTCCGTGACGCCCTCTCCCGCGAATACCCGCGTCGTGCGGCCAAAACTGTTCTGGCGACTAGTGTTCGCCCAGGTCTACTTGCTGGCCATTTTTCTCTACCTGAGCTTGGCGGCGCTGGGTGGGTACCTGCTGATGCTGGGCTTCGATGGTCTGCACCCACAGCCGCAGCGCACCTTGGCGTTGGCGGGCGGCGCAGTGATCGTGCTGGTCTGCCTGTGGCTGCTCAAGGTCGCGATGCCTCGGCGTCTCGGCCCCAAGGTGATCGAGCGGGAAATCTGACGAATCTGCAGCCGGTGCTATGAGAGACCGGGACTTTTGACTACGCTCAGTGGGTGGCCTTGGTAGTGCCCGCGGAGCTTGCATGGTTTTACCCGACAGTCCCTCCCGCCCGGAAATGTCACCTAACCGCTACGAGCAGCTGGTTCAGTCGGTCGTGGACTATGCCATCTACATGCTCGACCCGTCGGGCGTGGTGGTGTCCTGGAACACAGGTGCCGAGCGGATCAAGGGCTACCGTGCCGACGAGGTCATTGGCCAGCATTTCTCGGTGTTCTTCACTCCCCAGGACCGTGCCGATGGCCGCCCGCAGCGCCTGCTGCGCCAGGCCCTGGAGCAAGGCGTGGCTCAAGACGAAGGCTGGCGGGTACGCAAGGACGGCAGCCAGTTCTGGGCGCTGGCGGCCCTGGATGTGATTCGCGACGAGAAAGGGCAGGTCGTCGGCCTGGCCAAGGTAACCCGTGATATCACCGACCGCCGCGAGTCGTCCCTGCAGCTCGATGCCATCCGCGCCCAGCTGTTCCAGGCCCAGAAACTCGAAGCTCTCGGCCAGCTCACCGGCGGCCTGGCCCACGACTTCAACAACCTGCTCACCATCATCCTTGGTGCTGCCCGGTTGGCCCAGGGCAGCCAGGACCTGCAGCGGGTCCGGCGGCTGCTCGAGCATATCGTCAGCGCCGGTGAGCGGGGCACCCAGCTCACCCGGCAACTGCTGACCTTCGCCCGCCACCGGCAATTGAGTGCCACGCGCGTCGCCCCGGCTGAACTGATCGCCTCCACCCGAGGTCTTCTGCAGCATGGGCTGCCGCCGGGCATCGAATTGCAAGAGTGCCTGCAGCCCGACCTGCCGTTGATCGAGGTGGATGTCGCGCAGTTGCAGATGGTGTTGCTCAATCTGCTGTTCAATGCCCGGGATGCCACCGGCGACGAAGGGCGCATCCGGCTGGAGGTGAGCTGTGTCGAACTGGCCGGCGAGGTGGAAGGACTGCACGGTCGTTTCGTTCGCTTCGACGTGCGAGACACCGGCGAAGGCATCGACCCGAAGGTATTGCCACGGATCTTCGAGCCGTTTTTCACCACCAAGCCCTTTGGCAAGGGCACCGGCCTTGGCTTGAGCCAGGCCTATGGATTCGCCAGGCAGAGCAACGGCGCCATCTGCGTGGCCAGCCAAGTGGGCGAGGGGACCTGCATGACCCTCTACCTGCCCGCCTGCCCAGGCGCCATCGACCTCGACCACAACGGGTAACGACCCATGGCAGAACCACTCAAGCGCCTGGCGACGGGCATCGAAGGGCTGGACATACTGCTCAAGGGCGGCCTGTTGGCGGGAGCGTCCTATATCGTCCAGGGGCCGCCAGGGGCAGGCAAGACCATCCTGGCCAACCAGCTGGCGTGTAGCCATGTGCGAAGCGGTGGCCGAGTGCTGGTGGCGACGCTGCTCAGCGAGTCCCACGAGCGCCTGTTCCAATACTTGTCTACCCTGGCGTTCTTCGACCCGACCCTGGTCGGTGACCAGATCCAGTTCGTCAGCGCATTCGATACCCTGGAGCAGGAAGGCCTGGATGCGGTGGTACGGCTGTTGCGCCAGGAAATCGCCCGCCAGCAAGCCAGCCTGTTGATCGTCGATGGCCTGCTCAATGCCCGTGTGCGTGCGGAAACGAGCCTCGATACCAAGAAGTTCGTCTCGGAACTGCAAGGGCACGCGGCATTCGCCGGGTGCACCGTGCTACTGCTGACCAGTGCTCGCCTCCAGGAGGGCAGCCCCGAGCACACCATGGTCGATGGCGTGCTCGAATTGAGCGAGCAGTTGGTGGGCAGCCGTGCGGTGCGCCAGATCCAGCTGCGCAAGACGCGGGGAAGCGGCGCTTTGTCGGGCCTGCATGAATGCCTGGTCGACCAGGGTGGGCTGCAGGTCTTCCCACGTCTGGAGGCGCTGTACAGTCATCCCAGCCATCCGGGCTCGGCCACCTTCACCCGGGTGTCCACCGGCAGCGCCACGCTCGACGAGATGCTCGGCGGCGGCGTGGGCCAGGGGTCGGTAAGCCTGGTGATGGGGCCATCGGGTATCGGCAAGACTTCCCTGGGCCTGGCGTTTTTGTCCGCCTCGACCGCGCAAGCGCCGGGCCTGCATTTCGGTTTCTACGAAACACCTGCCCGGCTGGGCTTGAAAGCCACGGCGCTGGGGTACGACTTCGCGCGGCTCGAGCGCGAGAAAGCCCTGGAGCTTTGCTGGCAGACCACCACCGAGGGGTTGCTCGATCAACTCGGGGCGCACTTGCTTCGGCGTGTCGAGCTGCTGGGGGCGCAGCGGGTGGTGATCGACAGCCTGGGTGCCTTCAGCCGCCTGGCTATCGACCCGGCCCGACTCAATGCCTTCTTCCGTGCCTTGATGGGCGAGTTGCGGGCACGGGACGTGAGTGTCCTGGCGACGTGGGAAATGCGCGATATCTTCGGCTCCGAGATCACCGCGCCAGCCCCGGACCTTTCGAGCATCGTCGACAATCTGTTGCTGATGCGTTTCGTCGAGCTGGACTCTCGGCTGCGGCGCATGGTTTCGGTCCTCAAGGTGCGCGACAGTCATCACGACCCGGCGTTGCATGAGCTGCGCATGGGCCCGCAGGGCATTTTCCTGCACAAGGCCTTCGAAGGTGCCAGCGGGGTGCTGTCGGGCACGCCCGTACCCTCGGGGAGTGACTGATGGTATAGCGCGATGAACACGATCCTGATCGTCGATGACGAATACCTGATCGCCGACATCCTCGGGTTTGCCTTGGAAGACGAGGGCTTTCTGGTGGAAAAGGCGAGCAATGGCTGCAAAGCCCTGGATGCGCTGAAGGAAAAACGCGTGGAGTTGGTGATCACCGACTACATGATGCCCTTGCTCAATGGCGAGGAGCTGGTCAGGGCGATTCGCGATGAACTGCAGCTGGCAGACCTGCCGGTGATTCTCATGAGCGGCGCGCAGGCCAACCAGGGGCGTATTTGCCCCGAGTTGTTCGACGCGGTATTCGACAAGCCGTTCGACATGGACAGGATGATCGCCAAGGTACGCGAATTGCTGGGCACCTGAGGCGCTACCCCGCGTGGGCGGGTCGATCGGTCAAGCGCATCCGTGCGGCTCGAGGCAAGGGCGGTCAGTGCTGGTCGTCGTTTTTCTCCGGGGCCGGGTTGCCTGCCTGGATGCGTTTGAAGATCTCTTCGCGATGGACCTGGACATCCTTTGGTGCATCGATACCGATCCTCACTTGCATCCCTTTGACTCCCAGAATGGTGACTTTGATGTCATCGTCAATGACGATGCTTTCGCCAACCTTGCGGGTGAGTATCAGCATGTAGTTCTCCTTGGTGATGATGTAGTCCGCGCGGCCTTTTACCGCAGCGGTGGGAGCTGGTCCCTCTTCCTTCTCATTAAAGACGCTTTCGGCGAAGAGTAATTCCCCCGCAGATAAATTCTGTTACTTGTCTTCAGTCGCAGGTGCCGAAACCAACCCTAAGGTGGTACGGCGAAGGCGCTCGATGGCAAGGATAGGGGGCTGGCGACCAGATGGGAAATTTCTCTGCTAGATAGAGTAAATAGAGCAATACAATAAGCGTTTATTTCGTTAACGCCTGTAGGAAAAGTAGCAATGACGCCTCCTCAGGCTCCAGCCCTCGGCGAGCCTTGACCCGTGGCAAGGCGGCCAGCCGCCCCTGCTGGTAATGGTCGAGCACGGCGGGGTGAATGTAGCAGCGCCGACAGACCGCGGGTGTATTGCCCAGGCGTGCAGCTACCTGTCGGACAATCGCCGCGACCTGGCGCCGGGCTTCGCTTTCCGGCTCCCAGGCCAGGGGGCGCAACAGGTCCAGGGCCAGGACGCTGCCTGCCCAGGTGCGGTAGTCCTTGGCGGTGAAGTCGGCCCCGGTCAACTGCTGCAGGAACTGGTTGACCTCGCTCGACCCCACCGCATGGCGCTGGCCGTTTTCGTCCAGGTATTGGAAGAGCGTTTGCCCAGGCAGATCCAGGCAGCGCTTGATCAGCCGCGCCAGGCGCCGGTCACGCAGGCTGACGTTGTGTTCGACGCCCCGTTTCCCCCGGAACTGGAAGCGTATGGTGCTGCCCTGGACACTGACATGGCGGTTGCGCAGGGTGGTCAACCCGTAGGAGTTGTT
The DNA here is from genome assembly GCF_020151015.1 of Pseudomonas sp. p1(2021b). Lineage (NCBI taxonomy): Bacteria > Pseudomonadati > Pseudomonadota > Gammaproteobacteria > Pseudomonadales > Pseudomonadaceae > Pseudomonas > Pseudomonas sp. p1(2021b). Next base: position 2,000,558 of record NZ_CP083746.1, read on the forward strand.
CTCTTTCAGGTATTGCCGGTTGCCAATGCGGATCAAGGTGCTGTCGAGCAGGCTGACCACCAAGGCCATGACCTTCTCCCGGTCCAGGCCAGGCCGCGCCAAGTACTGTTCCAGTTGCCGACGCAGGTCGGGCAGTACCTGGGCGAAGGCCAGCATGCGGTCATATTTGTGCTGGTCGCGCAGTGCCCGCCATTGCGGGTGGTAGCGATATTGCTTGCGCCCGCGGGCATCGCGGCCGGTGGCTTGCAGATGGCCCTGAGGGTCGGGACAGATCCATACCTGGGTGTAGGCCGGTGGTATCGCCAGGGCGGCGATGCGGACGAGGGTCTGGGCGTCACGTATGCGCTGGCCTTCGGTGTCGAAATAATGGAAGCGGTCGCGCCAGCGCCGCCGGCTCAGGCCAGGTTGGCTGTCGTCTACGTAATGAAGCGCTGCAGGAAGCGGGCAATCGAGCATGGGCGGTTGTCCATCGAACGGTCACAGATCAATGGACAACGGCCTCCAGGCCATTGCTCAGCTCAGCAGCGCCACCGACTTGATCTGCGCCCACAGCATCTGGCCTGGGTGCAGGTCGAGGTGGTCGGCCGAATAGCGGGTGATACGTGCCAGCAACGGGCTTCCGGAGGCATCGAGGCTCACCAGGACGTGCGCCGGATTGTCCGCCGGGCGGCATTCGCGGATACGCACCGGCAGGCGGTTGAGGATGCTGGATGCATTGTCGGCACCCAGCGCCAGGCTCACATCGCGGGCCTGCACTTTCAGGCGCAGCGGCTGGCCAAGGGTGAGCGCAGGGTGTGCGATGCGTAGCAGCGGCCCGTCGCTGCCGTGCAGGCGCACATCGAACACTTGGTAATGCGCATCATGGCCGACCACGATGCCTTCGAGCACCACGCCGGCGTCTTCGCCCTGGGCGAGGGGCAGGTCCAGGCGCGCCAGGGTTTCGCCGACCGGGCCGCTGGCCAGGGCGCGGCCTTGCTCCAGCAACACCAGGTGGTCGGCCAGGCGTGCCACTTCATCTTGGGCATGGCTGACATAGACCAGCGGGATCTCCAGTTCATCGTGCAAGCGTTCCAGATAGGGCAGGATCTCGCGTTTGCGCGGCGCATCCAGTGCCGCGAGCGGCTCATCCATCAGCAGCAAGCGGGGGCTGGCGAGCAAGGCGCGGGCAATGCCGACCCGTTGCGCCTCACCCCCCGACAGCGTCGCCGGCCGGCGCTCGAGCAACTCGCCGATACCCAGCAGGTCGCAGGCATGGGCCAGGCTGACCTTGCGTTCGCCTCGGCCGATACGTCGCCAGCCGAATTCCAGGTTGCCACGCACCGACAGGTGGGGGAACAGGCTGGCTTCCTGGAATACATAGCCCAGCGGCCGTTTGTGCGGTGCCAGGAAAAAGCCGCTGGCGCTGTCCTGCCAGACGTCGCCATTGACCTCGATATAGCCGTCGGCTCGCTCCAGCCCGGCCAGGCAGCGCAGGCAGGAAGTCTTGCCCGAGCCGGAGTGGCCGAACAGCGCGCTGACGCCGCGCCCGGGCAGGTGCAGGTCGACATCCAGGGTGAAGTCGCCGCGCGCCAGCTTCAGGCGCGCCAGGATCGATGGGTGCATGTCAGCTCCAGCCAGCCTTGCCACGGCGCCCGGCATAGAGCGTCAGCAGCACCAGGAACGAGAACACCAGCATGACACCGGCCAGCCAGTGGGCCTGTGGGTAGGCCATGGCCTCGACGTGATCGAAGATCTGTACCGAGACCACGCGGGTCTTGTCGGGGATGTTGCCGCCGATCATCAGCACCACGCCGAACTCGCCTACGGTATGGGCGAAGCCCAGGACACTGGCGGTGACGAAGCCGGGCCTGGCTAGTGGCAGTACCACATGGATGAAGGTGTCCCAGGGGCTGGCGCGCAGGGTCGCGGCCACCTCCAGCGGCCGCTGGCCGATGGCGCTGAAGGCGTTTTGCAAAGGCTGCACCACGAACGGCATGGAATACACCACCGAGCCGATCACCAGCCCTGCAAAGCTGAACACCACGCTGCCCAGGCCCAGGGCCTCGGTCGCCTGACCGATCCAGCCGTGGGGGCCGAGGGCGATCAGCAGGTAGAAGCCGATCACGGTCGGTGGCAGCACCAGGGGCAGGGCCACCCCGGCCCCGATCGGCCCGCGCAGCCACGAACGGGTACGCGCCAGCCACCAGGCGATCGGCGTGCCCAGCACCAGCAGGATCACGGTGGTCAGGCTGGCCAGCTTGAGCGTCAGCCAGATCGCGCCCAGGTCAGTGGCGTCCAACGGCATCAGATGTCATACCCATAGGATTTGATCACCGCGACCGCCTTCGGGCTCTTGAGGTAGTCAACCAAGGCCTTGGCGGCCGGGTTGTTCCTGCCTTTATCGAGGATCACCGCGTCCTGGCGGATCGGGTCGTGCATCTGCGCCGGGACGATCCACGCCGAGCCGCTCTGCACCTTGCCATCCTTGTAGACCTGCGACAGGGCCACGAAGCCCAGTTCGGCATTGCCGGTGGAGACGAACTGGAACGCTTGGGTGATGTTCTGGCCCTCGACCAGCTTGGGCCGGGTGGCTTCGGCGAGGCCGAGCTGGTCGAGCACCTGGGTGGCGGCCAGGCCGTAGGGTGCGGTCTTGGGGTTGGCGATGGACAGGTGCCGGTAGTCGCCGGTCTTCAGGACTGCACCTTGCGCGTCCACATAGCCGGGCTTGGCCGACCACAGCGCCAGGGTGCCGATGGCATAGGTGAAGCGGGAGCCGGGAACGATGCGTTTTTCCTGCTCGAGCTTGGCCGGGGTGCTGTCATCGGCGGCGAGGAACACGTCGAACGGAGCACCATTGCTGATCTGCGCATAGAACTGGCCCGTGGCGCCATAGACGGCTACCAGCTTGTGGCCGGTGTCCTGCTCGAAGGCTTTGGCGATAGCCTGGATGGGCGCTGTAAAGTTGGCCGCTACAGCCACCTGGACGTCGTCGGCCCAGGCGCTGTTGCAGGTGATCAGGCTGGCCAAGGCACTGGTAGCCAGGAGCGGTAGGCGGATGCGCATGGGGTGGTCCTTGCTGGGTGGGTATCGTTATGTCGTCAACTATATAGCGATTGAGTGCCGGCCGGGAAGGGGCTGGAGCGTCAGGGACGGCCCGGCCGGAAAGGGCATTGGCGGGCGCCGGGGCAGGGCGCTACCATCGGCGGCGACGTCCTTCCCATTTCAACAAGCACAGGAAGCGTATGAACGAACAAGCTCTCTCCTTGCAGGAGCTGGCGGCCCCGGAAGGCACCTGCTTCGGCTGCGGTTGCTCCCATCCCAGCGGCCTGCACCTGAAAAGCCATTGGGACGCCGACGGTATCCACCTGCTGTGCCGGCATTCCCCCGACAGCGGTTTCATCGGTTGGCCGGGCCTGGTCTATGGTGGCCTGCTGGCCATGCTGGTGGACTGCCATTCCAACTGGACCGCCATGGCCTACCATTACCGTGCCGAAGGGCGCGAGCCGGGCAGCCTGCCGCGTATCGACTGCGTCACCGGCACGCTCAACCTGACCTACCTCAAGCCCACCCCGATGGGCGTCGAGCTGCTGCTCAAGGCCCGGGTGGAAGGTGAGGTAGGGCGCAAGAGCCGGGTTGTCTGCGAGGTTTGGGCAGGTGACGTGCTGACCGTCACCGCCGACTCGCTGTTCGTCCGGGTGGATACCGAGAAACTCAAGCTCAAGGCCCACGGCCAGGCGTGACTGTACGGGGAAGTGGCCGGCGCGGCGGGTTGGTTCTAGAGTGATAGGTCCATTTCTCCCAAGGGTTGACCCATGACCGATCTCGGCGCATTCCCCATTACCCGCAAATGGCCGGCGCAGCATCCCGAGCGCCTGCAGCTGTACTCACTGCCCACGCCCAACGGGGTCAAGGTATCGATCATGCTGGAGGAGATCGGCCTGGCCTACGAGGCGCACAAGGTCAGTTTCGACGACGACGAGCAGATGAGCCCCGAGTTCATCTCCTTGAGCGCGAACAACAAGATTCCTGCCATCCTCGATCCCAACGGCCCGGGTGGCCAACCTTTGCCGTTGTTCGAGTCCGGGGCGATCCTGCAGTACCTGGCCGAGAAGACTGGCCAGTTGCTCAGCCAGGAACCGGCGACCCGCTACCAGACGATTCAGTGGCTGATGTTCCAGATGGGCGGCATCGGGCCGATGTTCGGCCAGGTGGGCTTCTTCCATTTCTTCGCTGGCAAGGCCTACGAAGACAAGCGCCCTCGGGACCGCTACGTCAACGAGTCCAGGCGCCTGCTGGGTGTGCTCGATCGGCATCTGAACGGCCGAGAATGGATGGTGGATGAATACAGCATCGCCGATATCGCCATCTTCCCGTGGGTGCGTAACCTGGTTGAGCGCTACAACGCTCGGGAGCTGGTGCATTTCGACGAGTTCAAGGACGTCCAGCGAGTGCTGGCCAACTTCCTCGCGCGCCCCGCTGTGCAGCGAGGCCTGACGATCCCAGGCTGAGCCCAACACAGCCCAGCGGGAGCGGGCTTGTCCCGCGATCAGGCCAGGCCGGCTAATCATCGTCACCTGGCAAGGGCTTTGCCCTTGATCGCGGCGCAAGGCCCCCCACACAGATTGCTGCACAATTTCCCTCGCAGCCCATGTCTACGCGTGACCTCGATCAATGTTCGCCCTAGGCTTGTCAGGAAACAATGCCCCAGGAGAACACGATGATCCGCTGCAAGCGTGTCTATGACCCGATCGAGGATGGCGACGGCCAGCGGGTGCTGGTCGATCGCCTGTGGCCGCGCAACAAGCGCAAGGAGGACCTGCACGGCCAATGGGCCAAAGAGGTGGCGCCCTCCGATGCCTTGCGCAAGGCGTTCCATCAAGGCGAGGTCGATTTCGCCGGCTTCACCGAACGCTACCAGCAGGAGCTGGCCGCCCACCCCGAGCATTGGTACCCGTTGCTGGATCTTGCTGCAAAAGGGCCTCTGACCCTGCTGTATGCCGGCAAGGACACCGAGCACAACAATGCCCAGGTGCTGGCCGCCTGGCTGGAGGATGAGCTGGAGCGTCGTGGGCCGGGTAGCTCGCCGGTGTGCTACGCCCACTAGCCGTCATGGGAGAAGGCTGCCGATGCCCCTTGAACTGACCCCGGCCAGCGATGCCCATTGCACCTTCGCCCGGAACCTGACCCGTCGGGCCATGCTGCCTTACTACCGCGAGTTCGACTTGCTATGGATCGAGGAAGCCTTCGACGAAGCCTGGCACTGGCGCGAGCAATGGTTGGTGGTGGAGGGGACGCGCCTGCTGGGCTACTGCAGCCTCAGCCAGGACCGCCAGGCCTTGTTCATCCGCGAGCTGCACTTGCTGCCTGAATACCGTGGCCAAGGCGTAGGCGGCTGGGTGCTGGAGACCTTGGCCGGCTGGACAGCCCAGCGGCACTTGCCATTGCTGCGGCTGATGGTGTTCCGCAGCAACCCGGCCCGTAGGTTGTACAGCCGGCACGGCTTCGTCGAAATGGGCGAGGACGAATGCTTCGTCCGGATGCAGCGCACGATTGCTAGCTGACTGGTCGGGCAATTTCTGACTGATAGCTCAACGATGGCTTGCATAGATTGGATCCTAAAAGGCATAGTGCCATCTGGGTTGTCGACCATTCACTCGAAGGTCGCGCTGCATCGTAGTCGAAGGACAAGAGGAAGGGAGTCGCATGAATGGATTTGGCCCGCGCCTGCGGGAGGAGCGTGAGCGTCTGGGGCTGACCCAACGGGTGTTCGGCGAGATCGGCGGCGTCGAGCCCAATGCCCAAGGCAAGTATGAAAGCGGCGAGCGTACGCCTCGGGTCGACTACCTGGCTGCCTTGGCGAACCGAGGCGTGGATGCCCTCTACGTGCTCAGCGGTGTGCATACGCCTGCCCCCCTGGCCAGCCTCACCCTCGAGGAAGACCGCCTGCTGGGAATCTTCCGGCGCCTGCCCGAGGCAGACCAGGCCGCGGTACGACATCTGTTGGGGCGCCTATCCGTCGAGGTGGGCGAGCGAGAGGCGCCGAGAATGCGCAAGATGGACCGGCAGGCACTTTTCGAACTAGGTTAGCGGCGGGAAAGTTTGTTAAGGTGGCGGGATCCAATCGCCCCATTGACGAGGTGTCTGCTTGATTAGGGTCTTGGTGGTCGATGATCACGATCTGGTGCGTACTGGCATCACCCGCATGTTGGCCGATATCGACGGCTTGCAGGTTGTAGGTGAAGCGGATTCCGGCGAGTCGGCGCTCAAGCTGGCTCGCGAGCTGAAGCCGGACGTAGTCCTCATGGACGTGAAAATGCCAGGGATCGGCGGCCTGGAGGCGACCCGCAAGCTGTTGCGCAGCCATCCGGACATCAAGGTAGTCGCAGTGACCGTGTGCGAGGACGACCCATTCCCCACGCGCCTGATGCAGGCCGGCGCTGCCGGCTACCTGACCAAGGGCGCGGGCCTGGACGAAATGGTCCAGGCCATCCGCCTGACCTTTGCCGGGCAGCGCTATATCAGCCCGCAGATCGCCCAGCAATTGGCGCTCAAGTCGTTCCAGCCCCAGGGCTCGCCGTTCGATGCGCTGTCGGAGCGGGAGATCCAGATCGCCTTGATGATCGTCGGCTGCCAGAAGGTGCAGATCATCTCGGACAAGTTGTGCCTGTCGCCCAAGACCGTCAATACTTACCGTTATCGGATCTTCGAAAAACTCTCGGTCACCAGCGACGTCGAACTGACCTTGCTGGCCGTTCGCCACGGTATGGTTGACGCGAACCTGTAAACCTTCATGTCACAACTCTTCGATGCCAGCGCCTTCCTGGCGACCTGCAGCGGTCGCCCCGGTGTCTACCGGATGTTCGACGCCGAGGCGCGGCTGCTCTATGTGGGCAAGGCCAAGAACCTCAAGAAGCGCCTGGCCAGCTACTTCCGCAAGACCGGCCTGGCGCCCAAGACCGCTGCACTGGTGGGGCGCATCGCCCAGGTCGAGACCACCATCACCGCCAACGAGACCGAGGCGCTGCTGCTGGAGCAGACACTGATCAAGGAATGGCGGCCGCCCTACAACATCCTGCTGCGCGACGATAAATCCTACCCCTACGTGTTCTTGTCTGACGGCCAATTCCCACGCCTGGGCATTCACCGTGGCGCCAAGAAAGCCAAGGGGCGCTACTTCGGCCCATACCCCAGCGCCGGTGCCATCCGCGAAAGCCTGAGCCTGCTGCAAAAGGCCTTCTCGGTACGCCAATGCGAGGACAGCTACTACGCCAACCGCACCCGGCCGTGCTTGCAGTACCAGATCAAGCGGTGCAAGGGCCCGTGCGTGGGGCTGGTGGCGCCAGAGGAGTACGCCGAGGACGTGCGCCATTCGGTGATGTTCCTCGAAGGCCGCAGCCAGCAGCTGGGCAACGAGCTCAATGCGGAAATGGAAAAGGCCGCCATGGCCCTGAACTTCGAGCGGGCGGCCGAACTGCGCGACCAGATCGCCTTGCTGCGCCGCGTCCAGGACCAGCAGTACATGGAAGGTGGCTCGGGCGACGTTGACGTGGTGGCCGCCTTCGTCAACCCGGGCGGTGCCTGCGTGCACCTGATCAGCGTGCGGGGCGGGCGGGTACTGGGCAGCAAGAACTTCTTCCCCCAAGTGGGTATCGAGGAAGACGTGGCCGAGGTGATGGCCGCCTTCCTGTCGCAGTACTACCTGGGTAATGCCGAACGTGAACTGCCGGGCGAGCTGATCGTCAACGTGACCCACGAGGACTTTAACGCCCTCACCGAGGCCGTGCAGACCCTGCGGGGCCGTGAGCTGGCCATCAGTCATCGGGTGCGTGGCACGCGAGCTCGCTGGCAGCAATTGGCGGTCACCAACGCCGAGCAAGCCCTTAACGCTCGCCTGGCCAACCGCCAGCATATGGCTGCCCGCTTCGAGGCCCTGGCCCAAGTGCTGGGCCTGGACGAAGTGCCCCAACGCCTGGAATGCTATGACATCAGCCATTCCAGCGGCGAGGCTACCGTGGCCAGCTGCGTGGTGTTCGGCCCCGAGGGCCCGCTCAAGTCCGACTACCGCCGTTTCAACATCGAGGGCGTGACTGCCGGCGACGACTACGCTGCCATGCACCAGGCGCTGACCCGGCGCTTCGGACGCATCAAGGACGGCGAGGGCAAGCTGCCGGATGTGCTCCTGGTGGACGGCGGCAAGGGGCAGCTGAACATGGCGCGCGAAGTCATGCAGGAACTGGCCCTGACCGACCTGACCCTGCTTGGCGTGGCCAAGGGTGTGACCCGCAAGGCCGGTTTCGAAACCCTGTACCTCAACGACGTGGCCCATGAGTTCACCCTAAAGGGCGACTCCCCAGCGCTGCACCTGATCCAGCAGATCCGTGATGAAGCCCACCGCTTCGCCATCACCGGCCACCGTGCCCGCCGCGGCAAGGCCCGTCGCACCTCGAGCCTGGAGGATGTAGCCGGGGTAGGGCCCAAGCGCCGCCGCGACCTGCTGAAACATTTCGGCGGCCTGCAGGAGCTCAACCGCGCCAGCATCGACGAAATTGCCAAGGCGCCTGGCATCAGTAAAAAGCTTGCCGAGTCGATTTATGCCAGCCTGCATAGCGAGTAGAATGCCACCCTCAACCTGCAGCCAGTCGTGCCGATGAATATTCCAAACCTGCTCACCGTTCTTCGCGTCCTGCTCATCCCGATCTTCATCCTGTTGTTCTATATGCCCTATCACTGGAGCTATATCGCCGCCAGCACGGTGTTCGCCATCGCTGCCGCCACCGACTGGCTCGACGGCTACCTGGCCCGTCGCCTGCAGCAGAGCACGCCCTTCGGCGCCTTCCTCGACCCGGTGGCAGACAAACTCATGGTTGCGGTGGCCCTGGTGTTGCTGGTGCAGGTGCATGCCAACTTCTGGCTGACCCTGCCGGCCGCGGTGATCATTGGCCGCGAGATTGTCGTCTCGGCGCTGCGCGAGTGGATGGCCGAGCTCGGGGCAAGGGCGCATGTGGCGGTGTCCAACCTCGGCAAATGGAAAACCGCCGCGCAGATGCTGGCGCTGGTGATCCTGCTGGCCAACCCGCCGGTGCTCAACGCCTGGGTGGTACTCGGCTATGGGCTGCTGCTGGTCGCGGCGGGCCTGACCCTGTGGTCGATGGTCCACTACCTGGTCGCTGCCTGGCCGCACCTGCGCGAAGGCACCGAGCAGAAGTAAAAGTTTTTTTGAATCAAGGGGTTGACGTCGTTTGGCAGATCGCTAAAATGGCAGCCATCACGACGCGGGAATAGCTCAGTTGGTAGAGCACGACCTTGCCAAGGTCGGGGTCGCGAGTTCGAGTCTCGTTTCCCGCTCCAAATTTGATCCTTCAAGTTCTTGTAGGGTCACCGAAAAAGAGGCCTGATGGCCTCTTTTTTTATGCCTGCGATTTTGCAGCAGGGCTTGCCGTCAGGCTGCCGCACAAGGCGCTGTGGCGATGCCGGACGTCCTTATGGGCTTGGCCTGGTTCTCTTCTGTTCCGTTACGCAATAAAGTCCGACTCGGCCGGCGGCTCTGCCTGCGCATCCTGCTGAACGGTGTCGTAGACAGCCAGGCCACACACGCCGCACAGCCCTACAGTGGCAAGCACGATGTCGCCCAGGATCATGCCGACGATCAGCAGCATCAGGCTCAGGCGGAAAAGGGTGGTCATGGCTGCCTCCCTGGCAGTTGAGGTGAGGCCTCAACGATAACGCCCGGGCTCCAATTGCGCAGCCGAATTTGGGGAGGATGGCAGTCTATCCATCTGAAATGGCCGATTGGTCCCGCAGAATGCGGCCCATTGGCCTTGAGCTTGGAGGGGTGGCACTGCATTCGTCCTTGATGCAGTGCCCGAAGGCGCGTGCCTGTGGGCACGTCAGGCCCGCTGACGCTCCTCGCCCATACATGCCGCGGCAGTGAACAGCACGTCGGTGGATGAGTTGAGCGCGGTCTCCGCGGAGTCCTGCAGCACGCCGATGATGAAGCCGACCGCCACCACCTGCATGGCGACTTCGCTGGGAATGCCGAACAGGCTGCACGCCAGTGGGATCAGCAGCAGCGAGCCGCCGGCCACGCCCGAGGCGCCGCAGGCGCACACGGCCGCCACTACGCTGAGCAGCACTGCAGTGGGAAGATCCACCGGGATGCCGAGGGTGTGCACGGCCGCCAGGGTGAGGACGGTGATGGTGATTGCTGCGCCGGCCATGTTGATGGTCGCGCCCAGGGGGATCGATACCGAGTAGGTGTCCTCGTGCAGGCCGAGCTTTTCCGACAGGGCCAGGTTGACCGGGATGTTGGCCGCCGAGCTGCGGGTGAAGAAGGCGGTGATGCCGCTTTCGCGCAGGCACATCAGCACCAATGGGTAGGGGTTGCGGCGAATCTTCCAGAAGACGATGAGCGGGTTGACCACCAGGGCCACGAACAGCATGCAACCGATCAGCACGGCCAGCAGGTGCGCGTAGCCGAGTAGGGCGTCCAGGCCCGATTCGGCCAAGGTCGCGGCCACCAGGCCGAAGATCCCCAGTGGCGCGAAGCGGATGACCATGCGCACGATCAGGGTGACGCCGTTGGACAGGTCTTCCACCACGGTGCGAGTGGTCTGACCGGCGTGGCGCAGCGCTACGCCCAGGCCGACGGCCCAGGTCAGGATGCCGATGAAGTTGCCGTTCAACAGGGCATTGACCGGGTTGTCCACGGCGCTGAGCACCAGGTTCTGCAGGACCTCGCTGATGCCGCCCGGTGCCGTGAGCGCGGCTTCGCTGGCGCGCAGGGCCAACTGGGACGGGAAGGCCATGCTGGCGACCACGGCCACCACAGCAGCAGCGAAGGTACCGAGCAGGTACAGCACCAGGATAGGGCGGATGTGGGTTTCCTGGCCGTGCTTGTGGTTGGCGATCGAGGCCATTACCAGGATGAACACCAGGATCGGCGCCACGGCCTTGAGCGCTGAAACGAAGAGCTTGCCCAGAAAGCCCAGCGTGATCGCCGTGGCGGGTGACAGCAAAGCGATTGCGATACCGGCCACCAGGCCGATGCAGATCTGCGTCACCAGGCTGGTGCGGTTGATGAAGCGAAGGACGGGGGTCATGCAGCAGAATCTCGTTCTTGTAAAACCGGCCACTTTAGCACAGACCGGTGTAGGCCTGTTCCGACCCAATCATCGGCGTGCCGGCGATTGGGGTATGTCACGGATCACCAATGGAACAGCTCCCGTCGCGCGCCCTCGGTGATGGCCACGATCCCGGGATGGGTCACCTTGCGTTCCACCGAAATGGCATAGAACGACTCGTTCACCGCTTCGGTCTGGCCGATCAGGCGCACCCCATATTGCCGGCAGACTTCCTCGGCAATCACGCTGGGTGCGACGAAAATACCGCTACCGGACTGCCCGAAGGCCTGCATCAATGCGCTGTCGTCGAACTCGCCGATGATGCGTGGCTGTACGTGCTGTTCCGCCAGCCAGCGCAGCAGGCGGCTGCGTAGCACGGTTTCCTGGCCGGGAATCAGCAAGGGCGCGTCATCCAGGCAGGCGGGGAAGGGCCGGTCGTGCTGGTCGGCCAGTGCCGGGGTGGCGAAGAAGCTCAGGCCGCATTCGCCGAGCTTCTGGCTATAGCCTTTGATATCAAGGTGGCTGGGCATGGGGCTGTCGGAGATCACCAGGTCCAGGCGCTGGATCGCAAGGTCGGCGAGCAGACGCTCGAGCTTGTCTTCACGACAGTTGATGCGCAGCACGTTGTCCAGCGCCATGGTCGGGGCCAGCAAGCGGTAGACGATGGACTTGGGTACCACGTCGGCCACGCCTACGCGAAACAGGATCTGCTCCTGGGGGCCGGCCCGCAGCAGGGCTTCGAGTTCACCGCCGATCTGGAACATCTGCTCGGCGTAGCCCAGGGTCTGGCGGCCGGTCTCGGTCAACTCCAATTGCCGGCCGACCCGCTGGAACAGCTCCAGGCCGTAGGTCTGCTCGAACAGGCTGATCTGCCCGCTGATGGTCTGTGGCGTAAGGTTCAGTTGCTCGCTGGCGCGGGCGATGCTGCCGGTCTTGGCCACTACCCAAAAGTAATGGAGTTGGCGGTAGTTGAGCATCCGCTGGGGTCTCTATTCGTAAAAACCGAAGTATAACCGCTGAAAATACGAATTTTCCTGATGTATAGCGGTCTTTAGAATGCGACCCCATCAGGCGTTTCGTGCGCCGCCGGGATATCGACAAGCGAGGACCCCATGTTGCAATTCAAATCCATTGGTACGCCGCTGGTGCTGGCCTTGGCCCTGTTCAGCCTGGCGGGCTGCGACCAGGCCGAGAAATCCGCCCAGCAGATGCTCAACCAGGCTGCCGAGTCGGCCAAGCAGGCCATCGACAAGACCAACGAGGCTGCCCAGCAAGCCCTGAGCGATACCCTTCACCCTGAGGGTAACCAGCCCAAGGCCGACGCCAACCAAGACAAGACCCAGGGCATCTGAGCCCAGCCCCGCTGAAAGGATTTGATAATGGAATATTTGCTGGAACTGGCTGCAAGCCCCGCCGCCTGGGTTGCCCTGGCCACCCTGGTGGCCATGGAGATCGTGCTGGGCATCGATAACCTGATCTTCATCTCCATCCTGACCAACAAGCTGCCGGAAGCCTACCGCTCCAAGGCGCGCCGCATCGGTATCAGCATGGCGCTGGTCATGCGCCTGGCGCTGCTCTCGACCGTGGCCTGGATCGTCCAGCTGACGGAGCCGGTGATCGACGTGTTCGGCCACAGCTTCTCGTGGAAGGACATGATCCTCATTGCCGGTGGCCTGTTCCTGCTGTGGAAGGCGACCAAGGAGATCCATGAAAACGTCGACCCTCACGGCGCCAAGGAAGAAGCCAAGGCCGGCTCGACCGTGACCCTGGGCTTCGCCGCCGCGATCGGCCAGATCCTGATGCTCGACATCGTCTTCTCGATCGACAGCATCATCACCGCGGTGGGCATGACCGAGCACCTGCCGATCATGATCATCGCCGTGATCAGTGCCGTGGTGGTGATGCTGGTGGCGGCCGACCCGCTGGCCAAGTTCATCAACGACAACCCGACCGTGGTGATGCTGGCCCTGGGCTTCCTGATCATGATCGGCATGACCCTGATCGCCGAAGGCTTCGGTGCCCATGTGCCGAAGGGCTATGTGTACGCGGCGATGGCCTTCTCGACGGCGATCGAAGTGCTCAACATCATGGCGCGTCGGGCGCGGCTCAAGCGTGAGGCTGCCGAAGGCTGATGCAAGGAGGGGCGCGTGGCGCCCCTTTTCGCGACACAAGGCCACTGCCACGGATACAGCACGAAAGGGTGTGTTGTATCTGTGGGGCGGCCTTGTGTCGTGATAGGGCTGCCTCGCAGCCCCGAGATCATCTGGTCAGTGCGCCCCTGCATGCCGCCGCGCACGATGCGTCGGCTGTGGCTTGGGCGGGGTCTGTGGCGGCAGGTGGTGATGGGCGTGGCGGCGCACGATGCGCAATACACCCCACAGCATGGCGGCGGCGACGCTCAGCCACATTCCCACCAGCATCAGGATTGCCATGGTCAGGCTCATATGTGCCTCCTTCTCTCGGGCGGGCGCGGGGCTCGCCTTCCAGACACTGCTTTAGTCTAGCTCGCAGCCCGTGACGTTCCATTGACCGAAGGTCTATTCCCTTGGGCCGTTTCGTTCCAAGCAGGCCCCGGGCTATACCCAGGCACGCGCCAGGCCTATGATCGGAGCCCAGGGCCGGGCGCTGCCTGCCTGGCGAGGAACAAGCGAGTGTCCATGTTGCAACGAACCTTCACCTCCACACGCCGCCTGCTGGCCGCTTGCCTGGTCGTCACCAGCCTGGCCGGTTGCGCCGGCGGCCCGTCGCCGATCGCCAAGGGCCTGCCGCAGCGGGTCGAGATCAGCAGCATGCCGTTCTACCGTGGCAAGGCCAACCACAGCGGCGCCATGGCCCTGGCGGCACTGCTGTCGCAACAGGGCGTAGTGGTGACCCCTGGTCTGCTGGACAAGCCCTTGAATCTGCCGCAGGGCGCCGATGCACTGGGGCAGCGCATTCCCGAGGTGGCCCGTGAATATGGCATGGTGGTCTATCCCCTGGACAAACGCCTGGATGCCTTGCTGACTCAGGTGGCCGCAGGCAATCCGGTGCTGCTGCGCTACGAGGAGGGGGCGGTCTGGTGGAGCGAACCGCGTTATGCGGTGCTGATCGGCTATGACAGCTACAAGCAGCGCGTGCTGTTGCGCTCGGGGATGCAGCGTCGCCAGTTGATGGCGTTCGATGACTTCGAAGCTGCGTGGGCGAAGGAGGGGAATTGGGCGGTGCTGGTGCAGCCACCGCGGCAACTGCCGGCCCAGGTGGACCGGCAGCGCTGGCTGCAGGCGGCCGATGAGCTGGCCAGGGCGGGCCAGGAGATCGCGGCGAAGCAGGCCGTTCGCAGCGTAGGGCAGTAATCGCGCTGGCCTCATCAGCGGGCAAGCCCGCCCCCACAGGATCTTGGATCGGCCTGTAGGGGCGGGCTTGTCCGGGGGCGCCGAAGCGCCGAGGTCGGGCCTAGGCAGGCGACAATCAGATACCCAGGCGGTCACGCAGGCTGTAGTACCAGGCACCCAGCGCGCTGAACGGTACGCGCAGCAGCTGGCCTCCCGGGAACGGGTAGTGCGGCAGGCCGGCGAAGGCGTCGAAGCGCTCGGCCTGGCCACGCAGGGCTTCGGCCAGCACCTTGCCCGCCAGGTGGGTGTAGGTCACGCCATGGCCGGAGCAGCCCTGGGAGTAGTAGATATTGTCGCCGATACGACCGACCTGCGGCAGGCGCGACAGGGTCAGCAGGAAGTTGCCGGTCCAGGCGTAGTCGATCTTCACGTTCTTGAGCTGCGGGAAGGCCTTGAGCATCTTCGGACGGATGATCGCCTCGATGTTCGCCGGGTCACGGGCACCGTACACCACGCCGCCGCCGAAGATCAGGCGCTTGTCGCTGGTCAAGCGGTAGTAGTCGAGCAGGTAGTTGCAGTCCTCGACGCAGTAGTCCTGGGGCAGCAGGGTGCGGGCCAGTTCCTCGCCCAGCGGCTCGGTGGTGATCACCTGGGTGCCGCATGGCATCGACTTGGCGGCCAGTTCCGGCACCAGGTTGCCCAGGTAGGCGTTGCCGGCGACGATGATGAACTTGGCGCGCACCTTGCCTTGCGGGGTGTGCACGACCGGGTTGGCGCCACGCTCGATGCGCACGGCCGGGGTCTGTTCATAGATGATGCCGCCCAGCGACTCGACTGCGGCGGCTTCGCCCAGGGCCAGGTTCAATGGGTGGATGTGGCCACCGCTCATGTCCAGCATGCCGCCGACATAATTGTCGCAGGCCACCACTTCACGGATGCGCTTCTGGTCCATCAGCTCCAGCTGGGTGTGGCCGAAGCGTTCCCACAGGCGCTTCTGGGACTCCAGGTGGCCCATCTGCTTGGCGCTGAGGGCGGCGAATACACCGCCGTCTTTCAGGTCGCACTGGATGTTGTACTTGGCCACGCGCTCACGGATGATGCGGCCGCCTTCGAAGGCCATCTGGCCCAGCAGTTGCGCCTGCTTGGGGCCGACGGTGCGCTCGATGACGTCGATGTCGCGGCTGTAGCTGTTGACGATCTGCCCGCCGTTGCGGCCCGACGCACCGAAGCCGACCTTGGCCGCTTCGACGATGCTCACCTTGAAGCCGTTCTCCAGCAGGAACAGGGCGCTGGACAGGCCGGTATAGCCGGCGCCGATGATGCAGATATCGGTCTCCACCTCACCCTGCAGCGCCGGACGTGGCGGCACCGGGTTGGCCGAGGCGGCGTAGTAGGACTGGGGGTAGGGGGTGTTGGCCATGCTAAGGAAACCTCGTGTTTTATATTTTTAACGAATGTGCCGATGCTATCAATAATAATAAACACCCGCTAGTCGTCCGTTGAAAATCCTTTACTCGGCCCCTGCGCAGCCTCCTTTTGGTAAATACTTTTAGGATTCAGTGGGTTAGCGTGAAAAAAACAGTTGACAGCCGTTTGGGAACGCGTAGAATGCGCCCACATCGACAGGCACATAGCTCAGTTGGTTAGAGCACCACCTTGACATGGTGGGGGTCGTTGGTTCGAGTCCAATTGTGCCTACCAAACGAAAGCCCCGGTTTCCGGGCACTTGAAGGGCGATCCTAGCGGGTCGCCCTTTTTGTTTTTGCAAAACTTTTGCAAAACTTTTGCAAAACCACCCACCTCTATCTGGTCTGTGCGGGCGCTTGCCGTTCGTCAGATAGCCAGATCAGCCTTCACTTCGACGTACTGAATTTCCTTCGGTGCGTGCCCGTCTTGATACCGCTCTGTCATCTCGGCGGTGGCGTGTCCCATCAGCAACTGGACGTATTCAGTCGAAAAATTCTGTTGTTCGTACAGCCAGGCGCCCAAGGCCCGGATCTCGTGGAACGTTGGTCGCTCTTCGAATTCGAGGTGGTCGTAGGCCTTCGCAGCGTCCCTGGCCTTCCTGAAGCTTTTGGACAGGTAATCCGGAGTAACTGCCGTCCAGTGCTCTTTCGCGTCGATCTGGTCCTGACGGCGCGCCTTCGGGCGGTAATGGATGAGGAGGGGTGAAATGATTGGCGATCGGAAGCACTCGTTCACCGTCTCGCGCAGCGCCTTGCCCATGACGATCTGCAGGTGGATCGGCGTGTCGTAGTTGTCGGTCTTGCCTGGCGACACCCTGATGGTGTTCTTGATCAGGTCCACAGCCGACTTCTTCCAAGTCACGATATCTTCGCGGCGCTGCAAGCTGGTCAGGCCCAGCCTGATGGCGCGCTTGAGCCAGCTTGGCGTGGTATCGGCATTGAGGATCTTCTGAACGCCCTCCAGGGTATGGCGCTGGCGCTTCTTCTTCGCTTCCTTCTTGAGCAGCGTCATGTCGGCGGCGTTGCGCTCCACCATGCCCTTGGCGATCGCGAAGTTAAGTAGGCTGACGAGCAGGCTGCGGTGCTTCGTGTAGGCGTTGTTGCTGAATTGGTCGAGGTACTCGGCGGCGGCAAGAACGTCGAACTGGCCTACCAGCAGGTGCCCGATATCCGTCCGGTAGCGCTTGAGCTTGTAGCCGATCTCGTCCAGTGACGAGCGCGCATAGCCGCGCTCGGGGAGCCATTCGGCTTCGAAGCGGTCGATCAGGGCGCCGATAGTCGGTAGGCGGTCGCCTGTGATGGTTGCCAGCATTTCGCCGTTGTCGGTCATCAGGAAGGCCAGCTTGGCGTTGGCAGCTTTTGCCAGGCGCACGGCGTCCTCATACGGCTTGTTGATGCTGGTCATCTTCCCGGTGATCGGGTTCTTGTACCGCCAGTACTTCCCGTTTGGGTACAGGTTGGGCGGGAGCGTTCTGTTCTTCGGGCTGCGCGGTCGTGGTGCCATTTCAAATATCCAGCATCTGAGCCAAGAGTGGGTCGTTCGAGCCGATAACGGCGTCCTGGAGGTTTACGAAATACATCCCACCGCGGACTTCACCCGCCAACTCCCCCTCATCAATCCATTTCTTCAGCTGCTGCAAGCTCGGCTTACCGCCGGCGTAGCGCAGTTTCCGGTACTCGCCCACCTCCATGAGCCTGGGTAGGCTGGCGGTGATCTGAGCTATAACTTTAGCCATGGCTGAGCCTCAATCGACATTGTCATTCGACGCGTGACGCGTCAGGTTCTGGTTGTCACGCTGGTCTGTCACGTCAGCACTCTCTGGCATGCCAAGACGCTCGACAGTCACTCGCCAGTCGCCAATCTCAAGCCCATCCTTGGTCACCCCCTCTTCAATGACGACGCTGCGCGCAGAATTCAGGTCGCTGGATATGGTGATGAGGATTCGCGAGCACGCCGACCAGATTGCGGCACCCTGCTCGTCCGATTTGAGCTGGTCCATTGCGCGCCGAACTGTTTGCCAGTTCTCGGCATCCTTGCGCAGCGCCTCGCTCTCGGCCTTAAGCTGGTCGCGCTCCACGCTCAAGGCATGCAGCGTCATTCTGGCGCCACACACTTCCTTGGCGCGCTCACCTGCGACCTCGATTTCGCGCTGTGCAACTGCCTTCAAATGCTCGATCTCAGCGAGCATAGCCAACGTGACGTCTGGGTCGCACTCGCTGAGGAATTCACTGAATCGGCGATCCCATTCCGCTTCATCCGCACACTTCGTCACGTCACAAGCTTCAGCCGCTTTCTTGAGCTCGCTCGTATCAAAGCTCATTCCCGGCCTCCTGCCAGTGCGGCCAGTTCCGCCACCAGCGCATCGGTGCGCCCATAGAACTTGCCGGCGTCCTCATTTACGAACCGCTCGAGCACGGTGGCCACCGCCTGCTCATTGGCCAGGCCGCGCAGGTCAGCCTCCGGAAAATTTTCCGGACCCTTCGCATCGGTCGCCGCTGGATGCACGAACGCTTCCTGGCTGATCAGCAGCGTGCGCACCGGGCGAATGCCCTTGCTCTTGCTGGCCCAGTTGGTGGTCGGTGTGCACCATGGCCGCATGTGCAGGCACCAGGAACTGCCGGCGGAGTTCTGCGTGCTAGACCAATATTCCATGTGGGTGAAGGCCTGGGCCGGGCCGCCAGAGCGACTAGCGGGCCAGTATTTCTCCCAGTCAGGCAACTGCAGAAGGTTCGCCCGCATGACCTGCAGTTGCTCGATACTCGGTAGGTGCCATCCGCCCTGGCCCCGGATGGTCATGCCCAGCACCTTGCGGGCGATCGCGCTGCCGGCTTCGGCCATGGCGCGGGTATTCGTCATGCCGTCATGAAATGACAGGGCGCCACGGACATTCACGCGCGGCCCTGGCTGCTCCCACCACTGGGCAACAGCCTCGAACTCGCGACCGGCATCGATAAGGGCGTGCTCGGCACCGCCGAAGAAGATCCGACCGGCGAAGAAGCCGCCGCCGAGGGGCTGGCCGATGGCGGGGAGGGCGGCGGGGTTGATTGCTCGGCGCTTCATTTGCTCACCTCAATCTTGCGCGTAACGATCCGGCTTCCCTGGGTGTCATGCACCACCAGAGGTGCGCTCTGGCGAGCCATGCTGCCGTCGGGCTGTGGGTGGTAGGTCGGTACACCGTAGAACGGCCCGCCTGGCGCGAACGGGTCTGGCAGCAAGTCGGGGTTGTCGAGCAGGATTTGCTCGAACTGGCGCATATAGGCGTTGAACAGCGGACCATCCTTGAAGTCAGGCTGATTGCGACCGGATCGAGTACTGGCGCTGTCCTCAAGCCCGGCCACGAACGCAATCCCCGACAGGGTAGAGCGAGCCTTGCATGCGCATTCCGCTGCCTCATCGCGATGCACTGAGTTGACCGCAAGAACATCAAGGATGGCCTCCATCCCATGTGCAATGGTCAGGTAGTCGTCTGCCCGATGCAGCCAATCAGCTATGGCGATAAAGTTTTTCCTGCGACTTGCGCGTCGAGCTTCCTTCTCGACCTCAAGAGCCTTCACCTTGCTGGTAGTGAACGGTAGGCCAGCCTTCGCAGCCTTGATGTGCTTGGCATAGTAGGCGCGGTCGTGCTCGCGCTCGGCGCACAAGTGACGCGCAGCTCGCCTGGCTATGATCAGGGAGATCAGCGGCTCCACATTGCCGCGGTTGGCCAGCTCGGTAAGCCGGCGGACGTGTTCGGGCTTCATCAGCATGGCTGCTCTCCCGATTCAGCAACGGCACGCATGTGCAGCTTGATGCCGCAGGACTTGGCCAGCGCTTGCAGCTCGGCCACGGTGGTATTCGGGCTCTGCAAAGCTTGGCCGAAACTCACCAGGCGCTGGCCTAAGTGACCAAGTTCAGTTGCCAGGTGGTCCGTATAGCAGCGGGTGTCGGTTGTGGTGATGGTCATGGCTGATGCTCCTGCACCGCCTGCTGCTGCATGGTTTGCACGCGCAGGGCGGTGTCAATCTCCTGATCCAGTTCTTCGCCGGATAGCCAGTTATCGCCGCGCACCACCAGCAGGTCTTCGTCGGGATCTTCAATGCGCTCACGGTCACGCAGCCAGCGGTACCGGCGCGCATCGGCAGCCATGCGGACGTGCTCGTCGATGTCGAAGGCTGCGCCTCCTTTTTCCACATCCCCGATACAGGCAAGTGCTGCGATCTCGTCTCCGAAGCGGCATTCACGACCCGTCGGAATCGATTGGCAGGCATACTCAGTTGCCTTGCGGCTAATGATCGAAAGACGACGATCCTGTACGGCCAGGTGCTCTTGCAGGTCACCCTCGCTGACTCCAGCGATAACGGCCGTGAACCCTTCCGCCTGGAACTCATCGCCAAGTTTCAGGAAGGGCAGGATGGGGGCCAGTGAGCCGCCATCTACGGGGCGCAGCACCAGGGTGATACGTTCAGGCTGCGTCATGGCTAACCCCCTTGGCTTCCGCTGCATTGATGAGCGCGTCAATGATCGCGTTGGCGCGGGCGCGGCCTTCCAGTTCGTTCCGGATTGCCGTGATGATCAGCGAGTTCATCGATCGATCATCAGCGCTGGCGGCAGCGGCTACCTGGTCGCGCATGCCGTCAGGCAAACGAACGACGAATTTGTCAGCGGTGCGGCTATCGTATTCAAAGGCCATGACGGGGCTCCTTATTTTTGCGTTTGCGGATTTCTTCACGGTCGACGGGAACGCCTGCTGGCGCCACAACGCCCAGGCGCACAATGCCGCCGGTGATTTGCAGTACCTGTACGGTGATTCCGTCGCCGATGACGATGCGTTCGCCAATGCGTCGAGTGAGGCAGAGCATGTTCAAACTCCTGTAGGGGAGGGGTGGTAGTGACCACCACCCCTTTGTGATCACTTGATGCCAATGAACGGCAGGGGTGCCTGGCCACCGGTGTAGGTGGGTAGCTTGCCGTCCCACTTCTCCACGGCGTTCAGGGTCACCACATCAGGGTTGGCGCGCAGGGCCTGAGCGCGGACTTCGATCGCCTTGGCATCGGCCTGGGCGATCAGCAGCTTGGCATCGGCTTCGCCCTGGGCGCGGGCGCGCTCCTTGTCAGCCTCGGCCTTAGCCTGAGCCACTTCGTTGCGGCGCTGCTCAGCCATCTGGGTGGCCTGGATCTTGGCGTTCAGGCTGGCGGTTACCTGCGGCGGCAGGGCCAGGTCAGAGGCGTAGTAGATGCGCTCGAGGTTGATGCCGATTGGGGCTACCTGAGCGCGGACACGTTGCTCCACGGCCACCAGCAGGTCAGCCTTCCCGGCGCCATAGACGCTTTCCACCGGCAGCTTGGAGGCCACATCGTTGAAAGCATCGCGCACCATGTTGCGCAGGAACTTGTTGGTGATCTCGTCGATACCAGCGCGGTACTTCTGGAACAGCGTGGTCACCTTGTCCGGCGCGACCGAGTAGGTGATGCCAACGTCGCCGCCCACCTTCATGCCCTCTACGGTCTGGAAGGTGATGGTTTCGTCGCCTGTCCAGGTTTCGGTCTGGGTGAACGTCGGGAACAGGTACAGCTCTTCGTTGATCCCTACCCAGTAGCGGCCGGTACCGACCTCCTTCAGTTCCACGCCCTTCTCGGAGCCGTACAGGTTGACGATCACCCCGACGTTACCAGCGGGAACTTTGGAGCAGCCGCCCAGGGCGGCTAGCAGGCACAGCGATGCAGCAGCGAGTAAACGCTTCATTGGTCTTCCTCTTTGGTGTTTGCCGCGGGAGCGCGGCGTTTGTTGATCAGGTGGTTGGCCAGCAGCATCGAGACGACCAGCCAGACGCCGAGGAGGGCGAAGCCGATCATGACCAGGCCGTCGGATTGGCTGCTAATCAGGGCTGGCGCGATGTAGCGCAGAACAGCCAGCGAAACGGCCAAGTAGAGCAGGGCGCTGATCAGGACAATCAGCAGGTCCAGTGTTCGAATCGGGGGTAGGTTCATTACTTTCTCCAGGGCGAGCAGAGGCCTGCCGCGTTAGTTGGCTTTCGCAAAAACTGGATGGGTTAGGTCAGGTGCAGTCGGCTAGGAGCTTCCAACAAGAAGCTTCCCGGCGTGTTTGACGAATTCGACGGCGGCATCCTTCGCTTTCTTGGCTGCTTCCTTGTGTCCCTCTCCCGCATCCAGGCTCGCCTTGAGCTGGTTGCGGAACACCGCCTGCAAGGTTGTGAGCAGGAGCTGCTGGTCAAGCGTCAGGCTGTCGCGCGCGCCACTGGCGATGCCCATGGCCGAATTAATCGCCTTGTTGGCGTTGATGTGGAAAATTCGCTCAGGGGTCGTACTGCCACGTTCTTCTGCGCGCAGCGCCAGAGCCTTAACCTCGTCATGCATTTCCTTGTAGAGAGGCAGGTACTGCAGGTTGGAGACGGCTTCCTTGTTGCGAGCCTCGCGGAAAGCCATGACCAGATCGGCCTTGAGATCGACGACGATCTCGCTGTTGCGAGAGAGCGAGAGAAGGAAGTAACTCTGGTCTTCGTTGAGCAGCGCGAATTTGATGTCCCCGCCACCGTGCTGGCCTTTCGGTCTTGCCTCCGTTTGAAACGGAAGCAAGCCGAACCGATGAAACTTCGGCTCGTACCGCTCGATCAGCTCGAGCGTGTTCTTATGGTTGTTGCCCAGGTCCATGGCGATCAGGCGGCTGTCGATCCTTGCTTCGCCGCGGAACGTGGTCACTTGCAGATTCATTCTTGTCTCCAATCATCAAACCTGGGCTTGGTCACCGCACAGCCACCTCAACATCGAAGTGGCTGTACGCTGCTGTCAGCCCTCGCCACGCCATGGCTTGGCACGCCTTGCCAAGCGGTACCTGGCCATGCCGAATGATGCTTCCGCACCGGACAGCGCCCTCATAGAAGGCGCTCGCCGCTGCTACGCCGCCACCTGGTATTGCTCAACCCGCCGAGCCGCAACGCGAAGCTCAACCCGGCGTTCGCCGCCGCCGCCCCGACGAACCTTCAGCAGCACCTCATCGCTGACCGCGCCGTGGACTGCCAAGATCGCGGCCAGGATTGCGGCCGGCGAGATCAGACCGCGCCGCATCGCCTCGCCGACCAGCGCCGCCCGGCGATTCACCTGGAGCTTGAACATTGCTGCCGAGAGACGCTTTTTCACGCTATCAGCCTGCACGCCTAGGTCACGCGCCAATTCCTTGCTTGTCTTCCCCTGAGCCACCCCAAGCACGCATTGCAGCTCACGCTCGGCAAGGCCGCGGCCAAGGAATCCTTGCCAGTTGCCGATGGTGATCGATGTTGCTGCGGCCATGGTGATGACTCCTTGCTTATGAAGACTTTAACGAATGAGGTTGCTCGCTTCGATGGAGGGGATATGAGGCTTGCCTTATTTAAATGTAAATAGGTATGCCTAATTTATTTTTCCAGGCCATGAAAAAGCCCGCTCAAGGCGGGCTTCATACTCTTCGTGCTTGTTAGGGCGCGTGCGCAGGCCTCTACAAGAACACCGATTTCGGCATTTTGCCATCCACCACGGTGCCCACGATCTCCCAATCGTCGTCAACGGACCTGGTTGGGTACGCGGGGTTCAGAGGCTTCAGGTAAAGCTCCCCGGCATCTCGAGTTAGCTGCTTGAAGGTTGCCTCGTTGGTGCTGATCATTCTTGCAACCACGAATTGCCCAGCTCTAGGCTCGATATCTGGCGCCACCAGGATCAAAAAACCTTCAGGGAATGAAGGGTTTCCAGATGGCGCGGTCATCGAGTCTCCGGTGACTCTGAGCCAAAATGCATCCTCTCCAGCCCAAACGTCAGAGGTGTGCTGGGGACAGAGTGCGATGTTACCCATCTCGATCGCCTCCCTGGCAATGCCCGCTTGCACCCAGCTTATCTCTGGATAAGAGAAGGATCGGATGGGTTGTAGAGCGGCTTCCACATTGGAGCCTTCAGGCAGGCTGGATGCTTTTCGGATTGGCCCCCTACCCGTAGCCAGCCACTTGGGGGTGACCCCAAGGAATTCGGCTGCAAGCAAAAGATTTTGCCCTTCGATGGTTTTGGTTTTTCCAGAAATCCAGTCGTTCACGGAAGGCGGCTTTATGCCACAAGCCCGAGCTAAAGCGGCCTGCGATACTTTGGGGGGACCGGCCATTATCTGGCGCAAACGTTCTTGAAGTGTGCTCATTAGGCTAGCCTAACACTATGAATATAAGGTATTCCTATTGACCGGATCGAAAGGCATACCTACTATTTGCCTACGATTCTGTCCGGAAAAATCAGCCATGAACCCAAGTGCGATTATTGAAGCCTTGGGCGGAACCTTTCGCGTAGCCGAGCTGTGCGAGGTACGCCCGCCATCGGTGAGTGAATGGAAAAAGAACGGCATTCCACGTGCTCGGCTGATGTTTCTTCGTGTCGTCCGCCCCGAGGCCTTCAGGGCTTTGGAGGAAAAATCGCATGAAGAAGCTTCGCCAACCATGCCTGTAACGATACCGGCAACCTGCCATCAGAACAGCTCCACTGATGGGGCTGTGAATCCGTCCAGTAGTGCGCAGGCCTCGCCATGAAGGTCTGCCCACCCCAGTTTTTGTTGTCCGGCTAAATCGCAGGCAACAAAAAACCCGCTTCGCAGGCGGGCTTTTTAACCGTCCCCGGCAAGGGACTTTTTGAATCTTCGTTCTGTAGGAGGACGAGATGCACCCGAAAAATACCACCGGACATAACCGGACGCAATACCCGACATCCACTGATGAGTGGACGCAACCGTTCGCAATTATATCTATCTGCGGGCCTGATACCGGCATTCAGCTTCCGCCAGTTTCAGGGAAAGACCTTGAAAACGAATGCGTCGACCTGCTGCATCAGGCGTACCCATTCGCTCGCCTGGTTTGCGTGCATCCAAGGGCGACTGCTGAATTGGCCGAGCTTCAGCAACAGGCTGACCGGCATCGCGACATCATCATCAGCTGTCGTGAAGCAGACTTTCCGGCCTCGGTTTACGCCGAGCGCCTTGGTTTGTCGATGGTGTTTGGTGAGGTCGCGCCACAAAGCCAAGTGTCTTCAGATCGTGGCGCGGAGGTGACCCAATGAGCACAACAACCAGCGACCTGGGCGAGAAGGTCATGGCCCGTCTTCGGGTTATCGAGGGGTTCGCCTCCATCCTGATGGAGAACGACAGCCTCAAGGGGGATACGCAGGCCGGGTTCGCTCCTCAACTCGATCATCTCAGCGAATCCGTCCTCCACGAATCTTTGTTCATGCTGGCCGAGCAAGCCCAGGACCAGCTGCTTCAGCTGATGAATGCGGCAGGGGGTGACCAATGAAGACCCTTCAAAATATTGCAGATGAAGCCTACGACGACCTGATGGTTCTGCGGGAAAAGCTCAACGACTTCAAGACCATGTTCCTGGCTGTGAGCAAATTGCTGCCCGAGCCTGACACTGCAGGTCGCTTGGCCGGTATCGGGGCCATACAAGCCGAGGAGTGGGCGACCAATGCCGAGGAGTGGGCGCGAAAGATGGATGAAAACCTTCGAAACCTTGAAGGCCAGCAACCCGCCGCGCCACAAAAACCTGCCGCTGCAAAACGTGGCGCAGGGGGTGCCCGATGAACCATCAGGCACTCAATGAAGCTGTCCAAGCCACGCCCGACCTCGACGGTAACAAAGATCTGTTCAATCAGCTGATGGCGAAGGTGAACCAGCGTGCTGGCGCGCAGACTATCTACTCCGAACTGGTCGTGGTGCAGATGCTCTTCCATTTTGCGCGAGAGGCGTGCGCGAGTGGCGTCCCTCTGTCCTCGCTGAGGACTGCTGTCGATGAAGCGGCGGTCAGTGTTGAGTATGCACGGGTCGTGGGAGGTGCTGCATGAACCTTCCTTCCGCCACCTTCACCACCATGGACACCACCGAGCTGCTGGCGCTGGTCAACGAGGCTCGCGCCGGTTTCGGTGAGTGCTCTGTTCGTCATAACGACTTCGTTGCTCGCTGCAAGGACGAGCTTGATGGCGAGCACTACGAAACTTTCGTAGTGCAAAATTTGAACAACACCCAGTCCGAAGGGCTTCGCCTCACCGCCGATCAGTGCAAGCTGGTCGCCATGCGCGAGTCGAAGGGCGTTCGCCGCCGTGTGCTTGCCCGCCTGAACGAACTGGAGGGCCAGCAAGCCCGCTTCATGACCCAGGCCGAACTGATCGCCGCCAGCGCCAACCAGTTGGTTGCCATCGAGCGGCGCCAGGCCGCCCACCAGGTGGCGCTGGAGCGCGTCGAGGACCGCACCACCAAGCTGGAACAGGTGCGCTATCTCGACTCCGTGCCCAGCGGCTTCGAAACCATCACTACGATCCGCGACCGCATCAATCGCCGCCACGGCCTGCCGGCCTGGGTGGTGAATGCAGTGATGCGCGAGGTGACCTGTGCGCCGCTGCCATACGCCTTCGTCCGCAGCCGACACGCTGACGAGGGTGGGCAGCCCTTCGCTATCTGGCCCAAGCCAGCCGTCACCCAGCGGTTCGAACGGTTCGTGACCGAATGCACCTACGAGACGGCTGAGCGCGCCACCCATCCAGAAATTCCCCAGGGACGGTTCAAGATTCGCGCGAGGCAGACCCCATGAAGAAACCCACCAAGAAGCAGCTTGAGGCACAGATCGTTGAGCTGTCGATTCAGCACCACCAGGCGGATCTGGCAGTGAAGCGTCGCCGCCAAGAGCTGAACGACGAGTACGCCTGCTACTTCCGTGCACACGGGGAGATTGAGCCGGCCTTTCGCGGCATTCGGCCCTACGACCCTCGTTATGCCGGCGTCGTGGCTTATACGGCGGATGCTTACGAGTGCTTGCTGAAGGCCAAGCAGACCCGCTCCAGCGCCAAGCGCAAGCTCGATACGGCAGTGCGCCGCTTGATGATCCTGATCGGCGCCAGCTTCGCCGTGCCGGATGTTGCGCCCGCCAAGCGTCCACCGCTGCGAACGGTGCGTCGCACCACGATCCACGGGGAGACGCTGCAATGACCAGCCCGTCTACCCCCCCCCCAGGCGCTCCAGCAGCGCGCTGGTGCAACGATCAACGCCGCGGCGTACCCGAGCTACGCAAACTTCCGGCACCTGCCGGAGGCGGAGCGCTGGGGCATTTACGAGCTGGCCAAGTCGGGATGGCTGACCAGGCAAGAACAAGGGCATGTGATGCCCGAATCCTACGACGCCTTCGTGCGCCGCGTTTGCGATGAGCTAGGCATCTGAGCCATGCATTACTACAAGTTCAACATCAAGGACTGGTCGCGCGATACCGCGCACCTCTCGGTCGAGGAGGAAGGCGTCTACCGGCGCCTTCTCGACCACTACTACGAGAGCGAAAAACCAATCCCACAAGAAACCAAGCCGGTTATCCGTAGGTTGCGACTGGCAGGCCACGAGGAAGCTGTTGTGGTCATCTTGGGTGAGTTTTTCACGCTTGAAGATGACGGCTTTCACCATCGCCGATGCGACGAGGAGATCGCGAAGTACCACGCGAAAGCGATCGCTTGCCGGCAGAACGGGAGTCGTGGTGGTCGCCCGAAGAAACCAGAAGAAAACCAAAACGGTTCCCAAGATGAACCAAACCATAACCTTAACCAAGAACCACTAACCATTAACCAAGAACCAGAAGATCAAGAGCAGTGCGCCGCTAACGCGCCGCCAAGCCAGGACGAGCCGAGCGCACTCGCCAAGAAACGCGGCACCCGCTTGCCTGATGACTGGGCTCTATCGCCAGAACTGGCTGCATGGGCGAAAGCGGAAAGGCCTGAGCTTGATGACCGAATGGTCCAGGTGATGGCGGATTCGTTCAGGGACTTCTGGATATCCAAGACCGGCAAGGACGCCACGAAGCTCAACTGGGATGCGACATGGCGCAACTGGGTGCGTAACCAGAGGATCGGCGGCAACCAGAGGACCAGCCATGGTGCAGGCCAATCGCACCACACCGACCTCGACAAGATTGACCACACCGAAGGTCTGGTTCGCCAGCCTGACGGGACTTACCGGGTAGCAAGATCATGACCACTCCGAAAACTCTGGAGCACAAACCAGAGCTGTGCCGTGTGCACGGCGATTACACCGACGAGCTGATCGAGTCGTTCTCGGGCGATCACTTCTGGCAGGGTTGCACGCGCTGCCAGTTCGATGCAGTCCACTCGGCTGACGATGCGATCCGCAATCCCGCGCTGGCTATCCGGCGCGCCCGGGCGACGAACGCCAGGTTGCTGGATTCTGGCATTCCGTTGCGCTTCCGGGCCTCGACCCTGGACAACTACCGAGCCGACACCGAAGGCCAGGCTGTTGCGCTGAACGAGTGCCAGGGATACGCCTGTGGGTTTGAGCGCAACTGGGAGCTGGGCCGCTCGATGATGCTGCTGGGCGATGTCGGCACCGGAAAGACTCACCTGGCCTGCGCTGCAGCCCAGCATGTCATTCGCGAGTTCGGGGCCACGGCGCGGTACACCCTGGCCATCGAGATCATCCGCGATATCAAGATGACCTTCGACAAGAAGTCCGAGCAGACCGAACGCGACGTGTATGCCAGCCTGCTGGCGCCGGATCTGCTGGTGATCGACGAGGTGGGCGTCCAGCACGGGAGCGACTTCGAGCGTCAGGTGCTGTTCGAGGTGATCGACTCCCGGTACCGCCAGCTCATGCCGACCATCGTGATTTCCAACCTGGGCATAGCCGGGCTGCGCAAGTGCCTGGGTGACCGCGCCGTCGACCGCCTGACCGATGCTGGTGGGCCTGCTGTCCTGTTCACCTGGGCTTCGGCGCGAGGTGACGCATGACCAAGGATTTGGTGTTGGGATACCCGGAGGCTGAGCAGGGCGTCCTGGGCGCCATCATGCTCGCCTCGCTGGACGGCAATCACGCACTGGCTGACGACATCGTTGGCCAGATGACCAGCGGCGACTTCCTGTACGACGACAACGCGGCGCTGTTCGACGTAATCCGGGACTGCCGCGAGCGCGGTATGCCGGTGGATGCAGTGACCGTGGGTGACGTGCAGCGCGTGCTCCCAAGCGGCCAGAGCACGCTGGCCTATGCGGCTGACCTGAGCCACAACGTGCCCTCGGTGGCCAACGTCATGACCTACGCCAAACAGGTCAAGCAGTGGGCCGTGATCCGTCAGGTGATCGGCATTGGCCACTCGGCAGAGGCGTCGGTGGCCAGCGGCCTGGTGCCGGACGAGATCATTGCGCAGGCCCAGCAGTCCATGGCCGACCTGCGCGACCTGCAGAGCTCGGGAAAGGCCGGGTACAAGCGCATGGCGGAGGTGCTACCCAAGGTGTTCGACGGCATGCAGGAAGTGCTGGATGACCGAGCGCCACCGAAGCTGTCCACCGGGCTGGCCGACCTGGACAAGCTGATCGGCTTCCTGCGCCCCAAGAGCATGGTGGTGATCGCTGGGCGCCCAGGCAGTGGTAAGACCATGCTTGGCCTGCAGATCGTCAACCATGTGGCCATACGTGGCGCAGGCGTAGGCCTGATCTTCAGCCTGGAGATGGACGAGAAGGAGCTGACGATCCGCACGATCGCCTCACAGGGCGGGGTCGACCTGCGCCGCATGGAGGAGGTCAAGAGCCTGGACGAGGACGAGTGGCAGCGCATCGGCACCGCTGGGACGAAGATCGAAGCCGCCCAGTTGTACCTGAACGACACCCCCGGCATGACTGTGAGCGCCATTCGGTCGGAGGCCCGAAAGCTTCAGCGCGAGCAGGGTCTCGACATCCTGATGATCGACTACCTGGGGCTGGTGGGCACGGATGGGAGGAGCCAGAACCGTGCTGACGCGGTGGCCAAGGTCTCCATTGCCCTGAAGAACCTGGCCAAGGAGTTGAGCGTACCAGTGCTGGTGCTGGCGCAGCTCAACCGCAACCCGGCAAGCCGTCCAGGCAAGAAGCCCCAGGCCAGCGACCTGCGTGACTCTGGCCAGATTGAGCAGGACGCCGACGCGGTGATCCTTGTGCACCACGACCCGGAGTCGGAGGCGGGCGAGCAGGGAGTCACCGAGCTGATCCTCGATAAGGGCCGTCAAGCGCCCCAGGGCTCTTGCCTGGTACAGCGCCAAGGGCAGTACGCCCGATTCGTCAACTTCGCCGGCAACCGCCTGCCTCCTGATGAGGAGGTCGAGATGGGCCGCGTCCTGAATTTCTCCAAGCACCGTAAGGGGAGCAAGCACCATGAAACTTTCTGATCTGTGGCCACGAGCTGGCGCTGGCAAATCTGCAACCCCGGTCGTCTCGGTGAGAGTGACGAAGCGTGTCGGCACCGAGCAGCCTGTTGCCACTGGCAATACCCCGGTGCCCAGCAGCGCCCCGCGCGGTCCGACCGAGCTACCGGCCACCCTTGCTGGGTGCGAGGCGCTGGAAGAAATTCTGTGCCGTGACGCCATCCGCCTGGAGTGCCAGATCGGCCAGGCCAAGGGCAGGGCAGTTGCCGAGGGCAAATATTCCAACCCTGACTGGTACCACCGCGCCAAGGCAGCGCTGAAGCACATCAATCGCGACCGCCAGCGCCTGATGCAGCACATGAAGGCCTTGCGCGTAGAGGCAAGGCGCAATTGCCCCGCCTGGCAGGGCCGCGACAAGGCCATCCTGCGCGAGTTGAACGCCCGGGTACCGAAGGAGGTGTTCGACGAGTGTGTGCGGGTGGTGGACGAGGATCTGGAGGTGTTCCGATGAGCAGCGCAACTGCGGCCCATCCGCGCCGAATGCTGGGAGATTTCCAGCCAATGGTTTATCAGGGCGTCATGGCGGCGATTGTCAGGGTGCTGGCGGCGGACAGCACCAGCAACGCGACACGGCAAAGCTGGCAGAAGCTGATCGACTCCGGCCCGCGCACCGGTGGTTTCCGAGCCCTGCTTTCGGCCCGCGACCAGTTCGACTACGACTGCATCCTGCATGCCCTGCTGCATCGTGAGCTGACGCCTGCGCACTGGGATGTATTGGTGGGCAAGTTTTCGACGCACAAAGCCAACCGTGTCAGCGCCATCGCTCGCAGCATTCCCCGCATCAGCTCGCCGGCGCCGGCGCTGTTCGTCTACAAGGCCGCCACCGTGTGGTTCATCCCGAAGATGAAGGGTAAGCAGGGCAAGCGTTCGACCGACGTTGCTGTGCTGCCGGATGAGTTCTACGACGTGAACACCTGGGACACAGAGGCACGGCCTGACTCAACTCGCAGCCGCTGGCGCCGGGGTATCCACAAGTGCCTGGAGGAACTGGAGGAGGGCGCTGTCATCCACGTGACCGAGATCCTTGAGCGTGAGCAGCTGATCGAATGAAGTGGTTGACAATGGTGAGCGAATGAGCGAAATTGCCCACCATCCTCAGATCCCTGCGCGTAACCGGGATTGAGGCATAAAGCCCTGGCCATCACAGCCGGGGCTTTTGCGTTTCTACCGTCCCAGTTTTTCCATGGCGGCATCAGCCAGGAACGAGGAACGGCTTTTCACGTTGTGATCCCGGACATAGCGGTCGATCTGCTGGATGACGAAGCCGGGCAGGGTGACATTGACCTTCTCGGTCTTGCCCAGGTATGGGGTTATGTCGATCTCCAGCATGCCCCAGCCCATATCCGCGAAGTCGGGATTGCCACGGTGCGCCGCTGCGCTGGATGGCATGGGAATGGCCTGGCCGCTGCCGGCGATCTCTTCCAGCATGATGTGGGCAACCTCGACGGCTGCCGCGTAGGCCTCCTCGAACGTGTCTCCAGCGGTCACGGCGCCTGGAATGTCAGGGATCTGGATGCCGATGGCGGTGTTCTCGTCGCCCCACTCGATGCAGATTGGGTATTGCATGGTTCTCTCCTTCAGAGGTGCAAAGGGTGAAGCCGGGTCATTTCAACCCGGCTCGTTCCTTGATGCTCTTTACCGTGCCGATCGGTAGGTCTTTCTTGGGGTGTGGCACTGGTATCGAGTTTGGGTTGTTGGGGTGTTTGAAGATGTGGTGGCTTCCGGTGACTCGTTTCAGAACCCATCCAGCGGCTTCAAGCTCCTTGATCAACTGCCTGCTTTGCACCTCCGTCTCCTTGTGTGGTTGATGGGGTGATTATAACCCTAGGCGCATAAATCCAGCAAGGAAAAAGATGCGCCTAGAGTTACTTTTTTGCGAGGAAAGGAAAATGGAAAAGTCTCTTGATGAGTTGATCGCTCGACTACAGGCGATCCGAGAATCCGAAGGTCGTGACATCGACCTGGTAGGCCCTGGCCTCGACCTGATCCGCGAGCATCGTGCTGGCGCAGATGGCGGTGCTGAGTGCCATGCATTGCGCTTGCACTTGGTCGCAAGGGAGTAGCGCGACCAATCAATGCGGATGACACGCCCAGGCAGCTGGGCTAAGTCGGTAGTGGCGTCGATCAAAGCCGTGCGCTCCCTGATCGGCTACGCGATGAGAGTCTGGGGTACGTGACCCAGCGAGCCAGACCAGCAAGCCGGGTAAGCACCGGCCCTCCGCACCCATTTCAAGCCTCGGCACATGCCGGGGCTTTTTTCTGTCTGGAGAAACTGATGAGCACCTGGGCCAAGCTGCAACAGACCATTGGCGAGCTGCGCGCCGAACTTAACTCGGTCCAGGCGACCACCGGAAAGCTCGATGCAGCCCTCGCCGAGCGCGCTGACAAGGCACGCAAGTACACCAGTGCCGATGGTGCCGTAGAGCTGGATCTCGACCCCGGCGTGTTCAAGCTTGGCGGCTTTGCCATGGGTTCTTTGCCCAGCGATCCGCAGATGATCACCGTCACTGCAGGCGAATGGTCCGAAAGCGACCTGCCCAGCAACGCGATCGAGCGCTACAAGTTCATCGGCAACCAGGTGATGAGTATCCCCGCCGAGCATCGCGATGGTGCGGAGTTCTCGACTGAGGACATGTCGTTCGACCGCGACGGCTCGGACATCCGCACCACGCTGACTTACCGGCGCCTTGAAACTGAGCAGGAAGCTGCAGAGCGGGCTGCTCGTCAGTCCGGGTCTGGCGTCACCATCAATGCTGACGACGTGACCATCATGGCCAACGGCAAGGTCGTCGCCAGGCTCGGGCGCTGCATGGATGACAAGCAACCTGCCGAGCAGCCATTTGCTGTCAAGGATGATCAGGTTTTCGTCAGCCAGGCCGCTATTGATCAGTTCGCAACCAAAGCGCAGATCGTCGAAGAGGCCAGTGCCCGCGCCTCGGCGGACAAAGCCTTGGCAAAACGCATTGGCGCGCTGGAGGCCAAACCGTGTCGTGCTGATGACGGCGACGACGCTCTGCGTAATGCCTTCGAGGACTGGAAACCCGGTACGGCGCTTCTATCTGCCCGGGGCTCGACGGCGATTGACCGATTTGCCGTGCGCATGGCGAATACCTCCAATGGTCAATACGTCTGCACTGGAGTTGGCCTTGGTATCGATCCGACCAAGGGTGAGACCAAGGATGGCCAGACCGACATGGAGCAGGCCATTGAGAAGGGCGATGTCTCCCAGGCCCTGCTCAAGCTCGCCAGCTCTATCGCTGAAAGCAATCTTGGCCTGGAGCTGCGTTCCAAGATCGATGCGGCTGATCCCGTCCGTGAAGTCATCCGCAAAGAGCTCCGCCCAGGCGGCCTGCTGTACCGCCGCTGATTCCATTCACAAGCTCCCCGTAACGGGAGGTATCGAGATGGCCCATATGCCAGAGAAAGACCCATCCTTCTGGGTGTTGGTACTGACCGCCCTGAGAGAGAACGGCCTTGCAATGGGCCTAACATTCGCCCTGACTTGGTTGCGAATCCAGTACGACGGGAAGGAGACGCGCCCGGCCCGACAGCTGATCGAAGCAACGCTTGGTGCATTGATCGTGATGGTGGTTGGCCTGACCGTGAAGGAGTTCGGGCTCAGCATCGCCTGGTCGTTCGCTACTGCCGGGTTTGTTGGTGTACTGGGTGTCGAGCAGGCTCGTCAGCTTGGGCGCCGTTGGGCCGAACGCAAGGTAGATGGGTGACATGATGATCGAACTGACTGACATCAACCGCCGCAAGCACTATCTGGCCCCGGCTGACATTGCCCGCGTGCAGGAGGCCGGCACCAGCTCGCAGTGGCACGGCATCTGCGCCATCGTCCACACGTTCGACGGCCAGGTGTTGGAGGTGCGCGAGCGTGCTTCTGATATCGCACGCGAGGCCGGTATGCGGAAGGAGGCCCAATGAAGACCGAACTGACTGAGCAAGAGGCCAAGGTAGCTAAGCTTCTCGCTGACGCCTGGGACGAGTATCTGAAGCTGCCGATCGAGCACCCGCTTGAGCAGCATGAGTTCTGCATGGCTATCCACCAGGTACAGGACATGGTCCTGGCTCGGTGCGGCAGGCGCGCATTCAACCGACCCCGGAAGCGCTAGTCATGGCCAGGCTCAAGACGCTCGGCTCCCGCATCAAGGAGAGCGCAGGCTCTCGGGTCAAGGTAGTGACACCTGGTAGCTGGCGAAGCGGCATGACCAGCTCCCAGCGAGGCTACGACTACCGGTGGCAGAAGGCTCGAGAACAGTACCTGAGCGACAACCCGCTTTGTGTCTACTGCGCCAGGCAGGGGAGAACCACTGCCGCCTTCATCGTCGACCACATCGTCCCGCACCGAGGCGACAAGGATCTGTTCTGGAACCAGGACAACTGGCAGTCGCTGTGCAAGCCCTGCCACGACTCGGTCAAGCAGGCCGAGGAGGCTGCTGGCCTGATGGGCTGACCGTCAGCGGAATGGCGCGCGGTCGCCCGAAGCGCCCTCGAGGCACGTCAGTGGCGTGCTGCTAGGGTGGGGGGCGGTCAAAATATAGCCGTTCTCATCTAGCTAGACCGCCACCGACCCCACGCGCACATTTTTCTCGACCCTCAAGGTTTTTGTTAATGGTGTTAACAGACAAACAGCGACAGTTTGTTGACGCTAAGGCCCGAGGTGCGTCCAACAAAGAAGCGGCGGAAGCCGCAGGTTGCAAGGCTTCCGTCGCTGCTGCGTCGGGTTCCAGATGGGCCAATGACCCCAAGATTGCGTCCGCGATCCTTGCCCGAAAAGCAGAGCTGAGTGTTAACCCTGAACCGAAGAAGAGGGGACGGAAACCGAAGGCTGATGAAAGCCCCGATGGACCCATTGAGATCAACGAGGCCGACGGCGAATACCTCAGCTGTCTCCCGTCCACCCAGGATCCGCTGGAGTGGTTGCTGGCCTTAATGAACGAGCCCCGAGCCAAGGTCTTCGACCGGCGCAACGCCGCACAGACGGCCGTTCCCTATGTCCATGGGAAGAAGGCCGACGCGGGCAAGAAGGAGCAGAAGGCCGAGGCCGCCAAGGAGGCCGGCAAGGGCCGCTATGCCCAGGGCAAGCCACCGCTCTCCGTCGTGAAGGGGTAACTCATGCAATGGACCACGGCCTGCCCAGACTGGTGGCGGCGCCTGGCTGCCGGCGAATCGATCATCCCACCGCCGTTGTTTCCCGACGAGGCCGAAGCAAGTCTCGAGGTGTTCAAGGGGCTGAAGATCGTTGACGCCCCTGGCAGCCCTACTATCGAGGCCTCCTGCGCACCCTGGGTG
This sequence comes from Pseudomonas sp. p1(2021b), assembly GCF_020151015.1. Lineage (NCBI taxonomy): Bacteria > Pseudomonadati > Pseudomonadota > Gammaproteobacteria > Pseudomonadales > Pseudomonadaceae > Pseudomonas > Pseudomonas sp. p1(2021b). Next base: position 2,035,949 of record NZ_CP083746.1, read on the forward strand.
CTGGCCTTCGCCGGCGCAGTGTTTGGTAGTTACAACAGCGAGACAGGCGAACGTCTGATCCGCGAAGTGATGCTCTGCATCCCCAAGAAGAACAGTAAATCGACTATCGCCGCCGGCATCATGCTCACCGCGCTGATCCGCAATTGGCGCCTCTCGGCGGAGTTCATCATTCTGGCCCCGACCAAGGAGATTGCTGACAACTCCTTCATCCCGGCCAAGGACATGGTCAACAACGATGATGAGCTGAAGGCCTTGCTGCATGTGCAGCCACATTTGAGGCTTATCACCCACCGTGAAACCGGCGCAACGCTCAAGGTCGTGGCTGCTGACAGCGACGTGGTGGGCGGTAAGAAGGCGGTCGGCGTTCTGATCGATGAGGCCTGGCTGTTCGGCAAGAACCCCAAGGCAGCGGACATGATCCGCGAAGCCACCGGCGGCCTGTTGTCCAGGCCTGAAGGTTTCATCATCTGGCTGACGACCCAGTCGAACGAGCCCCCAGCCGGCGTGTTCAAGTCGAAGCTGACCTATGCCCGCGGTGTGCGGGATGGCCGCATCGACGACAACCGCTTCCTGCCGATCATCTACGAGTTCTCGAAGGAGATGATCGACAGCGGCGAGGCCCGCAAGCCCGAGAACTTCCACCTGGTCAACCCGAACATTGGTTACTCGGTAGACCGTCCAACCCTCGAACGCCTGCACATGCAGGCGGAAATCGACGGCGAGGCGGAGATGCGCGGCTTCCTGGCCAAGCACCTCAACATCGAGATTGGCTTGGCCCTGATGTCCGACAGTTGGGTCGGCGCCGCATTCTGGGAGCCCCAGGCCAAGCCAGGCATGACCCTGGATGATCTGCTCGAGCAGTGTGAGGTCATCGTCGTTGGGGGGGATGGCGGGGGACTGGATGACTTGCTGGGCCTGGCTGTCCTTGGCCGGGTTCGGGAGTCGCGCACCTGGCTGCATTGGGCGCATGCCTGGGCCCACCCGTCCGTTCTGGAGCGCCGCAAGTCAGAGGCGCCGCGCTTGCTCGACCTGCAGGCAACCGGTGACCTAACCATCGTCGACAAGATCGGCGACGACGTTGATCAGTTGGCGGCGATCGTAGCCCGGATCAATGAGGCCGGCCTGCTCGACAAGGTCGGTCTCGACCCGGCTGGCATCGGCGCAGTACTGGATGCGCTGGCGGATGTCGGCATCGACGAGGAGCAGATCGTTGGTATCTCGCAGGGCTGGAAGCTCACCGGCGCGATCAAGACGACCGAGCGCCGGCTTGCCGAAGGAACCTTCATTCACTGCGGGCAGCCGCTCATGGCCTGGTCCTGCGGGAACGCCAAGGGCGTACCGTCGGCCAACGCCTTCTTGATCACCAAGCAAGCCTCCGGCACCGCAAAAATTGACCCGCTCATGGCGACCTTCAACGCCGTGTCGCTGATGGCCCTCAATCCCGAGGCCCGCGGCGGCCTGGACGATTACCTCAACCACGGCTTCTTCGGATTAGTAGGCTGACCATGGCATTCAAATGGTACAACCCCAGGACCTGGGGCTTCTTCGGCTACACCGACCCGACCACGGGCGACTATGTCGAGGTTGACCTCGAGGTGGGCGGCAAGCGCACCAAGGCCGGTGTGCGTGTAACCCCCAAGACGGCACTGTCCATCAGCATGGTCTGGTCCTGCGTCAAGATCCTTTCCGAGTCGCTGAGCGGGCTACCGCTCAAGCTGTACGAGGACAAAGAGGGCACGCGGGCGCTGGTCACCGGCAATGACCGGATGCTCAAGCTGCTGCGCAAGCCGAACCCCTACATGACCCGGTTGAACTTCCTCAAGTTCGTGGTCGTGAACATGGCATTGCGTGGCAACGCGTTCGCCCTGATCGAACGCAACATCCACGGTGATCCGATTGGCCTGGTACCGCTGGACGGCCGGAGCGTGAAGATCGACACCGACGAGGATCTGATTTACCTGGTCACCCCCAAGGAGGGGGATCCGTTCCCGGTATCGCCGGAGCACATGCTGCACTTCAAGCTGTTCAGCCTGGACGGCATCGTCGGGCTTTCGCCTATCGAGCACCAGGCCGAGACCATGGGGCTGGCGAAGGCTGGCCAGCAATGGTCGGCCCGCTTCATGCGCAAGGGCGGCTTCACGGGTGGATACGTCATCTACGAGCAGTTCCTCACCAAGGCCCAACAGGCCCAGGTCATGGAGAAGTTCCCGGACGTGCGCAAGGCTGACGCTGACGACATCGGCAAGATGGCGATCCTGCAAGGTAACCCCAAGATCGTCCCGGCTGGCATCAGCCAGAAGGACGCGCAGTTCATCGAGTCGCAGCAGTTCCAGGAAGAGGCGCTGGCGGGCATTTACGGTGTGCCGTTGTGGCTGGCCAACCGAGCGGGCAAGACCTCGATCATGGGCTCGAACCTGGAACAACAGCTCACCGGGTTTATCACCTTCGGCTTGAAGCCCTACATCGACGCCGTCGAGGACGAGCTCAACGACAAGCTATTCCGGTCAACGACCCGATTTGTCGAATTCGTGGTCGAGGGCCTGCTGCGCGCGGACAGTGCCGGGCGCGCCGCCTACTTCCAGGCGGCGCTCGGCGGCTCCGGCGGTTCCGGTTGGCTTTCAATCGACGAGGTCCGCGAGAAGGAAAACTACCCGCCGCTGGGCGGCGACTACGCCCGGGTCACCCGGTGGGAGATGCAAAAAAATGGCGAACCTTGAATGCCCGTTCGAGCTCAAGGCCGTGGATGAAGCCGGCAACTTCGAAGGCTACGCCGCGGTGTTCAACAACGTTGACCTCGGCGATGACGTGATCCTGCCTGGCGCTTTCACCCGGGTGAAAGCAACACGTGGCGGAAAGCTGAAGCTGGCCTTGTATCACGATCTGACCCGCCTGGTTGGCGCCGCCGATTATCGCCAGGACGACCATGGCCTGTACCTGAAAGGCCAGGTCAACCTCAACGTCAGCTATGCCCGAGACGCCTATGAGCTGATGAAAGCGGACATCCTCGACAGCATGTCGATTGGCTTCAACACCATTCAGGCGGACCCCGGTGAGCGTGACGGCCGGCGCGTCCGCCTCATCAAGGAGGCCGAACTCTGGGAGGCCTCATTCGTGCCGTTTGGCATGAACCCCCAGGCACAGATCCTCAGCGTCAAATCAGACATCAGGCTTTTCGAGAAGGCCCTGCGCGAACGCATGGGGCTCTCGCAGAAGGAAGCGGCGGCAGTCGCTTCGCTCGGCTACACCGCGCTACGCCGTGACGGCGGGAGCGAGGCCACGGCGATCGTGGATGAGCTGAAAGAACTTCCCAACTTGTTCACCCAATATTTTGGAGTATCGCCATGAGCGAAGTTAAAGAAATCAAGGATTCCCTCGAGCTGCAGCTGAAGAACGGCTTCGGCGAGCTGCAGAAGAAATATGACGCGGCCATGGAAGAGGTCCAGAAGGGCAACCAAGTCACCGGCGACCTGAAGAAGCAGATCGAAGACCAGAAGGGCGAACTGCAAAAGGTCATCGACCAGGTCCAGGATCTGGAACAGAAGGGCGTCAAGCTGCGCGGCCAGCCAGGTGAAGGCAAAAGCTTTATCGACCTCATCAAGGGCGATGATACCTACAAGGCGTTGAACCAGAAGAACGCCTCCCTGGCCCAGCTCGAGGTGACCAAGTCCGACATGGCCAGCATGAAGGAAATGAAGGTCACCAGTGCCGGTATCGTCGCCCCGGTCTACGATCCGGTCATCCAGCCGGGTATCCGCCAAGAACTGCGTATCCGCGATCTGCTGACCTCGATCCCGGTCTCCGGCCAGCAGTACACCTACTTCCGCGAGGATGTGCACACCCGTGGCGCCGCTCCGGTGGCCGAGGGCGGCTTGAAGCCGACCAGCAACGTGACCTTCACCAACGTCACCGACCGCGTGAAGAAGATCGCGGTGTGGATGCCGGTCACCGACGAGGCGCTGGACGATGTGCCTCAGATGTTCGCCTACCTGCAGCAGCTTCTGCGCTATGACCTCAAGCTGGAAGAAGAGTCGCAGATCCTCAAGGGTGACGGCCTCGGCGAGAACCTGAACGGCCTGATGACCCAGGCTACCAGCTACAACACCGCCCTCAGCAAAGCTGGTGATACCGCCATCGATCTGGTACGTCGAGCCATTTACCAGGTCCGCAAGCAATCGCAAATGTCCGCAGATGGCGTTGTGATGACCGAACTGGACTGGATGAACATCGAGCTGCAGAAGGATGGCGAGAACCGCTACCTGTTCGCCAACCTGCAGGGCCTGGTGACCCCGATCCTGTGGGGCCGTCCGGTGATCACCTCCGACAGCATGGACGAAGGTGATGGCACTACCGGCGGCGAGTTCCTGGTGGCCAACTTTGCCCGCTCCACCACGCTGTTCGACCGTATGTCGTTCCTGTTCAAGATGGGCCTGATCAACGATCAGTTCATCAAGAACGAACGCGCGCTCTTGGTCGAGGAGCGTCTGGGCCTGGGCGTCCGCCGCAAGGAGGCGCTGGTCAAGGGCAACTTCCCAGTCGCCGCGTAACCCACTCACAGCGATGGCCGGCCATGCGCCGGCCTTTCCGCATCTGGAGGCAGTATGAAAATCAAGATTCTGTGGGGCTTCGTCGGCAATGGTGCGTTGCTCAAAGCCGATTCGAACAAGGTCAAGGCCGGTGCGGTGTTCGACGACGTAGACGACGAATACGCCCATTCGCTGATCGGCAAGGGCCTGGCCGAAGAGGTCGGTGATGACGGCAAGCCAAAGGTGGCAAAGCCCAAGGAAGCCAAGCCGACGGCTCCCAAAGAGGCCAAGTAAATGCTCGACTTGGCCAACGTGAAGATGCACCTGCGGGTCGATGGCGATGAAGAAGACGCCTTGATCGGCGGCTACATCGAAGCGGCCAAGGCCCACGTCGAGCAGCACTGCGACCGCAAGCTGGTGGAAACCGAGCCGATTGAGCCTGATGAGATGGGCCTGACCCGCGACGTTGAGCAGGCCGTCCTGCTGCTGGTCGGGCATTGGTACGCCAACCGTGAGGCCGTGGCCGTGGGCACCATCGCTACCGCCATGCCGCTCGCTGTAGAGCGGCTGCTCTGGTACAGGAAGCGCTTCTGATGAAAGCCGGACCGATGCGGCACCGCTGCCGCTTGAGTAAGTACGAGCGCGTGCAGAACGACACTGGCGGCTACGACCAAGCCTGGGTGGAAGTCGGCGAAGTATGGGCGGAAATCACCATGCCCACCGGGCGTACGGCGCCCGTAGCCGAGCAGGTCGAGGCGGTCATCAGTGCTGAGGTCCGCATCCGCCCTCGGGCCGACATCGCTGTTGGCTGGCGGCTGGCTGAAAAGCGCAGCGGCACCACCTACACGGTCGAGGCCCGGCTGCTCAACAACGAACGGGACATGCTGCGCTTGCTGTGCTCCAGTGTCCCGAATCCATGAGGTGATCCATGAAAATGAAGATCCAGGCCCTGGGGCCGCTGACCGGAGCCTCCGGCGAGCGTGAGAAGGGGGAACAGTTCGAGGTCGATAAGGCCTACGGCGAAGGGCTGATTGCCCGCGGTTACGCGGTGGAGATCAAGGAAACCGCCGCTTCCCCCGACAAGCCAGCGAAGGCCGCCAAGGCCAAGGAGTGATCCATGGCCCGGCGCTCCAGTCTGCGGGGCGACATCCGGCTCCGGCGGACGCTTCGCAACATCCATCGAACGATGGACAACGAGTTGAAACCGGCGATGGAGGATGCCGCCAATCGCATCCTGGCGACCCAGCAAGAGCTGATTCCAAAGGATACGGGTGCCGCTGCCGCCGCGCTGAAGGTCTACGTTTCGCCCAGTGGACTCGATGCGCAGATCGGTATCCGCGGCAAACGTGATAACCGTCGCTTCTTCTACCTGCGCTTCATCGAGTACGGCACCAAGGGCTACATCGGCGAGAAGCGCGCCGGCAACCGCAACAAGCGGGCGACCAACAAGAGTGACGGTACCCACTTCTTCGGCAAATACCCGGACATCCCGGCCCGCCCCGCGCATCCCTGGCTCCGTCCGTCGATGCAGGTCAACCGCGAGTATGTGATGGCCGATATCGAAGCCGCTGTGCGCCGAACGCTGCGCAAGGCAAGCCAGGGGGTAGGCAATGGCTGATCCATCCGTGGCGCTGCAGAAGGCTCTGTTCGCCAGGCTTCGCGCCGAGGTCAGCTGCCCGATCTACGACGGCGCCGACATCAATACACCGATGCCCTATGTGTCGATCGACCGAGAGCTCTCCACGAACGCGAGCCCCATCGCAGGACGAAAGCGCGAAACACGCTTGATCTACCTGTCCGTGTGGTCCGACAAGGTTGGCCAGGCGGAGGTCAAGCAGATTATCGGCGAGGTCATCGCCGCCTTGGACGAGCGCCGCTTGCCCCTCGAGGTTGGCCGCGCTGTCTCTGTCCGGGTCGAGCAGGCCGACGCCCAGCGCGATGCCGATGGCGTCACATACCAGGGTTCGATCACCGTTCGCGTGATCACCACCCACTGATTACCTACCGGCCGCGCCGCGGCTTTTTTTCCAATGAGCCTTTGGAGGATTCCCCATGGCCGATGACAACCTGAACACAGCCGCCGGCTGCCGCCTCGCCATTGGCGGCAAGACCGGCGCCGATACCCAGACCGAGTACGAAGCAGACACTTACGTCGATGTAGGCGAGATCGAAGACCTGGGCGAATTTGGCGATACCTTCAGCAGCGTGACCTTCACGTCGCTCAAGGACGGCCGGGTGCGCAAGTACAAGGGCACAGCTGACGCTGGCGATCTGACCCTGACCGTGGGCCTGGACAACGGTGATGCGGGCCAGAATGCGGTGAAGACCGCGCACAAGGACCGCAGCAAGGGTGACTACAACATCAAGATCACCCTCAACGACGGCGATCCGGACGCGACCCCGGCGATCAACCCCAGCACGTTCTACTTCCGCGTCAAGGTCATGAACAACACTGTGGCCCCCGGTGCTGCTGACAACGTGGTCCGCCGCAACATCACCATGGGCATCAACTCCGACATTCTCGAGCTGCTGCCGGCGCCGGTCACCCCATAACCTCTTCGGGGCTCCGGCCCCGACCTCACAGGATTGAGCAATGAACAAGACACTGCACGGCACCGTGACCGTGAAATTGGGCGATGAGGAGTTCACCCTGCAGCCCACCCTCAAGGCTGTGCGAGCGATCGAGAGTCGCTTCGGCGGCCTGCGCGGGGCTTCGGGAGCCCTGCATGCTGTTGGCGTAGATGCGGTGGCCTTCATCATTGCCGCCGGCGCCGGCCTGGAAGGGAAGGCAGCCGAGGCACTACCCGAAAAGGTCTGGAAGGAAGGTGTGGCCGGGCTGACACCGGCAGTCACCAAATACCTTGGCGCGCTCTACAATCCGCGAGGCGGCAACGAGGGAAACGACCAAGCCGGGACGGCGTAAGCGCTGTCGAAGACGGCAGCTACGTCGACCGGCTGTATGGGATCGCAACTGGCTGGCTGGGCTGGGCGCCTGATGTGGCCTGGTCTACGCCGCTCCCTGAGCTGTTCATGGCCATGGATGCCAGGATTGAGTGGGTGCAGATGACTAACCCCTTCGGCAGCGGGAAGAAGCAGGGAGCGAAGGAGAAGCCAAGCGCTTCGAGCGTGGCTGACAAATTGCGGATGGCGCTGACGGGAAGACGGACCAATTAGCGTTCTGTTAGTCTTCCCTGTTCGAGTGCGAGGGATTGACGAATGCAAAAAATGGTAATGATGCTTCCTGCTTTTTTGTTGCTGGCAGCCTGCGGGAAATCAGATGCGGAAAAGGCCGAAAGTGCAGCCGCAATGGCTGAGATAAGAAACCAGCGCGTCGCTAGAGAATTTGTGGGCGGGGTCTTAAAGGATCCAGGCAGCGCTGAGTTTCGTAATCAACGCGGACTTTGCGGCGAGGTGAACTCTAAAAACTCGTTTGGGGGTTATGTTGGTTTCAGGAGATTTATCGCAGCAAGCAAGGAAATGGTAGTTTTCGAAAATGATGGCCGTATGAACCCAGGCGATTTTGAAACAGCCTGGTCAACGCACTGCCGTTAGTGTTCCAGTTTTACCACCCGCTTCGGCGGGTTTTTTATTGCCCGGAGAAAAGCATGGCTGACCAACAAGTCCATGGGATGCTGGTTCAGATTGAGGCGACGACTGCTCAGTTGCGACGTGAATTGGCGGGTGCCGATCAGCTGGTTTCCAAGACCAGTCAGGCAATTGAACGAAACCTGGCGACGGTTGACTCTGCGTTTGATCGAGCGGGCTCTGCGGCTCAGGGGGCAGGAACACTCATGCGTGGGGCCTTTGCGGCCTTAGCTGGCGCTGGGCTGATCGGAGGTATCATTAAGCAGGTTGATGCCTACGGCCAGATGTCTGACCGGATGAGAGCGGCCGCAGGGAGTGCGGGCGAATACCAAATGGTGCAAGAGCACCTAATGCGGACAGCCCAGGAGACATACCGGCCTCTCGCCGAGGCCCAAGAGCTATACATCCGCACCGCCGACGTGATGCGTAGCCTGGGCTTCAACACGCAGCAGACGCTGGATATCACTGATAGTTTCAGCTTCCTCTTGGTGACAAACGCTGCGGCGGCTGATAAAGCTGGTTCAGCACTAGACGCCTATTCTAAGGCACTCCAGACCGGTAAGGTTGAAGTTGATGGCTGGCAGTCGATCCAGGCAGCAATGCCGACCATCGTAGATGCTATAGCCACTGCAACAGGCAAGGGCACCGATGAGGTGCGCAAGCTTGGTAGTAATGGGAAACTGGCCCTTGAGGATATTAATACTGGGCTGCTGCAAACGGTGGAAGCCAACCGTAAAGCGGCCGCCGATATGTCCACGAGCGTCCAAGACGCCTTGGTGAACATCGGCACCGCGATTGGCAACTACCTTGGGAGAATGGAAGAGCAGACCGGCGCCATTGGTGGTCTTTCTAAAGTCCTCGCCGCGATTGGGGAGAATTTCGATTTAGTCGCCGTAGCCATTGGCGGCGCCGGTGTGGCAGCGCTTACCAGCTATACCGCAAAAACATACATGGCGGTGAAGGCTGCCGTAGCTCAGCGGGTAGCAGAGTTCAGGAATGCCCAAGCGGCGTTAAGCGGTGCTGAGGCCCAGCGCATCTATGCCCAGGCGCAGGTACAGCAGGCCGAGGCCTCAGTCGCTGCAGCGACCGGACTGCAGCGACTGTCTTTGGTGCAGACACAATTGCTGCCCAAGCAAGCCGCTCTCGTTGCATCCACCGAGGCGTTATCTATCGCTCAGACCAACTTGACGCGCGCTGCCACTGGCGGCCTCTTGGCGGCGCTCGGTGGCCCTATGGGGCTGGCAATTCTGGCTGGCACCGCTGCAGCCAGTTTCTTGCTTCTGCGCGACAATGCCGACCAGGCAGCCGTCAGCCTGGAAGACATGCGCAAACCTCTCGCCCAGCTACGTGAGGAATTCCAGAAACTCAACAAGGACCAGCGCGCTGCAGCCTTAGTGGACTGGGAGCGGCAGCAGGTCAAGGCGGCGCAAACCGTAAAGGACGCCTATGGCGATCTGGCTCAATCCATCCGATCCGCAGTTGTGACGGCGCCTGCCAGAGATTCTGGTGGGCAGTACAACCGGCAGTTGGCGGACTACCAGGGAATCATCGGCAAGCTGAACGAAGCGAGAGCATCTGGTCAGGATCTTTCGCCGATTTTGAAGGATGTCGCTGAACGCTTACATATCCCGGCTGGCACCGTGCAAGAGTGGTTCATCCAGGCCCGCGCGCTCAGCAATGCCGGGCAGGAGTCTAGCCGTGTAACCGAAACGCTGAAGGCTCTCACCGGCGCGACTGATGAAAATACGGCCTCGACACAGGCCAACAATGCTGCGAAAGCCGGCATGAGCACGGCTGGGCAGACCTACCTCGAGACGTTGCAGAAGCAGCTAGGAGGCCTGCAGGACAACGGCAGCGCGATCAAAGCAGCCAACCGCTACATTGCCGAGCATGCCGATCTCACCGAGACCGACCGTCAGGCGATCCTATCAGCCGCGAACGCGATAGAAGCGCAGAAGAAGGCCAACCAGGGCGCCAAGCAGGAAACCAAGGACGCCACTTCAGCGCAGACGAAGCTGAACCAGCAGTTGAAAGAAGCGGAGACCGCTTACCAACAGCTGAAAAAAGTCTACGACCCTGTGGGAGCGGCGGCTGACGAGTTCAAGAAACAGGTTCAGGGGTTGGACCTGCTGTTGACCCAGAAGAAGATCACCACCGCTGAGTACGGCCAGGCGATTGCTGCGCTGGCTGGCCAGTTCAACCAAGCCGTTCAGGCGTCCACCGGATTGTCCCAGGCCATGAAGTATCAGGCCGACCTCGAGCGCCAGTTGGCGATTGCGCAGCAGCAGGGCGATGCCGCCGCCGCGGCAGTGGGGATGGGTGACAAGCGAGCCAGCCGGGCGCAGTCGCGCCTTGCGTTGGAGCAGGAAAACAACAACAGAATCCTGGCGCTGCGGGATGAGCTGGCCACGGCCACTACTGAGAAGCAGCGGCAGGAACTTGAAAAGCAAATCGCCTTACGCCAGGAGTACGGCGCGAAGTTGGTGCAGGTTCAGGAAGACACCTTCACCAAGATCGATGCGGCCCAGGCCGACTGGAGTAACGGCGCAAGGGCAGCTTTGGAGAACTACCTCGACAGCGCTGCCGACGTCGCCGGCCAGACGCAGGAGCTGTTCACCAATGCGTTCGACAACCTTGAGGATGGCATCGTCCAGTTCATCAAGACCGGTAAGGCATCGTTCAAGGACTTTGCGGACGCGATCATTGAGGACCTGATCCGCATCCAGGTGCGCCAGGCCGCCGCAGGCTTCCTCAGTTCGGCGTTCGGCTTCCTTGGTGGCGGTACCCAGGCGCTCGGGCAGGGCACGATGACCGGCTTCAGTGAGGTCATCCCTAATGCCAAGGGCGGGGTCTACGACTCGCCTAGCCTCTCGGCCTTTTCCGGTGGCGTATACGACAGCCCTCAGATGTTCGCCTTCGCCAAGGGCGCTGGCATCTTCGCCGAGGCCGGCCCTGAAGCGATCTTGCCTCTTCACCGTGGCCCTGATGGGTCGCTGGGTGTGATGGCGGCAACCGGCGGCGCGGGTGGCGGTGAGGCTTCGGTGTCGTTCGGTGGCATCACCCAGCACATTCAGGTATCGGGCAAGGCCGATGCGGCCACCCTGGCGGATGTGCGCAAGGCCGCGGAGCAGGGCGCCAGGGATGGCTATAACCTGATGTTGAGGGACTTTCAAACAAATGGCGCGGCGCGGCAAATGCTCAACCGCAGGTGAAACACCCCAGCCCGCTCCGGCGGGCTTTTTCTTGGAGCTACCCAATGGCGGAAGAATGGCCCGAGCCCCTGGAGCCCACTGAGGTTACCTGGGGTATCGTCCACAACAACCGGGCGTTCACTTCGTCGCTGTCAAACTCCCAGCAGATCGTGGCGAAGCCGGGCTCCTACTGGTTCTGTACGCTCAACTTCGGCGTGCTCTACGAAGAAGACGAGCGCGAACTGACTGCGCTGTTGGGGCGCCTGCATGGCATGTTCGGGACGGTCAACATCCCGGCTATCACTCGGACGCGAACGGACAACATCGGCGCCCCAACCGTCTTGGTGGCCACTGCCCAAGCCTCATTCCTGCAGCTGCAGGGTATGACGGCCAGCAGGCGCGTATTCAGCCGGGGCGATTACATCACCATCAATGGCGAAATGTTCGAGGTGGTAGAGCATGCATCGAGCGATGCCACCGGCAAGGCCACGGTTTACGTGAACAAGCGTGTGCGCAAGACCATCGCTGCCGGCGCCAAGGTTGAGTACCAGAACCCATACTGCGAGATGCGGCGCATGGATGACACCAATCAATGGACCATTCAGCCCGTCGTGTCGAACGGCAGCTACCAGTTTCGGGAGGCATTCTGATGGCGGGCAGCATTTTCCCATTCAGCCAGTCGGTCGTGGATATCATCGCCAAGGGCAATTTCATGTCGGTATACGCCTGCCAGTTGGATTTTCCAGACGGCATGGTGTTCGCGCACACCGGTACCGGAGACCTGGTTATTGACGGCATCACCTACCAGGGTGTCGGCACGTTCGGTTCTGTTGGTCAGTCGCAGGAAAGCAGCAACTCAGGGTCGCCCATGTCGGTCGAGCTGACTCTCAATGGCCTGGACGTTCAGATCATCACCGAGACCTCGCTCAAAGGATGCCGCGGGCGCGCCGGCAAACTGATGTTCGTGGTGTTTGACGAGGATGGCACTTACGCCGCTGACATCCTGTTCAGCGGTCGCATGGACGCGGCCAAGTTCTCCTACGCCGGCAATGGCGAGGAGGGCAACAGCATCACGGTCCCGCTGATTGACCGCATGGCCGAGTGGAACCGCACTGGCACCGAGCGCTGGACCGACGAGAACCACCGGGCCCGCCGGCAGGATGACCGGTTCTTCTTTGCCATCGCGCAGATTGCCGACTGGCCCATCTACTGGGGCGCCTCGAAGGACGCCCCGAAGTTCACCTACGAGAGCTGACTATGCGAAAGCGCGATTGGACAACTCAACTCGCCAACACGATCAAGGCCGCCACCGAGCGGCCTTTTTCATGGGGTGAATTTGACTGCTGTCTGTTCGCCGCCGACTGCGCCGTGGCGGTTTGCGGCATCGACCCCGCCGCCGCCTACCGCGGCAACTACAGCACCGAGGCGGGCGCGAAGAGACTGCTCAAGCAGATGCACGGCTCGCTGGAGGCGGCCTGGGACGCATGTTTTGCCCGTGTGCAGCCGGCGCTCATCCAGCGCGGCGACGTTGCGCTGTATGACGGCCCCAATGGGCGTGGCGTGGCGGTGTTCTGGGCGGATGAGTTCTGGTCGGTGGCGCCGGATGGCGTCGGCCGGATCGAGTGTGAGCCGTTGACGGTTTGGAGAGTTGAATGAGTTCGGCAGTCAAGAAGGTCGCCCAGGTTGTTGTCGGCGCCGTCATCGGGTTTGCCCAGGGCGGCCCCTGGGGCGCGCTAGCTGGTGCGGCCCTGGCGTTCTATGTCGCCTCGCAGCAGGACCAATTGGAGACCGGCTCCCTGCGTGCCGGCGAGCCATCCAGCCAGACCCTGCGCTCTTCCAAGGCATCTGCGCGCTTCGTCTTGGGGCGCGTGAGCACGGGTGGCGTGTTGGCCTGGGGGCAAGAGCAGGCCGGGAGCCAGGAGGGCGGAGAATGGCTGCATATGGTCTACGTCCTGTCGGAGGGAGCAATCGATGGCATAGAGGCGATCTACCTTGGTGAGGAACTCATCGGCTCCTACGGCGAGCACGCCTCCTATGAGGTGGTAGTTGATCCGACCCAGGTCAATGCGTTCCTCAAGGCGAACTGCCCGGACTGGCGGGACACCCAAATCGGTCGCGGGCTGTCATTCGTTCGTCTTTCGTTCAAGTATGACACCGAAAAGTATCCCTCCGGCATCCCCGATGTTCGGTTCGTGATCCGTGGGCGTCGTGATATCTATGATCCTCGCACCGGGACCACTGGCTACAGCGAGAACACAGCCCTGCACATTCTGTGGTTTCTGCGTCACCGCTGTGGCGTGCCGGACGACGAGATCGTGTTCGCGAGCTTCGCCAGCAGCGCGAACGTCTGCGATGAGTCGGTTGGCAACCCTGATGGCAGCACGTCGCCGCGCTATCGCTCTGGTTGCGTGATCGGCGCCGATGAGTCGCGCACCCAGGTCCTGCAAAAGCTGGAGGCGGCCTGCGGTGGAAAGGTAATCCGCGTTGGCGGCCGATGGATGCTACAGGTCGGCGCCTACTACGGCCCCTACGATTTCGAGATCACTGAGGACATGGTGACCGGAACCGTCACCGGCAGTACCGAGCCGTCCAACGATGCGGCCATCAACACCGTGCGCGGGACTTTCGTAGATCCGACCCAGGCTTGGGCTGAAACCGATTATCCCGAAGTTTCGGTCGCCGAGTGGGTGGTCGAGGATGGTGGGGAGGCTGCGGAAACCTTGGCCTTCTCGTATGTAAGCGATCCGTACCAGGCGCAGCGCCTGGCCAATATCGAGCTGCGGCGCCGGCGCGCAGGCGGCACGTTGAACATCCCAATGAACTTTATGGGCTACAACTGCCGGCCTGGTCGCTCGGTGAAGGTGAATCTGCCTTCGCTGAATATCGTTGGCGAATTCATCGTGACCGACTGGGCCATGGCCGACGACACCGGCTGCAACGTTGTGGTGGCACAGAACGAACCCGCGATATTCGACGACGCAGTAGGTCAGCCCTACGACCCGATTGGCTTTATCAGTCTGCCAACCCGCGGTCTCGGCAGCCCGACCAATCTGGCGTGGACCCCCGATGGTACTGCGGAAGTGGTCCAAGGGGTGCTCTCCTGGGCTGCGACAGCGGGTACCGTCACCGGTTATGCGGTTACCGTGCGTCAGGGTGGCACTGCCATTCAGGCCCAGCAGGTACCAGCGACGACGCTGCAGGTGCCGCTGTCCGGCCTCCCATCGGGCAGCTACACCATGAGCGTGGCCGCCATTGGGCCGCTGGCCCGGTCGGGCGAAGCGAGCATCACCGTCAACATCGACGGACCTCCAGTGCCCGAAGCCTGCGTCGTTCAGTCGAGCATCGACAGCATCACGCTGTTCCCGAGCAATACGCTTCATGGCCTGAACGGCGGCACCTACGAGTACTTCTTCAGCCTCGACCCGCAGGCGCCTGCGGCGCAGGCGGAATACCTGGGGCAGGGCATGAGCCTGACGCATACAGGGCTGGCCTTCTTCACGAATTACTACTACTTCGTGCGCTCGAAGAACGCCTACGGGGTGAGTGGGTTCTTGAAGGTGCCGGCGTCGACGTCGACGGATGTCAGTACGTTCCTCGATGCTCTGGCTGGGAAGATCGGCGAAAGCCAGCTGGGCCAAGAGCTGCTGACGGAGATTGAGAAAATTTCCGGCGAGGGGCCGGACTCGGTGAATGGCCGAATCGAGGCAGCCAAGCAGGAGCTGGAGGACCTGATCACCGAGCTGACCGATCCGCTCGAGTACGTGCCCACCAATGCCTACCTGAAGAACGACGCTGTGCGCAGTGGCCAGCGCTTGTACATGGCTATCGCCAACGTTCCAGCTGCGGCGGACGGCAGCAATGCGCCGCCGAACCCGACCTACTGGGTGGATATCGGCAGCATCGCTGAGACGGCAAATGGGCTGGCCCAGGCCGTGGCCAAGAACACCACCGACATCAGCACCATCGACGGCAAGGTGACGGTCAACGCCGCCATGCTGCAGGCCGTGCAGTCGGCCTATCGCGATGACAACGGAGAGGGCGCGCTCAACGACGCCCTGCGGGGCTGGGACACCCTGGCCAAGGTCTCGGAAGAGTCACGCACCCGCGCCACGCAGAACGAGGCCATGGCCAGCCGGATGACAACGGTTGAGGCCAGTGTCGGCGAGAACAAGGGCAGCATCCGCAGCCTTGAGCAGACCGTCGTCACGAATGAGCAGGCCACGGCCAGCCGGTTCCTGGATGTGAGCACCAAGGTCGGTGCCAATTCGGCCAGTATCTCGGCGCTGGAAAAGACTGTCACCGACAACGAGTCGTCGACGGCTTCGCGCCTGGAGACCGTTAATTCCCGGGTTGACGCGACGAATTCGGCGCTCGATCAGGAAAAGGCCGACCGTGCCGATGCTGTTGCCGGGGAGCGTGCGCTGCGTGAGGCATCCATCAGTGATGAGGCCGCCACTCGCGCGGATGCTGACCAGGCGCTCGGCACTCGTATCGGTTACATGGAAGCGTCGTTCACAGTGCCGCAGGGTGAGCGTGACGACAATGGCGAGGGTGAGCTGGCTGGGGCGCTGAAGGGTTGGGAGAACACCGCCAAGATTGCGGACGAGGCGAAGGTTCGGGCAACCGAGATCGACGTCCAGGCGAAGAAGACCGAGACGCTGGAGGTGTCGTTCAACTCCGGCTTGGATAAGACCAACGGCGAAATTCAGAAGACCAATGCTGCTGTACAGGTCACCAGCCAGGCTCTGGCTGCACTGGACGGCAAGGCCAGCACCATGTGGTCGGTGAAGATGCAGATCAACGCCCAGGGTCAGTATGTTGCCGCGGGTATTGGCCTCGGCATCGAGAACGGTCCAGCCGGACTGCAGAGCCAGTTCTTGGTGTCTGCTGACCGGTTCGCGGTGGTCAATGGCATCAACGGCACGCTGTCTGCGCCGTTCGTTGTCCAGGGCGGCCAGGTGTACATCAACCAGGCGTTCATCAACCAAGCGTTCATCCAGAACATCGTCCTCGGTATGACCTTGAGGTCCCAGGCGGTTGACTCCCAAGGTCGTCCGCTGATCGAACTGAACATGGTCACCGGTGCCGTTTCGATCCGTGGGCAGTCGGTCGATGGATCGATCCTGTTGAACAACAACGGCCTGTACGTCTACGACAAAAACGGTGTTCGTCGCACGGCTGTAGGCCGACTCGAGTGAACTTATGCGGCACTCTTCTGAGTGTCGACTCTGAAGCGAGGGTTACATGTCAATATATGGAGTAGAGATACGGAACGCTAACAATGTTCAGACATTGGGGATGCAGGATTTTACAATCTCCAAAATTGGCTCAATGGAGATTCCTGCATCAGGCTATAACACGGGTAGAGGAACCCGTTCTGACTACATTCTTTGGACTATTCCAGGGTATGATCCGGCCAACTGCTTTATATTGATAACCCCCAAGATATATATTCAGGAGCCGCAGAATGGATGGAAGTCTTATCCGATGCTTCCTACATATAAAAATCTCGGTGGTAATTCCGTGGCTATATACACGTATGTAAACCGACGCTGGCCAACAGGGATTGGCAATGACTATATTGATGAATGGGTGTCAGGCACTGTCGATTGCATTCTGGAAGTGATTAGGCCGACAAATGGCTGAGTACGGATTTAGTGCGATCAATGATTTCGCCTCTGTAACCATCTCAAGTGTATACAAGGTCTTGGTTTTTTCTGAGCGAGGGACTTATCAGGTCACTTCTCGGTACACGGACCGTGGCGGCGAGGGGGCGGTTACATTCGAGAAGCCAATCGCCACAAAGGAGGCGCCGCAGGTTTTTGTCAGGGTTCAGTCGGCCTCTCACGCCACTCTTGGAATCTATATAAGCATGGTTGGATCTCCTGGGCACTGGACTGGATTCAGGACTTTTTCAGCCGCTCCAGGTAGCTCGCCATTGCAAAACTTTACCCTCGAATATGTGGCCTGCAAGTTTGCAGACACCTTCCAGGCTACTGGTTATGGAATGGATATCAGCGATTCGTCCGGGTTGCCAGTATTTTCTGCGAAAGACAAAATTGTCAGGTATTCAAAGTTTGCCAAAAACTGGGCAATGGTTGTTAACAGCGATAGTTATCGGGTTTTTTCGCCAGATATTAGCGTCGATGTTGATGATTTTATTTGCGTATCTTCGTTTGACCGGGGCCTTAGCTGGGCGATAGATAATAGTCAGTTCTCTGCTTTTAATATCTGGCTGAACTGGGCGCCAAATCTGAATAGCTATGTTCAGAGGATTACTTCTGGTGGATACTGGTACTGGCAAGGCACAAATAATACTAATTTCACTGTGCCGGTTTGCAAGTTTCCAATAAGTCGTTACTCGAATGATTGATTAATTGAGGTTAATTAAATGCCATGGTATAGAACAGGCACGGTCGCGATCACGGCTGGCCAAACGACGGTGACCGGTACCGGCACCAATTTCTCAGCGAATGCCCGGGTTGGCGATGCACTGCTAGGCCCGGATGGAAACTGGTATGAGGTGACCAACATTGCCAGCACCACGGTGCTGAGCATCTTGCCCGCCTACAAGGGCACCACAATCAGCGGAGGCACCTACGCCATCACGCCGGTCCAGGGCTACACCAAGACCTTGGCTGACAAGTTCAACGATATCGCGAACCAGTGGGGCTCGACCCTGGCCGGCCTTGGCTCGGTGTCGACCGAGAACGTCGTCCCGGTTGCCAAGGGCGGCACCGGCGGCACGACGCAATCGACAGCGCGAAACGGTCTGGGCCTGAAATCGGCCGCAGTGGCCGATATTGTCGGCACGGTAAGCCAAAGCGGTGGGGTGCCGACCGGGGCCATCCTGGAGCAGATAAGCAATGCCAACGGCAACGCCGCCAAGTACGCCAACGGAACTCTCATCTGCTGGGCGAACATAGACGCTACGATCACTTGCACTGCCACCGGCTCGATTTATCGAGATCTGGCGCCAGTTGGCGGAACTTGGACATTCCCTGTTGCCTTTATCGTTCGCCCGCAAGTCATGTTTATGGGGCTAGCGCAGGGTGTTTGGACAACGACGGCGTCTACCAATCCCGTACCCACTAATACCCAGGCGGGATTTGTGGCGTTTTCAACGGTGGCGCTTAGCGGCGCAAGTCTTAAAGTAGAAGCCATTGCAATTGGAAGGTGGTACTAATGATCATCAAGCTATCCCCAGTTCGATCCGACATGTCTCTTACCGTAGTTAAGGCAGGTGATCGACTCGAAATCAACGGCGTTTCGCTGGACTTCTCGCGCCTTGCCGACGGCTCGACGTTGCCAGCCGAAGCGATCAGCAGCTCATTCATTGTTGCGCCTGTTGAGCGTGTGAATGGAGGCCTGGTCGTAACCTTGATGCTTCCGCACGCTGCCGACGCTCCGGAGAGCGCACGTTTCCCGATCGATATCCGCGACCCAGCCGATGGTCGTGTGCCTTTGCCTGGGCTGGAATGGGTTGATCCGCTTGTATCGACGGCGGGAGTCATCGACTGGTCCCAGGAGATCACAGCAGAGGTCAAGGCCGAGGTGGCCGCTGAGCAGCATCTCGCCCAGGTCGTGGCTGAGGCCGCAAGCCGCCGCGCTATGGCTGACAGCGCGATCGCTCCGCTGCAGGACGCCGTAGACCTTGGCGAAGCCACTGAAGCCGATACCGCCTTGTTGACTGCCTGGAAGCGCTACCGCGTGGCGCTGATCCGCCTGCCAGACCAACCGGGCTACCCCGACGAGATCACCTGGCCTGCACCGCCTGCCTGATCCAACTGAACGAAACCGACCGGCCCAGAGCCGGTATTTTTTTGCCTGGAGAAAACCCATGCCGATAACCGAGCAGCAGTTGCTGCAGATCATGCCCAAGGCCCGGCCAGTGGTCGGAGCCTTCCTGCCCGCGCTGAATCGGGCTATGACGCGCTGGCGCATCAACACTCTGGTCCGTCAGGCCGCCTTCCTGGCCCAGATCGGGCACGAGTCTGGCCAGTTGCGCAGCCTGGTGGAGAACCTCAACTACAGCGCCGAGTCGCTGGTGCGGACCTGGCCCTCGAGGTTCACCAGTCAGACCGCCCCCGGTTACGCCCGACAGCCGGAGAAGATCGCCAACAAGGTGTACGGCGGGCGCATGGGCAACGGTTCGGAGGCCTCCGGTGATGGTTGGCGGTTCCGTGGACGCGGCCTGCTGCAGGTCACCGGGCGCGACAACTACCGCGAGGTCGGCGCCGGCCTGGGCCTGCCGCTGGAGGCTGAGCCGGAACTGCTCGAGCAAGCCGAGCAGGCTGCCCAGTCCGCCGCCTGGTGGTGGGCGAAGCGCGGGCTGAACGAGATGGCCGACGCCGGCCGGATACGCGACATCGGCAGCATCATCAACACCGGGCAGCCCGGAAAGACGCCGCACGGTGCCGCCGATCGCCTGGCGCTGTATGACCTGGCCTTGCGGGTGCTGGCGTGAGCGCTTGGGCATTGCGAGCCATCGGTGCCGGCCTGCTGGTCCTGCTGGGCATGGCTGTTGGCACCTGGGCCACGACTGGCCATTTCCGCCCGCTGCTCGATGACCAGCAGGATCAGGCCGCAACCTGCAAAGCCGCCCGGGACAACCTCGCCGGGCTAGCGCAGGAGCAGGGCAAGGCCCTTGGCGACCTGACCCTGGCCGCGAACGCTCGCCAGGCCAGGGCAGAGCAAGCGGTAGCCGAGGCGAAGGCCAGCGCCCAGTCCGACTACGCCGCGGCGAACCGCCTGCAGCAGGATCGCACCGGTGGCGACCAGTGCGAGGCCGCCACCTCGATCATCGACAAGGAGCTGGGGTTATGAGGCTGGTGGTGGTGAACTCGCGAAACTGTGGGAGCGAACTAGCCCTGTTTCAAGCTGCAGGCCGCGTAATCCGTGGCCTGACCTGTGGGAGCGTGGTGGTGGGCATCCTGGCCCTGGCTGGGTGCGCCGGTAAGGTCGAGCCGCAAGTGCAGTACGTGCGCGTCGAGGTACCTGTACAGGTGCCGTGTCGTGCACCGGAGATTGCGGTGCCGGCCTGGGCAGCCGCCGGCCTGCGCAAGACCGATAGCTTGGAAGTGAAGGTGCGTGCCCTGCTGGCCGAGCGTAGACAGCGGATCGGATACGAGAAGCAGCTGGAGGCGGCAGTCGGCGCCTGCCGATAGCCTCGCCTCAAAAAGAACGAAATTGAGGTGGGAATCCGCTTTAGGAAAAATGGCGTGATCCGCCAAAATTCGAGGTCGAAGAAATTAGCATGCCTCGCAAGAGCAGGAGACGGTATCCGCTTGCCGGCAGGCTCAAGACTAGTGCCAGGCGCCACAGAGTGGCGAGCCTCGGTTTCGTGGCGCGGGCGACGTGTAGATTATTATTTACGCGCTTCTATTTGCAAAACCCATTGCTAAGTTATTGATTCTTATGGGCGATTTTGGGCATTTTTCAGGATGCCGGCGATCCAAATAAATTCATTTAAATCAAAAGGTTACGAGATATTCAGCCACCACCTTGACATGGTGGGGGTCGTTGGTTCGAGTCCAATTGTGCCTACCAAACAAAAGCCCCGGTTTTCCGGGCGTGAGAAGGGCGATCCGAAAGGGTCGCCCTTTTTTGTTTTCGGATTTTTCTTCGCATCCCGGCGCTTGTTCGTTCATTTGGCCAAGAAGCGGCCATGCAGGGTTGCTTGCGCTTACTGGCATGCTCGAAAGCGGAGTTAAGGTGAGATCACCTCAGTGCGCCAGTTTGCTCGATTGAGCTCGGTGCCCCCGATTCCCAAAGATGCGACGATCGTGAATGATTGGCACCAGCTGGAAAAATACCAGCTCGCGGCAGGCATTCCTGATGCTTTCAACGAAGTCCTGCGAAACAAGGGGGTGCCGTTGGGGTAGGGCACACTGCTCGATGCCGCAATCATCCGTGGCCCAGTTCAACCAAGAACCAGAACGGCAAGCGTGATCCAGAAGCATCAGTCTCATATTGACTACGGTCATTAATTTTTATTGACGACCATCCACTTGAATGCATATGTCTTTATTTTCAATTCTTTTGCATGGCCAGTTCTCATTTATATAGAAGTCTGGTTTGAAGCAATAGCGTTCATCGTTTACCCAAAATAACTGCCAGGCAGATCCGGAAATTAATAATTCAGGGCAAGGGGAATAGTCGCGCCACCATAGTACAAGGGTAACCAAGATTGCCAATGCCGGAGCTATGTAAAGCATTGACCATGCGGTAGCTTTAGTCGAGGCGCATTGAAATTTAAATAATTTAGAGTGAGGAGGTGGATCAAATTTCCGACCCTGCCAAGTTGCGCAGGTACAGGCAAGCACTATGATTGGGGTGACTGCGCACATGGCAATCAGCAAGAACCCTAGGTAGGGTGTCTCTACAACGGGCGCGTTGCGATAAATTCTTCCAAACAGAGGAAGCACATCGTTCCACAGCCAGTAGGCGGATAGTAGGCCCAAGGTAAGCATGCAGGCGCCAAGCGTAAAGGTAAGCAGTCGGAATAAATAGGGGGAGCGCTTATGTAGTTCGGTTCGGAGGGTCATAAGGTCAGAATTTCGGCGGATTGAAGTTTGGAAGCGAAGGGAGTCTTGGGAGCTCAGGCAGGGTTCGCCAGCCCGGTAAGTTAAGGTCTCCTGGTTGTAATTTTTTCAGTGCCCAGTTCTTTGCCTCGTCATAAAGGGCTTCTGCAATTCCACTTGCGATACGTGAAGCTTTTTCCGCTGCGTATTTTTCTAGGTCTTCGGTGCTGATGCGAATAGGGTGTTCATAGAGAGATTGGATGTTATCTACGGCATAGCGCACCCCGGCTTTGACTGAGTTTTTAATGCCATAGTGATTGTCGATTGCATTAAGCCCCCAGCCTATCGCAAATACTACTGCAGCACCGGCAATTGCCGGTAGGGCAGCGAATGTGAGTACCGAGCCTATCGCTACCCCAGCGGCGTATCCAATAGCAGAGGCAATCCCCGCTTTAACCAGCTCTACGCCTATGCCGGCGAATAGGTCTGACCAGACGCTCTCCTCGTTGATGGGCGTGGCGGGCTCCGTCAGCGGGTATTGGCGGCGCGTGCGAGATCTTGGGCAGGTTCGATCATCACTTCGCGGTTGCCGGCGTCATCAAGCGGTCGGCATCGGCCAAATGCACGTCGGCAGAGGGTTCGTCGAGCACGTATCCAGTGTGAGCCCGCTCGGAGGCGAACGTGCATTGCCTTGGTGCGAGGCCTGTGGCCGCATCCTCTAGTGGTCACTATTGTTACCAAATTTCTCTTCGTCGGCGGGTCGGTGAAGGCATTTTGTTACATGTTTTTGGGATTTTTCGTTGTGACATGGTGGTTGTGGGATTATTTTGACCACTTCACGGTTTTGTTTTTGACCAATTTGGGCCGTGGCAGGTCTTTTGAACGAGGAGAGTCGAATCCATGTGTAGCCCTTCCACCCCTAGCACCGCCATCGTGGTCTGTGACCAGGCCCAGACGGCAGCCTTGCTGGATTTCAAGCAACTGGTCGAAGCGATCGCCCAGGCCGCTTCGGATTTGGAGGCAGGCACTGTGCTGAGCCCCGAACGTATGGTTGTCCCGCTCGGTGAAGGCGGTGTCCTGCTCAGCATGCCCGCCACCGCGCAGGACATTGGCATTCATAAGCTGGTCAACGTGCAGCGGGGTAACACGCAGCGCAATCTGCCAACCATCAATGGCATGGTCACTGTCTGCGATGCGCCCACAGGTAAGATCATCTGTCTTCTGGATGGCCCGGAGGTGACCGGCCGCCGTACTGCCGCCGTTACGCTGCTGGCGATCCGCACCTGCCTCGGGCAAGCGCCGAAGGCGATCCTGTTGTTCGGTACCGGTGCCCAGGCGCGCTACCATCTCCAGGCCGTCAACGCGTTGTATCCGCAGGCGAAGATCTGGGTGAGGGGCGTGAGCCCACAGGCGGCCGTCGAATTCTGTGAGCGCAACCGCCACTTGCATGAGCATCTGGAAGGGATTGGCAACACCGTCCCGGAGGTCGATGTGGTCATTGCTGCGACCACCAGCAATGAGCCTGTCTATGATGAGCCGGGCAAGGTCGGACGGCTGGTCGTCGGGGTAGGGGCCTTCACCCCGGACATGGCCGAGATCGGCAAGGCCACCCTGGATGCCAGCGATATCTATGTGGACGAACCCGAGGGCGCCAGGCACGAGGCGGGTGACCTGCTGCAGGCCGGTGTCGACTGGGGGCGCGTCAAGCCGCTGGCCTACGCGCTCAAGGCTGGTGTCGATAGGTCCCGCCCTGTGGTGTTCAAGAGCGTGGGCACTGCCGCCTGGGACCTGGCTGCCGCGCGCGTTGCCCTTGCAGGGTTGGCCGCCAACACCCATGACCGCGTTTCGCAGGAGCCTGCCCCATGCAAATAACCCGCAGCATCAACACCGTCGAGGTCCACACCGGCGGTGAGCCGTTCCGTATCGTCACCTCTGGCCTGCCACGCTTGCCCGGCAAAAGCATCGTCGAGCGCCGTGCTTGGTTGCAAGAGCACGCCGATGACATTCGCCGGGCCCTGATGTTCGAACCCCGCGGCCACGCTGACATGTATGGTGGCTATCTCACCGAACCGGTGTCGCCCGCTGCGGACTTCGGCATCATCTTCCTGCACAACGAGGGTTACAGCGACCACTGCGGTCATGGTGTTATCGCCCTGGCTACCGCGGCAGTAGAGCTGGGCTGGGTCGAGCGTAGCGAGCCGCAAACCCGAGTTGGGATCGATGCCCCGTGCGGCTTCATCGAAGCGTTCGTGGAATGGGATGGTGCGCATGCCAAGGGGGTTCGGTTCATCAACGTGCCTTCGTTCATCTACAAGCGTGACGTGACCGTTACCACGGCAAGCTATGGCGAGGTCCGTGGTGACATCGTCTATGGCGGCGCCTTTTATTTCTATACCAGTGGCGAGCCGCACGGCCTGGCCATTCGCGAATCTTCCGTGGAGCAGCTCAAGCAGTTCGGCGCCGAAGTGAAGCAGGCGGCCAATATCGCTTACCCGGTGGTGCATCCGCAAATCCCGGAAATCAATCATATCTACGGCACCATCATCGATGGCGAGCCGCGTTCTGACAAAGCCACCCAGGCCAACTGCTGCATCTTCGCAGACCGTGAAGTGGATCGTTCGCCAACCGGCTCCGGGACCAGTGGCCGAGTCGCGCAGCTCTATCTGCGAGGTGAGATGGGCATGGATGACGTCCTGATCAACGAGTCGGTGATCGGAACGATATTTACCGCCAAGGTCGTCGCGCAGACCCGTGTCGGCGATTTTCCCGCCGTGATACCCGAGGTGTCGGGCACTGCCCACATTTGCGGCTTTTGCAACTGGATCATCGATGATCGCGACCCGCTGAAGAACGGCTTCCTGGTCCGTTGAGGGCGATGGGGGCCGCAGCTCATCGATGAAGAGAAGGACGCAGGCCCTTGTCGGGTCGGTGACCGGTCCTTCCGGTCGCACCGAGTGGCGCGGTGCGACCGGAGGATCATGGGCTCACTCGCGTGAGCTGATATCCCGATGTACCCGTTTGAGATGCCCCTCGACATAGAACGCAGCGGCATCCTCGTCCCCGGCCACGATGGCCTCATAGATCAGCCGATGCTCTGCTACATAGAGCTGGATACGCTCAGGGTCGTAGATGCCATCGTCCCGCAGTCGATTCCATAGCGGTTGCGACATCGTCGTGCTGATTTCTTCGGCGATCCGGCAGATCAACCTGTCACCGGTCATCACGGCGAGCTGGCGATGGAACAGGCGATCGGACTCGCTCCAGCGCGCCTGGTGCAAAGGGTCGGTGATGTCTTTCACGTCGGCCATCTGCTTCAGGTACTGCTCGGCCAAGGGGTCACGCTGTGCTCGGCGTGCTGCAAGGCGCGCGATGGCAGGTTCGATGAGCAGGCGAACCTCCAGGGTGCTGATGGGGCTGAAGTCGGCGTCAGCCGGCAGGTCGCCAGGATGCAAAGGTGTGACATTGCTAGGGCGCCCGAACGCATCGGCCACATAGGTTCCAGACCCATGACGGGTGACTACCAGGCCTTCATTCTGCAGCGCGCCGATTGCCTCGCGAACTGCAGGTCGGCTCACCTTCAGCAAGTGCGCAAGGTCTCGCTCGGAGGGGAGGCGAGCTCCTGGTGAATATTGCCCACTCTGGATTTGCACCCTGATCTGGTCGGCGACCTGTTCGTAGATTTGCTTAGGTCGGAAGTCAGCTTGCATGTCGATTTCTCTGGGCGGCACGAGTGGCCTCGAATCTTACCATTGCTGTTGCGGGTTACAGCGTGGTGAAGCCCTTCACAGCGGGCTGATCCCGCCACGTGCAAGTTCCTGGGCCAGGTACGGTGCCGTGCGACTGCCCTGAGCCTGGGCTACTTCATGTGCGGGGCCGGCTGCCACGATGCGCCCGCCGGCGTGGCCGGCGCCTGGCCCGATGTCGATGACCCAGTCGGCCTGCGCCACCATGCGCATGTCGTGTTCGATCATCACCACGCTGTTGCCGGCCTCGACCAGGCGTTGCAATTGCGCCATCAAGCGGTCGGCATCGGCCACGTGCAGGCCGGTGGTGGGTTCGTCGAGTACATACAGGGTGCGACCGCGCTGGCTGCGTTGCAGCTCGGTGGCCAGCTTGATGCGCTGCGCCTCGCCGCCGGACAGCTCGGTGGCCGGTTGGCCCAGGCGCAGGTAGCCCAGGCCGATTTCGCGCAGCACCTGCAGCGAGCGTAGCACGGCGTCTTCACCGGCAAAGAAGTCGCAGGCCTGCTCGACGGTCATGCGCAGCACGTCGGCGATGCTGCGGTCGTGCCAGCGTATCGCGAGGGTGTCTTCGTTGTAGCGGTCGCCATGGCAGGTGGGGCAGGGCGCGTAGACGCTGGGCATGAACAACAGCTCGACGCTGACGAAGCCTTCACCTTCGCAGGTATCGCAACGGCCCTTGGCCACATTGAACGAGAAGCGGCCCGCGTCGTAACCGCGGCGGCGGGCTTCGGCGGTGGCGGCGAACAGCTTGCGGACCGGATCGAACAGGCCGGTATAGGTGGCCAGGTTCGAGCGTGGGGTGCGGCCGATCGGCTTCTGGTCCACCTGTACGACGCGCTGTATAGCATCAATGTCGCCGCCCAGGTGGCCGTGGGTGCGCTCGATCACCGTGGGCCCTTCGGGCGCAGCGTCGCTATTGTCGGTTTCCGGCTCGTGCCCAAGATGCAGCAGCATCAGCTCTGGCAACGCCTGGGCTGCGAGGCTCGACTTGCCGGAGCCGGAGATACCGGTGACGGCGGTGAGCACGCCCAGCGGTATACGGGCATCGACCCCCGCCAGGTTGTGGCGATGAATGTTGTTCAGGGTCAACCAACCCTCGGGTACACGGGCTCGGCTGGCAGGTGCGGGCGATTGGTCGAACAGGTAGCGGGCGGTGTGGGAGCCGGCCACGTCGCGCAGGCCTGCCGGGGCGCCGCTGTAGAGCACCCGTCCGCCGCGTTCACCGGCGTCCGGGCCCACGTCCACCAGCCACTGTGCGCGACGCATCAGTTCCAGGTCGTGCTCCACCACGAACACCGAGTTGCCGGCGTCGCGCAGACGGTCGAGGGCGTCGTAGAGTGCCTGGCTGTCGGACGGGTGCAGGCCTGCCGAGGGTTCGTCGAGCACATAGACCACACCGAACAGCAGCGCACTCAACTGGGTGGCCAGGCGCAGCCGCTGCAGCTCGCCTGTCGACAGGGTCGGCGTGGCGCGGTCCAGGGTGAGGTAGCCCAACCCTAGGTGTTGCAAGGTGTGCAGGCGGCCCAGCACACCTTCTGCCAGGCGCCGGGCGGCCAGCTGCTTTTCTGCCGACAGCGCATCGTGGCTGTCGGCCTCGCCGCGGCTGGCCGGCTCGAGCAGGCTTGCCACTTGGTCCAGCGGCATGTGCGCCAGGGTACCGATATCCACCCCGGCGAAAGTCACCGACAGCGCCTCGGGCTTCAGGCGCTTGCCGCCGCAGGTGGCACAGGGTTGGCCCTCCATGAAGCGTGACACGCGCTTGCGCATCAGGGCGCTCTGGGTATTGACGAAGGTATGCAGCACATAGCGCCGGGCGCCGGTGAAGGTGCCCATGTAGCTGGGTTCGAGCTTGCGCTTGAGTGCTTCGCGGGTTTCGGCGGGGGACAGCCCGGCATACACCGGCACCGTGGGTGTTTCCTCGGTGAACAGGATCCACTCGCGGTCTTTCTTCGGCAGGTCCTTCCAGGGGCGGTCCACGTCGTAGCCGAGAGTGACCAGGATGTCACGCAGGTTCTGCCCGTGCCAGGCTGGTGGCCAGGCGGCGATGGCCCGGTCGCGGATGCTCAGGGTCGGGTCAGGTACCAGGGTCGCTTCGGTGACTTCATACACGTGGCCCAGGCCATGGCAGGCCGGGCAGGCTCCCTGTGGGGTGTTCGGCGAGAAATCCTCGGCATACAGCATGGGCTGCTCGGGCGGGTAGCTGCCAGCGCGTGAGTACATCATCCGCACCAGGCTTGACAGGCCTGTCACGCTGCCGACCGAAGAGCGCGCGTTGCTCGCCCCGCGCTGTTGCTGCAATGCAACCGCCGGCGGCAGGCCCTCGATGGCATCGACGTCCGGAATACCCACCTGGTCGATCAGGCGCCTGGCGTAGGGTGCCACCGACTCGAAATAGCGGCGCTGGGCCTCGGCGTACAGCGTGCCGAAGGCCAGCGAAGACTTGCCTGAGCCGGACACGCCGGAAAACACCACCAGCGCATTGCGCGGGATGGCTACATCCACGTCCTTCAGGTTGTGTTCACGGGCGCCCCGCACCACGACGTAGCCGTCTTCGGTCGGGACGCAGGGGGCACCGGTGGGTGAAGACAGCTTCTGGGTCATGGAGGGGCTCGGTATGCGGCAAAAAGCTCTACGTTAGCCAATAACCCTCTGGCGCGCCTACCCCAGGCCGTCAATGGTGAGACGAGGAGCGCCCTTTCGTGGGTGTGGGTGTTCGCCAAATGGAACGCAGAGGGGTGATGTGTCGATCTACCGCGGGGCCCGTTGGGCATCTACTGTATAGGGTCGGGGCCGTTGCAAGGCGAATGGCCGCACCTTCGCAGGAACATACGACTTGCACGCCACAGGAGCAGTACATGAGCACCCACGAAACCCACAGTGAGTTGTCACCCTCGCGCGATTGTCCGATCAACGATGGGGTCCGGGCGATCCAGCGGATCACCTCGCGCAGTGCCGAAGTCGGCGGCGGCATTCCCGTCAGCCGCCTGTTGCCTTCTCGGCATCGGCGAATGATTGGCGCCTGGTGTTTCCTTGACCATGCCGGGCCTGCGGTCTTCGAGTCGGATCATGGCTTGCGCGTAGGGCCGCACCCACACATCGGCCTGCAGACCTTTACCTGGATGATCGAAGGCCAGGTGCTGCATCGCGACAGCCTGGGCAACACCCAGGTGATCCGTCCCGGCCAGGTGAACCTGATGACTGCCGGATACGGGATCACGCATACCGAGGAATCGCTAGAGGGGCAGGATCGGCTGCATGCCGTACAGTTGTGGATCGCGTTACCGAACGCGGCACGGGAGCGCCCGCCGGCCTTCAACCATTATGCGGACCTGCCGAAATGGCAGGTCGATGGCTTGGAGCTGACCCTATTGGCCGGGGCATTCGACCAGTACAAAGCGCCTACCTGCATCTTCTCGCCTCTGGTAGGCCTGGACTTGGTGGCCCAGAGCGCAGTGGATACCGGGCTTGCCCTGGATGCCCGGTATGAATATGGCGTGCTGCCCTTGAGCGGGCAGTGGGGGGTCAATGGCGAAGTATTCGGCGAAAACGAGCTCGCCTACCTTGGCCGTGGCCTGGACACCCTCGACCTTGAGGCCTCTGCCGGCGCACGTGCCATTGTGCTGGGCGGCTTGCCGTTCGAGGAGGAAATCTTCTTGTGGTGGAACTTCGTCGGCCACAGCAAGGCCGAGATCGCCCAGGCCCAGGAACAATGGGAGCGGGGTGGTGCCCGGTTTGGCGAGGTCAGCGGTTTCGATGGGCCGCGCCTGACCGCGCCGGCCATTCCCTGGCAAGCATGAGGCGCTCGGCGATGGCGGCTCGTGCGTTTGGCAAGTACTGGCTGTTCAGCCCGTTGAGCCTGGGCCTGGTGCTGGCTTCACCGGCCCAGGCCGATAACGCCCTGGGCCAGAAGGACACCATCTTCACCGGCATCAACGAACGGCAGGCGGTGGAGCTCGGCATCGCGCCAGGGTTGGTCGAAGGCGCACGCCTGGATGCACTGGTCAGGAATTACTATTTCCAGCGCGACAACCACTCCGACCTGGTCAGCCGCGATCCGACGGAGTGGGCCCAGGGTTTTCTGTTTTCGTTCAGATCCGGCTTCACCGATACGCCGGTCGGGGTGGGCGTAGACGCCCATGCCTTCCTCGGGGTCAAGCTCGATGGCGGCGGCGGCAGTGGCGGCGCTGGCCTGCTCCCGCTGGACGCCTCGCTCAGGCCTGGGGATGAGTTTTCCAGTGCCGGTGCGGCGCTCAAGCTCAGGTACCACGACACCTTGGTGAAGGCGGGCGACCAGTTGGTCGAGACGCCGATCGTGGCGAGCGGGACGAGCCGGCTGTTTCCTCAGTCGTATCGTGGCGTCACGCTGAAGAACCATAGCGTCCAGGGCCTGTGGTTGGATGCGGGGTTCGTCGAGTCCACACGCTTGCGCAACCAGAGCGGCCATTCCCACCTGGTCACGGCCTATGGCGCGCGCAACCGTGCAGGCGTGGCCGCAGACCGCGAAAGCCCGCATATCGGCTGGGTTGGGGGTGTCTACGACCATCCACGAGGGCTGCAGCTGACGGCCTACGGTGGCCAGCTCGAGGACATGTGGAACCAGTACTACCTGGGAATATCGCACGTGTTTCGGGTCAATGATGCGCTCGTGCTCAAGCCCTACCTGCATTACTACAAGACCCGGGACGAAGGGCGTAGTCAATTGGGCGCCATCGACAATGACACTTACAGCGGCGGTATCAGTGCGACGGCCTATGGCCAAACTTTGACCTTGGGCCTGCAGAAGGTCGATGGCCGTACGCCGTTCGACTACATCACCCAGAACGACCGGATCTTCCTCTACCTGAGCAATTCCCAGCAGTTCGCCGACTTCAATGGCCCGGGCGAAAAGTCCTGGCGGCTGCAGTACGAAACGAACCTGGCGCTGCTCGGGGCGCCCTCGCTGCAGTTCATCGCGACCTACACCCGAGGCGAGGCGGACCTGACCCGGGTGGACCCTGGCAGCATCGGCTATGGCTATATCTACAACCCCGATGGCAAGCACGCCAAACACTGGGAGCGTGACCTTGCCTTCAAGTACCAGGTGCCGTCGGGCCCGGCCAAGGACCTGTCGTTGACCCTGCGTTGGGCGTCCCATCGCGAAGGGGGTGGCTATACCGCACCGGGCAATACCCGGGGCAACTCCAGCGCCGATGAGTACCGGCTGATCGTCGACTACCCGATCAGCCTGTTCTGACGGCTATTGAACGCGCACGCTCCTGTAGAGTGGACTGCCTCAGGAAGTTGGACATCGATCCGACCCTTGGGGCAGTCCAGAGGGGGCATCGGGCTAGAAATGCCACTCCATATGCAGCGTCGGTGCCCGGGTGTTGACGCCAGGTTTGTTCACCGCACCGTACTTGTGGTGCCACCATTCGTATCCGGGCCCGACCCAGAAGGTGTTCCTGACGCCGGCGGCCAGCTTGCCGACGTCGACCATCAACGCACTGCGCACCAGGCTCTCTTCACCGGTATCGTCGTGGAAGTAGTCCTTGCCTTTCTCGGTCTTGTAGCTGGCGAAGCCGTGGAACTTGAACGGCACTTCGCCCACCTGGAACGGGTAGCCCCATGCCAAGTGCACCACATAGTACGGATCGAACTCGATGTTCTCGGTCTTGCAGGCTGACAGCCCGCAATGGTTCCACTCCATGGAGTAGAACAGGCTCAGGTCCAGGTAGCCGGGCACGTCGAACTTGAGCGTGGGGCCCACCAGCAGCTGGCGCTTGCGGGTGGAGAAGTCGGTGTTCTTGTAGTTCAGCTCGACGCCGCCGCTCAGGGCGATGTCCTTGATCGGGCCGTAGCGCAGCGAACGGTCGAAGACCTTGCTCAGGTACAACTGGTGACGGTAGGCCAGGTAGGCTTCCACGGCGCCGGAGTCGCTGTCTTTCTTCGGGTCGTTGGCGTCGGACTTGAGCACGTCGAGGTTGAAGAAATCCATGCCCCAGTCGTTGCCGCGGGTATGGCCGAGCTGGTAGATCTCCTTCTGGATCTTCTTGCCTACAGGCGGCTCGCTGAAGTGCTGGCCGTAGCGAAAGCCGATGAACGTATCGCTCCATTGGGCGGCATGGCAGGTGGTGGCGAGCGTGCCCAGGGAGAGTGCGGTCAGTACCTTGCAAATGCGTTCTTGTAATTGTTCTGCGTTCATCTAGGTGCGTTTCCGGGTTGGTTGCCGCCTGCGTGTGAGGCGGCGGGGAAGGGCAGTCCAGGACTGCCCAAGGGTCACTTCATGGTCGGCATGACGAAGTCGGCACCGGTGCGGATGCCGCTCATCCAGCGCGAGGTGATGGTCTTGAGGCGGGTGTAGAAGCGCACGCCTTCAGGGCCATGCATGTGATGGTCGCCGAACAGCGAGTTCTTCCAGCCACCGAAGCTGTGGAAGGCCATAGGCACCGGGATCGGCACGTTGATACCGACCATGCCGACCTGGATCTCATGGCCGAACATGCGCGCCGAGTCGCCGTCGCGGGTGAAGATGGCGGTGCCGTTGGCATACTGGTGCGCGTTGATCAGCGCCACCGCCTCCTGGTAGCTCTGCACCCGCACCACGCCAAGGACTGGGCCGAAGATCTCTTCCTGATAGATGCGCATGTGCGAGGTGACGTCGTCGAACAGGCTGCCACCGAGGTAAAAACCACCCTCGAAGCCAGGTTGCTGCATGCGGAACTGTCGGCCATCGACCACCAGCGTGGCGCCTTCGGCGACGCCGATATCGACGTAGCCGCGTACGCGCTCGAGGTGTTCGCGGGTGATCAGCGGGCCCATTTCTGCGCTTGGGTCGGTACCGGGGCCGACCTTCAGCGCGCGGACCCGTGGCGCCAGGCGCTCGATCAGCGCGTCGGCGGTGGCATCGCCCACCGCCACCGCAATCGAGATCGCCATGCAGCGCTCCCCAGCGGCGCCATAGGCGGCGCCCATCAGCGCATCGGCGGCTTTGTCCAGGTCGGCGTCGGGCATCACCACCATGTGGTTCTTCGCGCCGCCCAGTGCTTGCACGCGCTTGCCGTTGGCCGCGCCAGTGGCATAGATGTGCCGTGCAATGGGCGTGGAGCCGACGAAGCTCACGGCCTGCACATCGGGGTGGGCAAGGATCGCATCGACCGCCGCCTTGTCGCCGTTGACCACGTTGAACACGCCAGCCGGCAAGCCCGCCTCGGCCAGCAGCTGTGCCAGCAGCAGGGCCGCCGAGGGGTCGCGCTCGGAGGGCTTGAGCACGAAAGTATTGCCGCAGGCCAGGGCCACAGGGAACATCCACAGGGCGACCATGGCAGGGAAGTTGAACGGCGTGATGCCCGCGACCACGCCCAGCGCCTGGCGCATGGCGTGGGAGTCGATGTGGCTGCCGATGTTTTCGCTGACTTCGCCCTTGAGCAGGTGCGGTGCGCCGCAGGCGAACTCGACCACTTCGATACCGCGCACGACCTCGCCCATGGCATCGGAGTGCACCTTGCCGTGCTCGGCGGTGATCAACGCGGCGAGCCGTTCGGCATTGTGTTCCAGCAGTTCTTTGAAGCGGCTGAGAATGCGTGCGCGGCGCAGGGGCGTGGTGGCCGACCAAGCCGGAAAGGCGGCCCTGGCAGCGGCGACCGCTTGGTCCAGTTCCTCGGCGCTGGCCAATGGAACCCGGGCGCTGCGCTGGCCGGTGGCGGGGTTGCAGATGTCGGCGAAGCGGCCGCTGCGGCCTTCGCTGAGGTGTCCATCGATGAAGTGCTGCAAGGTGATCATGGGGTTTTCTCCAGGCGAGCAGCTCCTTCCTGGCACGTCACAGGTGCCGGGCTTGCGGGCTGCGATTACGGGTGGGTGGTCAGGATGAAGCGGTGTCGGCCGGTTTCAGCGGGGTTGCCCGGCTGCCGAGCGGTACATCGGCTTGGGGCATGAAGCACATGATCAGCATGCCCATGGCGAAGAATCCTGCGCATACCAGCAGCCCCAGCCCCAGGCTGTGCTGGGTGGCGATACCGCTGAGCAACAGGGGCGCGAAGGCGGCGAGGCCGCGGCCGAAGTTGAAGCAGAAGCCGGCACCGATGGTGCGCACACGCACGGGATACAAGGCGCTGAAGTACGAGGCGAACAGGCTGGCGAAGGCATAGAAGAAGGCATACACCGGGCCCAGCCAGAACAGGACTTGGTTGTCGGTGGTCAGCGCATAGAGTGCCAGCATCACCGCGCTGCCCAGCAGCGACAGCAAGGTGGCGTTGCGCTTGCCGATACGGTCGGCGATCAGGCCAAAGGCATTGATCCCGATGAAGGCGCCGATGTTCAGGATGGTCATGAAATGCGCCATCATGCCGATCGCAAGCCCTCGTTCGTGTACCAGGTAGGTCGGCAACCAAGTGCTGGCCCCCCAGAAACCGATCACCGAGCAGCTCGCCGCGGCAGTGCCCAGCAAGGTTACGCGCAGCAGGCCTGGGCCGAAGATCTCACGCACCGAAGCATTCACCGGCGCATCCGCGCGGGCCGCGTTCTTCTGCGCTTTCCATTCGGGAGATTCGGGCACGAACAGCCACAGGTACAGCACCGGAATCAGGGTCGAAACCCCCGCCGCCAGGAACAGCATCTGCCAGTTCGGCAGGAACGCCTTGCCGGCCATTGCCGCGATGGCCGCGCCAACCGGGAACGAGCTGAGCACGAAACCGGTGGCGCGGGCCCGCTGGTGTACAGGCCAGGTTTCGGCGATGTAGGCCGAGACGATGCCCCAGACGCCACCCAGGCCAAGGCCCGAGAGGAAGCGCAATACCAGCAGCAGGTACCAGTTGTGGGTGCAGGCAACCGCCATGGTCAGTGCGCCGAAGCTCACCAGCGACAGCAGCAAGGCCTTGCGCCGGCCGTGGTTGTCCGAATACCACCCAGTCGTGATGCTGCTCATGCCGATGCCCAACAGCGTGGCCGAGGCGAGCATGCCGGCTTGGCCGATGGTCAGGCCCAGGTCCTGCTGGATCACCGGCAGGGCGATGGTCAGCAGGATGATTTCCATTGCGTCGAACAGGTAGGCGAGGAAGCCGCCCACCAGCACATGCCATTTCGAGATGCTGCGCATGGTCGGGCTCCTTCAGCGGTTCGGCCGGTGGTGGGAGGAAAGGGTCGGGTCGGTGTGCCGCATGGTGTTCTCCTTGTTCTTGTTGTGTACGGCATCGGGCGCACATGGCGCCGGCCAGGAGGTGTCTACAGCAGGGTGCAGCTTTCCTCGAAGCTCAGGCGCGGGCTTCGCGGGAACAGTTTGGCGGGGTCGCCGTACCCGAGGTTGCAGAGGAAATTGACCCGGATGCGTTGCCCGGGAAAGCTGCCGCCATCGCCGAAGAATTCGGCCTCGACCTCGGCATGGTCGAAGCCCGACATCGGCCCGCAGTCCAGCCCCAGGGCACGGGCGGCGAGAATGAAGTAGCCGCCCTGCAGCGAGCCGTTGCGCAGCGCCGCAGCCTCGATCATGTGCGGCTGCGCGGCGTACCAGTCGCGCATGCCCGGGTTGTGCGGGAACAGCTTCGGCAGTTGCTCGTGAAAGTCCGCGTCATAGCCAATGATGGCGGTGACCGGCGCGTTCAGGGTCTTGTCCACGTTGCCCGCGGCGAGCGCCGGCAGCAGCCGGGCCTTGGCCTGGGCGCTGCGTAGGAAGACGATGCGCGCCGGGCAGCCATTGGTACTGGTTGGGCCCCAGCGCACTAGGTCGTAGATGGCGCGCAGGGTGTGGTCCTCGACGGGCTTGTCGAGCCAGCCGTTCTGGCTGCGGGCTTCGCGAAACAGCAGGTCCAGGCCCTGTTCCGACAGTGTCTGTCTCATGGTGCCGAACTCCTTGGTGGTCAGCGGGTATGGCGCTGGCGCTCGGCCAGCGAACGGGGGGTGACGGTTTCGCCTTCGTTGCTACCGCCCAGGAAGAACTCCACCGACATCGGCGGGCCCCACTGGTAGAGGCTGGAGTCGCAGGCCTGGGTGCAGTTCATGGGCGAGGCATGGTTGAACAGGTCGCCGTCGGTGAAATGCTCGATGAGGTTGCCCGAGGGGTCGCGCCAGTAATCGAAGATCTGGCTGCCGAGCACATGGCGCCCGACGCCCCAGAATGGCGTCCAGCCTTGCTCGTTCATCCAGGCGTGCCCCAGGCACTGGGCATCGAAGTCCTGCACCTCGAACGAGGCGTGATGGACCACGTCCCGCCCGGCCTGGAACAGTGCGATGGTGTGATGGTCGGTCCAGTTCTCGCCACGGTCCAGGCGCAGGAAGGCGGCGGACGGGCGCTGTTGGTCGCCTTCGACGATCAGGTCCGAGGGCAGCATGCCGAGCACATCGCGGTACCAGGCCATCATCCGGGGCATGTCGGCCACGCCGATGGCGACATGGCCCAGGCGCATGACCTGCGCCGGCCCCTTACCGGGGCGCTGGACTTCGCCGAAGCGGCGTTTCTCCACCGCCGAGTTGAGCACCAGCGCGCTGCGTTGGGGGAGGGCCTCTACGGGCTGGATGCCATGCACCAGCTCGATGCGACGACCGGAGGGGTCGTGCAATACCACGCACTGGCCACCGCCCGGGTGCGCCAGCGCCTGGATCGACGACGCCCCGGGCAGGCGTTCGGCAGCCTGCAGGTCGGCGAAGGACTCGACCGCAAAGGCGATGGCGCCCATCGCGGGAGTATCGGCGCGTTCGGCAATATAGACATAGGGCAGGGGGCCGGTGCCCCGCAGGTACAGGCGCTGTTCGGTTCGGTGGCTGACGATCAGGCCGAAGTCGCCCAAAAATCGTTCGAGGCGGTCAAGATCGATGTGCCGGTAGACCACATGGTTGATGTCTTTGATGTGCAACATGGCTGCGCTCCTTGGCAGAGGGCCGTCGACAGGTTCGGACATTCGCGGGCAGGGCCTTTTCCCAGGCGGCCGCAGGCGCGGACCGAGAATCGGTCCGGGCGCAGGCAGCCGGGATCACCGACACGGCACCGGGCCGGTCGGGGAAGTCCCTGCGGGAAGCGAACGGGGTTGGGCGAACGACTGTGGCGCTGCCTCAGGCCGGCGGCGTCTCGGCGACGATCGGGTTGCTCAGGGTGCCGAGGCCTTCGATCTCGACGGTGCAGACATCGCCAGGCTGCATGAACAGCATCGGGCGGCGGGCCCAGCCGATGCCCGCCGGGGTGCCGGTGACGATCACATCGCCAGGCTCCAGGGTCACCGCCTCGCTGAGCACGCTGATCAGCTGCGGCACATCGAAGACCATGTCGGCGGTGTTGGCCTGTTGTTCGATCTTGCCGTTCAGGCGTGTGGTCAGGGTCAGGCCGCGGGCGCCGGGCGGCAATTCATCGGCACTGACGAAGGTTGGGCCAAAGGCACCGGTGGCGTCGAAGTTCTTGCCGATGGTCCACTGCGGGGATTTGAATTGGTAGTCGCGCACCGAGCCTTCGTTGAAGATCGCGTAGCCTGCGACATGCTCCAGCGCCTGGTTCTGCGGAATATGGCGGCCGCGGCGGCCAATGATCACGGCCAGCTCGCCTTCATAGTCGAGCTGTTCGGAAACATGCGGGCGGACGATGGCCTCGCCATGGCCAACCAAGGAGGTGGCAAAGCGCGGGAAGAAGGTGGGGTAGCTGGGCTGCTCGTAGGGGCTTTCCTTGGTGTGGTCGGCATAGTTCAGGCCGACGCAGACGATCTTGCCAGGCCGCTCGATGGGGGGCAGGTAACGGATGCGTGAGGTATCGAGCTGGGGCGCCTGGCTCAGTTGCTGATGGGCCTCACGCAGCGCCTCCTGGCCACGGCCGAGGAGCGTCAATAGCGAGCCGGGGTAACCTGGCAGGTTCTCGGTAAGGCCACGCAAGCCACTGTCAGTTTCCACAGCCAGGCCCTTGGTGGTGCCTTGGACAAAATGTACGAAACGCATGATCTGTACCTCGCTGTTATTGTTGTTCAAGGTTCTCAGTAAAAGGGTACGGTACCGTACCGTTTCGTCGAGATTCCCATCAGTCGTGGCGGGTGTCAATCAATGCGCTAAGACGTTTTTCGAATAGAGCAGGTGGTGGACGCTTCGATTTCATTACAAGCCTGGAGCTCCAGTCGTGGTGCAGGTAGGCTATGAAGCGAGCCCGCGCGCGCAGTACAGGCCGCTAGCGCTGATGCTTGTGGGAAGGGGCGCAAAATCAAATAGTGATGTGTTGTTCGATGAAGAGGTGTTGCTTGAGCGAGCGCGTGGAGAGTCAGCGGCAGGTCGAAAAGCGTGAAGGCATTCTCGCCGCGGCGACGGAGATGTTCTTGGAAGAGGGCTACGCGGGCGTCAGCGTCGATGGGATCATTGCCCGCATCGGCGGCTCCAAGCGCACGCTGTATGCCTATTTCGGTGACAAGGATGGCCTGTTCGCCGCGATCATCGCCCGCCTGTGCGATGAGATCGTCAACCCGCTCAAGCATATGAACCTGGCTCGCAAGCCTTTGCCCGAGGCTTTGCGCATCATTGCCGAGACCTTCCTCGGGGTGGTCCTCGCCCCGCGCACGATCGCCATCCACCGCTTGATCGTGGCCGAGGCGCTGCGGGCGCCGGAGGCGGCCAAGGCATTCTTCGAGGCTGCGCCGGGTGCGGCCTACGGTTGCTTGCAGGAGTATTTCCAATGGGCCGCCCAGGAAGGCCTCGTGTGTCCAGGGGATGCACAGACCCGCGCTGTGCTCTTTCTCGACGCGCTGACAGGAGACTTCCAGTTGCGTTGCCTGCTGGGCTTCATGGAAACGCCCACCCAGGCCGAACGACAGCGTCGCATCGACGATGCCATCGTGGTGTTCTTGGACGGGCTGAAACCCGCGACCGGCCTGCCGTCGAGCTAAGGTCCGGGGCTTCGTTCGCAGCGCGTTCTGCAGGCGGAACGCTGTGGCCCATCCAGGGGCTCTAGTGGCCGTTGTGAGAGATCACTAACGTTTTCTGTTTGGCACCGTTACATGAACGCCTTCAGGAGACCTGGATGAGGCCTTGCAGAAAATCCGCCGCGCTGTTGTCACTGGCCACCGCCCTGGGCAGTGCCGAGGTCGTCGCCGATACCGTCAGCCTTCCACCCTTGCCGCTGGGCAATACCAGTTTCATGGACGGGATCGTGCGACCCGGGATGCTGTTCGAGCTGCCGATCCAGCATTACCGTGCGCAAGACGCCACCGACGCCCATGGCAACGCGGTGCCGGGGCGGCAGAAAGTGCACAGCACCACGGTCCTGCCACACCTGGCCTATATCACCGAGCACAAGATCCTGGGCGCCAACTACGGAATGGAAGTGCTGTTGCCGCTGGTGCACCTGGACGTCGATATCGACAACGGCCCGGACGCTTCGCGCACGCGCCAGGGTGATCTGATCTTCAGCCCTCTGTTGCTGCAATGGGAGCCCGTGAAACTGTTCGGGCGGCCCTACTGGCAGCGCCTGAACCTGGTGATCACTGCGCCGACCGGTGATTACGACCGGGACGCCAGCCTCAACACCGGCAGCAACCTGTGGGTGGTCAGCCCGCACTACGCCTTTACCTGGGAGCTGACCGACCGCCTCGAAGTTAGCGGGCGCCTTCACTATGCCTGGTCCAGCCGCAACGAAGACCCGGCCAGCCGGCTGCAGGCCGACAGCGTCCAGCCGGGCGAAGCGATCCACAGCAATTTCTCGGTCTCCTACGCGGTGTCCG
The DNA here is from genome assembly GCF_020151015.1 of Pseudomonas sp. p1(2021b). Classification (NCBI taxonomy): domain Bacteria; kingdom Pseudomonadati; phylum Pseudomonadota; class Gammaproteobacteria; order Pseudomonadales; family Pseudomonadaceae; genus Pseudomonas; species Pseudomonas sp. p1(2021b). Next base: position 2,075,163 of record NZ_CP083746.1, read on the forward strand.
ACGCCTGGCGCGTAGGCCTTGCCGGCTACCAGCTGGAACAGATATCGGCCGACCGGGTCGATGACCATCGGCAGAGCGACTCCCGCGAGCGCGTGCTGGCCTTTGGTCCGGGGGTGATGTACCGCCATGCGCGGCATATGTTCTACGCCAATTACTATATCGAGCAGGGCGCGAGGAACCGCTCCGAAGGCAACCAGCTCACCTTGCGTTACCTCTTGCCGTTCTAGCGCGAAGGGGCGTTCGGGTTTTTCGTTCAGGAAATGGAACGCTGTGTGCCATTCATCCCCCTGGCGAAGCGGGAATGGGTCCACTAGTTTCCCAGTGACGCCAGCGCGTCTTTATCCAGGCAGAGGAGATTGAGAGATGTGGAGCAAACCCAGCTATACCGACTTGCGCATTGGCTTCGAAGTGACGATGTATTTCGCCAATCGCTGACAAGCCGAGCCCCGGCTTGCCGGGGCATAGGTGTCGTGGTGCTTGCCTAAAGCCCTGAGGAAATTGCATGAAGCTCAACCATTGCACGTTTGAAAACCGCCTCGGCGAAGCCCGTACCTTCGCGAGGCTGGGGTCATTGTTGTTGGTTGCCAACCTGGCGGGCATGTCGCTGACGGCCATGGCCGATACCCCGCCGGCGCCGGGGACGCCGATTCCGGCTACCGAAGGCTTCGAGAAGCGCGTTGTCGCCACTGGCTTGGCGAACCCACACAATATGGTCCTGGGTCCCGACGGCTACCTGTGGCTGACCGAGCAGGTCAGCCGGAAGATCACCCGCGTGAACCCCAAGACCGGTGAGGTGAAAGTCGCCCTTGCCGTTGCCGATGCCGTGCACTCCCAGGCGGCCAACGGGCACCATGAACAGGACGGCCTGCTCGGGATCGCCCTGCACCCACAGCTGCTCAAGGGCACGGGGCAGGACTATGTCTACGTGTCCCTGACCTATGCCGGCGGCGACTCCGAGGCTTTCCCCAACCGCACGCTGATCCGTCGCTACACCTACGACGCCAAGACCAACACCCTGGGCGAAGGTACGGACCTGCTCAAAGGCCTGCCCTCGGCTCGCGACCACCAGAGCGCACGCCTGCTCTTCGGCCCGGACGACAAGCTCTACTACTCCATCGGTGACCAGGGCGCGAACCAGCTCTCCTACCTGTGCGAACAGAACAAGGCGCAGATGACGCCGACCGCTGCAGACGTCAGCAAAAGCGACTGGGTTCACTACGCAGGCAAGATTCTGCGCCTGAACCTGGACGGGTCGGTGCCTGACGACAACCCGGTGATCAACGGTGTGAAGAGCCACGTCTATGCCTACGGGATCCGCAACGTCCAGGGGATGGTGTTTGTCGGTGACAAACTCTTCGCCACCGAGCAGGGCCCCAACAGTGATGACGAGCTCAATCTCATCGTCAAGGGCGGCAACTACGGCTGGCCCTATGTGGCCGGTTTCAAGGATGGTCAGGGTTACGCCTACGCCAACTACAGCGCTGCCAAAGGTGGCTGCAAGGGCAACGAAGACCAGTATCAGAATGGCCTGAAAGTCCCAGAGGGCATTCCGGTGCAGCAGGAAACCCAATGGTCTTCCACGGCGTTCGTCGAGCCGCTCAAGACGCTGTTCAGCGTCGGCAATGACTACGTCTACAACCAGCCGGCCTGCAAGGAGAACAACCTGTTCTACATCTGCTGGCCCACCATCGCGCCGTCCTCGGTCGCCTATTACCCCGCGTCCGGTAACGCTGCCAAAGGCTGGGGCAACTCGTTGCTGATCACCAGCCTCAAGCGTGGCGTGGTGTACCGGGTCCAGCTCGATGGCTCCAAGACCGTGCCGATGGGCGATGCAACGCCGGTGTTCCGCTCGTTGAACCGCTACCGGGATATCGCCGTCGATCCCAGCGGTGAGGTGATCTACGTGGCCACGGATATCGAAAGCAGCCTGGGCACCAACGACCAGGGCAGCGCGGCAGCGAAGTTCGAGAACCCCGGTGCAATCCTGGCGTTTCGCAGTACGGGCAAGTAGCGGTAGGGCCTGATTGCATGCTCCCGCCATGGCGTGTAGCGTCTAACGCCTGACGATCACTCAAGGCGGTGGGCATGCAATGAACGTTTCCGAGATCGAACCCCAAGCGGTCGACACCGCGATCACCCGCAGTGCGATCTTCCTCGTGGCGACCTTGACGCCGGGCAACGAACACCGTGACACCGTGCGCGCCTTGTGTGGCGACCTGGCCGGGCTGGTCCGTTCGGTCGGCAAGCGCGTACCGTCGGGCAACCTTTCCTGTGTACTGGGTTTCGGCGCCACAGCCTGGGGTGTGCTGTTCGGTGCGCCATGCCCGGCATCGCTGCACCCGTTTCGCGAAATCGGTACCGGGGAGCGCGTGGCGGTCGCCACACCCGGGGATATCCTCTTGCATATCCGTGCCGAACAGATGGACTTGTGCTTCGAGTTGGCGGCGCAGGTCATGAAGCGCCTGGGGGCGGCTGTGACGGTCGTCGATGAAGTCCAGGGTTTTCGCTACTTCGACATGCGCAGCATCATCGGCTTTGTCGACGGCACGGAGAACCCCAGCGGCCGCGAAGTCGCCAAGTTTACCCTGGTTGGCAACGAAGACCCGCCGTTCGTGGGAGGCAGCTATGTGCTCGTGCAGAAGTACCTGCATGACATGACGGGGTGGAACGCACTGTCCACCGCCGACCAGGAAAACATCATTGGCCGCACCAAGCTGTCGGATATCGAGCTGGATGCCTCGGTCAAGCCCAGTTGCTCCCACAGCGCCCTGACCACCCTGGACAAAGACGGCCAGGAAGTGAAGATCCTTCGGGACAATATGCCGTTCGGGCGCCCGGGGGCAGGGGAGTTCGGCACCTATTTCATCGGTTACGCCCGCTCGCCCGCGCCTATCGAGGAGATGCTCGAGAACATGTTCATCGGCAAGCCGCCCGGGAACTATGACCGCTTGCTCGATTACAGCCGCGCTGTCACGGGCGGATTGTTCTTCGTGCCTTCCGCCACGTTCCTGGATGGCCTGGGGTAATAAACGAGCCAAAACACGGCGAAGGGGGCTGGCGCAAAGTTTTTGATTTTTTTGAAAAAAACGCTTTACAGGCTTTCGCAACCCCCTTAATATGCGCGCCACACGACAGGCACATAGCTCAGTTGGTTAGAGCACCACCTTGACATGGTGGGGGTCGTTGGTTCGAGTCCAATTGTGCCTACCAAATACAAGTCCCGGTGTTACGGGCACGAAAAGGGCGATCCGAAAGGGTCGCCCTTTTTGCTTTCGCTCCATGCCCCTTGCAGGAGCGACCTTGTGCCGCGAAAGGACCGCAACGCGGCCCTGTCTCTTTGCAAGGCGTGCACGAACGCCTCTGCTTCAATCCAGCGCTTTCACAGCTCCATCACCATTTCATGCCACGCCATGCCGCCATGGTCAGAAGCCGAAGGCTTCACATAGCGGTAGCCCATACGCGTGTACAGCGGCACATGGCGCTCCTTGCACATGAGGTGAATGGTGCGTTTGCCCATGGCCCGCATGCGCTCGATGAAAGTATCCATCATCGTCGTGGCATAGCCCTTGCCCTGGTGCGCGGGGTCGACCACCACCGACATGATGACCGCATTGGGCGCCTGGCTATCGTGGCCCACCAGCTCCTTGAACGCCTCGTCGGACATGACCACGTCATGGGCGCAGCCGCAGTTGATGAAGCCGATGGTCTGGCCATCGAGTTCCATGATCAGGAAGCCTTGCGGGTATTGGGCGATGCGCGTCGCGATCTTTTCGCGGGTGGCAGCCTCGTCGCCTTCGTAGGCCTCGGTCTCGATCTGGAAGCAACGGTCGACATCCGACGGGCTGGCGGTGCGGAAGGAAGGTGTACTCATGGCGGTCTCGTTCGGGTGATCTGACGGTCCTGGCAAGTGCCGTCGAAGACCTCCGATTGTCCGTTTGCCAGCCTCAAGATCAAGCGTGGCGAAAGGAAAATCATCGTTGCATAGTGTTATAACATAACATATTGTTGATGGCGGCCATGTCGACATGGCCATTCCGTGTCTCCACCTTGGGAATCTGCCCGTGATCCTGTGTCAAGACCTGCAATGGGGGGCCGTCAATCGCCCACTGACGCCACGCCTCAACCTCAGGCTGCCCGCCGGCAGCCTAACCGCAGTGGTGGGCGCCAATGGGAGTGGCAAGAGCAGCCTGTTGAAGGTGATCGCGGGGTTGCAGATGCCCTTGTCGGGCCGCGTGCGCGTGGCGCTTCCAGACGCAGGGGGAATCGGCTATCTGGTTCAGCAATCGGTCATCGACCGCCAGTTTCCCATCGACCTGGCCGGGTTGGTCAGCGGCGGCTTCTGGGGGCAACGCATCACGCGCTCGCAGCGCAGGCGCCAACTCGAACAGGTGCTGGAGGCGTGGGACCTCGGCCAGCTCCAGTCCCGGCCGTTGCAGGCGCTTTCCGGTGGCGAGTTGCAACGTGCCCTGCTGGCTAGGCTGAGCCTGACCAAACCTTCCCTGGTGTTGCTCGACGAGCCCGATGCGGCGCTCGACGACAACGGCCAGGCCCTGCTTTGGCGGCACATCGACGCCTGGCACAAGGCCGGGTGCACGCTTGTCGTCGTCAGCCACGACCTGGCCCGGCTGCGAGCGTCGGTGGAGCAGTGCCTGGTGATCGACCGGCAAGGCTGCCGGCATGGGCCGAGCCGCGCGTTGATCGCCCAGCCCGGCCTGGCCCAGGTGGGTTGAATGGTCGATCTACTGTGGCAGCCCTTCGCCGAATTCGCCTTCATGCGCCGCGCATTGCTCGGCGGCCTGACACTGGCGCTGAGCGTCGCGCCGCTCGGGGTGTTCCTGGTGGTGCGGCGCATGAGCCTGATCGGCGATGCGATTTCCCATGGCATCCTGCCGGGGGCGGCACTGGGCTTCTGGTTGGCCGGTTTGTCGGTGATGACGATGACTCTCGGCGGGCTCGTGGCCGGCTTGGCGGTGGCGGGCTTTTCGGCCCTGGTCAGTCGGCACACGGGCTTGCGCGAGGACGCCAGCCTGGCTGCGGTCTATCCGATCTCCTTGGCTTCGGGCGTGCTGCTGCTGGGCCTGGCCGGCAAGCGCCTGGACTTGCTGGGGTTGCTGTTCGGCTCGGCACTGGCCGTCAACGAAGCGACCTTGCACGTCATGTACAGCGTGGCGGCTGGCAGCCTCGTACTGTTCGCCGTGATCTACCGCCCCTTGCTGCTCGACAGCCTCGACCCGGTGTTCCTGCGCACCGTCAGCCGCCATGGTGCCCTGGCCCATGGGCTGTTCCTCGGGTTGGTGGTGCTCAACCTGGTGGTTGGCTTCCAGGCCATCGGGGCGTTGATGGTGGTGGGCCTGATGATGCTGCCGGCCATCGCCGCGCGCTTCTGGAGCCAGAGCCTGCCTCGGTTGATTGTCATCGCGGCGGTGATCGGCATGGCCTCGGTGTGGCTGGGGTTGCTGCTTTCCTTCTACGTTTCGCTGCCCAGTGGCCCGGCAATCGTCGTCATGGCCGGGGCCGCGTACCTGTTGTCGGTGATGGGTGGGCCGGTGCATGGCCTGTTGCGTCGCCATTATTCGCCGGTCGTTCATTGAGGAACCTGTATGCGCCTATCGCTCTTTCTGATCATCCTGCTGCTGTCGCCGGTGCTGTCTGCCGGCGAGCGGGTCAAGGTCGTCACCAGTTTCAGCATCCTTGCCGACATCACACAGCAGGTGGGAGGCAAGCATGTCGAGATCATCAACCTCGTGGGCCCCGACAGCGATGCGCATGTGTATGAAACGACCCCCGACGATGCCAGGCATGTCGCAGCTGCCGACCTGATCGTCGAGAACGGCCTGCATTTCGAGCCATGGCTGGAGCGGCTGGTGCGTAGCAGCGACACCCAGGCCAAGGTGATCCGCGCCAGCCAGGGGATCATCCCACGTACCCTGGAGGAAGACGGCCACGCGGTGGCCGACCCCCATGCCTGGAACAGCCTGGCCAATGCCAAGCTCTATGCCAGCAACATCGCCAAGGCGCTGGAGCAGGTGGACCCTGGCCATGTGCAAGACTACCGCGCGAACCTGGCGGCCTACACGCAGCAGATCGATGCGCTGCTGCTCGAGGTGCGCAAGCGCTTCGCGGCACTGCCGCCCGGCAACCGCAAGATCGTCACGTCCCACGATGCGTTCGGCTACCTCGGGCAAGCCTACGGCATCACCTTCGTCGCGCCCCAGGGGCTGTCCACCGAACGAGAGGCTTCGGCACGGGAAGTGGCTGACTTGATCACGCTGATCCGCAAAGAGGGTATCAAGGCGGTGTTCATCGAGAACATCAAGGACCCGCGGCTGTTGCAGCAGATCGCCGATGAGACGGGGGCGGGTATCGGCGGCACGCTGCACTCCGATGCGCTCGCAGCCCGAGGGCCGGCTAGCAGTTACTTGGGGATGTATCGGCTGAACGTGCAGACCATCACCCAGGCCTTGGGAGGCCAGTGATTGCCAAGTGACTTGCGGTGCATCTACCCCGGCTGCAACGACACCCCAAGCACACGCGCACTTTGCAAGGCGAACCAGAACGTGGCGACGTCGGCGGTGCTGTCCAGCGAACGGCCGCTGATCGCCTCGATGCGGCGCGCCCGGTACACCAGCGTCTGCTTGTGCACATGCAGGCGCTGGGCAGTATTGACCCAGGAGCGGTTCTCTTCGAGAAACACCTGCAAGGTGTGCAACAGGTAGGTGCCGTTGGCCTGGTCGTAGTCATGCAGCGCGCCGAGCACGGCGCGGAACGCGCGGTCTGCCTCGTCGGGCGTGCGCGGCAGCCAGGGGGTGTCGGTTTCCAGCTGGGCGTAGCGGCACACCCGGCGCTGGGCATGGGTATGCGCCAGGGCCAGGCGGGCTTCGCGCAGGGCATCCGGGCCACGCTGGGCTTGGCCGAGTGCGGCGCTGGAGCCCAGTTGCAGGTCGAGTTGGGCGCTGTAGCCCTCCTGCAGGCCATCGCGGTGCAGCAGGATCAATTCCTGCCCCTGGGCGCGGACCAACGCGGACTCGTCCAGAGGGCGCAGCTGGTCTTCCCAGGTGTTGCCATTGGCTGGCAGGCGCGCTGCCGAAATCACCGTGTCGGCCAGCGTCACGCCTGGCAGATGAGCACCCAGACGCTCAAGCAACGCATCCGTTTGCAGGCGCTGCTGCAAAAGGTCGTCGAGCAGTTCCGAGCCCAGGCGCAGGCGCCGCTCCCGCTCGGCCTGCAGGCGTTGCACCTCCAGGCCCAGCACCGCTGTCAGGTGGTGGAGCATGCCGTAGTCGGGCAGCCGTGTGCCGGTCACCACCAGCAGGCAGCCCGGCTCGCTGGGCAGTTCGATGCTCAGGGCTTCGCCGGTTGGCAGGGCATGACGACGCACCATCGGTTGATGGCCGCCTTGGCGTTGGCGTGCTGCACCGAGGCTGGCCGCCAATGCCGCTGGCAGCTCGGGAAGGCCGGGAGCCCAGGGGGTGAACCTCCCCATCGATACCAGGTACAGGTGGCATTGGATATCGGCCTGCAGGCGCGCGAGCAGGGCCGGCAGGCCCAGGCCCTGGATGCTCAGGCGGGCGCTTTCGTAGACCTTGGCCAGGGCCCCGCGTCGGGCGAATTCATCCTGCTGGTTGGCATCGATGATGGCCCGGGTGACTGCGGCGAAGGGCACCCCATATTCGGTGAGGATCACCGGGAAGCCCAGCGCCTCGGCCTGTTCGGCCAGGGCGCTGATGTCCGCGGGGGCCTGCATGTGCTCGCCGATCATCATGCCGGCGATGCCTGCCTGGGCCAGCCGCGCGACATAGGCCTGTTGCTCGGCCGGCGCCTTGGGGATGCCCAGACCGGTGGTCATCAGCACGTCGCCTTCGCCCAGCCATTCGGTGGGGTCAGGCAATTCGCAGACATGGGCCCAGCGCACGTTGTGGTCCAGTCCCTTGGCACCACTGAGCAGCCGCGAACGGAGTTCCGGTATCGCAATCAGGTCACGAACGCGTTGCAACATGCGCAGGCCGCTCCAGGCGGTGGTCAAGGGTGGGCCTCCCATACTGCCTCAAGCGTGCGGTGTCACCAACTGGCGGGCAGCATGCCCAGGGCCGACAGCACCGCGTACACGCCGCTGGAAACGAAGATCAGCACGATCAGCCCCTGCATCACCGGATGCGCATACCAGCCACAGGTGAATGCCGGCTGCTGATCGCCTGCCTTGCGCGCGGCATTGAGCAACAGGATCGGGATGATGCCCATCAGCACGCCGCCGAAGGTGCCGGCGAAGTACAGCGCATTGACGAAGCCGCTGAAGCCCGAGTAAGCCACCACGATCGGCGGCAGGGTCACCATGGCCAGTACCACCAGGCGCTTGCGCTTGTTGCTCTCGTCGCCCAGGCGCATCTGGTCGAAGATATTGGTGAACAGGCAGCCGCCCAGGCCCCAGTAGGAGGTCAGCATGGCCAGCAAGGCGAAGGCGTTGGCCACATAGTAGGCCCACTGCCCGAGCGACTTGCCCCAGCTCAGGGTAGCCACTTCGCTCAAGTGCTCGGTGCCCACCAGTGCGATCACCGACGCCGGGATGGCTGCCACCAGCACCAGGGTCAGCAGCATGCCGCCGATGATCAGCCCCGGGATGCGCCTGGGCGTCTCCAGGTTGCCGCGCACGATCTCCGGCACCAGGAACTGCGCACCGAACACGAACACGGCCAGGTTGAAGATTGGCACCACGTACTGCCACTGGCTCTGCCACAGGTGCACCAGGGATGAGTCTTCATGCAGCACGGTGGCGCCGATCAGCAGGCAGACGATCAGCACCATGCCCGAGCTGATCAGCTTCTCCGCCACGCCCAGGGCCTTGAGGCCCAGGTAGAGCACCAGCGCTGCGGGGATGAAGAACAGTAGGCTGCCTTGTTGCCGGCTCAGGCCGTACTGGCCGAAGAAGTCGGCGAGAATATTGCCGCTGCCGCTGATGTAGGCGATGAGCGCGCCATAGCTGTTGGCGGCGACCGCGAAGAAGATCAACCAACCGCCGAACGTGCCCAGGTATTTGCGCGAAAGGCCACTCAACTGCAGGTTCTGGCGCGTGCGCAGGCAGCTTTCGGCCACGTAGAGCATGGTCACCACGCAGAACAGGCAGGTTACCAGCAGGCACACCAGCAACGGGATGTAGCCGACCTTGCGGGCGGCGAAGGCCATGCTGAGCACGCCCGCGCCGATGTTGGTGCCGATGATGATGCCGAGCGTTTCGAAGCGCCCCAGCGCATGGGCCTTGAGGCCGGACTCCTGGAGCGTCTGTTGTTGTACACCCACTTCTTGTACCTCGTATTTGTCTGTGGGAAAGCGGCTGGTGTGTGGTCAGTCGAGAATCAGATAGGTCTTGCGCACGGTGGTGCGGATGTCCCAGGTGCCTTGGGTATTGGCCTCGAAGTACAGGGCGTCGCCCGCCTTGAACGCGATGGGCTGGCCATGCTCGGGGGTGAAGCTGCCTTCGCCGGCCACGATATAGCTGTATTCAGCCTGGGCGACCTGGCGGCGGAAGGTGCCGGGGGTGCATTCCCAGACGCCGGTGGTGCCCTTGCCGTCCGGCAGGGTCTGGTGCGCCGCGGTGCGCGCCAGGGCGCCATCGTCGCCCAGGGCGGTGAGTTCGCTGAAACCTGGCTGCTCGTCCAGGCGGATACGGGTCAGGGACATGAAAGGTTCCTCAGGCTTTATCTTCGAGGCCGGCCGGGGCGAACCGGGCCAGGTAGCGGTCCATGGCGGCCGGGCGTCGCCCGGCCAGTTCCGAGCGCTCCTTGCGCAAGACGGCGTTGCGTACCAGCGAGCCGCCCAGATAGCGGACCGGCTCCGGTGGGAAGGTGCGGCAGGTGCGCTCTACCAGCGGGCACTGGCTCCAAGGGTCGTTGCGGCCCAGCGCCAGGCTGGCGAGGATGCGCCCGCCCAGGCGGCTGGGGCCCACGCCGTTACCGCTCCAGCCGATGCCATAGTGGATGTTGTCGTGGCCGTCGAGGCGGCCGAACACCGGCAGGCTGTCGTAGGTACGGTCGATCGGCCCAGACCAGCGCGCCTCCACCGGTACGCCCTGGAGCATCGGGTAGGTCCGGCGCAGGTCGGCTTCGGTCAGTGCCAGGCTGGCCTCGTCCTCGCTGAACACCTGACCGATGCGCGAGCCGTAGCTGATGGCGCCGGTGCCCTTGCCGAAAGCGATGCGCCCGTCATGGGTGGTGCGGTAGTAATCGACCATCAGTTGCGAGTCGGTGATCGATTCGCCGCCCGTCCAGCCGATATCCCGCAGGCGACCAGGTATGGCCTGGGTCGCCACGATCGAACTGTTGACCGGCACGATCAGCTTGGACAGCGAGGGCAGGGCGGCGGCCCAGGCGTTGACGGCCAGTACCACGGAACCTGCGCGTACGCAGCCTAGGGGTGTCTTCACGCTGGTGGGCTGGCCGGGCTCGATGTGGTGCACGGCGGTGCCCTCGTGGATCTCGACGCCGCTGGCCAGCGCCATGCGGCGCATGCCTTCGACCAGCAGGGCCGGCTGCACGGTGGCATTGCTGCGCTCGAACACGCCCGCCAGATGCACCGACGAGCCCGTGCGTCGGGCCACCTCACGTGCGTCGAGGCGTTCGAACGGCTGCACGCCCAGGCGCTCGCAGGCGGCCAGGGTGGCGTTCCAGGTGTCGACATGCTGGGGCGTGGTGGCGGTCCACAACCAGCCGCTCTGGCGAAAATGCGCATCGATGCCGTGACGTTCGCAGAACGTGCCCAGCTCGGTGATGGCATGTTCTGCGGCTTCGCCCAGCAGGCGCGCCTGGTCGGGGTCGCAGAAGCTGCGCAGGGTGCCGATCTTCGGCCACCAGGACATCACGAAGCCGCCGTTGCGACCGGAGGCGCCGCCGCCACAGACGTGCTGCTCGAGCACCATCACCCGCGCGCCAGGCTCCTGCTCCTTGAGGGTCAGGGCCGTCCACAGGCCGACGAAGCCGCCGCCGATGATCACCACATCGGCGTCATGGTTGCCTTGCAGTGGCTGCGTGGCCTGTCGCAGCAAGGAGGTCGCCGTCATCCAGTGGCTGGGTTTCAAAGGCGGGGTGGGTGTCAGTTTCATTGTTGGCCCCAGGTGGTGGTTGGAGGGGCTCTAGTGTTTCCACTCCCCACCGGGGCGACAATTAGACGCACATAAGAATTCGTATTATCACTTCATACGTTCGTACAGCCTTCAAGTTATTGTGCGCCCCACCTCAGGTGCACCGCGCTCGCAGCCAAGCAGCTTCCACAGGCTCGCGGCACACGCCAGCGCCGCGAACCCCACACCGACCCACAGCGCCATGGAAGCGCCACGCGCCGAATACACCTGGAAGAAACCCGCCACCAATGCGGCCCCCAGCACCTGCCCGAGCATGCGCAGCGTGCTCGACAGGCCGCCGGCGCCGCCGCTGCGCTCAGCCGGGATCGAGGCGATCATGTCGCGCATGTTGGGCGACTGGAAAAAGCCGAAGCCGGCACCGCACACCGCCATGCGCAGGGCGATATCCCACGGCCCGGGTGAGGGTGGCAAGGTGCACAGCAGCATCAGGCCCAGGCCGAGGATGGCCATGCCCAGCGCCGTAAGGGTGCTGGTGGCATAGCGGTCGGACAGCCGCCCGGCGATAGGCGCCATGATCGCGGCCATGGCTGGCCACGGAGTGATCAGGTAGCCGGTCTGTACCTGGGAGAAGCCCAACTGGTATTGCAGCATGAAAGGCAGGGCGACGAACGCCAGGCTCTGGGCCGTGAGGGAGGCCCCGGCACTGGTCGCCGACAGCGCGTAGCGCGGCTCGCGCAGCAGGTCCAGCGCCAGTAGGGGCGCGGGGGTGCCGGCCTGGCGTCTGAGCAGCAGGTACAGCCCCAACCCGGCCAGCCCCATGCTGCCCAGCGTCAGACGCCACGGCGCGCCCTGGGCCAAGCCATTGATGGCGTAGACCAGGGCTGCAAGAAACACCCCGCACAGCCCGGCGGCCAGCCAGTCGAACGGCCGCCCGCTGGTGGGCGTGGGTGGCAACGAGCGCAGGCCGAGGGCCACCCCGACCAAGCCCAGGGGCACATTGATCAGGAACAGCCAGTGCCAGCTGCCCAAGCTCAGGATCAGGGACGCCACGCTCGGCCCGGCCGCCAGCGACGCCCCCACCACCAGGGCGTTGACGCCCATGCCACGGCCGAGCATGTGGTTGGGGAACACGAAGCGTGTCATCGCCACGCCGACGCCGAGGATCCCGGCGGCGCTCAGGCCTTGCACCAGGCGGCCGACCAGCAGCCACTCGAACGAAGGCGCCAGGCCACAGAGCAGAGAAGCCAGGATGAACAGCACCAGCCCGGCCATGGAGATGCGCCGGTAACCGATGATGTCGCCCAGCGATGCCAGCGGCAGCAGGGCCGCGATCATGGCCAGGTGATAGATGCTCACCACCCAGATCGCCTGGGCGTCGGTGGTGCCCAGGTCGGCGGCGATGGTCGGCAGGGCGGTATTGGCGATCGCCGTTTCCAGGTTGGCCATGGCGATGTTGAGCATGATCGCGATCACGGCGATCAGCCGTTGCGGTCGGGGTACCCCTTCACCAGGGGGCGACAGGGCGGTCTGCTTGAAGGCGAACAAGGCGAAACTCATGGGCAGGTCAGGGCAATGAAGCGCGGGCACATGGTAGGAAAAGATCGCCGAGGGCAGAAATTAAATATCGGCATCGCCCGCAGTGGGAATTCGAATCCCGCCCGCGCCTGCGACACCGATACCCTGATCGGGGGCAGCGGTCATGCTAGAATCCGCCCCTTCGAATCAGGAGGTAGACGCGTGCGCAAACTGGCGGTGGTAATGGCAGTGCTGGCCCTGGCCGGCTGTGAGAACGAGGTCGAGGGTGTACACAAGCAGGTTGCCGAATACCTGCACAACCCTAAGACGGCCAAGTTCGCCAACGTGCGGATCGACACCCAGGGCTCCATCTGCGGCCAGGTCCGCGGCAAGGACGACGCCGGGCAGTACGAGGCATACCGCAGCTACGTGGCGATCAAGCACGACGGCCAGTACGAGATCATCGTCGATGAAACCGGCAACAACCTGCGCATTCGCGAAGTGTGCGGCGGTGCCGACCTGCAGCGTCGAGCCGACGCCCTGGCCGACCAGCCGGCTCCGGAAGGCTGGGATGTGGAGGTGATCCAGGGTGCCAACATGGGCGCACTGAGCGACATGACCGCACGCCTGATCGAGAAGGGCATCCCGTCGTCGGTCGAGTACCGTGACGGCAAGCCGGTGGTGCTGATGGGGCCGTTCCCCACCAAGGCCGAGGCCGAGGCGCGCAAGGCCGATGTCATGGCGCGCCTGGGCACCGATTCGATCGTCATTCAGCACGGCGCCAAGCGTTGAGATCACCCTGAGTAAGGCCGCACAAGGAGGTCGCAGGCCGAAGGGCCGGGCTGCAAAGGATAGGCAGGATTGTGCAGCTATGCTTGTAGGCAAGCAGGCTGTAGAGGACAGGGCTCATGTCTACGCTGGAACGGGCCATTGCAATGGCGACCAAAGCCCATGAAGGGCAATTCGACAAAGGTGGAGCGGCTTACATCCTCCACCCATTGCGGGTGATGGAACGGGTGACGACACCCGAACAACGGATTGTCGCGGTGCTGCACGATGTGCTCGAGGATACGCCGCTGACGCTGTCGGACCTCGCCCGTGAAGGCTTCCCCCTGAAGATCCTCGCCGCCGTGCTGGCCTTGAGCCGGCGCGACGGGGAAAGCTACGAAGCCTTCGTCGTGCGCCTGGGCGTCGACCCGTTGGCGCGGCAGGTCAAGCTGGCGGACCTGGCCGATAACAGCGACCTGTCCCGCATCCCATGCCCGGGGCCCGCCGACCTGGCCCGTCTAAGCCGCTACCAGCAGGCCAGCGCCTACCTGCAGACGCTGGCCTGAGCGTCAACTGCAGGCGTTGAGGTTCACCGGCCCGACGAAGTCGTTTCCGTGGCCCATCACGCAGGCCACCCGCTGGTTGCGTTGCCGTTCCCAGGCCTGGGGCGGGTAGGTCTTGTTCCAGGCATTGAACAGTTGTCGGTCCTGCTTGGACAGGCGCAGGTTGTAGGTCTTGCTCATGTAGAAGTAGGTGCGCGCGATCATCCCGCGGATCGATGGGCGCGGCATCACTTTCTTGGCCTTGAAGTCGACCTGGGTCAGGCAACTGCCGTACTGGCCCTGCTGCTGGGGTAGCCAGCCGAAGCTATAGTTGCTGCGGTCGCCATTGACTTCACCGATGCTCGGCACCAGGTTGTGCAGGTCGGCCTCGGCGCGCTTGTACACCTCATCGTGGCGTGAGCAGTTCTTGCGTCCGCCGTTCTGCCAGCATTGGCGCTGGTGGCCGATCTGCCAGGCCGGCACGATATGCTCCCACTCGATGCGTGAGGCGCGTTGGACATTCTTGCGTGGGGTGTAGCCGCAGGAGGCCAGGTCGACCTTGTTGCCCTTGTACTTGCAGCCGCAATAGAACTCCGTGGACTGCGGCGCGTACAGCCGCCACGCGACCTTCTTGGCTTCCTGGAAGGTACGCGGGGCGTCGGCATGGGCGAGGGAGGCGGTGAACAGCAGGCAAGCGACAGCGAAAAGCGAAACTCTCATGCAGGGTCAGTCTTCCTTGGGTACGGTCCAGAAGATCTGCACGCCGCCGTCGTCGCGGTGGGCGAGGGTGACGTTGTCGTTCTCGGCGATCTCCTCGAGCAGGGTTTCCCAATCGTCGGGCGACTCGTGTTCCAGGCGGAAGATCAAGGCGGCGCGGCTGCGCTGGGCGATAGGGCTGTTGATGATCTTCTGGATGCGGATACCCAGTTGTTCATAGCTGCTGGGGGTTACTGCGGAGGTACTGGCCACGGGGCTTTTCCTTGTTTTGCTGTATGCGCATACAGTATTTCACTGTAAGTATTTTCGCAACAGCGTGTAAGGTGAAAAGCCTATATGACCGTGGTAGAGCGGTTGGTTCCGTAGTTGCGGGTACGCAAGCCTGTGGGAGCGGGTTTACCCGCGAAGCATGTGACGCATTGTATGGCACCTGCTTTGCCGGTGTTCGCGGGTAAACCCGCTCCCACAGAAACCCGCGATTGGCCGGCATGCCGTGCACACCGGCCAGGCCTGGCGAGGGTCAGTATTCCCAGAAGATCCGCTGCAGCTCCTTGCTGTCCTGAGTCTTGGTCATCGCGACCATGGCCAGGATGCGCGCTTTCTGCGGGTTCAGGTCATGGGCCACGACCCAGTCGTTCTTGTCGTCGGGCTGCTCGGCGTTGCGCAGCACGAAGCCGCCCTGGTTGACATGGGAGGAACGGATGATTTGCACGCCGTTCTTGCGCAGCTCCTGCAAGGCCGGCACCACGCGCGAAGACACCGAGCCATTGCCCGTACCGGCATGGATCAGTGCCTTGGCACCGTTCTGGGCCAGCGCCTTGTACGCCGTGTCGGTCACGTTGCCGTAGCCGTAGGCGATGTCCACCTGCGGCAGGCTGTTGATCTGCTTGATGTCGAACTCGGAGTTGACGGTGTGGCGCTTGGCCGGCAGGCGGAACCAGTACGACTTGCCTTCCACCACCATGCCCATCGGGCCCCAGGCGCTCTTGAAGGCTTCGGTCTTGATGTTGACCGACTTGCTCACGTCACGACCGGACTGGATCTCGTCATTCATGGTCACCAGCACGCCCTTGCCACGGGACTGCTTGTCGCTGGCCACGGCCACGGCGTTGTACAGATTGAGCATGCCGTCGGCGGACATGGCGGTACCTGGGCGCATGGAGCCGACCACCACGATCGGCTTGTCGGTCTTCTCCACCAGGTTGAGGAAATAGGCGGTCTCTTCCAGTGTGTCGGTACCGTGGGTGATGACGATGCCATCGACGTCCTTGCTGTCGGCCAGTTCCGCGACGCGTTTGCCCAGCTTGAGCAGGTCGTCGTTGGAGATGCTCTCGGAGGCGATCTGCATCACCTGCTCACCGCGTACGTTGGCCAGGTCGGCCAACTCCGGCACGCCAGCGATCAGCTTGTCGACGCCCAGCTTGGCGGCCTGGTAGGTGGCGCTGTTGGCAGCGCTGGCGCCAGCACCGGCGATGGTGCCGCCGGTGGCGAGGATGACCACGTTGGCCAGCTTCTGCTGGGTTTCGGCTTCCTTGGCTGAGGCGGTGGAGGGCAAGATCAGCAGCAGGGCGAGTGCGCTGGGAGCGAAGGTTTTAAGTGCAGCATTCATCATTATTGTTCTCTCTCTTCCTAGTGAGATGGTTGCTGTATCGCACAGACTGTCAGGCATGTTTCGTACCAGCTTATCCCTGTAGGAGCGGTCTAGTGCCGCGATGGCTGCGTAGCCGGCCCAGGGCCTGCGCCCGGCACGGATTACGAGTTGCTGCGCAGCGCATCGCGGCACTAGGCCGCTCCTGCAGGGAGCGCATTCCATTCGGAATACCGAACAAGCGTAGGAAAAGGTGTTCGGTTTTTCGGAAATATTCCGGATAATCCCGACGTACGTGGCCCAAGCCAAACCGCGTGCGGGATTTGACAAAAGCAGGTCTTGTTTCCATAGTTAGGCAGCGCAAACGTTTGCGATCCGATAAAAACCACAAGATTCGGAGTCAATTCCATGAAACTGCCATTCCCTGGCCGCGTTTTGGCCCTGGCTGTGTTCTCCTCGCTTTCCCTCGCACTGCCCTTGTCCGGTGCCCATGCCGAAGACAAACCCAAGGTCGCCTTGGTGATGAAATCCCTGGCCAATGAGTTCTTCCGGACCATGGAAGACGGCGCCAAGGCCTACCAGCAGCAACACCCCGACGACTTCGACCTGGTGGCCAACGGCATCAAGGACGAGTCCGACACCGGTAACCAGATCCGCATCGTCGAGCAGATGATCGTCTCCGGCGTCAACGCCCTGGTCATCGCCCCGGCCGACTCCAAGGCCCTGGTGCCGGTGGTGAAGAAGGCCATGGATGCCGGCATCACCGTGGTCAACATCGACAACCGCCTGGACCCGGCCGTGCTCGAGAGCAAGGGCATCAGCGTGCCCTTCGTCGGCCCCGACAACCGCAAGGGCGCACGCCTGGTCGGTGACTACCTGGCCCAGCAAAAGCTCAAGGCGGGCGATCAGGTCGGCATCATCGAAGGCGTGCCCACCACCACCAACGCCCAACAGCGCACCGCAGGCTTCAAGGACGCCATGGATGCCGCACAGATGAAGGTGGTCTCGGTGCAATCGGGCAACTGGGAAATCGACAAGGGCAATGCCGTGGCTGCGGCCATGCTCAATGAATACCCGGGCCTCAAGGCGCTCCTGGCCGGCAACGACAGCATGGCCCTGGGCGCCGTCTCCGCTGTGCGTGCGGCGGGCAAGACCGGCCAGGTGCAAGTGGTGGGCTACGACAACATCCGCGCCATCAAGCCCATGCTCAAGGACGGTCGTGTGCTCGCCACCCTCGAGCAGCACGGCGCCGACCAGGCCGTGTTCGGCATCCAGGCAGCGTTGCAGATGCTCAAGGGCGAGAAGCCAGCGGTGGATGCCGACAATGTCATCCAGACACCGGTCGAGCTGGTTACCCACCCCTGAGCCAAGCAGGAGTCGGCCATGTCAGCCACGGGTAATCACGCCACCCTCGCCGTCAGCGGCCTGGGCAAGACCTACACCCAGCCGGTGCTCGGCGATGTGACGCTGGAACTGCGCGCTGGCGAAGTACTGGCGCTCACCGGCGAGAACGGCGCAGGCAAGAGCACGCTGTCCAAGCTCATCAGCGGCCTGGAAACGCCCACCACAGGGCAGATGCGCTATCGCGGCGCTCCTTATGCGCCTGGCAGTCGCAGCGAGGCTGAGCACCTGGGTGTGCGCATGGTCATGCAGGAACTCAACCTGCTGCCGACCCTGACCGTGGCCGAGAACCTGTTCCTCGACAACCTGCCCAGCCGCTTCGGTTGGATCAGCCACAAGCGCCTGCGCCAGCTGGCCCGTGCGGCGATGGCTCAGGTCGGCCTGGACGCCATCGACCCGGACACCCCGGTCGGCGAACTCGGCATCGGCCACCAGCAGATGGTCGAGATCGCCCGCAACCTGATCGGCGACTGCCATGTGCTGATTTTCGATGAGCCCACGGCCATGCTCACCGCCCGCGAGGTGGAACTGCTGTTCACCCAGATCGAGCGCCTGCGCCAGCGCGGCGTGGCCATCGTGTACATCTCCCATCGCCTTGAGGAGCTGCAGCGCGTGGCCCAGCGCATCGCCGTGCTGCGCGACGGTACGCTGGTGTGCGTCGAGCCGATCCAGCGCTACAGCAGCGCCGAGTTGGTCAACCTGATGGTCGGGCGCGAGCTGGGCGAGCACATCGACCTGGGGCGCCGCGAAATCGGCCAGACGCTGCTCAAGGTCCAAGGCCTGAGCCGGGGCGGCAAGGTCCGTGACGTGTCGTTCGAGGTCAGGGCAGGGGAGATCTTCGGCATCTCCGGGTTGATCGGCGCCGGGCGCACCGAGCTGCTGCGCCTGATCTACGGCGCCGACCGTGCCGACAGCGGCAGTGTCGAGCTTGGCCAGCCGTTGCAGAACGTGAATCTGGACTCTCCCAAGGCGGCCGTGCGTGCCGGCATCGCCCTGATCACCGAGGACCGCAAGGGCGAAGGCCTGCTGCTGAGCCAGTCGATCAGCGCCAACATCGCCCTGGGCAACCTGGGCGCCGTGTCCCGCGCCGGCATCCTCGACGCTGATGCCGAACGGGCCCTGGCCGAGCGGCAGATCACCGCCATGCGCATCCGCAGCGCCAGCCCCGCGCAGGCGGTGGGCGAGCTGTCCGGGGGCAACCAGCAGAAGGTGGTGATCGGCCGCTGGTTGGAGCGCGATTGCCAGGTGTTGCTGTTCGACGAACCCACCCGGGGCATTGATGTAGGCGCCAAGTTCGACATCTACGGCCTGCTGGCGGAGCTGGCCCGCCAGGGCAAGGCCTTGGTGGTGGTGTCCAGTGACCTGCGCGAGCTGATGCTGATCTGCGACCGCATCGCCGTGTTGTCCGCCGGCCGTCTGGTCGACACCTTCGATCGCGACCGTTGGAGCCAGGACCAACTGCTCGCCGCGGCCTTCGCCGGCTACCAGAAACGTGACGCGCTGTTGCATGAGGCAGCGCCCAGGATGGCCCCATGAAAACCACACCTCTCGACACCCCGGGCAACGCGCCCGTGCGCCGCAGCGCCAGCTACTTCGGCCTGGGCACCTACCTGGGCCTGGCCGGCGCCTTGCTGGCGATGATCGTACTGTTCTCGTTCCTGAGCAGCCACTTCCTGTCCTACGCCACCTTCAGCACCCTGGCCAACCAGATCCCCGACCTGATGGTGCTGGCCGTAGGCATGACCTTCGTGCTGATCATTGGCGGCATCGACCTGTCGGTCGGCTCGGTGTTGGCGCTGGCGGCCTCGGCGGTCAGCGTGGCGATCCTCGGCTGGGGCTGGAGCCCGCTGCCCGCCGCGCTGCTGGGCATGGCCGTGGCGGCGCTGGCCGGCAGCATCACCGGCAGTATCACCGTGGCCTGGCGCATTCCCTCGTTCATCGTCTCCCTGGGCGTGCTGGAAATGGCCCGGGGGCTGGCCTACCAGCTCACCGACTCACGCACCGCCTACATCGGCGACGCCTTCGCCTGGTTTTCCAACCCCATCGCCTTCGGCATTTCGCCGGCCTTCATCATCGCCTTGCTGGTGATCGTCCTCGCCCAGCTGGTGCTGACGCGCACCGTGTTCGGCCGCTACCTGATCGGCATCGGCACCAACGAGGAGGCCGTGCGCCTGGCCGGCATCGACCCGCGCCCGTACAAGGTGCTGGTGTTCGCCCTGATGGGCCTGCTCGCGGGCCTGGCCGCGCTGTTCCAGGTCTCCCGCCTGGAGGCCGCCGACCCCAATGCCGGCGCGGGCCTCGAGCTGCAGGTGATCGCCGCCGTGGTGATTGGTGGCACCAGCCTGATGGGCGGGCGCGGCTCGGTCATCAGCACTTTTTTCGGTGTGTTGATCATTTCGGTGCTGGCCGCGGGGCTGGCGCAGATCGGCGCGTCGGAGCCGACCAAACGCATCATCACCGGGGCGGTCATCGTCATCGCCGTGGTGCTCGACACTTACCGTAGCCGGCGTGCAGGCCGGCGGAACTGAACCCATGGCAACCATCAAAGACGTCGCGGCACTGGCAGGTATCTCCTATACCACCGTGTCCCATGTGCTGAACAAAACCCGCCCGGTCAGCGAGCAGGTACGCCTGAAGGTCGAGGCGGCCATCGCCGAACTCGACTACGTGCCCAGCGCCGTAGCCCGTTCGCTCAAGGCGCGCAGCACGGCCACCATCGGCCTGCTGGTACCCAACAGCGTCAACCCGTACTTCGCCGAACTGGCGCGGGGCATCGAGGACGGCTGCGAACGCAACGGCTACTGCGTGATCCTCTGCAACTCCGACGACAACCCGCAGAAGCAGCGCAGCTACCTGCGCGTGCTGCTGGAAAAACGCATCGACGGCCTGATTGTCGCCTCGGTGGGCGAGGACCGCGACCTGCTGGAAAGCCTGGCGGGCGTGCGCACGCCGATGGTCATCGTCGACCGCGCCCTGGAAGGCGTGGACGCCGACCTGGTGCGCATCGACCATGAGCAGGGTGGCTACCTCGCCACCCGCCACCTGCTGGACCTGGGCCATCGCGACATCGCCTGCATTGGCGGCCCGGCGGACACCGGTGCCAGCCAGCTGCGCCTGGCGGGCTTTCGTCGGGCCATGGCCGAGCAGGGAGTGGAGGTGCCGCAAGACCGCGTGCTGCATTGCGACTTCAGCAGCCCCGGCGGCCATGACGCCGCCGGGCGCCTGCTCGACGGTACGCGCCCGACGGCGATCTTCGCCGGCAACGACATGATCGGCTTCGGTGTATTGCGCGCCGCCGCCGAGCGCAACATCAGCGTGCCTGGCGAACTGTCGGTGATCGGCTTCGACGATATCGAACTCAGCCGCTACGTGTACCCGCCGTTGACCACGGTCGGGCAGTCGATTCGCGAGCTGGGCGAGAGCGCTGCGCAGTTGCTGCTGTCGCGCATCGCCACGCCTCGCAGCGGCGACGCCGAGCAACGCATCGTCGCTCCGCGCATCGTGCTGCGCGAGTCCACCGGGCCGCGCCCGGACCTGTTCAATGATTACCGCTGAGGAGGTGCCATGAACGCAAAGGTCGTGGTGGTCGGCAGCCTCAACATGGACCTGGTGGCCCGCGCCCAGCGCCTGCCCCGGGCCGGCGAGACCCTGGCCGGCGACAGCTTCTTCACCGTGCCTGGCGGCAAAGGTGCCAACCAGGCGGTGGCCGTGGCGCGCCTGGGGGCGAGCGTGGCGATGGTCGGCAACGTCGGCGACGACGCCTATGGCCAGCAATTGCGCCAGGCCCTGGAGGGCGAAGGCATCGACTGCCGGGCGGTCGGCGTGTGCGAGGGCGTTTCCAGTGGCGTGGCGCTGATCACCGTGGATGCCGCGAGCCAGAATGCCATCGTCATCATTGCCGGCGGTAACGGGTTGCTGACGCCGGCGGCCGTGCAGCGTTTCGATTCGCTGCTGCGAAACGCCGAGATAATCATCTGCCAGCTGGAAGTGCCCATGGCCACGGTGGCCTGGACCCTGGCCCGCGGGCACGAGCTGGGCAAGACAGTGATCCTCAACCCGGCACCGGCCACCGGCCCGTTGCCGGCGGGCTGGCTCGTCCAGGTCGACTACCTGACCCCGAACGAAAGCGAAGCCCAGGCCCTGACCGGGCTGCCGGTCACCGACATCGACAGTGCCCGCAGCGCTGGCGAGCGGCTGCTGGCGATGGGGGCGGGCAAGGTGATCGTCACCCTGGGTGCCCAGGGGGCCTTGTTCGTCGCGCCCGAGGGCAGCCGGCATTTCCCCGCTCCGGTGGTCCAGCCGCTGGATACCACGGCGGCCGGCGATACCTTCATCGGTGGCTTCGCCGCGGGCCTGGTGCGCGGCCTGGAGGAGGACGAAGCGATCGCCTTCGGCCAGCGTGCCGCGGCCTTGTCGGTGACCCGCGCCGGTGCCCAGCCTTCGATCCCGTACCTGGCGGAGCTGCTGCCATGAAAAAGGCTGGGGTGCTGAACATCGCGCTTTCGCGGGTGATCGCCGGGCTCGGTCATGGCGATGCGCTGGTAATCGGCGATGCCGGGCTGCCGGTGCCGCCTGGGGTCGAGCTGATCGACCTGGCCGTGGTGCCGGGCGTGCCGGATTTCGCCAGTGTGTTGCGGGCGGTGTTGGCCGAGATGCAGGTGGAGCGGCATGTGCTGGCCGAAGAAATGCTCGACGTCGCACCGCCGGCGCTGGTGGTGGTGCAGCATTGCTCGGGGCAGCTCGGCTCGCAGGCGCTGTTGCCGCACCAGGCGTTCAAAGAGCTCTGCCGACAGGCCAAGGCCGTGGTGCGTACTGGGGAGTGCAAGCCTTACAGCAATATTGCCCTGATAGCTGGCGTTACCTTCTAGAGCGCAGCGCAGGGCAACCCACACAACAGGAGTGCGATGGCCCGTGCCGGCTTACCGGCGATTGGGCCGCAGCGCGGCCCCAAAACATCTCGAAGGCAACAAGGAGTGCCTCATGCTAAAGCACCTGCTACAAGGAGCCATCCTCATGTCCATCCTGGCCGCTGCCCCCCTCCAGGCCGCCTCGCGCGACCTGATCATCGACACCGACCCCGGTGCCGACGACGTGGTGGCCCTGTTCCTGGCCATGGCCTCCCCGGATGAACTCAACATCCGCGCCATCACCACCGTCGCCGGCAACGTGCGCCTGGCCAAGACCTCGCGCAACGCCCGCCTGGCCCGTGAATGGGCGGGCCGCGAGGGCATCCCGGTCTACGCCGGGGCAGGGCGCCCGCTGGTACGCAAGCCGATCTACGCTGCTGACGTGCACGGCGAAGAAGGCCTGGAGGGCGTCGAGGTCCATGAGCCCCGGCAAGGCCTGGCCCAGGGCAACGCCGTGCAGTACCTGGTCGACACCCTGTCCAGCGCCGAGCCTCACAGCATCACTCTCGCCATGCTCGGCCCACAGACCAACCTGGCCCTGGCCTTGATCCAGAAGCCCGAGATCGCCAAGGGCATCAAGGAAGTGGTGGTGATGGGCGGTGCGCACTTCAATGGCGGCAACATCACCCCGGTGGCCGAGTTCAATCTCTACGCCGACCCCCATGCTGCCGAAGTGGTGCTGGCCAGCGGCGTGAAGCTCACCTACGTGCCCCTGGACCTCACCCACAAGGTGATCACCAGCGAGGCCCGCTTCAAGCAGCTGGCCGCCGTCAACAACCAGGCCAGCCGGCGCGTGGTGGACATCCTCAACGTCTACGTCAAGCATGACATGGACCTGTACGGCATGCCCGGCGGCCCGGTGCACGACGCCAGCGTCATCGCCTACCTGCTCGAGCCCGAGCTGTTCAGTGGCCGCCGCGTGCACATGGTGATCGACAGTCGCGAAGGGCCGACCTTCGGCCAGACCGTGGTCGACTGGTACGGCGTGCTCAAGCAGCCTGCCAACGTTTTGTGGTTGAACGAAGGCGACGCCCAGGGCTTCTTCGACCTGCTCAGCGCGCGCCTGGCTCGACTGCGGTAGCCGCATGCGGTGCGTAGCGCTCGAACACCTGCTCGATGAAGCTGCGCGCCGCCTCGCTGCCGCGGTCGCGCACCAGCAGGTCGATGGCGATCAACAGCAATTCTTCGGGGGTGCCGGGGCTGTAGGCGCTCTGGCCCTCGGCCCATTTGACCTTGATGTCGGCATCGATGCTGTGGCTGCTCATGGAAGGCTCTCGTGGCGGGCCCGGGCTGTGGGTCGAACACCTGACCTTGGCATTCGAAGGGAGGCGTGGTGCGCTCCGCTTGCAGCAGTAAATCATGCCTTGGCCTTGGGCGAACAGTGGCATGCCGGGCATCCGTCGCAAAATCCGGTCACGATTGGCTTTTGGCCTGGGTGCCTCGCTTCAGGCAGACTTGTCCGGTTTTGCAACAAATGTTGAATGGAACTGTCGCATTAGGCAGTTCCCGTGATCGATTAGGAGGATTCATGTTCCGTACCCGTGCTTACCTGGCGACCTTGCTGGCGGCTGCAGTCCTGGCAGGTTGCAGCACAGGCGGTTCCTCGGACGGTGGCGGCAAGGCCCCGACCACCCCGGCCGACAATGGCGGGCGCTGCGAAGCCAGCGCGGCCGACTTCACTCTCGGCAAGCAGGCCACCCCCGAATTGCTCGAGCAGGCCCGCAAGGCCAGCGGCTCGCAGCTGGCGCGCATCCTCAAGCCCCACGACGTCATCACCCTGGAGTACCGCTCCGAGCGGCTGAACCTGAACGTCGATGACAAAGGCGTCGTCACCCGCGTCAATTGCGGCTAGCGAGCCCGTGAAGCCAGCTCCTCAGGTGCAGCGTCACCTGTGGGAGCCGGCTTGCCGGCGACAGGGCAGTTTCGCCGCCACGGAAATACCTGCACGACACCTACAAAAAACCCGCCACGAAGGCGGGTTTTTTGCGTTTCTATCCGAATTACTCCGGACGAACCTGCGCAGCCTGCATGCCCTTCTGACCGCGCTCGGCAACGAAGGAAACGGACTGGCCTTCTTTCAGGCTCTTGAAGCCGTCGGTTTCGATGGCCTTGAAGTGTACGAACAGGTCGTCGCCGCCGCCTGCTGGGGTGATGAAGCCGTAGCCTTTTTCATCATTGAACCATTTGACGGTGCCGTTTTGGCGATTGGACATGGGGTGAATCTCCAGAAACATGATTTTTATCGAGGGTGCAATGTCGCCGAGGCTACGCAGCACCGGCCACATCATAGTCTAATTCTGCGCATCTAGCGCCTGTTACCTTCGCAGGATACTGATCTACGGCAAACAATGCATTGATCGCCCGCAAAAAAGGCCTCAGCCTTTCGGCGCGCAGGCCTGTCTCACGGCGCTCTGGGCCCGCTGCATCAGCTTGGCGTCCACACCGTCCTTGCTGTCGAGGTCTTCGATTTCCGCCTTGGTGAAGTTTTTCTCGATGGCGTCGGCGCCACACTTGCAATGCTGGTCGGCTGTCTTGGCGTCGACGCCTTGCGCGGTGGCCACCTGGACACACTGGTCCATGTAGGCGCCTTTCTTGCCAGCAGGCCATTCTGCCTGGGCCGCCAGCGGCAGCAACAGGGCACTGGCGGCCGTCAGGGCCAGAAGAGACTGAAGTCGCATAACCACACACTCCTTGGGTTGAGTCTCATCAAGAGTAGGATGCTTCAGAGACTCTGAGGTGGAATTTTCCCAACAAGTTCACCGAAGCGGTGCAATTTCCAAATATTTCTGCCTGGCGCCCAAGCCGCGTGCTAGGATGCTCGGCTTGCAGCGCGTCCATACGCGGCTTGCATTCCATTTATCATTTTCCAGTCACTCTGGTTCGTCCCTGGCAGGCCGAAAGGTCTCTGCCACTGTGAGGCAGGCTTTCCCGCGGGAAAGGCAGGTCGGATCTTGTACTGGCTCATCCCAACCCATGTGACCTTTGGTAGGGGTCACCACTAGGAGAGGAGGCGCCATGCCCGTAATTACTCTTCCCGATGGCAGTCAACGTTCGTTCGACAAGGCCGTCACCGTTGCCGAAGTCGCCGCCTCCATTGGCGCGGGCCTGGCCAAGGCCACCCTGGCCGGCAAGGTCGACGGCAAGCTGGTCGACGCCTGCGACCTGATCGAGAACGACGCCACCCTGCAGATCATCACCCCTAAAGATGAAGAGGGACTGGAGATCATCCGCCACTCGTGCGCCCACCTGGTCGGCCACGCGGTGAAGCAGTTGTACCCGACCGCCAAGATGGTGATCGGCCCGGTGATCGACGAAGGCTTCTACTACGACATCGCCTACGAGCGTCCCTTCACCCCTGAAGACATGGCCGCCATCGAACAGCGCATGCAACAGCTGATCGACAAGGACTACGACGTCGTCAAGAAGATGACCCCGCGCGCCGAAGTCATCGACGTGTTCAAGCGCCGTGGCGAAGACTACAAGCTGCGCCTGGTCGAGGACATGCCCGACGAGCAGGCCATGGGCCTGTACTACCACGAAGAATACGTCGACATGTGCCGCGGCCCGCACGTGCCGAACACCCGCTTCCTCAAGGCGTTCAAGCTGACCAAGCTGTCCGGCGCCTACTGGCGCGGCGATGCCAAGAACGAGCAGTTGCAGCGTGTGTACGGCACCGCCTGGGCCGACAAGAAGCAGCTGGCCGCCTATATCCAGCGCATCGAGGAAGCCGAGAAGCGCGATCACCGCAAGATCGGCAAGCAGCTCGACCTCTTCCACCTGCAGGAAGAAGCGCCGGGCATGGTGTTCTGGCATGCCAACGGCTGGACCGTGTACCAGGTGCTCGAGCAGTACATGCGTCAGGTCCAGCGTGAGAACGGCTACCAGGAAATCAAGACCCCGCAGGTCGTCGACCGCATCCTCTGGGAGCGTTCCGGCCACTGGTCCAACTACGCCGAGAACATGTTCACCACCTCGTCGGAAAGCCGCGACTTCGCGGTCAAGCCGATGAACTGCCCGTGCCACGTGCAAGTGTTCAACCAGGGCCTCAAATCGTACCGCGACTTGCCGCTGCGCCTGGCCGAGTTCGGTGCCTGCCACCGCAACGAGCCATCCGGCGCCCTGCACGGCATCATGCGCGTGCGTGGCTTCGTACAGGACGACGCGCACATTTTCTGCACCGAAGACCAGGTGAAGAAGGAAGCCGCCGACTTCATCAAGCTGACCCTGGATGTCTACAAGGACTTCGGCTTCACCGACATCGCCATGAAGCTCTCCACCCGTCCCGCCAAGCGCGTGGGCTCCGAAGAGCTGTGGGACCGCGCCGAGGGCGCCCTGGCCGATGCGCTGAACGAGTCGGGCCTGGAGTGGGAATACCAGCCGGGCGAGGGCGCCTTCTACGGCCCGAAGATCGAGTTCACCCTGCGTGACTGCCTCGGCCGTAACTGGCAGTGCGGTACCCTGCAGTACGACCCGAACCTGCCTGAGCGTCTGGATGCCAGCTACATTGCCGAAGACAACAACCGCAAGCGCCCGGTCATGCTGCACCGTGCTATCCTCGGTTCCTTCGAGCGCTTCATCGGCATGTTGATCGAGCACTACGCGGGCGTATTCCCGGCGTGGCTGGCGCCCACCCAGGCGGTGATCATGAATATCACCGACAAACAAGCCGATTTCGCGCTCGAGGTGGAAAAAACGCTGAACGGAAGCGGTTTCCGTGCCAAGTCCGACTTGAGAAATGAGAAGATCGGCTTTAAAATCCGCGAGCATACTTTGCTCAAGGTCCCATACCTTCTGGTTATAGGGGACCGCGAAGTCGAAACGCAGACCGTTGCAGTGCGTACCCGTGATGGCAAAGACCTGGGCTCCATGCCCGTCTCCCAATTCACCCAACTGCTCGCTGAAGCCGTGGCTCAGCGCGGTCGCCTAGAATCGGAGTAATGACTATTAAGCGTGAAATGAGAAACGATAAACGAACTGCACCGAAAGCCCCGATCAACGAGAATATCTCGGCACGCGAGGTTCGGTTAATTGGCGCTGACGGCGAGCAGATTGGCATCGTCTCGATTGATGAAGCGCTGCGTATCGCTGATGAAGCGAAGCTGGATCTGGTGGAGATCTCTGCAGACGCGCAACCGCCTGTCTGCAAGGTGATGGACTACGGCAAGCACCTCTTCGAGAAGAAGAAGCAGGCTTCCGAAGCCAAGAAGAACCAGAAGCAGATCCAGATCAAAGAAATCAAGTTTCGTCCAGGGACGGAAGAAGGGGATTACCAGGTAAAACTACGCAACCTGGTACGTTTCCTTAGCGATGGGGACAAGGCCAAGATCTCTCTGAGATTCCGCGGCCGTGAGATGGCCCACCAGGAGCTGGGCATGGAGCTGTTGAAGCGGGTCGAAGCCGACCTCGCCGAATACGGCACCGTTGAGCAGCATCCGAAGATGGAAGGACGCCAGCTTATGATGGTCATCGCCCCCAAAAAGAAGAAGTAATCTCCCGGGCACGGCAGGCCTGATGATTATGTGTAATTTTATCGAATGCGGAGTTCCAACATGCCAAAGATGAAAACCAAGAGCGGTGCTGCGAAGCGTTTCCTGAAAACCGCTTCCGGCTTCAAGCACAAGCACGCTTTCAAAAGCCACATCCTGACCAAAATGTCGACCAAGCGTAAGCGTCAACTGCGCGGTGCCAGCCTGCTGCACCCGTCTGACGTGGCAAAAGTCGAGCGCATGCTGCGCGTACGTTAATTCTGGTCAACGATAGAGGAAGTTACTCATGGCTCGTGTAAAGCGTGGCGTCATCGCTCGTAAGCGTCACAAGAAAATTCTGAAACTGGCTAAAGGCTACTACGGTGCGCGTTCGCGCGTATTCCGCGTTGCCAAGCAAGCGGTCATCAAGGCTGGCCAATACGCCTACCGTGACCGTCGCCAGAAGAAGCGTCAGTTCCGCGCTCTGTGGATCGCTCGTATCAACGCCGGTGCCCGCACCAACGGCCTGTCCTACAGCCGTCTGATTGCTGGCCTGAAAAAGGCGTCGATCGAAATCGACCGCAAGGTTCTGGCCGACCTGGCAGTGAACGAAAAAGCGGCGTTTGCTGCGATTGTCGAGAAAGCTAAAGCCGTCCTGGCTTAAGTACCCACGACAATCATCCGGCGACGCTGTGCGCCGTCGGGTGTAAAACGTCATCGATAGGGGAAGAGCCTTCAAAAGCTCTTCCCCTATTTTCGTATCTGGAGTCTGTACATGGAAAACCTGGACGCGCTGGTTGCCCAAGCCCTCGAGGCCGTGGAACGCGCTGAAGACATCACTGCCCTGGAACAGATCCGGGTCCAATTCCTCGGCAAGAAGGGCGAGCTGACCCAGGTGATGAAGACCCTGGGCAACCTGCCAGCCGACGAGCGCCCCAAGGTCGGCGCGCTGATCAACGACGCCAAGGAACGCGTCACCGACGTGCTCAACGCACGCAAGGCCGCCTTCGAAGAAGCCGAGCTCAACGCTCGCCTGGCCGCCGAATGCATCGACGTGACCCTGCCAGGCCGTGGCCAGACCACCGGTGGGCTGCACCCGATCACCCGTACCCTCGAGCGCATCGAGCAGTTCTTCACCCACATCGGCTACGGCATCGCCGAAGGCCCTGAGGTCGAAGACGACTACCACAACTTCGAAGCGCTCAACATCCCCGGCCACCACCCGGCCCGGGCGATGCACGACACCTTCTACTTCAATGCCAACATGCTGCTGCGCACCCACACCTCGCCGGTGCAGGTACGGACCATGGAGTCCAGCCAGCCGCCAATCCGCATTGTCTGCCCGGGCCGCGTGTACCGCTGCGACTCGGATATCACCCATTCGCCGATGTTCCACCAGGTCGAAGGCCTGCTGGTCGACCGCGGCATCAACTTCGCCGACCTCAAGGGCACCATCGAGGAATTCCTGCGGGTGTTCTTCGAAAAAGAGCTGGCGGTGCGCTTCCGTCCGTCGTTCTTCCCCTTCACCGAGCCGTCTGCCGAAGTCGACATGGAGTGCGTGATGTGCTCCGGCAAAGGCTGCCGCGTGTGCAAGCAGACCGGCTGGCTCGAGGTCATGGGCTGCGGCATGGTGCACCCGAACGTGCTGCGCATGTCTGGCATCGACCCTGAAGAATTCCAGGGCTTCGCCTTCGGCATGGGCGCCGAGCGCCTGGCCATGCTGCGCTATGGCGTCAACGATTTGCGTCTGTTCTTCGACAACGACCTGCGGTTCCTCGCCCAATTCCGCTAGGCCCGATCGACGCACTTTCTAGGAGAACAGCATGAAATTCAGTGAACAGTGGCTGCGCGGTTGGGTCAACCCGCAAGTCTCCCGTGACGAACTGGTCGCCCGCCTGTCCATGGCCGGCCTCGAAGTCGACAGCGTAACCCCCGCTGCCGGCCAGTTCAGCGGTATCGTGGTGGGCGAGATCCTCACCACCGAACAACACCCGGACGCCGACAAACTGCGCGTGTGCCAGGTGAGCAACGGCCAGGAAACCTTCCAGGTCGTCTGCGGCGCCCCGAACGCACGCCCTGGCATCAAGATCCCGTTCGCCATGATCGGCGCCGAACTGCCAGGCGATTTCAAGATCAAGAAGGCCAAGCTGCGTGGCGTCGAGTCCTTCGGCATGCTGTGCTCGGCTGCAGAGCTGCAGATCAGCGAAGAGAACGACGGCCTGCTGGAGCTGGCAGCTGACGCCCCGGTCGGCGAAGACATTCGCGCCTACCTGAACCTGGACGACGCCAGCATCGAGATCGGCCTGACCCCGAACCGCGGCGACTGCCTGTCCATCGCAGGCCTGGCCCGTGACGTCAGCGCCCTGTACGACACCCCGGTCACCCGCCCGGTGGTGCCGGCCGTACCGGCCGCCCACGACGAAGTGCGCCCGGTCGAAGTTTCGGCCCCGGCTGCTTGCCCGCGCTATCTGGGCCGCGTGATCCGCAACGTCGACCTGAGCAAGCCGACCCCGCTGTGGATGGTCGAGCGCTTGCGCCGCAGCGACGTGCGCAGCATCGACGCCGCCGTCGACATCACCAACTACGTGATGCTCGAGCTCGGCCAACCGATGCACGCCTTTGACCTTGCCGAAATCAACGGCGGCATCCGCGTGCGCATGGCCGAGGAGGGCGAGAAGCTCGTCCTGCTGGATGGCCAGGAAGTCGCCCTGCGTGCCGACACCCTGGTCATCGCCGACCACACCCGTGCCCTGGCCATCGCCGGCGTCATGGGGGGCGAGCACAGCGGTGTGAACACCGAGAAGACCCGCGACCTGTTCCTGGAAAGCGCCTTCTTCGAGCCGATTTCCGTGGCTGGCAAGGCCCGTTCCTACGGCCTGCACACCGATGCCTCGCACCGCTACGAGCGCGGCGTCGACTCGCAGCTGGCCCGTGAAGCCATGGAGCGCGCCACCGCGCTGGTACTGGAAATCGTCGGCGGCGAAGCCGGCCCCATCGTCGAGGCCGTGAGCGAGCAGCACCTGCCCAAGGTCGCGCCGGTCACTCTGCGCGCCGAACGCATCAACCAGATGCTCGGCATGGATATGGACGCTGCCCAGGTCGAGCAGCTGCTCAACGCCCTGGAGCTGAAAACCAGCGCCAGCGGAGCAGGGCAGTGGACCGTCGAAGTCCCCAGCCACCGCTTCGACATCAGCCTGGAAGTCGACCTGATCGAAGAACTGGCCCGCCTGTACGGCTACAACAACCTGCCGGTACGCTACCCGCAGGCCCGCCTGGCTCCCCAGGCCCGCCCGGAGTCCCGTGGCGAGCTGCCGACTCTGCGCCGCCTGCTGGTCGCCCGTGGTTACCAGGAAGCCATCACCTACAGCTTCATCGACCCGAAACTGTTCGAGCTGTTCACCCCAGGCGTCGAGCCGCTGCTGCTGGCCAACCCCATCTCCAGCGACATGGCCGCCATGCGCGCGTCCCTGTGGCCGGGCCTGGTCAAGGCGCTGCAGCACAACCTCAACCGCCAGCAAGACCGCGTGCGCCTGTTCGAAAGCGGCCTGCGCTTCGTCGGCCAGCTGGGCGACCTCAAGCAGCAGCCGATGATCGCTGGCGTCGCCACCGGCAGCCGCCTGCCGGAAGGCTGGGCCAACGGCCGTGACAGCATCGATTTCTTCGATGTGAAGGCCGATGTCGAAGCCCTGCTGGGCTACTCCGGCGCCCTGGGTGACTTCACCTTCGTCGCCGGCAAGCACCCAGCCCTGCACCCCGGCCAGACCGCCCGCATCGAGCGCGACGGTAAGGAAGTCGGCTACCTCGGCGCCATCCACCCAGAGCTGGCCAAGACCCTGGGCCTGGAGCGCCCAGTGTTCGTCTTCGAGCTGGTACTGGGCGACGTGGTCGAAGGCCGACTGCCGAAATTCAGCGAACTGTCCAAGTTCCCGGAAGTGAGGCGTGACCTGGCGTTGATCGCAGGACGTGATGTAGCTTCTAGCTCGGTGCTTGAAGTAATTCGTGACAATGCGGGCGAATGGCTCACAGACCTCAGGCTGTTTGACGTCTACCAGGGTAAAGGCATTGATCCTGATAGAAAAAGCCTGGCCGTCGGCTTGACCTGGCAGCATCCATCGCGCACTCTTAACGACGATGAGGTGAACACTACCCTGCAAAACATCCTCACCTCGCTCGAACAAAGGTTGAACACCACGTTAAGGAAATAGCGTATGGGTGCTCTGACGAAAGCTGAGATGGCCGAAAGGCTGTACGAGGAGCTGGGGCTCAACAAGAGAGAGGCCAAGGAGCTGGTCGAGCTGTTTTTCGAAGAAATTCGGCACGCACTTGAAGAGAACGAGCAGGTCAAGCTGTCCGGTTTCGGCAACTTCGACCTTCGCGACAAACGCCAGCGGCCGGGCCGCAACCCCAAGACAGGGGAAGAGATCCCGATCACCGCTCGCCGTGTCGTCACCTTTCGTCCAGGGCAGAAACTGAAAGCCCGGGTTGAGGCCTATGCTGGAACCAAGCCATAACGACGAGCTGCCCCCCATTCCGGGCAAGCGCTACTTCACCATCGGTGAGGTCAGTGAGCTCTGTGCGGTAAAACCGCACGTGCTGCGTTATTGGGAACAGGAGTTCCCGCAACTCAACCCGGTCAAGCGCCGCGGCAACCGGCGGTATTACCAGCGCCAAGACGTGCTGATGATCCGCCAGATCCGCGCGCTGCTGTATGACCAGGGCTTCACCATCGGCGGGGCGCGATTGCGCCTCTCCAGTGATGAAGCCAAGGATGACACTACCCAGTACAAGCAACTGATTCGGCAGATGATTGCGGAGTTGGAGGATGTGCTGGTGGTGTTGAAGAAGTGACCTGAAGCCTGATGGGTGGATTTTTTTGAAAAAAAGCTTCCATTATTCAAAAGGTTAGGGTAAATTCTTCACCATTCTCAGCAACATCGAGAATGATGTCGGGGCGTAGCGCAGCCCGGTAGCGCACTTGCATGGGGTGCAAGGGGTCGAGTGTTCGAATCACTCCGTCCCGACCATATACCTCAATGACTTAGGCCATTTCCGAAAGGGGTGGCCTTTTTCATTTGCGTGACTTTTTGCGTGACTTCTCAGGTTTTTACGCCTGCCTCCTCTTCAGAATTGTCAGCACCGGCCCACGCGAGTCCGTCGCTGAAACTTTGTTTGTCGCCTCTATCAACTGTCCCAGCTCCGCGCCAGAATAGTGGCTGGTCACGCTGCCGTTCTTGTGACCAAGAAGCGACTTCCGATCTTCCTCTGTTACACCAGCTGCTTTCAGGCGCCTGCCGAAAGTGTGCTTCAAGTCGTGAACCCTGATAGAAGCGAACCCAGGGTGTGCCGGCCGTAAGTGTTGCTCCTGCCAGAGCTTTGCCGCGCGCACCCTCGCTTTCTTCCAGGCCGAGTCGTTCATCCTGTGCATGCCGGTGCCGTTGTATGGGAAAACCCATTCCCGGCTTATCCCCCGCTGCCCGTCTATGATCGACTTGGCCACGCTGTTCAGCACTACCAGGCGCTCGTCCCGGTTCTTCACTCCAGAGTTCTCGTGCCGGCCGCCGAAGTCCGCAGGTATCAGGAACACGCTAGTGCCCAACTCGGGTACCGAGATCTCCCAGTCCCACCTCAGTTTGCAAACCTCCTGCTCGCGGCAGCCTGTGTTCACCTTGAACAGGGCCATTCGCTGCAGGTGGTCCGGCAACTCCCCGAAGAGAATCGACTGCTCATCCCAAGACATCGGGTAGGGCTTTCGACTGGATCTCTTCTCCTCCAGCTTGGTCAGCAGCGGAACGCTGTCGAGCCAAGGCCTGCGCTCCTCATCCCGCCATTTCCGGCAAGCCAGCGACAGCACGCGAATCACTCGCTCGATCGCGATGTTCACCGTCCGGTTGCTGACCGCCTTCCTCACTTTCCCATTCGGCAAATCTTCGTCCGTCTGCCGATCCCGAATGAACGGGGCCAGTGCCTGGTCGTCGATGTGCGTGAGCGGCAGGTCGCCCAGGTATGGATCAAGTTGCTGGAGGCACAGGGCAGTCAGCTTGATTGACGGCTGATCCTTGTGCTCGAGCAGGTACCTGGTAGCCGCTTCCCGGAACGTCCGAACCTGCCGAACACCATATACTTTGCGTTGGCGGATCTGCTCAAGGCGGTGGATCAGGTACTTTTCTGCTTCCGCCCGGTCACAAGTTCCAGTGCTTTCGTAAAGTCTCTCGCCGTTGATCCTCTTGTCGATGTGCCAGATGCCGTTCCTTTGGGAAAGGCCTGTGATTGTCTTTCGCGCCATCCCTTATCTCCTGATGGGCGCTCGCTGCCAGGTGATTGTCGTCCCTGAGCGCCTTCTTTCGCAATTGCCATGGCCTGGATGTAGTCGTTCATGCCGCGGGCCGTGGTGGTGTTGAACCCGCCGTTGGCCTGCTCGATGAAGGCTGTGCACATGCCCATGGCATGGGCAGCACCCGCCGGCCGCTTGTAGTTGCCGCCGCTGGTGATGGTCGGTACCGGTTCGGTGACGGGTGATCCCTCGCTGTTGAACCTGAACTTGACCAGGTGGGCCACTGCCAGCGCGTGCTTCACCCCGCCGGCGACGACGGTACCTAATGGCTGATCCAGGCCAGGCACACGAGGCTGTTGGCCTTCGCGCTCACCGTAACTGGTTTGGACTAGGGTTGGACTGGCCATGGCGAAGGATCCACCGCGCGGCCAAGAGGTAACGGTACGTAGCGGCTCGTCGGCAGACTGGGCGAGCTCGCCCGACCAATTCGCGATCGGCACGATGAAGGGCTGCGGGTTGTCCAGCACGAACTTCTTCATGCCCTTGGCCACCCGGCGCAGAGTTGCGGCTGCAAGCTCCTTCTTGCGCCCGAAGATGCTCTTGCTGATGCAGTCAGCAGCGGTGCGCCACTTCTGCTGACCCTTGGCTGGGTTCTTTGCGTGGGTCGGCTCGGGCCACACGATTGGCTGGCCGTCGCAACGGGCGATCATGAACAGACGTTCCCGGCTGGTCGGCGCGCCAAAGTCGCAGGCCTTGATGATTCGCCATTCCACCTGGTAGCCCATGCCTTCGAGCAACTGCACGAACCGCCGCCAGGTAATGCCGCGGCGTTTTGGATCGGGAACCAGGAACTGCTGCTGCACCGGCACGTGCTCGCCGATGGCAGCTACTGTGCCGTCCAGCTTCATCACCCGGCCGGTGGCCTTGTCGCGCTTGGCGATCAGCTGCCCCCACTGCAGGATCTGTTTCACGTTCTCCAGGCTGATCACACGCGGCTTCTTCTTGCCGGCCCACTTCAGGCCAATCCACGACAGGTTGCGGATCTCGCGTTTTCGCGGCTGGCCGCCGGCGGCCTGGCTGTGGTGGGTGCAGTCGGGGCTCATGTGGAACCAGCCCACGGCGCGGCCCTGGCATTCTTCGTCCGGGTCGCCCTCGAAAACGTCGGTGGTGAAGTGGCGAGCCGCCGAGTGGTTGGCGGTATGCATGCTGATGGCCGCTGGACTGTGGTTCTTGGCCACTGTCACCGGCCGACCCAGGCCCATCTCCAGACCGGTACCGGCACCGCCGCCACCGCAGAAAAAGTCGACTACGATCTCATCGTCCTGAGGTTCGAAGCCAAGGCCGTACTGGGTTTTGAAGTCGAGATGGTTCTTTTTCTGAAATGCAGACATGGGCGATCCTCGCCTGGGTGGCGTGATTGGTTGAAGTGGGGTATCAATTCAAGGGGGGAGACCGACAGATTTCGGAGGGAAATATCCGTGAGCAACTATGAATCATTGGATATTGAGATCTTCTTCGATCCTCGGCGAGGCGAGAACAGAGTTCGACCCCTACCGGGGCAAAAGTACCCGCCTTCTATGGTGGTTGAATGTGCCAAGGACTTCAGGAAATCAAACCCTGTTGGTTCAAAGTTTCGTCTTTTCGTTAAGCAGAAAGAGAAAAAATCTGATGACTGCCGGGTGCACCTCTACTCCTACTACGACTGGCCTGTAGAGCCACTTGATTGAGTCTGTTTTTTTGGCGCTGGCGGGCAGCGCCGTGAAGTGTTCGTGGTGATATGCTTCGCCGCTTGCCAAACAAGGAGAGTGGAATGGGATTGCGGGAGAGGCATAAGGCGTTTAAGGAGTGGTTCACGCCGAAGCGTAAGCGGCGAGCGGGGTTAACCTTGCTCGTGATATGGGGTGTCGGTATTTGTGTCTATCCAGGTCAGTATTGGGTCTACGTGTTGATCCCCGGAATCATCTGGTTCATGAGCGCTTGGCCGCCTGGGCTGTACGAAAATAATTGATGTGCTGGCGGGCAGCGCAGGAGGGTCAGGCGGCTATGGACGGTTGTCCTGCCCGCAGTTACGGCAGTTGTGTTCGAAGCGCTGGCGATCGCTGACGAACCGGCCGCAGCCGGCACAGTTAAACATCATCATCCGCGGCTTCTGTTGCTTGGGTAGCACGATGCTGGTGCCGCGCAGGGCCTCCTTGATATCGACGTCGTCGCGCTCGACCAGGCGGCGACTGTGCGCGTCGATGTAGGCGCAGGGCCAGGCGATGCCACCGGTTTGGCCGCAACGTCCGATCATGTTGATGGTGTCTGCCCGGGCGACGCGTACCGCCTTGCTGAGGTCACTCGTGAAGCCACCGTCGGCCTTCAGCCAGATCAAGTTGTTGCCGTTCCAGGCCTTCGGCTTCTGCATGTAGAACTCAGCAGCTTCGGGGTGCTGGTCCAGCGCCTCGCGGATCTCGACATACTGGCAATCGACGCCGATCCGCGCCCTGGCGTCGATGTAGCTCTTCGGCCATGGGATGTCGGTTTCGCGATGATCCAGGGCTTCGTCCCGTGTGAACAGCTGGGCCTTTGCCAGGTCGGTGACATACCCTGAGCCACCGAGACCCCAAAATGACAGACCGTCGCCGACGTAGGCGTGTGGGCGGCTGTCCTGCAGGTAGAACTGGGTCATGGCTTTCTCCATACGCGCGCCGCCCTCCGTGGCCGGATGCGGCATGGTGGCAATTTGGTTTGGGATGGGGTATTACGGGTGACCGGCATGGAGCCGGACACAAGGAGCAAAACATGCGCTACCAGGTGGGCACGCACGGTGTCGGCGGCCGCAATGAATCGTGGTATTACGCTGAGTATGACAAGGCCACTGGCAAGGCCTATTGGGTTCACGAATGGAGCAACATGAACTCGGGTCTTCAAGTCACCGATGGAGAGAAAAAGATTCCGCTGGAGGAGGCGGGAAGCCAGAGTTTCTACGAGAAAGCCGTGGAGGTGATCCAGGCCAATCACCCAGAGTGGCAGCCTCTTAAGGGTTGACGATTTCGTCGCCTGGGTTTCGCTTCAATTCAGTCATGGTAGCCACTTCGAACTGGCGCGCTAGTTTCGGCGAGATGTAAAAAGCTGGCGCGCCAGGCCGTTCAAGCCTGCGCGCCCGCTCTTCAGGATCCTGCGCGATCCATGAAAGGGCCAGGTCCTGCCAGAGTTCTTGCACCTGCTCGTAACCATGCGCCTCGATCTCTGCAGCTATGGCCTTCTTGATCCCAGCAGGCATGTTGAAGAACATCTTCTCGATGCCCAGGCGCTGGGCTTCTGCCTTCTTCCTGTCGCGGTAGTTCGCCGAATGCTTGGCGGCTCCCGTCTTCTGTTCGGCCATCGCCGATACCTCCCAAGCCGCTGGGCGGCAGATTGATGTGTTGCTGGCGACGGCCGTGCCGGGCGCGGGCGTTGATGCGTTTCTTGGCCGGCATATCTCCACCAAATCTGTCTTTCTGCCGCGGTAGGGATTGGCCACCAGCTTCTTGCCGTTCTGCATGTAGACTGCCCAGGGCTGCTTACTGCAGGCGGCCATCATCGCGGCATACTTGATGACGGTCAGTGGGTTCATCGACTCTCGGCGGTGCACGGTCACGCCCCCGCGATGTGGTGGAGCGGCGCGAACGGTATATCGTCGTCGAATGCGTCAGGCGGCACGCCTTGTTGGCTTGGCTGCGGGGCAGGGCGCTGCTGGCGATGTTGCTGCCCATCGTGCTGACCTTGCGGGCGCCCACCCAGGAGCTGCAAGGGGCCCTGCATGTCGACGATGACTTCGGTGGAGTAGCGCTTAATGCCGTCCTTCTCCCACTCGCGGGTCTGCAGCTTGCCCTCAATGTAGATCTGTGAGCCCTTGCTGGCATACTCCCCGGCTATCTCGGCGATCCGTCAAGGTTCTGCTTTACATCGATAGGTGAGCTCATGGCTCTTCTCCACGGCGGCGGCGCTCTGTTGCCATTTCCATATCCAAATCGTGCCGCTCCTCGCTGATGATCTCGGCTACGGCCTTTTCGATTTGGTCCATTGCCTGCTGCTCGTCAGCTGCGCGGCGAATCATCACGCGCAGCAGCTGAATGGCCGCATCAAGGCGTGTCGGGTAGACCTGTGCCGAGAATCCGCCGGCTTCAAGTTCTTGAATCATGATCTGGCCGGAAACGCTCATTCCGCTCATGGCTTCACCCGGGCGGCGAGCATTGACTCGGCGTAGGCGTAACGCCAGCGCGTCATGCGCTGGACAAGATCGGTTTCGCCGAACGCCCAGCCAAAGTCATCTGGTACGCAAGGTGCGTGGGCCGCGAAGTAGTAGCGGAGGGTCATGCCTGACATGAGACGCTTGGCCTCGTCGACATGAGATGGCTGGAATGTGTCGTGGTCATACGAAACCGGGAACGCTGGTCCGCCTGTGTTTTTGCTCATGCTGCCTCCGGGTGCTTTTCGCCGCAGAACATGCAGTAGTTGCCAAGCACGTTGATGGTTGCCTTGGCCTTGATCTCTTTGCCCTTGGCGGTAGTGCGGGTTCCGACGACCTCGCATTTCGTATACTGGCGCCCAGCCGGAATGAGCATGTAGCCCTGCAATGTAGCCTTGGCGCCGGTGATTCGCCGGTCGCCGGTAGAGGCAAGTGCGGTTTTGTTCATCGGTTTACTGACCTCCCACCGATGTAGCCGGGAGTGACCTATCGACTGGGCATACCAGCGCGAGTGGGGGCTTGAGTTCCCGGCCTATGCCCGGGAGGACGGGTGGTGGGAGAAGGCCGATGGCCTGAGCCTGTACGAGCAGGCCTATGAGGCCGCTGGCTTCTACCAGGTCAGCCAGCCGGAGCGCGGCGACATGATCGTCATGGCCGTGGGACGCACTATGCACCCCGAACATGCCGGCATCTTCCTGGGTAGTGACGCCCGGCTGCCTGGTGAGCAGTCCCAGGTGTTCGGCCCTGGCCCGTTCCTGCTGCACCACCTGTACGGTAGGCCATCAGAAATCATCGTATTCGGCGGGCCCTGGCTCGACCGGACGCGCCTTGTATTGCGTCATCGGGACGCGAAGTGACGCATAGAGATCGCGGAGAGAAACATGCAGAACTGCTACACGCTCTCGCTCGCCGCTGCCTATGTCTTGGATAAGACGAGATACTCTGTCCAAGCAAGTCGATGCGGCGACGAGGAGCACAAGCGCGGTTTACTTTCGGAGCAAGTGGAGCATGAATGCAGTAGTAGGGATTTAAACTCATCCGTTATGGATTCTGCGCTTGCGCAGAGGATAGGTTAATCATTGAATTCGAATAGGTACTCATGTGTCTTTGAGTCCATGATTAGTCGACCCTTCTGCATGAACGACATGCCAAGTAGGACCTGATATTTGCGTCCCGTGTCGGTCAAAGAGGGCGCCGCAAAGTTGCCATTAAGATACTTGGTGTCTCCATTGGTTTTTACTCTGTAGTTAAGGTTGTAGTAGTTAATGTCTTTTGCAAATCCGCCTATGCCAGAACTGGTTGTGATGCCACTAGATTCAAAGCCTAAATTCTCAGCGAAATACTTGTCGATAGCCCGGTGATCAGCTCCAGTGTCCATAAGGGCTAGGGCTTTAGAAGCTCTGATTCCACCACTTGTATGTTGCTCAACCTCTATTTCGATGACGGGGATTACATCTAGTTCTTTAGGGGCTTCTGATAGCGATCCATCCTTATTAAGGAACTTGATTTGGACCGCGTTCTCGTCAATTACTGCTCTAGGGCGCATTGCCTCGTCCTTGTTGGTGGCCATTGGTTTTTTGGCGTAACGCTACTACGCAGCTGCTATTCCATGGTATTGGCATTTCATCCACGCTGGATGCCTGGCCAGGGCAGCGTGAAGGCCTGTTGTCTAAGGCGCTCAAACGGTGATAGCGTGTTGCCTCCATGCATCGATGAGGTTTTTATGGCTACGCGATTCAAATCCAACAGTGAGCTTGAAGCTTGGGACCGTTATTTCGCAGCCGCACTGAGCACCTCAGTTGCCCCAGGCGCTCTGAAAAACACCTCATCCAGTGCTCTGACTGAGGCTCTTGAGCATGCGGCGGCAACCGCAGATGCGATGATGGTCATTCGGGCGCGAAGAGAGCCGAAGCTTTGAAACTGTAAGCCCAGCCCCGCGCTGGGCTTTTTGTATCTGACACCGCGCGGTTGGTGCTTGTGATATCGTTTTGCCTCTAAGCAGTGGAGGCGTTCGATGAAAGTCAAAAATTGGGATGGCTGGGAGCCCGAGTGGCTGAAGCTCGTAGATCATTATCGAAGCGCACCGGCAGTGCCTGGCGTGTACATCATTTGTGCAGACCGTTCTATCGCGCGAGCGGTGGGCATTGACGATAACGGTATTTTGACTGTCGGAGAGTCGGATAACCTCAAGCGCCGTCTTGCGGCATTTATTCGATGCGCGCGTACGAAAGGTGCTACCGGCCACATGGCAGGATGGCGGTTCAGCTTCGCGTCGTTCGAAAAGATGTTCCCACTGGACACGCTTTGGGTGAGCTGGTATCCCACCGCCGATAAAGCAGCGGCATACGCGAAGGAAGGCGAGATGCTGGGCCTGTATCTGGCAGAGCACTACGAACTACCTCCGTTGAACTACAAGTTCAACTGGTCTCCCCAAGAGCTGTGATCGGTTAGCCAGCCCCGCGCTGGGCTTTTTGCGTCTAACTCCGGTCTGCGCCTAGCTGTCGCCGCGCCACGAGATGGCTTAGTCGAGGCTGTTCTCTTCTCGCTCTGCTTCAGCGTCCTGCGCAACGAACATCGCAGCTATGGTCTCGGTGTGCTTCTTCTGAGTGGTCGAGTAGAACATGCATCGGTTTAAGAGAAATCTTTTCATGCTTCGGGCCGAGATGAGGTGATTGGGCTCTACCTCCAGTACCTCAACTCGACCATTACTCGAGCTGGTCACCTCAATTGAGTAGTTTGCGATCGTGCCGTCGACGCGTTCAGTGTGGCCGAGGCATTTGAAGGAGAGGGTGGGTTCGGGCACGTCGGGCTCCAGTGGTTGTCGTAGGGCTGACCGTGTATACACATAGACCCCATTCTA
Source organism: Pseudomonas sp. p1(2021b) (assembly GCF_020151015.1). Lineage (NCBI taxonomy): Bacteria > Pseudomonadati > Pseudomonadota > Gammaproteobacteria > Pseudomonadales > Pseudomonadaceae > Pseudomonas > Pseudomonas sp. p1(2021b). The sequence goes on from NZ_CP083746.1 coordinate 2,116,478, forward strand.
TAAGTTATAGAATGGGGTCTATGTGTATGGACAGGTGGAGGGAATAATGAGGTTGGACAAAGAGCTTGTACGGGACATTCTCCTTGCCGTCGAGGCCCACGATGACCCGCAAGGATGGATGGAGCTGAGTATCGAGGGGCGCTCAAGCGAAGAGGTATCCTATCACGTCATGCTGCTCGACGAAGCTGGTTTGGTTTCAGGTATCGATCTCGGATCTATTGGCCATTTTGAATGGCAGCCAAGACGGCTGACCTACAAGGGCCATGAGTTCCTTGACTCGGTTCGAGATCCAGAGATCTGGCGCAGAACAAAGGAAGGGGCGGAGACGGCTGGTGTCGCGGGCCTGGGCTTCCTGGTTGAGCTTGGGAAGGCGTATTGCAAGCAGATGCTCCAAGACAAGCTTGGTTTGAGCTTGTCCTGATCTGGCGTCTAACAACCTGCTATGTGCCTATGACTTCCTCACATTCCGAATCTCTCCCTAGGCTCTGTCTGAAATGCCAAGAAACTGAAAATGTGGCGCCGGAACGGCCTTGGTTTTGTACAGTCACCGACCATCTACGGAAAGGAATTCTGTGATGGCAAAGCGTTATGAACTCTCGGACGAAGCGTGGGCAGTGGTCGCTGATCTGTTTACAGCAGCGCACGTCAGGGGCAGGCCCCGCAATAGTGATCGCTTGATGCTCGATGGTGTGCTCTGGGTTCTCTGCTCTGGAGCAGCCTGGCGAGATATGCCTGAGCGCTTCGGGTCTTGGGCTACGGTCTATCACCGCTTCCGAGTCTGGCGAAACAGCGGAATATTCGATCAGATGCTAAGACGATTGCACCTCAAACTCAATGACAAAGGCTTGATCGACCCCACACCTGGATGATCGACTCCACTGCTGTTCGAGCAACCCGTGCTTCATCTGGAGCGCGAAAAAAAGGGGGCCTGACGAGCCTGCCGATCACGCTATAGGCCGCAGTCGCGGCGGTCTGACAACCAAATCCATATGCTATGCGACGCCAACGGGATACCGTTGCGCTTCCTTCTCTCTGGTGGCCAAGCCAGTGACATTAGCTACGCCCAGCCACTGCTGGACGACGTCAGCATTCCATCAAGCCAACGAGGTCGTCCGCGCAGCGCTGCAAATGGCTGCTTGCCGACAAGGGCTACGACGCCGAGGCCTTGCGCCATTACTGCGACCGATATCGGATGCAGCCGGTCATACCGCTGCGCTCAATGAAGCGCAAGCCCAAGCCCGGCTTGCCGAGGCTGTTTGATCGCCCCAAATATCGACAGCGCAGCATCATCGAGCGCATGTTCGGCTGGCTAAAAGAGAACCGCCGAATCGTCACGCGCTTCGACAAGCTCGCAAAAAGTTATGCCGCAATGGTCTCGCTGGCCTGTGTCATGCGGTGTATGCGACGGTATTTTTCAGACAGAGCCTAGCAAACCATACACCCACCGCAATCACCATCAGGCATATGAACACAACATCCCATGCTCTATGCTCAACGGCCGCCAGGATTGCGAAAAATTGAAGGGCACCAGCCCACCATAGAAACGGTTTGATTTTCGAGTAGCGCATAGCTCACCTCGCCACACCCAACTATCAGAACGTTAGTCTAGTCTCGACTCCGATGCGGAGCTTGATCAACTGACCAAGGCGGCAAACAAGGCTTCGCCAGCCGATTAGCGTGGACCGGTGCTGGCGATTTTGAAGAGGAGGCAGGCGTGAAAATGGGAGAAGTCACGCAAAAGTCACGCAAATGAAAAAGGCCACTCCTTTCGGAAATGGCCTAAGTCATTGAGGTATATGGTCGGGACGGAGTGATTCGAACACTCGACCCCTTGCACCATGGCGAGAACTCTACGAAAAATCAGGCTTTCAGCGGCTCTGATGGCGTTTCAAAGGTTTTCATACAGAACCTAGGGATGCACAGCGTTTAGAGCTTCATAAGCAACCAAGTACGAAATAGACAGCACCTGAACGATGCCGCGTTCCCTGGTGTGCACGGCATACCCTACGCAAGAATGCCTCGACTGCTGACGTCTATGCAGCCTCACAGCTCTTTGGCCAGACATGAGCGTTCGAACGTCTGCCGTTGCTCCACGGAAAGGCCGGCCACCTTGTCCGAAGCCATCATTCGGGCACAGACAGTCTCCCATTGCAACTCCAGCTTGATCATGGATGGCTGCCAAACATTGAACGTAAAAGCCAGTTGTGTGACAAGCAAGACAGCCACGAAAGAAACGAAGCCGTTCTTGCTGGGCGCCCAGAATCGCTTCATCGGTAAGAGGCAACAGTGCAGGTACAACGCCAGAGGCGGCACTATGAAATAAAGCGCATGGATAGGTTCGGCTCGGAAGTATTCGTCTATCGTGAGCATTCTTTGTAGCAACCGATCGACCAGGAAAAGCAGCAGGGGAACTATCAGCAACAGTAACAGGGAAGTAAGCGAGCCGCGAACACACCTTGCGCTCGTTAAGCAGGCGTCCACTGATGCGGCAACAAGGCCTCGATCTCGCTCGCCCGTTGAGTAGGCAGTCGTGTCAGCACGTCCTTGAGGTAGGCATACGGATCATGTCCATTCATACGCGCCGACTGGATCAAGCTCATGATCGCAGCCGCGCGTTTGCCACTGCGCAGTGATCCAGCAAACAACCAATTGGCACGTCCAAGTGCCCACGGTCGTATTTGGTTCTCGACGTGGTTGTTATCGATGGGCAACGCGCCGTCGTCCAGGTAGCGCGTCAGCGCTACCCAACGTTTCAAGCTGTAATCGAGAGCCTTGGCGATGGCCGAGCCTTCTGGCACCAGCTCGCGCTGGGTCAGCATCCAGTCATGCAGTTTTTCAGCGATGGGAACCGCATCCTGCTGACGTATTCGTCGGCGGTCTTCTTCGCTCATGTCCTTGGCCTGTCGTTCGACCTCGTAGAGCGCACCAATCGTTAGAAGCGCCTGCTCGGCCAACTGACTCTTGTTCGCCGCATGCAAGTCAAAGAACTTGCGGCGCGCATGGGCCATGCAGCCAACCTCGACGATGCCTTGTTCGAAACTGGCCTTGTAGCCGGCAAAGTCATCGCACACCAACTTGCCGCGCCAGTCGTCCAGGAAGTTACGCGCATGCTCGCCGGCACGGCTCGGGCTGAAGTCGTAGACCACGGATTTCAGCTCTGCGTAAGCAGTGCTGCTGTAGGCCCACACATAACTTCGATGGGTTTTCTTTTCACCTGGTGCCAGCATCTGAACCGGTGTTTCATCGGCATGGATGACCGGTTGCGCCAGCACCGCTTCACGCAGTGCATCGACCAATGGTTGAAGCTGAACACCTGTTTGCCCAACCCAGCGGGCCAGTGTCGAACGGGGAATGGCCAAGCCGGCGCGGCCAAAGATCTTTTCCTGCCGGTACAGCGGCAGATGGTCAGCGAACTTGGCCACCATCACATGGGCCAACAGGCCTGCGGTGGGGATGCCTTTGTCGATGACTTGTGCCGGAACCGGCGCCTGGATCAGGGTTTCGCAAGCTCGGCAGGCCCATTTGCCACGTACATGCTGCTCGACCGTGAACACACCTGGCGTGTAATCGAGCTTTTCGCTGACATCTTCACCGATGCGTTGAAGCTCGCAGCCACACGCGCATTGGGTGTTGTCGGGTTCATGGCGGATAACCGTACGCGGAAGCTGTGCTGGCAGTGGTGCGCGCTTGGGCTTCTGGCTTGGCTCTTTTGGGGCCGGGTCGGGATGAAGTGCGTTCAGCTCAGCTTCGATGGCCTCAAGGTCGACGTTGAGCAAATCATCGAGCAGACGGCCTTGCTCTGGGCTGATTTGTTCGCTGCGCTTGGCGTACTTATGGCGTTTGAGAACGGCAATCTCGTGCGTGAGTTGCTCGATGATGATTTTGTCGTTTTGGATCTTGCGACTCATCGCCTCGACTTGAGACTGCAATGTCAGCGTCTGCGCGAGCAGCGCACGCAGCTCTGCTGGAGTCAGTTGGTCGAGGTCGGGTAAGGAAGTCATGCCGCCAATTGTGCCAGAGCACCGCACTGGCGGCGATTGGCGGTTATGCCAATGGCAAGCACTAAAGCCGTGTGATGGTGCTGTTGGCCCCCATGCGCTGCCAAGGTAACCCCATGATGAGCGCCTGAAGTTGCTCGCTGTCCAGTTCCACTTGAGCGCCGTGACGAATACCCGGCCAGTGGAATTTACCCTGGTTGAGTCGGCGTGCTGCCAGCCACACGCCAACGCCGTCATGTACCAGCACCTTTATCCGGTTGGCGCGACGGTTGGCGAAGAGATAAGCGCAGTGCGGCTTCGCCGCACCGAAGACCGCGACAACACGGGCCAAGGCCGTTTCGGTGCCGGCGCGCATGTCCATGGGCTCGGTGGCCAGCCAGATGGTATCGATACGGATCATTTGACGAGGCCGCGAATGAAGCGGGCGCAGCCATCGGGATCGACAGTGGGCCAGATCACTGTGAGTGTGTGTTGTTTGAACGGAATTTCGATACGCGCCAACGTTGGTTGCGCAGGCGCAGATTCAGTCTTCATCGTCAGCGGCACGAATGCAGGTAACGCGTCAGGTTGGCGGTCACGATAGAGCGGAATCCATTTGCGCACTAGGTTGGCATTGATGCCATGGCGCAGCGCGATGCTGGCTATCGACACGTCAGGTTGAAGACATTCCTGGACGACTTGGGCTTTGAACGGTTTTGGATAAGAGGTGCGCTGGCGCATGGTGATCCTTGCGATAAGGGCGATGGTGTCCACGTATTTTTAGGTGGACACCATCGCCCTTAATGCTGGGATTCTGAAGGTGTGTTGGCTGGCCGCTTACACAGGGAATAGCAGCGCGCATAATGCAAGGTCAGCAGGTACGCTCCCTGAATACACGTGTGGCCTGCAGGCCTGCGAAAGGCCATGCATGTAAGGACCAGCAGAAAGAAGCAGCCCGTCGAAAAATAGGCATAGTAGGCAAATCCCAGGAACAGGGCCTGGATGTTCGAAAACACTGATGCGGCGCTGGACAGGTCCACCCCTACCACGAAAGCGGAACTGTAGGCGACGATAAGCGCCACCACAGACAGGCTTAGAAGTATGTCATACAAGGCATACCTCATCTGGCCTTGCCCCAACTCTGCCAGTGTTTCCACTCTGGGGCGAAGCAAGAGTCCAGCTACTCTACACACATACTCTACGAAGGGTACCTTCTCCCTCATTATCCTGAACGGTTCAAGCAGCAAGTAACGACCCAAGATTTTTCTCCCATTGCTTACAGCGGTGTACTACCTTAGCGGAATGGCCAAGACGTTGGTCCAGGATATTTCCTATGGCGTGATGCTTTATTCCCAGGGTAGCTAGGCGTTTGAAGCCAATTCCAGTGGTGGTAGGCCATAGCGCTAAGGCGAAATCATGAAAGTGGCGTGCGGCTTTTCTTCTGCGTGCGTAGGACGTTTCCGAAAGGCGGTATTTCCTTCGAATCGGTATTGAGGTGGGCTGAACGGCCTTCTAGGCTCCATCTGGTTCGTCGTTCTTCATCGATGAGGGCTGGCCAGGCTACGGGCAGAGATCTGCGTAGGGTTGCGTAGGTCGGTTTGGTTGCCCTGGTTGGTGTTGAACGGCGAACACTTAGGTTTTCAAGCGCCTCCGGCTGATGCTGGGACGTTCGTTTTTGTAGTGAAGGTATTTCGGGGGCAGGCTGGATGGCCGGGATGGGGTATGCATCGCGAGGCCGCTTTGCGGCCTTTTCGCGGCACGAGGGAGATGTGCTTGGGGGCGTGAGGGTGTTATCGGGCGACTGTTCGGCTAGCTGAAGGAGCATCGCCGCTTGGCGACACGCTATTGCAAGCTCGCGAAAAGTTATGCCGCCATGGTCACGTTGGCCTGCTGGCGGCAGTGTCTATGACAGTACTTTCCGCACACTGCCTAGTGTGGTGTTTCATAAATAACGACCATGCTCATGCGGCGTTGTCGCTCCTCGCCGTAGCTGGGCTACGACTCGTCGCGACGCCTTGCCTGAGCGCAAAAATCGCTCGCGAGTTATTGGTCGTATTTGCAAAACACCACACTAGAATTCACGTTGACCATGTGCAACGAAAAACAGGCACAGGGAGTATCTTTGGGAAATGGCCTACATGGAAGAGCCTTTTTCTGATTTCTCGCACGTTATCCTTCACAGCTTGTAGCGCTTGCTGCAGCGCATTCAAGCCGAAATGGAACGCACCACCGATGACCAGCGAAGCTTTTGCCCCTTTTCAACACCTCGCCGCTCAACTGCTGAAACATCTACCACCAGACCACCACGATGGTTCCCACGACCTAGCTCACATCCATCGCGTATGGGTAAACGCGCAGCGCATCCAGCGGGCAGAGGGTGGCGATCTGGAAGTGCTGCTCGCGGCAACAGTGCTGCACGACTGTGTCGCGGTCGAGAAGAACTCTCCGTTGCGTGGCCAGGCGTCGAGCTTGTCGGCGGACAAGGCCGCATCCGTCCTCACTGTCATGGGCTGGCCAGAGCCACGTGTTGCGCAGGTGGCACACGCGGTGAAAACCCACAGCTATTCCGCTGGCTTCGAACCACTGAGCCTTGAAGCCCGGATACTTCAAGACAGCGATCGCCTGGACGCTATCGGTGCGCTGGGTATCGCCCGATGTTTCTACGTGTCCGGGCGGATGGGATCGGCGCTCTATGACTTCGCGAATCCTGTGGCGCGGGGGAGGGAATACCAGGACGCGCGATATGCCATCGAACACTTTCATACCAAGCTGCTCAGGCTTGCGTCGGGCTTCAAAACACCTGAAGGGGCTCGCCTCGCCGCCATACGCCACGCCCGGCTCGAAGCGTACCTGGCGGATTTCATGGACGAGATCGGGGCTGTCAGCGCTGATTGATGTCAGGGCAACCACGAATTGCCAGCCTACTCAACCGCCGCGCCAGCCTTTTGCGCCACCGGTCGCACCCAAGGCACTACCGCCAGCCGTTCCCGTCCGACGTTCAAGCGCACCTTCATTGCACCAACCGAGGAGAACGCCCATGGCAATCGAGCAGAACGGCCCCGAAGCACCGTCCCCAGGCCCTGCGCCAACCCCGCCCGGCACAGGCCATGGCTCTGGCCTTGAGCAGACCGAATCCGAGCCCAAGCAAGGTATCGACGAGGCATGGTCCAAAAATCGCCCCGTCGATTGGGCCCCGCCGCCTGGCAAACCCGGCTCGGACCAGGACGGGCAGCTGGAGCGGGACAATGGCAGCGCAACGACCAAAGACGAGCAGGTCGGCAGTGGTGATGGGGAAGCCTCGCTACCTACGGATGACGAGGGCCCTATCAAGGAAGAGATGCAGGACGTGGAGGCCAACAATTCGGTTTCTGCCGAGCATCCACAACCGCGCTGATGGACGGCCCGAAAATGGTTCACACAGTTTCTTGAGAGGTATGCAGCGATGAGCCTCGATCCGAGTGCACAAGGCGGTACGAACCCTTCACCCGATCCGGCAGTTGACCCCGACCGTCCGACCATCCCCGACCCTGACGACGACCCACTGATGAACGAAGAGGAAGGCGGTGATTGGCAGGAGGATGACAGCCTGGCTGATGATGGCAGGCAGAGCGTGGAGCAGCCTGCGGTAGATCTCGATCAGCGCCGGAAGTAATCATTGCCAAAGCAGGCCAGGCGCCACAGAGCTTGCCCGTGGACGCGGGTAAGCCTGCTTTCATGAGCGGCACATCGGCGGGGACCTGTGGGAGATAACCCAGCCCTTTGGGCTGCGCTGTCGAGCAGAGAACAAGCGGCTAGTGCTGCCCCTGTGGGGGCTTAATCCGCGATCAAGGGCGACGGTGATATCGGGCCGGGCCTAATCGCGGGACAAGCCCGTACACATTGGATTGCAAAATCAAATGGACCATGTATAGAAGAGTGAACATTTCGTCGCCATTGCCCCCGCGCACCTGTTTTTTCTTTCAGGAAAAACAGTGAGTTACCTTTTGTTTGATAAAAGCGGCTTCAACCGCGAACACTGGCGCAGCTAGCGCCATGCCCCGCGTTGGATTCTTCGCGGGCGAGCGAGATCTCATGAGTTCTTCGATAACGTGAAGTAGGAACAATGACTGCCGCGATCTTGTAAGTACGGCGTCACGCTTTCGTTGCTGTCGTTTTGCCTTTAGAATGCGACCAGGTATTTGCAGTAGCAGGGATCGCATCAGGGATGTCGTCACCTCCCCAACCCAAGAGTTTGGTTATCGACCTAGAAGTTGCTCCAAGTAAGGCCGGGCAGCCAGATCATATCTTTAAGGTTGGAGCGACGCGACCTGACCTGGGGGTGGAGCTTGATCGTAAGGTCTCGAAAAATCTCCCTGAGATTCTCGCTGAAGTCGATGCATTGTCCGATGGGGCAGGCTTCCTTCTGGGGCATAACGTCATCGAGCATGACTTGCCGATCCTCAAGCAGCAGGCGCCGGAGCTAGCGCTGCATTCACTGCCAGTCATCGACACCTTAAGGCTGTCTCCGCTGGCTTTTCCGCAGAACCCGTATCACCGGCTGGTCAAGGATTACAAACTAATTCGGGACAGCCTCAACTCGCCGCTTGCAGACTGTCGTTCAACGCTGGTGCTGTTCAGAGATCAGCAAGATGCATTCGCGCAGTTGAATGAGACCAATCGTGCTGAGCTGCTCTGCTACCAAGCATTGCTTGCCCCAAGCATAAAGAGCGATCTGGGATCATTTTTCGCTTCGCTAACGGGGCAGACTGCAATTTCGATTCCGGATCTTCAGCGGCTCATTCCGAGTCTATTGGCGGAAGCCGATCCATCACTGGATCGTGATCTTAAGGTATGTAGAACTCGACTGGACGCTCTCCTGGCTGAGGACCTTGCGCAGAAGGATTTACATCTGCCCTTGGCCTATGCCCTTGCGTGGTTAAGGGTGTCGGGGGGCAATTCAGTCCTTGCTCCTTGGGTGCGGCATCAGTTCTCTGCTGTTGGGCGATTGATTGCTGAGCTCCGGGACGTTCCCTGCGGCCGTTCAGACTGCCGCTACTGCTGCACGACCCATGATCCGCGCCATGAGTTGAAGCGCTACTTCGGCTTTGCTGATTTCCGCTACGAACGACCCGGTGAGAGCCTGCAACACGATGTAGTGCTTGCTGGCATGCAGGGCAGGCATGTGCTCGCGATCCTGGCAACCGGTGGTGGCAAATCACTGTGCTATCAGCTGCCGGCGCTGAATCGCTTTTATCGAAATGGCAGCCTGACCATCATTATTTCTCCCTTGCAGTCGCTGATGAAGGACCAGGTCGACGGGCTTCTTGAGCGAAATGTGCAGTGTGCCGCGACGCTCAATGGCTTATTGACCATGCCTGAGCGTGCTGACGTGCTGGAGAAGATCCAGATGGGCGACGTCGGCATTTTGCTGGTGTCGCCTGAACAGTTTCGAAACAAGGCTTTCCGGCGTGCGATACGCCAGCGCCAGATCGGAGCTTGGATTTTTGATGAGGCCCACTGCTTGTCGAAATGGGGAAATGATTTCCGCCCGGATTACATGTACGCCTCGCGCTTCATTCGCGAGCATACAGGCGACCACCCCCTGGCCCCCATTGGCTGCTTCACTGCAACGGCTAAGCCGGATGTGTTGGCTGACATCCGTGCGCATTTCAAGGAAAGTCTCGGGATTGAGTTTGATCAGTTCCTGGGGACCCATGAGCGAACGAATCTTAGCTTTGAAGTACTGCCCTGCAGTCGAGGCGAGAAATGGCCAAGAACCCATCAGCTGCTTGAGGATCACCTCGGAAGCCAGGACGGTGGTGCGGTTGTTTTCGTTGCAAGCCGCAAGGGTGCTGAAGAGCTTTCAGCGTTTCTGGTCGGGCAAGGATGGCCGTGCCGCCATTTTCACGCCGGGCTTGAGCCCAATGACAAGAAAGATATTCAGGACGACTTCAAGGCCGGGCGGCTCCGCATCATCGTCGCCACCAATGCCTTTGGCATGGGCGTCGACAAATCCGATATCCGCTTGGTAGTTCACGCAGACATTCCTGGTTCGCTGGAAAACTACCTTCAAGAGGCAGGCAGGGCAGGGCGCGACCAGGATGCAGCACGCTGTGTGCTGCTTTATGACTCGCAGGATATTGAGACCCAGTTTGGGTTATGCGAGCGCTCTAAGCTCAGCCTCCGTGACATCCAACAAATTCTCCGCAAGCTGCGTTTCGAGTATGCCAGGCGTAAGGGCGGCGAGCTGGTCATCACCGCCGGCGAGATTCTCATGGATGAGACCGTCGAGACCTCGTTCGACGCTGCTGACAGTGATGCCGAAACCAAAGTGGTCACCGCAGTTGCTTGGCTGGAACGAGGGCAATACCTCAAACGGGAGGAAAACAGCACACAGATTTTTCCGGCACGTCTGAGCCTGAGCGAATCGGAGGCCGAGCAGCGTTTGCTCAAGGCCAATCTCTCGGAGCGGCGCCGTGAGGAGTTTGGCGCAATTTTGAAATATCTCTACCAAGCCGACGCAGATGAGCGGGTGAATACAGACAACCTGATGTCGCTCACCAGCCTAACGTCTGAGGAAGTCATTAGTACCCTAAAGCAGATGGAAGAACTGGGGTTGCTCGTCAACGACACACAATTGACCGTATTGCTGCGTCACGGCGTGGTGGGGGCTTCCATTCAGCGCTTGGAGCAGACCTTGGCATTAGAGGAGGCGCTGTTCGAAGTACTCAGCGAACTGGCGCCGGATGCCGAGGATGGTACTTGGCAGGATCTCAACCTCGCCGCTCTCACGGCGGGACTTAAAGCCAGACTAGAGCAGGAGGAAGTCATTCCGTTGCAGGTGCTTCGCCTGCTGCGTAGCCTCTCTCAAGATCGTGAAAGCAACAGCCAGCCGCGTAGCAGTTTTGAGCTCAAACAGGTCAATCACGATTACATCAAGCTGAAGATTCAAGGTAAGTACAGCTGGTCACAGATTGAGCGTTTTGGTGAAAAGCGCCGAATCATTGCCAGCAAGCTGCTTCAGTTCTTGATTGGAAAGCTGGCGCCGGCCTCCAAGGGCAAGGATCTGATGGTGCAGTCCACCTTCGGTGAGTTGGTCGGTGTGATCGAGTCGGACCTGGAGCTATCACAGGTCATCCCCCCGAACCAACGTCACAGAGCAATTGAGCATGTGCTGTTGTACCTGCACAAGCAGGATGTGTTGACGCTCAATCACGGGATGACGGTGATGCGTCGGGCAATGACCATTGAGGTAAACGCAGACAAGAAGGGCAGCTACCTCAAAGACGATTATCTGCGTCTCGATGAGCATTACAGCGAGAAGCGTATCCAGGTCCATGTGATGCGTGAGTATGCCGAGGTCGCACTCGGCGCCATGGCGAGTGCGCTGGAGCTGGTGCTGCACTATTTCACGGACTCAAAAGATGCCTTTTTGCAGCGCTATTTCGCTGGCCGCGAAGAGGTGCTTAAGCATGCCACCAGTGAAGAGTCCTGGAGATCCATTGTTGAGGATCTAAGCACTCAACAGCGACTCATTGTGATCGATGACGACGACGTTAATCGCTTGGTGTTGGCAGGGCCAGGATCTGGCAAAACTCGCGTAATCGTTCACCGTATCGCTTATTTGCTGCGTGTCCGGCGGATTCCAGCCAATGCCATTGTGGCGTTGACCTTCAATCGGCATGCGGCCAATGAAATTCGTAAGCGTCTTTTGAGTCTGGTTGGAGCTGATGCCTACGGTGTCAGCGTCATGACCTATCACAGTATGGCCATGCGCCTGACGGGCACTCGCTTTGAGCGTAGGGATGTTGTTGACGAAAGGGCTCTGAAACAGGTCCTGGAGGACGCTGTTGAGCTTTTGGAGGGTAAGGGAACTGCCGATGGCGAGGATGACCTGCGTGAGCAGTTGTTACGTGGCTACCGCTACATCCTGGTTGATGAATACCAAGACATCGATGCCCTGCAATACCGTTTGGTGAGTGCGCTTGCAGGTAGGCAGTCCAGTGAGGAAGGGCGTTTGTGCATTTTGGCGGTGGGGGACGATGATCAGAATATCTACGCTTGGCGCGACACCAACAACCGATACATCGAACGCTTTCGCGAGGATTACTCCGCCGCTACCAGCTATCTTGTCGAGAACTATCGCTCGACTCAACGCATTATTGCCGCCGCAAATCAGCTGGTCGGCAACAACCCTGGGCGCCTGAAAGCGTCCTATCCCATCCGAATCAACCGGGAGCGCCAGTCGAATCCTCTCGGTGGTCAGTGGCAGACGCTCGATTCAGGTCGATCTGGGCGGGTTACGCGACTGGCCGTTGAATCCAGCGATAGAGCTGTTGGCAACCTTCAGGCGCAGGCTGCTATACGCGAACTCAAGCGACTGCTGGCACTGGAAGAGGGTAGCTGGAGTGGATGCGCTATTCTTGCCCGTACCCATCAGTATCTGTGGCCAGTCCAGGCGCTTTGCGAGCTTGCCGGAGTTCCGTACTTTCTGGCCTCGGATAAAGACAGTGCGCTGCCCATCACTCGGCAGCGTGATTTCGTGGCGGTTGTTGATCGACTTCGAGAAGTCAACGAGGCGCTTTCGGCTGCTATGGCATGGCAGCAGGTGTCTGCTGGGGTGAGTGAGAGCTGGCGTAGCTTTTTCCAGGAGGCTTTCACCCAATTGCAGGTCGAGCTGGGTGAGTGCCAGCTCAACAGTGCTGCAATCGTGGACTGGCTCTATGACTACGCTCGGGAGATGCGGCAGCAGGCCAGGAGTGGCCTGTATCTGGGCACGGTACATTCAGCGAAAGGCCTAGAGTTCAGGCATGTCGTTCTGCTTGATGGTGGCTGGAATGTTCAGACTGAGGGGCTTAACGATGAACGCCGGTTGTACTACGTGGGTATGACGCGCGCAGAGCAGACGCTGACGCTGTGTGAGTTCAGTGCAGCGAATCCTTTCAGTGGGAGTCTGTCGGCTGACATCGCGCAGCAGACCTTTACCGGCGATTACAGTGCAGCCTTGGAGCGGCGTTACCTGCAGCTCAGTCTGAAAGACATCGATATCGGCTTTGCCGGACGTAGCTCTGCAACAGACCCCATCCATGAGGCACTGAGGTGCTTGGAGCCGGGAGCGGAGCTGAAGCTTGAAAAACAGGGCGACCGCTACCTGATATGGGATGGTCAGGGGCGAGTTGTCGGGCGGACTTCTCAGTCTTTTAAGCTGGATCTTGAGGTTGAGCGATGCGAGGTTGCGGGTGTGGTAGTTCGGTTCCTGGAGGACAGCGAGGAACAGTATCGGTCTCTGCAGAAATGCGAGCGCTGGGCGATCGTTGTTCCAAGGGTTTGTGGACTGCCCCTGCCTGCGCTGTAGTGCCAGGGAATGTGCCGCCTATCTGCATAATGAGCGTCCGTCTAATTTCATGATGTAGCGTCGTCCAAAATGATCGTCAAACCAAACACAGCATAGGTTATGGTTTCCAGACTACGACAGTACGGGCACGTCCCTGAACGCCCCGTCAGCCATTTCTTCGCAAACATGTGATTTCTCCCCCACAGCCTGCGTCAAGAATGCCACCCCTTGCTGTCGTCTGGGGGACTGATACATAAGGCCTTCCATGCAAACGCTGTTGAACGAAATTCTCGACGAAGTGCGTCCCTTGATCGGCAAGGGCAAAGTGGCTGACTACATCCCCGCGCTGGCCGATGTCCCGGCGAACCGGCTGGGCATCGCGGTCTATGGCAACGATGGCAGCTATTACTGCGCAGGCGACGCGCGGGTGTCGTTTTCGGTGCAGAGCATTTCCAAGGTGTTCAGCCTGGTTCAGGCGATTGGCCACTCGGGGGAGGCGATCTGGGAACGGTTGGGTCATGAGCCCTCGGGCCAGCCGTTCAACTCACTGGTGCAGCTGGAATTCGAGCGCGGGCGTCCGCGTAATCCCTTCATCAACGCGGGGGCACTGGTGATTTGCGATATCAACCAATCGCGCTTCGCGGCACCTACGTTGTCGATGCGCGATTTCGTACGTCGGTTGTCGGGCAACCCGCATATTTCAATCGATACCCGTGTGGCTGAATCGGAGTATCAGTTCCGCGCACGCAACGCGGCCATGGCCTATCTGATGCAATCGTTCGGTAACTTCCATAACGAAGTCGAGGCGGTGCTGCGCAGTTATTTCAGCTATTGCGCGCTGCAGATGAATTGCCTGGATCTAGCCCGGGCATTCTGTTTCCTGGCCAATGATGGGTACTGCAAGCACAGTGGTAACCAGATCTTGACCCAACGCCAAACTCAGCAGGTGAATTCGATCATGGCCACCAGCGGGCTCTATGACGAAGCCGGCAACTTCGCTTATCGGGTAGGGTTGCCTGGCAAGAGTGGTGTAGGTGGCGGGATCGTGGCGATCGTACCGGGCCAATTCACCGTTTGCGTGTGGTCGCCGGAGTTGAATGCTGCTGGTAACTCCCTTGCCGGGATGGCCGCGCTCGAGTTGCTCAGCTCACGGATTGGGTGGTCGGTGTTCTGATCATCTACGTGAACGCAATGCCGCCGCCAGGCCTACGGTCAGTACCACCGCCAACACAACCGCAAGGGCAAACGTCGCCGCGATCCCCAGCGTTTCAAGCAAACCCGCCACCGCCAAGTAGAACGCAATAACCCCCACGGCCCCGATGGCATTCCCGCGCACCATCGCTGCCATCCCTGCGCGCCCGCTCTGCACATGGGCGAACACCACCAATGGCCAGGCAATCACCGGAATCGGCGCCAGCATGCCGCTGGCCGCTGGCCCCAGCCAGCTGGCGAAGCCGGTGGTGACCATCAGCAGGGTAGTGGCGGCCACCATGCGCAGGGGGATTTCCCAGTAGCGGTGGCGAGGTTTGGCGAGAATGTCGGGTTTGGGCTCGTGGGCGGTGGCGCGGATCAACCAGGCGATCAGTGCCAGGGAGGCGGCAATCGACAGGTACAGGCTGCCCCCATGGGTGAAGGCGTAGGCGGCCAGGGCGTAGAACACCAGTGCCAGCAGTACGGCCAGGCCGATTTCGACGCGTCGGGTGGCGTACAGGTAGCAGGTGTAGGTGGCCTGTACCGCGGCCAGGCCGCCCAGGGCGCCGGGGACTGCGTTCAGGGTGAACGCGGTGCCTTGTTCCAGGCTCAGGAAAGTCATCACCAGCGCCGAGGTGATCGGCAGGCCTGAAAGCAGGCCGCCCAGCAGCCCGCCCCAGCGCCGGGAGGCGAGCGAGACGGCCCACATCAGCAGCGGTGTGACGATGAGTTTGAGGTAGAAGAGGGTCATTATGGTTGGGGGCCGTCCTTGGTTACCGATGGCCTCTATTGAGCTGGGCTGCCACTGACACCGCCAGTAGGAGCCCCAGAATGACGAACAGTCGTTTCCATAGCGTGTTCAGCGCAGCTTGGCGGTTCATGGGCCTTCTCGTGTTTGTCGGGACCCCCTTCACTGACTGACGATAGACCATTGGACAGGCACTGGGCGGTGCCCTAGGTACCTTTTTTGAACACCTTCGACTTGGCCTGTTTCATCTTCCGATGCCTGGCGGCACGCCGGCTTTCAAAAAGGCTGAACGACAGCACGAAGAAGAGAATTGCCAGCACCACCAGCCCAATCAGAATCGCCATTATTGATTTCGCCCTTTCAGTTTTTTCTCGAGCATTGCATGTTCCTCGTCCAACTTTTTCTGCCGCTTCCTTTCCTGTCGGTCGGAAGCGAACTTGCCTGCCAATGTGCCACCGAGTGACGCGGCGATAACGCCGGTCACCACCGCGAAGGCTTTGATGATCTTGTCAGCCGACATAGCCGTACGCCTGGTTCAATGCTTTATAAAAGGCCTTTTCGACCGCTCCGTTATCGAAGGGCTCCCGTCCATGTGCCTGGATCAAAGTATTCCTGATCGCCTGGATCTGTTGGCCATGGGCCTTGAGGTCGGCATCGCCTGTGGCGAATGCGTACCGCAGTTTTTCCAGCTCGACGATCGCCTGCAGTTGGGCCTGGCCCGCGGCATCCAGGCGGATGGTCGTGGCGACAGCCTTTGCTGCGCGCTCGACCAGCGCGGGGGCACAGTACTCGTCGGAGGACTCGAAGTGATATTCATTGCCGGGGGCAAGTGCATGGTCGGTCAGGCGCATTGGCATTTCACCCAGTCATCGAAAGTAATGGATTCGTTTTCAAGCAATGCGAGCGACCGGTCGTAGCTCTGGACGATCTCGCGGTGCTGGCGGTTGCAGATCAACACGACCTTGCCGGCGTTCCACAGGAACGGGCCGGCAATCAGGTAGTTGAGTTTTCCAGTACGCCCGGCCGTGCCGGAGGCCAGCAGCATCATCTGGATGACCACGGCGGTGCCATAGGCAATGGTGCTCATCTGCGCAAGGTGCAGCGCCTTCTCATCATCACTGGCGCAAACCTTGTAGAAGGCGATGCCATGGTGTCCTTTCAACAGCATCTTGATGATGGCGTACGAGGCGATGTCTGCGGCGTTGATGGTTCCGTACTCTTTACCCAGCGCATCCATCAACGGGTTTTCAGCGCTGTAGCCAGAGACCTTGGTTTCGTCTTTCACCCATTGGGTGAACAGCGAGCTGAAGGGCAGGGGCAGCCCATCGGTGGTGGGAAGATCGCTCAGGTAATGGGTCAGGATGTGCAGGATGGCCTTGACATGCCCGCCAATGAAACCTGCATCGGGAAAGCCAAGCTGCATCTGCTCCAGGATCAGGCTGTAGAGCGTTCTGCCGCCGACCGAGGCGCCCCCGATCGTGTAGTCCTCGGGTAGCTTCTGCCATAGGTTGAAGTCGTGTCCGAAGATATAACGATGCTTGGCGCCGGTCCTGTAGTCGATGGGGCTGGGCCCGCTTCCCGCTTTGTAGGGTTCATGCAGCCGCTTGAAGAACGCCTCGAGGGCCTCGCCATTGCTGTTGGTGAAATGAGCAAGGAGTACGCCGATGATGCCCATCCCGACAGCGGTACCCATCTGCGTTTTCGTCAGTGCAGGGTAGGAGGTATCGATTTCGAGCTGCTCGAGCAGGCCCTCGAACGTGATTGAGCCGACCACCGCGGCTGCTCTTTCGGACAACGTCAGTGGCTCAAGGGCAGGGGAGGGATCGGCTGTGCCTGTTTGCAGGGCGCTGAGGTAGGTGACTTCGGTTGCCTTTTCGTTCCAGTAGGCATCGTCGGAGGAGGTGCTGAGGTAAGACCTCAATCCCCTGAGCAGCGTACGCATGTGGTTTCCCTGCCAATCAAATGCTTGTGTCGATGGAAAGAGCGTATCAGGGGTAATGTCTTAATGCCATTATCTATGGCTGGGACGTGTCAGTGATCGGGCGGTGGCTTCATTCCCGCAACAACGCGATCACCGCTGCCTGGCTTTTCTTCTGCGGCGTACAGGCGATCGTCTCGAAACGGTACCCCAATACCTCGTCGGGAATGGCAATGGCCGCCGTGTCGTTGGATAGTGGCGCCACCGTAACGCCCTCAAGGTCCGAAAGGCCACAGTACGATGCCGGCAAGTTGAACGTGGCAAACGCGATCGCCTGGCGTGCCCAGGTTTCGTAGTTCTTGCGGGTGAACAGCTCCTCCATCATCGGGCCGAAGATGAACACGCACATGAACATGGCGACGATGGCGGTCATGTCCGGCTTGACGTCGTATTTGCGTTTTTCCTTCATGCTGAAGTAGTCACGGACCATGCTGCGCAGCATCAGGAAGCCAGAGAGGAACATCACCGAGAAGCTCAACAGCAGCGTCAGGCCTGCGAACCACAGGGCAGGGTTCATGGCGGCACTCAACAATACCTGGGCGTTGGGCAGATCGCGGGCGGGCAGGTGGGTCAGCTCGGCGATCAGTTGGTCGGTATAGACTTTCGAAAGCGTCGCCACCGCCACCGCCGCAACTGCCAGCACTGGTTTCCATGGTAGCTTCTCCTGTAGCCACTTGATCCGAGGTTCGAAATAACAACGCAGGTACCACAGCCCGGACACGCCGGTAAGCAGCAGAAGGGTAAGCCCTATCGGCTGGTCAATGGCCAGGCCGCTCATTTTCAACCCGGCGACGGCGTACAGCAGCAGTGTGCAGACGAAGAACAGCAGCATCGAGTAATGCAGGCGTGTCCAGCCCAGGACAATCAGGTAGTTGCGGTAATACCAGACCCGTTTGCGAGGTGATTGGCGGACGTTGGCCACGTAGCCTTTCAACGCGGGCGCGAATACGAAGACGAGAAGCAGTAGAAGGACCTCGGACATAGCTGTTCCTTTTTGAAACCTGTGACAGCAGTGGCATTCATTTGCCGTTGAGGCTGATTGTGCCCGGCGGGTGGAAAGGATTCACCCCGGGTTGGTGGATTTCGGATGCGTCCGACAAGACTTTTTAGCCGGCAGTGAAACCTGTAGGAGCGGGCTTGCCCCGCGATCAAGGGCGTAGCCCTTGCCATGCAGCCGCGATGGCAGGTTAGGCCCAATCGCGGGGCAAGCCCGCTCCTACGAGGTCTGTGCTATCCGTCTGTGCTCTGCATGACAGCGCCCAGGCGCTGGTCGTAGAAGGCTCAGCCCAGCGAGGCCACGCTGTTGAGCAATGTCTTCACCAACTGCGCCTGCCGCGTGGCGCCGGTCTTGGCGAACACCCCGCGCAAGTGCGCCCGTACGGTATTGCGCGACACGTTCAGCGCTTCGGCCGTCTCGTCCAGGGTCTGCCCATCCATCACCAGCATCGCCACCTCCGTCTCGGTGGGCGTCAGCTGGAACAGGCTGCGCAGCAGGTGGCGCGAGGCCTGGGGCGAGTCCGCCGGGTCGCGGATGAACAGCGCCACCGCTGGCCGTCGTGCGCCTTTGCGGGCTTGGTAGTTCAGGGGGATGGGGCGTAGCAGCAGGTTCAACGGCATTTCCCCGCTCGGGCGGGACAAGGTGAGCACTTCCAGCTCGTCCAACCCGCGCTGGCGGTGCCTCAGGACGGTCTGGATGGATTGCTGCAACGCGCGGTTCTCATGGTTGACGAAGGCGCACAGTTTCTCCTGCTTGCACACCAGCCCGTCGCCACTGGCGAACAGGCGCTGTGCCGCGCTGTTGCAGCGCAGGGTGCGGCCGTTCTCGTCGAGGATCACCGTGCCGACCATCAGCCGGTCGATGGTCGCGGCATACAGCTGGCGTTCAGAGTCGAGCTGGTCGACCGCCGAATGCAGGTCCACGGCCTGTTGCAGATGCGGCAGCAGCAGGCGGACCAGGGCGATTTCGTCGACCTCGAAGTCGTGGCTGGTGTGGCCGCGGCTGGCGAACAGAGCGCAGTGCATGCCGGCGGTGGTGACCATGTTGGCAACCAGCACATGGCGCAGGTCCAGCGGTTGCAGGTAATTGCGATAGAAGTCGTGGGCCAGCCAGGGCTCGGTGCCGAGCATCTGGTCGGCGGTGGCCACCTTGTCGGCGGGCCATTCGAGGAACGGGCAGATCGAATAGTAGTACTCGCTGTAGGACGGCTCGCCGGGCAGCAGCGCGCCGTGTACCGAGGCGTTGACGATCAAGCCGGGGCGTTCGTGTTCCGGGTTGCGCAGCACCAGGGTGATGAAGCTCGCGTCCAGGCGTTGGCGCAGCTGCTCCAGGAAGCTGGCCCAGGGCGTGGCTTCCAGCGGGCCCTGGTAGGCCAGGGCGAGCAGGGCGCTGAGGGCTTCGGTGGCGATGGGGGCCGAGTGGTGGGCGGTCATGCTGCGCCTCGTGGATGAGGGGGTGGGGGCAGTATTGATGTGAGAAGGGGTGGGTAAATCGTCTGTTCGGACTAGCAAGAGCCTGGTTAGCGCTTTGTCATGCAGCATGAAACCTGCGTTGATCCAATCGCCGGCTTGCCGGCGATTGGGCCTGTCCTGGCGTTGCTCAAAGGCGCAGCAAGGCCTCGACGATCCGCTCGGCCGCCGCCTGCGCCGTCTCTCTCTGGGTATCGATATGCAGCTCTGGATTCACCGGCGGCTCGTACGGCGAGTCGATCCCGGTGAAGTTCTTCAGCTCACCCCGGCGGGCCTTCTGGTAGAGCCCCTTGGGGTCGCGCTGCTCGGCCAGGGCCAACGGCGCGTCGATGAAGATCTCCAGGAAGTTGCCTTCCCCGGCCAGGCCCCGGGCCATGTCGCGCTCGGCGCGGAACGGCGAGATGAACGAGACCAGGGTGATCAAGCCGGCATCGAGCATCAGCCTGGCCACTTCGGCCACGCGGCGGATGTTCTCCACGCGGTCGGCCTCGGTGAAGCCCAGGTCGCGGTTCAGGCCGTGGCGCACGTTGTCGCCATCGAGCAGGTAGGTGTGCTTGCCCAGGGCATGCAGCTTGCGCTCCACCAGGTTGGCGATGGTCGACTTGCCGGCGCCCGAGAGGCCGGTGAACCACAGCACCCGTGGCGTCTGGCCCTTGAGCGCGGCGTGGGCCTCGCGGTTGACGTCGATGGCCTGCCAATGCACGTTCTGCGCCCGGCGCAGGGCGAAGTGCAGCATGCCAGCGCCGACGGTGCGGTTGCTCAGGCGGTCGATGACGATGAAGCCGCCGGTGTCGCGGTTGTCAGCATAGGCATCGAAGGCGATCGGGCGGTCCAGGTTCAGGTTGCATACGCCGATGCCGTTGAGCTCGAGGGTCTTGGCGGCGAGCTGCTCGAGGTTGTTCACGTCCACCCGGTGCTTGAGGTTGGCGCAGCTCATGCCCACGGTGCGGCAGCCGATCTTCATCAGGTACGGGCGCCCGGGTAGCAACGGCTCTTCGTCCATCCACACCAGGGTGGCTTCGAACTGGTCGGCCACCGCGGGCGGGGCGTCGGCCAGGGCGATCAGGTCGCCGCGGCTGATGTCGATCTCGTCCTTGAGCACCAAGGTCACCGCCTGGCCGCACTCGGCGCGCTGCTGCGGGCCGCTGGCGCCGAGAATCTCGGAGACTTCGCTCTGCTGGCCCGAGGGCAGTACACGGATGCGTTCACCGACGCTGATGCTGCCGGCGGCGATGTTGCCCGAGTAGCCACGGAAGTCCAGATTGGGGCGGTTGACCCATTGCACCGGCAGGCGGAACGCCGCCTGGCTGGCGTGGGCCTGCTCCAGCGGCACGTCTTCCAGGTAGGCAAGCAGGCTCGGGCCTGTGTACCAAGGGGTGTTGGGGCTGGCACTGAGCATGTTGTCGCCGCGCAGCGCAGAGAGTGGAATGCACTGGATGTCATCCAGGCCGATCTGCGCGGCGAAGGCACGATAGTCGGCCTCGATGCGCTGGAACACCTCCTGCGAGTAGCCCATCAGGTCGAGCTTGTTGACCGCCAGCACCACCTTGCCGATCCCCAGCAGCGACACCAGGTAACTGTGCCGGCGGGTCTGGGTCAGCAGGCCTTGGCGGGCGTCTACCAGGATCACCGCCAAGTCGGCGGTGGAGGCGCCGGTGACCATGTTGCGGGTGTACTGTTCGTGGCCGGGCGTATCGGCAACGATGAACTTGCGTTTCTCCGTGGCGAAGAAACGGTATGCCACATCGATGGTGATGCCTTGCTCGCGCTCGGCGGCCAAGCCGTCCACCAAGAGGGCGAAGTCCAGGTCCTCGCCTTGGGTGCCGAGTTTTTTCGAGTCGGCTTCGAGCTGGCCGAGCTGGTCTTCGAACAGCACCTTGGACTCGTACAGCAGGCGCCCGATCAAGGTGCTCTTGCCGTCGTCGACGCTGCCGCAAGTGATGAAGCGCAGCAGTTGCTTGTGCTGCTGTGCCTGCAGGTACGTGGTGAGGTCGTCGTGCCGGGCGTGGGTGATCGCGTTCATCAGAAGTATCCCTCTTGTTTCTTCTTCTCCATGGAGCCGGCCGAGTCGCTGTCGATCAGCCGGCCCTGGCGTTCCGATGTGCGGCTGACCAGCATCTCGCCGATGATCGCCGGCAGGTCGTCGGCGTCGCTGTCGATGGCGCCGGTGAGCGGGTAGCAGCCCAGGGTGCGGAAGCGCACCTTGCGCATTTCGGGGGTTTCGCCGTCACGCAGCGGCAGGCGCTGGTCGTCGACCATGATCAGGGTGCCGTTGCGCTCCACCACCGGGCGCTCCTTGGCGAAGTACAGGGGCACGATGGGGATCTGCTCCAGGTAGATGTATTGCCAGATGTCCAACTCGGTCCAGTTCGACAGCGGGAACACCCGCAGGCTTTCGCCCTTGCGCTTGCGCGTGTTGTACAGACGCCACAGCTCCGGGCGCTGTTGCTTGGGGTCCCAGCGGTGCTGCTCGGAACGCAGGGAGAACACGCGCTCCTTGGCACGGGATTTTTCCTCGTCGCGGCGGGCACCGCCGAAGGCGGCATCGAAGCCGTATTGGTCCAGCGCTTGCTTCAGGCCCTGTGTCTTCCACACGTCGGTGTGCAGGGCCGAACCGTGGGTGAAGGGGTCGATGGCTTTTTCCACGCCTTCGGGGTTGATGTGCACCAGCAGCTCCAGGCCCAGGCGCTCGGCGGTCTGGTCGCGGAAGGCGATCATCTCGCGGAATTTCCAGGTGGTGTCCACGTGCAGCAGGGGGAAGGGCGGCTTGCCCGGGGCGAAGGCCTTCATCGCCAGGTGCAGCATCACCGCGCTGTCCTTGCCGATGGAATAGAGCATCACCGGGTGCTCACACTCGGCCACCACTTCGCGGATGATCTGGATGCTCTCGGCCTCCAGCCATTGCAGATGAGTCAACATCGGATACCTCCTCGTGATCTTCCGGGTACGGGCCCGGTTGACGCCAAGGTAGGCAATGCACCACCAGCGCCTCTTCGTCTGCTCGGACGAAGTGAAGCGGTGGTGCCAACATCAGGCCGCGGTGGCGTGCAGCGACTCGGCACGGGCCTTCACGGCCAGGGCCACGGCATCGAAGCCCTGCTTGACCCATGGCCCATGGTTGGCCATGACCGCGTCGGCGGTGGGGCCGAGGAACTGGTCGGTGGTGTGGTAGCGGCAGCTGTTCGGGCCGGTGCGCTCGATCAGTTGTTCGCGGCGGGCCGCGTCAGGGTTGCTGGCGCTCGAGCGCATTTCCCAGGCGAGCAGGCGGTGTGGCTCGAAGTCCACCAGGTACTCGACCACATGCAGCAGCTCACCGGGCGCGGCCGGGTTGGGCAGGAACAGGTTGACCGGCTCGCCCAGGCGCAGGGTGGATTCGACCTTGACCGTGTAGGGGTTCCACTGCGGGTAGCTGGGCAGGTCGACCAGGATCGACCAGACCAGCTCGGCGGGGGCGGCGATGTCCACGGTGACGGAGCGAACCAGGTTCTTGTCGGTTGTCATCGATGATTCCTCGTAGAGTGGCCCCACGCCTAGGCGTGGCGCAGGGGAGCCGTGTGGCCCAACGAGGCATCGTGGTCGGTTGGCGTTTCGGGTTCTTCGTCCGTTTGGATAAGGGGCAGTATTGGGTTGGTCGTTTGGGTGTTAGTGCTTTTTACTTTCTGCTTGTAAGTGTGTGGCAGATTTTTTTACTTGAGGTGTGAGAAGTTTTTTTTGGCGATAATTATCGCTGTTTGATTTATATGCTTCTTACGCGGCTCGCTGTTTTTGGCGTGCTGCGCCGGCTTTGTTGTTTGTGAATTACTAGCGGCGCAGGAAATAGTCATTAACAGGAGTTGCTTTCCATGTTGTCTTTTCGTAATACCCCGTCCGTCGCGGTTGTCGATAATCGTGGCTTGGTTGTACGCACTATCGACTATTACCGTCAGCCAGATAAACCTGAGGTGACGGACGAACGCGTCACCCATCACCAACACGACGCCCGAGGCGTCCTGGCGCGCAGTGCCGACCCTCGGCTGGCCGCGGCGGGCCGGGCAAACTTCACCTACCTGACGGACCTTGCCGGTACGGCCCTGCACACCCGCAGCGTCGATGCGGGCACCTCGATCACCCTCAGGGATGCCGCCGGGCGCCCTTTCGTGGAGGTGGCCCAGGTTGCTACCGACGAAGGCGGTAACGACGACCTGAGCCAGGCGGTTACCCGTACCTGGCAGTACGAGGCCCCGTCCCAGGCCGGCCGACCGCTGAGCGTGACGGAGCAAGTGGCCGACAGCGAGGTACGGATTGCCGAGCGGTTCGTCTGGGCACAGGTTACGCAACAGGCACGGGACCATAATTTGCTCGGGCAGGCGACCCGCCATTACGACCCGGCGGGTCTGGCGCAGGCGAACAGCTTTGCCCTGACGGGTGTGCCGATCTCAACGACCCGGCAGCTGCTCAAGGATGCCGAAAATCCTGATATCGCCGCTGACTGGCAGGGTGAAGAGGTGGTGGAATGGGACACCCGTCTGGCCCCTGAGACCTATACGACCCAGACCACGGCAGACGCCACGGGCGCGTTGCTGACGACCCTGGATGCCGCAGGCAACCTGCAACGGGTGGCCTATGACGTGGCCGGCCAACTCAGGGGCAGCTGGCTGACGATCGCGGGCAAGGCCGAGCAGGCCATCGTCCAGTCCGTCAGTTATTCCGCCGCCGGGCAGAAACTGCGCGAGGTGCATGGCAACGGTGTGGTGACCACCTACACCTACGAGCCCGACACCCAGCGCCTGTCCTCCATCAAGACCGAGCGCCAGGGCACTGGCGCGAAGGTGCTGCAAGACCTGCGCTATGCCTACGACCCGGTGGGCAATGTGCTCAAGATCCGCAACGACGCCGAGGCCACCCGGTTCTGGCGCAACCAGAAAGTGGTGCCGGAAAACACCTACAGCTACGACAGCCTCTACCAGCTGGCCAGTGCCACGGGCCGCGAAATGGCCAACGCCGGCCAACAAGGCCGACACCTTCCGCATGTCACCCCCTTCGACAGCACCACCTACACCTCGTACATGCGCACGTACCGCTACGACACCGCAGGCAACCTGCTCCAGATCCGTCACAGCGCCCCCGCCACGAACCACAACTACACCACCGACATCACCGTCAGCGACCGCAGCAACCGGGCCGTGTTGAGCTCGATGACGAAGGCCTCGTCGGCTGTCGAGGCGCTGTTCACTCCGGGCGGGCAGCAGGCCGTGCTGTTGCCGGGGCAACCACTGGCCTGGAGCTCGCGAGCCGAGCTCGAGCAGGTCGTGTCGGTGAAGCGCGAAGGAGGTACGGACGACTGCGAAAGCTACCGCTATGACAACCATAGCCAGCGTGTGCTGAAAGCCAGTACCCAGCGAACGGCCCGCAGCACTCAGTCCCAGCGAGTGATCTACCTGCCAGGGCTGGAGCTGCGTACCCACACCAATGGCGACACGCTCACGCAAGACCTGCAGGTGATGACGGTCGGGGAGGCCGGTCGTGCGCAAGTGCGGGTACTGCACTGGCAGGCAGGAAAACCCGACGATCTCGCGAACGATCAACTGCGCTACAGCTACGACAACCTGCTGGGCAGCAGCGCGCTGGAGGTCGATGGCGCCGGCAACCTGATCAGCCAGGAAGAGTACTACCCCTTTGGCGGCACGGCGGTATGGGTTGCACGCAACGAAGTCGAGGCGAGCTACAAGACCGTGCGCTATTCAGGCAAAGAGCGCGATGCCACAGGCCTGTATTACTACGGCTACCGCTATTACCAGCCTTGGGCGGGGCGCTGGTTGAGTGCAGACCCGGCCGGTACGGTGGACGGGTTGAACCTGTTCAGCATGGTTGGAAACAATCCCGTGACACGGGTCGATGTTCTAGGGTTGGCGGGTGACGACCCCAATGATCCAACTCAGGGATTGACCAAAAATCAAAAAAAGCTGGCGAAGCGGAAGGAAAGGGAAAGACAAAAAAAAGAAGGCGATCGGTTAGAGGCTGAATTGGCCCGTCAGGAGAGCGCACGTTTGGCAGAGAAGCAAGCCGCGCGTGAACTGTCGAAATTGACGCTGAGTCAGGAGAATAATCAATTTGTCGTAGTCACTGCCGCGCAGCGTAACGAGCCTTTAATACCCAGAAACGGAAAACTGATGCCGAATCCACATTATGTGGAAAACAGAAAATATGAATCTTTGCTTGCTCGGCTGAAAAGGGTCTCTTCCGTGGGCAGCGATCGACCCTGGGCAATAGGGGTGCGAGAGAAAATTGTAGGGGAAAAAAAGGTTTCCCAGTTTATATACTTGTTAGACGGTAATGCGAACGAAGGATGGGTGCATCTTTGGAGCGGGCATAAATCGGATTTTGAACAGGAGGCCAGACAGGCCAGCAACAGTAGTCTGAAAATAGGGCCGGCTGACGTCAAAAAATTGATCGTGGAATCGTTCGTTTCCGGAGAGCTAAAAGAAGGTGGAACAGGTTCGAAGGGGCGTAGTTCAACCAATGAGCGCTACGAGCTCAACACTAAATATGGAAAGCTGTCCACACTGGTGGTGTTTGCCGAAGATGGGAAGGTCATCACGGCCTACCCTAAAAAACCGTCTACCTGCGCAGGGGCCTCGTCTAATGCAAGGGTGAAGTAGTGGGTTAGTCTGCTCGGACGTAGTGCCCGTGTGTCTTGCTTTTTATGGTCTCCAGCAATGGCGGCATTCCGCCCCCCACGGAGACCATCATGGCCATCGACCCCACCGAGCAGGTATGCAGCGGCGCAACCTGGAACCATTTCTGCGAGCAATTAAGGCGCAGCGGCGAGCAGATCCTGCGCGCCGAGGCGCCTGCCGATGCGCAGACCCGCGCCGAGGGCTTTCGCTACCTCACGCGCCTGCTGCGTATCGCCCTGGAAATGCATCTGGAGTTCGCCGACCCGGACTTCCCGGGCTTCATCACCCCCTCACACGAAACCGCCAAGATCGGCGCCGACAACCCGGATAACTTGTACCGCTATGCTCGCCTGAACGGCGCCCAGCGCTATCGGGTCAGCGGACAGCGCGGCAGCGTCGCCTATTTGAGCTTCGGGACCCAGAAGGGCGGCTACGAAACCAACGGCAAGATGATCCAGACCGGCTTCATCGATGCCAGCCAGTTGCAGCTGGACGCCGATGGCAACTTCGAGATCATCCTCAGCCAGCACCCGCAGGGCAGCGGCAATTGGTTGCGCCTGGAGCCGGAAAGCAACGCCCTGATCGTGCGCCAGACCTTCCTCGATCGCACCACCGAGCAACCGGCACAGCTGCGTATCGAACGCCTGGATGCCGACCAGGCTCCACCGCCCCTGGACCCGGCCTTCCTGCAGCAAGGCCTGCAACGCGCCGCCTCGTTCGTCGAGAACACCGCGCGCCTGTTCGCTGACTGGGCCCAGGGCTATCAGGCCCATGCCAACCAGCTGCCGCCGGCTGACCAGCCGTTGTGCCAGTCGGTGGGCGGCGACCCGAACATCTTCTACTACCACTCCTACTGGGCCCTGGCCGACGACGAAGCCTTGCTGATCGAGGTGGAGCAGGTACCCGATTGCGATTTCTGGAACCTGCAAATCAATAACTACTGGATGGAGTCGCTGGACTACCGCTATCACCGCATCTGCCTGAACAAGCATTCAGCGCAACTGGACGCCGACGGCGGCTTGCGCATGGTGCTCAGCGCCCGCGACCCGGGCCTTGCGAACTGGCTGGAAACCGCCGGCCACCCCCACGGCACCCTGTGCCTGCGCTGGGTCGGCGCGAAAACCCCGGTACATCCCACCACCCGTGTCGTGAAGCTGCATGCACTCGAGGAGCTTGCCTGATGATCAGTGAATTCGCCCCAGAACGCCTGATGGCCGAGGCCAGTACCCGTGCCGGTGGCCTGCAGGACTTTGGCCCGGGCAACTTCCGTGAGGGCCTGGCGGTGCTGGCCGAGGCGCTGGAGCACGAGGCCCGGTTGTCCGTGGCCGGGCGCGGGATGCTGCGCGAAAAGTTGCTGGCGCAACTGGTCAACCGCCTGGTCATTGAAGACCATTGCACGCGTTACCCGCAGATCCTCGAGCAGCCCATCGACGACCCCTTGGTGATCGTCGGCCTGCCGCGCACCGGCACCACCTTGTTGCAACGTACCCTGGCGGTCGACCCGCAGTTCGACAAGGCCATGTGGTGGGAGACCCGCTACCCGGCGCCGCTGCCCGGCGAAGACCCCGCCCGCCCCGAGGCGCGCATTCTGAAGGCGCGTGCCGAAGTGGCATCGATGGTCGAGTTCCTGCCGCAGCTGCTGGCCATCCACCCGCTGGACGCCGAGCAGGCCGACGAAGAGTTCATGCTGATGGAGCACAGCTTCCTTTGCGCCATGGACTCCTACGTCAACGTGCCCAGCTACACCGCCTGGCTCGACCGCCAGGACCAGACCCAGGTCTACCAGTACCTCAAACGCTGCCTGCAGTTCCTGCAATGGCAGCAGCGGCTGCGGAGCGTCGCCCCAGGCCGGCGCTGGTTGCTCAAGAGCCCGCAGCACCTGCATACCCTGGAGCTTTTGTTCAAGGTGTTCCCCGGCGCCCAGGTGATCCTCACCCACCGCGAGCCGGCCAGCACCATCCCCTCGTTGGCCAGTTTCATCCATACCCTGTGGCAGCTGTACAGCGACCATGCCGACGCCGAGGCCGTGGGCGAGCAGTGGAACCGCCGCATGGCGCGTGCCATGCGCCATGCCATGGCCGTGCGCGAAACCCTGCCCGAAGGGCGGGTGCTGGATATCCATTTCGAGGACACCGTGAGCCAGCCGTTGGCGGTGGTCGAGCGCATCTACCGGTTCGCCGGCCTGCAGCTGAGCGCCACGGTACGTGACGCGATCGTTCGTTGGCTGGCCGACAATGGCCGCGAAAAGCGCGCCAGCCACCAGTACAGCCCTGAGTGCTTTGGCCTGAGCGAGGCCATGCTGCAGCGCGACTACGCCGAGTACCGTTCCCGTCACCTGCGGGCCAATGCCTGACACAACAACAAGAAGGAACCCACCATGCTATTGAAAGACAAGGTCGTGATGATCTCCGGGATAGGCCCGGGCCTGGGTATCAAGCTGGCCCTGGAGGCGGCGCGCCAAGGCGCCCGGGCCCTGGCCATCGGCGCCCGCAGCGCCGAGCGGTTGGAGCAGGCCCGCGCCCGTATTCTCGCCTTGGGCCATGAGTGCCAGGTGCTGTGCGTGCCGACCGACATCACCGACAGCGAGGCCTGTGCGCAGTTCGCCAAGGCTACCGTGGAGGCGTTCGGGCGCATCGATGCACTGGTCAACAGCGCCTTTTCCCATGGCGGCTTCCAGGCTGTGGATGAGGCCGACAATGGGCCGCTGCGCGAGGCCCTGGAGGTCAACCTGCTGGGTTCGCTGAACATGTCGCGGGCGGTATTGCCGGCCATGCGCGAACAGGGCGAGGGCGCCATCGTCATGATCAACACCCTGGGCGTGCGCAAGCCCTACCAGGGGGGCGCCGCTTATTCGGCATCCAAGGCTGCGCTGGCTGCCAGCGTGCGCTACCTGGCCAGCGAACAGGCGGTGCACGGCATCCGCGTCAACGCCCTGGCCTGTGGCTGGATGTGGGGCGAGCCGGTACAGGCCGTGGTGCGCCAGAGCGCCGAAGCCCGGGGTATCAGCGAGGCGCAGGCCAAGGCCGAATTCAGCGCGGGCATCCCCGGTGGGCGCATGCGTACCGACGATGAATGCGCCCGTGCGGCGCTGTTCCTGGCGTCGGATTACGCCAGCGCGATCAACGGTGCGCAGCTCGATGCCAATGGCGGCGAACTGATGAACTGAGGGCAACGCCATGATCGATCATTGTGCTTTCAATGGCGACGCCGACGGCCTGTGCGCCCTGCAGCAACTGCGCCTGAGCGGTGAGCTCGACCCGGCGGTACGTCTGGTCAGCGGGGTCAAGCGCGACATCGCACTGCTGCGACGGGTCCAGGCCGGGCCTGGCGACCGAGTGACCGTACTGGACATTGCCCACGAACAGAACCGCGAAGATGTCCAGCGCCTGCTCGCCGACGGTGCGCAGGTGCGCTACTTCGATCACCACTTCCCGGGCGAACTGCCCCAGCATCCAGCCTTCGAGGCGCATATCGATACTGCCGCGCACGTGTGCACCAGCCTGCTGGTCGATGCCTGGTTGCAGGGCTGGGCACACCGTTGGGCGGTGGCCGCGGCGTTTGGCGATGGCATGCCGGGGCCGGCCAGGGCCCTGGCCGAGCGCCACGGCTTGGTCGAGGCGGATGTGGCGGCCCTGGCCGAGTTGGGCCAATTGCTCAACTACAACGCCTATGGCGATAGCCTTGCCGACCTGCATTTCGAGCCGCTGGCCTTGGCCGAGCAACTGCGGCCCTATGCCGACCCATTGGACTTCGTGCGTGATAGCGAGTGTTTTACAGTGCTGCGTGCGGGGTACGCAGCCGACATGGCCGCCGCCGAGGGTTTGTCGCCTTGGCGCGAGGGAGCGGGCATGCGCCTGTTCCGCCTGCCGGCACAGGCGTGGGCCCGTCGGGTCAGCGGCGTGTTGGCCAACAGCCTTGCCGCTGCCGCGCCAGGGCGTGCGCTGGGGTTGCTGAGTGCCAAGCCCGATGGCGACTGGATGTTCAGCCTGCGGGTGCCGGAAGGTGCGGTGTGGTCGGCCGATGCATTCTGCCGGCAGTTCCCTGGCGGTGGTGGGCGGGTTCGTGCCGCTGGCATCAATCGGCTGGGCGTGGAGCAACTGCCTGAGCTGGCGGATCGGTTGGTGGCGTGTTACCCCGGTTGAGCCAGGTTTGGGCGTAAAACCCTTGGAACAAGAACGCCCCGGGCCGGCAAGCCTGGGGCGTTTTTTTCGGTTGGGCGATCGCTTGGAAATTGCCGGAGGCTGCAACGCTGCCCGAGGCGCTCAAGATAAAAGAAAGCCCCCGGCTTTTCGGGCCGGGGGCTTGGCGTGGGAAGGCTTAGCGCGTACCCAGCTTACGCAGGTTGCCTGGGGTGAACTCGTCAGGCCCGAAATTGCTGGCATTGAGCTTGGCCGGCTTCTGGTCGTCGAGCAGGCGGTCGACCATGTACGACCCTGCGATCAGGTCGTGGTACAGCCCCAGGCGTGCATGGAAGCGCTGGATGTCATAGGCATACACCGAAGTCTGCATGTTGGTGCGCCACAGCTGACCACGGGAGTCGTAGTTGTCCGCCAGGGTCGCCGCCCAGCTGTCCTCGTCGAGGTAGAACATGCGCTTGGCATAGATATGCCGGGCGCTCGGCTTGAGGGTTGCCTGCAGCACCCAGACACGGTGCTTCTCGTAGCGCATCAGGTCCGGGTTGATGTGGCCGGCGGCATTGATGATCTCGGCCTGGGTCACGTTCGGGCTGTCGATCTTGTAGTTGTTGTAGGGAATGTAGACCTCTTTCTTGCCGACGATCTTCCAGTCGTAGCGGTCGGTCGCACCGTTGAACAGGCGGTCTTCGTCATAGACGCGGAAACCACCGGCCCCGGTCGGGGAGTCATAGCCCACCGTCGGCGCGCGGCGCACACGGCGCTGGCCAGGGGTGTACTGCCAGGCCTGGCGCGGCTGGGCGGCTGCGTTGATGAACTCATGGCCGACCACGATCTCGCCTTTCTTGCGCACCGGCTCCAGGGTGGTGAGCAGGAAGTCGGTGAACACGCCGTTGGTGCTCTGCGCGTTCTGCTTGGGGTCCGACCACAGCGAGTAGATCTTGTAGTTGACCTTCTCCAGCACACGGTTGTTGTCGGCGTATACCACCACCTGGTTGTAGTTGGCCTCCTCGGTGACCGCGCGCGCCTGCATGGTGTGGTTGAGGATCAGTTCGTTGCCGTTCTTGGGTACCGGGAACGGCGAAGCGCCGAAGGCATCCAGGGCATCGTTGCCATCGCTGCTGAGCTTGGCGGTCTGGGCGTTGCGGGCAATGGCCGCCTCGGTCTGTGGGTCGACGCGGAAATCCCGGTGGCTGGGGTAGACCGGCATCTTGAACGAGTTCGGGTAGCGCTTGAACAGCGCCTTCTGGCCATCGGTGAGGTTGGCGGCGTACTGCTCCATGTTCTGGGCGGTGATGACGAACAGTGGCTTTTCGTCGGCATACGGGTCCGGGTAGGGCGTGCCGGGGCCGGCGAACTTCACCTGGGGCGGGGTGTCGCGCCATTTGCCGGTCCAGGCCGGGATGCTGCCGTCGGCGTTGCCGGCACGCTCGGCGCCCATCGGAGTCAGGTCCGGACCCAGGGTCGTGGCGTCAGTGCCACTGACATTGGCCTGCAGGGCCAGGCTGCTGCCGAGCAGGGCGATCGCCAGCGTGGTACGCAACCAGGGGTGCTTGAGATCAGACATTTCGGTGATCCTCCGTCAGGGCTTTTAGAAGCGGTACTTGAAGTTGAGCGCGATGTTGTCGCGGTCGGCCCAGGGCGAGTTGTTGGCATTGCCCAGGTACGCGCTGTACAGCGCCTCGACCGTGAAGTTGCCGAGGTAGCGCCAGGTGGTGCCGATGCTGGCGCGGTCGTCGCCCTGGCCGTAGTTGATCGAGCCGGTCAGGGCGCTGTCGTGCTGGGCGGCGGTGCTGAAGTTGATCGGCACCGACATGTCCCAGCCACTGAACACGTCGTTGTAGTCAAGGTTGACCTGCACCGTGTAGCCCCAGGCGTCACGGTCGCCGACCAGCGAGTCGGTGCCGGGCAGGGAGAAGCCGGGCGCCAGGGTCAGCGGGTCGGAGGTGTCGTTGTCGAGCACGGTGTTGTAGATCAGCTCGCCGGTCAGGGTGGTGTTGTCGGCGAAGGCGCTGGGGCCGAACACGTGGATCGCCGACACCTGCGCCTGCAAGGTCTCGGCCCTGACGGCGCTGGAGAAGCCGTTGTCGACCATCACCGGCTGGCCATCGCGGTAGCTCACTTCCCCGGCCAGGCTGGTGTCGCCCAGCACGGTGGCGAAGCTCAGGCCGTACAGGTCGATGTTGTCGAAATAGCGGGCGCGGTAGAAGCCCAGGTCGCTCTGGAAGTCCAGGGTCGGGGTCTTGTCGTGGTAGCGCACGTAGTACAGGCCGAACTCGGTGTTGTTCAGCGAGGCCGCGCTGTAGCGCAGCGCCAGGCCGTACTGGCCGCTGTCGCTGGGCTCATCGTCCTTCAGGCGCTTGACGAAGCCGCTGGCGTCGCTGTAGCCGCCGCGGTCGATGAAGTCGGTGGTGGAGAAGTAGCTGCCTACGCCGAACAGGTCGGTCTTCTCCCACTTGTACTGGTAGTAGGCCTCCACATCCAGCTCGTCGGTGAGGCTCAGCTGGCCGAAGACCTGGCCTACCGGCAGCAGCACTTCCTTGACCTCCACTCCCGGGGTGGTCGCCTTGGTCGCGTCCACCGGGCTCTGCGCGCCGGAGACGCCGGGGTAGAACAGGCTTTCACCCCAGCTCACCACCTGGTCGCCCACGCGCAGGTTCAGGTTGTGTCCGGCCATGTCCCAGGTGCCGTAGGCATAGGCATCGAGCAGGCGCAGGTCGTCGCGATGCTGGTCGATGGTGTCCTTGGAGAAGCGGTCGGGGCGGCTGCACACGCCGCTGGCGAAGCAGTTGGAGGTACCGGTGTCGTTGTCGTTGCCACGGTCATAGACGCGGTCATAGAAGCCCGAGGCGCGCATGAACAGGCCATAGTTCTCGCGCCAGTGCAGGTTGGCCTCGGTAAGGAAACCCACCCGGTCGGTGATCAGGCTGCCCCGGTCGAATGCGTTGTCGCCGTCGTTGCCATCGGCGTTGGCCACCAGCTTGTGGTCGCGCTTCTCGGTACGCCAGGCAAGGCTGTAGGTCAGGGTGGTATCCCAGTCCACGCTCAGGTCGTCGCTGGGCTGGAAGGACAAGGCACTGGCCTGCTGGCTGAGGCCGCCGGCCAACAGCAACAGGGAAAGGCGCACGTACGTGTTAAGGGGTTGGGGGGCGATTTTTGTTTTTATCATTGTCGTCCTCATGCGCGGGCATTACCTGCCCGACCGACGTTCCGGTTTTGGGAGGTGGAGCAGGGCCGACTATGGGACGCCGCCCAGGCAGCAACATCGTCCAAGTGGACTACGCGTAGCAGCCCCTGACCCGGTAGTCCCATTGGACGATGCCGGGTCACAGGGGGGCGCCGGACAATCCCCAGGCCCATGCCCCGGCCGCCTTTTCGGCGTGGGCCGTGGTTGTCTGCCCCGAGGGAGGTCCGCATGATCAGGTGGGACGAATGTTGCGATGTGCTGGTGATTGGGTCGGGGGCCGGCGGCATGACCGCCGCCTTACGTGCCCATGACCTGGGCCTCGATACGCTGCTGATCGAGAAGAGCGAGCAGTACGGTGGTACGTCGGCCGTGTCCGGCGGCGGTATCTGGATTCCCGACAACCACCGCATCCGCGCCCTGGGCGGTGAAGACTGCCCGGCCGAGGCGATGGCCTACCTCAAGGCGGTCACTCACGGTGAGATCGACGATGGGCGGATCGAGGCCTATGTCGAGCATGCCAGGCACATGGTCGAGTACCTCGAACGCGACACCCGAGTGCGCTTCGAAGCCCAGGCCCAGTACACCGACTACTACCCCCACCTGCCGGGCGGCAAGCCCGGCTACCGCTCCATGGACCCGCTGCCGTTCGACGCCGCCGCCCTGGGCGAGGAGTTTCTGCGCATGCGCGCGCCATCGCCCGGCACCCTGATGATGGGCCGCATGGCCATGACCATGAAGGAAGCTCGGGTGCTGCTGTGCCGCGGCAAGGGCTGGCTGGGCCTGACCGCCAAGGTGCTGTGGCGCTACTGGCGTGACCGCGAAGGGCGCAAGCTGTCGCAGCGTGACCGCTTCCTGACCCTGGGCAACGCCCTGGTCGGTGCCCTGCGCTGCTCCTTGCTCGACCGTGGCGTGCCGCTGTGGCTGAACTGCCCGCTCGAGCAATTGCTGATCATCGGTGACCGTATCGGCGGTGCCCGCGTGCTGCGTGACGGGCAATGGCTGAACATCAAGGCCCGCCAAGGCGTGATCATCGCCGCCGGCGGGTTCGAGCGTAACCAGGCGATGCGTACGCAGTACCACCCGCAACCCTCCCAGGCCCAGTGGAGCGCAACGCCACCGTGCAACACCGGCGATGGCATCCGCGCCGCCCAGGCCGTAGGGGCGGGTACGGCACTGATGGGGCACAGCTGGTGGGCGCCTACGGTGCAGGTGCCGGGTGAGGAAAAACAGCGCGCATTGTTCATCGAGCGCAACCTGCCTGGCTGCATTCTGGTCGATTCGGCCGGCGAGCGTTTCGTCAACGAAGGGGCGCCCTACAGCGACATCGTCTACGCCATGTACCGGCACAACCGCGAAGGCGCCACCAGCGTGCCGTGCTGGCTGGTGTTCGATGCCGACTACCGGCGCAAGTACCCCTGCGGCCCGTTGCTGCCAGGTTATGCCCAGCCCGACTGGCGCCTGCCCGAGCACCTGCGCAAGGTGTTGTACAAGGCCGACGACCTCGGGGCACTGGCGGCGCTGATCGGGGTCGACGGTGCAGGCCTTGGGCGTACCGTGGCGCGCTTCAACGCCATGGCCGCCTGTGGCCGCGACGATGACTTCGGCAAGGGCGAGTCGCTGTTCGACCGCTACTACGGCGACCCCGACGTGCAACCCAACCCGTGCCTGGCGCCGCTGCACAAGGCGCCGTTCTACGCGGTGCGGGTGGATGCCGGTGACATCGGCACCAAGGGCGGCCTGCTCACCAACGCCCATGCCCAGGTGCTGCACGAGGATGGCAAGCCGATCCTGGGCCTGTATGCCATTGGCAACAGCGCGGCCTCGATGATGGGCCGCACCTACCCCGGGGCCGGTGCCACCCTGGGCCCTGCCATGACCTTTGGTTACCTGGCGGCCGAGCATATCCGTGCCGACAGCCAACAACGCCAGGGTCCATCGGCCTTGGCCCTCACCGGGAGGTAAGCATGCAGACAGATACGCCACGGATTGCCCTGGTAACCGGCGCCAGCCGAGGGGTCGGGCGCGGTATCGCCCTGGCCCTGGGCGAGGCCGGCATGACCGTGTATGTCACCGGAAGGCTGCAAGGGCAGGGCGGTTCGACCCTCTATGGCCAGGCGCTGGAAGGCGACCTGCAGGGCACCGCCGCCGCCATCGACGCGGCCGGCGGGCGTGGTATCGCCGTGGCCTGCGATCACAGTGACGATGAGCAAGTCCGCGCGCTGTTCGCGCGCATCGACCGCGAATGCGGGAAGCTGGACCTGCTGGTGAACAACGTCGCCCATATCCACGACCAATTGATCGAGCCGGGCCCGTTCTGGGAAAAACCGCTGTCGCTGGTGCGCATCCTCGACGTCGGCCTGCGCTCGGCCTATGTCGCCAGCTACCACGCGGCGCCCCTGCTGCTGCGCAGCGGGCGTGCGCTGGTGTGCTTCACCTCGTCGTTCGGTGCTGGCTGCTACATGCATGGCCCGGCCTATGGTGCGCAGAAGGCCGGCAGCGACAAGCTGGCGGCGGACATGGCCATCGACTTCGAAGGACGAGGGGTCGCCGCGGTGTCGCTGTGGCTGGGCCCGCAACTGACTGAACGTACGCGCATCGCCGGGGAGCAGCATGGCGAGCAGTACCGGGCGTTCCTGGAAAATGCCGAGACGCCTCAGTTCAACGGGCGCGTGATCCATGCCTTGCTCAACGACCCGCAGTTGGCCGACTACAGCGGGCAGACGCTGATCACCGCCGAGATCGCCCCGCGTTATGGCATCACCGAGGCGGGCGGGCGTCAGCCGCCCTCGCACCGCGCCCTGTTGGGTGAGCCACGCCAGCAGCATCCGGCACGGGTCATCTGATCCATCCGCCTAACTGGGGCTGCTTTGCAGCCCAATCGCGGGACAAGCCCGCTCCCACAAGGGCTTGCATGAACCCTGTAGGAGCGGGCTTGTCCCGCGATTGGGGCGCAAAGCGCCCCCGAGGATCTCAAGCCGGCACCGCGGCACAGTCGCGCAACACCTGCTTGGCCACCTTCCCAGTGGCATTGAGCGGCATGCTGTCGAGCACCCGAACCCGCCGGGGCACTTTGTAGTTGGCCATCTGCTCGCGGCACCAGGCCAGGAATACCGACTCGTCGATACGCTGCCCCGGCACCGGCAACAGAAACGCCATGGCCACCTCGCCCAGGCGCTCGTCGGCAATCCCGATCACCGCCGCCTGGGCCACGCCCGGGTAGCGCACCAGCGTCTGCTCAATCTCCGCCGGGTACACATTGAACCCACCGGTGATGAACATGTCCTTCAGGCGATCGGTGATGCGCAGGTAGCCGTCTTCATCGAGCACGCCCACGTCCCCGGTATGCAACCACCCCTGGGCGTCGATCGCCTCGGCGGTGGCCTTCGGGTCGTCCAGGTAGCCGCGCATCAGGTTGTAGCCGCGTACCAGCACCTCGCCCGGCTGGTTGGCCGGCACCGGCTGCCCCTGCGAGTCGACGCAGCGCACTTCCACGTCCGGCATGGCTCGCCCGCAGGTGGTGGCCACTCGCTCGGCGCTGTCGCCGGCACGGCAGATGGTGACGAAGCCACAGGCCTCGGTCAGGCCATAGGCGGTGACGATGGTGGCGAAGCCCAGCTCGCTGCCCATGCGCCGGATCATCTCTACCGGGATCGATGCCGCGCCGGTCACGGCGATACGCAGGGAGCCCAGGTCATAGTCGCCGCGCCGGGGGTGGGCCAGCAGCGACTGGTACAAGGTAGGCGGACCGGGCAGCACGTTGATGCGTTCGCGCTGGATGCAGTCGAGCAGGGCCTGGGTGTCGAACACCTGCTGCGGCAGGATGGTGCACCCGCGCATCAGCGCTGCCACCCAGCCGGCCTTGTAGCCAAAGGAATGGAAGAACGGGTTGACGATCAGGTAGCGGTCGCCGGCCTGCAGCCCGACGATCGCGCTCCAGTCGCGCACCACCCGCAGGTTCTGGCCATGGCTGCTCATCACGCCCTTGGGCTTGCCCGAGGTGCCGGAGGTGAACAGCAGGTCCGACAGTGTGTCGCTGTTCACCTGCTGTTCACGCTCGGCCAGCTGGGTCTCGCTCACCGGCCCCGCGAGGGCGAGGAAGTCGTCCCAGGCCAGGCCGTCGGCTACCTCGCCCTGGGGGCGCAAATGGATCACCTGGCGCAGCGCGGGCAGCGTCTGGTCGGCGAGCGAGGCCGGGTAGTCGGTGTCGAGGAAACGGCTGATGCAGAACAGTACGCACGTGCCGCTGTCACGCAGCACCTGGGCCGCCTCGGCGCCTTTCATGCGAGTATTGAGCGGCACCAGGGTGGCGCCGACACTGTGCAGGGCACCGGCGGCGACGATCCACTCCCAGAGGTTGGGCGCCCACACCGCCACCCGCGCCGCCACCGGCACGTCCAGGGCCAGCAGGGCGCGCGCCGCCTGGCGGCGCAGCTGGTCCAGGCGCTGGTAGCTGATGGGCTGGCCGGCATCTTCGAGGGCCGGGCGCTCGCCATAGGCCTGGGCGGCCAGGGCGAACAGTTGCGGGAAGGTCTGGGCGTTTTCCACGGACGGCATGTGGCCTCCTCAGGCAGAGGATCGATGAACGAAGGGGAGGGCCGGGCGCCAGGCCCGGCCGAGTGGATCAGGCGCTGGGCGGGGCGAAGCGGCGGCCGGCGGAGAAGCCGCCATCCACGGCGATCATCTGCCCGCTGACGAACGAGGCTTCGTCCGAGGCCAGGAACAGCGCGACATTGGCCACTTCCTCAGGCTGGCCGGAGCGGCTGAGCATGTGCTGCGAGGCGAAGAAGTCATGGAATGCCTGCTGTTTGCGCACCATGCTGGTCATCGGCGTTTCGATCAGGCCGGGGCACAGGCCGTTGACGCGGATGTTGGCGTGGCCATAGTCGATGGCCATGCTGCGGGTCAGCTGGTTGATACCGCCCTTGGAGACGTTGTAGGCGACGTTGCCGTCGCAGCCCTGCAGGCCAAAGATCGAGCCGATATTGATGATCGAGCCGCTGCGTTGGGCCTGCATCTGCCCCAGCACATGCTTGCTGGTGAGCATGCTGCCGGTCAGGTTGATGTCCAGCACCCGCTGCCAGTCGGCGGTGCTGGCGCTGGTGACGCTGCCCTGGCTGGCGACGCCGGCGGCATTGACCAACACGTCGAGGCGGCCGAAGCGCTGGATGATTTCGCTCATCACCTGCTGTACCTGCTCTTCGTTGCGTACATCCAGGGTCATGAACAGGCCGGGGAAGTCCGCGGGCGGCTGGCCGACATCCAGCCCGACCACCTGGGCGCCTTCGGCGCTGAAACGACGCACGCAGGCCAGGCCGATGCCCGACGCACCGCCGGTGACCACCGCGACCTTGTTTTGCAAACGAGCCATATTCGAGCCTCTGTCTTTTATTGTTGTGGAGCTGTTGCTGTGGCGAGTCTACCTGTAATGCAGGACAGGCAGGATCGTCTGTAGGGACTAGGCCCGGCCGCACTGGTCCAATCGCGGGACAAGCCCCACAGTTTCAACGCGCCCTCTGTGGGAGCGGGCTTGCCCCGCGATTGGGCTGCAAAGCAGCCCCGCTCGACCTCAAGCCGGAAACTTCAACCGCACCCGCGCCCCTTGCGGATGCCCCTGGCACGCCAAGGTCCACCCGGCCTCCAACTCCGCCTTGCTGAGCACATCGTTACGCGCAAGCGGCGCCTGGCCTTCCTCCACGGTGCACATGCACGCCCCGCAAAAGCCTTCCTCGCAGGAAAACGGCACATCCAGCCCGGCCGCCTTGCAGCTTTGCAGCAGGGTATCCCCTGGGCGTGGCACGATCTCGTGGGTCACGCCATCGAGCTCTACCACCAGCAGCTCGCACCCTGCACCTTCGACCTGTACCGGCACGGCTTCCTGGCTGTCCGGGTCGGGCGGTGAGACGAAGCGCTCCACATGGATGGCGTCACGCGCTTCGCCCAAGGCCAGCAGGGTACCTTCCACGGTATCCATGAATGGCCCCGGCCCGCAGATGAAGTAGTCCGCGCCGCGCCAGTGGCGTACCAGCTGGCGCACCTGGGCGGCATCGACGAAGCCCTGCACCGAGTCCAGCACATGCACCACCTGCAACTGTTCCGGGTGCGCCTTGGCAAGCGCCCGCAGCTCGTCGCGGAAGATCACCGACGCTTCGTCGCGGTTGGCATACACCAGCAGCACGGGGCGCTGCCCGCTGTGCAGCACGGCCTTGAGCAAGGAGAACACCGGCGTGATGCCGGAGCCCCCGCCGAACAGCACCAGGGGCCGGCTGGCGTCGATGGCCTGGCGCTGGTCGATGCAGAAGTGCCCGGCCGGCGGCAGCACTTCAAGCCAGTCGCCGACTTGAACGTGCTGGTTCATCCAGTTGGACACCCGGCCACCCTCGACCCGCTTGATGGTCACCTTGGGCCGGGTGTCGGTCCAGGGCGAGCTGGACATCGAGTAGCAGCGGGTCAGGCGCTTGCCGTCCACCGTCACCCGAAAGCTCAGGAACTGCCCCGGTTTGTAGGCGAAGCGCCCACGCAGCGCCTCGGGTACGTCGAACACCAGCGAACGTGCGTCGGCGGTCTCGTCGATCACCGCGCACACCTGCAGGCGCAAGTCGCTGGCAGGGGATGCGCTGGCCTGGGCCTGGTCTGCAGCAGCCTGGATGCTCATGTCAGATGCCACTGATCAGTTGCGCGTTGTCCACCCGCAGTTCCGCGCCGTTGACGAAACGGGACTCGTCGCTGGCCAGGAACAGCACCACATTGGCGATGTCGCGCGGGGCGCACATACGGTTCATCGGGTCCTGGTCGAGCAACGCCTGAGGGATCGGCTGGCCGCCGGCCAGGGCCTGGGTCATCGGTGTGTTGACGCCATCGGGGTGCACGCTGTTGCAGCGGATGCGGTAGCCCTGCTGCTTGCAGTGCAAGGCGATGGAGCGGGTCATGGCCGCCACCGCGCCCTTGGAGGCAGAGTAGGCGCAGAACATCGGCATGGCGCCCAGGGCTGCGACCGACGACATGTTGATGATCGAGCCGCCACCGGTCTTCTTCATGGCCTCGATGGCGTACTTGCACCCCAGGAAATAGCCCTCGCCGTTGACCTTCTGCACCTTCTGCCACAGCTCCAGGCTGGTGTCCTCGATGGTGCCGGTGGCCAGGATGGCGGCGTTGTTGACCAACACATCGAGGCGGCCGAAATGCGCCAGGGTGGTGGCGATCACCTGCTGCCAATCGCTTTCGCTGGCGATGTCGTGGCGAATGAACAGCGCGTTCTCGCCGATCTCGGCAGCGGCCTGGCGGCCGGCTTGCTCGTTCAGGTCGGTGAGCACCACCCGGGCACCCTCGCTGGCCAGCAGCAGGGCATCTTCGCGACCGATGCCGCTGGCGGCGCCGGTGACCAGGCAGACCTTGCCTTCTACACGTTGCATGGTTGTTCTCCTTGGGGGGCTCGGTGGTCGGCGGCCAGGCCGGCCACGTGGGCCGCGGCGCGCCGGCCGGAAAAGACGCAATCGGCCAGGGACAGGCCGGAAACGTAGAGGTTGGAAGCCACGCCTACGGCGCAGCGGCCGGCCGCGTACAGGCCATCGATGGGTTGGCCTTGCGGGTCGAGTACCTGGCCGCTCTGCTCGCTCACCCGCAACCCGCCCAGGGTCAGGGTCGGGCAGGGGTACAGGCGGCTGTCGTAGGACAGGTCCAGGCAGTACCAGGGTCCTTGGCCCAGGTCATGGAGCATGGCCGGTGACTTGCCGTGCGGGTCGGCGATTTCGCCGCGCGCGGCGCGGTTGTAGACGTCGACGCTGCGGCGCAGGGCCTCGACCGGCAGCCGGCAGCGCTGGGCCAGCTGCTCGAGGGTGTTGCCACGGCGGCAGTTGAACAGCAGGTTGAGCAGCACCGGCAGGCGCTGGAAAGACCACACCTTGCCTGGCCCGACCTGCTGCAGCGCCTGGTTGCGCAAGCTGCGATCGAGGATCAGCAAGGCGCGGCCGTCCTGCTCCTCGACCATGGCGTGGCCCAGGGTGGCGCCGTACAGCTCTTCGTTGCAGTAGCGCTCGCCCCGGGCATTGACGATCAGGCCTTTGGCCCAGGCCAGCGGCGGATTGATGAAGCGCCAGGCACTGACCTTGTCCATGCGCCCCAGGCTGCCGCCGGCGCTGCGGCCCAGCTCGATGCCGCTGCCGTCGCAGCCACTGCTGCCCAGGGGCAGGCCGGCGAGGTAGCGCGGCGCATGCTCGCCGAGCAATTGGCGGTTGAACACGAAGCCGCCGCTGGCCAGCAGCACGCCGTGGTCGGCACGCACCAGCAGGGGCAGGGCATGTTGCTGTTCGATGCGGTGCATGCGTGCCCGCAACCGTGCGGAAACCGCCGGGGCGTACATGTGTATCGCCGCGGCCCAGCGCGTCAGGCGCGCATGCTGGCGCGCGGCGCGGCTGCCCGCTGGCAGTTGCCAGGCTTCGACGCCCAGCACTTGGCCTTCCTGGTCGATCGCCAGGCGCCGCACCTGGCACTGGGTACGCACACGTACGCCGCGGTGCCGCGCGCTGTCGGCCAAGGCACGGAACAGGGCCGAGCCGGACATGCCGGTGCCCTTGGTCCGATGGCCGCGTGGGGCCGGGGCGGCCTCTACGGCGTAGGCCGGTACTGCCTCGTTGCCTGAGTAGTACAGGTAGTAGCTGTCGCTGGGGTAGGAGGTCTTGTGCGGCGCCAGGCTGCCTTCGAACACCGCGCCCTGGCGCTCCAGCCAGGCCAACTGCTCCAGGCTGCCATCGCAGAACGCACGCAGGGTCTGTTCGCTCACCGCATCGCCGACTTCCCTGAGCAGGTAGTCGAACATTGCCTCGCTGCTGTCCGGGTAGCCGGCCTGCAGCTGTTGCGGTGTGCCACCGCCGGCATATACCACACCGCCGCTCAGGGCGGTGGCGCCACCGCCGGCGAAGCGCTCCAGGACCAGCACCGAAAGGCCACGGCTGGCAGCCTCGATGGCAGCGCTGGCCCCGGCCCCGCCGAAGCCCACCACCACCAGGTCGGCACGTTGCTGCCATTGCAACTGCTCGGCGTTGTCGACGCGAAGCGGTGCCTGCACCGCCTGCTCGCTCATGCTTGCGCCTCAGCTGGCACTGGCCGCGAGGGGCACAGGCTTGGCGGTGGTGGTGTAGTGCCCGTCCAGGTACACCAGCGGGGTGATGGTCGGCGTGGTGTGGATGCGCAGGATGCGGCCGATGAAGACGGTGTGGGTGCCGTAGGCGAACTGGCCGTCCTGGCGGCAGAGGATCGACGACTGGGCGTCGGCCAGGTAAGGAATGCCTTCGTCGCTGGTCAGCCACTGGCCTTGGCCGAAGCGGGCTTCACCCTTGATGCTGCCGCTGCACAGGTGCGCCAGGTGCTGTTGCTCCAGGCCCAGGATGTTCACGCAGAAGCTCGCGCCGGCGGCCAGCGCCGCGTGGGGCGATGCGCTCTGGTTGACGCAGATCAGCAATGACGGCGGCTCGGTGCTCAGCGAGTCCACCGCGGTGGCGGCCATGGCGAAACGCTGGCTGCCGTCGCTGGTGCTGATGATGGTCACCGACTTGGCCAGGCGGCGCATGGCCTGGAGCATGTCGGCTTTCAAATTATTGTTGTCGTTCATCGCACGCCCTCGGTTTGGCTGTTTCAGTGCGATGGATTCTTGCAAGGGGGGCAAGCCCCAACATCGTCCAACGGGACTAGTCGATGCAGGCCGTGCATGGTCCGTTTGAGGGATGCCGCGTCCGATTCACCTTGTTGCAATGCCTACGGTGGAGGCACAGCGCCTCTCTCGCACGCCCCGGGGAACGGGGCGACCAGAGGAGAACAAGAAGATGAATCAAGACCTCATGCGTCAACAGTTGTGCCAGCGCGCCCGTGAGCTGGTGCCCGTGCTGCGCGAGCGCGCCGAACAGGCCGCGCAGATGGGCCGCCTGCCGGAGGAGACCATCGCCGACTTCCACGAGGCGGGCTTCTTCCGCATCCTTCAACCGGCCCGTTGGCAGGGGCTGGAGCTCGAGCCGAAGGACTTCTTCGAGGTGCAGATGATCCTCGCCGAAGGCTGCATGTCGTCGGCTTGGGTGCTGGGCGTGGTGGCCATCCACAACTGGCAGCTGGCGCTATTCGACGACCGCGCCGCGCAGGATGTCTGGGGGCAGGACACCCGCGTGTTGATCTCCTCTTCCTATATGCCGGTGGGCAAGGTCGAGCGGGTGGAGGGCGGTTTCCGCCTGAGTGGGCGCTGGGGGTTCTCCTCCGGCAGCAAGCATTGCCAATGGGCCTTCCTCGGCGCCATGGTGCCGCCGGCCGAGCCGGGCGGTGCGCCAGACTACCGCACCTTCCTGGTGCCGCGTGCCGACTACCAGATCATCGACAACTGGAACGTGATGGGCCTGGAGGCCACCGGCTCCCATGACGTGCTGGTCGAGGACGCCTTCGTGCCCGAGTACCGCACCCACCGTGCCGTCGATGGCTTCATGCAGGACAGCCCGGGCAATGCGGTCAACACCTCGCCGCTGTATCGCCTGCCGTTCGGGCAGATCTTCGTGCGCGCGGTGTCGTCGTCGGCCATCGGCGCCCTGCAGGGGGCGGTGGACCACTTCATCGCCCACAACAAGG
This sequence comes from Pseudomonas sp. p1(2021b), assembly GCF_020151015.1. Lineage (NCBI taxonomy): Bacteria > Pseudomonadati > Pseudomonadota > Gammaproteobacteria > Pseudomonadales > Pseudomonadaceae > Pseudomonas > Pseudomonas sp. p1(2021b). Next base: position 2,160,726 of record NZ_CP083746.1, read on the forward strand.
CGCGGGTGGCAGTCAATGATGGCCGCAAGATGCTCCAGGACCCGGCCGCGCAAAGCGCCCTGGCCAACGCCATGGTCTGTGTCGACGAATGCCGCACCGTGCTGCTGCGCAACTTCGAGCTGATGCTCGACAACGCCCGCAGCGGCACACCGCTGGACATGCAACTGCGGGTGAAGATGCGCTATGACTCGGCGCTGGTGGCCGACCGCTGCGCCAAGGCAGTGGCGGAGCTGATGTTCAACAGTGGCGCCTCGACCATCTTCCGTAGCCACCCGATCAACCGGGCGTTCCGCGACATCCATACCGGCCGTGCCCACGTGGCCAACAGCCCGGCCAAGTACGCCTGGAACCTCGGTGGCGTGAGCATGGGCCAGGACACCACGGACTTCTTCCTCTAGGCCGCAGCCTGCTCACCGAAACCGGCTAGTCCGTTTTAGGGATTCGAGCCCACCTGCGATGCCTGAGGATGTGACCAAGGCCGGCGCCTGCCGGCCAACGTCCATAGAACAACAAGGAACGCACATGAAATTCTCGCTGATTTACGAAGCCCAGACGATCGATGCCAGCCGCGAGGGTGACCGCAAGATTTTCGATGACACCGTCGAGCAGGCGGTGCTGGCCGACAAGCTGGGCTTCGACACCTTCTGGTGCGTGGAGCACACCGCGTTGACCAACTACTCGCACATGTCTGCTCCGGAAACCATGCTGGCCTTCGTCGCCGGCAAGACCGAGCGCATCGGCATCGGCCATGGTGTGGTGTGCCTGCCACCGGCGATGAACCACCCGGTCAAGGTGGCCGAGCGCATCGCCACCCTCGACCTGCTGTCCAAGGGCCGTGTGCACTTCGGCGTGGGTAAGGGCGGCACCCAGCAGGAGGCCGGCACCTTCGGCTACGACCTGGCGACCCTGCAGCCGCAGATCGACGAGGCCATGTACCTGATTCCGAAGATGTTCGTGCAGGACGAGATCGAGCACCATGGCGATTTCGTCAAGATCCCCAAGCGGCCGATCCACCCCAAGCCGTACCAGGATCCGCACCCACCGATGTACCTGGCCTGCACCAACACCGATTCGTTGAAGAATGCTGGCGGGCGCGGCATGGGCGCGCTGGTGCTGGGCTTCGGTGGCCCTGAGGAGATCGCCAAGAAGGTCGAGGTGTACCACCAAGCCTTCGACAACCGCGATGCCCGCAACCAGGTGGGCTTCCGTCCCAATCGCCACATTGCTGCGCTGTGCCCGGCCATCGTGCTGGATGACAACGAAACCGCGCGGCGCATCGGCATCCGTGGCCAGCGCTATTTCATGGAGTCGCTGGGCTACTGGTACGGCGGCGGTGAACGCCCTGACCCGGAAAAGTGGAAGGACGACACCTACGTCGACGGTAACGGCCAGGCGGTGATCAAGTCGCGCTTCGCCTCCGAGGAAGTGCGTGTCGATTTCTCCGACCCGACCATGGCGATGATGAACCCCAACCACGCCTACGGCACCGTCGAGGACTGCATCGGCTACGTGCAGCGCCTGATCGATGCCGGCGCCGACGAGATCCTGTTCATCTGCCAGATGGGCACCGTGCCGCAGTGGGCCCAGCTGGAGACCCTGCGCAACATCGGCGAGAAGGTCATCCCGCATTTCCGCAACAAGCAATAACCCCCAGGGGCGCTTTGCGCTCCAATCGCGGGACAAGCCCGCTCCTACAGGGACCTGCGTCACCCCTGTGGGAGCGGGCTTGTCCCGCGATTGGGCTGCATGGCAACCCCTCGGCCGGTAGTCCTATTGGACGATGACGCTCCACCGCCAACTGGCTTGAATACGACCATCCAAGAGCCCCAGCGGCTCGTGACAAGAACAACATGAGGAGATCGTGCATGGATATCCGTGGCCTGGGTTACGTCACCGTACGTTCCACCGACCTCGCGCAGTGGCGCCACTACGCCAGCCAGGTGCTGGGCATGATGGTGGTCGAGGACGACAGCGGCGAACGCCTGTTCCTGAAGATGGACGAGCGCCCGTACCGCATCCTGGTGCAGCACAGCGCCCAGGACGGTTTCGGCGCCTGCGGTTGGGAAGTGGCCGGTCAGGCCGCCTTCGACCAGGCCGTGGCCGAACTGCACGCCGCTGGTGTGGCCGTGGAGCAGGGCAGCGCCGAGCAGGCCGCGCTGCGCCAGGTGCAGGCGCTGGCTCTGTTCGCCGACCCTGATGGCAATCGCCACGAGCTGTACTGGGGCCCGCGCCAGGACTTCGCCCGTTTCGTGTCCCCGGTGGGCGTGCGCGGCTTCGTCAGCGATGCCCTGGGCATGGGCCATGTGGTGCTGCCGGCACCGACCTTTGACCGTTGCCGCGACTTCTACGAACAGGTGATGGGTTTCGGCCTGTCGGACCTGATGAAAGTGCGTTTCACCCCGGATCCTGCCGAGCCGGAAAAGCGCATCCACTTCATGCACTGCAATAACGGCCGCCACCATTCGCTGGCGATCTTCGAATGCCCGGTGCCCAGTGGCTGCGTGCACATGATGGTCGAGGTCGATGGCCTGGAGGACGTGGGTCGCGCCCTGGACCGCATGCACGCCAATGGCGTGGAGCTTTCGGCCACCCTGGGCCAGCACACCAACGACCAGATGATTTCCTTCTACATGAAGACCCCCTCCGGGTTCGACCTGGAGTACGGCTGCGACGGCCTGGTGGTGGACTGGAGCCGCCACACACCGTTCGAGAGCACGGTGGTCAGCCAATGGGGCCACGACTTCAGTGTCGGCCGCCAGTGAGGACAGTACCCATGGATAAACAGATGACCACGGCCCAGATGGTCGCCCAGCTGCGCGACGGCATGACCATCGGTATCGGCGGCTGGGGCCCGCGCCGCAAGCCCATGGCGCTGGTGCGCGAGATCCTGCGCTCGGACCTCAAGGACCTGACCGTCGTCGCCTACGGTGGTGCCGATGTCGGCCTGCTGTGCGCTGCCGGCAAGGTGAAGAAACTGATCTTCGCCTTCGTCTCCCTCGACTTCATCCCCCTCGAGCCGTACTTTCGCAAGGCACGCCAGGACGGGGCCATCGAGGTCATGGAAATCGACGAAGGCATGCTGCTGCTGGGCCTGCGCGCCGCCGCCATGAACGTGCCGTTCATCCCCACCGCGGTGGGCCTGGGCACCGATGTGCTGCGTCATAACCCCGAGATCAAGCTGATCGCCTCGCCCTACGCCGATGGTCGCGACTGGGTCGCGATGCCTGCGCTCAAGCTCGACGCTGCCCTGGTGCACGTCGACCGCGCCGATGCACGTGGCATTTGCCAGATCGCCGGCCCTGACCACTACATGGACGACCTGTTCGTACGGGCCGCGGCACATACCTTCGTCACCTGCGACGAGCTGGTCGACAGCGCGTGGTTCCACGCCGACCCGGCCCGCGCCCACCAGGTGTTCTGGGAGCGCAACCTGACCACCGCCGTGGCCAATGTGCCCGGCGGCGCGCACCCCTCTTCCTGCGCGCCGCTGTACGGCTTCGATGTGCCGCACTTCAAGGCCTACGTGGCCTCGGCGCAGAGCGAAGAGGGCTGGCAGGCCTATGTCGAGCAGTACGTGGCCTGTTCCCACACCCAGTACCTGGAGCGTTGCGGGGGGCTTGAGGCCATCCGTCGACTGCCCCTGCCGGTTTTCTAAGCGAGGAACGCCATGACCCCTGCAACCTCCTACAGCCTCGCCGAACTGATGATCTGCGCCGCCGCCCAGGCCTGGCGCGACGACGGCGAAGTCCTGGCCACCGGTATCGGCGTGATCCCACGCCTGGCCGCCTCCCTGAGCATGCTCGACAACAACCCGCAGCTGATGATGACCGACTCGGAAGCCTACATGGTCGCCGAGCCGGTGCCGGTCGGCCCGCGCAACGGCTACGAGCCCAAGCGCGACAGCTGGATGGGTTTCTCGCGCATCTTCGACAACGTCTGGAGCGGCAAGCGCCACGCCATGATCGGCCCGATCCAGGTCGACCGCTTCGGCCAGGCCAACATTTCCTGCATCGGCGGCGACTACCAAAAGCCCAAGGCGCAGATGCTCGGCGTACGTGGCCTACCGGGCAACTCCATCAGCCATGCCAACTCGTTCTACGTACCCAGCCACAACCGCCGGGTATTCGTCGAGGGCGAGTGCGACGTGGTCGCCTCGGTGGGCTACAACCCCGCGCGCCTGGCCCGTGGCTGGTCGCTGGACGACATCGACATCCGCCTGATCGTCACCGACCTGTGCGTGCTCGACTTCCTCGGGCCGCAACACCAGGTGCGGGTGCGCTCCTTGCACCCGGGCGTGAGCCTGGACGAGGTGCGTGACAACACAGGCTTTGCCCTGCACGTGCCCGAGCATTGCCCGGTGACCCCGGCACCCACCGAGGCGCAGCTGCAGCGGATCCAGCAGCTGGACCCGCACAACCTGCGCGCCAGCCAGCTCAAGGAAAACCCACCGGGCCAGCGCCAGTCGCGCTGACAGCCCGTACCCGCCAACCGCCTTGCCGGAGTGCAGTAATGAGCGAGCAAAACAACAAAGAGGCCGATGAGGTGGTGCTGTACGAAGTGCGTGGCGCGGTGGCCCTGGTCACCATGAACCGCCCCGAGTACCACAATGCCCAGAACTCGCGGATGACCTACGCCCTGGACGCCGCCTTCGCCCGCGCCTGCGCCGATGACCAAGTCAAGGTCATCGTCCTGTGCGGCGCTGGCAAGCACTTTTCCGCCGGCCATGACATCGGTACGCCCGGGCGCGACGTGGACCAGAGCTTCGAGCGCGTGAGCCTGTGGTACGACCATGTCGGCAAGCCGGGCGGCGAGTTCCTCTATGCCCGCGAGCAGGAGGTGTACCTGGGCATGTGCCGGCGCTGGCGGGACATCCCCAAGCCGACCATCGCCATGGTCCAGGGCGCCTGCATCGCCGGCGGCCTGATGCTGGCGTGGGTGTGCGACCTGATCGTGGCCAGCGACGATGCCTACTTCCGCGACCCGGTGGTGCGCATGGGTATCCCGGGCGTGGAATATTTCGCCCACGTGCATGAACTCAACCCACGCATCGCCAAGGAATTCCTGTTCCTCGGCGCGCCGATGCCGGCGGCGCGAGCCTACCAGATGGGCATGCTCAACCGCGTGGTGCCGCGCGAGCAGCTGGAGGCGCACACCCTGGAGCTGGCCGCGCAGGTGGCCCAGATGCCGCGCCTGGGCCTGCAGTTGAGCAAGCAGGCGGTCAACAACGCCGAGGACCTGATGGGCAAGCGCGCCACCATGGACATGGTATTCGGCCTGCACCACTTCGCCCATGCCCACAACGAACTGGTGTCGGGCGACCGCCTGGGTGGTTACGACGCCAAGGCCATGGCCAGCTCCCAACGCGACCAGGGGAGGGCATGAGCATGGCCGTGTCGCTCGATACCCGCCTGACCGCCTTGCTCGGGTGCCGCTACCCGATCGTCCAGACCGCCATGGGCTGGGTCGCCGACCCGCGCCTGGTGGCGGCCACCTGCAATGCCGGCGGCTTTGGCTTCCTCGCCGGGGCGACCATCGAACCACAGCAGATGGAGGCCGCGATTCTCGAAACCAAGCGCCTGACCGACCGCCCGTTCGGGGTCAACTTCCACATGTACCAGGCCAACGCCCAACAGATCGTCGAGCTGGTGGTACGCCATCAGGTGCGCGCGGTCAGCTACAGCCGCTCGCCGGGCAAGCAGATGATCGCTCGGCTCAAGGACGCCGGCGTGGTCTGCATGCCCACCGTGGGCGCCCTCAAGCACGCGCAGAAGGCCGTGGAGATGGGCGCCGACGTGGTGACCGTGCAGGGCGGCGAGGGCGGCGGCCATACCGGCGCGGTGCCCACCGCCATGCTGCTGGGCCAGGTGCTCGATGCCGTCGAGGTGCCGGTGGTGGCTGCCGGTGGCTTCAAGGATGGCCGCGGGCTGGTGTCGGCCCTGGCCCAGGGCGCCGACGGCATCGCCATGGGCACGCGCTTTCTGATGACCGCCGACAGTCCGGTGCCCCAGGCCACCCTGGCGCGCTACCTGGCGGTCAAGGACCCGGCGGCGGTGATCGTCAGCCGGGCCATCGATGGCCTGCCGCAACGCATGATCCGCAACGAGCTGCTCGATGAGCTCGAGTCCGGCAGCGGCCTGCGTCGCTGGCTGCTGGCCGTGCGCAGCGGCCTGGCCTACCGCCGCCACACCGGCCTTGGCCTGGGCCAGTTGCTCGGCAGCGCCCTGAAGATGCGCCGTGACGGTGGGCTCAGCGCCGCCCAGAGCCTGATGGCCGCCAACGCGCCGATGGTCATCCAGAAGGCCATGGTCGAAGGCCGCCCGGCGGAGGGCGTGCTGCCGGCTGGGCAAGTGGCCGCAGGCATCGACAGCCTGCCGGGCTGCGCCGAACTGATCGCGCAGATCGTCCAGGACGCCGAGCAGCGCCTGGGCGCGCTGTGCCACCGAATTTCGTAAGGGGAAACCGAATGCAACCATTCAGTGTCAGCATTGACAACGGCATCGCCGAGATGGTCTTCGACCATCCCCCGGTCAATGCCTTCAACAGCCGGGGCTGGGCCGACATCGCCAGCACCCTCCGGGCGCTGGGCGAAGACGAGCAGGTGCGGGTCATCGTCATTCGCGCCGAAGGCCGTGGCTTCTGCGCCGGGGTCGACATCAAGGAACTGGCTGCCGACGGTAACCTGATCGTCGCGGTCAACAAGGGCAACTACGACACCTTCAAGGCCGTGCACCGCAACAAAGTGCCGGTGATCGTCGCCGTGCATGGCTTCGTCCTGGGGGGCGGCATCGGTATCTGCGGCGCCGCCGATATCGTCGTCGCCGCCGACTGCGCCCGCTTCGGCGTGCCCGAGGTGGACCGCGGCGCCATGGGCGGCGGTGCCCACCTGCAGCGCCTGTTCCCGGTGCAGAAGGTGCGCCATATGTACTTCACCGGCGAGATGATCGATGCCGCCGAGGCCTACCGCCTGGGCGCGGTCGAACGCGTGGTGCCGCGCGAGCAATTGCGCGAGACCGCGCTGGGCATCGCCGCATCCATCGCCGCCAAGAGCCCGGCGATGATCCGCCTGGCCAAGGAAGCGCTCAACGGTATCGAGGACGGCAACCTGGAAGACAAGTACCGCTGGGAGCAAGGCTTCACCCTCGAAGCCTACCGCACCCAGGACTCCCAGGAAGCCCGCGACTCGTTCGTCGAGAAGCGCAACGCCAATTTCAACGGTTGAGGGAGCGAACATGGACCTTACCTACACACCGGCCCAGCAGGCCTTGCGCGCCGAGGTGCGGGCCTGGCTGCAGGCCAATGTCCCGGCCCAGCCATTGCCCTCGTTCGACACCGAGGAGGGGTTCGCTGCCCACCGCGCCTGGGAAGCACGCCTGAACGAAGGGCGCTGGGGCATGGTCACTTGGCCGACCCGCCTGGGCGGGCGCGGTTGCGACCTGATCGAATGGCTGATCTTCGAGGAAGAGTACTACCGCGCCAACGCCCCGGCGCGGGTCAACCAGAACGGCATCTTCCTGCTCGGGCCCACCCTGATGGAATACGGTACCGAGGCGCAGAAAGCGCGCTTCCTGCCCCGCATGGCCACCGGCCAGGATATCTGGGCACAGGGCTGGTCCGAGCCCGGCGCCGGCTCCGACATGGCGGCGATCCGTTCGCGGGCCGAGCGTGACGGTGACCATTACGTGATCAACGGCCAGAAGACCTGGTCCACCCGCGCGGTCTGGGCCGACTGGGTGTTCGGCATCTTCCGCACCGACCCCGGCTCCCAGCGCCACCACGGCCTGACCTTCATCCTGGTGCCGCTGGACAGCCCTGGCATCACCGTGCGGCCGATCCCCCAGCTCAATGGCTTGCCGGGCTTCGCCGAAATCTTCTTCGACGATGTACGTGTGCCGGTGGAGAACGTGCTGGGCGGTGAGGGCATGGGCTGGCACGTGGCGATGTCCACGGCCGGCTTCGAACGTGGCCTGATGCTGCGTTCGCCAGCACGCTTCCAGGAAACCGCCCGGCGCCTGGTGCAACTGTACCAGGCCAACCGCGAGCGCGCCGACCGCGACCCGGCCATCGGCGAAGCGGTGATGCGCGCCTGGCTGGACGCCGAGGCCTACACCCAGCAGACCTACATGACCGCCTCGCAGCTGGTCAAGGGCGGGCGTATCGGGCCTGAGTCCTCGACCAACAAGATCTTCTGGTCCGAGCTTGACCTGCGCATGCACGAAACCGCCATGAGCATCCTTGGCCTGCGCGGTGAGCTGCTGCCCGAAGCCCCGGCCGCGGGCGACGTCGGCCACTGGCTGGACGGCTTCCTGTTCGCCCAGGCCGGGCCGATCTATGCCGGCACCAACGAGATCCAGCGCAACATCATCGCCGAACGCATGCTCGGCATGCCGCGTGCCTGAGGGAGAGACCATGGACTTCAGTTTCAACAGCGACCAGTTGCTCTTCCAGGACAACGTGCGCAGTTTCTTGATCAACGAAGTGACCCCCGAACGCATCCGCGAGCTGTGGCTGACCGACAGCGGCCGCTGCGACCAGCTCTGGGCGCAGTTGGTGGAGCTGGGCCTGACCGGCCTGACCGTACCGGAACAGTATGGCGGCATGGGCCTGGGGGCCCTGGACTTCGTCCTGCTGGCCCAGGAATGCGGCTACGCCGGGCTGCCCGAGCCGCTGGTGGAGACCATGCTGGTGGCGGTGCCGCTGCTGGCCGAGCTGGGCGAGGCCCACGAAGGGCTCAAGCACGACTGGCTGGGGCGTGTGGCCGAAGGGCAGGCACGCCTGGCGGTGTGCGAGCCGGGCAACCCACTGGTCAGCGATGCCCACGTCGCCGACCTGTTGCTGCTCAGCCACGGCGATGAACTGCATGCAGTGCCCCGCGAGGACGTCGACCTGGTACGCAACCCGTCCGTCGACCCCAGCCGCCAGCTGTTCCAGGTGGTCTGGACGCCGGGTGCGGCCACCTGCGTGGCCCGTGGCGAGGCGGCGACGCGGCTGCTGGCGCGGGCTTTCGAGCGCGGTGCGCTGGGCTGTGCGGCACAGCTGCTGGGCCTGGCCAAGCGCATGGTGGACCTGGCGGTGGACTACAGCTTCGAGCGCAAGCAGTTCGGCAAGCCGATCGGTTCGTTCCAGGCGGTCAAGCACTTGATGGCCAATGTCGCGGTGCGCATCGAGTTCGCCAAGGGCCCGCTGTACCGCGCAGCCCACGCCGTGGCCAACGACGAGCCGGGGCAGGCGCTGGCCGTTTCCCATGCACGCCTGGCGACGTCGGAGGCTGCGCTGCTCGCCGCGCGCAACGCCATCCAGACCCACGGTGCGATGGGCTACACCTGGGAGGTCGACCTGCAGCTGTTCATGAAGCGCGCCTGGGCACTGGACAAGACCTGGGGCGACCACGCCCTGCACAAGGCGCGGATCCGCGAGGCGCTGTTCGACCGCGAACTGGCCATCGGTGCCGGCACCACCTTCTGACGCATGGCTTGTGTGGGAGCGGGCTTGTCCCGTGATCGAGGGCTAAGCCCTCGCGCATGGCAGGCTTGGCCCTGTCGCGGGACAAGCCCGCTCCCACAGGGTCTGCGTCGATTCAACACGATGTGTTTTGTGAGGTAGAAGATGCCTGAAGCTTATATCGTCGATGCCCTGCGCACGCCTACCGGGCGGCGTAAGGGCGGCCTGGCGCACATTCATGCAGCGGACCTGGGTGGCCATGTGCTGCGCGCCCTGGTCGAGCGCAATTCGATTCCTGACCAAGACTACGATGACGTGATCTTCGGCTGCGTCGACACCATCGGCCCGTTGGCCGGCGACATCGCCCGCACCGCTTGGCTGGCGGCCGGGCTCAGCCAGGCGGTGCCGGGCACCACCATCGACCGCCAGTGCGGCTCCTCCCAGCAAGCGGTGCATTTCGCCGCCCAGGCGGTGATGAGCGGCACCCAGGATGTGGTGGTCGCCGGTGGTGTGCAGACCATGACCCAGATTCCCATCTCGTCGGCCATGACCGCCGCCGAACCGCTGGGCTTCAGTGACCCGTTCACCGGCTCCGAGGGCTGGGTGCGTCGCTACGGCGCGACCCCGCCGACCCAGTTTCGCGCCGCGCAGATGATCGCCGAGCATTGGCAGCTCAGCCGCCAGGCGCTGGAAGCCTACTCGCTGGAGTCCCATCGCCGGGCCCTGCGCGCCATCGAGCAAGGGTATTTCAAGCGCGAGATCGTGCCCCTGGCCGGCGTCGAGCATGACGAAACCCCACGCCACACCAGCCTGGAGAAGATGGCCGAACTGGAAAGCCTGTTCGGCTGCGACCGGGTCACCGCCGGCGTATCGAGCCAGACCTGCGACGCCGCCAGTGCCGTGCTGATCGTCTCCGAGGCCGCGCTCAAGCGCTACAACCTCACGCCTCGGGCACGTATCCACCACATGAGTGTGCGTGCCGACGACCCGGTCTGGATGCTCACCGCGCCCATCCCGGCTACTGCCTACGCCCTCAAGCGTGCCGGCATGCGCCTGGACGACATCGACCGGGTGGAGATCAACGAGGCCTTCGCCTCGGTGGCCATGGCCTGGCTCCACGAGACCGGCTACCCCCACGCCCAGACCAACGTCAACGGCGGGGCCATCGCCCTGGGCCACCCGTTGGGAGCCACCGGTACCCGGCTGATGTGCAGCCTGCTCCATGAACTGGAGCGCAGTGGCGGCCGCTATGGCCTGCAGACCATGTGCGAAGGCGGCGGCCAGGCCAACGTGACCATCATCGAGCGCCTGTAAGCGCAGGAGAAATACCCATGAGCAGTTGCAACGACCGAGTCGTGGTCATCACCGGCGCCGGTGGCGGCCTGGGCCGTGCCTACGCCCTGGCTTTCGCCGCCGAGGGCGCCAAGGTGGTGGTCAACGACATCAACCGTGACGCCGCCGAAGCGGTGGTCACGCAGATCCGCGAGCAGGGTGGCCAAGCCATCGCCAACAGCAACGACATCACCCACTACGAGGATGCCGGGCGCATCGTCGCGGCGACGCTGGAGGCGTTCGGCGGCCTCGACGTGGTGGTGAACAACGCCGGGATCTGCCGTGACCGCATGTTCGCCAGCCTCACCGAAGCGGACTGGGACGCAGTGGTGGCGGTGCACCTCAAAGGCCATTTCTGCCTCTCCAGCCACGCCGTGCGCCATTGGCGCGAGCAGGCCAAGAACGGCGTGAAGGTCGATGCGCGGATCATCAACACCAGCTCCGGCGCAGGCCTGCAGGGCTCGATCGGGCAGTCCAACTATGCCGCGGCCAAGGGCGGCATCGCGTCGCTGACCTTGGTCCAGGCCGCCGAGCTCGCCCGCTATGGCATCACCGTCAATGCGCTGGCCCCGGCCGCGCGCACCGGCATGACCGAGGGCGTGTTCGGCGAGGTGATGAAGAAGCCGGAGGCGGGCTTCGACTACTTCGCCCCGGAGAACGTCGCGCCGGTGGTGGTATGGCTGGGGTCCAGCGACTCGGCAGGCGTCACCGGGCAGATGTTCGAAGTCGAAGGCGGCAAGCTGTCCATTGCCGACGGTTGGCGCCGTGGGCCGCAGGTCGACAACCAGGGCCGCTGGGCCGTCACCGAGGTGGGCGCAGCCGTCGGCGAGCTGTTGGAGCGCGCCGTGCCGGCGCAGAAAGTCTACGGCACCTGATTCGACGTTTTCTCGCCAGTAGGGCGAACCGCACCACATGCCAGGGTGGTGCGGTTTTTTTTCGTCTGTTGAAAGACCCTGGGCGGCCCTTCCGCTGTCACCGCTGTGCGTGTAGGAGCGGGCTTGTCCCGCGATCACCGGCAGAGCCGGTGCCAGGCCAAGCGTCGCGCCCTTCGCGGGTAAACCCGCTCCCACAGGTTCTGCGGTGCACTGGCTATCCGCGAAGCAGACCCCAAAGGTCTAGTCCAATTGGCCGATTCCCGACGCCGCGCATCTGGCCACACTCGCAAGTACCCCCGCCAGACGAGTAGAAGACGCCGCGATGGACTTTGCATTCAGCGACGAGCAGGAAATGATCCGCGCATCAGCCGAGGGCTTTCTCGCCGATGTTTCCTACTGTGCCGCCGTGCGCGCGGCGATGGTCAGCGAACGCGGTTACGACACCGACCTCTGGCAGCGCCTGTGCAGCGAGATGTACTGGCCTGCCATCCATATTCCCGAAGCCTATGGCGGCTTGGGCCTGGGATTCGTCGAGCTGGCCATCCTGCTCGAGCAGATGGGCCGGCGCCTGCTGTGCTCACCCTTCTTCGCCACCGCCTGCCTGGCCACGCCGGCGCTGCTGCTGGCCGGCAGCGAAACGCAGAAACAGCGCTGGCTGCCCGCCATTGCCCAGGGCCGGGTGCGTGGCACCCTGGGCTTTGGTGACGGCGGTGCCTGGACCGCCCACGGCATCAGCGTCACGGCCACGCCCGAAGGCGACGGCTATGTCCTGGATGGCGAATATGCGCAAGTGATCGATGGCCACAGTGCTGACCTGCTGGTGGTCGCGGCGCGCCTGGCCGGCAGCTCGGGCGAGCAGGGCATCGGCCTGTTCCTGGTCGAAGCCGGGCAGGCGGGCCTGGCACGCCAGTGGCAGCCGACCATGGACCAGACCCGCCGCCTGGGCCGTATACGCTTCACGCGCCTGTACGTGGCCCCGGACGCGGTGCTAGGCGAGGCCGGCAACGCCTGGCCGCGGTTGCAGGACGTGTTGCGCCTGGCCTGCGTGGGCCTGGCCGCCGAGCAGGTGGGCGGGGCCCAGCAGGCGCTGGACCTGAGCGTGGCCTACCTGCAGGAGCGCCAGCAGTTCGGCCGCCCCCTGGCCAGTTTCCAGGCCCTCAAGCACCGCGCCGCCGACATGATGCTGCAGGTCGAGTGCGCGCGCTCGGCCTGCTACTACGCCGCCTGCGTCGCCCAGGAAGCGCTGGACCCTGCAGGTGATGCACAGGTGGCGGCCGAGCTGCCACTGGCCGCGGCCCTGGCCAAGTCACAGTGCTCCCAGGCGTACTTCCACTGCGCGGCGGAGTCGATCCAGCTGCACGGCGGCGTGGGCTTCACCTGGGAGTACGACCCGCATCTGTACTTCAAGCGTGCCCGGGCCAGCGAGAGCTACCTCGGTGCACCGGCCTGGCATCTGCAGCAGATCGCCAATGTGATTATCGGGGAGCAGCCATGAAGATTCGTTTCAGTGAGCAGGACGAGCGTTTCCGCCAGGAGATCGCCGACTGGATGGCCGCCAATCTGCAGGGCGAGTTCGAGGCCCTGCGTTTTCGTGGCGGCCCAGGCGACGAACACATGTTCCCCGCAGAGCGCAAGGCCTGGGAGCGCAAGCTCGCCGAAGGCGGCTGGACCTGCGTGGGCTGGGCGCCGGAGCATGGTGGGCGCGGGCTTTCGATCAGCCAGCAGGTAATCTTCCATGAAGAGTACGCCCGTGCCGGCGGCCCCGGGCGCATGGGCCATATCGGCGAAGGCCTGGCCGGCCCGACCATCGCCGCCTTCGGCAGCCAGGCGCAGAAACGCCGGTTCCTGCCTGGCATCGTCCAGGGCACCACGTTCTGGTGCCAGGGCTATTCCGAGCCCGGCGCAGGCTCCGACCTGGCCGCGGTCAAGACCCGTGCGGCCCAGGACGCCAACGGCGACTGGCGGATCAACGGGCAGAAGGTCTGGACCTCCCTGGCCCACGAGTCGGACTGGTGCTTCGTGCTGGCCCGCACCGAGCCGGGCAGTGTCGGCCACCATGGGTTGTCGTTCCTGCTGGTGCCGATGGACCAGCCGGGTATCAGCGTGCGGCCGATCGAACAGATGACCGGTACCTCGGAGTTCAACGAGGTGTTCTTCGACGACGCGCGCACCGAGGCTGCCAACATCGTCGGCCAGCCGGGCGAGGGCTGGAAGATCGCCATGGCCCTGCTGGGCTTCGAGCGCGGGGTGTCCACCCTCGGCCAGCAGATGCAGTTCCAGAACGAGCTCGACGAGATCATCGCCATCGCCCGGCGCAACGGTGCCGACCGCGACCCGCACCTGCGCCAGCGCCTGGCCGAGGCGTGGTGCGGCTTGCGCATCCTGCGCTACAACTCGCTGCGCATGCTCTCCGGGCCCCAGGACGGCTCGCTGCGCCGCGAGGCGACGATCTACAAGCTGGGTTGGTCGAGCTGGCACGCCAACCTCGGCAAGCTGGCCATGGACGTGCTCGGCCCCCAGGCCGAGCTGCTCGAGGGCGCGCCCTACCAGCTGAGCCGCCTGCAGTCGCTGTACCTGTTCAGCCGCGCCGACACCCTGTACGGCGGCAGCAACGAGATCCAGCGCAACATCATTGCCGAGCGCGCCCTGGGTATGCCCCGGGAACCGCGGCCACGTCCCTGATCGAGGAGTCCTTGCATGTCCGTTCCACACTATGTTCCCGGCCACGGCCTGCTGCGTGGCAAATCGGTGCTGATCACCGCCGCCGCTGGCTCCGGCATCGGCTTCTCCGCGGCGCTGCGTGCGGCCGAGGAAGGCTGCCGGGCCCTGATGATCAGCGACATCCATGAAGGCCGGCTGGGCGAGGCGGTGGCACGCATCCGCGAAGCCACCGGGCTACCGGCCGTGCACGGGCAGTTGTGCAACGTCACCGACGAAACCCAGGTGCGTGAACTGGTCAGTGCTGCCGAGCGCGAGCTGGGCGGTGTCGACGTGCTGATCAACAATGCCGGCCTGGGCGGCTCGCGCGCCCTGGTGGACATGCCCGACGAAGAATGGCAGCGGGTCATCGACGTGACCCTCACCGGCACCATGCGCATGACCCGCGCCATGCTCCCGCACATGATCGAGCGCCGGGCCGGGGTCATCGTCAACAACGCCTCGGTGCTCGGTTGGCGCGCGCAGAAGCAGCAGGCCCACTACGCCGCGGCCAAGGCCGGGGTCATGGCCCTGACCCGCTGCGCCGCGGTGGAGGCGGCCGAACATGGCATCCGCATCAACGCGGTGAGCCCGAGCATCGCCATGCATGATTTCCTGGCCCGCTCCGCGCCCCAGGCGGTGCTTGATCAGCTGGCGGCCAACGAGGCCTTCGGCCGTGCCGCCGAAGTCTGGGAGGTGGCCAATGTGATGATGTTCCTGGCCAGTGACTACAGCTCGTACATGACCGGCGAAGTGCTGTCGGTTTCCAGCCAGAGGGCCTGAGCATGACCCGAGTATTCGAGGCGCCCCAGGCGCTGCACGAGGCGGTGGGGCAGGCGCTGGGCGAGAGTGACTGGCTGTTGGTGGACCAGGCGCGCATCGACCTGTTCGCCGAAGCCAGTGGTGATCACCAGTGGATCCACGTCGACCCGCAGCGCGCTGCCCAGGGGCCGTTCGGCGCCTGTATCGCCCACGGCTACCTGAGCCTGGCCCTGGTCAACCTGTTCCTGCCGCAGATCATCGAGGTGCGGGGCATCGCCATGGGGGTCAATTATGGCTGCGAGCGCGTGCGCTTCCCCTCGGTGGTGCGGGTGGGCTCGCGGGTACGTGGCAGCGCCGTGCTGTTATCGACCGAGGCGGTCGGCAACGGCGTGCAGGCAGTGATCCGCGTCAGCGTCGAGATCGAAGGCCAGGAGCGTCCGGGCTGCGTGGTCGACACCATCAGCCGTTACTACCCGGCCTAGGCCGTCCAAGGAGTTGAGCATGAACGAAGCAGTGATCGTGTCCACGGCGCGTACGCCGATCGGCAAGGCCTTCCGTGGCGCCTTCAACGACACCGAGGCACCGACCTTGGGCGGCCATGTGGTGGCCGAGGCGGTGCGCCGCGCCGGCATCGTGCCGGAGGAAGTGGACGATGTGATCATCGGCGCCGCCGCCCAGCAGGGCACCCAGGCCTACAACCTCGGGCGCCTGTGCGCCACGGCGGCCGGCCTGCCGGCACAGGTGTCCGGCATGGCCGTGGAGCGCCAGTGCGCCTCGGGCCTGATGAGTATCGCCATCGCCGCCAAAGGCATCGTCTGCAACGAGCTCGACATCGCCGTGGCCGGCGGCCTGGAGTCGATCTCGCTGGTGCAGAACAAGCACAAGAACACCTACCGCAACCAGTCCACCCTGGTGCTCGAGCGTGACCCGACGGCCTACATCCCGATGATCGAGACCGCCGAGATCGTCGCCCAGCGCTACGGCATCAGCCGTCAGGAACAGGACGCCTACAGCCTGCAGAGCCAGCTGCGCACGGCTCGTGCCCAGCAGGCCGGGCTGTTCGACCTGGAGCTGGCGCCACTGACCACCCAGAAGCTGCTGGTGGACAAGGCCACCGGCGAGAGCCGGCATGAAGCCGTGACCCTGCGCCAGGACGAATGCAACCGCGCCGATACCAGCGCCGCCAGCCTGGCGGCCCTGGAGCCGGTGTGGGCGGGGGGGCAGTGGACCGGGCCTGGGCGGTTCATCACCGCCGGCAACGCCTCGCAACTGTCCGATGGCGCCTCGGCCTCGGTGCTCATGAGCGCCCGCCTGGCCGAACAACGCGGCCTGCAACCGCTGGGTATCTATCGCGGCCTGGCGGTGGCGGGCTGCAACGCCGACGAAATGGGCATCGGGCCGGTGTATGCGATTCCCAAGCTGCTCAAGCGCCATGGCCTGAAGGTCGATGACATTGGCTTGTGGGAGCTCAACGAAGCGTTCGCCTGCCAGGTGCTGTACTGCCGTGACACCCTGGGCATCGACAACGACCGCCTCAACGTCAACGGTGGCGCCATCGCCATCGGCCACCCGTTCGGCATGTCCGGGGCGCGGATGGTCGGCCATGCGCTGATCGAAGGCAGGCGCCGGGGCGTGCGTTATGTGGTGGTGAGCATGTGCATCGGCGGTGGCATGGGCGCCGCTGCATTGTTCGAGGTGGCCTGAGATGGGCTTGCCGACAGCACAGCAGGTCCAGGCCATCATGCAGCGTTATGTCGAGCGGGTGGATGCCGGTGATATCGATGGCATCCTCCAGCTCTATGCCGAAAATGCCACCGTCGAGGACCCGGTGGGCCAGGCGCCGTTGCAGGGCATCGACCAGATCGCCGAGTTCTACCGCCAAGGGTTGGGTCGGATGAAGGTCAGCGCGACCCTCACCGGGCCGGTACGTGCCAGCCATAGCGGCTGTGGCGCCATGCCGTTTCGGGTCGACATGCAGTGGCAAGGGCAAGACTGCTCGTTGCATGTGATCGATGTGATGACGTTCGACGAACAAGGGCTTATCAGCAGCATGAAGGCCTATTGGAGCGAGGTGAACGTAGTGCCCCGATGAGCTGGCCTGATCCCGGCCAGCCGTGACATGCGGCGGCCGGAGCGCAAGCGTCGACAACAATGCGACGCTGCGTAGTCAGGTGCGCTCGAACTTCAGGGCTCGGCGAGGTTCCTGTTCGTACCCGCGAGCATATCTGAAGTTGAAACCGTATACGTTCCCATAGAGGTCGGTGATATCTCCGAGCCGTTCCATTACCGGGCTCGCACGCTTAGAACCATTGTAAAAGTGGATATTGAAAGGGCTTAGGCACATGAACACAATGACCTTGCCTGCTTGCGGATTGACGAACGGCGGGTTACGTATCGGATAGGTCTTCAGGGGATGGGCGCCATTAATGCCCAGCTTTTCAGGAAGATCGTTCGCGGTTGGCGAGGTTTCCCCTGAATGTGCTGCCAGGCAGAAGGAATACTCCGCCTTGTACTCCTCGCCGGAGTCCCACCACAAGCCACGCATGTCGATGTATCTGAGTGGCACCTGCCCGTGGACGGTGTGTGCGCTGATGTAGTAGTGGTACATGCGCCACCAAGTCTCCTCGCCGCTATTCCCCAATTGGTAGACGAGTTTCTCCGGGTGGTCGAATGTCACGAGCGCCTTGTTCATCTCCTTGGGCTCTAGCGTGATCCTCCCTGTCGCCCCTTCATAGCAGGTGGAGATATGTTCGTGGAACTTTGCTGCGAATATTTTCCGAGTGGAGTCGCCCGTGGCGACCCAGAGGTGGATCTTGTCGACTTCCACTGCATCGACACCCTGGTGTACATCGACGATGGTATTGGGTGTGTTGGGCGTATTGGGATCGTCAAAGGAAAGTTGGCGAACCACCGTTTCGTCATATACGAACAGCCCGGGGTCCCGGTAGCTGCTCCAGCCAGTCAGATCTTCGTATCCTACGTCGTAAGGGAGAGGCTCGCCGACCGGGTTTCCGGATGAAGTGACTTCTATCAGTTCCATACTGGCCAGGTCTGCGGCACTCATGTCGACCTTACGCCCATACCGGTCCCTGGCGAGCGCTTCGATGGTCAGTGGTATTCGCTGGCGGCTGTTGTTGAAAAGCGGGCGGCAGTCATCCAAGTGGCCGGGGGCATGATAAATACGAAATATCTGGAAGTAGGCAATCGTGGAAGAAGCGGTGCTCGATTGGGTTTGAACAGTCATCCTATGTCCTTGTGGGCGTGTCTGAAGAGACCTGACTGTGCGAGCTTTTGAAGTCGCTGATAACTCCATTTACTTCTAGGTATTGGATTGAAGCGCCTCAGCGCCGGGCCTTGGCTATCACGAGCATGTTCGGGCGCCTTTGCCGATCATTGGCCTCTTGCCGCCTCGAGGAACGCCGGGCGCTCGCCACCGCCATGCACTGCCAGGTCCGCACCGCTGACATAGCGGGCCAGGGGCGAGGCCAGGTACAGGCAGGTATCGCCGATATCGTCCGGCTCGGCCAGGCGGCCCAAGGGGATGGTGGCAGCTACCTCGGCCACCTGCTGGGCATCGCCGTAGTGCAGCTGGGCCTGTTCGGTGAGGATCAGCCCGGCGGTGACCGCATTGACCCGCACCTTGGGCGCCCACTCCACTGCCAGCGAGCGGGTCAGGTTGAGCAGGCCTGCCTTGGCTGCGCCATAGGCGGCGGTGCCAGGTGAGGGGCGGGTGGCGCTGACGCTGCAGATGTTGATGATGCTGCCGCCCTCGGCCTGCGCCTGCATTACCCGGTTGGCCAGCTGGCTCAGGTTCAGCGGCGCCAGCAGGTTCAGCCGCACGATCGACTCGCTGAAGCGCGGCGAGGCGCTGGCGGCTTCGGCGAATGGTGCGCCACCGGCATTGTTGACCAGCACATCGAGACGGCCGAAGTACTTCAGGATGCCACCTACCAGTTGCTCCAATTGCTCCAGGTCACGCACGTCGCATTGCATGAACACGGCCTGGCGGCCTCCGCCGCTGGGCAGACGCTCCGGTGCCTGGCGGCCACAGATGACCACCTGCGCGCCACATTCGAGAAAGCGTCGGGTAATCCCACGGCCCACGCCCTTGGCACCGCCGGTGACCAGGACGACCTTGCCGCGAAAATCCAATGGGTCTTGCATGGGGATGCCTTCCATCTATCAGGAGAATGCCTCGATGCTAGGCGCCAGGGGCTGTCGGGCCTACGTCCGAAGGGACTAGGGCACGTTGCTGTAGTCCTGTCGGACGATGCCGCCAGGCGTGGTGGCTCTGAATAATCCCGGTACAACAACAAGCCGGGAGGTTCCCCATGGGCGCAGCAGCGCAAGGGCACAAGGTCAGGTTGCCGGGTGGCCTGCAATTGCACTATCAGGATGTCGGCTCGGGCGAGGCGGTGGTGTTCATCCATGGCAGCGGCCCGGGTGCCAGCGGGCATAGCAACTTCAAGCACAACTACCCGGTATTCGCCGAGGCCGGCTACCGCGCCATCGTGCCTGACTTGCCAGGCTATGGTGCCTCGGACAAACCCGAAACCGCCTATACCCTGGACTTCTTCGTCGAGGCCTTGCTGGGCTTGCTCGATGCCCTGGATATCCAGCGCTGCGCGCTGGTCGGCAACTCCCTGGGCGGGGCCATCGCCATCGCCATCGCCCTGCGCCAGCCGCAGCGGGTGGCGCGCCTGGTGCTGATGGCCCCGGGTGGCCTGATGGACAAGGCGCAGTACTACCTGCAGATGGAAGGCATCCAGCGCATGGCCACGGCCTTCGCCAGCGGCGAGTTGCGCGATGCCGACGGCATGAAGCGCCTGCTGGGCCTGCAATTGTTCGACCCGTCGTTGATCGACGATGAGACGGTGGCCGAGCGGGTCGCAGTGGTGGCGCAGCAGCCCCCCTGCGTGCTCGCCACCATGGAGGTGCCGAACATGGCCGAGCGCTTGCCGGAGCTGGCTTGCCCGATCCTGGGATTCTGGGGCATGAACGACAAGTTCTGCCCAGCCTCCGGTGCCAACACCTTGATGCAGGCCTGCCGACACATCCGCTGCGTGCTGCTCAGCGAATGCGGCCACTGGGTGATGGTCGAGCACCGTGACCTGTTCAACCGTGACTGCCTGGCATTTCTCGAGGAGGGCCGCCCATGAGCCTGCAACTGCGCCGCCAGCACAGCGACGAACTGTACCAGGCCCTGTGCGAAGGGCAGACGCTGGCACCGCTGACCGAGCGCTGGCCACAGATCACCATCGAGGATGCCTACCACATCTCGTTGCATTGCATCGAGCGACGGGTCGCCGCCGGTGACCGTATCGTCGGCAAGAAGATCGGCGTCACCTCGGCAGCCGTGCAGCGCATGCTTGACGTGCACCAGCCGGACTTCGGCTTCATCACCCGTGCGATGGCCTTCGATAACGGCGCTGAGATCTCGTTGGCCGAGAACCGCCTGATCCAGCCGCGCGCCGAGGGCGAGATCGCCTTCGTGCTCAAGCATGACCTGGTCGGCCCGGGCGTCACCGAGGCCGACGTGCTGGCGGCCACCGACTTCATCACGCCGTGCTTCGAGATCGTCGATTCGCGCATCGATGACTGGCGCATCCGTATCCAGGACACCGTGGCCGACAACGCCTCCTGTGGCGTGTTCGTGCTTGGCCAGGAACGGGTCGACCCACGCCAGCTGGACCTGCCGGCGCTGCACATGCGTGTGTTCAAGAACGATGAACCGCTGAGCGAAGGGTTGGGCTCGGCGGTGCAGGGCAACCCGTTGACCGCGGTCGCCTGGCTGGCCAACACCCTCGGCGCCTTCGGCATCCCCTTCAAGGCCGGCGAGGTGATCCTCTCCGGTTCGCTGGTACCGCTGGAGCCAGTGCGCGCAGGCGACCGCTTTTCCCTGACCATCGACGGCCTGGGCAGTGCCCAGGTGTCCTTCCGAGCCTGATCGAGGAGCAAGGCCCATGAGCCAGAAACTGAAAGCGGCCATTATCGGCCCGGGGAACATCGGCACCGACTTGCTGATGAAAATGCGCCGTTCGGCGTGGATCGAGCCGGTCTGGATGGTGGGCGTGGACCCGGAGTCCGAGGGCCTGAAGCGGGCCCGGGCGATGGGCGTGAAGACCACCGCCGAAGGCCTCGACGGCCTGTTGCCCCATGTGCTGGACGACGATATCCGCATCGCCTTCGATGCCACCTCCGCCTATGTGCATGCGCACAACAGCCGCAAGCTCAACGAGCTTGGGGTGATCATGGTCGACCTGACGCCGGCGGCCATCGGCCCGTTCTGCGTGCCGCCGGTCAACCTCAAGGAGCATGCCGCCAAGCTTGCGATGAACGTCAACATGGTCACCTGCGGTGGGCAGGCCACCGTCCCCATGGTAGCGGCGGTGTCGCGTGTGCAGCCTGTGGCCTATGGCGAGATCGTCGCCACCGTGTCGTCGAGCTCCGTGGGCCCCGGTACCCGGCAGAACATCGACGAGTTCACCCGCACCACCGCAGGTGCCGTGGAAAGCATCGGTGGTGCTCGCCGCGGCAAGGCGATCATCGTCATCAACCCGGCCGAGCCGCCGTTGATGATGCGCGACACCATCCACTGCCTGACCGACGACACCCCCGACCAGGACGCCATCCGCGCCTCGGTGCTGGCCATGGTCGAGGAAGTCCAGCGCTACGTGCCCGGCTACACGCTGGTCAACGGCCCGGTGTTCGATGGCAACAAGGTGTCGATCTTCGTCGAGGTGCAAGGCCTGGGCGACTTCCTGCCCAAGTCGGCCGGCAACCTGGACATCATGACCGCCGCCGGCCTGCGCACCGCCGAGATGTTCGCCGAAGAAGCCCACAAGGGCACCCTGCAATTGCCGGCCCGCTGAGGAGAGTGCGATGAACCTTCAAGGTAAGAATGTGCTGCTGCACGACATGAGCCTGCGCGACGGCATGCACGCCAAGCGTCACCAGATCAGCCTGCAGCAGATGGTGGACGTGGCCACCGGGCTGGATGCCGCGGGCGTGCCGCTGATCGAGATCACCCATGGCGACGGCCTGGGTGGCGCCTCGTTGAACTACGGCTTCCCTGCCCACAGCGACGAACAGTACTTCAGTGCCGTGATTCCCAAGCTCAAGCACGCCAAGGTTTCGGCGCTGCTGCTGCCGGGTATCGGTACCCTCGACCATCTGAAGATGGCCTATGAGCACGGTGTCTCGACGATTCGCGTCGCGACCCACTGCACCGAGGCCGACGTATCCGGCCAGCATATCGGCATGGCTGCCAAGATGGGCCTGGATACCGTGGGCTTCCTGATGATGGCGCACATGGTCAGCGCCGAGAAGCTGCTGGAGCAGGCGCGCCTGATGCAGAGCTACGGCGCCAACTGCATCTACTGCACCGACTCGGCCGGCTACATGCTGCCCGACGAGGTGAGCGAGAAGATCGCCGTGCTGCGCGATGGCCTGGAGGCGGCTACCGAGGTTGGCTTCCACGGCCATCACAACCTGGGCATGGCGATCGCCAACTCCCTGGCCGCCATCGAAGCCGGTGCGGTGCGTATCGACGGCTCGGTGGCCGGGCTCGGTGCCGGTGCCGGCAACACGCCGTTGGAGGTGTTCGTCGCCGTGCTCAAGCGCATGGGCGTTGAGAGCGGGGTAGACCTGTATCGCATCATGGACGTGGCCGAGGACCTGGTGGTGCCGATGATGGACCAGCCGATCCGCCTGGACCGTGATGCCCTGACCCTGGGCTACGCCGGGGTGTACAGCTCGTTCCTGCTGTTCGCCAAGCGTGCCGAGGCCAAGTACGGAATCCCGGCCCGCGACCTGCTGGTGGAGCTGGGCCGTCGCGGCACGGTCGGTGGGCAGGAGGACATGATCGAGGACCTGGCCCTGACCTTGTCCCGCGGTATCAAGGGGACTGCCGGGTAGTTGGGGTAGCTGGGTAGTTGTGGGAGCGGGCTTGTCCCGCGATTGGGCCGGGCCTGCCACCGCAGCGGGATGACAAGGCCTTCGCCCTCGATCGCGGGGCAAGCCCGCGCCCACAATGGCCGCTCCAATCACGCAAGCAGGATATGTGCCGTGCCATGCTGTAGAGCAACAAAGTGTTACGAGATCAACCCCTGCGACAACAAGACGCAGCCCGGAATTCAATGGCTTGCGCGGGGTTGGACCTCTGTCGGCTGGATGCCCGGGGGGTGTCATGCCAGAATGCCCCGGTTTTCAGCTGGCCCATCCCAGGGGCCGGCACCTTCCCTGTAAAGGATGGTTCCATGACTGATTTACTGACCCGGCGTGCTGTCGTCGCCGGGATGGGCGTGCTGGGGCTTGGCCTGCTGGCCGGTTGTAACCCGGCCCGGGGGCTCGAATTCAAGTACGGCAAGAACATGAGCAACGAAATCCTCGGGCGCAAGTTCCGGCTCAAGGATACCCAAGGCAACGAACGCACTCTGTCGAGCTTCTATGGCTCGATGCCGATGATCTTCTTCGGGTTCACCCAGTGCCCGGCCGTCTGCCCGACCACCCTGGCGCGTGCCGCGCAGATCAGGAAACTGCTCAGGGGCCGCGACCGTGATCTGTTCCAGGTGGTGCTCATCACCCTGGACCCGGAGCGTGACACCCCGGAAGTGCTCGATGCCTACGTCAAGGCCTTCGACCCTTCGTTCACCGCACT
The DNA here is from genome assembly GCF_020151015.1 of Pseudomonas sp. p1(2021b). Taxonomy (NCBI): domain Bacteria; kingdom Pseudomonadati; phylum Pseudomonadota; class Gammaproteobacteria; order Pseudomonadales; family Pseudomonadaceae; genus Pseudomonas; species Pseudomonas sp. p1(2021b). Next base: position 2,184,489 of record NZ_CP083746.1, read on the forward strand.
CACCGGCACCCCCGAGGAAATCGCCGAGGTGGCCAAGGAGTTCAAGGTGTTCTACGAAAAAGTCCCGGCTGGTGATACCTACACCATCTCTCATTCGTCCACCAGCTACGTCTACGATACACGTGGCACCCTGCGTCTGAGCCTTGGCCATTCCCTGACTGCCAAGGAATGCGCCGAAGACCTGGTCACCCTGATGGAGATCTGCTAATGGCTGTTTCACTGCAACCTGTCAAACGCGGCCTGGCCGCCCTGGCGCTGATGGGCCTGGCCCTGCCGGCCCTGGCTCAGACCACCGTGAGCGATGCCTGGGTTCGCGCCAGCGTGCCGCACCAGCAATCCACCGGGGCCTTCATGACCCTGACCGCCGATACCGACAGCAAGCTGGTGAGCGTGGCCTCGCCCGTGGCCAAGACCGCGCAGGTGCATGAAATGACCATGAACGGCGACGTGATGGGCATGCGTGAAGTGAAGGCTGTGGAGTTGCCGGCCGGCAAAGCCGTGAGCCTGGACCCGAGCGGCTATCACGTGATGCTCATGGGCCTGGCCAAGCAGGTCAAGGAAGGCGAACAAGTGCCGCTGACCCTGGTCATCGAAGACGCCAAGGGTGGCAAGCAGACCATAGAGGTGCAGGCACCCGTACGCCCGCTGACCGCCGAAGCGGGGCATGACCACGGGCACATGCAACACTGATCGTTCACGTACCGCTGGGTCTTCCGGCATGACGCAAGGCCGCACCTGCAGGCACCCGATGGGTGGCGTAGGGGGCGGCCTTGTATCGTTTCAGGGGCGCGTAACGGCCCCACGTCACTTAGACCGGCGCTCAGCTACGAAACCTGGGTAGCGGCCGCTCGATGGTCAACGACGTCAAGGTCTTGCGCACCTGGGCATCTTCGGCTTCCAGGGCCTTGAGGCTAGCGCGGATCTTGCCAGCAGCGGGCACATCGCCCTGCCGGTCGATCCAGTCGGCAATCTCCTTGCAAGCACTGCTCAAACAGGCTTGGCGCTGGTTCATCAGCGTCAGGAGGGTGGTGAGCTCTCTATCGGACATGGCAGGATCCTCCGTTCAGCCCACTCAGTTTAGCAGGGGTAGGGGGTTCTGCTCAGCGTAATGTCAGGCCTGCCAAACCGGTATGCGTTACAACCGTTCATCCGACGAATAGGCGGCAAAGGCTGTATGGGCCTACGTGCGCTGTCTGTTTATTGAAGTTCGGTACTTTGTAAGTAAAACGGTATTGATCATGAAAAGCTTGAGGTTTTACGTTTAACTTTTTTCTTGGGTGTGGGAAGTTTCCTACCTGTCCGTGTGAGGCGTTTGTTGCAAAAGGTTTTGTTACAAGTAGTGGGTTGTTGGTGGTGCGTTGTACGTCTACCGTGAAGTTGCCCGCTCGTTGTGAGGGCGTTTAGTCAAGGAACACATCACCAAGTAGAGGGAGTTTGCTATGAAATCAGCTATCGAAATGTTCAAGGTCGATGTCGTGGGTGTAACAGGCAAGGGCGTATGCATGTGGTGAGTCGTATGCCTAGGGGCGGTCATTGATCGCCCTCTCTTCTTTCTCCCGGGTGAAGGAGAGATACGCATGGAAGACGTCGGTTTCCATACACTATGGGACATCACGGGTGCCAACACCGCCTTGCTGCGTGATGAGCAGGTATTGCATCGGTTCTTTTATTCCGCGCTGCTGTCGTCCGGTTTCACGGTAATAGATGATCTGATGCATAAGTTCGAACTAGGCGGCGAAGGTGTCACTGGACTATTTCTGCTTTCCGAGTCGCACTTGTCCTATCACACGTATCCTGAAAATAACTATATCAGTATTGATGTCTATACCTGTGGCAGGAGCAATGACGCCATCAATAATGATATTCGGCGTTTTTTTGGCGAGCAGGCGAACATCAACTGCCAAACATTCCGGCGCGGCAGCTGCCCGCCACGGCGCGAGGAGCATGGCTGTGAAACTTGTCGATAATGGGGTGGTTAAATTTGATTATCAGTTTCCGCTTTATAATTTTTTCTTCCCGTCGCAGTCCTTGAACGTCTTCTCTCCCTCTTGGTCGCAGCTGGCAACGATACTCCAGGACGGCAACGCGCCTGCGCGGTCAAGGGCGCTGTATTTTCATATCCCGTTCTGCGAATCGATTTGCACGTTCTGCCCATTCACTCGTGGGTTATATAAAAACAGCGAGGCGATCGATCGCTATACCGAGGCGCTGCTGACGGAGATCGAGTACAAATCGAGCATCATGGACCTGCGTGCCGTCCCCGTTCGTGCCATTTTCTTTGGCGGTGGCACACCATCGTTGCTGTCGCCTCAGAACATTCATGCCATCGGCGAAGCGTTGCACCGTCATTTCGATATGGCGGGCGTCGAGGAGTTTTCCTTCGAGTGTCATGTCGGCAGTGTCACGCCCGAGCGCGTGGCGGCGCTTGGCGATATTGGCGTGAGCCACGCTCGCTTCGGTCTTCAGACGATCGACCCGCAGTGGCGTCGGCTGTTTAACCTTGAGCAAGACATCGGGCGGGTAGAAACGGCCGTGGAGTGTCTGGTTTCAGGATTTGAGCATGTCCTGTGCGACATCCTCTACGGCATGAATGGCAGCAGCGAACGCCAGACCCTGGCCGATATCGACAAAGCAATCGCATGGGGTGTCAGCAACATAGATATTTACCCGATCAACAATGTCGCCACCTCGGTCAAGCTGCACAAGCAGATCAGGGTCCGGTTCGCCGAAGTGATGCCGGCGCTACGCAAGCTGAACATGAGGCTGCTCTTCGACGAGCATCTGCGGCAAAAAGGGTATGTACCTTACAACGGCCACGGCTACGTGCATCTGCCTGGCGAGGCTGGGCGGCTGATCACGGATGAGTATTCGTTCATCTATCACGAACACGTTTACGGCTACGCCGACCATGACGTGCTGGGCTTCGGCGTCAATGCCATCTCGTGCCTGGCTGGCAACGTGATCACCAATACCCCGTTACGCGAGCAGTACATCCGCCAGATGACCAGGGGCGAATGCCCCTGCCAGGTCAGCCAGCATGATCCTTTGCTGGATGCCGTCAAGCCGCTGGTACTGCGCCTGCCTTATCACGGCAAGGCCGAAAAAGGCCGGATCGCGCTCGATCGCATGCCTGCCGGTTTGATGGCGCGTCTGAGCGCCCTGATCGAGGCCGGGCTAATCGTGGAGCACGCCGAGACTTATGAGCTGACCCACCTGGGCTGGCTCTGGTACAGCAACCTGATGTTCTACCTGATTCCCGAGAGCGAGCAGAACGTGCTCAAGCGCTTGGTCTACGAGCGTCTCGACACACCTGGGCGCGATATTACGGAAGACGAACTGATCTACTCGGCCGGCTAGGGAAGACGAGGCGACATGCAGGCTTTGAACTTGAACGCAGGCACCAGGGCGCTTGCGACCGGATACTGTTTCTCCAAATGTGGGGAGTTTGCCTTCGAGGCTGCCTTCGCTGTGGTGGTGGTAGCTATAGCGGAGGCGGATCTCCTGTTGATTGGCTTGGTCTACTTCTTTCGCTACTTGCCCAGCGCGGTCTTTTCGCCCATTGGAGGTTGGTTGGCGGATAACGGCGATCGCAAACGTACCCTGGTTTGGGTAGAAATGGGCAAGTGCCTCGTGGTGCTTTTGTTCTTCAGCGTGTTCAGTTTTACCAAGCCTGCCCTGGTAATGGTGACCGTGATGGCCATGTTCATGACCGCACTGGACTGTCTGTATGTCCCCACCTTCCGTGCTTACTTTCCCAGTATCGTCGAGCGGGACGTGCTCTGTTCGGTCAACAGTGGGCTTCAGGTGGTCGAAGATGCGGCGTCTATCGTCGGGCCGCTGGTGTTTTCCGCCATCGCGTTGCTGTACACCACCGAGGTTACCTTCTTGTTCTTTTCCGTCTGCCTGCTGTGTTCGGCAGTTGCCCTTGCCACGCTGTCACGGGTCGACAAAGAGCAAGTGGTGGCCTTCGATGGCATGAGCCTCTTGCGTGAGGCTGCGCATAGCGTCGGCCAGATGCGTGCTGGCAATGCGCCTCTGTTCGCCGTGATTTGTTGCACCACGTTCTGTGCAATGTTCGCGACCTCGGTGATTCGCTTCATCCTGCCGGCTTCGGTACTCGAGCATTTTTCTTCCGAAGCGGCGGTAGGCTACGTATTTTCCCTGTTGGCCACCGGGAACGTACTGGGAGGCGTGCTTTATACCCGGTTCAACAAGCGCACCACGGCGCGCTTGGTAATGCGCTACTGGGCGCTGTACGGTGCCTTGTTTTTCGCAGCCGCCGTAGCCCTGGAATACGCCAGCGGGCTGTTCCTGCTCATCCTGTTTTGCGTGGGGTTCGTGGGGGCGTTCGTGGATATCGCCATCGTGACCAATATCCAGTGCCTATCTGGCGAGCACGAGGTCGGGCGCAACTTCTCGTTGTATTACTTCACCGCAGTGATCGGCGACGCTTTTTCAGGTTTGATCGCCAGCGCTGTCTATGTGCTGGTGGGGCCGGCGACCTTTATCGGGATGACGCTCATGCTGGTCGTCGCGCCCTTACGTTGGATCACTCAAGGAGGCCTGGATGAGCATCACGATCGTGCATAGTGCGGCCCTTTCTTCAAGCGAGTGGGGAGAGGCCGAAATGGTCGATTTCGCGCAATGCGAAAACCTTGCCCATGCCTCTGCGCTGATACTCACGCCGCGGGATGCGGTCAGTGATCAGGTGGCTCAAGCCGTACGGCGCTGGAAGGTGCCCCTGTTCGTGATTGGCCAGGCGCACGAGCCGCTCCTGGCCAAGCAATGCTCGGAGCTGGGCGCCATCCGCTTGCCGAAGCCCCTGAGCAGCGATGAGCAGGCGCGGGTAAAGGCCGCGGCCGAAGCGTACGAGCATCGCACGCTGCCGCCTTTCACGCGTGCTGTCGCCGCGTTCAGCGCGCGTCGCAGGCCCACCTATGCCTGCCCGGGCCATCAGGGGGGGCAATGCCTGGAGCTGCATCCGGCCGGGGTGCGCCTGCGACGCTTGCTGGGTGACGGAATCTATCGGGTGGACGTTCCACATGCCGCACCTGAGCTCGGTGATGTGCTGTGCCACCACGGGCCTGTCCGGGAGGCCGAGCAACTGGCCGCACGGGTATTTGGTGCCGATCGAACCTGGTTCGTGCTCAATGGCACGTCCACGGCCAACAAGGTGGTCACCAGCGCCCTGCTGACGGCGGGTGACCTGGTGTTGATGGACCGGAACAATCACAAGTCGGTGTTCCTCGGGGCCCTGGTGCAGTGTGGCGCGTTACCTGTCTACCTGGAGAACGTTCGCGACGAGCGCGGGATCCTGGGCGGCTATCGCCCCGGTGCATTGGATGAAAGCCGGTTGCGGCATAAGGCTGCACAACTCGATGAGCGCAGGGCTTGCCAGGCGCGGCCGTTTCGCCTGGCCATCGTTCAGCATGCAACGTGCGATGGGGTGATCGTAGACGCTGCGGCGCTACTCGACCGTATCGGTCATCTTTGCGACTACGTCCTGTTCGATGCGGCCTGGTCGGGATACGAGCCTTTCATTCAGCCATTGGCGCGGTTTTCACCACTGGCCGCGCCTTTGCACGAAGGGTCGCCCGGCATCTTCGTCACCCAGTCGGTGCACAAGCAGATGTCCGGGCTTTCGCAGGCTTCGCAGATCCACAAGAAGGACCGGCATGTACAGGGGCAAACCAGGTATTGCCCAGGGCACGTGTTCAACAGCGCCTTCATGCAGCATGCATCGACCAGCCCGTCGTACCCGTTGTTCATGTCACTGGAGGTCAACGCGGCCATGCTCGTCGAGGGCGAGGGAGAGCGGCACTGGCAGGCGGTCGTTGGCCTGGCCGACGCATTTCGCCTCCAGGTCTGGCGTCAGTGCCGCTGTATAAAGCCGCTGCTGTGGCCGTCCAGCTGCGAAGGGCCGCAGGCGCACACGCTGATTAACGACGGAAGGGCGGTCGAACTGGAACCGGGCCTGCACTATCTGGACCCGTGCAAGGTAATCCTCCTTACCCGCGTGCAGCCCCTGAACCATGTCCCAGCATGCGTCGTGGCTCACTACCTGAGGGATCATGACTTCACCCCCGAGAAAGCGGACTTCTACAACTTCACCTTGCTGATCACGCCTTCTAGCACACAGGCCGGCCTGAGCAGGCTGGTGGACTGCCTTCAGGCCTTCGAGGCGGACCTGTGCGCGCATACCCCGGTATTGCAAGCCCTTCCGTCCTTACGCCAGGCCGGTGCACGCTATGAAGGCATGTCATTGGTCGAGCTGTGCCAGGAGATCAACGGCCTATACAGGTCATACGAAGTGGAGAGGCGACAAGCTGATATCTTCAGTGCCATCGATGTGTGCATTGCCGAGCTTAGCCCGCAGGCGGCGAACCAGCGTTTCATTCGCGGTGAGGCCAGATGGGCGAAGGTAGCGAATGTCATTGGCAAGGTGGCGGCGGAAGGTGTCATACCTTATCCGCCGGGCATCCTTTGCATTGCCCCCGGTGAGCGATGGACACCAGCCTTGGTCGGTTATCTGCTGGCCATCGAAGCTATGGCCTCCCGGCATCCCGGCTTCGCGCCGCATATCCAGGGGGTGCACCCGGTCGACAATGACGATGGCACGGTTTCGTTCGGGGTGTTCGTGCTTGAATGACAACGTCGATAGCGATACCTGCCTTGAGCGCAAATTCATCCATATCGACATGGATTCTTTTTTCGTCTCAGTGGAGTTGTTGGATGCGCCCTGGCTATGCTCGCAACCCGTCGCGGTAGGAGGGCGGGCGAGTGAACGTGGCGTTATCAGTACGGCCAACTACATTGCCCGGCAGTTCGGGGTGAAGAGCGGCATGGCCACGGCCACGGCGCAACGGCTTTGCCCGGAGTTGGTCATGCTGCCGGTGCGTTTCGAGCGGTATGAGGCCGTTACCCGTGTCTTGGAAGGTATCTTTCGTCGATACACCCAGAGTATAGAGTTTCTTTCCCTGGATGAGGCCACGCTCGATGTTTCCGGCCAACCCCACTGCGGCGGGTCAGCCACGTTCATGGCTGAGCAGATCAGGGCGAGTATCTGGCGCGAGTTGAGGTTGACCGCCTCTGCAGGCGTCGCCCCGCTGAAATACCTGGCCAAGATTGCCTCCGAGGTCAACAAGCCCAATGGTCAATTCGTCATCGCGCCAGGCCAGGTAGGGGCATTTCTCGCGACCCTGGATATCCGCAAAATCCCCGGAGTGGGGCCGAAGACCTGGGCGGTGCTGGAGAATCTCGGCTGTCGTCGCTGTGGAGACGTCACTGAAGAGCAGATCCCTTCGTTGTTGCACTACCTGGGCGTGCACGGTTTTTACGTATGGGAGCGGTGTCAGGGCAAGGAAGCCTACGAGGACAAATCCAGTGACATACGCTCCCTGGGCGTAGAGCATACCTTGGTCCATGATTGCGTGGACTTCGAGACCTGCATCGACGAGCTCACGGACCTCTTGAGTGCTTTACGTACTCGTTTAGGCGAAATCGAGGACGGCGCGTATATCGTCAGGAACCATGTCAAGCTCAAGTTTTCCGACTTTTCCATGGCCAGCGCCGAGGCCCCTGCGCGTGACCTGGAACCGGACGTTTTTCAAGGGTTGTGCCGGATGCTGTGGGACACCAAGCGCCAGGGGCGAGGTGTGCGCCTGGTCGGTATTGCTGTCAAAGTCCGGCGCAAGACCAGAAATGGGCTGCAATTGGAACTGTCTTGGTGAGCAGTACGGATGGCCTACACAAAGCGACACGCCTGCCGATAAGCCCCCGGCGTCACGCCATAGGCCTGCTTGAACTGACGGCTCAGGTGGCTCTGGTCGGCAAAGCCCAAGGCAAAGGCCACTTCCGAGGCGGGCAGGCCGCTCTTAAGGTATTCGCGGGCGCGGGCCAGGCGACGTTGCTTGAGCCAGGCGTGGGGAGGCAGGCCGGTGGCCTGGCGGAATACCCGGGCGAAGTGGAAGGGCGAAAGGTTCACGGCCGCTGCCAGGGCCTCCAGCGAGGGTGGGTCGGCCAGCTGGCTTTCCAGCAGCTCACGGGCCCGTGCCACCGCCACGGGTTCGTTGCCCGGCGTGGGAGGCTGGGCGCAGTGGCCGTGGCGCTGCACCAGGGCCAGTACCGCCTGGCGCCAGGCGGTCTGTTGCTCCAGGGCACTGGCACCGGTTTCGGAGAGTTGGTGCAACTGGCTGAACAGGGTGGCCAGCGTTGGGTCCTGGATGACGCTGGCCTTGAAGTGCGGCATGCCATGCCGACCCAGCTCAAGTTCCTCCAGCACACCGGTGACCCGTTCATGCTCGGGGTAGAAGCCGCGGTAGCGCCAGCCCGCCTCGTGGGCGGTGGCTCCGGTGTGCAGCTCGTCCGGGTTGATCAGCACCATGCTGCCTACCGGCGCCAGGTGCTCGCTGCCGCGATGCCAGAAGCGCTGGGCGCCGGACTCGATCACGGTGAACACGTAGCCTTCGTGTACATGAGGGGCGAAACGCTGCTGGAAATACCGTGCGTGCAGCATCTCCACGTCGCCCAGTGCCGGGGCCTGCCAGAGGTGGGTTTGTTCGCGCAGGGGCGTGTTCATGCCAGCCAACTGCGCAGGAGGAAGAAGATCACCATGCTGGCCAGCATGCTCAGCAATACGCTGCGGGTCAACAATACCAGGGCGATCGCCACCAGCGACCCCAGCAGGTATGGGTTGGCCAGGCTCAGGTCGAGCTGGTGGCCAGGCAGGAAGATGATCGGCCCACAGATGGCCGTCAGCATGCCTGGCACGGCGAAGCCCAGGAACTGTCGGGCATTGGAGCTCAGGCGCAAGGGCAGGCGCGGTTCGAGGAAGGCGTAGCGGTTGAGAAATACCACCAGGCCCATGGCGAAGATCAGCAACCAGGTCATGGGCGGCCTGCTCCGAGCTTCTGGCAGGCGAAGCCGGCGCTCATGCCCAGCAGGCCCGCGACCACCAGGGCTGTTTCCCAGTGCCAGTAGCTGAACAGCACCGAACAGAACAGCGACACGGCCACGCACACCACGGTGGGCAGGTTGCGTACCAGGGGCGCGATCAGTGCGACGAAGGTGGCGACGATGGAAAAATCCAGGCCCAGCTGATCCAGATGCGGGATGTTCTGGCCAAGCAGGATGCCGGCGAGCGTGAACAGGTTCCAGGCTACATAGAACGTCAGCCCGACCCCCAAGGCATACCATCGGTTGAACTGTTGCTGGTCATAGCGGCTGGTCAGGGCGAAGAACTCATCGGTCAGCAAAAAGCCCAGCCCCAGGCGCCAGCGCAGCGGCTGGTTGGAAAGCACCGGGCGCATGGACAGGCCATAGAGCAGGTGTTGGGAGGTCAACAGCAAGGTGGTGAGCAGGATCGAGAACAGGTTCGCACCGCCCTTGAGCATGCCGATCGCCACCAATTGCGCGGCGCCGGCGAAGACGATGGCAGACAGCCCTTGGCCCTCCCACGCGCTGAGGTTGGCTTCGATGGCCATGGAGCCGGCCAGCAGGCCCCAGGGGGCGACGGCCAGGGACAGCGGCAGGATGGCAAGGGCGCCGTGGAGAAAGGCTTGACGGGCTACGGATGGGTTGCAGGGCATGATGGTGACTATGAATCGACAGGGACAAGCAGCATGCCAGAGGACGCGAGGGGAGGCTTGAACGTTCTTGCTACCCCTGGGCCATTCGATCAGCGATGGCTGGTCAGGCGCTGTTGGGCAGCCGCGCAACCGTTGATCTCCACGGCCTTTTGCAACAACAGCTGCCGACGTTGCGGGTCAAGATCGCCGAGCAGGCGGTACACCTCGGCCTGGTAGTCACGCTGACGCCCCCATTGCATCTCCAGGCCTTGCGGCTGGCTGCGGTTGCAGGCCAGGCGAACTGCAGGCTGTGGGTAATAGGGCGCATACAGGGTGGCCATGCCGGGGATCGCCTCCAGTGCCTGGCGGTACGCGGGGCTGGCATTGTACGGCGGGCACCAGGTGGCGATTGCCGGGGCTGGCGGGGCGAAGCCCTGTTGCAGGCTGGCCTCCAGCAGAGGGCAGGCAGCGTCCGGAATCTGCGTGGCGGGCAGGTAGGTCATGTAGTACAAGGCCAGGCGGTACTGGGCTACCGGGTGGCCAAGTGCCACTGATTTTTTCAGCAAGGCGACAGCCGTGGGCAGGGTACGGGCCAGGGCCTGGCCTTGGCGGCTGAGCTCCGGGTCGCTGCCTATGGCAGTGCGCAGCGGGCTGGGGGCATCATCCTGACTGTCGGCCTGTTCGAGCAGGGGCAGGGCCTGGCGATAGAGCAGGTCGGCGTGTGGGTCGATCTGCACGTCCAGTGCCTGGGCATTTTGCGCAAGCGCGGCCAGGAGCAATGGCGACAAGAAGACAGCACGATTCACGGGCGGGTCTCGCAGGCAGGTCGGCCAAGGCTGGCGACCAGGTACAGCGGGGCAGCTTCGATGGTCATGGCGTTACACACGTGCCTCAAGCGAATCAGGAGCGACAACGTCGTATTCTAGCCACCCCGTAGGGAAGTCTGAAAGAGCATTCCTGCTTTGTCAGACGAGCTTGATGGTCGTCGCCTTGCGATTGGCCTGTTTTTCCTGGGCCAGCCCGAGTTTCGCGGTGATCACCTTGGCCAGGGTATTGTTGCCCAGGTCGTTGAAATGCAGGCGATCGACGAACAGCGCCTCGCTGAACACCGGGGAACTGCTCAACATGCAGTTCATGTCGTAGCAGGGCACGGATTCGGCCTGGGCCTTGATCCGACGGAAGAAGGCCATGTGCAGTTCGTTGTCGAACACGTCGGCCAGCAGCCGGTCGAAATTGGTCGGCTGTCGTTGCAGGGTATCGAGCATACCTTGCTCGGCGGCGGGCAAGCTGTCGCGGCACCAGGGCAACAAGGGCTGGAGAATGAAGGTGAGGGTTGTATGGCCGTCGGCCAGCAGGCGATCCCATTGCCGTAGGGTGCGGCCGATGGTCTCGGCCGCACGGGCCAGGCGCTTGTCGGGGGCAGACAGCGTCCAACGGGGTGGGGAGGGGTGGCGGCGAGGGACCAGGGCCTGGCCCAGGCGCTGCCAGAGCGATGAGCTGCGAGGCGCTTCGGTGTGCTGCACGCCTTCGTTGAAACTGTTGAGCAGGCCCAGGTAGGACAATGCCTGTTCCTGGCCCTGTTCGCAGGCGAAGACTTCGTCCAAAGCCTCATGGGCCAGGGTATTCAGGCCGCTGAGCACCACGACATGGCCGATTTCGCCAAACCGATGCTGGTGGGTAAGGAACATCAACAGCTCCTGGGTGGCATTCAGCCCGCAGCCGGCCAGGCTCAGCCAGACCTCGCCGGTGAGTGCCGACAGGTAGGAGGCCACCGTGTGCTCGTCGGAACTGGCGCCGATGCCCAGTGTGGTGGAACCGCCCACCAACAGGTTGACCCGCTTCGTGCCATGGTGCTCGGCCACCGAAAAGCGCTTTTCGCCGCAGTGGCTGTAGCGCATGCCTAGGCTGTCGGTATTGATGGTGCCGGAGCGATAGCCGCGCTCATGCATGTACAGCGTGTGGGGCGCGCGGCGGCTGCCCAGCAACAGGAAGCGCTGGTAGTCCTGTTGCAGGGGAAGAGGGCTGCCTTGGACGTTCGTGGCGTGGTCGATCGGTCTCATGGGCGCTCCTTTGGCACTCCAGGCTCGGCAATGGCGCGGCTCAGATGGCGGCCAGTTCCTTGATGTTATAGGCAAGGCCGGCAATGGCGATCAGCAGCAGGGCAACGCCGGAGGCCAGGGTGATCAGGCGGTTGCTGCGCTGCGAGGCGATCTTGCCGATGGCGAAGATGTACAGGCTGAGCACGGCGAAATCGATGAGGGTCCACAGCAGCGACAACACCACCATGCTCTTGCCGAAGGACTCGGTGATCTGGATGAACTGCGGGAAGAAGGAAATGAAGAAGATGATGTCCTTGGGGTTGGAAATACCCACCATGAAGCCCTGCAGCAAGCCACCCCGCCCAGGTTGTGCGGGCGTATCCGCCGCTGTTTGCGCAGCGGGCGCCTGCAGCGCTTCGCGCAAGGTGGCGACGGCGATGTAGCCGATGAACAGGCACCCCAGCAGGCTCAGGCCGCTGAGCCAGGCCTTGTCGACCGCGGCGCTGGTCATGATGATCCAGGCGGCGGCACCGATGAGTACCAGGGAGGCCCAGTTGGTGCCCAGCGCGGTGAACAGGGCCTTGCGCGGGCCGGAGGCGGCTGCGGTGTTGACGACCAGCGCCACGACCGGACCGGGCGTGGCGATCAGCAGCAGGACGGTGAGGGCATAGGTGGCGGCGAGTGCGGTATTCACGTTCAGTTCTCGATCAGGGTATCGGTTGTTGCATGGGCATGGAACGGGCAGCGCGCAGGGTTCAGCGAGCCGGGTTCCTGAAGTTGGTATTGACGCCATTCGAAATTGTCGCCCTGGCCGAAGAAGCCCAGGGTATCCGGGACGATGCCGTCGTTGTAGTGGCGTACCCGGTCGCGGATCCGCGAGCGAATGCGCCGCCCGCTTTCGGTGGCGGCGCTGGCCACCTCGTCGAAGCTTTCCCGGGGGTTGATGACGAAGGCGATGTGGTCGCCCAGGTTGCGGCTTTTCATCTGCCGGTGCGCAGGGAAGTTCATGTTGATGAACAACGGCATGTCGGCGAAGCAGAACGACCAGTTGGGGTCATGGGGATCGTGGGGTACCGCGGCGGGCCAGGGCAGCGGGTCGAGACGGTGCACATCCTGCAGCACCTGCCAGGCCAGGGCCTGTTGCTCGGCCAAGGTGCTGCTGGCGTCGGTTTCGAGGAATGCCAGCAGTGGCATGCCGATGCGCTGCTTGAGCGGGATCGGCTCGAGCATACGGACATAGCCGGCCAGCCCCCGGGCGATGTCGGTGGCCCATTCGCCGGCCCGGGCGAAGACCACATGGCACATCGCGGTTGCCACCGCCTTGCGTCCGAACAGGCAAGGAAAATCGGGAGCGGCGAGGAAAGTCCGAAATTGTTCGATGGCGGTATGCGTCCAATGTGGGCGATTCTGGATATGTTCGGCGGCCAGCTCTAGCGCATCCAGGCGATAGCAGTTTCCATAACCCGTAAACATGTGTTCCCCAGGTGTTTCAATGAAATTGACCGCGAGTTCTACGCGGTTTCCTATGAATATTTATTGTTTAAGAGCATTTTCGAAGAACCCACCAAGGTTGTAAAACGGGTGGTGCTGTGACCTACTATTAGTCTCACTCATACTTTGGATGGCTCGATGTCGGAACGGATCCCTGCACTTCATGCCCTGCGCGCTTTTGAAGTCGCCTCACGCTACGGCTCCTTCACCCGGGCGGCCGAGGAGCTGTCCTTGACCCAGGGCGCTGTCAGCCATCACGTCAAGACCCTCGAAGCCCTGTTCGGCTGTGACCTGTTCGAACGTCGCGGCCCCAAGCTGCGCCTCACCGAGCACGGCCGATTGCTGGCCCAGGAGCTCAAGGTCGGCTTCAAGATCATCGAGAATGCCTGTTCATTGCTGCGCCAGGACCGCTACGGCCTGCGCCTGAAGGCACCTTCTACATTGACGGTTCGCTGGCTGCTCCGGGCGCTGGACGGTTTCAAGAAGGTCGACAACAGCTGTAGCGTGCAGCTGTCGAGCGTGTGGATGGACATCGACACGGTGGATTTCTATTCCGAGCCCTACGACTGTGCCATCCTGCTGGGCAATGGCCGTTTCCCGGCCGATGTCGAGGGGCTCAAGCTGTTCGATGAGTGGTTGATTCCGGTGTGCCACCCCGATTACCTGCAAGTTCCCGTCTCGGATCTTTCGGTGCTCGAGCGCTGCGAGCTGCTGCATCCCTCGCCGGACCGTCGCGACTGGCGCCGCTGGCTGGCACGGATGGACGCGCTGGAGATCAGCATCGACCAGGGCCAGGTGTTCGATACCCTTGACCAGGGCATTTCCGCGGCCCAGCAAGGCCTGGGCATCTCGGTGGTCGACCTGGTGCTGGCCAGTGCCGACTTGGCCGCCGGCCGGCTGGTGACGCCCTTCAAGCATGCCGTGGCCACAGGCGACGGTTACTACATGACCTGGCTCAAGGCCAGCCCCAAGGCGCCCCAGATGCGGCGCTTGCGCGATTTCCTGCTCGGCCAGGTACCGCCGTTGGCCTACAAGGACATCGACTACCTCTATGGGTGATGCCTGTCCCCGCAACGAGGCCCATTGGGTCGAACAGGCCATCCCCATACAGCGGTAGAATGCACCTTCACTCAACGAAAAAACGATTCGAGGTCGACGCGGTGGAGTTGCAGCAGGGTTTTGTCCTTACCCGGCATTGGCATGACACGCCCGAAGGTACCTGCGTGGAATTCTGGCTCGCCACCGACCAGGGTCCACGGCAGCTGCGCCTGGCGCCGCAGGTGTCGGTGGCCTTCATCCCGGTGGAGCAGGCGGCGCGTGCGCAGGCCCTGCTGGTCAGCGAACAGGGCATCGAGTTCCGACCGCTGGGCCTGCGTGACTTCGACCAACGCCCCGTGCTGGGCCTGTATTGTCGCCAGCACCGCCAGCTGATCCAGCTCGAGCAGCGCCTGCGTGCGGCGGGTATCGATGTCTTCGAAGCGGATATCCGTCCCCCGGAACGCTACCTGATGGAGCGGTTCATCACCGCCCCGGTCCAGTTCAGCGGTCAACCTGATGCCCGGGGCGTACTCTGCGATGCCCAGCTCAAACCCCTGCCGGACTACCGCCCTACACTGCGCCTGGTGTCGCTGGACATCGAGACCAGCGAGCGCGGCGAACTCTACAGTATTGCCCTGGAAGGTTGTGGCCAGCGCCAGGTCTACATGCTCGGGCCGGCCAACGGCGATGCCCACGCGGAGGATTTCGACCTGCAGTACTGCGACGACCGTGCCCAGTTGCTCGAATGCCTCAATCGCTGGCTGGCCCGTCATGACCCTGATGCAATCATCGGCTGGAGCCTGGTGCAGTTCGACCTGCGTGTGCTGCACGAGCACGCCACGCGACTGAAGGTGCCGCTGGCGTTGGGGCGTAACGGCGCGCCGCTGACCTTGCGTGCCCATGGCAGCCGTAGCCATGTATTCGCCGATGCCCCGGGGCGCTTGCTGATCGACGGCATCGAGGCGCTGCGCTCGGCCACCTGGAGCTTCCCCTCGTTCAGCCTGGAAAGCGTCGCCCAGACGTTGCTGGGCGAGGGCAAGGCCATCGACACGCCCTACCAGCGCATGGACGAAATCAACCGCATGTTCGCCGAGGACAAGCCGGCCCTGGCCCGCTACAACCTCAAGGACTGCGAGCTGGTGACGCGGATCTTCGCCCATACGAAGCTGCTGGAATTCCTCCTCGAGCGCTCGACTGTCACGGGTCTTGCAGTGGACCGCAGCGGGGGTTCGGTAGCCGCGTTCTGCCACCTGTACATCCCGCCGATGCACCGCCTGGGCTATGTCGCGCCCACCCTGGGCAGCAGGCCGGACGAGGCCAGCCCCGGTGGTTTCGTCATGGACTCGCGCCCAGGCCTGTACGATTCGGTCCTGGTGCTCGATTACAAGAGCCTGTACCCCTCGATCATCCGCACGTTCCTGATCGACCCGGTGGGGCTGGTGGAAGGGCTGCGCCAACCCGATGACGAACATTCGGTCGAAGGGTTTCGCGGCGCCCGCTTTTCCCGTACCCGGCACAGCCTGCCTGCGATCGTCGAGCGAGTCTGGCAGGGGAGGGAGGCGGCCAAGCGCGCGGGCAACGCGCCGCTGTCCCAGGCACTGAAGATCATCATGAATGCGTTCTACGGCGTGCTGGGCTCCAGCGGTTGCCGCTTCTTCGACCCGCGGCTGGCCTCGTCGATCACGATGCGGGGGCACCAGATCATGCGCCAGACCCGCGAGCTGATCGAAGCCCGGGGGTATGACGTGATCTATGGCGATACCGATTCCACCTTCGTCTGGCTCAAGGAGGCCCATGACGAGGCGTCGGCAGCGCGTATCGGTCGTGATCTGGTCGGGCAGGTCAACCAATGGTGGCGCGAGCACCTCAAGGTCAGCCTGAACCTGGACAGTGCACTGGAGTTGCAGTTCGAGACCCATTACCGGCGCTTCCTGATGCCCACCATCCGTGGCACCGAGGAGGGCAGCAAGAAGCGCTATGCAGGCCTGGTGCGCCGTGCCGATGGACGCGAGGAGGTGATCTACAAGGGCCTGGAGTCGGTGCGTACCGACTGGTCACCGCTGGCTCGGCAATTCCAGCAGGAGTTGTATGGGCGGATCTTCCGTGGCCAGCCGTACCGCGACTACGTGCGTGATTACGTGCGCCGTACCCTGGCCGGTGAACAGGACGCGCTGCTGGTTTACCGCAAGCGCCTGCGCAGGCCCTTGCGCGACTACCAGCGCAATGTCCCACCCCACGTGCGCGCCGCGCGGCTGGCCGACGAATACAACGAGCGACTCGGCCGGCCGTTGCAATACCAGAATGGGGGCTGGATCAGCTATCTGATCACCACGTCCGGCCCCGAGCCTTTGGAAAACCGGCAATCGCCGATCGACCACGAGCATTACCTGTCACGGCAGTTACAGCCCGTGGCCGATGCGATCCTGCCGTTCGTGGGCGATGAGTTCAACGCGCTGACCGATCGCCAATTGTTGCTGTTCTGACCGAGGTAGTAGCTATCTAGCGTCCTCCCGACCGTGTGGGCCCATAGCCTGCTGGCTTTGCCCCCGGGAGACGCAACATGGACAGCAGCGACAATCTTGCCAATGCCGACGTGAACGTGACCAGGCTCGGACAGGCTGTCCAGGACAGACTCATCGCTCAGAACTTGCCCGGCTGGGTTCGCCAGGCCAACGTCAGGCAACTGGGCGCCCTTGGCCTGGCCTTGGGCGAGAGCCTGGAGCTGCGTCATCAGGTGGACGCGCTGCTCAAACGGATCGAGCCGCTGGACCGGTTCGTCGCATCACGCCTGGAAACCGCACTTCAGCAACGCTACCAGGCAACCTTCGATGTCAGGCGATGGCGGTTTCTCAGGGGCATTGCCCAGCCGGTCATCAATGCGCAGCCCGTAGGCGCCCATTTGAATGAATGGCATTACAAGGACATCCCGTTGCTGGAAGCGGCACTGCGCAATTTCACCCTGGACGAAACCCGGCCGGGCACGCAGGCGCCGGGCAACCGCTTGACCCATCCACGCGCAGGCAAGGTCAAGCCACCCTCGGCGAGCGAGTTCGCCGGCTTGTGCCGTGAGCTGGACCTGGGGGCCGAGTACCAGCGACACCTGGAGGCGGTCTGGCAGGCAACGAAGGCAGGGCGTGAGGGGACCTGGCTGCTGGCCCAGTCGTCGCGCCAGGACATGCTGGTCGAAGCCTACCAAGGCAGGCTGATGGGACGCCTGACGGAACAGGAGCTGACGCTGATCGTCGAGCTGTGCCGGGAGGGCAAGCCTGGGCTGCTGGACGGAGACCGGGTGGTCGCCAAGCAACTGAGCCTGCTGGGGTGCCCCCTGGAGCGGATCGTGGTGCTCGATGTCATCGAGCAAGGGGTGCTGCGCGGTAGCACTCGACGCGTCTTGCTGAACGTTCCGGAAGACCCGCATGGCGCCTGGAGCGCGTTTCCAAGCCTTCGCCAGGCCGCCAACGAGTTGGGGCGGCGCCTGCGGTCGAAGGTGTACCAGGCGTTTTTCGCCCGGTTCGTGCGTCGGCGCCATCGCCAGGCTTTCTACTCGGTGACGACCGAGCTCGAGGCGTTGACCATTTGGGCCAATCTGGACCTGAAGGAGCACATGAGCGCCTATCCCCTGCCGCTGTTCGAGAGCCTGGCGCGCTCAGGCATCGCTAAGATCAAGGACGATGCGGCGATGATCGCCACGCCGGTGGCGAAACTGGATGCGGCGCTGCAACGCGAACAGGACGAGCGCCTGCTTGCCGGGGGAGGATGGTTGGTCGGGCTGGCCGGCGTGTTCGTACCTGAAGTGGGGGCGTTCCTGCTGGCGACCACTGCCGTGGCGTTGCTGAAGGAAATCTTCCTCGGCGTGGAAGCCTGGCATGAAGGTGATGACAGCCTTGCCTTGGATCATGTCATGAACGTGGCCAGGGATCTCTTGACGATCGGGGCCACGACCGTGGCGCTAGGCGCGGCCAGTCGCGCCTGGACACGATCGACCCAGGTCGACGCCTGTGCACCGGCGCACCTGCACGACGGCGGCGTCAAATTATGGAACCATGACCTGCAACCGTTCCGCAGCACCACGCTGCCGCCGGCTGCCGTACGTGACGAACAGGGCGTGTACCGATTCGAGCAATCGACCTGGGTCGAGATGGATGGCCATTTCTATGCCGTGCATGCTACCGCTGATGGGCAATGGTGCCTGAGCCCTCGCCAGGGGCATGCCCCGGTGTTGGTACATAACGCTGCCGGTGCCTGGCGCGTATGGTCGGAACAGCCCACGCAATGGGAACAGGTGCATCGCATGTTCCGCCGCTTCGGTGGTCGGTTCCGCGCGCTGGACGACGAGCAGATCGACCAGCTGCTGCTGATCCATGGCATCGATGGCGATGACTTGCGTGGCTTGCATGTCCGAGGCGTGGCCCCGGATGCCGAACTGGTGGACAGCGTGATGCGGGTACGCCTGGATAAACGCATCCGGACGATGGTCGCTCATTTGCGTGCCGGTGAGCCTGTCGATGACCTGGTGGTGTTGCAACACGCCAGGCGCCTGGCGGGCGCGACCGAGCTGTCGGACCAGGACCTTGCCGAACGCGCGTGGGCCGCCCGTCGGCAGTTGTTGCAGCAGTTGTACGAGAGCGCCCAGGCCAGCGACACGCCTGGCAGTCGTGCGTTGCGCAGGGTATTTCCCAGCCTGCACCCATACGCGGCGCAGGCCCTGGTCGAGCAAGCCAGCGCCGTGGACCGCGAGCATTTGATCGCTCGCGGGCGGGTCACCCTGCGCCTGGCCGAAATGGCCAGGGCGCGCAGCCTGCGGGTGCGTGCCATACGGGTGTACGAAGCCCTCCACTTCGATATGCCCCAGAACGCTGACCTGGCGCGGGTCGCGCTGGGCATGCTCGAACACCTGCCAGGCGCGGCCAGCGGGGTGCGTTGGCGGTTGTTCGAGGGCTATTCGAACGGGCCGCTGCTGTTCGGCACTGCACAGGGCATGACAGCCTTCGACCTGGTGCACGTCCGTGGCCGTTTCATCCTGCTCGATGCACAGGGCCAGGTACAGGGCGAGGCGGGTGAGCTTTTCGAGGTCATGGCACGGGCCTATCGAATCGATCAACGCGATGCCATGCGTATCCATGATCCGTTCGATCACAACCTGCGGGTGCTGGTCGCCCGCCAGGCGATGGACCGCCGCGAGCGAACCTGGCGCCTGTTGGGCACGGACCGGTCCGGCATCCAGTTACATATGCCCTTGCGCCAGGCCGGAGGGCGGCTGGGCTATCCCCTGGGTGGGCATCGGCCGCACCAGGCGACGCAGGGCCTGGTGCCCTGGACGCTGAACATGGAGTTGCGCCGGGTCTATCCCGCCTATACCGAAGCGCAGATTGCCGATTGGGCGCTGGACATGCAGCGAGCGGGTAGGGACCTTGTGGTCGAACTGAGGGTATTGCATGAGCAATTGCGAGGGTTGCAGCGTGCCCTGTCGGAGTGGGTGGACGCCGCGCCACGCCGTACCCGTTCGGACCGGCGAGCGGTCAGGGAACGGCTGCTGGCCTGCTGGCAACGGGTCTCGAACGATGGTTTGCCGTTGACGGCCCAGGCGTCGGAGGCCCGGCTCGTATTGAGTAACTTCCGGCCGGGCCATCTGCCGGAACTGCCCGAGCGCAGTTTCGCGCATGTGATCGAGCTGTCCCTCATCGACATGGACCTGGAGCGTGTGCCTGGTAGCTTCCTTCGTGGGTTTACGCGCCTGCAGACCCTGCAGATCGCCAACAACCGGCTGGCACGCTTGCCGCCAGGGCTTGCGCAGATGTCGCAACTGCGAGAACTCGACCTGTACAGCAACCATATCGTGCTCGATGCCGGGCAAGCCATGGAGCTGTCAGGCTGCACCCAGCTGGAATGCATCAACCTTTCCTACAACCCATTGGGACGGACCTTCTCTCTTGTGGGTTTCGAGCGTTTGAACAGGCTGTTGATGCGCCATACCCAGGTTGGGCAGTTGCCATCGGGATTGCTCGATTGCCAGGAGCTCACCTTCGCCGACCTGAGTGACAACCCTATCGCCAGGCTGCCCGAGGCGTTTTTCCGGGCACCGCTTTGGCTACGTCACCGCGTGTCGTTGGCGGGCAACCCGCTGACCCAGACAGATGCCCAAGCCTTGAGGGCGGATGCACAAGCCCTCGACCGGCAGAATGCCCATGCCCGCCAGTGGAGCGATGCCGCCCAGGCATCGCACCGGGATACGTTGCTACAGACGTGGTGCATGCTCGAGGCCATGCCAGGTTCGCAAGGCGTCATGGGCTTGTTACGGCGGTTATTGGGCACAGAGGAGTTCCAAAGCCGGCCACGGGCCTTGGCCACCCGCGTGTTCAAGCTGTTGCAGAGCCTGCGTGCCGATGCCGCGCTACGCGAAGAGCTGTTTGCCCATGCAGACGATGCCCTGACCTGCCAGGACAGTGCACTCTGGCGCTTCATCAATTTCGAGGTTCGGGTGATGGCGGCACGAGCGCGGGCCCAGACCACTGGCGTCGACCAACAGAACGCGCTGCTTCGCCTGGGGCGCCAGCTGTGGCGGTTGGCCGAAGTCGAGGTACGGGTGCGTCGCTACATTCAGGCGCTCGAAGCGGTGCGCACGCCGGTCGACCCCGTCGAGGTGAAGCTTGGCTATTACCTCGCCCTGCGCGGGCCACTGGATTTGCCCATCGAGGAAAGCGAGATGGCATACCCGTGGAGCTCACGTATAGACCCCTCCCAGGTCGAGCGCATTCGCACCGGAGTCCTCGCGGCGGAGGATCAGGAAGTCCTGACGGACTGGATGGTGGACCAGACCTATTGGCAGGAATACCTGGCGCAAACGCACCGACAAGCGTTCGACACGCTCAACGCCCCTCACCATGAGGGCGTAGCCGCGTTGTTCGCCAGACTGGAGGCTGAGCGGGCGCGTCAGGACTTGCCCGCCAACGAGAGGCAGAGGCGGGTGGAGCAGATCGAGGCGCAGATCAACCGTGCCCATGACATCCAGAAGGCGGATGAACGTTACCTGAGGCGTCGCTTGACCAGCGAAGCGATGGAGGCAGCCTCAGGGCAAACCGCAATCGATGTTCGGTGAGCGCACGCAGGCGCTAACTATCTAGTGCTCCGCGCCAGGTGCGGGTGCCTAAGCTCGCGTCTTCATCCACTGGAGACAAAAGCACCATGGACGCTCATGAGCAGGACCGCCCCTCGACATCCAGGCGCGAGGACCAGGCGCATCAGGACCGCATCATCGCCAAGCGACTGCCCGCCTGGATGCGCTCGGCCCCGGCAGACCAAGTCGAAGTCCTCAAGGATGCCATGAAGCTGGGTCTGTATTATCAGGAACGTGCGCAAAAACGGCTCGAGCAGCTTCAGAACATCGATACCTTCGCGGTGAGCCGGCTGGAAGCCGCCTTGAAGGTCAGGTTCAATGGTGACTACCCGGCCCGACAATGGCAGTTCCGTCTGGGCCATTGGCTGCCTGTGATCGGCAGCCAGCCCACCGGCAGTCACCTGAGCGAGGCGCATTATGAACAGGTGTCGCTGGTCGAGGCGGCACTGCGCAATTTCACCGAAGCTGAAGCCAAGCCGACGCAGATGCCCACGCAGGACGGGGTGTTCGCCAGCCTCCAACAGGCGCTGGCGAATATCTTCACCGGGCCGGGCAAGACCGACCAGCAGGCCCCGGGCAATGGCCTGGTCGACCCGACAGGGCAAGCCCAGGCAACGCCGAGCGCACAAGCGTTCGCTGCGCTGTGCCGTGAGCTCGACCTGGGCGGGCAATACCAGCAACACCTGGAGACGGTGTTGCAGCCAAGCGAAGAGGAGCCCCTGCCGACCGCTACATTGCTGGCGCGTGCGCAGCGCTATGCCATGCTGGTCGATGCCTGTGTGGCGCACATGAAAGGCACTTTGACCGATGCCGAATACCGGCTGCTGGTCGACCTGTGCCTGTTGCGCCAACCCCGGCAACTCGATGGCAACCCACTGAAACTCCGGCGCCTGCAACTGTTGGGTATCGATCTTGAGCAGATCGTGGTGGTGGAAGTGCTCGACCAGGGGCTCGTCTACAACACGGTCAATCGGGTGCTGGTATATATCCCGGCGGAACAGGAGGGTGCCTGGGGCGCGTACCGGGACCTGCGCCATTTCGCCAACGCCCTGGGCAAGCGCCTGCGCACACCCGCCTACCAGCGCGCCTTTGCCCGGTTCGTGCGGCGGCGTCACAGCTATGCATTCTTCCAGGCCGTGACAAGGGGCTACCAGGGCGTATCGGACCTGGCCAACATCGATCTGCGCGAGCGCTTGGCGGACTATCCAGGGGCGTTGTTCGCCTGCCTCGGGCAGGCCCGGGTAGACCAGCTCAAGGATGACGCCAGGATGATCGCGGTCCCGGTCGCGGAAGTGGATCGCGAGGTGCAACGCAAACACGACCTGCGGCTCAAGGCCGAGGGCTGGGCGCTGCTCACACTGGCGGGCTTCTTCGTGCCAGGTATCGGCCTGGCCTTGCTCGCAGCCAGTACCTGGGAGCTGCTTGGCGAGGTCTATCACGGCGTCGAAGCTTGGCGCCAAGGCGAACGCGGCGATGCCCTGGACCATCTGTTGAACGTTGCCACTGATGTGGCGCTGCTTGGCGCCACCGCTGCAGGCGTGAGCCTGGCACAAAGGGCCTGGGCGCGCGCTTCGCTGGTGGACAGCATGGTGCCGGCCATGCTGGAAGATGGCTCGGTAAAACTGTGGAAAGCAGACCTGTCGTCGTTTCGCAGCGACCCTCCACCCACGGCAGCGGTGCGTGACGACGCCGGTGTCCATCGCCTGGGCGAGCAGGCGTGGGTCGAAATGCAAGGCCAGTATTATCCGGTCACCGAACGTGCCGACGATGGGCAATGGCAACTCGTGCCCCGCGAAGGCCACGGGCCGTTGCTCCGCCACAATGGCGCAGGGGCCTGGCGATCATGGACGGAACAACCCACCCAGTGGGCTGGCAAGCATTACCTGTTCCGACGTCTGGGTGGCCGCTTCACGGCGCTGGACGATGAACAGATCGATCAGGTCCTGGGCTTCCACGGTCTGGAGGAGGACGACCTGCGCGCCTGGCATGTGTATGGCCGGGCGCCGGAGGCGGAGCTGGTGGACAGTGTGGAACGTACCCAGCTCGACCAGCGTATACGCACCCTGATCAGCCAGTTGGGCTCAGGGCAGGCGGTCACGGACGCGCCG
Organism: Pseudomonas sp. p1(2021b); assembly: GCF_020151015.1. Lineage (NCBI taxonomy): Bacteria > Pseudomonadati > Pseudomonadota > Gammaproteobacteria > Pseudomonadales > Pseudomonadaceae > Pseudomonas > Pseudomonas sp. p1(2021b). The sequence goes on from NZ_CP083746.1 coordinate 2,207,845, forward strand.
TTGCTGCAGCAGGCGAGGCGACTGCCAGGGGCGGCCAGCATCGGCGATCAAGCCCTGGCGGAGTGGGTCGCCGGGCAGCGCCGGGTGTTGCTACGGCAATTCCAGGACACTCTGCAAGGTTCGGACAGCATCGCGGTGGCGACGCTGCGGCGGGCGTTTCCCAGGCTGAGTCAGCGCAGCGCGCAGGCATTGCTGGATGCCGCGAGCGCTGCCGAGCGCCAGAGCCTTGCCCGTCGTTCACGGGTGCCGTTGCGGCTGGCCGAGGCTGCCAGGCTCCGTACCCGACGGACCCGTGTGGCAGGGGCCTGCGAGGCGTTGTACCTGGATGTACCCCAGGATGCGGACCTGGCGCGGGCGGTGTTGGGTATGCTCAGGCACCTGCCGAGCGCCGCAGGCGCAGTGCGCTGGCGCCTGTTAGAAAGCGCCGTGGATGGGCCAGTGCTGACGCAAATGACAGAAGGGGCCACGCCATGGGATCTGGTTCACATCGATGGCCGGTTTCGTAGGTTCCACGCCGATGGCACGGCCATTGGCGAGCCTGGCGAGTTGTTCGAGGTGATGGCGGGGGCTTATACGCAAGCCCAGCGCAGTGCCATGCAGGTCAACGAGCCCTTTGCCCATAACCTGCGGGTCATGATCGGCCGGTTGGCCATTTCCCGGCGCGAGGAGTTGGCGGGCCTGCTGGGTGACAGGGCTCCCCAGGGCTGGTTCCAACCTCCGCAACGCCTGGCCGATGGTCGTATCGGCTACCCGCTCAGCGGGCGTGGGGCCGGTAGCGGGGCGCAAGCGTTGCGCGTGAGGCTACGTAACCTGTACCCCAGTTTCAATGACACCCAGGTTGCCCTCTGGCTGGCCCAGCAGGCCGAACAGCCAGGCGGTGTCGATGCCGTCCTGGAACGGCTGGAGCGGGAGTACCGTTTGTTGACTCGCCACGTGAACGTCTGGATACGCCGCGCACGTGACGATGCAGAGGCCGAGCAACGGCGCTACTTCGGTTCGGGGCTGCTGGATTGCTGGCAGCGCAGGGTGCCTGCACAGCCGGGCGAGCAATCACTGGTCGAGCGTTTCTGGTGGAGCCAGTCGGGCGTGGAGCCTGGCGTGCTGCCGGCGTTGCCGGAGCAGGTAAGCTTGAGCCATGTCAGCGCACTGTCGTTGCGCGGCATGTCCCTGGAGGCGGTCCCGGATGAATTCCTGCAGGCCTTTCCCAACGTGAAGTTGCTCGAACTATCGGGCAACCACCTGACCCAGCTTCCTCGACAGCTGATGCTGATGCCTAACCTGCAATGCCTGGACCTCTACGGCAATCGGATCGCCCTGGACCCAGGGCAGTCCACGATCCTGGCCAACTGCGAGTCGCTGGTTTACTTGAACCTCTCGCATAACCCGCTGGGGCGGACCTTCTCGGTTCATGCCATGCCCCATCTGGCCGAACTGCACCTGCGCAACACCCGGTTACGGGAGCTTCCACACGGCGTACTCGAATGCCCCCAGCTTAGCCTGCTCGATATGGCCAACAACCAGATCGCCACCTTACCGAACGCCTTGTTCGAAGCACGGCTATGGCGAGAGGGCGAGGTTCGCCTGCAAGGCAATGCCTTCACCGATGCGCAGGCGCAGCGTTTTCGCGAAGCGTTGCAAGCCCCCAGGGCGCCTCAGGCACCGCGCAATGCAGTGCCCCCTCGTACCCGTTGGCTCGATGTCGCGCATGACCAGGAACGGGATGAACTGGCGGCCTTATGGGCGCTGCTGGAAGCCGAGCCACATTCGGTGCCGTTCTTCCAATTGCTCCAGGCCATGCTCGAGACCGCCGAGTTCCGTAGCTCGGCCGGCGCCGCGAGCCTGGCGAGCCGGCTGTACGTCATGTTGTCCAGCATGCAGGAGCACCTGGCCCTGCGTACCGAGCTGTTCAGCGTGGCATCGGATTTCACCTGCGTGGACAGCGTCGCGTTGTGTTTCAGCGACCTTGAGGTGCGCATGCTGGTCTGGTACGCCGAGAACAACGCGACTGGCCCTGGCCGGGTACGCGCCTTGCTCCGTCTGGGCCGGCAGTTATGGCGCCTGGACGAGCTCGACAGCTTTGCCCGGCAGGACGTGCAGGACCGTCGAGGGGCTGGGGGGGACCCGGATGAAATCGAAGTCGTGCTGGCTTACCGCCTGGCGTTGCGCATCGACCTGGACCTCCCGATCCAGACCCAGGACATGCAGTTCCAGGACTTGGCACAGGTCGGGCGAGCGCACATCGCCCAGGCCCGCGCCTGGGTGCTCGATGGTGAGCGAGAAGCGGACCGCCTGCTCGATTCGCTGCTCGATCGCAGTTTCTGGCGCACACATCTGCGCGCCGTTCATGCCGCGCAGTTCGCCGAGCTGGATGCCATCTACAGCCAGCGTGTCGATAGCTTGATGGCCGATCACCAGGTCCCTGAGGCCGAGCGCTTGGCCAGGATCGCCGAGGTCAGCGATGCCCGGCACCAGGCTGAGCACGACACGATGAAGGCATTGACCCGAGAGGCCATGGCGTCGGTGTTCGACGACACGTCCACGCCTGTGCGTTGAGGGGGCAGCGGGAAGGTCGGAATATGGGCCGGGGAGTTCACCGCGCGGCTTTGGACTATGCTCAGGGTGGGTATCGGTATTTTTTCGCAAATGCCCTGAGCCCGCTCTGAAGGTTGGTTTGAAATGGCAGGTTACTTTCCGCCTGGCCCTTTGGCTGGTCAGATGGTTTAGGCTCGCACGTCGGATCTTTCTCCATGATCAGTAGTCTTTATCGAGAAAATAAGGAGATGCGCATGCTCGTCCGGTCACTCACCCTCGCCACCTTGTTCGCGATCGCCAGCCCTCTGTTGGCTGCCGACAGCGATGCGCCGCTGGCCAAGGAACTGGGCAAGGCCAGGCCGTTGGTCATCATCGCACCCAGTAGCGCCGACCCGACCCTACGAGGGCTGAACGAGGCCCTCAAGGACCCGGCCACCCAGGCCGGCTTCAAGGAGCGCAGCCTGGTCCTGTACAGCGTCGCCAACATGATGGGCAAGCGCGAGGAGAAGAACCTCGAGCAGCAAACCACCATGGCGCTGATCCGTGAACTCAAGCTTGGCGCCAGCAAAGGCACCAAGGTGATCCTGGTCGGCAAGGACGGTGAACGGCATGTGCTCAAGGACGACGACAGTGGGGAAAAGCTGGACCCCCAAGTGATCTTCAAGGCCGTGGACGAGCTGCCGGCCAGTGAAAAGGCGGTGACTGCGCCGGAGCCTGTGGCGACCTCCAGCGAAGCCAAGCCCAAGGACGACAAGCCTGCCAAGCCCGCCAAGCCCGCGGCCCCACCGAAGCCGCTGGAGGATTGACGGCCGCCTGGCCTGGGTCCGCACGCCCAGGCCAGGTTTATGTATCGCACTGTATCAATCTCCCTGTTCGACCGACTCCCATACAAAACCCCGCCGTCACCGATACACCCTCGATACACCACCGCGATGAAATGGCTCCACTTCCCAACCACAGTGGAGCAACACCATGAAACAGTCGAAAAACACCCTTGGCCTGCTTGGCGCTGCCCTGATCGGTGGCATGGTCCTGGGCAACACCGCATTCGCCGCCGAACCCCTGACACAGGGCTACCAACTGGCCGCGGCCAAGGCCGCGGGCGAGGGCAAGTGTGGCGAAGGCAAATGCGGCGCCAGCGAAAAAGCCGGCAAGGGCGAAGGCAAGTGCGGTGAGGGCAAATGCGGCGGTGGCGCAAAAGCTACCAAGGCCGAAGGCAAGTGCGGCGAAGGCAAGTGTGGCGGCGATGGCAAGGCCCATGGTTGACCGACCAACGCTTGATTGAGTTGCAGCAAGGCTTGTGCGTATTGGCGAGAAGCCTTGCTGCTGGCCCACGGACAGGTCGAGACCTGTTCGTTCGGGCCGCACACGACCAGGAGCCTCGAACTTATGAGCGACACTTCTTTACAGGCCGGGCTGGGCCTGCGCCGCGGTCTGCTACCTCAATTGCTGGCGATGGAGCAGGGGGCGGTCGACTTTCTCGAATGCGCGCCGGAAAACTGGATCGGCGTCGGCGGCGCCTATGGTCAGGGCCTGGACCGCCTGGCCGAACGCTTTGCCATCGCCTGTCATGGCCTGTCGTTGTCCCTGGGCGGCAGCCTGCCGCTGGACCATGATTTTCTGGCGCGCACGAAGCAGTTCCTCGAGCGTTACCAGGTGCGCCTGTATAGCGAGCACCTGAGCTATTGCAGTGACGATGGGCATCTTTACGACCTGATGCCGATTCCGTTCACCGATGAGGCTGTGCGCCATGTCTCGGCACGCATTCGCCAGGCCCAGGACGTTCTGCAGCGGCGTATCGCCGTGGAGAACATCAGCTATTACGCCGCTCCCTATCAGGCCATGAGCGAGCTGGACTTCATCCGTGCGGTGCTCGAAGAGGCCGATTGTGACCTGCTGCTGGATGTCAACAATGTCTATGTGAACGCCTGCAACCATGGCTACGATGCCGCGCAGTTCCTCGATGGCCTGCCGCCCGAGCGGGTGGTGGGTATGCACGTGGCCGGCCACTACGATGAAGCGCCGGACCTGAAGGTCGATACCCATGGCGCACCGGTGAAGGATGCCGTGTGGTTGTTGTTCGCCCTGGCCGTCCAGCGCTTCGGTGTGCAGCCGACGGTACTCGAGCGCGATTTCAACTACCCGCCGCTGGCCGAGCTGCTGGCCGAGACGGCGCGCATCCGCGCGTTGCAACACGCCGTCAGGAGCGTTCACCATGGATGAAACCTTGCGCGCCCAGCAACTGACCTTCGCCCGCCATCTGCGCGACCCACACGCCAACCCGCCGCCGCCGGGCATCGAGCAATGGCGCCTGCAGGTCTACCGGGAGCTGTTCTACAACACCGTGGAGGGGTTGTTGGCCGGCAGTTTCCCGGTCATGCGTGAAACGTTGGGCGAGGCGCGTTGGCATGCCAGGGTGCGTGGCTTCTATGCCAACTACCGCAGCCACACGCCGCTGTTCACCGAGGTCGCTGAAACCTTCATCGACTACCTGCAGGGCATCGAGGCCGATACGCCCTGGCAGTTGGAGCTGGCGCACTATGAGTGGATCGAAGCGCAGCTGTACCTGAGTGACGCCCGGGATGCGCCGCACAACCCCGAGGGCGATCTGCTCGACGAAGTCCCGCTGCTGTCATGCGTGGCCCGCGTGTTGGCCTACCGCTGGCCCGTGGAACAGATAGGCCCTGATTACCAACCCGATGAGCCGCCACAGGTGCCTACCTTGTTGCTGGTGTATCGGGATGCTGCGTTCAAGGTCCGGTTCGCGCGCTTGACGCCTATGGCCTACCAGCTATTGATGGGGCTTGCCGGAACCGGCCGCGAGCGCCTGCAAGCGCTGGGGGACGCAGAACTCCAACTTCAAGGGCTGGCATTGCTGGAGCGGCTACGCCGGCAGGGCGTGATCGTGGGTACTTGCACAGCGGCATGAGCACCGGCCGGAAATGCGGGCGCAAGCGAGTCATGGAACATCCCTGGGCAGCGTGGCGGCAGGGCTGTTCTGTACAAAACAAGCAGTCGCTTCTACGGTCGATTGGACATGCCCCGCGATAGCCGGTCGTCAGTTGCATCGATTTGTTGCCTTGGCGCTCCGGTCAATCGTGGTAACCCCCCTCAGGTTGCGACGGTGAATGAATGGATGTGAACCCTGGCAAGGAAATGTCAACCCGCAGCCATGTGGTACGGCAACTGATCCTGGTGTTTTCCGGTGTCTTGCTGCTGGCTCTGGTGCTTGGCCTGGTCTCCCTTTATCGTCTCGCCGAGACCTTGGACCGGCGGGAGGTGGAACGAAGCCGGTTCTATGCAGTATCGGCCCTGACCCAGTTGCAAAAGAACGAGAGGACCTTCCTGCTGACCCATGCCCACTGGCAGGCAGCCTACGACCATCTGGGCGGGCCGGTCGACAGCCATTGGGCCTATGACGAGGACAACGTCGGGGCCACGCTCTATACCGTCGATGGTTACGCCGGCGTCTATGTCCTGGATGACGACGGCACCCACTACGCCCTTGTCGAGGGGCAGCTGAGCGATGAAGACCTGGCGCGTCACAGCGACAGTGCCGGGCGCGTTCTGCAGCTGGCCCGTGCGGCCGACCAGGCCGAGCAGGCCGCCTCGGGCTACCTGGTGTACCGTGGCCAGCCGGCGGTGTTCGCGGCCGCGGTGATCCGCCCGCCGTCCCTGGCCCACTACCTGCCGCGCCCCACTGCGGTGCTGGTGTTCATCCGCGCGCTTTCGCCGGCTGTGCTCGAGTCGCTTGGCCGGTCGGTGGGGTTGTCCGGCTTTGCCCTCAGCGAGGTGGCCGACGAACGGCCTGGGCGCGGGTTTCTGCCGCTGGCGGGAAGCGGGCATGCACTGACCTGGGCAATCCCACAACCGGGCACCGAGCTGATCCATACGGTGATCCCACCCTTGGCCATTGCCTTGCTGCTGATCGCCCTGGCCATGGCGCTGTTCGCCCGTCATGCCATCCGCGCCAGTGCCGGTATCGATCACAGTCACCGTCAGCTGGCCGCGTCCAAGGCGGCTCTGGAAACCAGCGAGGAGCGTTTCAAGGCGGTGGCCGAAGCAGCCTCGGACTGGATTTGGGAAACCGACGCACAACTACGCCTGACGTACCTTTCGGCCCGCTTCGCCGAACTCACCGGGCATGCGGTGCAGGCCTGGTTGCTGCGCCCGATCACCGAGCTGTTGTCCTGCGACACCAGCCACATCGAGACGTGGCTGCATGGCCTGGCCGCCACCAGTGCGTCTGGCAGCTTGCGCTGCCAGTACAAGGATCACCTGGGCGAGCAGCGGATCTGCCGGATCGCCGCACGTGCCATCGTCGACCACGGCGTGTGCTCGGGTTTCAGGGGCACCTGCAGTGACATCACCGACGAAGTGGCCGCCCATGCGCAGATCCAGCACCTGTCGTTACACGATGCGCTCACCGGCCTGCCCAATCGCAACAAGCTGTTCCGCTTCCTCGAACAGGCCGGGCAGGGCCCGGAGACGCCCCAGGTGGCGCTGTTGATGCTCGACCTGGACAATTTCAAGCCGATCAACGACAGCCTTGGCCACCCAGCGGGCGATGCCGTGCTGATCGAGGTGGCCGCACGCCTCGGCCAGGTCACCCGCGACAGCGACCTGGTGGCGCGGCTGGGCGGCGATGAGTTCATCGTCGTGCTGGCCCGCCCGGGTGATCGTGACGATATGGACCGCTTCTGCCTGCGTGTGATCGAGGCGCTCAAACGGCCCATGCAGGTGGAAGGGCAGGCCGTGCAGATTGGGGTCAGCCTCGGCGTGGTGCTGTCAGCAGAATACCCCGGCACGCCGAGCGACCTGATCCGCTACGCCGACGTGGCCTTGTACAGCGCCAAGCAGGCCGGCAAGAACACCTGGCGCTATTTCTCGGCGCAGCTGAACGCCGCGCTGATGGACAAGCGCATGCTCGAGGGCGAGTTGCGCGAGGGCATCCCGCGTGGGGAGCTGGTGCTGCATTTCCAGCCGCGCTTCAAGGTCGATGGCGCCACGGTGGCCTCGGTCGAGGCCTTGGTGCGCTGGCAGCACCCCCGGCTCGGGCTGTTGCGTCCGGACCGTTTCATTGCCCTGGCCGAGGAATCGGACCTGATCGTGCTGCTGGGCAACTGGGTCTTGCGCGAAGCCTGTGCCAGGGCCCGGGATTGGCCGCAGCCGGTCATGGTCTCGGTGAACATGTCGCCGGCGCAGTTCAGCCGCAGCGACGTGGTTCGCGATGTCGGCGATGCGCTGCGGGCCACTGGTCTGCCGGCCCACCGGCTGGAGCTGGAGATCACCGAGAACGTCATGCTCAATGACGTCGAAGGTGCCCTGCACACCATGAACGCGCTCAAGGAACTGGGCGTGCGGCTGAACATGGATGATTTCGGTACCGGCTATTCGTCGCTCGGCTACCTGCGCACCTACCCATTCGACAGCATCAAGATCGACAAGCGTTTCGTGCAGTCGCTGGGCAAGAATGGCAGTGACCGCAGTGTGGTCCAGGCGATCATCAACCTGGGTAATGCCATGGGCATGACCGTGACCGCAGAAGGTGTCGAGACCGCCGAACAGTTGGCCCTGCTCAGCGAGGACCAATGCCACGAGGTGCAGGGCTTTTTGCTCAGCAAGCCGGTGGAGAACGAGGTGCTGGTGCGCATGATGGCCGAGCCTGCCACAGGGCCCGCAGGTGGGAGCCAACTTGCCGGCGATGGGGCACGACGTGGCCGTACAGGCTCAGCCCACTCGCAGCCATAGCGCCGAGGCATCGTCGCTCATCTTGAAGCGCGGGTAGCGTAGGCAGGCGGCGTCTTCGTGCTCGATGCGCCTGAGTACCTGGGCGAGGGCGTCCAGGCCTTGGTCGAGCAACCGGGCCATGAACGTGTCGGGGGTACAGGCATCATAGGTGTCGAACAAGGCTGCGAACCCGTCGCTCATCAACACCAGGTCGTCGCCCCGGGCCACTGGGGCACGGGTGTAGCGCGTGCCTGCCTTGGCCAGCGGCGCATCGACGCCGAGCACGGCCTTGGGCCGTTCGCGGGCGATGCGCCGATCTGCGATCACGGCCGGTGTGCGCACGCCATGGGCGCCGGTACCGGGCCCAAGGGCCCGAGCCTCGGCACGCTCGGCTTCACGATCCGGCTCGGGGGTCAGGAATGCGATGCCGCTGGCACTGCGGTGGAGCACCACGCAGTCGGCCAGGTGGGCACACACCAGCTCGTCGCCTTCCAGCGCCACGGCCGCGAAGGCGGCGCGGGGCAGCTCCCAGCCGGCGATCGGCTCGCGCTGACGGTCACGTGCATAGGCCCGGGCCAAGTCGTCGAACACCTGCTCGCACACCGACTGCAAGGGGCCCGTCGCCATGGCGAAGGCGCGCTGGGCCGATGCGGCGAGCCAGGCCGCGCCGCCGCGCTCGCCCAGCAGGCCTGGAGGACCAAGGTCGGTCGCTCCGTCGATGACCCAGGCGTGGCGGTCGGCGCAGCCGATACGATCATCGTTGGGCACGTCGGCCTTGCCGGCCAGGCTCAGGCTTTGAATCAGATCGAAATGCATGGTCCCTCGAACGTCTCGTGGTAGGAAAAAATGCATACGACACGGACCAACGGTCCGAGGTTCGCTCGTCAGCCCAGGCCCAGGGGCTAGACTGCATCTGTCCAACATAATGGTGGAGAACGTCCATGACCGCCAAGAACACGATCTGCCTCTGGTTCGATGACGATGCGCTGGAGGCAGCGACTTTTTATGCAAGCACCTTTCCCAACAGCGCGGTCGGTGCTGTGCACCACGCGCCGGGCGACTACCCGTCAGGCAAGGCAGGCGATGTGATCACCGTGGAGTTCACGGTCGCCGGTATCCCCTGTGTCGGGCTCAATGGCGGAAAGACCTTCACCCACAGCGAAGCCTTTTCCTTCCAGATCTGCACCGAGGACCAGGCCGAGACCGACCGCCTGTGGCATGCAATCGTCGGCAACGGTGGCCAGGAAAGTGTCTGCGGTTGGTGCAAGGACAAGTGGGGCATCTCCTGGCAGATCTCCCCACGTGTGCTGCTCGAAGCCATGGATAACCCCGACCGGGCGGCGGCCAGGCGGGCCTTCGAGGCCATGATGCAGATGGGCAAGATCGACGTGGCCCGCATCGAGGCGGCACTCAAGGGCACGGCATAGCCGACAGCGAACGGAGTATTGGCACGCAAGAAATCACCGGCTCCAGTGTTTAAGGCATTTCGTCAGCCAGTCGGGAAATCGACTGAGCGCAGCCAGGGGTACCTCGCGTCGTACATGAACACAGACTCAGCTGTGTGAAACTGACATGAGGTGAAAATCATGGCTAGCAATCAAGACGACCGTAAGAACCAAGGTGGCAGCGCACAGAACAACCCAGGCAATTTCGCCAATGACCGGGAGAAGGCGTCCGAAGCTGGCCGCAAGGGCGGCCAGGCGTCCGGTGGCAACTTCGCCAACGATCCGGAACGCGCAGCCGAAGCCGGCCACAAGGGGGGGCAGGTGTCTGGCGGTAACTTCAAGAACGACCCTGAGCGTGCCGCCGAGGCGGGCCACAAGGGTGGCCAGGTATCCGGTGGCAATTTCAAGAACGACCCCGAACGGGCCTCCGAGGCCGGTCGCAAAGGGGGGCAGGCTTCCGGTGGCAACTTCGCCAATGACCGTGAGCGTGCCTCCGAGGCCGGCCGCGTCGGTGGTCAGCACAGCCATGGCGGTGGTCGCAAGAGCGACGATGACAACCGCTGACCTGTGTTGAACCTTGCCAGGGCGCACCCGCGCCCTGGCTGCCTGACGAGGGATTGCCAATGTTCATGCACAACAAGCGACTGCAATATACGGTGCGCGTGGCGCAGCCCAACCCTGGCCTGGCCAACCTGCTGCTCGAGCAGTTTGGTGGCCCGCAGGGGGAACTGGCTGCTGCCATGCGTTATTTCACCCAGGCCGTCAGCGAGGATGACCCAGGGCGCAAGGACATGCTGTTCGACATCGCTACCGAGGAACTGAGCCACCTGGAGGTGATCGGTTCGATCGTGGTGATGCTCAACAAAGGGGCCAAGGGGCGCCTGGCCGAAGGCATCGAGCAGGAGGGCGAGCTGTACCGATCGCTGACCGGTGCCGGCAATGACTCCCATGTCACCAGCCTGTTGTATGGCGCTGGCGCGCCCCTGGTCAATTCCGGTGGCGTGCCCTGGAGCGCGGCCTACATCGACACCATTGGCGAGCCGACCGCGGACCTGCGTTCGAACATCGCCGCCGAAGCACGCGCCAAGATCGTCTACGAGCGGCTGATCAACCTGACCGACGACCCAGGTATCAAGGACGCGCTGGGCTTTCTGATGAGCCGCGAGATTGCTCACCAGCGTTCGTTCGAAAAGGCCTTGCACGCCGTCCAGCCCAACTTCCCGCAGGGCAAGTTGCCCGGCGATCCTGAGTTCAACAGAACCTTCTTCAATCTGTCCCAGGGGGGCGAAGTACGGGGCGCCTGGAATGAAGGCCAGGACTGGGTCTATGTCGATGAGCCGCAACCGGCGGTCGACGGTGGCGATGGCAGCGCCTCGGTGCAGCTCGACGAAGCCTCGGCTTCGGCGCTGGAGGCATTCAAGGCCAGGACCGCCTCCGATCCTAACGCCCAGCCACTGACCGCGGCAGAGCTTGGGCGGGTCAATGGCGATGATGAATAGGCCATTGGCAGTCCGATCGCCATGGCGGCAACGCATTCGGGGCCGTGCTGCGGCCCCGTCTCGATAGTTGCCACTGGCCGGGAGGGGCTGGAGTGTCTGTTCGGCGGCCAACGGTCAAGCGGATTGAACCCCGCTTCATGGGCATGACTCCACCTAAGGCAAACCGTGTTTTCGAGCAACTGACGAGGTGCTGAATGAACGCAATCGAACTGTTGACCCATGACCATGAAACCGTGAAGAAGCTGCTCGCCGACCTGTCGGCGACCACCGAGCGCGCGGTGAAGAAGCGCAGTGAGCTGCTGGCGCGGCTGGAGCAGGAGCTGCAGATCCATACCACCATCGAAGAAGAGATCTTCTACCCCGCCCTCAGGAAAGTGGGCGGCAAGGAAGACGAGAAAATGTACTACGAGGCCAAGGAGGAGCACCGCACCGTCGATTCGCTGGTGCTGCCCGACCTGCTGCAGACCCAGCCCGACACGGTGGAGTTCGCCGGCCGGGTCAAGGTCCTCAAGGAGCTGCTCGAGCACCACATCGAGGAAGAAGAGAGCGAGATGTTCCCGCGGGCGCAGGAACTGTTCGACGAGGCCGCCCTCGACGAGCTTGGCCAGGCCATGCAGGCACAGAAAAAACTGCTCAAGGGCGAGCGCCGCGCCGCCTGACCTTGTATCCACGGTCGGCATCGCCCGGCCGTGGACTCCCTGCCGTGAATCTGCCGAGGTAACCGACCATGGCCCAGCACCTGTTTCTGATCAGCTACATCCTCGACAACCAGCCGGGCACCTGCGAAATGCGCAGCGATGACGAAACCGTCAGCGACGAGCAGGCGCGTAGCTACCTGCAAGGATTGCATCGGGCGGAGACGTCGTCGTTCACCGACGTCCAGGTCCAGCGCCTGGAGCATGACCATGAACCGGACACCTCGCCTGCACACTATCAGCAACCCTGAACCTTGCCGGGGCCGCTTTGCGGCCCATCGCGGGACAAGCCCGCTCCTACAGGGACCTCGCTCACTCATGGGCAACGGTGATCTTGTGGGAGCGGGCTTGTCCCACGATCAAGGGCGAAGCCCTTGCCATGCGATCATATTTTCAACCACAGCGCAGACCTCGAAATCACCCGTTCGGCTCCAGCAGGTATTCGACCAGGGTCGCCGCGCAGGCTTCGATACCTTCGTCGAGCACGATCTCGACGCCATGGGTGTTTTCCGTCGGGATCGCCAGGCAACCTGCCCGTGCCGCCACGCCCGAACTCATCACCGCGCTGGCATCGGAGGCGAAGTCCACCAGCAGCGCAGCCTGGGCCTGGTAGCCGGCGCGCCGGGCGGCGCGCATCAGCGCACGGACCACCGACGGGGTGTAATAGCCTTTCTGGTCGCCTGTGTTGACGATCGGATCGGCGCACAGGCGCGTGCCGTACTCCTCCAGCACCGGGCCGACTTCCAGGGCGATGGTGGTATCGCCCGGCAATCGCGACGCGGCGTACATGGCGCCGGCATTGGACTCTTCCTCGAAGGTGGTGCATACGAACCAGACATCCTGCGCCAGCGCGTCACGGCGGCTGCGCAGGATACGCGCAGCCGCGATGGCCGCAGCCAGCGGTGCTCGGTCGTCGAGAAAGTGCGCGGCCACGGCATCCGGCAAGCGATACGGCTGGCGCCAGTGGCGGCTGAACACGACCCGGGTGCCTGGGCGTACCCCAAGGCGGGCAAGCTCATCGACGGGTGTGCGCGTCACCACATGCACATCCTGCCACTGCACCGCACCCGAGGTCACATGCTGGCCGATGGCCGAGCCGCTGCTGGCATGCATCGAGCCATACGACAGCACGCCCGGCAGGCACTGGTGGTCGCCGAGGACCTCCACCGGACACACACCAAAGCTGATCGGCTGTGCGCCGGACTTCGTCCTCCTGCCCGCCGGGGCCGTAGGCCAGGAGCAGGGCATCGAGGAGGGTTCGGGTGGTCTGCATCGCGCTTCATCCTAAGGCGGGGGACGTTAAAAAATGCCCGTCCGAAGACGGGCCAAGACCTGATGTGGAGAGTCGAACCGACCCTACATGGGTTCTGAGTGGCAAACCGTGCGGATCCTCCGGTCTGTTTCGCAACCTGGCGACGAATGGTACGTCACCGACACGCCAATGAACGGTCGCCGCGCCCTTGTTTCGAACGACAGGGCGCAATCCAACTGGAGAGGCCGGGAAAGTTGCGCTAACTATCTAAAGGGCTGACTTCGCTTGCGAGGCCGATTCCAGGGCGCATGCCCCAGGGGAACACATGGAGTACAGATCGAGGCGAGAGGCCTCGCAGGAGAACACATGAAGATCACGGGAACCTTGAAATGGGCCTTGCTGGGCCTGACGTGCGGTGTGCTCAATGTCCAGGCCGCCGAGGCCAGGAAGGTCGATGTGCTGCTGGTCGGTGGCGGCATCATGAGCTCGACTCTGGCGGTGTGGCTCAATGAGTTGGAGCCCGGCTGGTCCATGGAAATGGTCGAGCGCCTGGACAAGGTCGCCGAGGAGAGCTCCAACGGCTGGAACAACGCCGGTACCGGGCACTCGGCCCTCGCCGAGCTGAACTACACGCCGGAGAAGAACGGCAAGATCGACATCAGCAAGGCCATCGACATCAACGAGTCGTTCCAGATCACCCGGCAGTTTCTCGCCTGGCAGGTCAAGCAAGGGGTGCTGAACAACCCGCGCTCGTTCATCAACACCACACCGCACATGAGCTTCGTCTGGGGCGACGACAACATCCAGTTCCTGCGCAAACGCTACGAAGCGCTGCAGGCAAGCCCACTGTTCAAGCCCATGCAGTATTCCGAAGACCCCGAGCAGATCCGCAAGTGGGTGCCGCTGATGATGGAAGGGCGCGACCCCAACCAGAAGCTTGCGGTGACCTGGACGCCCATTGGCACCGACGTCAATTTCGGTGAGATCACCCGCCAATACGTCGGCTACCTGCAGGGCAGGCCGAACTTCGACCTGAAGCTGTCCACCGAAGTCGAGGACATCACCCGCAACGACGACGGCTCCTGGCACGTCGAGTACAAGAACCTCAAGGACGGCACCAAGGCCGCGACCGACGCCAAGTTCCTGTTCATCGGCGCCGGCGGTGCCGCGCTGCCGCTGCTGCAGAAGTCCGGCATCCCCGAGGCCAAGGACTACGCCGGCTTCCCGGTCGGTGGCTCGTTCCTGGTCACCGAGAACCCGGAGCTTGCCCAGCGCCACATGGCCAAGGCCTATGGTATTGCCGCCACCGGGGCACCGCCGATGTCGGTGCCGCACCTGGATACCCGGGTGCTCGACGGCAAGCGCATGATTTTGTTCGGCCCCTTCGCCACCTTCTCCACACGGTTCCTCAAGGAAGGCTCGCTGCTCGATCTGTTCGCCAGCATGTCGCTGCACAACACCTGGCCGATGGTGCGGGTGGGCGTGCGTGAATTCGACCTGGTGCAGTACCTGGTCGGCCAGCTAATGCAGTCCGACGATGATCGTTTCGAAGCGTTGCAGACCTACTTCCCCCATGCCAGGAAGGAAGACTGGCGCCTCTGGCAGGCTGGGCAGCGGGTGCAGATCATCAAGCAGGATGACGAGCTGGGCGGTGTCTTGAAGCTCGGTACCGAGGTGGTGATGTCCCAGGACGGCAGCATCGCCGGCCTGCTGGGGGCCTCGCCGGGCGCTTCTACCGCGCCGCCGATCATGCTCGACCTGCTGCACAAGGTGTTCAAGGACAAGGCCGCCTCCGCGGCGTGGCAAGAGAAGTTCCGGCAGATCATTCCGTCCTATGGCCTTCGCCTGAACGATCACCCGGACAAGCTTCACGAGGAGTGGGCCTATACCAACCAGATGCTGCAGTTGGCTCCTGCGCAGGAGGGTGAAACCCAGGTGGCGGCGCCATAGGGGCCTGCCGAAGGGGCGCTGAAGGAGCGGCGCCTGCAGTTCTACCCGGCCAAGGCGTTGATCGAGCAACTGGAGCGCGACCAACACTAGGGGCCGGCTTGCAATGGCCTGGGAGAGGCCGGTAATGCTCGTCTACACTTAAAGCCCGGGCCGGTTTCCCCTAGGCCCGCATCATCCTATCCATCCGACCACCGCCCCCCGGACCGGACGTCGCCGACGGTGGCCTTCTTGCAGAGGAGGGCAGGTCATGGACGAGGCACGGCTTCATGAATTCATGGGCAAGCTGGTGGGCGACATGGGCGCTGCGGCGAGCCTGGCCAATGTCATCCTGGGAGACGAACTGGGCCTGTACCGGGCCATGGCCGACAGCCAGCCGGTCACGCCCGAGGCGTTGGCGCAGCGCACCGGTTGTCATCCGCGGTTGTTGCGCGAGTGGCTGAGCGCCCAGGTCGCGGCGGGCTACATGGTCCACCAGGACGGTGCGTTCAGCCTGCCCGAGGAGCAGGCTATGGCCTTGGCCATCGAGGAGTCCCCGGCCTACATGGCGGGCGGCGCAGCGGTGGTAGCGGCCCTGTTTCACGACAAGGACAAGCTGGTGGCGGCCATGCGCGGCGATGGTGGCTTGGCCTGGGGCGACCATCATCCGTGCATGTTCAGCGGCACCGAGCGGTTCTTCCGCCCGGGTTACCGGACGTTTCTGGTGGCCGACTGGCTACCGGCGCTCGAGGGCGTCACCGACAAGTTGCAGGCGGGGGCCAAGGTGGCGGATGTCGGTTGCGGCCATGGTGCCTCGACCATCGTCATGGCCCAGGCGTTTCCTGCCTCGCGCTTCGTCGGCTACGACTATCATGGGCCCTCGATCGTCATTGCCGGTCAACGCGCCGAACAGGCCGGCGTGGCCAGCCAGGTGCGTTTCGAGCAGGCTTCGGCCAAGGACTATCCGGGGCATGACCACGACCTGGTGTGCTTCTTCGACTGCCTGCACGACATGGGCGATCCGGTGGGCGCGGCCCGTCATGCCTACCAGGCGCTCAAGGATGACGGCACGGTGATGCTGGTCGAGCCCTATGCCGAGGATTCGCTGGAGGGCAACCTGAACCCGGTGGGACGGCTGTTCTATGCGGCCTCGACGTTCATCTGCACGCCGAATTCGCTGTCCCAGGAGGTGGGGCTGGGGCTCGGGGCGCAGGCCGGGGAGGCACGCTTGCGGGCGGTGTTCGAGGAGGCGGGGTTCAGCCGGTTCCGGCGGGCGACGCAGACGCCGTTCAACTTGATCCTGGAGGCGCGCAAGTAGCAGGATCCGTGGTCGTCCTCTGTAGGAGCGGGCTTGTCCCGCGATTGGGGCGGGCCTGATATCACCGGCGCTTGGCAAGGGCTTCGCCCTTGATCGCGGGACAAGCCCGCTCCCACCGGTACAGCGGGGGATAACAGAATCTGCGAATAAACCGGACCTGAAAGCAGAAGGGGCGCCATCTGGCGCCCCTTCCGTTCGTAGCTTAGGCTTGCGCGTCCCAGGGACGGTCGCCTTTTTCGTCTTTCACGCGGGTCGGCAGGCCCATCACGTCCAGCGCCTTGAGGAACGGCTCGGCTGGCAGTTCCTCGACGTTGACCATGCGCTTGGCATCCCACTCGCCACGGGCGACCAGCAGGGCCGCGGCCACCGGCGGTACGCCGGCGGTGTAGGAAATGCCCTGGCTGTCGGTCTCGGCGAAGGCTTCTTCGTGGTCGGCCACGTTGTAGATGAACACTTCGCGCGGCTGGCCATCCTTGGTGCCTTTGACCAGGTCACCGATGCAGGTCTTGCCGGTGTAGCCCGGAGCCAGCGAGGACGGGTCGGGCAGGACGGCCTTGACGACCTTCAGCGGTACCACTTCCAGGCCTTCGGCGGTCTTGACCGGCTGCTCGGACAGCAGGCCCAGGTTCTTCAGCACGGTGAACACATTGATGTAGTGCTCGCCGAAGCTCATCCAGAAGCGGATGTTCGGCACGTCGAGGTTCTTCGACAGCGAATGCACTTCGTCGTGGCCGGTCAGGTAGAGGTTCTGCGAGCCCACGACCGGCAGGTCGTCGGTGCGCTTGACCTCGAACATTTTGTTGCTGGTCCATTGGCTGTTCTGCCAGCTCCAGACTTGCCCGGTGAATTCGCGGAAGTTGATTTCCGGGTCGAAGTTGGTGGCGAAATACTTGCCATGGGAGCCGGCATTGACGTCGAGGATGTCGATCGAGTCAATGCGGTCGAAATACTGTTGCTGCGCAAGCTTGGCGTAGCTGTTCACCACACCCGGGTCGAAACCGACGCCGAGAATGGCGGTAATGTTCTTCTGCTGGCACTCTTCGAGGTGTTTCCACTCGTAGTTGCCGTACCAGGGCGGCGTTTCGCAGATCTTGCCTGGTTCTTCGTGGATCGCGGTGTCCAGGTAGGCGGCACCGGTGTCGATGCAGGCACGCAGCACCGACATGTTGAGGAAGGCGGAGCCAACGTTGATCACGATCTGCGATTCGGTCTCGCGGATCAGTGCCTTGGTCGCCTCGACATCGAGGGCATTGAGCGCAAAGGCCTGGATGTCGGCGGGTACCTTCAGGCTACCCTTGGCCTTGACGCTGTCGATGATGGCCTGGCATTTGGAGATGTTCCGTGACGCAATGGCAATACGACCGAGCTCGTCGTTATGCTGCGCACACTTGTGGGCCACCACCTTGGCGACACCTCCTGCACCAATGATAAGAACGTTCTTCTTCAATTTACCTGTTGCTCCTTACTCAAAGGGCCTGCCTCAGGACAGGCTGGAAACGTAGTCTTCGAAACCGAATTCGCGCACCACCTCGACGCTGCCGTCGAGCTGCTTGACCACGATGGCCGGCATTTTCAGACCGTTGAACCAGTTTTTCTTGACCATGGTATAGCCCGCCGCGTCGACGAACGAAAGCCGGTCACCGATGGCCAGCGGCTTGTCGAACTGGTATTCGCCGAAGATATCGCCGGCCAGGCACGACTTGCCGCAGATCATGTAGGTGTGCTCGCCCTCGCTGGGCGCCATCTTGGCGTTCAGGCGGTAGATCAGCAGGTCGAGCATGTGCGCCTCGATGGAGCTGTCCACCACGGCCAGGTGCTTGCCGTTGTACAGGGTGTCGAGCACGGTGACTTCCAGCGAGGCGCTCTGGGTGATCGCCGCTTCGCCAGGTTCCAGGTACACCTGTACGCCGTACGTTTCCGAGAACGCTTTCAGGCGCGCGCAGAACGCATCCAGGGCGTAGTCTTCGCCGGTGAAGTGAATGCCGCCACCCAGGCTCACCCACTCGACCTTGTGCAGCAGGTGGCCGAAGCGTTCCTCGATGTGCGAGAGCATCTTGTCGAACAAGCCGAAGTCGCCGTTCTCGCAGTTGTTGTGGAACATGAAGCCGGAGATCTGCCCGATCACCTTTTCGATCTTTTCCGGGTCCCACTCGCCCAGGCGGCTGAACGGGCGTGCAGGGTCGGCCAGCAGGTAGTCGGAGCTGCTCACCTGCGGGTTGACGCGCAGGCCGCGGACCTTGCCTTCGGACTGCTCGGCGAAGCGCTGCAGCTGGCCGATGGAGTTGAAGATGATCTTGTCGCAGTTCTCGAGCATTTCCTCGATCTCGTCGTCGGCCCAGGCCACGCTGTAGGCATGGGTCTCGCCGGCGAACTTCTGGCGACCGAGCTTGAGCTCGTAGAGCGACGAGGACGTGGTGCCGTCCATGTACTGCTGCATCAGGTCGAACACCGACCAAGTGGCGAAGCACTTGAGTGCCAGCAGGGCCTTGGCCCCGGACTGTTCGCGCACATAGGCGATCTTCTGCATGTTGCCCAGCAGCTTCTGTTTATCGATGAGGTAGTACGGCGTCTTGATCATTTAAAGGCCCCCGGCCAGGCCGGCCAAAAAAAGGACACGCATTGTGCCTTCACTTGGCACAGATCGAAAGGGTGGACGGCGCATTTCGTCCGAGTGACGCATGCGTTCGTTGCCCTTTTGTCACCCGGCACGGGTAGGTGCTGGCCAGAAGGATGCCGTCAAGGCGTTCTCCCCCTCGGGCAGGCCCAGTGAAACAGAGGAATGTGACTGTTCCAATACGGGTGGGCGGTCGATTCGCTGAACATGGCGCCTTGCCAGGGGTGTCCTTGACGTCGACTTGGCCAACCCTGGCCTGGGTCGATGCACGACAGGCGGTGGGGCGGTACTGGTACTTCTTGCGGTTCACGCCGTAAGAGCGGCTCCCTACGATGGAAATCAGAAAATAGCTACGTGACGACGTGATCGCTATTTCCCCTGGCGCTTGACCTGGCAATCAACAGGGTCGGCGGCTCCCTTATCGAATATCTAGCGCTACGTCGCTGTTTGATCGAAGGCTGCGCTTTCGTCCGCGCGGTTCGTTCGGCGGTGTATTCGCTTGCCTCATAGAATGAGTAACTATCCCGATGCGAAAACAATCCGATGCACATGTCGCCGCCATTAAAAAGGCAGGTTTCAGTTCACTTGCCTGTGCGGGGCAACTTTCCTGTGAGGAGTTGCAGGCCCGTCTGGGGCAAGAACTCTCGGCGGACGAAGTTGAAGCGGTACACGCGGCTGCCAGCCAGGCGCGTGACGATGCACTGATTCTTGAAAAAAAGATCCTGACACGGGCTTCGCCCTTGTTACCCGATGCGGTGAAGGCCGGCCTGGACCAGACTGACGTTCCACTGCAAGGTTACGAGCAGTGGTTCGGCGCTCGGGCCGCACGGTACGCAGCGCCAGGCGCCGTCGCATCGATGTTTTCGCCTGCCGCTTACCTGGTGGCGATGTACCGTGAGGCCAAGGCGCTGTATCCCCAGGACAGTCCATGGCATATCGATGCCCGTCGTCCAGACCTCAAGGGGCTGGTGCTGAACCAGGAGAACCTGGACACGCCGATGAGCGCACTGAGCCTCTCGAACGAGATCCTGCTGGAGAAGGCGCGGGTTGCCCTTGCCCGGGAAAACACCGCGACGACGGGTGTCGATGTGCTGGAAACGCTCTCGCGCCATGTGGGCAGTGGTACGCCATACCATCATGCACACAACCGCTTGCGCCTGGTCCATGCGCAGAAGGATCCGGGCTATGAACAGATGCAGGTATCGCCGCAGGTGACCAAGCATTTGAGTGGCGCTTCGCTCGCCGGCATCTATTACGACATTCCCCCGGCGTTGCATACGCTGTTGATCGACGAGATCACCGAAGAAAATGCGGGCGAAAAGTTCGCCCGGTATTTTCCAGGGATGACACCCGCCTCCCTGTTGCAACCGGCGCGACTGCGTGACTGGTTCGACGTGCCTGATGCCCAATTGCAAGGTTTCCTCAGCGCTCAGGACGACTCGGATTATGTGGGTAGAACCCTGGCCAAGCGCGTGGGTGCGAATATTGTCGAAGTGACGATGAGTGCCCCGTCGTCATTCATCAATTATGTTCGCTTGTATCCGCTGGAAGACGGTAAGTGGTTGCTGAATTTCAACCTGAAGGTGTCCAGGGTCGATATCTTCAGGGTCAGCGGTGCCTGTTCGGTATCCCTCACGGCGAATGATTTCGGTGTGACTGAACTCTCGCCGAACACGGAATATCGCAAGGTTTTCGACTGGGCACAGGTGCCTGAGTCGTTCGAGATCTCGACGTATTGGCGCAAGTCGCGCGAAGGTGGCTATGGCGCGCATACGCATCGATTCGCGTACACCTGCAAGACCTTTTCCGCGGCGTCGTTCGTCCTCAAGCTGAACAAGGTCATTCGCCTGTACAAAGCCACCGGTCTGGCCCCGCGCGTGCTGCAGGACATCATCGACAGCGTCGACCCGCACCGGATCACCAACGATACGCTGGCGGTCCTGTTCCGGACCGCATTGCTGGTCAAGCGTTACGGTATTTCCCACGAAGACGCCTTGGTCATGGCCAGGGGGCTGATTTCCCAGACGCCCCGTGCGGGCGAGATGAGCCAGTTCGACCGTTTGTTCAATGACCCGCCGTTGGTCGAGGGTGGGCTGGGGATCGCCAGCAAGCTCGTGAAACTGCATCCAAGGCACTCCGCCGATAATGCCGCTATCAAGGCGACCTTGAAGCGCGTGTGCCAAACGGATGACGAAGGTCTTTTCGAGCTAGGGCGAGCACTGGCGGCCGGTGAAGGCGAGGCGCTTACCGTCAGGCTCGTCCTGGCGCAGCTCTCCGGGCTCTATACCTTGAGCTTATGGGCACGCTTGCATGGGCTCACGCCGGTCGAATTACGGCAACTGCTGGACATGATGGGGTTGCCCAAGGCATTGCACGCTGAACCGGTCAGCCAATGGCTGGCACTACTGGAAAGGCTTTACACCCTTGTCAGCTGGCTGCGTGCGCGTCACTGGACGGTGGCCGACCTGTTGTTGCTGACCCGCACTGTCGACAGCATCCCGACCAGCACCGAAATCACCAACCTGCTCGACGACATGCGAAAGGTCATCGCCTCCTGCGAACTGCCCGAGCCTCCCGAAACGCAGGGGTGCATTCAGGCTCTGACGCCATTGTTGGCGTCGGCCTTCAACCTGAGCGGTGAAACCGCTGCGCAAGCGTTGTTGGTATGGGTGGACCGGGCACGACCCGGTGGCCTGACGTTGGTGCAATCCTGGGCGTATCTGCGCAAGAAGGCGCTCAGTGCCGCTGAGCTGAAGGCCGTGACCGCCTTCGTCTACGGCCTGGCACAACGGGCGCTGATCGCACACGCCACGGGTGTGACGGCAGACCTGTTGGCCCTGCTGGTCGAGCAACCTCATCTGTTGCTCGCCGAGGCCGTCGAAGGGCATGGCAGCACCGCCACCCTGGGGTGTAGTGCGCAGAGCATCATGGCGCTGGGCGATTGCAGCGACTGGTTGAGAACACTGCCCGACCCGATGGGAGCCAGTGGCGCTGTGATCGCGGCACTGGATGCTGGAGGCGTTCCACCGTCGCTGCTCGCCCAGGCGTCAGGGCTGCTGGAGACGGCGGTGATCCAGGCCGCGAGCCAGGCTGGGGTGAAAGGGGATGTCGAGAATCCCGCGATGCTCGGCAGCTGGCAGGAAATATCGGTGGTGCGGCAATGGCTGACCTTGGCGTCGGCATTCGATGTGATGCCGGAAACCCTGGGGCAGATGTTGGCTCTGGACTACCTCAAGGGCGAGCACCAGGCTTGGGCCGATTGGTGCAAGGTCGCGGACGCTTTCCTGGCTGGCTTGAGCCCATCGCAGATGCAGGCAGTGCACGCCGACAGCGAAGCGCCACTGAGCGTGGCGCTGGCAGGCTTCATGGGCGCCCGGGAGAACTTCACGACAGAGCAACTGAACCAGCATCTGCTGCTCGACAGCCTCAATGGCACGCAGGTGATGACTTCACGCATCGCCGAAGCCACGGCGGCCCTGCAAATGTTCATCCACCGTTCCTTGTCCAGGCCCGAGGACAAGCGGGCTCTGCGCCAGGAGGTGACGGACCGCCCATTCTTCCGAGACTGGACCCGCTGGAACGCCCGCTACGCCACCTGGTCGGCCGGGCAGATGCTGATGTACTACCCGGAGAACTACATCGACCCGACCGTGCGCCTGGGCCAGACCAAAGCGATGGACGACATGCTGCAGGTGCTGGGGCAGGCGCAGATCAACGCCGACACCGTGGGCGATGCCTTCCACGGCTACCTGAGCGCATTCGAGGAGGTGGCCAACCTGGAGACGGTCAGCGGCTACCATGACAGCCGCGATCCGGAGGCCGGCAAGTCCTGGTTCATCGGTCGCAGCCGTGGGGAACCCCGTGAATACTGGTGGCGGACGGTGGACGAAGGCAAGCGCGGCGCGGACGGTGTGCTGGCAGCCAATACCTGGACGGCCTGGACCAAGATCGACCTGGCGCCGCAGGTGCTGGAGCGGCTGATTCGCCCGGTGGTCTATCGCGAGCGTCTTTACCTGGGGTGGGTGGAGCGCCAGGAGCACATCACGGCGCGCGACAAGGACGGTAAGCCGACGGCGCGGGAATGGCGTTGGTCATTCAAGCTTTCCTGGCTGCGCTATGACGGTAACTGGGGCGCACCGCTCAACTATCCGCTGATGGTGCCGGACGTCGAGGCGCTGGAGAAGATATCGCACGAGAAACTGTCGCTGTTCATGGCGTCCCGACCAGGGCGTAACGGGTTGCTGGTGGGGCTCTACGACCGCAGTACCGTCAGTGAGTCGCAGATCACCTATTTCGCGGGCATGGAGATCTTCGAGGACTTGAGCGCCAAGCCGATCAACATCGGCCCGTTGCTCAAGGAAGTTGCCCACTGGCTGGACGCACCGAGGCACACCGGGATGTGTGCGGTATTCGATGGCAAGGGCAACCCTGTCGCGCAAGAGCGCCTGCTGGAAAAGCAGGGGTCCGGTATACCCGTGGGGTTCGATACGTTCGACGTTGCGCTCAAGCGGGCGAGGGTCGTCGACGTTTCGCCGGCGCAAGGCACCTATAGCCTGTTCCTCGATACCTTGTTGACGGTGGAAGCGAAACGACCGGAAGTGGAAAACAAATGGGTCATGGCGCTGGTCAGGAAATACCCTGCGCTCGGCAAGGAAACCCAGACGATACCGACATTGGCTCGCAGCGGCTTTGGCGCCTTCATGGTGCGCAAGGAAAACGATCAGTACTGGGGATACCTGTGCGTAAGCCGTGAACGTTTCGAGCGCTTCTTTTCCAGCGACTACGCACAGATCCAACAGGTGTTCGATATTCCCCTGCCGGACCAGGCGTCGACGTTCCGGAAAGAAAATACGTCCCAGGGCGAGGCCTACGTGGGGCGATACCGGGTGCATACGGGAACCTACCCATTGCTGCATATGAACATACGCTTCAAGGGAACGGCGGGGCGGCTTCTTCCCGTGTGGGGCGAAGTCAATCTGCGTGAATTGCTGGCATACCCAAGCGGCCAGGGTCAGGACAACGTCACACCACATCGCTATGTGGACCCCATCACGAAGGTGGCCGCTGCCGACATCCAGCGTGTGATCTACAGCGCCAACGAAAAGGAACATGCGGTCGATACCGCGAAAGCCGACCTCGATCTGTCGACAGGCGCGCAGCATGTGAGCTTCACCGGTGCATTCGATAAAGGCAACATGGCCGATTGGGATGGCGAGGCACAGGCGTTCCACCATGTCCAGTTCCAGTGTGGTGCCGGCAAGACTCGCGATTACACCATCAGGGTCTACAGGGAAGCGGATACCCTCAAGACAGCAGTCATCGGCATGCAGGACAACGGCGCGCAGTACCTGGCACGCCGGGGGTGGATCACGCGCCTCAATACCCTGTTCGCCCGTACCCTCACGGAACGGGCGATATCGGGTATCGACACGGTGCTCAGCTATGAGACCCAGCAGATCACCGAGCCGCAGATTGGCGTGACGGTCCGTTTGACGCTACCGGTGTACAAGCCGAGCTATCACGGCGCCGACACGTCGGCCCAAGTCTGGCTTTCCACGAGCCGCACGCAACGCACGCTCTTGTGGTCCGGTGAGCTCAGTGACACGCATAAAGTGATGGCGCAGGTCACGTTCGCCGCGGACGCCGTGTATGCAGGCCAGCTGTACTACCACCTGGAGACGAAATATCGGGCGCGGCACAACACCGCCCAGAGTGGCCAGAGCATCATGATCGCCCAAGGTACCCTCACCATCACGCGTAGCGCCGATGTCGGCACGAAGCTGTCCAAGGACAATGTGGATAGCGTCCAGGTACTGGATAAGCATGCCACGGCCCTGATGGACTTCTCGGGTGCCAATGCTCTGTATTTCTGGGAGCTGTTCTACTACACGCCGATGATGGTGATGCAACGTTTCCTGCAGGAGGAGCGCTTCGACCTGGCCGAGCAATGGCTCAAGTACGTCTTCAACCCTGCCGGCTACACGGTGAGGGGCCATTACACCCCGCGCATGTGGAATGTGCGTCCGCTGGAAGAGGACACGTCATGGAACGACGAGCCGCTGAAGTCGCATGACCCGGACGCTGTCGCCCAGAATGACCCCATGCACTACAAGCTCAACGCGTTCATGCGTCTGCTGGATATCATCCTGGGACACAGTGATGCGGCCTACCGCAAGCTCGAGCGCGACACGCTGGTCGAGGCAAAGGTCGGGTACCAGCGTGCCTTGGATCTGCTAGGCAATACCCCTTGGAACCCACCGACCACGCACTGGGCGAACCCTTCGCTCGGTCAAGCCGCGTCAGGCCAAGGCATCGTCCAATGGAATGCGGCAGCGGGCACAGGCGAGCTGGGCTTCTTGCCAGAGGTCAATCGCATGATGCTCGGTTACTGGGAGGCACTGCGCATCAGGCTGTACAACTTGCGGAACAACCTGACACTCGATGGCCAGCCGTTGAGGTTGCCGTTGTATGCCGCTACGGCCGACCCCAAGGCCTTGCTGGCTGCCGCCGTGGCCGCGCAGGCCGGTGGCGAGCGCGCGCTGCCTCCCCAGGAAGACGTACCCGCACTACGCTTCATACCCTTGCTGGAAGGCGCACGGACCATGGCTTCGCAGCTCATCCAGTTCGGTAGCACCCTGCAGGGTATCCTGGAGCGCCAGGATGCCGAGGCACTGGCGGAGCTGCTCAATAGCCAGGGGGCGGAACTGGCGGCCAGTAGCGTGGACCTGCAGAAGCAGACGCTCAAGGAACTGGCCGCAGAGCGTGTGACGCTCGAAGCGTCGCTGCAGAGTGCCACGCTGCGCCGCGATCATTACCGTGCCCTGTACGAAGAGAACGTCAATGCACGCGAGATGCAGGCGCTGGACCTCTCCACCGCGGCCCAGACCTTCAATGCCGCTGCGAAGGTGCCGTTCATGGCCGGTGCCGTCCTGGAGGGGCTGCCCAATATCTTCGGCTTCGCCAACGGCGGTCACCGGCCTGGTCAGTTGGTCAACGCCGTCGGTATTGGCTACACCTTGTATGCTGACGCGCTCAATGTGGCCGCGTCGCGCATCGGCCAGGAGGAGAGCTATCGCCGACGCCGCCAGGATTGGGAGATCCAGCACAAGTCGGCGGAGCAGGAAATGGCGGTCATCCAGGCCCAGCTCGACGCCCTGGCGGTGCGCGAAACCTCGGCCAACATGCAGATCGCCCACATGCAGACCCAGTCGGCCCATGCCCAGGCGCAACTGGCCCTGCTGCGCGGCAAGTTCACCGGCAAGAAGATGTACAGCTGGCTGCGGGCGCGCCTGGCGACGATTTTCTACACCTACTACGACCTCACCGCCTCGCGTTGCATGATGGCGCAAAAGGCCTTGCAATGGGAAAAAGGCGACACCACCAGCTACCTGCGCACCGGTACCTGGAACGGTGCCTGGGCGGGGCTGCTGTGTGGCGAGGGGCTGATGCTCGCCCTGGGCCAGATGGAAAACGCCTGGATGAAATGGCAGAAACGCGAACTGGAAGTGACGCGAACCGTGTCGCTGGCGAAGCTTTTTGACGGGCGCCTGACGGCAGGGGGCCAGGCCGTTTCCTTGAACGGTGCCGTCAAGGCGCTGATCGACGGTAAATCGGTGGTGGTTGATAAATTGCCGTTGAGCAGCTTGACGCTGGCCCGGACAGGTGATTTGTCCGTGCAGTTCGGCCTCAAGGAACTGGGCCTGGTGGCAGGTTTCGAGAATAACGCCATGCGCCGGGTCCGCCGCATAGCCGTTACCCTGCCGGCGCTGCTCGGGCCCTACCAGGATGTGCGAGCGCGGCTGCGAACCAGTGCCACGGGCTTGCCTGCAGGTTGCAACGAGAGTGCTATTTCCCATGGTATGCAGGACGGGGGCGTGTTCGCGCCCGATGGTGCTGACTCGCATCCACGCTGGGGCGCCCAATGGCTGCCGTTCGAGGGGTTGAGCATCGCGAGCGCCAGCGAAACGGATGACAAGACGGTCATGACTCTGAATTTCGCCGATGCCAAGGGTGAACAGAAGGCGCTGTTGCAGAGCCTGAGCGACATCATCCTTCACGTCCAATACACGGTTCGTTAAGGATGCGGGAGGGCGCTTTGCGCCCTCTTTTTCATGACCGCCGGTCGCGGCAATGGACCCTGCGGCAATGCGCAAGTTCGAACGTGAGGCAATCCACCGATCAGGAGAGCTGTTATGAGCAAGCACCACGACGCTGGCCATGGCTTTGCCGACGATCCACAAAAAGTCAGCGAGGCTGGCCGCAAGGGCGATACGAAGCAGGATGTGAAAACCGACCGGGCCGAGAAGGCCCGGGTCGGAGGCCAGCACAGCCACGGCGGCACCCCACGGCGTGGCGAGGGCTGAGACGTTGGTACGCCCCTATCGCAGGCGATGGGGGCTGTGCAGTACAGCCCGTATAACGATCAGCTCAGCGGCGGCGTGCGCGGTGGGATCATTCGGCGTGAACCGGTGGACTCGAACGCAGCGCCGAAGCGCAGCAGGTCGTTGTCGCTGTAGGCGCGACCAGCGAAGGTCAGGCCGACCGGCATGCCGATATCCGCCATGATGCCCATGGGCACGGTCACGGTCGGCACGCCCAGGTGACGAATGGCCAGGTTGCCGTTGGCGACCCAGATACCGTTGCTCCAGGCGATGTCCGCCGACGCCGGATTGACGTCGGCGTCGGCCGGGCCCACGTCGGCGACGGTGGGGAACAGCACCGCATCCAGGCCCAGGTTGTCCATCCAGTCTTCCAGATCGATCTTGCGGGTCTTCTCCAGGCCGCGCAGGCCGTCAGGCAGGGTTTCGATCTGGTCCCAGGTCTTCAGGCCGCGCTTGGCCATGTTGACGTACTCGTCCATGCCTGCCGCCAGGTCGTCCTCGCGGTTGGGCAGGGTGCCCGGGTCGTGGGGGAAGATCTGTGGGCCGTCGACATCGGCCAGGCGGTTGAGCTTCGGGTCGCCGTTGGCGCGCAGGAAGTCATCGAAGGCCCAGCCAGACAACTCCCACAGCTCATCGTGCAGGAACTCCTTGGAAACGATACCGCGGTTGTACACGGTCGGTGCGCCAGGGCGGTCGCCCTCGCAGTTGGACACCAGCGGGAAGTCCACCTCGACCACCTCGGCACCCGCCGCCTCCAGGGCCTGGCGTGCCTGCTGCCACAGGTCGATGACGCTGGCTCGGGTGTGGATGCGCTGGCCGGTGGGGCCGCCGATACCGGGTTTTTCCGAGGTACCGGCCTCGGGGTCGGCGTTGATGTACATCTTGGGTACGCCGAAACGCTTGCCTTTGAGTGCGTTGGCATCGACTGCCAGGTCCAGGTAGGAAGCAGGGCGTACGGTCGAGGCAGCCGGGATCGGTACCCAGGGTTGCAGGCGCCACAGGTCGCCACGCTTGTCGGCATCGTCGGCCACGACCACGTCGAGGATTTCCAGCAGGTCGGCCATGGTACGGGCATAGGGCACCACGACGTCCATGGTCGGGGTCAACGGCCAGTTGCCGCGCACCGAGATCACGCCGCGCGAAGGGGTATAGGCGCACAGGCCGTTGTTCGATGCCGGGCCGCGCCCGCTGGACCAGGTTTCTTCGGCCAGGCCGAAGGCCGCGTAGCTGGCCGCGGTGGCAGTGCCGGCACCGTTGGACGAGCCAGAGGCGAACGGTGCGGTCAGGTAGGCGGCGTTGTATGGGCTTTCGGCGCGGCCGTAGACGCCACGCTGCATGCCCCCGTTGGCCATTGGCGGCATGTTGGTCTTGCCCAGGCAGATGGCCCCGGCGGCGCGCAGGCGCTCGATGGTGAAGGCGTCGCGCTGGGCGACCAGGTCCTTGAATGCCGGGCTGCCGGACGCGGCAGTCAGGCCTTTGACCAGGTAGCTGTCCTTGGCGGTGTAGGGGATGCCATCCAGCGGGCCGAGGGTCTTGCCCTGTGCCCGGCGGGCGTCGGAAGCTTCGGCCTCCTTTAACGCGTCAGGGTTGCGCACCACCACGGCGTTCAGAGCAGTGGCGGTGTCGGCTCCGTCATAGGCGTCGATGCGGGCCAGGTAGGCCTTGACCAGCTCGACCGCCGTCGTACGGCCGGCCTCGAGCGCATCGCGCAGCTCGGCAATGGAAACCTCGG
Source organism: Pseudomonas sp. p1(2021b) (assembly GCF_020151015.1). NCBI lineage: Bacteria > Pseudomonadati > Pseudomonadota > Gammaproteobacteria > Pseudomonadales > Pseudomonadaceae > Pseudomonas > Pseudomonas sp. p1(2021b). The sequence continues at coordinate 2,236,969 of NZ_CP083746.1, forward strand.
TTACCTCGATCATGCTGTCACCAGTTATGCAGGTGGAAACTCGTGGCGCGAGTGTAGCAAGAAGCCCAGGCCCGGCGCAGGCATGCACCGTGGCAATGGTTATTTGCATGGCGGCAGTGTCGGCGCAGGAAAAGTGTGCGTTGGTGCATGCGGGACGGGTAGGGTGGGGCTGCAACGCAGCCCCTGTGCACTCAGCCCAGGTCCGCTGCCGAATGCCGCTCCGGTACCTGGCTGGCCTCGTCACCCCAGGTCCGGTTGACCCGGGTGCCACGTTGCACCGCCGGTCGTTGGCCGATCGACTCGGCCCAGCGCTGCACATGCCGGTACTCATGCACCGCCAGGAACTCCGCTGCGCCATACAGGTTGCCGAGCACCAGCTGGCCGTACCAGGGCCACACGGCAATATCGGCGATGCTGTACTCAGCCCCTCCCAGGTAGGTGTTTTCAGCCAGGCGGCGGTCGAGCACATCGAGCTGACGCTTGGCTTCCATGGTGAAGCGGTTGATGGCGTATTCGAACTTTTCCGGCGCGTACACATAGAAATGGCCAAAGCCGCCGCCCAGGTAGGGCGCCGACCCCATCTGCCAGAACAGCCAGTTCAGGCACTCGGTACGCGCAGCGCCGCCGCTGGGCAGGAAGGCACCGAACTTCTCGGCCAGGTACAGCAGGATCGAGCCGGACTCGAACACCCTCACCGGCGGCTCGACGCTGCGGTCGAGCAGGGCGGGGATCTTGGAGTTGGGGTTGACCTGGACGAAGCCGCTGGAAAACTGGTCGCCCTCGCCAATGCGAATCAGCCAGGCGTCATACTCGGCCCCGGCGTGCCCGAGGGCCAGCAGCTCTTCGAGCAGGATGGTCACCTTGACGCCGTTGGGCGTGGCCAGGGAGTAGAGCTGCAACGGTTGTTTGCCCACCGGTAGCGCCTTGTCGTGGGTCGGGCCGGCGACCGGGCGGTTGATGCTGGCGAATTGGCCGCCGGATGGCGCTTCGTGGGTCCAGACCTTGGGTGGAACGTAGGGCTTGCTCATGCGCGGGATCTCCTGAAGGCTCGAAGCGGTCACGTAGAACGTGGACCTGCATCTATGCCATGGGTTCGACGCGAAGGGCAAACCCTGCGTGTGCTGGCGGAGCCTGCGATGGGCCGCAAAGCGGCCCCTTGAGTCTGGAGGGGCTCGACCGTTTGAGAGCTTGGGGCTGCTTTGCAGCCCATCGCAGGCTGTCGCCAGCTCCTACCGAGATTGCGACGCTCTCAAGGCTTGCGAAATCTCTGTGGGAGCCACATGGATCAGCTCGTCAAGGCGCTCAGGCAACCGGGATCAGCGGGTCCGCCGCAGCCAACGCACTGGCTCGATCCGCGGCCGGCGGGTAGATCCACACGGAGTTGATTTGCGCCTTGAGCTGCTTCGCCTCGGCCTTGTCGGTCGGTGGCGAGACCCTGCGCTCCCACCCTTCGGTATACACCGCCCCCCAGGCGCCGAGGTCCAGGCAGGTGACGTACTTGGGCTGGCTATAGGTCATCGGCGCCACGCCGATCAGCTCGGCGGCGGCGTTGTTGCCTGCGTAGCGCCCCAAGGGAATGGCGTGCTGGCAGGACATCACCGCATGGTTGCCGACTTCGTCGCAGGCGGCGAAGGCCACGTCACCGGCCGCGTACACCGCATCGTTGCCCTTGACCTTGAGGTTGCCGTCCACATGCAGGCGGCCCTGATGGTCGCGCTCGCCGTGGATTTGCGCGGTGAGCGGGTTGGCCTTGAAGCCCACGGTCCAGATCACGGTTTTGGCGGCGATGCGCTGGCCGTTGTCCAGCACCACACCCTCGCCATCCACCGACGCGACGGTAGCGCCGCAGATCCACTCCACGCCCAATGCCTGGGAGGCCTGTTCGATCGCAGGTCGAATGCCTTCGCCCAATGCTGCGCCGACCCCCGCGCCGCGGTCGACCACCACGATACGCAGGCCTGCCTGCGGCCCAAGGATCGCCCGCAGGCGCCCGGGCAGTTCGGTGGCCGTCTCGATACCGGTGAAGCCGCCACCGGCCACCACCACGGTGTTGCGTGCGGGGCTCTCGGGCAGGGCGGCCAGCGACTTGAGGTGTTCCTCCAGGCGCACAGCCGACTCGATCTTGTCCACGTCGAAGGCATGCTCGAAGCCTGCGAGCTCAGGGCGGTTGAGCTGGCTGCCGCAGGCCATGATCAGGCGGTCGTAGCCAAGGCTCGCCTCGCGCCCGGACGGTTCGCGATAGGCCACACTGCGCGAGGCCTCGTCGATCCGGTAGGCGGTCCCCTTGACGAAGCGCACATCGACCGCATCGAACAAGGCCTGCAGTGGCGCGGCCATGTTATGGACCTCGGGCTCGTAGAAGCGCGGGCGAATATGCAGCTCGGCCTGGGGCGCGAGTACGGTGATCTGGACGTCGTCGCGGTCGTGCAGGTCGAGCTGGCGCGCCGCGCCCAGGGCGCTCCACAGACCGGCGAAGCCTGCGCCTATGATCAGGATCTGTTTCATCGTTGTGCTCCTGCGATTGCAAGGGAAGGCCTGGCGCCCATCGTCTTGGCGCCTTGGAAACAACGATGCTAAGCGCAGCAGGTGGCCGGCCCTAGGCCAAAGATCCCTGGATTTCGGCCAAGGGCACGCTACGGGCGAAGCGCGCACGGTAGTCGCGCGGCGTCACCGCCAGGTGGCGCTGGAAGGCCAGGCGCATGCGCTCCTCCGAGCCGAAGCCGCACTGGCGGGCGATCTGCTCGACCTGCTGGGCGGTGTTCTCCAGCAGGCGGCGCGCCGCCTCCAGGCGAAACACTTCGATGGCCTTGGCCGGGGTGCGGCCGGTCTTGTGCTTGTACACCCGGGTGAAGTTGCGCAGGCTCATGCGTGCCTGTTCGGCCAGGCGTTCGACGGTCAGGCGCGGGTCGCCCAGATGGTCGTTGAGCCACAGGTGCAAGGCTTCGAAGGCGCCACTGTCTTCGCCTTGAGCCTTGAGCAGTTCACTGAACTGGGCCTGGCCGCCGGGGCGCTTGAGAAACACCACCAGTTCCCGCGCCACCTGCATGGCCACCTCGCGGCCACAGTCGAGTTCCACCAGGGCCAGGGCCAGGTCGATGCCGGCGCTGACGCCTGCCGAGGTCCAGACCTTGCCCTGTTGCACGAAGATCGACTCAGCGTCCACCTCGACCTCGGGGAAGCGTCGGCGCAGGGCCTCGCACATGGCCCAGTGGGTGGCTGCGCGGCGACCGTCGAGCAACCCCGCGGCGGCCAGCAGAAAGGTGCCGCTGCACACCGAGGCGGTGCGTTGGGCGCGCGCGGCAGCCAGGCGCAGCCAGCCGACCAGTTCGGCATGTTCGGGCAGGGTACGGACGATTTCCGGCGCTCCGGGCACCACCAGGGTGTCGATCGTGCTGTGCAACAAAGGCTCCAGCAGCTCGGTGCCCACCGCCAGGCCTTCGGCGGTGGCGACCAGGCCGCCATCGAGGCTGGCGGTGTGCATGTCATAACCGGGCAGGCCCCGCTCGGCACGGGCCTTGCCTGCGGCCCAGAACACGGTTTGCGCCCCCGTGAGGTCAAGCAGGCCCATTTGCGGGTAGGCGAGAAATACCACCCGGTGAGGTCGGTCCACCGAGGGCGGCAAGGCGTCGGGCACAGGGGCGGGATGGGTCATGGTGCACATCGCAAGGGGGACGAATGTGCCCATGTTACACAGCATGAAGCGGCGAAGGCAGCTCCTCTGGAAAAACGCACAACGCTTTGATTTTGCGGGGTCTTTGTAGGAGCAGGCTTGTCCCGCGATCAAGGGCGAAGCCCTTGCCATACAACCGCGGTGGCAGGGCCGGCCCATCGCCACGCAAGGCCGCTCCCACAGAAGGCGGAGCGGCCTTGCGTGGCGATGGGCTGCGAAGCAGCCCCACCAGGGTCAGTTATCGGTCAGCGGCTGGTCCTGGGAAAGCAAGGCCTTGGCAAGTTCCTCGTCGCTGACCTGCAGGCCTGGATTGGCCTTGCGGGCCTGTTCCAGTGCCGACTCTACATAGGCACCCCGGATGGCACCACCGCTGGCAATGAAGGCAGACAGCTCATCCCGTGCGGGAATGATCCGTTTGTCGTCCTTGAAGGTTGAGTACAGCGAGGCGGAGATCCCCGCCGACGTGGCGACATCACCCGCATCCACACGGGCCAGGGCTGCGCTTGCAGGCAGCAGGAGCAACAGCGAAGGGACGAGCAGTAAGTGGCGCATGGCGAGACCTCCAGGTGAAGCCCAAGGGATTTACCGCATGTTGTTAAGAGCGGCGAAGGTGTCTGGGAGTTCCGTGGGCCGACTGCAGCCGCCTCCGCCGCACCGCCGGTGGCCACGCCAATCCAACGACCGGGACGGATCATGGAAGGGGTTGTCCAGGCTTGCGCGGCTTGTCTAGCTCGTAGCCCTGCGAGTTCATCGCCCGGGCGTACCTGCATAAGATTTTTCGTATCGATAACCCTCACCAATGCGGCATCACCCTGCACCTGGGTGGCGCTGATCATCCTGGGTGCCAACACCCGATGCTTCTTCCATTTCCTCACCTTCCCAGGGCAACCGGGAGGGCCGACACGGAGTCAGATCATGTCCGATACACCTGCCGCTCCCTTAGGGACGAGCCGCGAACCCCTGTTCACCCCACCCGCGCTGCCCAAGGGGGGCGGTACCGTTTCCGCTGGTGGCGGGATGTTGTCCGTCGGCAACGCCGATGGTGCGGCGGGTTGGTCCCTGCCGTTGCCACTGCCTGTTGGGCGTGAACTGTCACCGCAGCTGACGCTGGGCTACAGCTCCAGCGGGGGCAACGATGCCTTTGGCGCTGGCTGGAGTTGCTCGCCACCCGCCGTGTTCCGCATGAGCCGTTTCGGTATCCCTCGTTACAACGAAGACGACCGCCTGGCAGGGCCGGACGGCGAAGAAATCCTGCGCGCCAAGGGCGCGCCGCGGGTTGAGGCGACCCTGCCGTTTTCTGCTGAAGCGGCGCCACACATCGTGACCAACTGGGTATCGCGCAGCGGCGGACGGGATGAACGCCTGGAGCATTGGCGCGCGCAGGAGGCGCCCGAGTCCCCGGGCTTCTGGCTCAACTACCACGCCGATGGCAGCATCACGCTGTTCGGCTGGTCGGACAGCGCCCGCTTGAGCGACCCGGACGATCCGGCGCGGGTGGCCGGCTGGTACGCCGAGGAAACCGTGAGCGCCAAAGGCGAGCATGTGGTGTACACCTACCGCGGCGAAGATACCGTCGGCTGCGACGAAGACGAGCGAATGGCTCACCCGAAGGTCGCGAGCCAGTACCTCACGGGCGTCTATGCCATGAACGCCACGCCCGCGTCCGCGCTGCTGGTGCCGGAGCAGGCCTTTCGTGCCGACGATTTCATGCGCGTGATGCTCCTGGACTATGGCGAGCGCGGCACCGACCTGGACACGCCGCCGCCGTTTGCAAGCACGGCGCAATGGCCGGTGCGAGAGGATTGCCTTTCGTTCTGGCGTTGGGGGTTCGATAACCGGATCCGCCGCCTGTGCCACGACGTACTGCTGTGGCATCGCACACGGATGATGGCTGGCGAAAGCGACCCGACCCCCACGTTGGTTTCCCGACTGCACCTGAGCTATGAGCCGTCTGCCGTAGCGACCCTGCTGGTGGCGGCCCGGCAGGTCGCCTACGAGCCCGACGGCACGCCGTTGGCGCTGCCACCGGTGGAGTTCGAGCTGAGCCGCCCAGGGCGCGAGGCGCCGCAATGGGAGGCACTGCCGGAGCTCGATGGCTTCAGCCCGCCCCATTGGCAGATGGCCGACTTGTACGGGGAGGGGGTGCCCGGGCTGTTGTATCAGGACGGCGGCGCCTGGCGATACCGGGCACCGGAGCGCAAGGGGGAACCCACTACCGATACGGTGACCTGGGGGGAGCCGCAGGTATTGCCCTTGACCCCTTCGTTGGCCGGCGGATCGCTGACCGACCTGAACGGCGATGGCCGCCCCGAATGGCTGGTCACCCAGCCTGGGCTGCAAGGCAGCTTCACCCTGTCGCCCGACGGCCACTGGGGCAGCTTCATCGCGCTGCAGGCCATGCCCACGGAGCTGCTGCACCCCTCTGCACAACTGGCCGACCTGACCGGGGGCGGCCTGCAAGATGTGGTCATGATCGGGCCGCGGAGTGTACGCCTGTGGGCCAGCGCCGCGAGTGCGGGCTGGCGCGGGGGGCGCGAAACAGGCTATGACGGGGACACGCCGTTGCCCGTACAAGGCGGCGAGCACCGCCTGGTGGCATTCGCCGACCCGGCAGGCAGTGGCCAGCAGCATCTGCTGGAAATCACCGGCCAGGGCGTGACCTATTGGCCCTCCCTCGGCCATGGCCGGTTCGGTGAGCCGGTGCGTGTGCCGGGCTTCGCAGTGAGCGATTTCGTCGCGTCGCGCGTATTCCTGGGGGACACCAACGGTAGCGGCACCACTGACATCCTCTATGTGACACCGGACCGTATCCGTGTATTCATCAGCGAGTCCGGCAACCGCTTCGTCGAGGGGCCGTCCGTGCCAGCACCAGCAGGCGTCATCCTCGACGACACCTGCCTGCTGCAGGTGACCGACTTGCGCGGCCAGGGTACGGCCGAACTGGTGCTGACCCTGCCACATATGGCGCCGCGGACCTGGACGTATCGGTTCAACGATAGCCGGCCGTGGCTGCTCGCCGAAGTGTGCACCAACACCGGGAGCCGCACCCTGTTCCGCTACCGCAGTTCCGCCCAGGGCTGGCTGGATGAGAAGGCGGCGCTCAAGGCCCAGGGCAAACCTGCGATCAGCCGCCTGCCGTTCCCTGTGCACATCCTCAGCCGGGTCACGGCGATCGACGACATCAGCGGTTTGCGTACCGTCAGCGGCATGCGATACCTGCTGGGTATCTGGGATGGTGTCGAACGCGAGTTCCGTGGTTTTGCCCGGTTGATCCAGACCGACACCCTGAGCGATGCCCAAGGTACCAGCGTGGAACGCTCGCCGGCCGCGCAGGTACATAGCTGGTTCCTGAGCGGCATCGAGGCGTATGACGCCATCCAGGAAGGCGCTTTTGCAGGGCAAGGTTCGGCCGAAGGCGACTTTACCCTCAATCCACTGCGTATCACCCGTCTGGATGCCGGTGGCCGGGATGAGCCTGTCTCGCCTGAAGGCGAGGCGCGTCGTTGGTTGCTGCGCGCCCTGAAGGGCAGGCCGGTACGTACCGAAACCTATGGTCTCGATGGCAGCGCATTGGCCTCGCAGCCTTACAGCATCACCCGCCAGCGCTGGCAGGTGCGTATGTACGAGACCGCGGATGCCGGCAGGCCTGCGGCGCTGGTCACGCCGGTGGAAACCCTGACTTTCGCTACCGAGCGCATCGTGCAGGACCCGGTGGTCTCCCAGTCGGTCGTGCTCGAACAGGACCGTTACGGCAATGTGGTGCGTGCCGTGGAGGTGCGTTACCCGCGCAGGCCTGCGCCCACGCCGTCGCCCTATCCGGATACCCTCCCCGAAGGCCTGGAACTGGCCGCGCGCGACCCTCAGCAGCAGCACGCCTGGCTGACCTTGACGCGCAACCGGCTGCACAACCTCGACGCCGGCCATAGCCATGTGGTCGGCCTGGTGGAATCGACCCGCACGGATGTCCTGCAACTGGCGCCAAACCAGGTACCGCAGGGCGGTTTCAGCGTCGAAAGCCTGTCGTCGGCAGGGGGGCCTCTCGATGACGTGGGCAACGCCACGCTGTCGAGCCATGTCCGCACCCAGTGGTGTGACGAGGCGGGCAGCCCCAGCGTTGCACCGGTACGCCAGGCCCTGGCTGCCTATACCGAAACCGCCATGCTGGACGAAGCCTGTGTGGACGTGTTCAAGGGCCTGATGTCGGACGAGGCGTTGGCGCAGATGTTGGAAAAGGCCGGCTATCACGCCGTCGAGCTGCCTGAGGATGGCTTGCGTGTGTATACCGGCCGCCATGGCCTGGCCCGCTATCTCGGCGCCGCCGGTTTCTTTCGGCTGGCTGGCGTACGGGAAAGCGAGCTGGTGGGCGAAACGCTGATCGAGTGGACCCCCCACGCCTTGCAGGTGACGAAGGTGACCGACGCAGCCGGCCTGCAGACCACCTTGCGCTACGACTGGCGCTTCTTGACACCGACATCGCTGACCGACCCGAACGACAACGTACGGGAAGTGGTCGTCGATGCCCTGGGCCGGGTATCGCAGACGCGTTTCCATGGCACCGAGCAAGGCATCATGACCGGCTATTGCAGCGGGCGCGCTTTTGCGGTGCCGGAAACGGTCGAAGGCATGCTCGCGCTCAAGGGCGGCGATGTGCCTGTGGCGACGGCCCATCGGGTGGTGGCCGATAGCTGGATGCCGCTGGCGCGCGACCGGCAGGGCCATCCCTTGGCCTCCCGCATCGGGGAGCTTGCGCTACGACGCTTGGCAAGGGCGTACAAGCTCGGGCAGGTGGACCTGGCCGAGGGACGCGAGCCCCCGCACATCTGCAGCCTGCAGACCGATCGCTACGACGGTGACCCACAGCAGCAGGTACGCCTGAACGTCACCTACAGCGATGGCAGCGGCAACCTGTTGCAGACCGCCGTCCTGCACCCGCCAGGTGATGCCCTGGTGCGCACGCCCGAGGGCGGGCTCGAGGTGGGCACCGACGACAAGGCCGTGACCAGGCACGCTTTGGTGCGCTGGGCCGTGACTGGCAAGACCGAATACGACAACAAAGGGCAACCCGTTCGTACCTGGCTGCCGTTCTACCTCGATGACTGGCGCCCGGTCTACGACGACAGCGCCCGCAAGGGCGTCTACGCCGACACCCACCTGTATGACGCCCTGGGGCGTGTGTACAGGGTGATCACCGCGGCGGGCTGGGAGCGGCGCACGCAGTTCTACCCGTGGTTCACGGTAGCCGAGGACGAAAACGACACCGCCCATGATGTACTGCGAGAGCGAGAAGCATGATGAATGAGAACCAAGAACCCCCCTTTTTCACACCCCCATCCCTGCCCAAGGGCGGTGGCACCCTCGGCGGCAGCTCGGGAGCATTGTCGACGGGCGGGCCGGATGGTGGTGCCGGTTGGCACATTCCACTGCCCGTGTCGGCAGCGCCGGCCCGTGGCCTGGCGCCTGAACTGGCCTTGGCCTACAGCAACGGCGGTGGCAACGGTGTGTTCGGGATGGGCTGGCAGCTTTCGCTGCCGGCCATCCGGCTGCGTACGCAGCATGGCGTCCCCCGTTACGATGGCACCGACCGCCTGAACGGGCCCCGTGGCGATGAACTGCTGCGTGCCCAAGAGGCCGTGCGTACCGAAACGCGCCTTCCCTTTGCCGATGCCGCGAGCGGTACCTACACCGTTACCCGTTACCAGGACCGCTTCTCGGGGTTGAATTCGCGTATCGAATGTTGGCAGGAGGTTGGCACGGACGGCGCGGTGAGCCGCACGTTCTGGATCGACTTCACACCCGACGGCGGCCTGGCCCTGTACGGTTGGTCGGCCGATGCCAGGCTGGCCGACCCACAGGATCCCTCGCGTGTGGCCGAGTGGCGTATCGAGGAGACAGTAACGGCCCGAGGCGAGCATATTCTCTGGCGTTGGCGTCAGGAGGACAACGAGCAATGCTCGGCACAGGAGCTTGCCGACCATCCGCACGTGGCCGGCCTGTACCCCGATACCCTGTACTGGATGAACCGCACGCCGGCGCTGCATTTCCTGCGGCCTGGCATGGGCCCGGGCGATGCCTGGGAAAACGAATGGCTGGCGTTGCTGGTGTTCGACTATGGCGAGCGCGGCACATCGACGGACCAAGCGCCGCCACTGACTGCCACGACGACCTGGCCTGCCCGGGAAGATGCGCTGTCGCTGCGCCGCTACGGGTTCGAGGTCCGCACCCGCCGGCTGTGTCACGACATCCTGCTTTGGCACCGCACGGCGATGATGGCCGATGTCGCCTCCCAGGATGCGACGGCGCAGCTGGTATCGCGTCTTCACCTTGGCTATGAATCGTCCACGTTGCTCACCCAACTGTGCGCCGCCCAGACGCTGGCATACGAGGCCGATGGCACGGTGGTGTCCATGCCGCCGGTGGAGTTCGCCTTGTCCGAGCCACCTGAGGTATTGCCCGATGCAACGCACTGGCAACACCTGCCTGCGCTGGACGGCTTCAACCACCAGTCCTGGCAAATGGCCGACCTCTACGGCGAGGGTATCCCAGGGGTGCTCTACCAGGATGAGGGCGCCTGGTGGTACCGGGCGCCGGTTCGGGATGGCGAAGGCGCTGCGTCCAAGATGGAGTCTGGCTATGCCGGGCTTTTCGACACTCCCCTCGACGACCGGGTGACCTGGGCCGCGGCGACCCCCTTGCATCGGCTGCCCTTTGGCGGCAGGGCGCAATTGGCCGACCTTGAGGGCAATGGCCAACCCGAGCTGATAATGACAGTGCACGGGATGCGGGGCAGTTTCACCTTGCAACCGGATGGGCGCTGGAGCGGTTTCAAGCCTTTCGCACGTTTTCCGGCAGAGTTCGATCACCCGGCAGCGCTGCAGGCCGACCTGACCGGCAGGGGCTTGACCGACCTGGTGATGATTGGCCCTGCCAGTGTGCGCCTGTGGCCCTCCGCCGGGCCGCAGGGTTGGGAGCCTGACACGACCGTAGCCCACCCAGGCCGTTCATTGCCTCACCCGAGTGGCGATGGTACCCGTATGGTCGCGATCAGCGACATCACAGGGGGAGGGCTTTCGGACCTGGTGGAAATCACCGCCGACGGCGTCACCGCCTGGCCATCGCTTGGGCATGGCCGTTTCGGCAACCCGCTGTCGTTGCCAGGTTTTTCATTGCAGTTGCTCAGGGCCGAGGACGGCAGTGCCCTGGCCTTCGACCCTGAACGGATCTACCTCGCCGACACGGATGGCACAGGCGTTGCGGACCTGCTGGTGATCGGCCGAAAGGGTATCCATGTGTTCGCCAACCAGAGCGGTAATGCGCTGCGCTACAAAGGCGTGATCCCACCGCCTGCCGGTGTCACGCCGGATGCCACCTGGCGCTTGCAGGTGGCGGACCTGCAAGGCCTGGGGATGGGCAGCCTGGTATTGACGGTCCCGCACATGAAACCGCGCAGCTGGATGCTGAATTTCAGTGCCATGCGCCCCTGGCTGCTGACCACGGTAGTCGACAATCTCGGTGGCCGTACCGAACTGGCCTACCGGAGCTCGGCCCAGGGCTGGCTGGATGAAAAGGCCGCTTTGCAGGCGAGCGGGCAAGCTGCTGTCAGCTATCTTCCGTTTCCGGTGCACACGGTTCGCACGATCACCCAGGTCAATGAAATCACCGGGTTGACGCTGGGCAGCGAAACCCGTTACCTGGGGGGCGTATGGGATGGTCGCGAACGTGAATTCGCAGGCTTTCGCTGTGTCGTGCAGACCGATCGCAACAGCCGCAGCGAGGCCGATGCCGTGGCCCGTGCCGCTGTGGAGTCCCCCCCCGTGCGCACCTGCACCTGGTTCTATACCGGCAACGAGGCGGTCGACAGCAAGCCTTTGGAGCACGCTCGGGAAGACATCGACAAGGCCTTCAGCAAAGGCCAGATCCGTTTCACCGCCTGGCAAGACGGTTCGGACAAGCCCGAGGCGCCCGGGGCGAATGCCGAGCGGCGACGGAAACTGTATCGGGCCGTGCGTGGCCAGGTGATGCGCACGGAGGTGTACGGCGAGGACGATCACCCGGCAGCGGCGACCCCCTACAGCATCTCCCGGCAGCGCCTGCAGGTCCGCGCCTGCGACAGCCTCGGCCCGGATGGCAAGCCCGACCGCAATAACCCGGTTACCCAGGTGACAGTGCTGGAAACACTGTCGCTGGCCTGCGAACGCATCGCGGCCGATCCTCTGGTGACCCAGACCATCGTATTGCAGCAGGACGCCTATGGGGTGCCGCTCGATAGCGTGAGCATCAACTACCCACGGCAATTGACGCCCGCCCAGGTCGAGGCCGAAGAACGCGCACGTGAACGCTATCCCAAGACCCTGCCTGGCGGCGTGATCAAGGAAACCGCCGATACCCAGCAATACGATTGCTGGGTCACGCTGACCCGCAACCGTGTACACCACCTGACGGCAGGCCACGACTTTGTCGTGGGGGTCGCGCAGGACGCTCGCTCCGACCTGGTCTGGTGGGGTACCACCCACCCGGACGGTAATCCCGAGGCGCGCAAGAACCGCCCACTCCCTGAGGGAGGTTTCACCGCCGACAATCTGGCGATGGCTGATTTGTTGGCAGAGCCTGGTTCCCTGGTGTTTTCCGGCTATACGAAAACCAAATGGCGCGGGATCGCTGGCAGCGAACCATTGGACATACCCACGCGCCAGGGCCTGATCGCCTGGACCGAAACCGCCTTGTTGGATGAAACATCCCTGCAGGTACTACGGCCGACCTTCGACCAAACCTTGGCAGACCTGGTCGATGCCTGCCTGAACGATACCGGCGGCGTGATCGACCCGGCGGTATCGCGCCGCTTGCGTGAACGTGTTCAGGCGCACATGACGTCGGACGTGTTCTTTGAGCTCTTCATGGCATTCGCCGTGCATCAGGAGCAGGTTTCGGCAGGAGGTGGCAACCTGTACCAGGCGGCCTTGCAAGCCATGCAAGGGGCACTGAAAGACCAAAGCAGGGGGCGGCGAACCATCGAGGCCGACGCCCTGTGGGCCGCCTTGGGTAGCCACGTCGCTAGCGGCGGCGTCCCGCGAACCCAACTGTGTTCGGCAGTGCAGGCCTATGCTGACCAACACCCTGGCGATGATGAAGCACTGGCGGCGCTGAAACAGGCGCTCATCGACCCCGCTATCACGCCAGATCTGCTGTATTGGCAGGTAGTGTCCACCGCCCTGGCCACGGGCCAGGAGCTTCACCAAGGCCTGGCCCCCCTAAGGGACACCCTTGGCCAACCTGTGCAATCGGAAAGCCTGGCAGCCCTGCTTCAACGCGGTGGCTACAAGCCTCTGGCCGTACCGTTCGAACCGCAGGTCAAGGACGTCTGGGGCGGTTTGCAGAACATCACCGCGTACCATGACCAGTCCATGTTCTGGGTCGCCAAGGGCGTACGTGAAAGTGAACAGGTTCCCCAAGTTGCCTTGACGTATTCACCGCACTTTCTGTCGGTCGTTGGCGCGACCGATGGCTCGAGCTTCGCGTCCCAGGTGACTGCCCTGGATTGGCGCTTCCTGAGCCCTGTGCAGCTCACGGACGCCAACGGTAATACCAGCGAAGCCATCCTGGACGCACTGGGCCGTGTACGGCACACGCGCTTTCATGGCTCCGAAACCCCGGCCGGTGCGAGCGAACCGGTCAACGTTGGCTATTCGACGTCCCGTGACAAACCGTTCACGCCGCCTGCCACCGTGGAGCAGGCCCTGGCGTTGAACACGGCCAAGGGGGTACCGGTTCATGAGGCCTTCACCACCGTCAGCGACAGCTGGATGCCCCTGGCGGTCACGGCCGACGGTCAATTCACAGGGCAACGGTGCGGCAGCCTGGCCCGGGCCCGGCAGGATGCGCGCCTGCGACGGGATGCGATCACCATACCGGACGTCATGGCCGCACGTACGCCCCCTCATGTCATTCGTGTCCAGACCGATCGTTACGACGACGATCCCCAGCAGCAAGTGCGTGTGCAAGTGATCGTGCACGGCGGTGGGCAGGTACTGCAGACAGCCATGCTGAGTACACCGGGCGAAGCGTTCGTGCGCACGGCGCAGGGTACCTTGGAAACCGATATCGATGGCCAGGCCATCGTCAGGCACACGGCGACCCGCTGGGCCGTGACCGGCCGGGCCGAATACGACAACAAGGGCAATCCGGTGCGGGCGTGGCAGGCCTACTATCTCGACGATTGGCGCCTGGTCAGCGGGAGCGGTATCCATGCCGATACGCACCTCTACGACGCGTTGGGGCGCGAGTTCAAGGTCATGACGGCGGCTGGGTACGAGCGTCGGGCGCAGGCCTTCCCGTGGTTCACGGTATCGGAAGATGAAAACGACACCGCGGCAGAGGTGTTGGCGCGTCAGGCAACAGGAGAAGCACAATGAACCCAGTGAATGGAACCGTCGCTTTGCATGCAGCCACTCCGGCGGTGGCTGCGCCGTTTCGGGCCTTGGCCTTTTTACGCACCCCCTCGGCCCCCGAGGCACCGGCGCGCCTGTTGGTCAGCCGCACGGTAGTCCACCCGTTCAGCCGCACCTCGCGGCTGTTCGGTGCTCGCGCCTTGAACAATACCGCCACCGGCAATGCCGATGCGGTCACCGTTTCAGGTTTGGCCGGTCAACCCTTGTGCCTGCACACCGCCGATGGTGACGCCGCCTTCACCCTGCCCGACGTGGCTGGCCGCCCCTTGTGGTCGCGCAATGCCCAGGGCACCGTGTCCACGGCTGCCTACGAGGCGGCCAATGCCGGCGGCAGGCCATTGTCGCTGAGCGAAACAGCGTTTGGCGCGGCGGTTGGGCGTGTGCGTGAGCAGTACACGTATGCGCCGTTGGCCGCGGCGAAATGGCAAGCGCTGAACCTGGCCGGGAGCCAGGTGGAACTGCGCAACAATGCCGGCATCAGCCGGCCCTTGAGCATTTCGCTGACAGGCCAGACGCTGGCCGCCGAGCAGCGCTTGCTCAAGCCTGAGATCGAGACGCTGGACTGGGCGACGACCACGCCGGATGATACCGAAGCGCCTTTACGCATCATCGGCACCTATGACGCGACCGGCGCGCCCCTGGCGACGACCAATGCGGCCGGCGTCACCTCGATCACCGACTATGCCATCAACGGCGCGGTGGCCCAGACGCGCTTGGCGTACACGGAGCAGGGCAGTGTCAAGGAAGTCGTCACCCTGAAGGACATCCGGTACCGGGCCGACGGTGTGGTGTTGTCGCAGACAGCGGGCAATGGCGTCATCGACCGCTATGAATACGACCCCAAAACCCAGCTTCTGCGCCGGCACCTGACCGAGCGACCGAAGGGCCATCCACAGGAGCCACTGATCATCAGCGACCTGCACTACCGCTATGACCCGGTGGGCAACATCATCAGCCTGGAAGACCAGGGCGCCGACCCCACATGGCACGCCAACCGACAGGCCACCGGGCTGCGCGAATACACCTACGACACCCTCTATCGCCTGGCCAGCGCCACGGGCCGGGAGCGCACGCTGGTGGCCCGTTACTACGGCGCGGAGGCCTCGTCGGGCAGCGTCTGGGCACCTTATAGCGAGCAGTACACCTATGACGACGGCAACAACCTGACAACGATCCACCATATCGGCGGTGCCGGTAACCGCACCCGGGAGCTACAGGTTTCCGAGGGCAGCAACCGGGCGGTGGTGAAGGGCCACAGCCTGACACCGGAAACCGGCTTCCTGGCGGGAGGCCTGCAAAAGCAGCTGGCCGACGGCAGGGTGTTGCAGTGGCTGGCCGATAACCAGCTCGGCAAGGTCACCGCTGTCAGCCGCGTGGATGGCGATGACGACAGCGAGCGCTACCACTACGCCGACGGCGGCACCCGCACCCGCAAGGTCCATACGGTGCAGGTCAGCACGGCCATGCAGACCACGATCACGACCTATGCCGGTGGTTGCGAGGTGCGCCAGCGATGGCTGGCAGGCAAGAGCGATCCGCAGAAACACATCGTCATCACCGAGGGGAGCGACGTTCGTGTGGTGGAGGACCGGCTCGCGGGCACCGTTCGGCTGCGCTATCGCTTCGCTGATCATCTGGGCAGCGTCGGCGGTGAGATGGACGCTCAAGGGCGGGTCCTTGCGCGTGAAGAGTACGCCCCTTATGGCGGTACCATGGGGTGCGACGAGGCTGCCGAGGAAGCGAGCAACTTGACCCAGCGGGCATTGCGTTATTCCAACAAGGAGCGGGATGCGACCGGGCTGTATTACTACGGCTGGCGCTATTACCAGGCGGAGTCGGGTCGCTGGTTGAGTGCCGACCCGGGTGGGCTGATTGACGGGATCAACCTATATGGATTTAGCCGTAATAACCCTGTCAATCTCATTGATACAGATGGACGGGGATGCACTTCCAGCAAGGCACAGCGGATTCAGGAGCAACGGGACCGTGCCGCGGAGCAGGAAGAGATAGAGCGATACCACGATGAAGTCACCAGAACAATCGCTAGCGATATGACGGAACGGATGACCGCCATGCGATCAACAGTAGGCGAGGGGTGGTCGCACCAATGGAAGCCAGGACACAGTGAGGCTTCTTTCAAGGATGAAGTTATCCAACTATTGGTGGGCTCTGGAGAAACGCCTGAGCAGGCGGAGCGTCTACAGCGTCGAGGGTTTGCACTTGGTCGGAGGGAGGCACAAAACAAGGCCGCCTCGAAGGCACTATTCTCAAAGGCTTCGCGAAGTACTTCACGCCACCCAGAGCCAAGCCGCTCAGGGGGTAGTTCGAATGCGATCACACTCGCGTGGGCTCACGATTATCAAAATATACAGAAGGGTGGGTCGGAAACGCTTTATACCCTCGACCTGAAGAACAGACTCAAAGAGATGAACACGGATCCTAATCTCACTCGAGACAGGGATAAGTGGAAAAATACTGAGGCGGGCAAGCGAGCATTGGCGAAAGTTGATTCTCTGGCTGGAAAAACATATGCGCAACTGTCCGGAGAATTGAATGATTGGGTCAAAAATAATTCTAGTATGAATGAGGGGGTGCTTTATCGGGGGGTGGATGCAGAGGAGTATACTCGCTGGATAAAGGCAGGCGTGGATGAAATATATAAGCCCGGGCGGTTTATGGCGAGTTCCAAAGTTGAGAAGGAAGCGGAAAAGTTTGGAAAACACGGAGGGATGATCCATATCGAACGGGGCTGTGGGGCAGATATTCCTAACTGGTTCGGGAATAGTGATGAGCAAGAAGTGCTTTTCAGACGCGAGGCCAAGTTTAAAATCCTGAGCATTGACCGCTCGAAGAAAATAATGAAAATAGCTCATGTTCGATAACATCCTAAGTGCAGGTTGGCCTCACCTCGCCAGCACGAGGCTCAATACCACCGGCAGCGTCACCGCTGCAGCGACGGTCTGCAAGGCGATGATGGTGGCCATCAGCGGGGCGTTGCCGCCCATCTGACGGGCCATCACATAGGATGACGAGGCGGTCGGCAGGGCCTGGAACATGACCGCTACCACCGCGGCCTGGCCGCTCAGCCCGAGCAGGCGGCACAGGCCCCAGGTGGTCAGCGGCATCACCAGGAACTTGAAGGCCGAGGCGGCCAGCACCGGGCGTACCTGATGGCCCAGCCGCGCCCCGCCCAGGGCGGCGCCTACACACAAGAGCCCCAAGGGCAGGGCGGCCTGGCCCAGGGCCTTCACGGTGGGCGCTATGCCCGCTGGCAGGCCCAAGCCGGTCACGCGCAGCAACAGCCCGCCGGCGCAGCCGATGATCAAGGGGTTGGCAAAGATCGCTCGCAATACCGTCAGTGGCGAACTGTGACGCGCACTGAAGCGGGCGAACACCAGCACGCAGAGCAAATTGACCAACGGCACGATCGCGGCATTGGCCACCGCCGCCAGGGCGATGCCCGCGCTGCCGTAGATACCTGCGGCAAGCGTGGCACCGATGTAGTTGTTGAAACGCACACCGCCTTGGAACACCGAGGTGAAGTCGGCACCGTCATGGTTCGCCGCGCCCTGGTAGAACACCAGCAACACGCCGCCCAGCAAGGTCGAGAGCATCAACACCCCGACCATGCCCCAGATCGGCACGCCCTCGAGGTTGGCAGTGGCCAGGCCGTGGAGGAACAGCGAAGGCAGCAGGACGTAGTAGCTCAGGCGTTCGGCGCCGGGCCAGAAGGTTTCGGCAAGAAAGCCACGCACCCGTAGCAGGGTGCCCAAGGCGATCAGCAGGATGATGGGGAGCAGGGTGGTGAGCAGCAGATGGAGCATTGGGGCGGTCCGTCGTCGGGTACCGACATAGCCTAGCTGCAGCAGTCAGCAGAAAAAATCGTTGTTTTCTGCAGTGACTGTTGAGGAAAAATGCATGTTCGGTGCGAGCCTTATCGCGGGACAAGCCCGCTCACAGAGTGGACTCTATGGAAGCGGGCTTGCCCCACGATGGCCGTAACGCTTTCTATCAGGCTGTCCGCACCTGAGGCCCTTTCACCCGTTGCAACTCCAGCCCATCGAGCAGCGCCTCGACCAGCGCCTTGCTGGCATCCAACGCATGGTCGTTACCCAGCAACAGGTCATGGCATGTCCCGTTGGCCAGTTGCAGGGCTTTCAGATTGCTGGCGGCCGCACCCTTGAGCAGGGTGGAGAGATGAACGAGGGCGTCTTCGAGTTCCACACCGCCAGTGACGGTGAACACAGGCGGGTGGCTGTGCTCGCAGCTACCGAACGGGGCGGGTGCCGTGGTGCTGCGGCGTGGTGGGTCGGGGATGGCTTTTGTCATTGTGTCGCTCCTTGATTCAATGGAGCCGCCACTCAACGTGACCAAACGAATGGGTGGCGACTGTACGCGGGTTGGTCAACCGGGAATCAAGGAAACCGGCGCGCACGAAGGCGCCCCACGCACAGCCGCCATAACACGAAACAGCCAGGCACAAAAAAGCGCCAACCGAATCGTATTGTGGGCGCTTGTGCGCCTTGATTAATCGCAGGTGACCAAACCCGGCTGCTGGATTTACAGCAGCGCGCAAAGGGTACCGGCCCTGGGGAAGCGTTTCAAGGCTTGTGCATGTCTAGATACATTTGCGGGGCTGCCATGGGGCCCGGCTTTAGTTCGGAGGTGGGTATGAGATCGAGCGCCGCCCGCGCGGCGCCCGATCTTACAGCCGCCGCAGCGACTACGACATACGCTCCCTCACACCTCCAACGCCATTCTCAACACCGCACTCAAATGCCGCCGCTGGCTCTTCTCATGTTCCAGCAGCACCACTCTGCGCACCAGCTGTGGCTCGCCGAACGGCAAGCGTATGGCCGGCGGCAATCGCTCCAGATCATCATCGGCCATGGGAATGATCGCCACCCCCAACCCCAAGGCGGCCATGCGCGCCAGGGCTTCCTGGCTGTCGAGCTCCATCTGCTCGCTGACCTGCAAACGCTGCCGGCGCAGCTCCTGTTCGATCTGTCGTCCTGCCCAGGCACGCTTGTCGAAGCGCAGGAACGGCTGGCTGGCCAGCAGTTGCGTCAGGCTCTGGCCCGCAAGCTCGGGGCTGGCGATGGCCCAGAAACGGTCCTCGAACAACGGCGTGTAATGCAGGCCTTGTGGGTAGGGCGGCACCGGTTCGGTGGTGATCGCTGCGTCGAGCTCGCCATCCTCGACCCGGCGCGCCAGTTCCGCCGACATGCCGGAAAACACGCTGATGTGCAGCTCGGGATGATTGGCCTTGATCCACACCAGCGCCTTGGGCAGACGCCGTGCCAACACAGTATGGATCGCACCGATGCGCAACCGCCCGCGCAAGCTGGGGCCGCAGGCCAAGGTGTCGGCCAGCTCGTCATAGGCGGCGAGGATACTCTCGGCACGCGCCACGGCCAGTTGCCCCGCCTCGGTCAACACCACCTGACGACGGCTACGGTCGAACAGGGCGACCTGCAGCTCGTCTTCCAGGGTCTTGATGTGCAGGCTCACCGCCGAGGGCGTGAGGCTGAGCATGTCAGCGGCACGGGCGAAGGTGCCGTGGCGGGCAATGGTCACCAAGGTGCGCAGGGCTTTGAGGGACACGCGGGTGACTCCGGAGGCGACGATGGGCGCACGTTACAGGCCCAGGGCCGGGTGCGGCAAGCCATTGGCCAGCGGGTATGTGCGCCGAGCCGGCTTTTATACAGCGTGCGAACTGTCTCGAAGCGCCAAGGAGAAACGCTACTCGTCAACGCGGTTATGCCGATAGACAACTCGCAGCCTTGCCAGTCTTTTTATCGTTTCACCTTGATTAGGATCCTCGCACACAGCACAGGACAGCCGGGAATGACTTCCTGATGTCGCGGGCGCCGTCCACTGGAAGCCCTATCGGTATTTGACGAGGAGATTGCCGATGCCTGATACCCCACAGGTTTTGCATCGAAATACACCCACCGTTGCAGTTGTCGACAATCGTGGCCTGACTGTCCGCACTATCGTTTATTGCCGCCGACCCGATGAACTGCAGGTGACGGATGAACGTATCACCTATCAGCAACACGACTCCCGAGGTGTCTTGGAACGCAGCGCCGACCCTAGGTTGGCCACGGCTGGCCGGGCGAATTTCACCTACTTGACGGATCTTGCCGGCACGGCCTTGCATACCCGCAATGTCGATGCCGGTATCTCGATAACCTTCAACGACGCCGCAGGCCGCCCTTTCCTGGCGGTGTCCCAGATCGGCATCGACGCGCAGGGCAACGAGGACTGGAGCCAGGCGGTTACCCGCACCTGGAGCTATGAAGACAGGATGCTGGCCGGTCGCCCAGTGGGCGTGACGGAGCAGGTGGCCGGCAACCCTGCGCGGGTGACCGAGCGCTTCGTCTGGGCCGGCACTACAGCACAAGCGCAAGCCAATAACCTGGTCGGGCAGGCGGTCAGCCATTACGACCCGGCCGGGCTGGTGAAAACCACTAGCATCACCTTGAGCGGTGTGCCGAACGCGGTGACCCGGCAGCTACTCAAGGAGGCCGACAATCCCGAGGTCGTTGCCGACTGGCAGGGCGAAGACGCTTCTGATTGGGACACCCGTCTGGCCCTCGAGACCTATACGACCCAGACCTCGGCAGACGCCACGGGCGCGTTGCTGACGACCCTGGATGCCGCAGGCAACCTGCAACGGGTGGCCTATGACGTGGCCGGCCAACTCAGGGGCAGCTGGCTGACGATCGCGGGCAAGGCCGAGCAGGTCATCGTCCAGTCCGTCAGTTATTCCGCCGCCGGGCAGAAACTCCGTGAGGTGCATGGTAATGGTGTGGTGACCACCTACACCTACGAGCCTGACACCCAGCGCCTATCGTCGATCAAGACCGAGCGCCAGGGCACTGGCGCGAAGGTGCTGCAGGACCTGCGCTATGCCTACGACCCGGTGGGCAACGTGCTCAAGATCCGCAACGACGCCGAGGCCACCCGGTTCTGGCGCAACCAGAAAGTGGTGCCGGAAAACACCTACACCTACGACAGCCTCTACCAACTGGCCAGTGCCACGGGCCGCGAAATGGCCAACGCCGGCCAACCAGGCCGACACCTCCCGCACGTCACCCCCTTCGACAACACCACCTACACCCCATACACCCGCATGTACCGCTACGACACCGCAGGCAACCTGCTGCAGGTCCGTCACAGCGCCCCCGCCACGAACCACAACTACACCACCGACATCACCGTCAGCGACCGCAGCAATCGGGCTGTGCTGAGCACGCTGGCCCAGGAGCCGTCGGCTGTCGAGGCGCTGTTCACCCCCGGCGGGCAGCAGGCCGTGCTGTTGCCGGGGCAACCAGTGGTCTGGAGCTCGCGCGCCGAGCTCAAGCAGGTCGTGTCGGTGAAGCGCGAAGGTGCTACGGACGATGGTGAAAGCTACCGCTATGACAGCCATAGCCAACGGGTGCTGAAAGCCAGCACCCAGCGAACGGCCCGCAGCACCCAGTCCCAGCGAGTGATCTACCTGCCAGGGCTGGAGCTGCGTACCCACACCCATGGCGGCACGCTCACGCAAGACCTGCAGGTGATGACGGTGGGGGAGGCCGGTCGTGCGCAAGTGCGGGCATTGCACTGGGCGGCAGGAAAACCCGACGACCTCGCGAACGATCAACTGCGCTACAGCTACGACAATTTGCTGGGCAGCAGCGCGCTGGAAGTCGATGGCGCCGGCAACCTGATCAGCCAGGAAGAGTACTACCCCTTTGGCGGCACGGCGGTATGGGTGGCGCGTAATGAAATCGAGGCGAGCTACAAGACCGTGCGCTATTCAGGCAAGGAGCGCGATGCCACGGGGCTTTATTATTACGGCTATCGCTATTACCAGCCGTGGGTAGGCCGATGGTTGAGTGCAGATCCAGCGGGGCCTGTGGATGGCTTGAACTTATTCTGGATGGTTGGGAATAACCCAACTTCTGCCATCGATAGAGATGGACGAGTGTTAGAAAAGGTCATGCGTTTTTTGAGCGAAAGAGGTCCATCACCTCTCGTCCAAGAGTTTCAGAGCTATGCGCGTGCGGTCAATGCTAATCAGCAAGAGGGGGTTGATGAGGCCACAAGACAAAGAGATGGAGAGATCTTGGGCCAGCTAGCGTCTAAGAGTAAAGATTTGCCTGCACTGATGATTTATACAGAGGGAGGGAATGATGCATATCGGTTACTCAATGGGCATTTGCGTGGCACACTGTCAGACGGGGATGAGGAGCAGTTTCGTCAATCGTATCCGAATCTTGTCAAGGAACTTAAAGACGAAGTTTCAGGTCTTGAAGACTATGAGGGTGTTGCCTACCGAATGCTGACGGTTCCGCCGGGTGTATACGGGAGGCAGATAAGAGAAAATGATGTTGTGATCGATCAAGGGTATATGTCGGCATCCGCATTGCTTCGCAATACGACTGGGTGGGGGGATTGGGCCACGACGCTGGCAGGCACGGGAGATGATCAAGTAGCACTGGTGCTGGATGAAACCGTGCCTAAAAAGATGGCGCCCACCACATTCTTGGCCGATCACATCTTAATCACCCCTTATACACAACTGAAAGTAAAGGAGATCAGTAAGACCGGCAACGGCATGATGGTGGTGAGGTTAAAGGGCGCGGATCACGCCTATCGGCATGATGTGAAAGATATCTACTCTGGTGAGGTTAGACTCGAGCGAAATACAACGTGGTTGGCTGATAAATTGAGGGTTTGCCTTTGAAACGTGATGGTTCTAGCTCGACTGGGAAGCTAGCCCGGGAAATACCAATGCTTAGCACTGTATCAGCGTTGAACAAAAGTACTCCAACAGTCACGGTAGTCGACAACCGCGGCCTGACCGTCCGCATTGTGACGTATCATCGCCATCCCGATGTGCCGCAGGCGGCAGAGCAGCGCAGTACTTGGCACTGTCATGATGCCCGTGGTTTTCTGTCATGCAGTGCCGACCCGCGCCTGGCGCAAGGCGGGCGATCGAACTTCACCTACCTGACGGACCTTGCCGGTACGGTTTTGCAAACTCGCAGCGTCGATGCGGGCACCTCGATAACCCTCAGGGATGCCGCCGGGCGCCCTTTCGTGGAGGTGGCCCAGGTTGCTACCGACGAAGGCGGTAACGACGACCTGAGCCAGGCGGTTACCCGTACCTGGCAGTACGAGGCCCCGTCCCAGGCCGGCCGACCGCTGAGCGTGACGGAGCAAGTGGCCGACAGCGAGGTACGGATTGCCGAGCGGTTCGTCTGGGCACAGGTTACGCAACAAGCACGGGACCATAATTTGCTCGGGCAGGCGACCCGCCATTACGACCCGGCGGGTCTGGCGCAGGCGAACAGCTTTGCCCTGACGGGTGTGCCGATCTCAACGACCCGGCAGCTGCTCAAGGATGCCGACAATCCTGATATCGTCGCCGACTGGCAGGGCGAAGAGGAGGCGCAATGGGACACCCGACTGGCCCCCGAGAGCTATACGACCCAGACCACGGCAGACGCCACAGGCGCGACGCTGACGACCCTGGATGCCGTAGGCAACCTGCAACGGGTGGCCTACGACGCGGCCGGCCAGCTCAGGGGCAGCTGGCTGACGATCGCGGGCAAGGCCGAGCAGGTCATCGTCCAGTCCCTGAGCTACTCCGCCGCCGGGCAGAAACTGCGCGAGGTGCATGGTAATGGTGTAGTGACCACCTACACCTACGAGCCCGACACCCAGCGCCTGTCCTCGATCAAGACCGAGCGCCAGGGCACTGGCGCGAAGGTGCTGCAAGACCTGCGCTATGCCTACGACCCGGTGGGCAACGTGCTCAAGATCCGCAACGACGCCGAGGCCACCCGCTTCTGGCGCAACCAGAAAGTGGTGCCGGAAAACACCTACAGCTACGACAGCCTCTACCAGCTGGCCAGTGCCACGGGCCGCGAAATGGCCAACGCCGGCCAACAAGGCCGACACCTTCCGCATGTCACCCCCTTCGACAGCACCACCTACACCTCGTACATGCGCACGTACCGCTACGACACCGCAGGCAACCTGCTCCAGATCCGTCACAGCGCCCCCGCCACGAACCACAACTACACCACCGACGTCACCGTCAGCGACCGCAGCAACCGGGCCGTGTTGAGCTCGATGACGAAGGCCTCGTCGGCTGTCGAGGCGCTGTTCACTCCGGGCGGGCAGCAGGCCGTGCTGTTGCCGGGGCAACCACTGGCCTGGAGCTCGCGAGCCGAGCTCGAGCAGGTCGTGTCGGTGAAGCGCGAAGGAGGTACGGACGACTGCGAAAGCTACCGCTATGACAACCATAGCCAGCGTGTGCTGAAAGCCAGTACCCAGCGAACGGCCCGCTGCACTCAGTCCCAGCGAGTGATCTACCTGCCAGGGCTGGAGCTGCGTACCCACACCAATGGCGACACGCTCACGCAAGACCTGCAGGTGATGACGGTCGGGGAGGCCGGTCGTGCGCAAGTGCGGGTACTGCACTGGCAGGCAGGAAAACCCGACGATCTCGCGAACGATCAACTGCGCTACAGCTACGACAACCTGCTGGGCAGCAGCGCGCTGGAGGTCGATGGCGCCGGCAACCTGATCAGCCAGGAAGAGTACTACCCCTTTGGCGGCACGGCGGTATGGGCTGCGCGTAATGAAGTCGAGGCAAGCTACAAGACCGTGCGCTATTCAGGCAAAGAGCGCGATGCCACTGGGCTGTATTACTACGGGTATCGCTATTACCAGCCTTGGGCAGGGCGATGGCTGAGTGCAGATCCCGCGGGTGCTCTAGATGGGCTAAACCTCTTTTGTATGGTTAGGAACAACCCAGCTACCTACCTTGACCCTGATGGTCGAGTGACCATTAAGAATCATTCGGTCGCGGACGGAGCATTGCTAACGGAGCTGTTTGAAGATGGTCATGTGTTGTATGGTCTGAGGGCGCCAATATTGTCAGCTGTGTCTGAATTGATGAGTTCCGGTTTTAGGTCGGTAGGGGGCGAGGGTGGGCAAAAGACAAATATATTTTATCAAGGGCAAATGACCGATGGCGTGTGGGATGGGGCGCTTCGGCCTACAAAATATTCGTCCGATGCCGATATAGAGCGAGGGTTCAATGACGCTGGAAGAGTCTTGGGGTTCAAAAGGTTTCTCAAAGGGCACCCTAGGTACAATGTTCGGAACCAGAGTGATGCAAAGCGTTTGAAGTGTACCTATTCTAAAGATGTCCATGTGGGGCTTTGGAAACGAACAAGCAAGGCGGGGCTTGAGTTCCAGCTTCTTGTGCGCAAGGCTCCGGTTCACTTTTTGATGGACGGTCTTGAAATAAACGAGATTGTTTCGAAGCAAGGAGGCGGTGGTCAAAGTGTGACGGCCAGTGAACTTCGCTGGTTGTATCGGCGCCGAGAGCTTCTGGATGTCAAGGGAAATGTGTTTTTTTATCGGGGCGGTAAGAAAATATCCCATGCCGAAGTGTTTGGAGACCCACAGTGGCAGAGGTATATCCCGAAAGAACGGTCCTGTCAGCAGGGCAATGGGCGCAGGTCTAATGGAGTGTTTGGTGCGTTGAGGAGGTATATTCGAAGTCGTTTTCAATAATGCGTATAAGCATCAGCAGGATGGGTGAGACTACCAACGATTGGGTCGGTTCAGACAGTCGAAGAATTTCAAGGTTGCCTTGATTGCGGCGTTCAAGTGGTTTTGTTGCATCATCGATCCAACGCCCCCACCACCTGCTCGACACTAACCTTCAAACCACCAATGGCATCCTCCGGCTCGCTGTCGATCACCACCAGCCGGGCGCCACCGGCCGCGATCGCGGCGGCCAGGGCCGGCTCTGGCTGGCGATGGTGCAGCACCAGCGCGACGTCCTGGGCCTTGAGGTTGTCGGTCAGCGCTTCCAGTGTGGCTGCGTCCCATTGGTCACCGGCGGGCAGTGGCTGCTCCACCCTGTCCAGGTTCAGGCCGCTAGCCAGGTAGCTCAAGCGTTCGGACAGGCTGACCACGCTGAGATTGTCGATCTCGGCCAGGCGTGCCTGCGACTCGGCGGCCAGGGCCAGCAGTTGGCGCTTGAGGCCGGCCAGGTTGGCCTGGATCTTGTCCTTGTCGCCGGGCGACAGGCGCTCCAGGTCATTGGCCAGCACATCGGCCATGCGCCCCAGGTTGGTCGGGTTGAGCCAGGGGTAGCGGGCGAAGGCTTCGTCGCCCTGGACCGCGATGCCCGGCAGGGCGCCGTCCACCGGGCGTGCGGCATCGATCTCGACGATGCGGATATTGCTGCGCCGGGCCATGGGGTAGAGCGGGTCGTCGCGCCAGATCGAGCGCAGGCCGATCACCGCGTCGGCCTGCTGTGCGGCCTTGTGCAGGCTGGCTCCGCCGCGACCGCTGAAATACGACGGCTGGCGTGTGGCCGGCAGGTTGGCCGGGGCGGCGCGCTTGAGCTGCACCGAGGTGCCCTCGAGCAAGGCGGCCGCCAGGCTGTGGGTCACCGGCAAGGTGGTCAGCACTTCGCTGCCGGCGGCGTGGGCGAAGCTGGGCAGGCCGGCCAGGGCGAGGGCCAGGATCAGGTGCTTGAAGTTCAGGGTCATGCCGGGGTTCCTTGCAGACGAGGGACGAGGGCGCGGGCCAGGGCCGCGAGGGCGAAGCAGGCGCCCGCGACCAGGATGATCGCCGCGCCCGACGGCACGGGCAGGTCGAAGACGATGGGTAGCAGGATGCCCAGCACGGTGCTGAGGGTGGCGATGGTCACCGCGATGAAGAAAAAGCCCTTGAGCGACTGGCTGACCAGGCGCGCTGCCGCCGCCGGGATCACCAGCAGGGCGCCGACCAGGATTGCCCCGATCACCTTCACCGAGGCCACGGTGACCAAGGTCACCAGCACCACGAACAGGTAGTCCAGGGACTTCACCGCCACCCCGCGTACCGCCGCCAACTGCGGGTTGAAGCTGGCCAGCATGATGCGGTTGTACAGCGGCAAGGCCAGCGCCAGGACCAGCATCGCGACGATGCCCAGCACCACCAGGTCCTGGCCGCTGACCGTCAGCACCGAGCCGAACAGCACGTTCTCCAGGATATGCACGTTGATCTTGCCGGCCAGCATCAACAGCAGGCTCGCACCCAAGGCCAGGGACACCGAGAGGAACACGCCGATCAGGGTATCCGGCGACAACCCGGTGCGGTTGCGCAGGAAATTGAGCAGCAGACCGAACAGCAGGCAATAACCGAACAGGCTGCCGTAGGGCCCGGTATAGGGCTCGCCGAGCAGGATGCCGATGGCCACGCCGGTCAGCGCGGCATGGCCGACCGCCTCGGAGAAGAAGGCAAAGCGCTTGACCACCACCAGGGTACCCAGGCCGCCCAGCACGGGGCCGATCATCAGGCCGGCGAGCAGGGCGTTGATCACGAAGCCGTAGGCCAGCGCCTCCGGCAGATAGCCTGCCGTGGCCCAGCCCTGGATCAGTTGACGGAAGGTTTCATCGCTCATCAGGCCAGGCACTCGCTGCGAGGGTGGACGGAAAACAGGCCCAGCAGGCGTTCCGGAGTCAGGGCCTGGGCAGGCGGGGCGTCGAACAGTACCTGGCGGCTCAGGCCGGTGGCCCGGTCGGCCAGGCGCAGCACTGCCTCCAGGTCGTGCTCGATCCACAGCACCGTGGTACCGGCCTGGCGCCAGGCCTGCAGCAGCTGCTCGAACACCTGGATGCCTGCTTCGTCGAGGGCCGCCATGGGCTCGTCGAGCACCAACAGTTGTGGGTCGGGAATCAGGCCCTGGGCCAGCAGCACACGCTGGCGTTCGCCACCGGACAGCGCGCCCATGCGCCGCTTGCGTTTGTCGAGCATGCCGACCCGTGCCAGGGCCGCATCAATGGCGGGCCGGGCGTGGCGAGCCAGGCCGAGGAAGGCCGGGCGCTGCTGGCACAGGGCAGCCATGAAGTCGTCCACGGTCATCGGCAGGCCCCGGTCGAACTCCAGGGCCTGGGGCACGTAGCCGATCACCTCGCGTGGCCCTGGCCAGTGCAAGGTGAGCCGGCCCTGGTGGGGCATCTGCCCGAGCAAGGTCTTGACCAGCGAACTCTTGCCGCCGCCGTTGGGGCCGACGATGGCGTGCACGCTGCCGGGGGCCACGCTGAAACACACCTGTTCGAGGATGCGTGTACGCCCCAGGGTCAGGTCGATGCCGTCGAAGTCGATGCGCGGCCCGCAGGCGGCAGTGAGGTTGGCGGCGGTCACGTGCGGGTCTCCTGGATGGCGCGCACCACGGTGTCGAGGTTGCGCTTCATCTCCACTTCGTACTTGCCCTGGGTGTACTCGCCGTAGGAGATATGGGTCAGCGGGTAGATGCGCACACCCGCCTCGCGCTGAATGGTCTCGACGTACGCGGACGGGAAGTCCATCTCCGAGAAGATCACCTGCACGTCCAGGGCCTTGAGCTGGTCGATGGTCTTCTTCAACTGGGCCGGGCTCGGCTCGATGCCATGGGCCGGCTCCACCACCGCGGTCACCTCCAGGCCGAAGTCGCGCACCAGGTAGTCATAGGCGGCATGGATGGTGGCCACGCGCAACGAGGCCTGCGGCGCCTGGGCGACCTTGGCCAGCGCCTCGGCGCGCAGCGTACGCAGGCGCTTGGCGTAGGCGCGGGCGTTGCTGCGGTAGAAGGCTGCGTTGTCCGGGTCGAGGGTGCCCAGCTCGCGGGCGATGTTGTTGACCTGGGCGATGGTGGCGCTGATCGACAGGAAGGTGTGTGGGTTGACCACCTTGCCCGCACCCCGGGCCGCGATGCCGGTGGCGGCCAGCAGCGGCACGTTGGCGTTGGACTCGATGGTCTTGATGCCGGGCTTTTCGCTGGCAGCGATCATGCGGTCGGCGAAGTCGTCGTGACCCACACCGTTGAGCACGATCACGTCCAGGGTGCCGATGCGCTTGATGTCCTCGGCCCGTGGCTCGTAGGCATGGGGGTTGAAGCCGGCCGGAATCAGCGGCACCACCTCGGCCTTGTCGCCCACGATGTTGCTCACATAGCTGTAGTAGGGGTGCAGGGTGATGCCAATGCGCAGGGGCTTGCCGTTGTCGGCCAGGGCCAGGACGGGCAGGGCGCAGGCCAGGAGCAGGGCGAGGGCGGAGCGGAGCATGGGGAGTCCTTGGGTTCAGTGGCGGTGTTGGCGGGTGACCCCGGCGTCGTAATGGCTGACCACCTGTTGCCAGCCTGCGGCGATCAGCGCGGCGGGGGCGAGGTCGTCGGGTACCAGGGCGCTGCGGTCGCGCCGTAGCCAGACGTCGGCCGGTTGCCCCTGGCTTGAGGGCAGGATCAACAGGAAGCTGCCGGCGACCGCGGCATCCTGGCTACGGCCCAGGTACGCGCCGCCTGGCAACCTTTGCCAGTGATGCTGCCCGCGGCGCTGGCTGCTGGCGTCATGGGTGAAGGGCGGCAGACCGTCCTCGGCCAAGGCCTCGACGGCCGGCAGGTGGCCGCTGTCTTCGTGCAACAGCTGGATTTCTTCGACCGCCACCCAGAGGTCGGTGTAGATACCTTGCTCGGCCGCGCTGAGGTCGCGGCGGGCGTCGATCTGGTGGCTGGCGATGGCCACCTCGTCCTGGCGTTCGCCGCGCAGCGCCACCACCGTGGCGGCAAGGGCGACGATCAACAAGGCACTGAGCAGCACGTAGAGGGTTTCGTGCCCGGCGCCGGCGGGGCGCACCACCTGGGCGCGGCTCATGGCGCAGCGATGTCGGCATGGTCGACTTCCACCACATGCCCGGGGCCGGCGTCGAACAGCACGTAGAATTCACCGTCAGGGCGCGTGAAGGTCAGGGTCGAGTCATCGCCCAGCTTGCCGCCGACCAGTACCTGCTCATCGTAGCCGATCACATCCAGCGTCACCCCGGGGGCGCCGCTGCCATCGGAAAAACCACCCTTGCAGGTGATCTGCTCGCCGGATTCGGTGCATTCGCACATCGGGTTGTGGGCCATTGCCGGCGTCGCGGCCAGGGCCAAGAGCGGCAGGGCGAGCCTGCGCAGCAGTGGTTTCATTGCTTGCCTCCTTGTTGCTCGAGCCAGGCGACGGTAGCTGGCGATGCCTTGGCCAGTGGGACCGAGGCCTGGTGCAGCTGGCCGTCCCAGCCTTCGATGGTGATCCACAGGTCAGCGTCAGGGCGGGTACGCGGCGGCACCGGCAGCGAGGTGCCCATGCGGTACGCCGGGCCGAAGAACAGCGTGCCGGCGGCGCGCAGGCTGCGGGGTTTGCCGACGCGCAGGTAGACAGCCTTGGCGCCCTCGACGCACTGCGTGCACAGCGCGGCGTTGAATGGCTTGAAGTAGCCCGCCGGGCCATTGGGGCGCGGTGCTTCGTCGCGCAGTTCGGCCAGGTCCAGACGGTAGGGCCCCACCTGGATATCGCGGATCAGGTTGGCCCCCAGACCGGCATCGCCGCGAAACAGCTTGGCGTCGGCAAAGTACTTGGGCATGAAGCCCAGGGGGATGAGGATCAGCAGGATGTTCAAGTGGAAACGCCACTTCAGCCAGAACTGCTTCAGCGGGCTGGCGGGCAGCGTACGTGCCTGGCTCATGGGCGGGCCTCCACGGTGCTGTGGGTGCGCGGATGGGCCCCGCGCTCGCTACGCTTGAGGGCTGCGGCGGTGGCCTGGGCGGTGCGCTTGGTCCAGATCAGCAGGCCGCTGAACACCATCAGGGTCAGGATCAGGCCGAAGAAAGCCCAGACCAGCTTGATCGCCAGCCCGCCGAAGTCGCCGGTGTGCAACGGGCGCATGGACTCGGTGACGAATTCCAGGGCCGAGCGGTCGCCGAGCAGGAACTGGCTGTCGACATTACGGGTATAGGGGTTGACCTCGGCGGTCTGGAACATCAGCGGGTACCAGCCACGCCCGCCCAGGCTGATGTGGCTGTAGGCGGTGCCCGGCAGGGTGATGAAGCTGATCTCCAGGCCCGGGATGGCCTGCTGGGCGATGCGTGCGGCTTCGTCCAGGTCGATGCGTGGTGCCGGGCTGCCGTCGGTGGTGCGCGGCACCTGCTCGCGGGCGATCACCGGCACCACCGGCTCGCTGGAAAGGCTGACATGGTTGTCGCCCAGGATCGCCTGGATCAGGAACCAGGTGCCGGTGATGGAAATGACCGCGATGAACCAGATCGACCACAACCCGGCCAGGCGGTGCAGGTCGCCCCAGAAGATGCGCGAGCCTTGGCTGCGGCGCGGCAGCTTGAAGAACCCCTTCCAGAATTTCTTGTACACCACAAGGCCCGTGACCAGCGAGGCGAGCATCGGCAGGCCGAGCAAGGAGACCAGGTACCAGCCCCAGCTGTAGCCGTTGGTGAAGGGCACCAGCCACCAGCCGTGCAGGGCACGGGTGAAGGCTTCGAAGTTGAAGTCGGGCATCCTGCCCTGGATGGCGCCGGTGTAAGGGTTGACGTAGAGCGTCGGCGCGGTGCCGTCGGGGTAGGTCACGGCGGCCTTCAGGGCGAAGTGCGAGCCATCGGGCTGGCTGAGAAAGCGCACGGCCATGTCCGGTTCGGCTTGGTGCAGGGCATCGAGCACCTGCTGGTAGCTCAGGCGCCGGGCATCGTCGTTGGGCTCGTTGGCGCGCACGTCGGGGTTGGCCAGCCAGACGATCTCCTGGCTGACCACCGCGAGCATGCCGGTGAAGCAGACGATCAGCACGAAGAACCAGATCGGCAAGGCGAGCCAGCTGTGGACGAGGAACCACAGTCTGGACTTGGATTTTTTCGTTTGTCGGGCCATCGGTCTGTTCTGTTGTAAGGGGAGGGGCGAGCCGAGGCTCAACCATGGGGCTGCAACAGATAAGACGAATGAGAATCGAAAACCCGACCGGGTAAATGCAAGAAAATGTTTCAGACAGGTGCCGGCGGCCGTTTAATTTTCCCCGTTGGCCATCCGTTTCCCTGGGATATCGACCCTCCAAGGCTCGTGCCCAATCGAATGGATGACTGCTGATGAATGCCCAAGACGCGTTGAAACTGGCCCGCCGCTATATCGACCTGCCCCTGGAGAAGCGGCGGCTGTTCTTGCAGGCATTGCAGCGCGAGGGCGTCGACTTTGCCCAGTTGCCCATCGCTGCGGCCGGGCTGCCGGTCGAGCGCCAGCTGTTGTCCTATGCGCAAAAGCGTATGTGGGTGCTGTGGCGACTCGACCCGCAGGGCGCCGCCTATAACCTGCCGAGCGCGGTACGGTTGTGCGGTACCTTGGACCGTGGCGCGCTGGAGCAGGCGTTCGCCGACCTGGTCGAGCGACACGCGACCCTGCGTACGCTGTTCGTCGATGCGGGCGAAGGGCAGGTGGGCCTGGCCGAGGCCTGCGCCCCGCTGACCATTGGCTACGCCGACCTTGGCGACCTGGCGCCCGAGCTGCGTGAAGCGCAGGTGCAGGCGCTGGCGCAGGAGCAGGTGTTCGCGCCCTTCGACCTGGGCCGTGGGCCGTTGCTGCGGGTCAATCTGTTGCGCCTGGCGGACCAGGAGCATGTGTTGCTGGTCACGCTGCACCACATTGTCTCCGATGGCTGGTCGATGAATGTGCTGATCGAGGAGTTCAGCCGCTGCTATGCCGCGCGGGTTGAAGGGCGCGCGCCGCAATTGCCCACCTTGCCGATCCAGTACGCCGACTATGCCCTCTGGCAGCGCAGCTGGCTGGAGGCCGGAGAGCAGGCGCGCCAAGTCGCCTGGTGGAGGGAATACCTGGGCGAGGCCTGCCCACCCCTGGCGCTGCCCCTGGACCACCCCCGTCCGCAGATGCCCAGCTACCGAGGCCAACGCCACGAGCTGGCGCTGGACCAGGCCCTGGCCGAGCGCCTGAAACAGGTGGCCCAGGCGCACCAGTTGACGCCGTTCATGGTGCTGCTGGCGGCGTTCGCGGTGCTGCTGGAGCGCTACAGCGGCCAGGGCGATGTGCGCATCGGCACACCGATCGCCAACCGTAATCGCAGCGAGGTGGAGGGGCTGATCGGCTGCTTCGTCAACACCCAGGTGCTGCGCGTGCAGGTCGACCCCGGGCAGACGGTGGCCGAGCTGCTGGCCGCGACCAGGGCCTGCGCGCTGGGCGCCCAGGCCCATCAGGAGCTGCCGTTCGAGCAGTTGGTCGAAGCCCTCGACCTGCCGCGTGGCGATGGTCACAACCCGTTGTTCCAGGTCATGTACAACCATCAGCCGCAGGTCGCCGATGTCGATGCCATGCGTGTGGACAGCGCGCTGACCTTGCAGGCCATCGAGCCGACCCACCGTACCACGCAGTTCGACCTGACGCTGGACACCTATGAAAAAGGCGGCCGGCTGCACGCGGCGCTGACCTATGCCACCGACCTGTTCGAGGCGGGCAGCATCGTGCGCATGGGCCGGCATTGGCTCAACCTGCTACGGGCGATGCTGGACGACCCTGGGCAAGCGGTCGGCAACCTGTCGATGCTCGAGGCGAATGAGCAGCGGCAAGGGCGCGAATGGAACGACACCTTCACTGCATATGACCTGGCCCTGGCCGTGCACCAGCGTTTCGAGCGGCAGGCCGCGGCCCAGCCCCATGCCCCGGCCCTGACCTTCGCCGGCCAACAGCTGAGCTACGCCGAGCTCAACGTCCGGGCCAACCAGCTGGCGCACCTGCTGATCGCCCGTGGCGTGGGGCCGGATGTGCTGGTCGGCATCGCCGCCGAACGTTCGCTGGAGATGGTGGTGGGCCTGCTGGCCATCCTCAAGGCCGGTGGCGCCTACGTGCCGCTGGACCCGGAATACCCGCGCGAGCGCCTGGCCTACATGCTCGAGGACAGTGGCGTGAAGCTGCTGCTGACCCAGCGCCGGCTGTTGGCCGAGCTGCCGGTGGAGGGCGTCGACTGCCTGCTGCTCGATGCGCTTGAGCGGGATGCGCAGCCGACCCACAACCCGGACGTGGCGGTGGACGGCGAAAACCTGGCCTACGTGATCTACACCTCAGGCTCCACCGGCAAGCCCAAGGGAGCCGGCAACCGCCATGCCGCGCTGGTCAACCGCCTGTGCTGGATGCAGGACGCGTACGGGCTGACCACGGCAGACACCGTGCTGCAGAAGACCCCATTCAGCTTCGACGTGTCG
This sequence comes from Pseudomonas sp. p1(2021b), assembly GCF_020151015.1. NCBI lineage: Bacteria > Pseudomonadati > Pseudomonadota > Gammaproteobacteria > Pseudomonadales > Pseudomonadaceae > Pseudomonas > Pseudomonas sp. p1(2021b). The sequence continues at coordinate 2,271,146 of NZ_CP083746.1, forward strand.
GTGTGGGAGTTCTTTTGGCCCTTGATGGAAGGCGCACGGCTGGTGCTGGCGGCGCCGGGCGAGCACCGCGATCCGGCGCGCCTGGTCGAGCTGATCGAGGCCGAGGCGGTGAGCACGCTGCACTTCGTGCCGTCGATGCTGCAAGCGTTCCTGCAAGACCCGGGTGTCGAACGTTGCCGCAGCCTGCGGCGCATCGTCTGCAGCGGCGAGGCGCTGCCGGTGGATGCGCAGCAGCAGGTGCTGGCGCGGCTGCCGTGGGCCGGGCTGTACAACCTGTACGGCCCGACCGAGGCGGCCATCGACGTGACCCACTGGACATGCCTGGACGAAGGCCGCGACAGCGTGCCGATCGGCCGCCCGATCGCCAACCTGGCCTGCCATATCCTGGATGCGAGCCTGGAGCCGGTCCCGGCGGGCGTGCTGGGTGAGCTGTACCTGGCCGGCGTGGGCCTGGCCCGGGGTTACCACCGCCGCCCGGGGCTGAGCGCCGAACGCTTCGTCGCCAGCCCGTTCGTGGCGAGGGAGCGGATGTACCGCACCGGCGACCTGGCGCGCTACCGGCCTGATGGGGTGATCGAATACGCCGGTCGCCTGGATCACCAGGTCAAGCTGCGCGGCCTGCGTATCGAGCTGGGCGAGATCGAGGCGCGGCTGCTGGCGCATGCCTGGGTGCGCGAGGCGGTGGTGGTCGCCGAGGACGGCAAGCGCCTGCTCGGCTATGTGGTGCTGGCCGAAGAACATGCCGGTTGGCAGCAAGTATTGGCGGCTCACCTGGCCGGGCACCTGCCCGAGTACATGGTGCCGAGCCAATGGCAGGCCTTGGCGCGCATGCCGCTGAGCCCGAACGGCAAGTTGGAGCGCCGTGCGTTGCCGAAGATCGAGGGCGGGGCCCAGGCGGCCTACGTGGCGCCACAAGGCGAACGGGAACAGGCCCTGGCCGAAGTCTGGGCGCAGGTGCTGCAGGTGTCGCAGGTCGGGCGCGACGATAACTTCTTCGAGTTGGGCGGCGATTCGATCATGGCCATCCAGCTGGCCAACCGCGCCCGCCAGGTGGGCATCGACGTCAGCCCTCGCGACCTGTTCCAGCACCAGAACGTGCGCAGCCTGGCCCTGGCGGCCGGCGTGCTGGGCGAGCAGGCGGTCGACACGCAGCTGGCCGAAGGCGAAGTGCCGCTGACGCCCGTGCAACAGCTGTTCTTTGCCTTGCCTGACTTCAACCGTGACCACTGGAACCAGTCGCTGTTGCTCGCGCCTCGCCAGGCCTTGCGCGCCGATTGGCTGGCGCAGGCGCTGGGTTGGCTGTGCCAGCAGCACGATGCCTTGCGCCTGGGCTTCGACCGGCAAGGCGACACATGGCGCCAGGCCTACCGTGCGCCGGCAAACGATGAGCTGCTGTGGGTGCGGGAAGTCGATTCGCGGCAGGCCCTGGAGGTTATGTGCGATGCCACGCAGCGCAGCCTGTCGTTGGCCCGGGGCCAGCTGCTGCGCGCGCTGCTGGCACGCCTGCCGGACGGCAGCCAACGCTTGCTGCTGGTCATCCATCACCTGGCGGTAGATGGGGTGTCTTGGCGGATCCTGCTCGAAGACCTGCAACAGGCCTATGCGCGCTTGGCGGCCGGGCAGCCGCTGGCGCTGCTGGCCAAGACCACCAGCTACCAGGCCTGGGCGCAGCGCCTGCACCGTTATGCCGCCGAGCAGCAGGCCCAGGTGGGCTGGTGGCAGGCGCAGTTGGCAGGTGCTCCCGAGCAGCTGCCGGTGGACCACCCCTGCGCGCTGGCGCTCAATCGCGACAGCTGCAAGCTGGCACTGAACTTCGATGCCGAGCTCACGCGGCGTCTTCTGCAAGAGGCGCCGGCGGCCTATCGCACCCAGGTCAACGACCTGCTGCTGACCGCCCTGGCCCGTGCCGTTGCGCGCTGGAGTGGTCAACAGCGGGTTTTGCTTGAACTCGAGGGGCATGGCCGCGAACAGTTGTTCGACGATGTGGATACCGGGCGTACCGTTGGCTGGTTCACCAGCCTGTTCCCGGTTGCCTTGCAGGTGGAGGAGGGGCTGGCCGCCTCGCTCAAATCGATCAAGGAGCAGCTGCGCGCCGTGCCCGACAAGGGCGTAGGTTTCGGCATCCTGCGCTACCTCGGCGAAGCACAGGTGCGCGAAGCCCTGGAGGCGCTGCCGCGACCGCGCATCACCTTCAACTACCTGGGGCGGTTCGACACCCAGTTCGACGCACAGGCCGCCTTCGTACCGGCCGCCGAGTCGGCTGGGCAGGCTCAGGACGATGGCGCGCCGCTGGGCAATGGGTTATCCGTCGAAGGGCAGGTCCACGATGGCCGCCTGAACCTGCAATGGACCTACAGCACCCGGATGTTCGAGGCGCCTACGGTGCAGCGCCTGGCCCGACTGTACGAGGAGGAACTGCTGGCCCTGGTCGAGCACTGCTGTGACCTGCGCCACGGCGGCCTGACCCCTGCCGATTTTCCCCTGGCCGGCCTGACCCAGGCACAGCTGGACGCCTTGCCTGGCGATCCACGTGGCTTGCAGGACCTCTACCCGCTGTCGCCGATGCAGCAGGGCATGCTGTTCCACAGCCTCTACCAACCAAGCAGCGGTGCCTATATCAACCAGTTGCGCCTGGACCTGGAAGGCGTCGACCCGCAGTGCCTGCGAGCGGCCTGGCAGCACACCGTGGATGCCCACGATAGCCTGCGCAGCGCCTGCCTCTGGCACCTGGAGCGGCCGCTGCAGCGCGTTTGGCGGCAGGTGCTGGTGGACTGGCACGAGCATGACCTGCAAGGGTGCGCCGATGCCGCGCAACGCCTTGACGCATTGGCGGATGACGCACGCAGGCAAGGTTTCGCCCTTGACCAGGCGCCACTGCTGAAGCTGCAGCTGGTCCAGCTGGCGCCTGGGCGCCACCAGCTGATCTATACCCATCATCACCTGCTGATGGACGGCTGGAGCAACGCGCGGGTGCTGGTGGAAGTGCTGAAGCGCTACCAGGGCGCCGTGGTGCCCCGCCCGGTCGGCCAGTACCGGGACTACATCGCCTGGTTGCAGCAGCAGGACCCCGCCGCAAGCGAAGCGTTCTGGCGTGCGCAACTGGCGCCACTGGACGAGCCGACCCGTTTGGCGCGCAGCGTGCACCCGCTGCCCGCAAGCGACGCGCCGGGGCAGGGCGAACACCGCCAGCAGCTGGACAGCACCACCCTGGCCGCCTTGCAGACCTTCGCCCGTGAGCAGCGTGTCACGCTCAACACCTTGGTGCAGGCGGCCTGGGCTTTGTTGCTGCAGCGCTATACCGGCCAGGCCTGCGTCGCCTTCGGTGCCACCGTGGCCGGCCGCCCGGCGGGGCTGCCCGGCATCGAGGCGCAGGTCGGGCTGTTCATCAACACCTTGCCGGTGGTGGTCGAACCCGCCGGCCACCTGCGCCTGGGCCAGTGGCTGCAAGCACTGCAGACCGGCAACCTGCGCCTGCGCGAACACGAGCACACGCCGCTGCTGGATATCCAGCGCTGGGCCGGTTTCGGCGACGCGCTGTTCGACAGCCTGCTGGTGTTCGAGAACTACCCGATCGACCAGGCCCTGGGCGAGGCCACGCCGGCGGGCTTGCGCCTGACGCCGCTCGCCAACCAAGAGCAGACCAGCTACCCGCTGACCGTGTCCGTTGTCGCTGGGCAGACCCTCGATGTGCATTACCGCTATGCCAGCAACGCGTTCAGCGCCGACTCCCTGGCGGCCCTGGCCGGGCACCTGGAGCACCTGTTGCACCAGTTACCGAGCCTGGGCAGCGAGGGGCGGTTGGGCGATCTCGGCCTGTTGTCGCCTGATGCCTTGGCGTTGCAGGTCCGCCCGTGGAATGCGCCCGTGGCCTGCGCCGAAGAACCGGCAACGGTGCATGACCTGTTCGAACGGCAGGCGGCCCGTACCCCTGACGCCTTGGCGTTGCTCCATGAGTGCGATGAATGGTCCTACGCCCAGCTCGAGGCCCAGGCCAACCGCCTGGCGCACGCACTCTTGCGGCGCGGTGTGGCCGCCGAACAACGGGTAGCCATCGGCATGGCACGTACGCCGCAGATGCTGGTGGCGATGCTGGCGGTGCTCAAGGCTGGGGCCGCCTATGTGCCGCTGGACCTGGACTACCCGGGCGAACGCCTGGCCCATATGCTCGACGATAGCGAGGCGGTCTGGGTGCTGGGCGATGGGGCGGGCGAGGCCGTGCTGGCCCCGCTGGCGGGCGCGCGGCTGCTGGACGTAGCTGCCTTGCTGGCCTCGGCCGACCTGCCTGACTGCAGCCCGGCCCTGGTCGTGCCGGCCCAGCGCCTGGCCTATGTGATCTACACCTCGGGGTCGACGGGCAAGCCGAAGGGCGTTGCCATCAGCCATGGCAATGTCCAGGCGCTGGTGCAGTGGTCCCGTGGCGTCTATAGCCGGGATGACCTGCAGGGTGTGCTGGCCAGCACTTCGATCTGCTTCGACCTGTCGGTGTGGGAGGTCTTCGTCACCTTGGCCTGTGGTGGTTACTGCGTGTTGGCACGCAATGCCCTGGCCCTGGCAGACTTGCCGGCACGCGACCGGGTGCGCCTGGTCAACAGCGTGCCGTCGGCCGTCGTCGCCTTGGAGCAGGCGGGGCAGATCCCCGCCAGCGTGCGCATCGTCAACCTGGCCGGCGAGCCGCTGAAGCAGTCGTTGGTCGAGCGCTTGTACCGGCGCCCGGGGCTTGAGCGGGTGCATGACCTGTACGGCCCCTCCGAGGACACCACCTATTCCACCCACGCTCTGCGCCGGCCTGGGGGCCAGGCGTGTATCGGTCGGCCCTTGGACAATACCGTAGCCTATGTGCTCGACACCCAGGCCCAGCTGCTGCCGGTGGGGCTGGCCGGCGAGCTGTACCTGGCCGGGGCGGGCTTGAGCCGCGGCTACCTGAACCGCCCTGGGCTCACCGCTGAGCGCTACCTGCCCGACCCGTTCGCTGGCGGTGGCCAGCGCATGTACCGCACCGGCGACCTGGTGCGCCAGGGCGGGGAGGGTGAGCTGTACTACGCCGGGCGCCTGGACCACCAGGTGAAAGTGCGTGGCTATCGCATCGAGCTGGGCGAGCTGGAGGCTCGCCTGGTGCAGGTGCCAGGTGTGCGTGCCGCCGTGGTGGTCGCCCAGCCTCTGCAGGGCGGTGTGCAACTGGTGGCGTACCTGGAAGGCGAGGTGGCCGGCGCCGAGGCGGTGCAGGCGTCGCTGCGCCAGACGTTACCGGACTACATGGTACCGGCGCATGTCCTGTGCCTGCCGGCGCTGCCGTTGACGCCCAATGGCAAGGTCGATCGCAAGGCCTTGCCGTTGCCGAGCCTTGGGTACGATCAAGGGCTCCATGTCGCCCCACGCACGGCGCTGGAGCGAGCGCTCGCGTCGATCTGGGCGCAGGTGCTGGAATGCCCGCAGGTCGGCCTGCAGGACCGTTTCTTCGCCCTGGGCGGCCACTCGCTGTTGGCGACCCGGGTCATGGCCCAGGTGCGCCAGCAACTGGGCATCGACGCGCCGTTGCGGCTGTTGTTCGAGCATGAACAGTTGCAGGCGTTCGCCACGGCCCTGGCGCCTTTGGCGCGCGGCGGGCAGTCGCAGATCGCCCGGGTGTCACGCGAGCAGCCGCTGGCGTTGTCCTACGCCCAAGAGCGGCAATGGTTCCTCTGGCAGCTGGAGCCGCGCAGCAGTGCCTACAACCTGCCGCTGGCCTTGACCTTGCGTGGCCACCTGGACGTGACGGCACTGGGGGAGGCCTTCGCACGCCTGGTGGCCCGCCATGAACCGTTGCGCACCTGTATTCGCCTGGTCGATGGGCAACCGCGTCAGGTGATCCTGGCACCTGCGGGGCTGGCCTTGCCGGTCGAGCACGTCGAGGCCGGGGCGGGCCTGGCGGCGGTACTGGCCGAGGAGGTTGCCCGGCCGTTCGACCTGGAGAATGGGCCTTTGCTGCGGGTGCGCCTGTATGCGGTGGCCGAGCAAGAACATGTGCTGTTGCTGGTGCAGCACCATGTGGTCACCGATGCCTGGTCCATGCAGTTGATGGTCGGCGAACTGGTCGATGGCTATCGCGCCGCCTGCGGTCAGCAGGTGTCGGCGCAGCCAGACCTGCCGGTGCAGTATGCCGACTACGCCGCTTGGCAGCGGGCCTGGATGGAGGCCGGCGAACGCGAGCGCCAGCTGGCCTACTGGCGCGAGCAATTGGGTGACGAGCAACCTGTGCTGCAGTTGCCCTACGACCACCCACTGCCGGCCCAGCCGACCCTGCGCAACGGCCGCCTGCAACTGCAACTGCCAAGGCAGCTCGGCGAGGCGCTCGCAGACCTTGCGCGCAAGCGCGGTGTGACCCCGTTCATGCTCCTGCTGGCCAGCTACCAGGTGCTGTTGCAGCGCTACAGCGGCCAGGACGACATCCGCGTCGGTGTGCCCACGGCCAACCGCAACCATGCCCAGACCCAGGCGCTGCTGGGCTTCTTCGTCAACACCCAGGTGTTCAGGGCGCGGCTGGATGCCAGCCAGTCGTTCACAGCCCTGCTCGAACAGGTACGCGAAACCGCCCTGCAGGCCCAGGCCCACCAGGACCTGCCGTTCGAGCAGCTGGTCGAGGCCTTGCAGCCTGCCCGCAACCTGGGCCACACCCCGTTGTTCCAGGCGCTGTTCAACCACCAGAGTGCCCGCGGCGACGACCTCGCCGAGGCGCTGCCGGCGCTTTCGATCAGCCGCCTGGACCTGCCGCCTCGCACCGCGTTGTTCGACCTCTCGCTGGACACCTGCGAGTCTGCCCAAGGCTGGTCCGCCACGTTCAGCTACATGGCCGAACGCTTCGAGGCGGCGACCATCGAGCGCCTGGCCAGGCACTGGCTGAACCTGCTGCAGGGCATCGTCGCCGCACCGGACGAGGCGTTGGGCAACCTGTCGATGCTCGATGCCTGCGAGCGCCAAAGCGTTGCGCTCAATGGCCCGGCCCAGGGCGGATCGATGCAGCGCCCGGTCCATCGGTGGGTGGAGGACTGGGCGGCGCGTACACCGCAGGCGCCCGCGGTGCGCTGCGGCGAGGAACGCCTGGACTATGCGACCCTCAACCAGCGCGCCAACCGCCTGGCCGCGGCACTCATCGCCCAGGGCGTGGGCCCCGAAGTGCGGGTGGCCATCGCCCTGGAACGCTCGCCGCGCATGCTGGTGGCTTTGTTGGCGGTGCTCAAGGCCGGCGGCGCCTACCTGCCGCTGGACCCGGAGTACCCGGCCGAACGCCTGGCCTACACGCTCAAGGACAGCGGTGCCGGCTTGTTGTTGAGCGAGGCGAGCGTGGTCGGGCAGTTGCCGGTCGAAGGCATGCAAGTGCTGTTGTTCGAAGAGACTACCGCGCAGGGCGAAATCGGTAATCCGCAGGTAGAAACAGACCCGAACCACCTGGCCTACGTCATCTACACCTCCGGCTCCACCGGCCAACCCAAGGGCGTGGCGGTGGCCCACGGGCCGCTGGCCATGCACGTGCAGGCCATCGCCGAGCGTTACGAGATGCGCCCGGACGACTGCGAACTGCACTTCATGTCGTTCGCCTTCGACGGTGCCCATGAGCGCTGGCTGACCTGCCTGACCCAGGGCGCCAGCCTGCTGGTGCGCGACAACACGCTGTGGACGCCGGAGCAGACCTACGCACAGATGAAGGCCCACGGCGTGACCGTGGCGGCCTTCCCGCCAGCGTACCTGCAGCAACTGGCCGAACATGCCGAACGCGAGGGTCAGCCCCCGGCGGTGCGGGTGTACTGCTTCGGTGGCGACGCCGTGCCCCAGGCCAGCTACGAGCTGGCACGCCGGGCCCTGCGCCCGACCTACATCATCAACGGCTACGGCCCCACCGAGACGGTGGTGACGCCCTTGCTCTGGAAGGCCGGGCAGGGCACCGAGTGTGGCGCAGCCTATGCGCCCATCGGCGAGCGCGTCGGCCTGCGCAGTGCCTACGTGCTGGATGGCGAGCTGAACCTGGTGCCACAAGGCATCGCCGGGGAGCTGTACCTGGGCGGTGAGGGCCTGGCGCGGGGTTACCTGGGGCGTGCCGGCCTGAGCGCCGAGCGCTTCGTGGCCGACCCGTTCAGCACGGGCGGGCGGCTGTACCGCACCGGTGACCTGGTGCGCCAGCGCGCCGACGGGGTGATCGACTACCTCGGGCGGGTGGACAACCAGGTGAAGATCCGTGGTTTCCGTATCGAATTGGGCGAGATCGAGGCGCGCCTGCTGGAGCAGGCCGGGGTGCGCGAGGCGGTGGTGCTGGCCCGCCCGGGCCTGAGCGGCCAGCAGCTGGTGGCCTATGTGGTGCCCGACGAGGCGGACGACCCAACCCTGCGCGAGCGCCTGCGCCAGGCCCTGCGTGCGCGGCTGCCGGACTACATGGTGCCAACTGCCTGGCTGCTGCTCGAGCGGCTGCCGCTGACCCCGGCCGGCAAGCTGGACCGCAAAGCCTTGCCGGCGCCGGACCTGGCCCAGGGCGCCTACGAGGCGCCCCAGGGCGAACTGGAAACCCGCCTGGCCGAGCTCTGGGCCCAAGTGCTCAAGCTCGAACGGGTCGGGCGCACCGACAACTTCTTCGAGCTGGGCGGGCATTCGCTGCTGGCCATGCAGGTGGTGGCCAGGGCCCGCGAGCTGTGGCAGCTCGACCTGCCGCTCAAGACCCTGTTCAGCCACCCGGTGCTGGCCGAGCAGGCCCAGGCGCTCGCGGCCTTGCAGCAGGAACAGGCGCCGGTGCAGGACGCCTTGGCTAAATCCTTGGCGGCCCTCAAACGTTTATCAGCCACTGAGCTTGAAAAGCTGCTTTCCGAATGAGGGTCATGGCGTGCAAGAGTTGATTGAATCCATAGGTGTGCTGTCTGCGCAGGAGCGCAAGGCCCTGGCGGTTCTGCTGAAAAAGGAGGGGGTCAATCTCTACGACGTTGCCCCGGTATTCCGGCGTGACCCGAACGAGCCGTTGCGCCTGTCCTATGCCCAGGAGCGCCAGTGGTTTCTCTGGCAGCTGGAGCCCGGCAGCGCGGCCTACCATATCCCCGCTGCCCTGCACCTGAGCGGCCCGCTGGACCTGCAGGCGCTGCAACGCAGCTTCGACTACCTGCTGGCACGCCACGAAAGCCTGCGCACCTGTATCGATACAGGTGCCGGGCAGCCGCTGCAGCGCATCGCGGCCCGGCAGACCATGGCCTTGCAGGTCGAAGCGGTAGGCCCACTGGCGCCGCACGCACTCAGGGCCCGGGTCGAGGCCTTGGTACAGCAGCCGTTCGACCTGGCCACCGGGCCATTGCTGCGGGTGCACCTGCTGCGCCAGGCCGAACACGACCATGTACTGGTGATGGTGCTGCATCACATCGTCGCCGATGGCTGGTCGATGCAGATCATGGTCCGCGAGCTGGTGGAGGCCTACCAGGCCCTGTGCGAGGGCCGCCAGCCCAGCCACGCGCCGCTGGCGATCCAGTACGCCGACTATGCACTGTGGCAACGTGCCTGGATGGAGGCCGGCGAGCGCCAGCGCCAGCTGGACTACTGGACGGCTCAGCTCGGCGGCGAACAGCCGGTCCTGGAGCTGCCCCTGGACCACCCGCGCCCGGCCGCCCAGAGCTACCGCGGCGCCCGCCACGACCTGACGGTCGCCACGCCGCTGTGCCAGGCCCTCCAAAACCTGGCCAACGCGCAGGGGGTGACCTTGTTCACCCTGTTGCTGGCCAGCTTCCAGGTGTTGTTGTACCGCTACAGTGGCCAGGGCGAGCTGCACATCGGTATCCCCAACGCCAACCGCAACCGCCCGGAAACCCAGGGCCTTATCGGTTTCTTCGTCAACACCCAGGTGCTCAAGGCGCAACTCGATGGGCGCATGAGCTTTTGCCAGGTACTGGCCCAGGCCGCCCAGGCCATGCTGCAGGCCCAGGCCCACCAGGACCTGCCATTCGAACAGCTGGTCGAGGCCTTGCAGCCAGAGCGCAGCCTCAGCCACAGCCCGCTGTTCCAGGCCATGTTCAGCCACCAGAACGCAAGCCGCGAGGCCCTGCCGACCTGCCAGCTGCACCAGCTGCGCATCGACAGCCTGGCGTTCGACAGCCAGGCTGCGCAATTCGACTTGAGCCTGGACACGGCCGAAACCGACGAGGGGTTGATCGCCTCGTTCACCTACATGCGCGAACTGTTCGAGCCCCAGACCATCGCACGCCTGGCCGGGCACTGGCATAACCTGCTGCAGGCGCTGGTGGCCAAGCCCGATGCGGCCATCGGCGAGCTGGAGCTGCTCGACGCTGCGCAACGCCGGCAGCTGGAACACGCATGGAGTGGCATCGACGGGCTGGCGGTCGGCGAGCAGCACAGCCTCAAGGCGTTGATCGAAACTCAGGTCGAACGCACCCCCGAGGCGCTGGCGTTGATCCATGAAGGCCAGCAACTGACCTATCGGCAGATGAACGCCCAGGCCAACCGCCTGGCCGCACGCCTGCTGGCGCTGGGCATCGGCCCCGAGCAGCGGGTCGGTATCGCGGTGGCGCGTGGGTTGGGCATGGCGATTGCCGTGCTGGCGGTGCTCAAGAGTGGCGCGGCCTACGTGCCGATGGATCCACAATACCCCCGCGAACGCCTGCAAGGCATGATCGAGGACGCAGGCCTGGCCTGCCTGCTCACCGAGCCTGACCTGCATGGGCAGTTGCCCGATTGCGGCGCCATGCCCGTGCTGGACCTGGACACGCCGGCAGCCGACGCCAGCGACCCGGGCAACCCGCCGCAGCGCAGCGCGCCGGGCAACCTGGCCTATGTGATGTTCACCTCCGGTTCCACGGGCCGGCCCAAGGGCGTGGCGATCAGCCAGGCGGCGCTGGCAGCCCATGTGCAGGTGTGCATCGATTTCTTCGGGCTGTCGAGCAGCGACCGCGTGCTGCAGTTCGCCACCTTCAACTTCGATGGCTTCGTCGAGCAGCTGTTCCCGGCCTTGATCTGCGGCGCTGCGGTGCTGCTGCGGGGCAACGAGATCTGGACCAGCGAGCAGTTCCACCAGGTGCTGGTGGAGCAGGGCGTCACCGTCGCCGACCTGACCACCGCCTATTGGGTCATGCTGGCCAAGGATTTCGCCGCACGCCCACGGGCCGGCTACGGCCGCCTGCGCCAGGTCCATGCCGGCGGCGAGGCGATGGCCGCCGATGCCCTGGCGGCCTGGCGCGCCGCAGGGCTGGAGGGCGTGCGCCTGCTCAATACCTATGGCCCGACCGAAGCCACGGTGACGGTCAGCGCCCATGATTGCAGCCAGGGCCCGGTCACCGGCAACCCGCCCATTGGCCAGGTGCTCGCGGGCCGTTCGCTGTACGTGGTCGACGGCAACGGCGCCCTGGCGCCGGTGGGCGTGGTCGGCGAGCTGTTGATCGGCGGCGGGCTTCTGGCCCGCGGTTACTTCCAGCGCCCTGGCCTGACCGCCGCGCGTTTCGTGCCCAACCCCTTCGCCAACGACGGCGGGCGCCTGTACCGCACCGGTGACCGGGTGCGACGCCTGGCCAATGGCGATATCGAGTATGTCGGGCGTACCGACCATCAGATCAAGCTGCGCGGTTTTCGTATCGAGCTGAGCGAGATCGAGGCGCGCTTGCTGGAGCACGACCAGGTGCGCGAGGCGCTGGTGATGCCGGTGCAGGGGGCCGGTGGCACCCAACTGGTCGCCTACCTGGTCGTCACGCCAGCGCTGGGCGACGACCCCGGCCCGTGGGTACGCGAGCTGCAGGCCTGGCTCAAGGCGCGCTTGCCCGACTACATGGTGCCCACCCAGGTGATGGTACTGGCCGCCATGCCGCTGTCGCCCAACGGCAAGCTCGACCGCCGCGCACTGCCCGCGCCGGACCCGCAGTGGCTGGCCAGCCACTACCTGGCACCGCGTACCGCATTGGAGCAACAGGTCGCCGACATTTGGCAGGCCTTGCTCGGCGTGCCTCGGGTAGGCGTCAACGACAACTTCTTCGACCTGGGCGGGCACTCGCTGCTGGCCACCCAGGTGATGGCCAGGGTGCAGGTGGAGCTGGGTGCCAACATTCCGCTGAGCCTGCTGTTCCAGGAAAGCACCCTGGAGGGCTTCGTCCAGGCGGTGCAGCCGCTGGTGTCGGTGGACATGGACGACACCCTGGATGAACTCACTGACTTCCTCGACGCGCTGGAGGCGAACTGAAATGGATCAGAACAGCAAGGTCGCCCTGGTTCAGCGATTCCTCAAACTGCCGGCGAGCCAAGGTCGCCTGTTCCTCGACAAACTCCAGGAAAAAGGCCTGGGCCTGGCCCAGTTACCGATCCCCACAGGTGCACGTGACGCCGAGCGGCCACGGCTGTCCTATGCCCAGCAGCGACAGTGGTTCCTCTGGCAGCTGGACCGCCAGAGCTCGGCCTACCACATCCCCAGCGTGCTGCGCCTGCGCGGCGCCCTGGACCTGCAGGCCCTGCAGTACGCCTTCGACCGCCTGGTCGAGCGCCACGAGGTGCTGCGCACCGCGTTCATCGAGGACGCTGGCGTCGCGACCCAAGCCATCCTGCCGGCCACGCCGCTGGCCATCGACCTGCATGACCTGGGCCAGGCCCAGCCGGATGCCGATGCCTTGCAAGCGCTTGTCGAGGCCGAGATCGCCCGGCCGTTCGACCTGGGCGCTGGCCGCCCGTTGCGGGTGAGCCTGCTGCGCCTGGCCGCGGACGACCATGTGCTGGCGCTGACCCTGCACCACATCGCGGCCGACGGCTGGTCGATGCAGGTGATGGTCGAAGAGCTGATCCACCTCTATGGTGGCGGCCAGGCGCTGCCGGCCCTGCCGATCCAGTACGCCGACTATGCCCATTGGCAACGTTGCTGGATGGAGGCCGGCGAAGCGGAGCGCCAGCTCGCCTATTGGACCGAGCAACTGGGTACAGACCCTGTACAGCTGGGGCTGCCGACCGACTACCCGCGCCCGGCCCAGCGCAGCCTTGAGGGCGGGCGCTGCGCCATCGCGCTGCCGTCGGCGGCAGTGCGCGACCTGCAGCGCCTGGCCAAAGACGAGGGGGTGACCTTGTTCGTCGCCCTCCAGGCCTGCCTGCATGCATTGCTGCACCGCTATACCGGGCAGACCGATATTCGCGTCGGCCTGCCGGTGAGCAACCGCAACCGGCCGGAGACCGAGCGCCTGGTCGGTTTCTTCGTCAACACCCTGGTGCTGCGTTCGCAATTGGAGGGACGCATGACGTTCCGCACCCTGTTGCGCCAACTCAAACACCAAGTGCAGCAGGCCCAGGCCCACCAGGACCTGCCTTTCGAGCACCTGGTCGAGGCTCTGCAGCCGGAGCGCAGCCTGAGCCAGAGCCCGCTGTTCCAGGTGCTGCACAACCACCAGAGCGAGGCGCGTGGGGAACACTGGCAGGTGCATGAGCAGCTGGCCGTCGAAGGCCTGCCGCTGGCCGGATGCCAGAGCAAGTTCGACCTGACCCTGGAAACCTTCGAGCACGGCGAGGCGGTGAGTGCCTCGTTCATCTACGCCCGCGATCTGTTCCGCGAGCAGACCCTGGCGCGCATGGCCGGGCATTTCGCACGCCTGCTGCAGGCGTTCGCCGAGGCCCCTGACGCCACGCTCGAATCCGTACCGCTGCTGGATGCCGAGGCGCAGCGAACGGTTCAGGCCATCTGCACCGGCGAGGCGGTGGCCGATGCCCCCCAGGGGACCGTGCACGGGCTGATCGAGGCCTTCGCCCGCCAGCAGCCGGATGCCGTGGCGCTGGTGCAGGGCGAGCGACGCCTGACCTATCGCGAGCTGGACCTGCACGCCGAACACTTGGCCGCGCGTCTGGTGGCCCTGGGTGTGGGCCTGGAAACCTGTGTTGCATTGCGCGCATCGCGCTCGCTGGAACTGGTGGTGGGCATGCTGGCGATCCTCAAGGCCGGCGGCGCTTACCTGCCCATCGACACCAGCACGCCACGGGCGCGGGTCGGCCAGTTGCTGGCCGAAAGCGCCGCGCCGGTGCTGCTCACCGAGGCGCCCTGGATCGCCGAACAGATGGGCGGGTTACCCGTGCCCAGCCTGGCATTGGATGACGTGCTCACCCAGCCGTGTGAGCCCATCGAGCGCCCACGCCCCTCGGTGTTGGCCGACAACCTGGCGTATGTGATCCATACCTCCGGCTCCAGTGGCCAGTCCAAGGGCGTGATGGTCAGCCATGGCGCCTTGCTCGCCTACGTTCACGGGCTCCTGGCACGCATGCCCTGGGCGCAGGCGCGTAACCTGGCATTGGTCTCGACCCCAGCGGCGGACCTTGGGCACACCATGCTGTTCGGCGCCTTGTGCTCGGGCCGCACCCTGTGCCTGGCCGATGACGACCAAGTGCGTGATGCCGAGCGCTTTGCCGGCTTCATGCAGGCCCATGCGGTGGATGCCTTGAAGATCGTGCCGTCGCACCTGGAAGCGCTGCTCGAGACCGCCCAGCCGGCCCAGGTCCTGCCACGCCAGTGCCTGGTGCTGGGCGGCGAGGCGTGCTCGGTGCAGCTGCTGGCGCGCATCCGGGCGGCGGCCCCGCAGTGCCGGGTGATCAACCACTATGGCCCCTCAGAAACCACCGTAGGCGTGATCGCTGGTGCCGTCGAGCCTGGTGGCGCTGGCACACGCATCGCCATGGGCCGGGCCATGCCCCAGGCCCGGGTGCAGCTGCTCGACGACGGCCTGGGCCCGGTGGTGCTGGGCGCCAGCGGCCAGCTGCAGGTGGCCGGACCGGCCCTGGCCCGCGGTTATCTCGGGCGCGCGGGCCTGACCGCCGAGCGCTTCGTGCCCGACCCTGAGGGGTATCCGGGGGGCCGTGCGTACCGCACCGGCGACCTGGCGCGCATCGGTGACGCTGGCATCGAATACTTGGGGCGCGGCGACGACCAGGTCAAGATCCGTGGTTTCCGCGTCGAACCTGACGATGTCGCCCAGCGCCTGCGTGCGTTGGCAGGCGTCGCGGCGGCGGCGGTGCTGGCGCGCGAGGTCGATGGCAACCCGCGTCTGGTCGCCTACCTGGTGCCCATGGACGCAACCTTGGCCGAAGCCGGCGAGGGCGTACGCCAGCGGTGGGCCGATGCCGTGCTCGAGGGATTGCGTCTGCAGGTGCCCGACTACCAGGTGCCGGCCCACGCCGTGGTGCTGGCGGGCCTGCCTTTCACCGCCAACGGCAAGCTGGACCGCCGCGCGTTGCCGCCACCGAGCGCATGCACGGACGAAGCGTTCGAGGCGCCGCACGATGCACGCGAGCAGCGCCTGGCTGCGGTCTGGGCTGCGGTGCTCAAGCGTGAACGGGTAGGGCGCCAGGACAACTTCTTCGAGATCGGCGGTGACTCGATCATCTCCATCCAGCTGGTCAGCCGTGCTCGCCAGCGAGGGCTGCACTTCACCGCCCGTGATGTGTTCACCCACCAGACGGTCGCCGCCTTGGCCAGGGTTGCCCAGGAGGGCGAACCGACGCAGGCCCGCGAACAACCTCCGGTGACCGGCGAGCTGGCGTTGCTGCCGATCCAGCATTGGTTCTTCGAACAGGCCGTCGCCCAACCTGACCACTGGAACCAGTCGGTGCTGCTGGAAGTGCGCAGCCCCCTGGACCCTGCGCTGCTGGAGCAGGCCTTGCGAGCCCTGGTGGGGCACCACGACGCCCTGCGCCTGGCGTTCACCGAGGGGCGTGCCACGCACTTGACGCTGGAGCAGTTGCGCACGCAATGGGCCCAGCGCCCTTTGCTGTGGACCACCCAGGTGGATTCGCCACAGGCGCTGGAGGTCGCCTGTGGCGAGGCCCAGGCCAGCCTGCAACTGGCCCGTGGCGAGCTGCTGCGCGGCCTGCTGGCGGACCTTGGTGACGGCACCCAGCGCCTGCTGCTGGCGATCCACCATCTGGTGGTCGATGGCGTGTCCTGGCGCATCCTGTTCGACGACCTGCAACAGGCCTACCGCCAAGGGGCCGCCGGACAGCCGCTGGCCTTGCCGGCCAGGACCTGCAGCTACCAGCAGTGGGGCCAGCGCCTGGGCGAGCATGCCCGCGGTGCCGCCCTCGATACCCTGGCGCACTGGCGCACCCTGGCGGGCAAGGCGAACGAGCTGCCCTGCCGCGACCCGCAGGGCAGCCAGCTGGCGCGCCATGCCCACAGCGTCTACACCCGGCTGGACCGCACGCTCACCCAGCAGCTGCTGCGCCAGGCGCCGGCGGCCTATCGCACGCAGGTCAACGACTTGCTGCTCACCGCCCTGGCCCGCGTGCTGGTGCGTTGGACCGGCCAACCGCAGGTGCTGGTGCAGCTGGAAGGCCATGGCCGCGAAGCGTTGTTCGACGACATCGACCTGTCGCGCACCGTGGGCTGGTTCACCAGCCTGTTCCCGGTGAGCCTGGCCCCGGTCGGAGAGCTGGGCGAGTCGATCAAGGCGGTCAAGGAGCAGCTGCGCGCCGTACCCGACAAAGGGGTCGGCTTCGGCATCCTGCGCTACCTGGGCGAGCCGCAGGTGCGCGCGGAGCTTGCGGCCTTGCCGCGCCCGCGCATCACCTTCAACTACCTGGGGCAGTTCGACGCCAGCCTCGACGCCCGCGACGACCTGTTCCTGCCCGCCCGCGAGGGGCGTGGCGCGGAGCAGGGCGAAGGGGCCTTGCTGGGCAACTGGCTGAGCCTCAACGGGCAGGTCTACGACGGCGAGTTGAGCCTGGGTTGGACCTTCAGCCGCGAATGCTTCGACAGCGAGGCCATCGAAGCGCTGGCCCAGGCCTATGGCCAGGAGCTGGCGCTGTTGGTCGAGCACTGCGTGAGCCCAGGCAACCGTGGCCTGACGCCTTCGGACGTGCCCCTGTCGGGGCTCGGCCAGGCGCAGTTGGAGCGCCTGGAAGCCGGCGGGCGGGTGATCGACGATGTCTATCCGCTTTCGCCCATGCAGCAGGGCATGCTGTTCCATGCCCTGTACGACGAGGCGCACCATGAATACGTCAACCAGATGTGGGTGGATGTGCAGGGGCTCGACGAGGCGCGCTTCGCCGCCGCCTGGCAGCAGGTCGTGAGCCGTCACGACAGCCTGCGCAGCTGTTTCGATTGGCGCGATGAACCGGCGCAGCAACTGGTCTGCCGCACGTTGCCCGACAGCGTGCGAGTCATCGAAAGCGCGACGCAAGCCGACCTGCTGGCCCTGGCTCGCGAAGAACGCGAACGCGGCTTCGACCTGGCCCAGGCACCGCTGCTACGCCTGCTGCTGGTGCGCACCGGGCCTGGCCGCCATCGGTTGATCTACACCAACCACCACATCCTGCTCGACGGCTGGAGCAATGCCCAACTGCTGGGCGAAGTGCTGCAGTGCTACCACGGGCAGCCGCTGGCGCCCCAGCAGGGCCGCTACCGGGACTATATCCAATGGTTGCAAGGCCAGGACCGCAGCCACACCGAGGCCTTCTGGAAGGCGCGCCTGGCGCGCGTTCCGGGCCCCACGCACCTGGCGCTGGCCTTCGCCCAGGCTGGCCAGGGTGCGCCTGGGCACGCCAATGGCCACACCTACCGCACCTATGACCAGGCGCGCACGCGTGCGCTCGGCGAATTCGCCCGGCGCTACAAAATCACCCTCAATACGCTGATGCAGGCCGCCTGGCTGCTGTTGTTGCAGCGCTATACCGGGCAGGATTGCGTCGCCTTCGGGGCCACCGTGGCGGGCCGCCCGGCGGCGCTGCCCGGCATCGAGCAGCAGGTCGGGCTGTTCATCAACACCTTGCCGGTGATCGCCGAGGTCCAGGGGGGGCAGGCCGTGGGTCAATGGTTGCAAGGTATCCAGCAGGAGAACCTGGCGATCCGCGACCACGAGCATACGGCCCTGGTGGATATCCAGCGCTGGGCCGGGCTGGGAGCCACGCCGCTGTTCGACAGCCTGCTGGTGTTCGAGAACTACCCGATCTCCGAGGCACTGGCGCAAGGCGAGGACAGCACGCTGCGCTTCGGCGAGGTGGTCAACCACGAGCAATCCAACTACCCGTTGTCGCTGGCCATCAGCCTGGGCGAGCAGCTGACCTTGCACTATTGCTTCGACCAGAGCCTGTATGGCGAGCAGGCCATCGAGCAGCTGGCCGACAGCTTCGACAGCCTGCTGCAGCAGGTGCTCGAGGCCTTGCCGCACACGCCGGTCGGCGCCTTGCACGCGTGTACGCCTGCCCAGTACAAGCAGGTCTTGGAGGCCTGGAACGGCCCGGGCCGCGATTACCCGATGCAGCGGCCGGTGCATGCGCTGTTCGAGGACTGGGCGGCGCGCACGCCCCATGCCCCGGCCGTAGTGTTCGGTGACCAGTGTTTGGATTACATCACTCTCAACCAGCGCGCCAACCGCCTGGCCGCGGCACTCATCGCCCAGGGCGTGGGCCCCGAAGTGCGGGTGGCCATCGCCCTGGAACGCTCGCCGCGCATGCTGGTGGCTTTGTTGGCGGTGCTCAAGGCCGGCGGCGCCTACCTGCCGCTGGACCCGGAGTACCCGGCCGAACGCCTGGCCTACATGCTCAAGGACAGCGGTGTCGGTCTGTTACTGAGCGAGGCGGTAACCTGCGAACGTCTGCCGACGCAAGGGTTGGACGTGCTGTTGGTGGACCAGGTCGAGGTCACTGGCGAGGTTGAAAACCCTGAAGTAGCGGTAGACCCGAACCACCTGGCCTACCTCATCTACACCTCCGGCTCCACCGGCCAACCCAAGGGCGTGGCGGTGGCCCACGGGCCGCTGGCCATGCACGTGCAGGCCATCGCCGAGCGTTACGAGATGCGCCCGGACGACTGCGAACTGCACTTCATGTCGTTCGCCTTCGACGGTGCCCATGAGCGCTGGCTGACCTGCCTGACCCAGGGCGCCAGCCTGCTGGTGCGCGACAACACGCTGTGGACGCCGGAGCAGACCTACGCACAGATGAAGGCCCACGGCGTGACCGTGGCGGCCTTCCCGCCAGTGTACCTGCAGCAACTGGCCGAACATGCCGAACGCGAGGGGCAGCCCCCGGCGGTGCGGGTGTACTGCTTCGGTGGCGACGCCGTGCCCCAGGCCAGCTACGAGCTGGCACGCCGGGCCCTGCGCCCGACCTACATCATCAACGGCTACGGCCCCACCGAGACGGTGGTGACGCCCTTGCTCTGGAAGGCCGGGCAGGGCACCGAGTGTGGCGCAGCCTATGCGCCCATCGGCGAGCGCGTCGGCCTGCGCAGTGCCTACGTGCTGGATGGCGAGCTGAACCTGGTGCCACAAGGCATCGCCGGGGAGCTGTACCTGGGCGGTGAGGGCCTGGCGCGGGGTTACCTGGGGCGTGCCGGCCTGAGCGCCGAGCGCTTCGTGGCCGACCCGTTCAGCACGGGCGGGCGGCTGTACCGCACCGGTGACCTGGTGCGCCAGCGCGCCGACGGGGTGATCGACTACCTCGGGCGGGTGGACAACCAGGTGAAGATCCGTGGTTTCCGTATCGAATTGGGCGAGATCGAGGCGCGCCTGCTGGAGCAGGCCGGGGTGCGCGAGGCGGTGGTGCTGGCCCGCCCGGGCCTGAGCAGCCAGCAGCTGGTGGCCTACGTGGTGCCCGACGAGGCGGACGACCCGACCCTGCGCGAGCGCCTGCGCCAGGCCCTGCGTGCGCGGCTGCCGGACTACATGGTGCCGACCGCCTGGCTGCTGCTCGAGCGCCTGCCGCTGACCCCGGCCGGCAAGCTGGACCGCAAGGCCTTGCCGGCGCCGGACCTGGCCCAGGCCCAGGGCGTCTACGAGGCGCCCCAGGGCGAACTGGAAACCCGCCTGGCCGAGCTCTGGGCCCAAGTGCTCAAGCTCGAACGGGTAGGGCGTACGGACAACTTCTTCGAGCTCGGTGGCGACTCTATCGTCTCCATCCAGCTGGTCAGCCGGGCGCGTGCCCAAGGCCTCCATTTCACCCCCAAGGACCTGTTCAACCAGCAAACTGTACAAGCGCTGGCCCAGGTCGCCCGGCAAGGAGCGGCGCCTACGCTGATCGAGCAGGCGCCGGCCCGTGGCGAGCAGCCGTTGCTGCCGGTCCAGCAGTGGTTCTTCGAACAGTCGATCCCTGACCGTCATCACTGGAACCAGTCGGTCCTGTTGCGCCCGCTGCAGGTGCTGGACGCCGAGCGGCTGGCGCAGGCCCTGCGCGCTCTGGTCATGCATCATGATGCCCTGCGCCTGTGCTTCAGCGAGCAGGCCGGTGGTTGGCAAGCCGAATACCGCAACGCCGCGCACCTTCCACAGGACCTGTTGTGGTGCGTTCAAGTGGAAGACGCCCAGGCGCTGGAGCGCGCCTGCGAACAGGCCCAGCGCAGCCTCGACCTGCAGGCGGGGCCATTGCTGCGCGCCGTGCTGGCGACCCTGGGCGATGGCTCCCAGCGTCTGTTGCTGGCGGTCCACCACCTGGTGGTCGACGGTGTGTCCTGGCGCATCCTCTTCGACGACCTGCAAGCGCTCTACCAGCAGCCGGAGGCTGCCTTGCCCCCACGCACCAGTTCGCTCAAGGCCTGGGCCGAGCGCTTGCAAGCCTGGGCCTTGGGGCCGGGCGCCGACGAGGTGGCGTTCTGGCAGGCGCACCTGGAGGGGAGCCATGATCAACTGCCTTGCGATCACCCCGGTGGCAGCCTGCACGGGCGCTTTGCCGCCAGCGTGCACAACCAGCTCGATACCGACCTGACCCGACGCCTGCTGCAACAGGCGCCAGCGGCCTACCGCACCCAGGTCAACGACCTGCTGCTGACCGCCCTGGCGCGGGTCATCGCGCGCTGGAGCGGGCAGGACCACGTGCTGGTGCAGCTCGAAGGCCATGGCCGCGAGGACCTGTTCGACGACATCGACCTGACACGCACCGTCGGCTGGTTCACCAGCGTCTTTCCGGTCTGCCTGCGCCCCTGCGCGGACCTGCCAGGGTCGCTCAAGGCGATCAAGGAGCAGCTGCGGGCGATCCCGGGCAAAGGCCTGGGCCTGGGCGTGCTCCAGCGGTTCGCCGACGAGACTACCCGCGCGCAGCTGGCGGGCCTGCCGCAGCCGCGCATCACCTTCAACTACCTGGGCCAGTTCGATGCCAGTTTCGATCAGGCGCAGGGCCTGTTCGTACCCGCCGAAGAAAGCGCCGGTCGCCAGGAACATGCCGACGCCCCGCTGGGCAACTGGCTGTCGATCGGTTGCCGGGTGTTCGCGGGCGAACTGGGCATCCACTGGACCTTCAGCCGCGACCTGTTCGACCTGTCCACGGTCGAGCACTTGGCCGAGGCCTTCCGTGAGGAACTGGCGAGCCTGGTAGCGCACTGCTGCGACGAAACCCAGGGCGGCCTGACCCCTTCGGATGTGCCGCTGGCCGGGCTGGGCCAGGCGCAACTGGACGCCTTGCCGGTGCCGGCGCGGCAGGTGGAGGACCTCTACCCGCTGTCGCCCATGCAGCAAGGCATGTTGTTCCATGCATTGGCCGATGGCCACAGCGGTGACTATGTGAACCAGATGTGTGTGGCGGTCAGCGGCCTGGACGAGCCGCGCATGACGGCGGCCTGGGACGCGGCGCTGATGCAGCACGAAAGCCTGCGCAGCCTGTTCCTCTGGCAGCTGGAGCAGCCCCGGCAGCTGGTCTGCCGGCACGTGGACGGCGGCTTGCAGCTGCTCGACTGGACGCACCGCGACGTATCGGACGCCGACCTTGCGCAACTGGCACGCCAGGAGCGCGAGCGCGGCTTCAGGCTGGACCAAGCGCCCTTGCTGCGCCTGTGCCTGGTGCGCCTGGGGCACGGGCGCCATCACCTGATCTATACCAGCCACCACATTCTCATGGACGGCTGGAGCAATGCCCAACTGCTGGGCGAAGTGTTACAGCGCTACAGCGGCGAGGCGGTTGCCGCGCCGACGGGGCGTTACCGCGACTACATTGCCTGGCTGCAGCGCCAGGATTTGGCGGCCAGTGAGGCCTTCTGGAAAGGCCGGGTGGCGCGGCTGGGGGCACCGACCGCACTGGCCCAGGCGCTACCCAAGCCTGCCGACTCAGGCCATGGCGACTACTACCGCACCCTGGATGCAGCGCACTGCGAGCGCCTGGAACGGTTCGCGCGGCAGCAGAAAGTCACCCTCAACACCTTGGTCCAGGCCGCCTGGCTGGTGCTGCTGCAGCGCTACACCGGCCAGCAGACGGTGGCCTTCGGCGCCACTGTGGCGGGCCGTCCCCCGGAGCTGCGCGGTATCGAGCGGCAGGTGGGGCTGTTCATCAACACCCTCCCGGTGATCGCAACGCCGGACATCGACCACCCCTTGTTGCCTTGGCTGCAGCAGTTGCAGCAAGACAACCTCGCGGCCCGGGAGCACGCGCATACGCCGCTGTTCGAGATCCAACGCTGGGCAGGCCAGAGCGGCGTGGCGTTGTTCGACACGCTGCTGGCCTTCGAGAACTACCCGGTGTCCGAAGCGCTGGCCCAGGGGCCGGATATCGGCCTGGTATTCGGCGAGGTACACAATCAGGAGCAGACCAGCTATCCGCTGTGCCTGGCGGTCAACCTGGGTGCGCAGCTGTCGTTGCATTTCAGCTATGACCAGGCGTGCTTCGACGGCGCCACCGTGGCGCAGATCGCAGGTAGCCTGGAGACGCTGCTGGCGCAAGTGGTGCAGAGCGATGCGCAGACGCGCCTTGGCGAGCTGACCTTGTTGTCGTGCGTTGCAGCCGAGGACCAGCAGCTTGCCTGGAACTCGACGTCCGTGGCGTATGACCTGGCGTGCACCGTGCACCAACGCTTCGAGCGGCAGGCCGCGACCCAGCCCCATGCCCCGGCCCTGACCTTCGCCGGCCAACAGCTGAGCTACGCCGAGCTCAACGCCCGGGCCAACCAGCTGGCGCACCTGCTGATCGCCCGTGGCGTGGGGCCGGACGTGCTGGTTGGCATCGCCGCCGAACGTTCGCTGGAGATGGTGGTGGGCCTGCTGGCCATCCTCAAGGCCGGTGGCGCCTACGTGCCGCTGGACCCGGAATACCCGCGCGAGCGCCTGGCCTACATGCTCGAGGACAGTGGCGTGAAGCTGCTGCTGACCCAGCGCCGGCTGTTGGCCGAGCTGCCGGTGGAGGGCGTCGACTGCCTGCTGCTCGATGCGCTTGAGCGGGATGCGCAGCCGACCCACAACCCGGACGTGGCGGTGGACGGCGAAAACCTGGCGTACGTGATCTACACCTCAGGCTCCACCGGCAAGCCCAAGGGGGCCGGCAACCGCCATGCCGCGCTGGTCAACCGCTTGTGCTGGATGCAGGACGCGTACGGGCTGACCAGAGCAGACACCGTGCTGCAGAAGACCCCGTTCAGCTTCGACGTGTCGGTGTGGGAGTTCTTCTGGCCCTTGATGGAAGGCGCACGGTTGGTGCTGGCGGCGCCGGGCGAGCACCGCGATCCGGCGCGCCTGGTCGAGCTGATCGAGGCTGAGGCGGTGAGCACGCTGCACTTCGTGCCGTCGATGCTGCAAGCGTTCCTGCAAGACCCGGGTGTCGAACGTTGCCGCAGCCTGCGGCGCATCGTCTGCAGCGGCGAGGCGCTGCCGGTGGATGCGCAGCAGCAGGTGCTGGCGCGGCTGCCGTGGGCCGGGCTGTACAACCTGTACGGCCCGACCGAGGCGGCCATCGATGTGACCCACTGGACATGCCTGGACGAAGGCCGCGACAGCGTGCCGATCGGCCGCCCGATCGCCAACCTGGCCTGCCATATCCTGGATGCGAGCCTGGAGCCGGTCCCGGCGGGCGTGCTGGGCGAGCTGTACCTGGCCGGCATGGGCCTGGCCCGGGGTTACCACCGCCGTCCGGGGCTGAGCGCCGAACGCTTCGTCGCCAGCCCGTTCGTGGCGGGGGAGCGGATGTACCGCACCGGCGACCTGGCGCGCTACCGGCCTGATGGGGTGATCGAATACGCCGGTCGCCTGGATCATCAGGTCAAGCTGCGCGGCCTGCGTATCGAGCTGGGCGAGATCGAGGCGCGGCTGCTGGCGCATGCCTGGGTGCGCGAGGCGGTGGTGGTCGCCGAGGACGGCAAGCGCCTGCTCGGCTATGTGGTGCTGGCCGAAGAACATGCCGGTTGGCAGCAAGTATTGGCGGCTCACCTGGCCGGGCACCTGCCCGAGTACATGGTGCCGAGCCAATGGCAGGCCTTGGCGCGCATGCCGCTGAGCCCGAACGGCAAGTTGGAGCGCCGTGCGTTGCCGAAGATCGAGGGCGGGGCCCAGGCGGCCTACGTGGCGCCACAAGGCGAACGGGAACAGGCCCTGGCCGAAGTCTGGGCGCAGGTGCTGCAGGTGCCGCAGGTCGGGCGCGACGATAACTTCTTCGAGTTGGGCGGCCACTCGTTGCTGTCGCTCAAGCTGCTCGACGCCCTGCGTCGGCAATTGGGCATCGAGGTGTCGCTCAGCCGCTTCATGGCCAACCCGAGCGTTGCCCGCCTGGCCGCGAGCTTGGCCGCACCAGCGGCGCAGGAACCGTCGTTGCTGGTGCACCTGGGGGGCGACCCAGGGTGCCAACCGTCGTTGTTCTGCTTCCATCCCAGCTACGGCTCGGTCTATTGCTACCAGCCGTTGGCCCAGGCCGTGCGCGACCTGTTCTGCGTGCAAGGGGTGGTGTGCGAGGCGTTCGTCCAGGGGCACTGGCAACCTACCACCTGGGACGCCATGGTGCAGCGCTACACCCGCCAGTTGCTCCAGGCCCAGCCCGAGGGGCCGTTCCACCTGCTGGGCTGGTCGCTGGGCGGTAACCTGGCGATGAGCGTGGCACGGCAACTGGAGCTGGCCGGACGAGAGGTGGCCTTCCTGGGCATGCTCGACGCACCGCCACCGGCCGCGGTGAAACCGTTCTGGGACCTGCTCGCCGAGGCCAAGGCCCAGGCGCCGGGCCATGAACAGGACGATCACGGCCAGGGGCGTGTGGCGTTGCTGTCGCTGCTGTTTCCCGAGCGTGAAGCCCAGTTCCGCGACCTGGCCGCCAGCCTGGTCGGCCAGCCGCTGGAGACGGTGCAGGCGCAGGTGCTGGCCTGGACGCGTCGGGAGTTGCCGGAGCAGTTCGAGCTGATCGAGGGGCTGATCCTGCAGAACCGCGACCTGGACAACGCCCTGCGCATCAAGCCACAGCTCGATGCCTTGCTGCAGGCGTTCCGCTATGAGCCAACCGAGGTTGCCCCGGCCTGCTGGTGGGCTGGCCGTGACAAGCCGCAGGCGGTGGTCGAGGTCATCGAGGCGCATCTGGAGCAGGCCCTGGCGCCGGTGGCGTTGGCCCACTCACAGGTGCTCGACAACGACCATGACCAGATCGTCAACAGCGCGCAGTGGCTGGCATCGCTGCGGCGATTGCTGGAGCGCAGCTTGCAAAGCGCATGAGCCTGGCCCTGGTTGTCCCGCGATTAGGCCCGGCCCGATATCACCATCGCCTGGCAAGGGCTTCGCCCTTGATCGCGGGAAAAGCCCGCCCACAGGGATTTCGCAGAGCGGCGCAATCTCGGTGGGAGCTGGCGACAGCCTGCGATGGGCTGCGAAGCAGCCCCAAGCTCTCAAACGGTGGAGCCCCTCCAGACTCAAGGGGCCGCTTTGCGGCCCATCGCAGGCTCCGCCACGAAGCAAGCGGAGCCTGGGCCGTATTTGCATGGCTGAGAAGTATTAAACCAACCGAAGGCACTTTGAGCTTGTCCAGCACCCTAGAATCTCCCAGAGGAATCGCGGGCCCGCTGATTTAGCGGCAATGGCTGTCGATCAGTGCTTTGGTCGACGTGGACAGCGCGTCGCTGAAGGCCTTGAGCGCAGGCGGCAGGTCGCCTTCTTGGGCGGCCACATGGCCGTTGATCACATCCTGGGCCTGCTTGAGCCGGGGGTTGCTGTTGAGCACGATTTCCCGGGCCGAAAGTTCCTTGAGCAGGTTCAGGCACAGGTGGCGCCCTTGCTCGGAAATGCCCACATACAGCGAGATGAGGTGCTCGTTGGTCTGTACCCTGATGAAACGCACGTGCTCAGCGAAGGTATGGAACCGCGGGTGGTACATCTCGGTGAAGGCGCCAGGTTGCGGATAGGCTGCCTGGCCCTGTTTCTTTTCATCGGCCCAGACCGCGTCGGACTTGATCTGGTTGCAGTCGAAGCACGCCACCGCCAGGTTCCAGAAATGGAAGCTGTACTGGACGAAATCGACCCGTGGCAGGATGTGTTCGATGGGCTTGGCGTGGGCGATGTTGACCAACGGGCGCTGGCAATAGCAGCACAGGTGGTTTTGCTCTTTTTCTAGGAAGCTGCGCAACGCCTTGCGGATCAAGGGGCCGGTCACGCCCGAGGTCTGACGCTGTTTGAATTTGCTCAGTTCGGTCCACAGGTCGGTCGTAGACGGAGCCAGCCCTTTTCTACGGCGTTCGAACTCGGCGATGGCCCGTTCTTTTTGCTCGAGCAGATGCTTCCATGCCTGTGGCCGGTGTATCGCCCGCTCATGACAGTCATCCTTGTAGCGGGCCTCTACGGCATCCATCTGTTTCTGGGTCCAATCAGCCATGGTGGGGCTCGCTTTGCGCACGCAGCATCAAGATCGCGCCCAAGGTCTTTTCAATCAGGTCGATGTCGTTGGCCGGGCGTGTGTCGCTACCGCTCTGGCCGCTCTTGCGAATGGTCGCCTTGAACGCCTCGAGCTTCTCGATGGCGTCGTTGGCCTGGTCAACGACGCCGGCCTGTTCGTTCGCCGCCTCGATCAGCGAGGCCACCAGCTTGGCGCAGCGTTCATGTACCTCGCGGTTGTGCGGAGTGTAGGTTTCGAAACCATCCATCAGCAAGGTTTCGACCGAATGGCGTTCCTCGACGGGGATCTCCTCCAGCTCTCCGACCTTGGATACGTAGCAGATGTCCTGTGCGGCGGCGTTGGCGATCAGGATGGGCGAGTGGGTGGCGACCACGAAGGCGATCTGCAGGCGTTCGCTCAGCATGCTCAAGACCTGAGGGAGCCGCTGCTGCCAACTGACGTGCAGGCTGATTTCGGGTTCGTCGATCAGGAAGGTGGCATCCCTGGTGGCCGATGCGATGATCCGGGTCAACAGGTTGAGGATGCTTTGCTCGCCGGAGCTCAGGTTCTCGAAGGCGATCGTCCGGTGGCCTTCGCGGATGAAGCTCACGGTGTAATGCTTGATCAACCCTTTTTCATGATTGAGGTACGTCCGGTCATCGTCATCCGACAGGTCCAGGATATTGGGTCGTCGATCGCCATTCTGATCGTGGCTGAGTTCCGATTTCAGGGTCAGGTAGATCTTGGGGTTGAAGCCGATCAACTCCAGGCATTCGCTGAGCAGCCAGACGTGAGTGCCGTCCTGCGCGATGGCCACTATTTCCTTGGCAATCGTGTTTTTGCGCGCACCTTTATAGGTAAAGAGGTGGCCTTCATCAGGAAAACGATCCGCATGGGACATGGGCAGGCCAATGGTGCGTTTCCTGGCAGCCTGCAACTGATAGACGATGTCCCTGAGCAGGAAGCTTTTGCCTTCGCCGTTGTTGCCGATGACGTAGATGCAGCGGTGGCTGTCGCTGCGCTCCAGTGCCTGGGCGATCAATCGACTGTTATCCGACAATGCCGGCCGTGAGGGCTCGCCAGGGGCGGCCTTGAGGTAGGGGCGGCTGGCCAGGCGTGTCCTGGAGATGGCTTTCGGCGTTTTTTCCACGGCATTGCACAGCCCGACGATCGGGCGGAAGCCATCATGGAAGTAGCTGTTGACGAACTTCAATACATCGCGAGAAAGAAAGTCCAGATGGCTGTGCGCTGCACGGCCTTGCCAGAGATTGTAGATACAACCGGCCAGCAGCATGCGCTCGATACCGTCCAGAGGGGGCAGTGCGCTGTTCGAAAGGGAGACATCGATGTACAGCGTATCGCGCTGGGGCGGCTGGGTATTGATGATGATCGCGGTGCAGTGGTCAGAGGGCGTGGGCAGGCTGCTGAAATTGATCAGTGCCTCGATGTGCGCCCGGCCCTCGGTCAGTGCGAGCAAGCGCTTCCATGTGCCGCTCGTCTCTGCACGGGTCCAGTTCACGATCAGCACCAACCGGGCATTGCCGATCTCCAACACGTTCTCGAGCGTTGACAGAAGCGTTGTGTGCTCGGCTAGCGGCCAGTCCAGCAGGAAGGTCGGCTGGCCGAAGCGGTAGTCCACGGCTTGGGTGAACCTGGCATCGATGCCATTGGCCGCCAGGCGCAGGCTGATGAGGTTTCGATGGCGTTCCGAGATATTTGTGGACATGGGGAACGATGGTTTCGGCGATTGACCCAGCAGCCCGAGCGAGAGTTCAGCGGTGTTGGGCAGCGCTTCGAACAATGAGGTCGACAAGGTCGCTTGCAGGGTGCCGACCAATGCAGCAACCAGTTTCGGGTGGCGGTAATCGATACCGACTTCCTGCGAAATGGATCTGGCGGCCAGGTGAGTAATCAGGAACCCAGTATCTTTGCGTGATTTGAGAAGCCGTTCGGCGTTGTTCTTCAACTGATTATGGATATCGATGGCGACCTGCTCGAGCAACGGATCGTCCATCAGCCATGTAGCGAATTGGTATCGGTCGAAGGAAGACACCCCGGTACGGGCGACCGCAACCAGCATCAGTAGGAGTCGAGCATCCTGCGAAAGATCGGTAATCGCTTTCACGTCCTGTTCGAGCGCTTCGATCAACTTCTCTGCCGCGATTTCGCGGTCGTCATGGTACATGGTGGGGTCCTGATCGTGTGGAAGAGCGCTTCCATGGTGGGTAGTGGCTCGTGGCCACCTAGGCGCTATTTGATCAGGTCTATCCGGTTGGATTCAATCACGCAGGGGCCGCGTTGCGGCCCTTTCGCGGCACAAGGCCGCTCCTACAGGCGTACGAGAAGCTCTGTAGGAGCGGCCTTGTGCCGCGATAGGGCTGCGCAGCAGCCCCAGGTTTTCGATCAGTAGCTGTACTTCAAAGTCATCAGCACATTACGCGGGTCGCCATAGAAGTTGTGGTCGTAGTCGATGGCCGAGTAGTACTTCTTGTCGAAAATGTTGTTGACGTTCAGCGCCGCCGACAGGTTCTTGTCGATCTGGTAGGCGATGCGGCCGTTCCAGATCGAATAGCCACCTTGTTCGCGTCCGTAGTAGCCAAACCCTGCGGACGAGCTCTGGCTGTTGACGCCGGCACCCACCGAGAACTTGCTCCAGTCACCCGGCAACTGGTAGTTCGCCCAGGTGCGCAGGATGTGCTTGGGCGTCTGGGTGTTGGCCGAGATGTTGCCGGCGGTCGCCGGCTCCTCGTCCTTGTACTTGAGCAGGTTGAGGGTGTAGGCGGCATACAGCTGCAGGCCTTCGGCCACCTCGCCGCTGACCTCGGCCTCGAAACCGCGGCTCAGGATGGTACCGGAGGGGCGATAGCAGGTGCCGCCGCAAGAGGCGTTGGCCACATCGCTCGGGATGCTGGCGTCCGGCAGCGGGATGTTGTCCTGCTCCATCTGGTACAGCGCGAAGGTGGTGATCAGGCGGCCTTCGTTGTGTTCGCCCTTCAGGCCGATCTCGTAGCTCTTGCCGGTGCGCGGATCGAGCAGGCTGCCCTCGGCGGTGCGCTGGGTCTGGGGTTTGAAGATCTCGGTGTAGCTGGCGTACGCGTTCCAGGTCGGGTCGAGCTTGTACACAAGGCCGGCATAGGGGGTGACCTTGCCGTGCTTCTGCGCCACGCTACGGCTGGCGCCCCAGGGGCCGTCGGAGGTGAACACGGTACGGAAGTCCGACACCCGGCTGCCGAGGATCAGCGACAGGTCGTCGGTCAGCGCATAGTTGGCGACGCCGTAGACGCCTTTCTGGGTGGAGTCGTAGGCATCGTCCCACTTGTTGGCCGCGTAGATCGACTCATCGCTCGGCTCCTCGCGGTTGGGCACGTAGTTGAAGATATCGATCGGCCTGACCCAGTTGTAGCGTGCGCCCCACACATCATGACTCTTGAGCTTGGAGGCGTTGGCACCGAAGGTCAGGCCGAGCTTGCGACCGAACAGTTCGGTATCGCCGCTGGCGTTGATGTCGCCGCCCCAGTGCTCGGAGAAGTAGTCGAAGACATAGGCATCGCCCACCAGGGTATTGGGTGGGCCGAGGCGGCCACGGCGCTGCAGGTACTTGAAGTCGTTGAACTCCCGGACATTGATGAAGGTGCCCTTGAGCTTCCAGCTGTCGTTGAGCTGGTGGGCGATGTCCAGGTAGTAGGTGTCCTGGGTCTTGTCCCAGTTGTCCCAGGTGGTGCCCAGGTAGGTCGAGCGGCCCAGCTTGGGCATCGAGCCATCGCTGTAGTTGGGAATGCCCATGAAGTTGGGGGTGGCATCCACCCGTTCGTGGCTGTAGCCGATGCCGACGGTGGTGTCCGGCGTCAGGTCGTAGTCGAGCGCTGCGTAGATCGTCTGGTTGTCGGAGCCGACATGATCGACGAAGGAATTGGCCGTGTCGTAGTCCAGGACGATGCGACCGCGCAGCGTGCGTTGCGCGTCCAGCGCCCCGGCCGCATCCACCTGGGCGCCGTAGCGGTCCCAACTGCCGGCCTTGGCGGTGATGTTGAGCAGCGGGTCGGCGGTAGGGCGCTTGCGCACCAGGTTGACCGCACCTGAAGGATCGCCACCGCCCTCGAGCAGGCCCTGCGGGCCGCGCAGCACTTCGACGCGGTCGAGGATGGCGGTCTGGCCGCCGAAGCTGGAACCCCGGGCATACAGCTGGCGTTCCAGGGGTACACCATCGTATTGGAAGCTGTTGATGAAGAAGCCGCGGGAATAGAACTGGTGGCCGGTGAACGACGGCACGGCGGTGATGCCGGGGGAGGCGAGCAGGGCCTCGGTGACATTGGTGATGTCCTGGTCCTGCATGCGCTGCTGGGTGACCACGCTCACCGACTGGGGGATCTCCTTGATGCTCTTGACGCCCTTGCCGATGGTGGTCATGGGCGAGGCGTAGGAGTGGGAGCCCTCGGTGGTGGCGGTCATCTGCCGGCTGCTGATCAACACATTGTCCAGGTTGACCACGTCCACTTCGGCCCGGGACGTGTTGAGGATGACCGTGTCGCCAGTGATCTGGTAACGGATGTCGGTGTGCTGCAGCAGGCGGTCGAGCACCTGGCTCGGCTCCATCTCGCCCTGCACGGCAGCCACGCGCGCGTCCTTGATCGCCTCGGGGCTGTAGAGGATCTGCAGGTTGGCCTGGCGGCCCAGGTCCTGCAACGACTTCGACAGGCTCTGGGCCGGGATGTCGATTGCCACCGGGCGCGCGTTGGCCTGGCAGGCGTAGCCGAGCACGACAGCGGCGGCCAGGGTGAGCAAGGGGCGGCGTGGGGCAACGGGAGTGGATCTACGGAGTGGGTTGATGCGCATGGATGCTATCCGTCAAGTGCTGGCGTATGTAATTGAGAATTGTTATTGGTAGTGAGACGCATGCCTGCCGAAAAGCCGGAAACTTTTTTTCAAGTTCGCTGCAGGCAAGAAAAAAGCCCCTGGAGGCGAGGCCAGGGGCTTGTCGGGTGAAGGTCAGGCCAGGGCCTTTTCGCTGACGACCTGGCCGCTGTCCATCACCACCAGTTGGTCGGCGATGTCGAAATAGCGGTCATCATGGCTGATCACGATGAGGGTCTTGCCCAGGCGCTTGAGCTCTGGCAACAGCTCGGTGTAGAAGATGCGTCGGAAGGCCGGGTCCTGGTCAGCGGCCCATTCGTCGAACACCAGCACCGGGCGTTCCTCCAGCCAGGCGCTGACCAATGCCAGGCGCTTGCGCTGCCCGGTGGACAGGTCGGTGGTGGTGAAGGCACCGTCCTTGACCTTCACCTTATGGCTGATCTCCAGGCGTTCGAGGTAGCGGTTGGCATCCTCGGGCACGTGCCGTTCGCCCTCGACCACCTCATCGAACAGGTAGTAGTCGGCGAAGATGGTGGTGAACAGCTGGCGATAGTCGTCCCTGTCGCCGCTGCCGACCACCACCCCATTGAGGCGCACTTCGCCGGACTGCGGCGCGTACAGGCCCAGCAGCAGCTTGATCAGCGTGGTCTTGCCGCCGCCGTTCTGGCCGACGATGAAGACGATCTCGCCCTGTTCGATGCGCAGGTTGACCGGCCCCAGGCAGAAGGGCGTGCTGCCTTCGGCTGCCTGGAAGCTGTAGCGCACATCTTTGAGCTCCAGGCTGTACAGGGCAGTGGCGCCTGGGCGAGGGTCATCGAGCAACAGGTGTGGCTCGGGGGAGGAGAACTGCTCCGAGAGCTCGGCAATGCGGCGAAAGGCGATCTGCGCCCGGCTGATGATCGGCAGGGTCACCACCAAGTGCTCAAGCGGGCCTTTCATGTACAGCAGGACCAGCACGAAGCCGCTCATCACCGTCTTGTCGCTCGACGGCCACAGCGACTGCAGAGCGAGCGCCAGGCCGATCACCACGAAGAACAGCATCGAGCCGAAAGTCTTGGCCACCACGAACACATTGATCGCGCGCACCTGGATGTCGCGGATGCCATTGGCGGTGCGGCGGATGCGCTGGGTGTACATGCGCTGGCGGCGTGGCCGATGGATACGCAGCTCCTTGGCGCCTTCGGCGAGCGCAGCGTAGTGCTTCTGCAGCTCGTCCTCGGCATCGCGGGCGGCCAGGAAGCCTTTGATGCCTTTACGCCGGGCCAGGTACTGGACGCCGATGCCGATGCCGATGGCCACCAGGATCATCAGGAACATCGGCCAGGACAACAGGGCCAGGTAGCCCAGGCAGCCCAGGGTCACCGTCAGCGAGATCGCCAGCGGCGCGAAGGCGAAGGCGAAGTCGCTGATGGTGTCCACGTCGTGGGTCAGCACCGGGATCAGACGATGGCTGCGGTAGCGCTCGATCTGCGCGATCGGCGCCGACAGCACCTTTTCGCCCAGGGTCAGGCGCAGGCGGGCGATGATGTGCTGGCCGACATAGTTGGTGCCGATGTCCGACAGGATCGAACTGGTCAGCGCCAGCAGGCACAGGCCGGCGAACAGCCCTACCACTTGCCGGCTGAGCCCGCCCTCGGCGTGCAGGGCGCCATTGATGGTCGCCAGCAGCACGGTGACGCTCAGCCCGCCGACCATGCCCAGCAGGATCGACAGGCTCACCACCGTGCGAAACGGTCTGAGCAGGGCCAGCAGCTCGCGCAAGGCCCCGCGTGGTTGCTTGGTCATTGGCAGGCTCCGCTCAGGCGCGGCTCAGGGCTGCGAGCGGCTGTGCGCCGATGGCGTGACGGCTCAGGTCCTGGTAGAGCGCCTGACCGATTTCCGCGGCGCGTACCGGCAGCACCGACAACAGTGTATCGCTCAAGCCATGGGATGCTTCGCAAAAGCCCTGCAAGTACACCGAGGCGCGCAGGTCGGGCGTTGCCAGGGCGCGGTAGTTGCGGTCGACCTCGAAATCCTTCAGGTGCTGTTGCAGCGGCGCCAGCAGCTCGCGGTGGGAGCGGCGCTCGTAGCCGGTGGCGAGGATCACCGCGTCGTAGCGATGGGTCTGGCGCACGTCGGTGGCCAGGTCGCGCAGGGTCAGCTCGATGCCCTCGGGTGTACCCACCACGTCCTCGATGGTGCGCCGGCACAGCACGGCATGGCGCGGGGTATGGGCGACCTTCTGGCGGTAGAGGATGCCGTAGATACGCTCGATCAGGTCGACATCGACTACCGAATAGTTGGTGTTGTGGTATTCGGCGATGAGCTTGTCGCGCACCGGGCGCGGCTGGTTGAACACAAGGTCGGTGTATTCGGGGGCGAAGATCTCGTTGACGAAGGGGCTGTCGTCGGCAGGCTTGAGCGCCGAGGCCCGCAGGATCATGTCGACCTTGACCGATGGGTAGCTGTCGTTGAGGTCGATAAAAGCTTCCGCGGCGCTCTGGCCCGAGCCGACCACGGCGATGCGCATCGGTTTGCCCTCGTTGCACGGCAGGCGACCGAGCGCGCTCAGATACTGGGAATGGTGGAACACTCGCGCATCGTCCTTGAAGGCGTGGAACGCCGGTGGGATTTTCGGCGTGCCGCCGCTGCCGACCACCACCGAACGGGCCCGGCGCTGATGCTCGCGGCCATGCTGGTCGCGCGAGACCAGGCGCAGGTGGTCGACCCGGCCCTCGTGCAGCTCAGGCTCGATGCGCAGCACTTCCTCGCCATACACCGCCTGGGTGGCGAAGTGTTCGGCAGCCCAGCGCAGGTAGTCGTTGTACTCCAGGCGGCAGGGGTAGAAGGTGCCCAGGTTGATGAAGTCGGCCAGGCGCTGCTTCTGGTGCAGGTAGTTGACAAAGCTGTAGGGGCTGGTGGGGTTGCGCAGCGAAACCAGGTCCTTGAGGAAGGAGATCTGCAGCTCACTCTGGGTGGCCAGGGTGTTGCCATGCCAGCGGTAGTCGCTCTGCTTGTCGATGAACAGGGCGTCGAGTGCATGGCCGTTGGTTTCGGCGAGCTCTTCCAGTGCAATGGCCAGGGCCAGGTTGGAAGGGCCGAAGCCTACGCCGATGACGTCGTGGATTTTTTCGGGGCTAGCGGTCTGGCTCATGGGTACGGTTCCTTGGGTGGTCGGGTGGGGCGCTGTGGGTGGCGCCCCGGGTCCTGCGCAAGTACACCGTTTAGGACGAGCCGGGCGGCGGGGAATTTACCGCCGCCAGGCGCTACAGCTCGCGGATCACGCGAAAGCCCAGCCAGTCGCCCAGGCGTTCGGGGTAGTTGTTGTTGCGGTTGCCCGAGCGCGAGAAGATTGGCGCCTCGCCCCAGTCGTTGCCGCGGATCGAGACGGTCTTGCAGCCGGCCTCGGTCCAGGCGCTGCCATCGCCCGGCGCGCCCTGGTAACTGTCGTGGTAGCAGTCTTCCACCCATTCGTAGACGTTGCCGTGCATGTCATGCACGCCAAAGGCGTTGGCTGGGTAGCTGCCTACCGGCGAGCTGTAGCTGTAGCCGTCCTTGGGGCCATAGACGTTGGCGTGGCGGCTGATCTGCAGCCCGGCACCCGGGTCGACGGGGAAGGGGAACATGCCGCTGCTGCCGGCTCGGGCGGCGTATTCGCGCTCGGCCTCGCTGACCATGCGGTAGGGCTTGCCGGTCTTTTTCGACAGCCAGGCCACGTAGTCCTTTACGTCGTGATAGCTCATGCACACCGCCGGTTGGCGCGGGCCCTGCTTGTAGCTGGGTTTGCTGGCGGTGCAGCGCCGCCCGGGGCGGTCGTCGCCATCCTTGATCCGCGTGCCGCTTTCCTTGAGGTAGGCATCCCACTCGCCCGCGGTGACCTGGAAGCGGCTGATGGCGAATGGCTTGGCGAAGGTGACCGGGTGCAGCGGGCCTTCATCGTCCTGGCGGCCCTGTTCGTCGGCGGGGGTGCCCATCATGAAGCGGCCGGCGGGCAGCACGACCATCTCCGGGCAGGTGCCGGCGCAATCGCGGAACACCGTGCCGGGTTTGTCGCCGGGGTCAGCGGCCAGGGCCGGGAGGCTGCAGCCGGCCAGCAGGGCGGCCAGGGTCAGGCGGTACAGGGTAGGGGTCATCGCGAGTGCCTTGTTCAGAGTTTCTGGGTGACCAGGGCCATGACCCGGTCGATCTGCTGTTCATCGTTGAGCAGGCTGGGGGCGAGGCGGATCACCGGGCCTGCGTCGCGGTACACCGCATCGCTCATCACCTTGTTCGCCACCAGGTGGGCGGCGATGGCGTCCGAGTCTTGGCCCTTGATCCGGAAGAAGGTGAAGCCAGCGGAGAAGGCCTCGCTACGTGGGGTCACCAGCTCGACCTGAGGGTGTTCGGCCAGGCGCGCCTTGAGCAGGCTGTTGAGCTGGTGGATGCGTGCCTGGACGTCGGCCTTGCCCAGTTGCAGGTGCAGCTTGAAGGCTTCGCCCAGGGCCCAGCGGTATTCGAAGGCGTGGTAGCCGCCGGGGGTCATGATGGTGGCGAAGTCCTCGTCCCGGGAGAAGGTGGCGACGCTGGGGGTGAGGTTGTCCATCTTGGTCGAGGCGGCGCAGATGATGCCGGTACCCCGTGGGCCGAACATCCACTTGTGGGTGCCGGCGATGAAGTAGTCGCAGTTGAAGTCGGCGAAGCGCTGGTTTTCCACGCCGAAGCCATGCACGCCATCGACCACGTAGAGGATGCGTTGAGCTTCGCTGCGCTCGCGATTGTGCCGGCGCACCAGCTCGCCGATCTCGCCCACCGGCAGCTTGACGCCGCTGCCCGAGTGTACCCAGGTCATGCCCAGCACGCGGGTTTCGGGGCGCAGGTTCTGCTCGATCGTGCTCAACACCTGGTCGGTGGACACTGTCCAGGGCTTGTCGAACAGGCGGATCTTGCGCACCGGTGTACCCTGGCGCTGGGTGCGGAAGGCCAGGGCTTTGTGGGTCGAGTAGTGTTCGTGCTCGGTGGTGAGGATTTCCTGGCCGGGGGCGAGCTTCAGGCCGCCATAGATCATGGCCAGGCCTTCGGTGGTGCTGCCGGTCAGGGCGATCTGCCGTGGGCCGACCTCCAGGTAGCGAGCGGCCCAGTCGCGCACTTCGTCTTCGCGCTGCCATTCGTATTGGCTTTCCCAGTCCATGAGGATGGCTGGGTTGCGGTCCAGGTCGGCGCGGTGGCGGTCGATGGCGGCTTGCACCGGGCGCGGGTGGGCGGTGACCAGGAAGTTGGCGAAGTGCGCCACCTGTGGATCCAGTGGGAACAGCGTGCGCAGCTGGCGCCACTTGTCCGGGCCGGTCAACAGCGGCGGCGTGGGCTCGGCCGCCAGGGCGCTGGGGAGCAAGGGCAGGGTGGCAGCAGCCAGGCCGGCCTGCTTGAGAAAGGTGCGACGGGTGTTCATGGGGCGGCGTGCCTTGTTGGGTGGGGCTCAGTGGCGGGCGGCGACGGGGCGTCCGGCGTCCTGCACCTGCTGCCAGACTCGCAGGAAATTACCGGCCCAGAGCTTGGCGATGTCGGCTTCGCTGTAGCCGCGGGTAAGCAGCTCGGCGGTGACGTTGCGGATCTCGCTGACATCCTTCCAGCCGTCCAGGCCGCCGCCTTCGTTGAAGTCCGAACTGATGCCGACGTGGTCGATGCCGACTTTCTTCACCGTGTAGTCGATGGCATCCACATAGGCCTTGAGGCTGGCCTTGGGTTCCTGCTCGAGGATGCCGTAGAGCCCGCTGGCGTATTCGCCGAAGCGTTTCTCAGGCCAGATGGCGATCGCCGGGTCGCCCGGCATCAG
Source organism: Pseudomonas sp. p1(2021b) (assembly GCF_020151015.1). Taxonomy (NCBI): domain Bacteria; kingdom Pseudomonadati; phylum Pseudomonadota; class Gammaproteobacteria; order Pseudomonadales; family Pseudomonadaceae; genus Pseudomonas; species Pseudomonas sp. p1(2021b). The sequence goes on from NZ_CP083746.1 coordinate 2,308,272, forward strand.
GGCGTAGTTCAGGTCTTTGAGCGGGCCAAGGTCGAAGCGCGCACGCAGGGCGTCGAGCTTGTCCAGGGTCGATTGGCTCAGGGGTTGCAGATAGCCTGAGAATCCCACTACCTGGACCAGGCCGCCGGTGCCTTTGATCAGTTGCAGTTCCTTGTCGCTGAGGTTGCGGCGAATGTCCACCAGGGCGCGGGGCGCCGAGTGCGAGGCCACCAGTGGCGCGCGGGTCAGGCGGGCGACGTCTGCCAGGGCCTGGCTGGACATCTGCGACACGTCGATGATCACGCCCAGGTCGTTCAGGCGCCCGACGGCCTGTTCGCCTATCGGTGACAAGCCCTCCAAGGCATCGGCCGTGTCGTTGAAGAACGGCATCGGCCGGGAAGAATCGGCCCAACTGTTGTTGCCGATGTAGCTGAAACCGAACATGCGCACGCCGCGCTTGGCCCAGAGGTCCAGTTGCGAAAGATCGTCGCCGAACGGGTAGGCATTGAGCATGCTGATGAACACGGCGAACTTGCCTTCGCCGTTGAGCCTGCGCAAGTCGTCCGGGGTATAGGCGATGCCGACCTGGTCGGGATGGTCGCGCACCATGTTGCGGATCACCTGGTAGCGCACCTGTTGCTGGTGGCGCGCTTCGTCGACGAAACCCGGCGTGGGCTTGTGCGGGGCATTGGGGCCGTTCCACATCTCCGGCCAGGCCAGGATGGTCAGCGCAGCGCCCGACAACCGCCCCTTGCCGGCCTTGACCAGGTCGAAGGGGTGCGGGCCGTCCTTGTCCACCTCCTGGCCGTGGGTGCCGAAGGTCAGTGGCACGGTGATGTGGCCGTCGAAGGCGAGCATGTGTTCGTGCATGTCCTCGGCCTGCTGGACGATCTTGCGCGGGTAGCCGGCGTTGGCCTTCCAGTAGAAGTAGCCGGCGGCCGCGCTTCCCACGGCGAGTGCCAGGGCCAGGGGCAGGCCGATGTACAGGGCTTTGCGGGAACGGGTCTTGGTCATTGCCATCTCGTTGCAGGGCTGATCGGGCGGCCTGGTAGCGCAAATGGCGCGCCGGGGCCAGGCGTGGGTATCAGGTGGACGAGTGGCGGTGAGGCAAATTTATCGACCGTGCACGATTCAAGAAGTACGCCTGGCCGCCGATAGGGAGGTCAACGCGAAGACTTATTGCAAGGAAGGTATGACATGGTCGCAATCACCGCCGCCACCCTCAATGTTCCCGTCACCGCTGGCGCTGCTGCGCAGGTCCCCGAGGGCTCGGAAAAGGGCGACTCCACCGTACAGGTCGATCTCTCCGGATTGAAAGCCAACGCGCCGGCGAAATCGGCCCAGGACAGCCAGGAGAGCAACGAGCCGGCACATATCAAGCAATTGCGCGAGATGATTCGTCAGTTGCAGAAGCAGCTGGTCGAAGAGCAGAAACAGTTGGCCGCGCTGATGCAGCGCGATATGGACGAAAACCTGAAACTGGCCGCCGTCACGGCCAAGCAGGCCAGCATCGCCACCCTTACCGGTGAGATCCAGGCGGCCACCGCCTTGTTGCTCGAGGCCCTGCGCAAGAGTGGCGGCGGCAGCGCAGGCAGCATGGTCAGCGCTCAGGCCTGACGCAGCTATTTGCCTGCGCAGGTCCCTGTACGGCGAATACCTGAAAGGCGGCTTGGCTGTTCTGTAGGACCGCCGCACCGCCGCTACTCCAGGGGATGGTGGACTCAGTCCGACGCCAGGCGAGCGCGGTTCTGGCGGTCGGCCTTGTACTGCATGGCCACGGCCGGTGCCGGCTTGGCCGTGCCGGTTTCCAGCCACTGGCGCATGCGGCTGGCGTCGGCGAAATGGGTGTACTTGCCGAAGGCATCCAGGATCACCATGGCCACCGGGCGGTTGTCCATCTTCGTCAGCAGTACCAGGCAGTGGCCGGCCTCATTGGTGAAGCCGGTCTTGGTCAGCTTGATGTCCCAGTTGCTCTTGTTCACCAGGTGGTCAGTGTTACGGAAGCCCAAGGTGTAATTGGGCTTGCGGAACGCCACGGTCTTCTCGCGGGTGGTGGAGAGGTCGCTGAGCATCGGGTACTTGCGCGATGCCAGCAGCAACTTGGCCAAGTCCCGGGCGGTGGACACGTTCTGGGTCGAAAGGCCTGTGGGTTCGACATAGCGGGTATGCGCCATGCCCAGGCTGCGGGCCTTGGCGTTCATGGCCTTGATGAAGGCGCTGTAGCCGCCTGGGTAATGGTTGGCCAGGGAGTTGGCGGCGCGGTTTTCCGAGGACATCAAGGTGATCAGCAGGGTTTCACGCCGGTTCAGCTGGCTGCCGAGCCGTACCCGAGAATAGACGCCTTTCATTTCCGGGTTGTTGGCGATGGTCATGGTGAGCATTTCGTCCATGGGCAGCTTGGCGTCGAGCACCACCATCGCGGTCATCAGCTTGGTCACCGAGGCGATCGGCACCACACGGTCGGCGTGGCTGGCATACAGCTCTCGGTTGGTGTTCAGGTCGACCAGCAAGGCGCTACCGGAGGCCAGGTGCAGCTTGGCGGGGTCGCGTTGGACCTGGGCCGGGGGTTGTGCAGCAGCGGTCGACGGAAGGGTCGCGGTTCCTGTGAGCAACAGCAGCAGGCTGAGGATGGACAGGGAAGTTTTCACGTTGAGGCTCACTAAAAGTTGGTATGTCGTTGGCTGTGCAAGGGTTTCCCCCAAAAAACCGTTGCATTGTGGAGTATGGCCGAAGTGCTGTCGATTGCTCGTTGATGGCGGGCCGGGAAATGAAAAAAGCTTCATGCTGGAACGGTTCCGCGATGGCCGTTTGTCGGTTGGAGAAGGCGGGCTGGCGACATAAAAAAGCCCGCCTGAAAAGGCGGGCAAGGAGAGCGTCAAGGGAGCAAACGCACAACGAAAATTCGCTCAGGCAAGCAGGCTCGTGGCCTGCAGGCGGTCAGCCAACGCTTGGGCCGTGGTCCGGGAGGTCAGCGGTCCGCTGACGGTCTCGCCATTGCGGGTCAGGTACCAGCACGCCAGCAAGCCTTGTGCGCGCAACGTGGCGGGTACGGCACTGCCGATGACGGACATGATCTGGATAGTGGCCATGGGGACCTCCTGTGTGACATGGCGCTACCTTATCGGCAGGCCAGGGCCAGGTGAAATCAACGCCCTCGATAGTGGTCATTAGCTTTATCAACTTCCATATCCGGGCCCGGGTGCTCCCAGGCGGTTGCGTCTGCTACGCTGCGCAATCGATTCAGCCCCAGCAAAGGAGCAGGCAATGGCGATTCCACCGAGCAGAGACACCGTGCTATGCATTTCCCTGGCCGGGCGGCCCGGTACGTTCGGGGTGCGTTTTCACAACCACTTGTATGGGCAGTTGGGCCTGGACTACTACTACAAGGCCATGACCACCCAGGACCTGCCGGCGGCAGTGGCGGGTATCCGTGCGTTGGGCATCCGCGGTTGCGGCATCTCCATGCCCTACAAGGAGGCCTGCATGGCCTTGGTCGATGAGGTCGACCCGTCCGCTGCGGCCATCGACTCGGTCAATACGCTGGTCAATACCCACGGCCATCTGAAGGCCTACAACACCGACTACCTGGCGGTGCGCCAGTTGCTGGAGCGGCACCAGGTGGATCCGAACACAGCGTTCGCCCTGCGCGGCAGCGGCGGCATGGCCAAGGCGGTGGCCAGCGCCTTGCGCGATGCGGGCTTGCGTGAAGGGATCATCGTGGCGCGTAACGAGCAGGCCGGCCGGCAACTGGCCGATGTGTGCGGGTACCGCTGGCAGGCAGAGCTGGGCGACCTGTGCCCGCCGATGCTGGTAAACGTGACGCCGATCGGCATGGCCGGCGGGCCCGAGGCGGATGAGCTGGCCTTTGCCGAACATGCCATCGCGGCGGCCGAGCGGGTGTTCGACGTGGTGGCGATGCCGGCGCGCACGCCGCTGATCCGCCGTGCCGAGGCGCTGGGCAAACCGGTGATCACCGGGCTGGAGGTGATCGCCTTGCAGGCGCTGGAGCAGTTCGTACTCTACACCGGCGTGCGGCCGACCGACGAGCAGGTGGCGCAGGCGGTTGCCTATGCGCGGCAGCCCTGAGCTTTTGGGAACACCTGTGGGGGCGGGCTTGTACCCGCCGCTCCCACAAGAGATCGTGTTGCTGCCTCGATGAATGGATCAGAATACCTGGTGATCGCCGTCGAGCTGCTGGTCCACCAACCATCGGCCATGGGCGAGGGCTGCGTGCTGGGCGTTCTCAAGGTCGGACAGGAACGCCATCTTCATCGGCAGTGACAGGCGCCTGCTGGTGTGACCTTCCGGGTCGGTGATCAGGCAACCGGCGGCAAACGGCAGGGGCGACCCTGGGTGGGTCATCACGCTGGCGGTGATGGTGTGGTCGCGGTATTCACAGTGAAGGGTTTGCATCGTCCTTACCTCGCTGTGGCTTGGAACAGGTCTATTCCATATACCACAGCGAGGGGCCGAGGGTTCCCGGCCCGACGAGCGTGTCTTGCCGGCGGGCTCAGAGCTCGGTTGGCTGGATGATCTCCACCCAGTAGCCGTCGGGGTCCTTGATGAAGGCCAGGTGCTTCATGCGGCCGTCGCTCAGGCGCTTCTGGAAGGGCACCTGCAGGGCTTCGAAGCGCTCGCAGGCGGCGCGTACGTCCGGTACCGAAATGCAGATGTGGCCGAAACCGCGCGGGTCGGTGTTGCCGTCGTGGTAGGCGAATGCCGGGTCGTTCTCGGTGCCATGGTTATGGGTCAGCTCGAGGATGCCGGGGATGGACTTCATCCACTGGTGGCGTTCGGCGTCATCGGCCGGAATCTGTGCAGGGTCCACCAGGGCCAGGAAGTACAGGCTGAACGCTGCTTCCGGGAAGTCGCGCTTGTCCACCAGGCTGAAGCCCAGCACGCGGGTGTAGAAGTCCAGGGACTTCTCGATGTCCTTGACCCGCAGCATGGTGTGATTGAAGACGAAACGGGCGGTGGCGGCGTCCGGCTTGGCGGTAACGCCTGGCAGGGTTTGCAGATCGTGCAGGCTCATGGGTGCTCCAGGAACGAGGCCAGGGACAGGCCCTGGCGGTAAAGACAGGTGGGCCATGATACGGCAGTGAGGCGTGAGCGCAAATGAAAGCGCCCTGCACGAGTGCAGGGCGCTGGAATTAGAGGCCCGCATGTGCGGGCGCGTGATGGGGTCGCTAGTCCTTTAGCTGGTTCGATACTGCGCGCGTCGATGTGAAAAAAGTGTGAAGTACGCGTGGATGTTTCATGTGCGTACCCAGCTTTCCACCGTCTTGGCGCCGTATTGCTCTTTCCAGGCCTTCAACCCGCGGTGGTTGCCGCCTTTGGTCTCGATCAGCTCGCCGGTGTGCGGGTTCTCGTACACCTTCACCACGCGGGGGCGGCGTTGCTGCTTGGGCGCTGCGGTCGGGGCCCGGGAGGCCGCCTTGGGGTCGAGGATGGCGATGATGTCGCGCAGGCTCTTGTCATAGCTTTTCATCAGGCCGACTAGTTTCTGCTCGAATTCGATTTCGCGTTTTAGGCCGGCATCCTTTTTCATCGCCTCCAGTTGCGCCATTTGTTCCTGGAGAGCTTTTTCGGCAGCACGAAACTCTGCAAGTCTGGACACTGTCATCACTCCTGTAAGTACCGTGGCGGGGCGTGACGAACATACAAGAAAGCCATAAACGCCGGCCACGAGGATGGGTAAAGCTGTTCGCTGATATCGAGTGTAGTCTTCGAACTCATGAGGGTAAACCGCAAACTTTTTATAAGTAATCACGGAACTTTGCTAGTTTTTCGTGCGGTATTCACGGCGGTTTTCATCGTGCTCTTGAGGTCGACCTAGACCATGGTCCTATGGCTTGGTCTAGAGCGGCTGAGCGATCATCCAGGACGCTGGCCGGGGTATTTGCCGACGGTCTTGTAGTGCCGGGGCGGTGTGCTGCCCTGGGTGGTTTTCGCTTTGTTCTGGATGTTCCTTTCGCATGTTTGCCCCGTTTCCCCTTGCCCCCGGGCGTCGAGTTGCCGGCCTGTTCTTCCTGTGTGTCGGTGCCCAAGCCCAGGCCGCCGGTTTTCTTGAAGACACTACTGCCAAGCTCGAGGCGCGCAATGTCTATTTCAACCGGGATTTCCGTGATGGCCACAGCAGTTCCAGCCAAGGGGCGTCCAAGCGCGAAGAATGGGCGCAGGGGTTCATCCTGAATGTGCAGTCCGGTTACACCCAGGGCCCGGTGGGCTTTGGCGTGGACGCCCTGGGCATGGTCGGCTTCAAGCTCGACTCGAGCCCGGCGGACAGCAACAGCGGCCTGTTGCCGGCGTCCGGCCATGACCCGCGCCGCTCGGTCGACCAGTACGCCAAATTGGGGGTGGCCGGTAAGGTCAAGGTGTCCCGCACGGTACTGCGCTATGGCTCGATGATGCCGGACATGCCCTTGCTCAAGTACAACGACGGCCGCCTGCTGCCGACGATGTTCCATGGCGCCATGCTCACCTCCGAGGAGGTGAGCGACCTGAAATTCACCCTGGCGCGTCTGAACCAGTACACGGCGCGAGACTCCACCGACCGCCAGGACATTCGCGTGCACTGCAAGAACAAGCGCTACGCCTGCGACACCGAGGCCGATCACTTCGACCTGGCTGGCGTCGACTACCGCTTCAGCGATCGCCTCAGCGGCCAGTACCAGGTGTCGCGCCTGGAGAACATCTACCGTCAGCAGTTCCTGGGCTTGGTGGCTACCCAGCCGCTGGCGCTGGGCAGCGTGTCGGCGGACCTGCGCCTGATCAAGAGCGACGACATCGGCAACGCCCGCGCTGGCGAGATCGACCACCGCGCCTTCAGCGGCATGCTCGGCTACAGCCTGGGTGGGCACAAGATCAGTGCCGGCTGGCAGCGCATGTATGGCGAGAGCGCCATGCCGTACCTCGACGGCAGCAACCCGTACCTGGTCAACTACGCCCAGGTCAACGACTTCGCCGCCGCCCAGGAGCGCTCCTGGCAGGTACGCTATGACTACGACTTCAAGGCCCTCGGCGTGCCCGGCCTGACCTTCTTCACCCGCTACATCAACGGTGACCATATCAAGGTCCCCGGCAGCACCGCTGAAGGCAAGGAATGGGAGCGCGATACCGAGCTCAAGTACCAGGTGCAGGGCGGTACCTTCAAGGACCTGAGCGTGCGCCTGCGCAACTCCACCTACCGCAGCAACTATGAGCGGTGGGCGCGGGACATGGACGAGACGCGGGTCATCGTCAGCTACAACTTCTCGATCCTGTAGGGCGTTTTGCCAAACCCCGGCGACCGGCCGACAATGGGCGCAGGCATTCGCGCGGGCAGGGCGATGAAACACCTTCTGCTGATTGGCATCGGGCCTGGCGACCCCCGCCAGGTCACCTTCGAGGCCGTGGAGGCGCTGCGACGCGCCACGGTGTTCTTCATCCTGGACAAGGGCCCCGACAAGGACGAGCTGGCGCGCCTGCGCACGATGATCCTGAAGCGCTACGTTCCGGCCGGTGGCTACCGCCTGGTGCAAGTGGCCGACCCCAGGCGTGATGGGCAGGCGGCGGACTATGTCGGTGCGGTGCAGTATTGGCACCGACAGCGAGCGGCCTTGTATGGCCGTCTGCTCGAGGACGAGCTGGGGTCTGGCGATGTCGGCGCGTTCCTGCTCTGGGGGGAGCCTGGGCTGTACGATAGCACCTTGCGCGTGCTGGACCTGGTCCGGGAGCGCGGCTTGGCCCTTGCGCTGGAGGTGATCCCGGGTATCAGCAGCGTACAGGCCCTGGCCGCCCGACATCAGGTACCGCTGAACCGCATCGGCGAGCCGCTGACCGTGCTGCCGGGCAGGCGCCTGGCCGAGCAGGGTCGGATCGACAATGTGGTGGTGATGCTGGACGGGCAGTGTGCCTTTGCTGACCTGGACGACCCGGCATTGACGATCTACTGGGGGGCGTACCTGGGAACCGAGGATGAGGTCCTGGTCGCCGGGCCGCTGCTGCAGGTCAAGGCGAAGATACTCCAGGTGCGGGAGCAAATGCGCCAGCGCAAGGGGTGGATCATGGATACCTACCTGTTGCGGCGTGGGCGGTGATCCGCTGTTTCACCTTCATGCTCCATCGTCGGCACCAGGGAGAGAAACGGGCGCGATCCCTGTAGGAGCGGGCTTGTCCCGCGATCAAGGGCGAAGCCCTTGCCGCCACCCGCGATGGCAGGTCCGGCCTAATCGCGGGACAAGCCCGCTCCTACAGGGGCGGCGCTGGCTTCGGGCTCAGAAGGTGTAGTCCACGGTGGCGAAATACGACCGGGGCGCGCCCAGCAGCCATTGGTCGCTGGTGTAGAGGTAGGAGGCCGCATACTCGCGGTCGAACAGGTTGTTCACCTGCAGCCCCAGGCGCACAGCCGGCAAGACCTGCCAGCCGATAGTGCCATCGACCACCGTATACCCCGGAACACTGCCCTGGTTGGCCGCGCTGTCGTAGCGCTGGTCCACGTAACGCAACCCAAAGCCGGCTTCGACATCCTGGCCCAGACCCTTGCTCACCCATAGGTTGGCCGTGCGTCGTGGCACGTTGGCCGGGCGGTTGCCGGCGCGGTCCATGATGCCGGTTGCGGTGTGCTCGAGATAGTCGTCGAACCTTGCGCGTACCACCGAGGCGTTGGCCGAGACCTGCCATTGGTTGGCCCATGCCAGCTCCACGGACGCTTCCAGGCCGTCGGAGGTCTGTTGGCCGGCCTGCTGCAGGCCATGGTTCACCGGGTCGGCGACCAGCAGTTTGTGCTTGACGATGTGGTAGGCAGCCAAGGTCCATTCGCCCCGGCCATCCCAGAAGCGCTGCTTGAGGCCCAGTTCGGTCTGCCTGGCTTTGGTCAGGTCGTAGCGCTGCTCCGGGCGCAGCGTCAGCAGGTCGCCGATGCCGTCTTCGCTGGTGGAGTGCTGGCCATACAGGGACAGATCCGGCGTGACCGCGAACACCAGGCCGGCGCGCCAGTTGCCACCGCGCAGGCTGCGGTCGCTGCGGGTGCCGTTCGCCAGGTCATTGCGATCGACATGGTTCTGGTCGCGGCGCACACCGGTCACCAGCGCCAACCGTTCGCTCAACGCGGTGCGGTTTTCCAGGAACGTGGCGAAGGTATGGGTGCTGGACAAGGTCTGGGGACGTGTCGGCGAATGGCTGTGGAACCGGCCTGGCGCGGGGTTCCAGGGATCCAGGGCATCCACGTTGCCGTCGACGTAGGGCGCGTTGCTGTCGACGTTGAAGCGGATCTTGTTGTATTCGGCGCCGATCACGGTCTTGCTGGCGAGCCCGAACAGGGTGTGGTCGAAGGTGAAGCTCTGACGGTCGCCGAACTGCTCCTGGTTGTGCTTGATCTCCAGGAAACTACCACGTTCGAGCACGCCTTCGGCTGGGTTCCAGGTGTACGATTCGGCATTGCGCCAGTGTCGCCGGCTCTTGATGTAGTACAGCTGGTTGCTGGCCGACAGGTTTTCGCTCAGGTGCCAGTCGCTGTTCAGGCGGGTCCACTCGTCATGGTAGCGCTGCACATCATTGTCGATGTTGTAGTTCTTCTTGCGCAGGCTGCTGCGGTAATGTCCATCGATCAGTGGGGTACCGTAGTAGTTGGCCGGTTCCGCGTCGCCGCGTTCGTGGGCGAGAGTGAAACTCAGGTCGTCGCTGGCGTCCAGGCGCAGGGCGGCGCTCAGGGCCAGGCTGCGCGAGTCGGTGCGCTCGACCCAGCCGTTGCCGGCCTGCCGGTTCAGGGTCACCCGATAGCTCAGCCGCTCTCCAAGGCTGCCCCCGCTGTCCAGGCCCAGCTGTTGCCGGTCCCAGGCGCCGTAGCCCAGGCGCAGGTGGTTGTGCACCGGCCCGGCGAACGGCTTCTTCGGGATCGCATTGACCACCGCGCCGGTGGCACCTTCGCCGTAGAGCACCGAGGCCGGCCCACGGATCACCTCGACCCGTTCGATCATCCATGGGTCGACCGGGAAGGTCAGGGTGCCTGCGCCACTGTACAGGCGTGAGCCATCGAACAGCGTCATCACCGAGCTTTGGCCTTCGAAACCCCGAGCCGAAAGGCCGGTGTTGCCGTCGCCTGGGCTGCCGGTGAAGGTGATGCCGGGCGAGCGGGTCACGGCGTCCTGGAGCGTGGCGTTGTTACGCCTCTGGATCTGCTCGGCGCTGATGGTGCTGGTGCTGGCCGGCGTTTCCAGCGCGCTCAGGCCCAGGCGCGAGCCGGCCTGGGTCGGGGTGCCCAGGTCGATGGCCTGCGGGTCGAGGGCCTCGGTGATCGCTGTAGAGGGTAGTGTCAGGGCCTGGCCGTCGGGCTCATCGGGCCAGGCCGGCAGGGCGACGGCCAGGCAGGCCGCCAGGGTGTGAAGCTTGTAGGTACGGGACATGTCGTTCCACAGTTGCAGGAAGGAATGGATCCCGGTGGAAACAACGCATGGAGACCTATCGCGCACGCAGGGGCGCACGCGAAACCGGCCTGCGCCCGCCCACCGCGGGGTTGCCAACGAAGCTTCAGGCCGGTCTCCGGGCTTGCGAGGGTCATGAACGCCTTCACCTTCCCATGCACAGGCACAGTGGTTTGTCGAAGGGTTCGCTCGCTTACCGTTGCGGGGGCAGCGCCGGACTTGTCCTGCAAAGGACGCACCGGCTTCCCGTTTCACCCTGCGCGCGGCGGCGCAGGACACCTGAAACTGGCGCGCATCTGACCATCGATTGGCGAGGGAGTCAAATGCGCAGGGGAGGGGTCAGCGACCGCGACGGCGCGAGACGCGGGCTTCGATGTTCTTGCGCCCGATCAGCAGCGGCGGCTTTTCCACCACCGGTTCATCGGCCAGCCATTTGTACATCACCAGGCAGTCCACCAGCCCCAGCTGGGCATGGCGGTAGGCCTTGGGCAGCCGGCCGACAGTCTCGAAACCCAGCTTGTGCCACAGCGCCACGGCCACTTCGTTGCTGGCCACCACCGAGTTGAACTGCAGGGCCAGGAAGCCTTCCTGGCGTGCCAGCTTCTGCGAGTGTTCGCACATCAGCCGCGCCACGCCACGACCGCGGGCTGCCTCGGCGACCATGTAGCCACAGTTGCCGACATGGCTGCCGGGGCCTGCTGCGTTGGCCTTGAGGTAGTACGAGCCCAGCAGTTGGCCGTCGGCTTCGGCCACCAGGGTGCGCAGCGGTAGCGAAAGCCACAGGTGGCGAGCTTGCTCGAAGCTGAGGTCGGGGTCGAAGGCGTAGGTCTGGCGGGCCTGGACGATGGCCTGGAAGGTCGGCCAGAAGTGCTCGAAGTCTTCTGGCGTCATGGGGCGGATGTGAATCATTGCAGCTCCGTGGAGTCGGTTGGCCCGGCGCCGCCGCGCAGGGCGGCGCCGGTACGGTCAATCGTTGGCCTTGCCCACAGCGTCCATGACCCGGGCCGAATACACCAGGGCAGCGCCCGCATTCATCGCCACGGCCACGCCAAGGGCTTCGGCGATTTCCTCGCGGGTGGCGCCGTGCTTGACGGCCTGCTGGGAGTGGACGGCGATGCACCCATCGCAGCGGGTGGTGACGGCCACCGCCAGGGAGATCAGCTCGCGGGTCTTGGCATCGAGGTGGTTGGTCTTGGCCCCCGCACCGCTGGCGGTCATGTAGCCGGCCACGGTGTCGGGGGACAGCTGCTTGAGATCGCCGATGCCGGCCATCAACTGCTTACGGTAGGCGTCCCAGTCCATCATGCTCATCGTCTTCACCTTGCAGGGTTGGCAACAGGAGCTTTCAGGCTAGTCGAAGATTCTACCCTTGCCCGCCTCTCATGAGCCGGGTCAGATGTAGATGAAGAACAGCACCAGCGCCGCGACCACAGCCCACTTCTCCAGGTAGTAGCGGGTACGGTTGCGTTTCTTCATCGCCTTGCCGCGTTCGCGGATCTTGTAGATGCGGGTGAACAGGCGGTTGATGCCGCCGGTTTTGTCATTGGCATCGTTGGGCGCGGCGGCGGCGGCCATGACGTTGCGGCTGAACCAGCGGTTGAAGGCGGTCGCCCAGCGGTACTTGAGTGGGCGCTCGACATCGCAGAACAGAATGATGCGGTTGTGCTCGGTGGTGTTGGCGGCGTAGTGGATGTAGGTCTCGTCGAACACCACCGCCTCACCGTCGCGCCAGGAATATTTCTGACCATCGACGTCGATGTAGCAGCCGTCGTCGTTCGGTGTGTCCAGGCCCAGGTGGTAGCGGTAGGAGCCGGCATAGGGGTCACGGTGACGTACCAGCTTGGCGCCCGGCGGCAGGGTGGCGAACATGGCCGCCTTGACCGTACCGATGCCCTGCAGCAGTTCGGTGGTGCGGGGGCACAGCTTCATGGCCGAAGGGTGGCTCTCGCCGTACCACTTCAGGTAGAAGCGCTTCCAGCCGGTCTTGAAGAACGAGTTGAAGCCGACGTCGTCGTAGTTGTCGGATTTCTTGATTTCACCCACGTGCAGCAACTGCTGGGCTTCTTCGCGGATTTCCTGCCAGTGATCCTTCAGCGGCTGCAACTCCGGGAACGCCTCCACCGGCAGGTAGGGCTTGGCCGGGTGCCGGGAGAACAGGTACAGGAAGGCATTGACCGGGGCGAGGAAGCTGGAGTGGTCACCCAGCTGGCGGGTCAGTTTATGGCGAACCCGACCGCGCAGGTGAACATAGGCGATCGAGAGGGCGAAGATCAGTACGAGTGCGATTTTCATGGACGGATGCTTGTCGAAATGGCCACGCGTCATGGCTTGAGCCCGCCAGCATAAACAATCATGGTGGCGCTTTGTAGGATTAATCTCAGATTGCCAGGCAGACATTGGTACGAGGCGGTACCCGCTATGAGGGGTGAGGCGCAGGTGTGCCTGTGCGATGATGCAGCCATGCCTAAGCAACAGGACCCTTGCCAATGCCAGTGGATGAACGGGAAAAAGGGCAACCTTTCAAGCGGTTGTTCTTCGCCCTGCCGGTGACCGATGCCCAACGCCGGGCCATGGCGCAGTGGCGCCGAGGGCTGGGCTTGCGCAGCGGCAAGCCGGTGCCGGCGGAAAACTTTCACCTGACCTTGCTGTTCCTGGGGGACGTGGACGCGGCCTTGGTGCCGGCGCTGTGCGCGGCCGTCGACAGCCTCAAGGGGCCGGACACGCCGCTGCGCCTGACCCTGGACCGCTTGCAGGTATGGCCACGGGCCAATGTGCTGGTGCTGGAGCCGCAGGATACGCCGCCGGCCTTGCGCCGATTGGTCTATGCCCTGGAGCAGGCCGTGCTGCCGCTGGGCATCGCCGGGCAGGGCCGGGAATACCGGCCGCACCTGACCTTGTCCCGGGACTATCGTGCCCAGGTACCGGAAGCGGCGGCAGCGCCGGAATTCTTCCTCACCGCCCGGCATTTCACCCTCTATGAGTCACGCAAGGGGCGCTACTGGCCGTTGGCCGAGTGGCCCCTGGCGAATTGACCGTCAGGCCGGCTGCGCCTCGGCGTTGACCAATAGCTGGGCGCCCAAGGCACGGGCAGCACCTGCCTCAAGACCGATGCCGCCTCTCAAGGGTTGTGGGGCCCAGACGCGATGCGTACCATGCCGGCATTCCTTCCAATAACAAAACCGTGCATCACCGGCCTTGAACCGAGCGGGTGATGGGCGGCCTATCGCCTTGTATTCGGAGATCAACAACCCTTCCATGAACGGACCTACCCCTAGTGTTCTGCCGCCAACCGCCGGTACCGGCAGCTGGCTGAGCGTTATTGCCCTGGCCCTGGCGGCCTTCATCTTCAATACCACCGAGTTCGTCCCGGTGGCGCTGCTCAGTGACATCGGCCGCAGCTTCGAGATGACCACCGCCCAGGTCGGGCTGATGCTGACCATCTATGCCTGGGTGGTGGCCCTGGCGTCGCTGCCGATGATGCTGCTGACCCGCAACATCGAACGCCGGCGCCTGCTGCTGTTCGTGTTCCTGGTGTTCATTGTCAGCCACCTGTTGTCCTGGCTGTCCCAGAGTTTCGCCATGCTGCTGGTCAGCCGCATCGGCATTGCCCTGTCCCATGCGGTGTTCTGGGCCATCACCGCCTCGCTGGCAGTGCGTGTGGCGCCACCAGGGCAACAGGCCAAGGCCCTGGGCCTGCTGGCCACCGGCACGACCCTGGCGATGGTCATGGGTATCCCCCTGGGCCGGGTGGTGGGCGAAGCCCTTGGCTGGCGTGTGACGTTCCTGAGCATTGCCGGGGTGGCGCTGGCGACCATGCTCTGCCTGATGAAATCGCTGCCGTTGTTGCCCAGCCAGAACTCCGGCTCCCTGCGCAGCCTGCCGATCCTGTTCAAGCGCCCGGCACTGGTGATCACCTACCTGCTGGTGACGCTGGTGATCACCGCGCAATTCACCGCCTACAGCTATATCGAGCCGTTTGCCTTGCACGTGGCGCAGATCGGTGGTGAGCGCACCACGCTGCTGCTGTTGCTGTTCGGTGGCGCGGGGGTCTTCGGCTCGCTGTTGTTCAGCCGCTACAGCGACCGCTTCCCCCATGGCTTCCTGGTGGCGGCGATCGCGGCCCTGGCGTCCTGCTTGCTGCTGCTGTTCCCGCTGTCGGGCAATTTCTATGTGTTCGCCGCCTTGAGCATGGTCTGGGGCGTGGCGATCCTGAGCTTCAGCCTGTCGCTGCAATCGAAGACCCTCAAGCTCGCCTCGGATGCCACCGATGTGGCGATGGCGCTGTTCTCGGGGATCTACAACATCGGCATCGGCGGCGGTGCGCTGCTGGGCAGCATCGTCAGCAGCCAGCTGGATGTGGCCTATATCGGCCTGGTGGGCGGTGCTGTCGCGGTGGTCGGGCTGGTGTTGGCCGCAGCCAGTACCGCGCGCTTTCGTGAAGCCCTGGGCAAACAGGGCTGAGCCTTGTCGGCGCCGGTCATGGCGCACCGGGTGGCTGCAGCGCGGCGAAGCGCTCACGCAGCCACAGGTGCAGCTGCGACACGGCAGGTGACAGCTGCTTGCGGTGGGGACACACCAGCGTCACCGGCGTCGGTTCGCCAAGGTGCTCGGGCAGCAACACTTCCAGCTCGCCCGCAGCCACATTGGCGCTGACATCCAGCCACGATTTGTAGACGATCCCTTCGCCTTCCAGGGCCCAGCGCCGCACCACATCGGCATCGTCGCTGAACAACGGGCCGCGCACCTGCACGCTGCGACTGCCCAGGCGCCACCGGTCGTACACCCGGCCCATCTGCAGGTACAGCAGGCACGCGTGCTGTTGCAGCTCATCGAGCGTGCGGGGCCGGCCATGGCGCGCCAGGTAGCCCGGCGAGGCCACCAGGACCCGGCGGTTCCAGGGCGCCAGGGGCAGGGCGATGTAGTTGGCGTCCTGGTTCAGGCCATAGCGGATAGCCACGTCCACCGGGTCGCGGGCGAAGTCGGCGATCTGGTCGGAGAGAAAGAAGCGCAGGCTCAGGTCAGGGTGTTCGCGGCGAAACGCACTGAGCCAGGGCAGCAGGATATTACGACCCAGGTCCGAGGGCGCCGACACCTGCAGCACCCCGCGCAGGGTGCTATGGGCACCGTGCAGGTTGTCGCGGCCCTGGCGCAGGGTATCGAGCACGCTGTGGGCCGTGGGCAGGTACAGCTCGCCTTCGGCGGTCAGGCGCAGGCTGCGGGTGGTGCGGGCGAACAGGCGCACGTCCAGCTCGCGCTCCAGGCGCTTGATCGCCGCCGCCACCTGCCCAGGCAGCACGCCCGCCTCCAGGGCTGCGGCGGTGAAACTGCCCAGTGCACTGCTGCGCACGAACAGTTCGAGGTCGGTGATGCGCAGCATTTTCACTCCAGGGATGAAAGTGTTGTTGCATTGTGCCGCTTTTTCTTTTTCCCAGGAAAGATAAGATGCCCGGCACATTCTGTTCCCTTGAGGAGTTTCCCTGATGGATACCGTTGCCCTGGCCAAGCGCCGCTACACCACCAAAGCCTACGATGCCAGCCGTCGCATTCCCCAGGCGACCATCGACGCGCTGCTCGAGCAGCTGCGCCACAGCCCCTCCTCGGTCAACTCCCAGCCTTGGCACTTCGTGGTGGCCGACAGCGCTGAAGGCAAGGCACGCATCGCCAAGGCCACCGAGGCCTTTGCCTACAACACGCCGAAAATCCTCAACGCATCCCATGTGATCGTCTTCGCTGCCCGTACCGACATGACCGAAGCCCACCTGGAGGCGGTACTGGCCCAGGAAGCCGCCGACGGGCGCTTCCCGACCGAGCAGGCTAAGGCCGGCCAGGATCAGACCCGTCGCGGCTACGTCAATCTGCACCGCTTCGACCAGAAGGACCTGCAGCACTGGATGGAGAAACAGACCTACCTGGCGTTCGGTACCGCGCTGCTCGGCGCTGCAGCCCATGGCCTGGACGCCACGCCCATCGAAGGCTTCGACAGCAAGGTACTGGACGCCGAGCTGGGCCTGCGTGAGCAGGGCTTCACCAGCGTGGTGGTGCTGAGCCTGGGCTACCGCAGCGAAGAAGACTTCAACGCTGGGCTGAGCAAGTCGCGGTTGCCAGCGTCGCAGGTGTTCACCTTCCTCTGAGGGGGCGGCACGCCATCGCATGAAAAACCGGGCAGGTGCCACGCACCTGGCCGGTCATTCCTCCCGCGCCTGGGACAATGGGCGCGCCACCTGCTCCAGCGACCTGCGCTCGGCCGCCGTCCCCCAGCGCGCCTGCACCAGCGCGGCGAAGATCATCAAGCCGGCACCGATCAAATAGCCATACAGCACGTTCGTGCGTTCTCCCGTCTCGATCAGGGCGCCGAACAATGCTGGCCCGGCCAGTCCGCCAAGGCCGGTGCCGAAGGCATAGAACACGGCGATGGCCAGGGCGCGGATTTCCAGTGGGAAGGTCTCGGCCACGGTCAGGTAGGCCGAGCTTGCCGCGGCGGAGGCGAAGAAGAAAATCACCATCCAGGCCAGCGTCTGCTGGGTGACGTCGAGCAGTTGCTGCTGGAACAGGTACCCGCTGATGCCCAGCAGCACGCCGGACACCAAGTACGTGGCGCTGACCATCAGGCGCCGCCCCCACACATCGAACAGCCTGCCCAACAACAGTGGCCCACAGAAGTTGCCCAGGGCGAAGGGCAGCACGTACCAGCCGATGCGCTCGGACGGTACCCCGTAGAAATCGGTGAGCACCAGGGCATAGGTGAAGAAGATGGCGTTGTAGAAGAACGCCTGGGCGCCGAGCAGGGTCAGGCCGACCAGTGCCCGCCGCCGGTGTGCGCCGAACAGGCAGCGCACGACCTCGCCCAAGGGCGTGTGGTCACGGGCATGCAGGCGCAGGGGCGGGCCTTCGATGGCGGGTAGCGCGATGCCACGCGCGCGGTACTGACGCTCGATGCCGGCGACGATACGTTCGGCCTGTTCCGGCTGGTTGTGGATCAACAGCCAGCGTGGGCTTTCAGGGATCCACAGGCGCATCAGCAGGATCGCCAAGCCCAGCACCGCACCGATGCCGAAACACAGGCGCCAGCCCAGCTCACCGCCTACCAGCGCTGGGTCGAGCAGCACCACCGACCCCACCGCGCCGAGGGCGGCGCCCAGCCAGAAGGTGCCGTTGATGGTCAGGTCCACCCAGCCGCGACAGCGGGCCGGGGTGAATTCCTGGATGGTCGAGTTGATCGCGGTGTACTCACCGCCGATACCGGCGCCGGTGAGAAAGCGAAACAGCAGGAAGCTCCACAGGTTCCAGGAAAACGCGGTCGCGGCCGTGGCGCCGATGTACAGGATCAGAGTGACGAAGAACAGCCTGCGCCGGCCCAGGCGGTCGGTCAGCCAGCCGAAGAGCAGGGCGCCGAGTACGGCACCGGCGATGTAGCTGGCGCCCGCCAGGCCGATCTCGGTGTTGCTCATCTGCAGCGCCGGGCTGTCCTTGAGCGCGCCGGACACCGAACCTGCCAGGGTCACCTCCAGGCCATCGAGCAGCCAGGTGATGCCCAGGGCCAGGACCAGCAGCGTGTGGAAGCGGGTCCAGGGCAGGCGGTCGAGGCGGGCGGGGATATCGGTGCGGTAGGCGCGACCGGTCGGGGATTCGGGCACCCAGGGGCTCCTGTCTGCTGGCGAATGTGCGCATGGCAGTTGAGCCGCTGGCGGGGGGAGAGTTCATGTTTTGAGCGTTCGGTGTCACGGTTCCGATGCCTGTGAGACCGAGCGCCGCGCGGGCGGCGCTCGATCTCACTGCCACCACCTACCCCGAGACCTACCCGACTCACCACAACGCCGCTGAAGCCGCCGTGACCACACGGCCAAATACCTCGATGGCCCTGTCGACATCCTCCTCGCGGGTAAAGCGCCCCAGGCTGATCCGCACGCACTTGCGCGCCCGTGCCTCGTCCAGCCCCAGGGCCAGCAGCACATGGGAGGCGGCATTGGCCGCCGAGTTGCAAGCCGAGGTCGAGGACACGGCCAATTCGCTCGCCAGCGCGGCGCTGTTGAAGCCCTTGGCGTCGATGCACAGGTTCAAGGTATGGGGGATGCGTTGTTCGGCGCTGCCATTAAGGTTGACATCCGGCAGGACCAGGAGCCCCTGGCGCAGGCGTTCGCTGAGCCGCTGGATACGCTGGTGTTCGCTGTCGCCAGGCGCGCCGGCCAAGGCGAAGGCACTGCCCATGCCGACGATCTGGTGGGTCGCCAGGGTGCCGGAGCGCAGGCCACGCTCATGGCCACCGCCATGCATTTGTGCGTGCAGCAGCGTACGGGCACGGGGGCCGACATACAGCGCGCCGATGCCTTTGGGGCCGTAGGCCTTGTGGGCGGAGAACGACATCAGGTCCACCGCTTGGCGGGCCAGGTCGATCGCCACCTTGCCCACGGCCTGGGCGGCGTCGACATGCAGCAACGCGCCATGGGCTCGCACCCGTTCGCCGATGGCGGCGAAGTCGGTGACCGTACCCAGTTCATTGTTGACCGCCATCAGCGACACCAGGCGGGTATCGGGGCGCAATGCCGCCTGCACGGCCTGTGGCTGAATCAGCCCATCGCTGTCCGGCGCAAGGCGCGTGACCGCCCAGCCCAGGCGTTCCAGCTCGGCTGCGGTATCGAGCACCGCCTTGTGCTCCAGCTGGCTGGTGATCAGGTGGCCCGGCTGCCCGGCACCCTGGGCGATACCCTTGAGCGCCAGGTTGTTGGATTCGGTGGCGCCGGACGTCCAGACCAGCTCGGCTGGGTCTGCGCCCACGCGTTCGGCGACCTGCCGACGGGCCTGCTCGACCAGCTCGCGGGCGGCCTGGCCGTAGGCGTGGCCGCTGGAGGCCGGGTTGCCGAAGTGTGCATCCTGCCCCAGGCAGGTGACCATGGCCTCGATGACACGGGCATCGACGGGGGTGGTGGCGGCGTAATCGAAGTAGAGTGGGGCGCTGGGCATGTTGGCGAGTCCGTGCATGTCGCCTGGAAGTGGCGATCGATGGAGCCATCGTAGCCAGCGCGCTGGAAACGCTTTTTGCCTTGTGAACGTCTCGCGTCGCCTATTCGAGAAAAATTTTCTAGGTTGTACGGGTTGTGTAGAACGTTTTTATAGGTGCCGGCGCGATAGCCTCGGCCGTAGGTCAGATCAAGCAGGTTCGGGGGCGGCTTCTTCCTCCGCCAGCACCCGTTCGCACAGCTCGGTGATCTGCTCGCGCATCCAGCGGTTGGCCGGGTCCTGGTCGGTGCTTTCGTGCCAGTACAGGTGGGTTTCCAAGGGCGGTACTTCCACCGGCAGCGGCAGATGACGCAATTGATGACGGCGGGCGAAGCGCTCCGGCACGGTCATCACCATGTCGGTTTGCTGCAACACCTGGGAGGCCATTAGATAGTGTTGCGAGCGCAGGGCGATCTTGCGTTGCACGCCCATCTTGCCCAGGGCCAGGTCGACATAGCCCAGGCCGTTGCGGCGGCTGGAGATGTGGATGTGGGTCATGGCCAGGTAGTTGTCCAGGGTCAGCTTGCCTTCGGCCAACGGATGGCCCGGGCGCAAGGCGCAGACGAAGCGGTCCTGCATGAGCTTGACGTGGCGCACCTGCGGGTCGGTGTTCAGCGGCGCGTCCACGGCGAAATCCAGGCGTCCGGCGGCCAGTTCCTTGGTGGTTTCGCGGCGCTTGCACAGGAAACTTTCGATCATCAGGGCCGGGGCGAGGCGGCGCAGACGCTGGAACAAGGGAGGCAGGATCACCGCCTCGGTGAGGTCGGTCATGCTGATGCGGAAGGTCTTGTTCGCTTGCTGGGGGTTGAACACGCGGCTTTCCTGCACCGAGGTGCGCAGCAGGGCCAGGGCATTGCGCACCGGGCCGATGATGTTCTGGGCCATGGGCGTGGGCACCATGCCTTGGGCAGTACGTACGAACAGCGGGTCGTTGAAGGTCTCGCGCAGGCGCGACAGGGCATTGGACACCGCCGGCTGGGTGATGCCGACGATCTGCCCGGCGCGGGTCAGGTTGGCTTCGGTGTAGATGGCATCGAAAACGATGAACAGGTTGAGGTCGACCTTGCTGAGGTTCATGGCGCCGCTCTTTGTTGGAGTTATGGGCCGATCATATATTGCTTATGAATGTTTATACACGCGGAAAATAGACTAGGTGGATGGCTGGCTGTTGCTCTAGGCTCAGGTCCATGTTCTCCAGCCTGTGAAGGTAGCCCCGATGGATTTCGCCTATTCGCCCAAGGTCCAGGCATTGCGCGAGCGCGTCACTGCGTTCATGGACGCCTATGTCTACCCCGCCGAGCCGGTGTTCGAGCGCCAGGTCGCCGAGGGCGACCGCTGGCAGCCCACCGCGATCATGGAACAGCTCAAGGCCAAGGCCCGCGCCGAGGGGCTGTGGAACCTGTTCCTGCCCGAGTCGGAATATGGCGCGGGGCTGTCCAACCTCGAATATGCGCCACTGGCCGAGATCATGGGCCGCTCGTTGCTGGGGCCCGAGCCGTTCAACTGCTCGGCACCGGACACAGGCAACATGGAAGTGCTGGTGCGCTACGGCAGCGAGGCGCAGAAGCGCCAGTGGCTGGAGCCGCTGCTGCGCGGCGAGATCCGCTCGGCGTTCGCCATGACCGAGCCGGACGTGGCCTCTTCGGATGCCACCAACATGGCGGCCACCGCCGTGCGTGATGGTGACGAGTGGGTCATCAACGGGCGCAAGTGGTGGACCTCCGGTGCCTGTGATCCGCGTTGCAAGGTGATGATCTTCATGGGCCTGTCCAACCCGGACGGGCCACGCCACCAGCAGCACTCCATGATCCTGGTGCCCACCGACGCCCCCGGGGTGAAGATCGTCCGCCCGCTGCCGGTGTTCGGCTACGACGATGCGCCCCACGGCCATGCCGAGGTGCTGTTCGAGCAGGTGCGGGTACCTTATGAGAACGTGATCCTCGGCGAAGGCCGTGGTTTCGAAATCGCCCAGGGGCGGCTTGGGCCTGGTCGCATCCACCACTGCATGCGTTCGATCGGCATGGCCGAACGTGCGCTGGAACTGATGTGTAAGCGTTCGGTGGCGCGCACCGCCTTCGGCCGGCCATTGGCACGCCTGGGCGGCAATGTCGACAAGATCGCCGACTCGCGCATGGAGATCGACATGGCGCGACTGCTCACCCTCAAGGCTGCCTACATGATGGACACCGTCGGCAACAAGGTGGCCCGCAGCGAGATCGCGCAGATCAAGGTGGTGGCGCCGAACGTGGCGTTGAAGGTGATCGACCGGGCGATCCAGCTGCATGGCGGGGCGGGGGTCAGCGGCGATTTCCCGTTGGCTTACATGTATGCCATGCAGCGCACCCTGCGCCTGGCCGACGGGCCGGACGAGGTGCACCGGGCGGCCGTGGGCAAGTACGAGATCGGCAAGTATGTGCCCAGGGAGATGCTCGTAGCGGACAGTGAGCGCCTTGCCGATTGGTGTGCCTCGTCTGCGACTGCTGCGCAGCCTATCGCGGGGACAGCGCGAGCCCAAGAACTGTGCGGTCTCTGTGGGAGCGGGCTTGTCCCGTGATTGGGCCGACCCAGCCACCGCGGTTGTATGGCAAGGGCTTCGCCCTTGATCGCGGGACAAGCCCGCTCCCACAGACCTTGTCAAATCAATGAGTTATGCGTTGTTCTATGAGAGCTGGCGACAGCCTGCGATGGGCTGCAAAGCAGCCCCAAGCCCTCAGACGGTGGAGCCCCTCCAGACTCAAGGGGCCGCTTTTGCTTTTGCTTTTTCCTACGCGATAGTCCAGGCGCCGCCAAACGCGACGTCAGGAGGCCGAGTGGAGGCATTACGGAGGTGGGTGCCGGGCATGGATGCCCGGCAAGCGGCGCAGGGCCATGGATGGCCCTTCGCCGCGCCCCGCCGGGAGTAATGCCGGAGCGAGGGAACCCCGAAGCGCAGCGCAGGGGCCGGATGCAGGAGCCAGCGGTTTTTGCCTACTTTTGCCCAAGACCCTCCATGTCAGGATAGTTGTCGCCCGTCTCAATAGATGGAGGGCGTAGGACTGTCTCATGAAACAACGACGTTATACCGCTGAGGAGAAAGCCTGGGCGTTGCAGCAAATGTCGGCACCTATCAACCGTACGGTCGTAGAGTTGGCTAAGCAAACAGGCATTACTGCTGTCACACTTCGGGTTTGGCGCAATGAGGCCAAGACCCAGGGAGCACAGATGGCAGGAACAGGTAAACGCAACGGGCGCTGGAGCAGCGCTGACAAGTTCAGAGCAGTGCTTCAGACAGCCGCGATGAGTGAAGCGGAGATCTCGGAATACTGCCGTAGTGCAGGTATCTTGCCGGCGGATCTGGTGCTGTGGCGTGTAGCTTGTGAGCAGGCTAATACTCCGCCCCAGCAAGAGCCCGTCAAAGATATCGCATCGGTCAAACGGATCGAGCAATTGGAGCGTGAGTTACGGCGTAAAGAAGCGGCTTTGGCAGAAACGGCAGCGTTGTTGGTACTGCGAAAAAAGGCCGATGCGATCTGGGGCAAGGACGAGGACGAATGACCAGTGCTGCAGATCGCACAGCAGCCCTTCAGTTGATTGACGCCGCAGTAAGAGCAGGCGCTCGTCAAAGTGCAGCCTGTGAGGAGTTGGGGCTCACTGAGCGAACTGTGCAACGGTGGCGCCATCAACCTGAGGATGGGCGGCCTGGAGCGGCCCGTCCTGAACCAGCCAACAAGCTCAGCGAGTGCGAACGCTTGGCCATTTTGGAAGCAGCCAATCGCCCTGATTGTGCCGACCTCACACCGCATGAAATCGTGCCGAAGTTAGCAGATGAAGGCCTCTACCTAGCCTCGGAATCGACCTTTTACCGAGTGCTCAAGTCAGCGGGCCAAGCACACAGACGTGGGCGGAGTCGAAGACCACAAGCCAGACCGCTCACGACCCATAGGGCGAGTGGGCCCAATCAGGTTTGGTGTTGGGACATCACTTGGTTACCGAGTACGGTCAAAGGCCGTTTTTTCTATTGGTATATGGTCAAAGATATCTACAGTCGCAAGCTGGTCATGAATGAAGTACACGAAGCAGAAAGTGCTGAGCATGCCAGTATCCTGCTGGAGCGTGCCTGCTTACGTGAAGGGATTCGCCCGGATACATTGGTGCTTCATTCAGACAATGGCAGCGCGATGAAAGGCGCGACGATGCTCGCCGCGCTGCGTAACCTTGGTGTTCTGCCATCCTTCAGTCGCCCACGGGTCAGTAATGACAACGCCTATGCCGAGGCGCTATTTCGCACGGCTAAATACTGCTCACGGTGGCCCAGCTTGCCTTTTGGGTCGCTCGATGAAGCTCGTATGTGGGTAATGCAGTTTGCTGCCTGGTACAACAATGAACACCGTCATAGCGCGCTCAAATACGTCACCCCTTCGCAGCGACATCAAGGTCAAGATGGCGCGTCACTTAGGCAGCGTGAACAGTTATACGAAGCAGCGCGGCGTCAGAATCCAGGACGATGGGTTCGAGAAGTCCGTAACTGGAAATTGCCTAACCATGTGTACCTGAATCGCGAGCGAGATCCAGAGCAAAAGCGAACCGGCTAAACCAGACACGACAACTACCTTGACGCGCACCGAAGAGCAAAAGTAGGTCGCCGTAAAGGCGAAAAGGTGAGTGAGCGCCTCCATGGCGAATGGAGTTTTCGCGATTCCCATGCGCTCGGTGTTTGTTGAATCGTTGGTGTTGATTTAAGCGAACAGTTCGTTTGCGATGGCGACGCACACTCACCTTTCCGCCCTTACGGCGGGTCACTTTTTGTCAAACGCGACAAAAAGTAACCAAAAAACGCTGGCGGTATGACTCACCCAGATGGGTTACAAATCAGTTCACGCACATAGGTAACAGTCTTTAACTGGCAAGGTCGGTTTTCGAGGATCTGACCATGCCGTGGCGAGAGCTAACACCTATGGACCTGAAAATGCTTTTCATCGCGGACTACCTGCAGGGGCCGCCTAGCTTCAGCGCCCTGTGTGAGGCCTACGAGATCAGTCGAAAGACCGGCTACAAATGGGTCGAGCGATACGAGAAAGAGGGCCCGGCAGGCTTGGAGGAGCGCAGCCGACGCCGGTTGACCCAGGACTGGGTTGTACCCGTTGCGGTCCGCGAGGCCATTGTGGAACTGCGCGGTCAGGGGGAGACGGTGCCTGGGCCCAAAAAAATCCAGGCAGCGTTGCAGGAGCGCTTTCCTGATCAGGCGCCACCCTCAAAGACCGCGATCTACAACATCCTCAAGAAAGCCGAACTGATCAAGCCGCGGCGTCTACGTCAGCGTGTGGCCATCTATCCCAAGCCACTGGAAAAAGCGGAGTTGCCCAATCAGCTGTTCAGTGCGGACTACAAGGGCCAGTTCCGCACAGGGGCAGGCGTCTGGTGCTATCCGTTGACGATCATGGATCACGCCAGTCGCTTCTTGCTTGCCTGCCACAGCATGGCAAACACGAACTTCCTGGAAACGCAGGCGGTATTTACTGATGTATTCCGTGAAAATGGGCTGCCTGAGCGTATCCGAACCGACAACGGCGTACCGTTCGCCAGCAAAGGACGCGCAGGTCTTTCCCAACTGTCGATCTGGTGGTTGCGTCTGGGCATTATTCCCGAGCGCATCGCACCTGGCAGACCTGAGCAGAATGGCCGGCATGAACGCATGCATCGGACTCTCAAGAGCACGCTCCCATCGCCACCAGCAATAGCATGGGAGGCTCAACAACGGCACTTTGATCGGTTTCGGCAGCATTACAATTACGAACGGTTGCACGAAGCCTTGGAACAAAGAACGCCGGCGTCCTGTTACCAACCTTCGCCGCGCCCATTCCCTGAAAAGCTGCCTGAGATGATTTATCCCAGCCATATCGAGAGCTTGCCAATTGACGGTTGCGGCATCGTCAGCCGCCGAGGCTTGAGGATCTACGTAGGTTACGTACTGAAGCACCAGACCATTGGGCTGGAGCAAGTTGGAGACGGACTCTGGGATGTTATTTTCGGTCCAATCGTCCTCGGTAGGATCGATGTGCGTGATGCCATTGATGGCTATGTGACGCTCAAGGTGTCACCTATGTGAGTGAACTTTTATGTAACCCATGTGGGTGACCCGTACATGGCTCCTGCATCCGGCCCCTGCGCTGCGCTCCGGGGTTCCCTCGCTCCAGCCTTGCTCCGGCGGGGCGCGGCGAAGGGCCATCCATGGCCCTGCGCCGCTTGCCAGGCATCCCTGCCTGGCACCCACCTGCACAAGGCTTCCACTCGGCCTCCTGACGTCGCGTTTGGCGGCGCCTGGGCTGGCGGCGTTTATTCAGTAGGAATGACGGTGATCTTTCGATCGTAATCGGGGGGGCAAGCCCCCTTCATAGAACAACGCATAACTCATTGATTTTACAGGGGCTGTGGGATCGCCGCACCGCCACTCCCACAGATCAGCGACACACACTCGTTGGGTTCAGGGCGCTCCGGTCTTCTCTTCCTGCGGCGCCTGGGTAGTGGCCTGCTTGGGCGGCCGCGCATCGCCATCCCGGGCCGTGGACGGGGAAGCGGCGCGGGTCTTGAACAGCGACAACAGTACCCCGCCTAGCAGCAACCCGAACGTCACGCCCAGCGACAGTAACGCCGGTACCTTGCCGACCATGCCGTGGTAGAAGATCTTGCAGCCGATGAAGATCAACACCAATGCCAGCGCGTACTTGAGGTAGACGAAACGGTGCATCAGCGCCGCAAGGGCGAAGTACAACGAACGCAGCCCGAGGATGGCGAAGATGTTCGAGGTGTAGACGATGAACGGGTCCTGGGTGATGGCGAAGATGGCCGGCACGCTGTCCACGGCGAACACCAGGTCCGCCAGCTCGATCAGCACCAAGGCCAGGAACAGCGGTGTGGCATGGCGCAGGGCGGTGCTGTGGCCGGGCGGGGTGAGCCGCACGAAGAAATGTGGGCCGTGGATCTGCTCGGTGACCCGCATGTGCCGGCGCACGAAGCGCAGCACCGGGTTATTGGCCAGGTCGGGGTGGCTGTCTTCCTTCGACAGGGCCATCTTCACCCCGGTGAACAGCAGGAAGGCGCCGAACAGATACAGCACCCAGGCGAAGTGCTGCACCAGCGCCGCGCCCACGCCGATCATGATCGCCCGCAGGAATACCACGCCGAGGATGCCCCAGAACAACACCCGATGTTGGTAGCGGCGGGGGATGGCGAAGAAGCCGAAGATCATCGCCATGACGAACACGTTGTCCATCGACAGCGACTGTTCCACCAGGAACCCGGTGTAGAACTCCAGCGCCGACTGGGCACCGAGCTCGTACCAGACCCACGCCCCGAACAGTACGCCCACGCTGAAATAGCCGGCATACAGCAGCAGGCTTTCGCGCATTTCGATTTCCCGGTCCTTGCGGTGCAGCACGCCAAGGTCCAGCACCAGCAAGGCGATGACGATGGCGACGAACACCAGCCACAACCAGGCGCTGGTACCGAGGAATGGGGTGGTGAGGAATGTGAGCAGAGCCGTCATGAGCCCCTCCTTGAATGTCGACGTTGCATGGCAACAGTGATCCGACATGGCGGCTCGGCAGCCGTCAGAGGGGCCCGGTATCACATGGGTGTGAGCCTAGACCGGTTTTCCGGCGCTGCCGAATGGCAGGCTGTTACATTTTTTTGCGCCGATGGCCCAGGCTTCAGTACACCCATACTTCGACCCTTTGGTTACGCAAACGTCCCTTTTGTTGATCGTTGCCGGCCACCGGCAATTCGTCGCCCAGGCCGGCCACTTCCCTCACTTCGACACCATGACGGGCCAGTGCGCGGCGCACGGCCATGGCCCGCAGGCGCGAGAGCAGGGCGGCACGCCCGGGCGTTGCCTTGGGGTCGCCAAAGCCGACCAGCACGACCTGGTGATCGAGCTTGCCGGCCTGGCGCAGGTAGTCGGCGACCCGCTGGACATCGCGCAACGCCTTGTTGTCGAGGTTGGCACTGCCGGCCTGGAAGCGGAAGCTGACGGTCAGGCGCTGGGCCTGGCTGGCCAGGGTGCGGTAGCGCGCCGGCATGTCCGCCAGGGGGGACACCGGCAGGGCCTTGACCTGCTGGGAGACGAAGCCCTGGCGGGCGACGATCGCCTGGCCTGCCGGACTCTGGGTGAACTCGGCCAGGGCCCGTGCCAGCGGGGTGGGGTGGGCGGGCAAGTAGAAGAACAGGCGGCGCGACAGCGGGTAGTCTTCACTGGCCACCCGGGCACGGGTCGGCAGCAGGGCCGGGGCGTCACCCTCGGCGATGGCCAGGACCTTGGCGCCATGCACGGCCGTCAAGGTACTGAAACCAATGGCCTGGCGGTCGGCCTTGACCCGCTCGGCCAGTGCCTCGCTGGATTCGAAGCGCTGCGCCTGGGGCGCCAGGGCCTGATGGCCTGGCTCCAGCACCAAGGCCTTGAAGGTTTCGAAGGTGCCGGAGCGATCATCGCGGGCATACAGGCGGATCGCACCGCCGGCCACGCCCAACTGCTCCCAGCGCTGCACCTGGCCGGAAAACACCTGCGCCAACTGGGTGATGGCCAGCTGCGACAGGGGGTTGCCTGGGTGGACGATCACGGCCACGCCATCCAGGCCGATGACCTGCTCCGAGGCCTTGTCGCGCAGGTCGCCCAACGCCTGCAGGCCCTGGGCCTCGCTGTCGGTGATGGGGCGGGAGGCGGCGGCCAGGTCGGCCTCGGCGTTGGCCAAAGCGGCGAAACCGGTGCTGGAGCCGTGGGCGGCGATATCGATGTGCAGGGGCTGGCCTTGGGCATTCAGGGCGCGGATCTGGGTTTCGTTGGTGTGCTCGCCCGGCGCCTGTTCGATGGCCGTGGCGCCCTGGGCCTCGAGCAGGCCCCGGACCAGGGCCGGGGCCAGGGCGGCGCCGATGGTGTTGGAGCCCTGGATGCGCAACTGCAACGGCTCGGCCAGGGCTAGCAGGGGCAGCAAGCAGCAGAGCAAGGCAAGGAGGCGGGGCATCCTGGGACCCTGTGGCATGGCGTTGGGCTGCAGATTACGACAGGGCGGTGACCGAAAGATGACAGCGATGTCGCCTGTGCAAGCCCGCTCCTACAGAGTTGGCAGTGTCCTCGGGGGCTCAGAACGTCGGCGGCGTGATCACCCAGATCACCACGGCATCCTCGTCCCCGGGGTTGCCATAGCGGTGTGGTTCCTGGCTGGAGAAGCTGAAGCTGTCGCCTTCGTTCAGCTGGAAATAACGCTCGCCCACCCACAGCTCGAAACGGCCCGATAGCAAATACCCAGCTTCCTCGCCCTCATGGCTGTAGCTTTCCTGGCTGTAGGTGCCCGGTGGAAAGCGCGAGTGGAGGATTTCCAGCTGGCGGTTGGGCTGGGGCGTGAGCAGTTGGTCGACGATGCCGTCCTCGTAATGCACGCTCAGGCGGCTGTTGCGGCGCACCACGTAGCCTTGGTCTTCAGGGGCGGTGCTGGCTTCGCTGGCGAAGAACCACTGGATGGTCACGCCCAGGCTGCGGGCGATGTTGAACAGCGCCGGGATCGACGGGTAGGAGAGGTTGCGCTCCAGCTGGCTGATGTAGCCGGCGGTCAGCTCGCTCTGCTTGGCCAGCTCTGCCAGGGTCATGCCGCGGCGTTTGCGCAGGCCACGGATGCGGGTGCCGAGAAAATGCGGGGCCGCGCCACCTGCTTCGGCGGCGGGCGTCGGCGTCATGGGTTGCTCGCTCATTGGGCGTCGGTCCATCGGGAAAGCGGCAGTATGACCAGCCTCAGAGCGCCCAGGCAACCGTCAGGCCGTCATGGATCGCCTCCTCGACGGTGCGTGGCGCCAGGCAGTCGCCGACGCGCCTGACCTCGACCAGCCCGGCCAGCTCCTCGCCCAAGGTGTCCTGGGGTTGGTGGCCCAGGCACAAGACCAGAGTGTCGATACCTTCGAAGATCATCGGCTCGCCGCTGGCGGTGTGCAGCAGGTAGACGGTGTTGTCATCGCAGCCGTAGAGGCGGGCATAGGGCGTGATCGCAATGCCCAGGCGGTGCAGCTCGCCGGCCATCTGGTCGCGCACGTACAGCGGCAGGTTTTCGCCGCAGTGGGTGCCGTTGACCGCCAGTTGCACCTGGTGCCCCTCGCGCACCAGGCGTTCGGCGATGCCTGGGCCGATCCAGTCGCTGCGCCAGTCCACCACCAGCACCGAGCGCCCCAGGGTGGCCTGGTTGCGCAACACCTGCCAGGCGTCCACTACCTGCATCTGGCCGTCGCGCTCGAACGCAGGCCAGTAGGGCGTGGCGCCGGTGGCGGCGATCACCAGGTCCGGGCGCTCGCGCTCGACCAGGGCGCGGTCGACCCGGGTATTGCGCACCACGCGCACCCCGGCCAGTTCCATCTCCCGTTGCAGGTTGGTGCTGGCGCCACCGAATTCGCTGCGCCGGGGCAGCAGCTGGGCCAGCAGTACCTGGCCGCCCAACTGCGGGCCGGCCTCGTACAAGGTCACCTCATGGCCGCGTGCGGCCGCCACCGCGGCGGCCTTCATGCCGGCCGGGCCACCGCCGGCGACCATCACCCGCTTGGGCGCGGTGGTGCGTTGCAGCGTGCCGTATTGCAGCTCGCGACCGGTTTCCGGGTGCTGGATGCAGGAGATCGGCAGGCCGCGGTGGAAGTGGCCGATGCAGGCCTGGTTGCAGGCGATGCAGGCGCGCACGTCCTCGACCTGGCCGCGTTCGGTCTTGGTCGGCATCTGCGGGTCGCAGATCAAGGCGCGTGTCATGCCGCAGACATCGGCCTGGCCACGGGCAAGGATCAGCTCGGCCTCCTGGGGCTGGTTGATGCGGCCGGTGACGAACAGCGGGATGTCCAGGCTCGCCTTGAAGGTGCCGGCTTCGCGGGCCAGATAGGCCGGCTCGATGGCCATGGGCGGGACGATATGCACCGCGCCGCCGAGCGACGCGGAGGTGCCAGCGACGATATGCAGGTAGTCGATCTCGCCTTGCAGGGCCAGGGCGGCCAGCAGCGATTCGTCCTCGGTCAGGCCCTCGGGGTCACGTTCGTCGGCACTGATGCGCAGGCCGACGATGAAGTCCTCGCCGGTCGCCGCGCGTACCGCCGCCAGCACCTCGCGCACGAAGCGCAGGCGCTGCTCCAGGCCGCCGTTGTAACCGTCGGTGCGGCGATTGACCCGCGGGTTGAGGAACTGCGCCGGCAGGTAGCCGTGGCTGGCCACCACCTCCACGCCATCCAGGCCGGCCTGGTACAGGCGACGGGCGGCCGCGGCGTAGCCCTGGACGATTTCGTCGATCATCGCCTGGTCCAGCGCCCGGGGCATCACCCGGAAGCGTTCGTTGGGCACTGCCGAAGCCGAATAGGCCACCGCCAGCAGGCCGTCGGCCGTTTCCATGATCTCGCGACCGGGGTGGAACAGCTGCGACAGCACCACCGTGCCGTGCGTGTGGCAGGCCTCGGCCAGGCGCCGGTAGCCCTCGATGCAGGCATCGTCGGTGGCCATCAGTACGTGGGAGGTATAGCGCGCGCTGTCGTGTACGCCGGCCACCTGCAACACGATCAAGCCGGCACCGCCCTCGGCGCGGGCACGGTGGTAGGCGATCAGCTTGTCGTTGACCAGGTTGTCGGTGGGCAGGCAGGTGTCATGCCCGGTGGACATGATGCGGTTCTTCAGGCATTTGCCACGGATCTGCAACGGCTCGAACAGGTGGGCGAAGGCGGTCGACATGCGCGCAGCTCCGGTGAGTTGTTGTTTTACGTCATGAAAGTGTAGCTCCAGTAAAAAATCAACTTGTTTTTTTACTTGCTCGCGACTAGCGTTCCCTTCGACCCCTCAAGCAGGGGCGCCTCACAACAACAAGAAAGCGGGCCTTGGCTGTACCGGCCAGGCACCGGCAGGAGGAACCAGCGATGAATGCATTTCCCCGCAGGACCGGCTTTTGCGCACTGCTGTTGGCCTTGGGCCTGGGCAGTGTGCAAGCGGCGCCGCAGATGGTCGTGGTCGGCTATGGTGGTGCAGGCCAGAAAGCCCAAGATGTGGCGATCTTCCAGCCTTTCAGTGCCCAGGACGGCAGCAAGCTGATCCAGAGCGAATACAACGGCGAGATGGCCCGTATCCAGGTGATGGCCGATACCGGGAATGTCGATTGGGATGTGGTGCAGATCGAAGGCCCGGACCTGATGCGTGGGTGCGACGAGGGCATCTACGAGCGCCTGGACTGGCAGCAACTGGGCGGTACTTCCGAGCTGATACCTGATGCGGCCCAGGATTGCGGTTCGGCGGCACTGGTATGGAGCGTGGCAATTGCCTACGACCGGAGCAAGCTGGCCCAGGCGCCGACTTCCTGGGCGGATTTCTGGGACGTGAAGAAATACCCCGGCAAGCGCGGCCTGCGCAAACGCGCGGTATACAACCTGGAGTTCGCTTTGCTGGCCGACGGCGTCAAGGTCGAGGACGTATACAAGGTCCTGGCCACTCCGGCAGGCGTCGAGCGCGCTTTCGCCAAGCTGACCGAGCTCAAGCCGTACATCCAGTGGTGGGATGCCGGCGCCCAGCCGCCCCAGTGGCTGGCCGCGGGCGATGTGGTGATGACGTCCACCTATAGTGGCCGCATCGCCGTGGCCGCGCAGCAGGGCAGCCCGCTGGCGGTGGTCTGGCCGGGCAGCCTGTATGGTATGGACTATTGGGCGATCATCAAGGGGTCCAGGCATGCCGATCAGGCGCGGCGGCTGATCGCCTACGCCAACCAGCCCGATACCCAGGTGCGTTACGTCGAGCAGATCCCTTATGGCCCGACCAATACCCAGGCTGCGGCCAAGCTCGACCCTGGGCTGGCCAGCTGGGTGCCGACCTCGCCCGAGAACCTCAAGGGCGCGCTGGCCATGGATGTGGCGTTCTGGGTCGACCATGGCGAAGAGCTGGAGCAGCGGTTCAACGCCTGGGCCAGCAAGTGATGGGTTGATATCCGGGGCCGCGCAGCGGCCTCATCATTCACAAATCAGGACAATGCCAATGACCCCCACCGAACGGACCCTGCGCCAGGAACTGGCGGCCTGCTACCGGCTGATCGCGCATTTTCGCATGACCGACCTGATCTTCACCCATATCTCCGTACGCCTGCCTGGCCCGGAGCATCACTTCCTGATCAACCCCTACGGCTTGCTGTTCGACGAGATCACTGCCTCGAAGCTGGTGAAGATCGACCTGCAGGGCAACCCGGTCGAGCCTTCGCCCTACGCGGTCAACCCGGCCGGTTTCGTCATTCATGGCGCGATCCATGGCGCCCGCGAGGACGCCCAATGCGTGTTGCACACCCATACCCGCGCCGGCTGCGCGGTCGCTGCGCTCGAGTGCGGGCTGCTGCCGCTCAACCAGATCGCCATGGAGTTCTATGGCCGGGTCGGCTATCACGCCTACGAAGGGATCGCGCTGGACCTGGACGAGCAGCAGCGGCTGGTGGCGGACCTGGGGCACCACACGGTGATGATCCTGCGCAACCACGGCCTGCTGACCGTCGGCAGCACCGTGGCCGAAGCGTTCTTGCGCATGTACTACCTGGAGAAGGCCTGCGAGATTCAACTGGCAGCGCTGCAGGCCGGGCAAGTGATCGTGCCGCCGCATGCGGTGTGCGCGCACACCGAGCGGCAGTTCAACGAACCGGCGCGGCCATTGAAAGCCGGGGAACTGGCGGATCCGGATGGAAATACCCTGGCATGGCAGGCGCTGTTGCGGCTGCTGGAGCGGGTGGCGCCGGATTATCGCGATTGAGACAGGCGCCTGGGTAGCGAACGGGCGTCCGCTACCCGGAGGCAGGAGTTCAGCGGACGTCGGGGATGATGATATGGGCCGGTGCCTGTGCGGCGCGGCCGCGGGCGACCCAGTAGTACAGCAGGCTAGGCACCACCAGGCCGATCAGCCAGGACACGTCGACACCGCCCAGGTGGGCGACCATGGGGCCGGTGTACAGCTTGGTATCGATGAACGGCATCTGCACCAGCACGCCAACGGTGTAGACGATGATCCCTGGCCAGTTCCAGCGCCCATAGCGGCCTTCGGGGTCGGCCAGGGCCGGGATGTCGTAGCGCTCCTTGGTGATGAAGTAGTAGTCCACCAGGTTCACCGCGCTCCAGGGCACGAAGAAGGTCAGCAGAAACAGGATGAACGACTTGAACGCACTGAGGAACGAATGCTGGCCGAGCAAGGCGACGAGGGTGGCGGCGCCGACGATGCCGAGCACGAACACCAGGCGTTGCAGGCGGCTGATCTGCAGGTGGCCACGGAACCCGCTGATGATGGTGGCGATGCACATGAAGCTGCCGTAGGAGTTCAGCGTCGAGATGGTCACCTTGCCGAAGGCGATGCTGAAGTACAGCAGCGCGGCCGTGGTGCCTGCGCCCCCCAGGCCGACGATGTACGCCACCTCATGCCCGGAGAACTGCCCACCGGCAATGGCGGCGGCGAACACGCCGAGGATCATCGAGGCCTGGGCGCCGATCACCGACCCCAGCCCGGCGGCGAGGAACGTCTTGACCGGTGACGTGCTGCTGGGCAGGTAGCGCGAGTAGTCGGCCACGTAGGGGCCGAAGGCGATCTGCCAAGAGGCGGCCAGCGACACCGCGAGCAGGAACGAGGCCCAGGTGAAGTGGCGGTTGTCGAGCAACTGGCCGATGTCGGCCAGCATCAGGATGCGGCTGAACAGGTACACGAAGGCGATGATGCCGAGTACGCTGGCCACGCGGCCGATCCAGTGGATCACCCGGTAGCCGGCGAGGGTGGCGAGCACGATCACCCCGGCGAAGATCAGGATGCCGGTGCTGTCGCTCACGCTCAGCAACTGGCCGATGGCCTGGCCGGACAGCACCGTGCCGGTGGCAGTGAAGCCCAGGTACATCAGGCACACCAGGGCCATGGGAATGGCCGCGCCATAGACCCCGAACTGCACCCGGCTGGAGATCATCTGTGGCAGGCCCAGGCGCGGCCCCTGGGCGGCATGCAGGGCCATGACGGCGCCGCCGATCAGTTGGCCGAGCAACAGGCCGAGCAGCGACCAGAACACATCGCCGCCCAGCACCACGGCCAGGGCGCCGGTGACGATCGCGGTGATCTGCAGGTTGGCTCCCAGCCACAAGGTGAATTGGCTGTACACGCGTCCATGGCGTTCAGCTTCGGGGATGTAGTCGATCGAGCGCCGTTCGATCACGGGTTTGCTGGACATGGGGCACTCCGCTTGTTTGTTCTTGTGGGGGCGGGCGGCCATTTCGAAGGGAAGGGATGGCCTGTGTGCGATATGAGCATGTATAGACAAGTAAGGTCAAGTGAAGCTTGACACGCTTCGTCTGGCCGCTGTTCGTTGTGCCAGACGCTTCGCTTGCACGACTGTTGCGCAAGGCTGGCAGCCAACTGTGCTGGTCCGTGGGAAAACAAAGGCCTTATGCTGTAACGAAATATGTCTAGAAAAGCCTGAAGAAGGAAACCGCAATGCCAGTCAAGGACCTGCTGATCGCCCTGGTGGTGATCATCGCCTGGGGCGTGAATTTCGTGGTGATCAAGGTTGGCCTCGATGGCCTGCCGCCCATGCTGCTCGGGGCCTTGCGGTTTGCCTTGGTGGCGTTTCCGGCGGTGCTGCTGGTCAGGCGCCCGAAGCTGCCCTGGCGCTGGCTGGTCGCCTATGGCGTGACCATTTCCCTGGGCCAGTTCGCTTTCCTGTTCCAGGCCATGTACAGCGGTATGCCGCCAGGGCTGGCTTCGTTGGTGCTGCAATCCCAGGCGTTCTTCACCCTCGGGTTCGCCGCGCTGTTTCTTGGTGAGCGCCTGCGTCTGGCCAGCCTGCTGGGCCTGTTGGTGGCCGCGGGCGGGTTGGTGCTGATCGGCAGCGAGGACAGCAGCCATGTACCGTTGCTGGCCCTGTTGCTGACCCTGTGCGCGGGTGCCATGTGGGGCATGGGCAACATCATCACGCGCCGGTTCGGCTCGGTGGATTTGGTGGCCCTGGTGATCTGGGGCGGTTTGATACCACCGCTGCCGTTCCTGGCGCTGTCCTGGTGGCTGGAGGGGCCTGAGCGTATCGGCCATGCCCTGGCCAATATCGGCTGGAGCTCGGTACTGGCCCTGGCCTACCTGGCGTTCGTCGCCACCATGCTTGGCTACAGCCTGTGGAGCACCTTGCTGTCGCGGCATCCGGCAGGCAAGGTGGCGCCGTTCTCGCTGTTGGTGCCGGTGGTCGGCCTGAGTTCGTCGGCTTGGCTGCTCGATGAACGCTTGAGTGCGACGCAGGGCTGGGGCGCGGTACTGGTCATGCTGGGGTTGCTGATCAATGTGTTCGGGCCTCGGGTAGGGCAGCGGTTGCGGGCGGTGAGTGTTCAGTAGAGGGTTTTGGATAGCGGTTGCGGTGAACACGTCATGATCGTTCTGTTGGTGGGACGAACCATGCCATTTTTGCTGTCTACCGCAACATTGGTTCCATCGGTAGTGTTATACCCAGCCATCTGAGAGAGGAGACTTCTCATGAAAAAGATTCTGGGTATCCACCGCAGCCCCCACGGCCATTGGGTCGGGGACGGCTTCCCGGTTCGTAGCCTGTTCACCTACGACAACCTGGCGCGCCATATCAGCCCGTTCTTGCTGCTCGATTATGCAGGCCCCCATGACTTCACGCCGACCACCGCGCGGCGCGGGGTTGGCCAGCACCCGCACCGGGGCTTCGAGACCGTGACCATCGTCTACCAGGGGGAGCTGGAGCACCGTGACTCCACCGGCGCCGGTGGCCTGATCGGCCCGGGCGACGTGCAGTGGATGACTGCCGCCAACGGCATTCTCCACGAGGAATTCCATTCGCCGGCCTTTGCCCGTAGCGGCGGCACCCTGGAAATGGTGCAACTGTGGGTCAACCTGCCGGCCCGCGACAAGCGTGCCGCGGCCGGTTACCAGACCTTGTTGTCCACGGACATCCCGGTGGTGTCGCTGGAAGGTGAGGCCGGTAGCCTGCGGGTGATCGCCGGTGCCTACCAGGGCCATCAAGGCCCTGCACGGACCTTCACCGCCATGGATGTCTGGGACCTGCGCCTGAAGGCCGGTGCCAACCTGCAGCTGCCGATCGCCGCCGGGCGCAACGCAGCGTTGGTGGTGCTGCGTGGTAACGTGCGGGTCAATGGCGAGCGCGAGGCGGGCCCGGCCAGCCTGGTGCTGCTGGAGCGCGATGGCGAGCATGTGCAGGTCGAGGCGCTGGATGAAGTGAGCCTGCTGTTGCTCAGCGGCGAGCCGATCGACGAGCCCATCGTTGGCTATGGCCCGTTCGTGATGAACAGCCAGGCGGAAATCGCCGAGTCGTTCGCCGACTTCCAGGCGGGGCGGTTCGGGCAGATGGTGGGTGAGCAG